>NZ_FNSZ01000001.1:4710000-6027387 GCF_900105245.1 Streptomyces sp. 1222.5 | reverse complement strand
CCGTGCTCATCGCCGTCCTCGTCGGCGCGGTCGCCCGGTGGGCCGCTCAGGGCTGGGTGGGCAGGCTGGCGCGGCGGAAGCCTCGAAGATGTCCGAGTCCGTCTCCTGCTGCCAGGCCGGAAGGTCGGCCTAGTCGGCGTCGTATCCGGGCGTCGGGTCCTTGAAGTGCTTGAACATCTGGGCGGTCCAGCAGATCACGACGAAGCGGCCCTTCTGCTCGCGGGTGGACCGTGTGGCGTACCCTTCGCTGATCTTGATGAAGTCGCGCACCCGTCCGCACACGGCGGCGGCAGCCTCGCGCTCCCACTCGGGTGTCCCGTCCCACGGCGTGACGTGGCCGGGCCACGCCTCCAGCACCGACGCGTCCGCGATCCCGAGCCGCTCGGCGAGGTGGTCGGCGACCTCCGCGGGGATGTCCGTCGGGTCATCTGCTCCGGCCCGCGCACGTTCCGGCGGGCCTGCGATCGGGGTCGGCGACCACCCCGGCCCCTCGGTGAGACCTTGACGGACACGCATGCGTACCCCGCTCCCGACAAGGCGCCCACCCGATCCGCCCGGTTCCGCGCGACGGACCTGCCCTCCGGCCGCGTAGAGCAGACGACGGATTCATCCACGGAGGGGACTGCACAGTGACAGCGCGTGCACTCAAGGGGGCACTGAGGGGTGCCAGGGGTACGGCGATCGCGGCGGCGGCGATGGCCGTGCTGACCGCGTCGCAGGCGCCGGGGGCGGTCTCGGCCGAGTCCCCGGAGCCTGCGCGGAAGGGGGCACCCGCCGACCACGGCCCCAGCGTGTCCGGCGACACCCCGTACCGCACCGACCTTCCCCCGCTGCGGACGCACAAGAAGGGCTCGGAACAGCGAGTGACGGGTGGCGGCGCCCTGCCCGCGAGCGTGTTCGCCGCGTACCGGCGTGCCGAGAAGGAGCTGGCGCGCAGCGCGCCCGGCTGCCGGCTGCGCTGGCAGCTGCTGGCCGCGATCGGCCAGGTGGAGTCCGGGCAGGCACGGGGCGGCCGGGTGACCGCGGACGGTACGACCGTGACGCCTGTCCTCGGCCCGCGGCTGACCGGCGGCACCTTCGCCGTCGTGGCGGACACCGACGGCGGCGCGTACGACGGGGACGCGGTGTACGACCGCGCGGTCGGCCCGATGCAGTTCATCCCGTCCACCTGGGCCCGGTGGGGCGCGGACGGCAACGGCGACGGACGGACGGACCCGAACAACGTCTACGACGCGGCGCTCGCCGCCGGCCGCTACCTGTGCGCGGGCGGCGGGGACCTGTCGAACCCCGCCGACCTGGACCGGGCGATCCTGGGCTACAACCACTCGGACGCCTATCTGCACACCGTCAAGGCCTGGTACGCGTACTACCTGACCGGACACCGCGTGGTGCCGGACGCGTCCGCCGGATCCCGGTCGGACCGGCCGAAGCCGTCCCGCCCGAAGAGGCTGAAGCCCCGGCCGCCGATGCCGTCGGACGGCCGGAAGCCGGGCCCCGGTCCGTCGCGCACGCCGTCGACGCCGCCCGCCTCACCCTCCCCCAGCCCGTCCCCCAAGGCCGGTGTCCCGAGGGAGTCCGGGACGCCGCTGGTCCCCGTCCCCGAGCCGACCCTCACGCTGCCCGGCGGCGGTGTGCTGTCCGACGCAGGGCAGCTGACCACCGGCAACAGCTGGAACACGATGAGCGTCTCCCCCTCCACAACCGCGACTACCCGGCGGTAATGTCGCCACCCGCCGGACGCACAGGACCGGCGGGTGAGTTCGAAGGGGCCCTCATGGCGACGGACATGCCTGCGGACACAGCGGCCGCCGACGAGCGTTGGCAGCGCATGTGGAGCCATCGCGAGCAGCTGCTCAAGGTGGCCCGGCGGCGCTCCATGAGCCAGGAGGACGCCGAGGACGCCGTGCACGAGGCGATGCTGCGGGCCGCGGAGCGCCCGGACCTCGACGACGAGCGGCTCGGCGCCTGGCTGACGACGGTGACGATGCGGCTGTGCGTCGACCGGTACCGGCAGGTCAACCGCGAGGCCGAGGTGGGCAGCCGCCCCACGCTCGTCGCGCCGGGCCCGGTACCCGTCGAGGAGGCGGTGTGCGACCGGGCCGAGGCGAAGTGGCTCGCCGTGCGCAGCGGTGAGCTGCCCGCCCGGCAGGCGGAGGCACTCCGGCTGAAGTCCGAGGACCTGGACGTGAGCCAGGTCGCGGTGCGGATGGGGCTCAGCTACCGGACCGTCGAGTCGCTGCTCGCCCGGGCCCGGCGGACGCTGCGCGCCTCGCTGGCCGGGACGCTCGGGCTGGTGCTGCTCCTGGTCGGGCGCGGGCGTCCGCGCGGGGGCGGCAAGGCCCAGGCGGTCGCGGTCACCTCGACGGCGGCAACCCTGGCGGTGGCGGGGTTCGTGCTGCCGTACGCGCTCGACGCGGACGGAAACGGGAACGGTCCGGCGCCGCGGCCGACCGTGTCCAGCGACGCGCAGGTCCTGCACAGCGAGGCCACGGGCCGGGAGCGCGCCCTCAGGACGCGTACCCCCTCGCCCCTGGCGCCCGGGGCCCGGGGCCGGACGCCGTCACCCATCGGGAAATGGTCCCTGCCACTGCCGGTGCCCGTGCCGTCCCTGCCGGACGTGGCCTCGTCCCCGCTCCCGGAGCTGTCGGCGCCACAGGTCCCACAGGTCCCACAGTTGCCCGACGTGCCGAAGGTGGTGCCGGACCTGCCGACGAGGTCGGCCGCCCCGTTGGTCCCGTCACTCCCCCCGGCCTCGGCCGTACCGGCCACTCCGCTCTCCCTCCCTGCCCCGAGGACACCTTCGGGCACGCCGTCGCCGAAGCTGCCGTAGCGCCCTGTACACGCGTCCGCAAAAAAATCTTCATTTTCCGCGACGGACGCCCCGCCCCTCCCCGTAGAGCAGATGTCGTAGCTGCTCCACGGGCGAAGGGTGGAACCGGATGGGTGTCGAGATCTGTGTGGAAGGGCTGACCAAGTCCTTCGGCCACCAGGTCATCTGGCAGGACGTCTCGCTGACGCTGCCCGCCGGGGAGGTCTCGGTGATGCTCGGCCCCTCGGGGACGGGCAAGTCGGTGTTCCTCAAGACGCTCGTGGGGCTGCTGAAGCCGGAGCGCGGCTCGGTGAAGGTCGCGGGCCGGGACATCACCCGCCTGCGCGAGCACGACCTGTACGAGGTGCGGAAGCTGTTCGGCGTGCTGTTCCAGGACGGCGCGCTGTTCGGCTCGATGAACCTGTACGACAACATCGCCTTCCCGCTGCGCGAGCACACCCGCAAGTCCGAGAGCGAGATCCGGCGCATCGTGCTCGAGAAGATGGAGATGGTCGGGCTGATCGGCGCCGAGGGGAAGCTGCCCGGCGAGATCTCCGGCGGTATGCGCAAGCGTGCCGGGCTCGCCCGCGCCCTGGTCCTGGACCCGGAGATCATCCTGTTCGACGAGCCGGACTCGGGCCTGGACCCGGTCCGCGTGGCCTACCTCAACCAGCTCATCGTCGACCTCAACGCACAGATCGACGCGACCTTCCTGATCGTCACCCACGACATCGCCTCGGCCCGCCAGGTCCCGGACAACATCGGGCTGCTGTTCCGGCGCGAGCTGGTGATGTTCGGGCCCCGCGAGGAGCTGCTGACCAGTGACCAGCCCGTCGTACGGCAGTTCCTGAACGGCCGGATGCAGGGGCCGATCGGCATGGCCGAGGAGAAGGACGCGGCCCAGGTCGAGCAGGAGCTGGCCCAGATCGACGAGGGCGGCCCGGCCGATGCGCTGACTCGCCGCCTGCTGCCCAGCCCCGGCATCACCCGCCCGCCCCGCTGGGAGGCGATCGCGAGACGGGAGGCCCAGCGGCACGGGAAGGCGGTGAGCAGCGCATGAGACTCTCCCCGACGGGTGCGCTCCGGCACTCGGGCAACCTCTTCGCGATGGCGCTGGACGTCGTCCGGACCCTGCCCCGGCGGCCCTTCCAGGCGAGGGAGTTCATCCAGCAGGCGTGGTTCGTCGCGAGCGTCACGATCCTGCCGACGGCTCTGGTCTCGATCCCCTTCGGGGCGGTCATCGCGCTGCAGATCGGCAGCCTGACCCGGCAGTTGGGCGCGCAGTCCTTCTCCGGTGCCGCGTCCGTGCTCGCCGTGCTGCGCGAGGCCTCGCCGATCGTCACCGCACTGCTGATCGCGGGCGCGGGCGGCACGGCGATCTGCGCGGACCTCGGGGCGCGCAAGATCCGCGACGAGATCGACGCGATGCAGGTGCTCGGCATCGACCCGATCCACCGGCTCGTCGTACCGCGGGTGCTGGCGTCGATGGTCGTGGCCGTGCTGCTCAACGGCCTCGTCTCGGTGGTCGGCGTCGCGGGCGGCTACTTCTTCAACGTCGTCCTCCAACACGGCACGCCCGGCGCCTACCTGGCGTCCTTCACCACCCTCGCCCAGCTGTCCGACCTGTGGGCGGCGGAGATCAAGGCGCTGGTCTTCGGGGCCATCGCCGCGATCGTCGCCTCGTACAAGGGGCTGACGGCGCAGGGCGGTCCGAAGGGTGTGGGCGATGCCGTCAACCAGTCCGTGGTGATCACCTTCATGTTGCTGTTCGTGACCAACTTCGTGATGACCGCGGTGTACTTCCAGGTCGTCCCGCAGAGGGGTTAGCCGATGAGACCTCGAAAAGTCCTCGATCGCCCCTTGCGCCCACTCGAAGAGCTGGGCATCCAACTGTCCTTCTACGGACGTTCGTTGGCGTGGACAGGCCGCACCCTGCGCCGCTACAAGAAGGAGATCCTGCGGCTGCTCGCCGAGGTGAGCTTCGGGCGCGGCGCGCTCGCCGTCGTCGGCGGCACGGTCGGCGTGATCGCGTTCCTGTCCTTCTTCACCGGTACCGAGGTCGGCCTCCAGGGCTACGCGGCCCTCAACCAGCTCGGCACCTCCAACTTCGTGGCGTTCCTGTCGGCGTACTTCAACACCCGGGAGATCGCCCCGCTGGTGGCCGGACTCGCCCTGTCCGCGACGGTCGGCGCCGGGTTCACCGCGCAGCTCGGTGCGATGCGTATCAGCGAGGAGACCGACGCGCTGGAGGTGATGGGCGTCCCGTCGCTGCCGTTCCTGGTGACGACGCGGATGATCGCCGGCTTCGTCGCGGTGATCCCGCTGTACGTGATCGGGCTGCTCTCCTCGTACCTGGCCGCCCGCACCATCACCACCGGCTACTACGGGCAGTCGACGGGCACGTACGACCACTACTTCCACCAGTACCTGCCGCCCGTCGACGTGTTCTGGTCCTTCGGCAAGGTGCTCGTCTTCGCCGTGCTGATCATCCTGGTGCACTGCTACTACGGCTACCACGCGAGCGGCGGCCCGGCCGGTGTCGGCGTCGCGGTGGGCCGGGCGGTGCGGACCTCGATCGTCGCCATCAACGTCCTGGACTTCTTCCTGAGCCTCGCGATCTGGGGCGCCAACACGACCGTACGGATAGCGGGGTGAGAGCGGTGCGCATGCACAGAATGAGACTCAGGCTGTACGGCATCGCGTTCCTCGCCGTGCTCGCGCTGCTGCTGTCGCTCGCGGTGGCCGTCTACCAACAGGTGTTCACGTCCGTCGTGCCCATCACCCTGGAGGCCGACACCCTCGGCAACCAGCTCGATCCACGCGCCGACGTCAAGCTGCGCGGGCTGCTGGTCGGAGAGGTGCGCGAGGTGCACGCGGACGGCACGAAGGCCACGCTCGACATCGCGCTCAAGCCCCAGTACGTCCCGTCCATCCCCTCGGACGTGCACGCCCGCCTGCTGCCCAAGACGCTGTTCGGCGAGAAGTACGTCGACCTGGTCGCTCCCGCCGGGTCTGCGCACTCTTCGGCTCGGCCCATCCGCGCCGGGGACGTCATCTCCCAGGACCGCACGAAGGTCGGCATCGAGGTGCAGCAGCTGATGAACGACCTGTTGCCGCTGCTGCGCACGGTCAGGCCCGGCGAACTCGACGCCACGCTCTCGGCGTTCGCCACCGCCCTGGAGGGCCGCGGCGACCGGATCGGTGACAACCTCACCCGGGTCGAGGGCTATCTGCGCCGTCTCAACCCGCACATGCCCTCCTTCAAGAAGGACATCTCGCGGTTCGCGGACGTCGCCGAGGTGTACGGCGACGCCGCGCCCGACCTGATGCGGATCCTGCGCAACACGGTCACCACCAGCCGCACGATCGTCGAGAAGAAGGACCAGCTGGCCGCCGCGCTCCACTCGACCGCTTCCGTGGCGGGCACGGCGAACGGCTTCCTGTCCGAGAACGGCGACCGGCTGATCACCCTGGGCCGGGTCTCCCGTCCCACGCTGGAGCTCTTCGCCCGCTACTCCCCCGAGTACCCGTGCCTGTTCCAGGGACTGGTCCGGCAGGAGAAGGCGTCGGAGGACGCGTTCCGGGGCGGCGAGATGCGGATCACCCTCGAGGTCGTCCGGCCCCAGGGGGCGTACCAGCCCGGTGAGGAGCCGGTGTACGGCGAGCGGTCCGGCCCGAACTGCCGTGGTCTGCCGCATCCGCAGGTGCCCGGGCCGAAACCCCGTCTCAACGACGGTACGTCGGCCGGAGGTTCCGGCGGCGCACTCCCCGGAGGCGTCGACGTGTCCGCCACCCGGGCCGAGCAGCGGGCCGTCGGCTCGCTCGTGGCTCCCGTCATGGGCGTCCCCGCGGACGAGGTGCCGCCCGTCGCGACCCTGCTGTTCGGGCCGCTCGCGCGCGGGACGGCGGTGAGTGTCGCATGAGCAGGGCAGGAGCCCGGCAGACCGCCGCCCCGCTGATCAAGTTCAGCCTCTTCGCGCTGGTCACGATCGCGGCGACGGCGCTGCTCGCCGCCACCATCGTCAACGTCTCCTTCACCCCCAAGGACACCTACCACGCGGTGTTCACCGACGTCACCGGGCTGGAGACCGGCGACGACATCCGGGTGGCCGGAGTGCGGGTAGGGGAGGTCGAGGGCATCCGGATCAAGGACCGGACCCTGGCGGAGGTCACGTTCACCGTCAGCGCGGACCGGCCGCTGCTCGCGGGAGCCCACGCCGTCGTCCGCTACCGCAACCTGGTCGGGCAGCGGTACGTCGCGCTCACCGAGGGCACCGGCGACGGCACCGCCCGGCTGCGGCCGGGCGGCACCATCCCGCTGTCCCGGACCCAGCCGGCGCTGGACCT
Source organism: Streptomyces sp. 1222.5 (assembly GCF_900105245.1). Taxonomy (NCBI): domain Bacteria; kingdom Bacillati; phylum Actinomycetota; class Actinomycetes; order Kitasatosporales; family Streptomycetaceae; genus Streptomyces; species Streptomyces sp. 1222.5. The sequence continues at coordinate 6,020,231 of NZ_FNSZ01000001.1, read as the reverse complement.
CAACGCCCTGCTGAACGGCTTCAAGCCGCTGTTCGCCGCGCTCAGCCCGAGTGACGTCAACCAGCTCGCCACCGAGATCGTCCAGACCCTCCAGGGCGAGGGCGGCACGGTGAACAGCCTGCTCGCGCACACGGCCTCGCTCACCGGCACCCTCGCCGACCGCGACCGGCTGATCGGTTCGGTGATCGCCAACCTCAACACCGTCCTGGAGACGCTCGACAAACGTGGCTCCCGCTTCTCCGGGCTGCTCACGCAGCTGCGCCGGGTGGTCTCGGGGCTGTCCGCCGACCGCAAGCCCATCGGGGAGTCGCTGGTGAGCATCGGCGACCTCACGGACGTCACGTCGGGGCTGCTGAAGGACGCGCGCCCACCGCTGAAGGACGACATCGCCGGGCTCGGCGATCTCACCGGAACGCTGAACAAGAACGAGAACACCGTGGAGGGCGTCCTGAAGCGGCTGCCGAACAAGCTCGACAAGCTGACCGGGACGGCGTCCTACGGCTCCTGGTTCAACTTCTACCTCTGCGACTTCGACGGCCGGATCGTACTGCCGAAGACCAAGCAGGTGATCAGCCCGGAGCTGCACGTGGCGCGGGCGAGGTGTGGCGGATGAGCATGCGCATCAGGCGGCGCAAGGTCCGCCGCCCCGAACCATTGGTGAAGGTGCGCGTCCTGCCGCCCAAGCTGCCGAAACTCCCCCGGCTGCCCAAGCGCAAGCCCCGCCCCGAACCCCTCGTGAAGGTGCGCGTCCTGCCGCCCAAGCTGCCGAAACTCCCCCGGCTGCCCAAGCGCAAGCCCCGCCCCGAACCCCTCGTGAAGGTGCGCGTCCTGCCGCCCAAGCTGCCCAGGATCCGGCTGCGGCGTCCGCGCATGAAGCCATTCCGTGAGCGGAACCCGGTCGTCGTCGGCGCCGTCGGCCTCACCGTCCTCGCGCTGCTCACCGTTGCCGCCTTCAACGCCGACAGCCTGCCGCTGATCGGCGGCGGCGACACCTACAGCGCGGCCTTCTCCGAGGCCGGCGGGCTCAAGCCGGGCGACGAGGTACGCATCGCCGGGGTCAAGGTCGGCAAGGTCGAGGGCGTCGACCTGGACGGCGACCACGTCAAGGTCACCTTCAAGATGAAGGGCCACCCCGGGTTCGGTACCGACACGGGCGCGTCGATCCGCGTCAAGACGATCCTCGGCGCGAAGTACCTGGCCCTGTACCCGAAGGGGCCCGGCCAGTTGAAGCCGGGCAGCGAGATCCCGCTCCGGCGGACCGTGTCGGCGTACGACGTCGTGCAGGCCTTCAGTGACCTCACGACCACCACCGAGGAGGTCGACACGGACCGGCTCGCGAAGGCGCTGGACACGATCTCCGTCACCTTCCAGGACTCGCCTACGGAGGTGCGGGCGTCGATCAAGGGACTGTCGCGCATCTCCCGGACCGTCGCGTCCCGCGACAAGGCGCTGCGCGGGCTCCTCGACCATGCGAACGGAGTCACCAAGGTGCTGGCCGGCCACACGAAGGACTTCTCCGCGCTGGTGAAGGACGGCGACGCGCTGTTCAAGGAGGTCGGCAAGCGGCGCACGGCGATCCACAAGCTGCTCAAGAGCTCCGCGCTGCTGGGCATCGAGCTGTCCGGTTTGGTCGACGACAACAGCAAGGAGATCGGACCCGCCCTGAAGAACCTCAACACCTTCGTGAAGATGCTCGAACGCAACCAGGCGAGCCTCGACCGCAGCGTCCAGCTGCTCGCCCCCTACGTGCGGCTCTTCAGCAACACCCTCGGCAACGGCCGCTGGTTCGACTCCTACGTCCAGAACCTGGTCGCCGCCCCGGTCACGCCACGGACGGGAGGCACCCGATGACCCGCAGACTCCTGGCCCTGTTCACCTCGCTCGCGGTCGTCGTCGGCCTCGCCGTCGTCCTCTGGCCGGGCCCCGGCCCCGTCCGGGTCACGGCGTACTTCCCGCGCACCGTCGGCATCTACCCGGGCTCCGACGTCCGCGTCCTCGGCGTCCGCATCGGCGAGGTCAGGAAGATCACGCCGGAGGGCGACCGGGTACGGGTGGAGCTGGAGTACGACCGGGGCCGCAAGGTCCCCGCCGACGCACAGGCCGCCATCGTCAACTCCTCGGTGGTCAGCGACCGTTACGTGCAGCTGCTGCCGGTGTACCGCAAGGGTGCGGTGCTACGGGACGGAGACGTCGTCCCCGAGTCCCGTACGGCCGTCCCGGTCGAGCTGGACCGGATCTTCGACAGCCTGCACAGCACCGCCGAGGGGCTCGGCCCGAACGGCGCCAACAAGAAGGGCTCGCTGTCCCGGCTGCTCGGGGTGAGCGCGGACAACCTCCAGGGGCAGGGCCGGAACCTCAACCAGACGGTGGAGGACCTGTCCCAGGCGGTCACCACGCTGTCCGACGGGCGCGGCGACCTGTTCGGGACCGTGCGGAACCTTCAGGTGTTCACGGCCGCGCTGGCGGCGGACGACACCAGCGTGCGGTCGTTCAACACCGACCTCGCCGACGTGTCCGGGCAGCTCGCCGGGGAGCGCAAGGATCTCGCGGCCGCGCTGAAGTACCTGGGCGCCGCGCTCGGTGACGTGTCCGGCTTCGTGAAGGGCAACAAGAAGGCACTGACCTCGGACGTGCAGGGCCTGGCCAAGGTCACCAAGGTCCTCGTCACCCAACGGGCCGCACTGGAGGAGCTGTTGACCGTCGCCCCCACGGGCCTGTCGAACCTGCAGAACGCCTACAACCCCGCCGCCGGCACCCTCGACACCCGCAACAACGCGCAGACCTCGCAGGATCCGTCATCCCTGCTCTGCTCGATCCTGAAGACGACCGGCGACGACCACGACAAGTGTGCGGGCCTGAAGAAGCTCTTCGACGCCCTGCCCAAGGTGCCGTCGACTCCGGCGTCGACGGGTACGGTCGACAAGACCCTCGGCGGAATCCTGGGGGCACCGGCATGAGCGTGCTGCGCAAGGGGCAGGTGGCCGCCTGGGCGGCGGTCGGCTCGCTGCTGCTGACCGGCTGCGAGTTCAACGGCTGGTACGACGTCCCGCTCCCCGGCGGCGCCGCCTCGGACGGCCACGCCTACCACGTCACCGTCGCGTTCCGGGACGTCCTGGACCTGGTGCCCCAGTCGGCGGTCAAGGTCGACAACGTCACCGTGGGCACGGTCGAGAAGGTGGAGCTGGACGGCTGGCACGCGCGCGTGCGGCTCAGGATCGCCGACTCGGTGAAGCTGCCCGGCAACGCGGTCGCCGATCTGCGGCAGACCAGCATGCTCGGCGAGAAGTACGTCGCCCTGTCCGCGCCGGCCGGCACGCGGCCCGTCGGACGGCTCCGCGACGGCGACCGCATCCCGCTGTCCCGCAGCGGCCGCAACCCTGAGGTCGAGGAGGTGCTGTCGGCCCTGTCCGCGCTGCTCAACGGCGGCGGGGTGGCCCAGCTGAAGACGATCACAGTCGAGCTGAACAAGGCCCTGAACGGCCGCGAGGACCGGGTCAGGTCCCTGCTGAAGCAACTCGACACGTTCCTCGGCGGCCTCGACGACCAGCGGGCGGAGATCGTGCGCGCGCTGAAGGGCGTCGACCGGCTGGCCGGGCGGCTGAAGAAGGAGAAGAAGACGATCGCCCTGGCCGTCGACACCATGCCGCCCGCCCTGAAGGCCCTCGCCGACCAGCGCAAGGACCTGACGAAGATGCTCACCGCCCTCGCCGGCCTCGGCAAGACCGGCACCAAGGTGGTCAACGCCTCCCACGACGACAGCGTCGCCAACCTGAAGAAGCTCCGGCCCATCCTGCAGGAGCTGAACAAGGCGGGCGACGACCTGCCCAACTCCCTGGAGATCCTCACGACTTACCCGTTCCCGCGCAACGCGACGGACGCCGTCAAGGGCGACTACGTCAACCTGAAGATCACCGCCGACCTCGACCTGGCGGGCCTCTACGGCAACGTCACCGACAGGCCGGGCAAGGGCGGGAAGTCCCCGGCCCCCGGGACACCCCATCTTCCCGGCGTCCCCACTCCCACCCCTCTCCCGTCCGCCCCGTCCCTGCCGGGCACCCCGTCCGTGCCCTCCGCGCCCGCCGTGCCCTCCGCGCCCGCCGTGCCCTCGACGCCCTCCGACGGCAGCACCCTGCTGTGCCCGCCGGTGTGCACCGCTGCCTACGGCACCGGGGGCGGCTCGCGTCGCCTCCCGCCCGGGATCGATCTCGGCCTCGCCGAGCTGATGCTGAAGGGGATACTGCCGTGATCACACGTACGGTCAGGGCCCAGCTGCTCGCCTTCGCGACCGTCACCGCCCTCGGGGTGTCGTACGTCGGCGCCCGGTACACGGGCCTGGTGGACGACGTCCTGCACCGCGGGTACACCGTGCGTGCCGACTTCGCCGAGTCCGGGGGCGTCTTCCCCGGCGCCGAGGTCACCTACCGGGGGGTGCCGGTGGGCCGCGTGGGCGATCTCCAGCTGACCGGGTCCGGGGTCTCGATCGCGCTGAAGATCGAGGGCGGCGCCTCGAGGATCCCTGCCGACACGCTCGCGGTGATCGCCAACCGTTCGGCGGTGGGCGAGCAGTACGTCGACCTCCAGCCACGGCGGTCGGGCGGGCCGTACCTCATGGACGGCAGCCCGATCCCGCGCAGCCGCACCCGGACCCCGCTGCCGGTCACCGACCTGGTGCTCAGCCTCGACCGGCTGGTCAACTCGGTCGGCAAGGACGATCTGCGAGTCACCGTCGACGAGCTGGGCAAGGCGTTCTCCGGCACCGGACCGAACCTGAGCCGACTGGTCGACTCCGGCAACGCGCTGGTGGAGTCGGCATCCGAGTCGCTCCCCCAGACGGTGTCGCTGATCGAGGACTCACGGAAGGTCCTCAAGACACAGGCCGAGCAGGGCTCGGCCATCAAGTCGTTCTCCCGCGACCTGGCCACGCTCACCGAGCAGCTGAAGTCGAGCGACGGCGATCTGCGCCGGCTGATCGGCAACACCCTGCCCGCCACGCAGGAGGTCGACTCCCTGCTGAAGTCCACGCGGCCGCACGTGCCGGTCCTGCTGGCCAACCTCATCAGCGGCGGCCAGGTCACCGTGGCCCGGCTGCCCGGCGTCGAACAGGCCCTGGTCACGCTCCCGCTCACCGTCGCGGGCAGCTACACGGTCATCCCCGGCGACGGCACGACCCACTTCGGGCTGACCGTGAACGCCGACGACCCGCCCGCGTGCACCCAGGGCTACGGCACCCGGCGGCGCGACCCCGCCGACACCGGCACGCGCCCGGCGAACACCGAAGCGCGCTGCACGGCACCACGCGGCAGCAAGACCTCGGTGCGCGGCGCGCAGAACGCGCCCGGCGCGACGACCGGTCGGTACAGCGCCGACCAGGCCGCGTTCGTGGCCCCGTACGACCCGGAGACCGGCACCCTGACCGGCCCGGACGGCACGCCTGTCGAGATCGGCTCGACGGGCGGCGAACAGACCGTGTTCGGAAAGGAGTCGTGGCAATGGCTGCTCGTGGGACCGATGGCGTGGGAGGAGGACGCATGAGGCTGCTGTCGGCGGGGCTCGTCGCCGCAACCGTCCTGACGACCATGCTGTCCGTCTGGCTGGGCCTGAAGCTGGCCGACCAGCGCGCGGCGGAGCATCGCCGTCAGGACGTCCTGTCGGCGGCCCGCCAGTCGGCGCTGAACTTCACCTCGCTCGACTACCGGCACTACGACCGGGACAGCGGCAACGTGCTGAAGGGCGCCACCGGCGACTTCAAGAAGCAGTTCGCCGCGCAGACCGAGCAGTTGACGAAGCTCGTCGCCCAGAACAAGTCGGTGTCCGAGGGGCAGGTCCTGGAAGCGGGCATCGTGCGGTCCGACGCGCGCTCGGCCCGGGTCCTGGTCGTGGCCGACAGCAAGGTGACCAACACCGCCGCGCCCGAGGGCCAGGCGCGCACCTACCGGCTCCAGCTCGACCTCGTGCGCGTGGACGGCCGCTGGCTGACCTCCGACGTCGCGTTCGTGGGCTGACCCACCGGGCTGCCCCCACCAGTAAGGAGAGACACCGTGGCGAACCCGACCACCCGAACCCGCGGCACCGGCGCCCCGGCGCGCCGCGCCCTGACCGCGGCCGCTCGCGCGGCGGCCAAACGCGCCGGGCGCGCCGAGCGCGGTGCCCGCCAGGAAGAGCAGACCCTCTCCGGGCGCACCCTGCTCATCGAGCCCCCGGCGGACGGCTGGGAGGACCCGCCGGAGCCCGTGTCGCCAGAGTCGTTCGAGGAGGAGCCGGAGGGCAGCTCGCCCCCGCGCAAGGCCGGGCGGAGCGTGCTCACCGCGGTGCTGGGCGTCGTCCTCGTGGCGGCCCTGGTCGTGGCCGCCGTACTCGGGTGGCAGTACCGGCAGGGGCGGCAGGCGGAGCAGGCCCGCGGCGAAGCCCTCGCGGCCGCGCGGAAGGCGGCGCCGGTCGTGCTGTCGTACGACTACCGGCACCTGGACCGGGACTTCACCCGGGCCCGCGCCCTGCTGACCGGGCACTTCCGCGACCAGTACGGCAGGACCACGAAGGCGGTGGTCGCGCCGACCGCGACGAAATATCACGGCGTGGTGAAGGCGACCGTGGCCACACCCGCAGACGGCGGCGCCCCGGCCGTCTCCGTCGTGTCGGCCACACCGGACAAGGCCGTCGTGCTGCTCTTCGTCAACCAGGTCACCGAGAGCACCCAGGTACCGGAGCCCCGGCTGGACCTGAACCGGGTGCGGATGACGCTCACCCGCGCCTCCGACGGCTGGAAGGTGAGCGGCGTCGACGCTCTCTGACCGGGCCTCCGTAAGTGCCCTCGCGGAGTCTCGGGGGGCGGCAGCTCGGCAACGCTGTCGATGTCTCGGGAAGTATCCCTCTCCAGGTCGATCAACCTGCCTGTCGAAGGGACAGGCCCGGATGCGTCGCTCACCCCGAAAGAACGGAAAGAGCCTCCGACGCAGGTCAGAGGCCCTTTCCGAGGTAAAGCCGCAGATGGCGGCAGACGAGTCGGGCTGTACGCCGGGTTCTGTTCCCCGGGTCCCTCGCGGGGCCCGGGGCGACGGCCATCCATCTAGGACCGACGTTGCCGTCGGCCTCGTGCGGTCTACCCGCGGACTCGGGCGGGCAGCCCTCTGACGTCCGCGCAGAGACACCGAGGTGTCTCCTCTTGACCTTGCTCCGGGTGGGGTTTACCTAGCTGCCCAGGTCGCCCTGGGCACTGGTGGTCTCTTACACCACCGTTTCACCCTTACCGAGGACCGAGGTCCCCGGCGGTCTGCTTTCTGTGGCACTGTCCCGCGGGTCACCCCGGGTGGCCGTTGGCCACCACCCTGCCCTGTGGAGCCCGGACGTTCCTCGGGAAGCCCCCTAGGGGGACTCCACGCGGCCGCCCGCCCGGCTCGTCTGCCGTGTCGACCATGGTACCGGGCGCCCGGCGCGCCGCGGACCGGCGGCGGCCGTCGCCAGGACCGAGCCCGTCAGGATCAAGGCGAAGGCCGCGAGGACCGTCGGCGTCAGCGACTCGCTCAGGAACAGCGCACCGGCCGCCACCGCCACCGCCGGGTTGACGTACGTGATGACCGTCGACCGCGTCGGGCCGACCTCCTTGATCAGCTCCAGGAAGGCCACGAAGGCCACCGCCGTGCAGACCACGCCCAGCCCGGCCAGCGCGGCCAGCGCCTGCGCGGACGGGACGGAGGCGGGGCGGGTGACCGCGGCCACGGGGGCGTAGACCAGGGCCGCCAGGGTCAGGCAGGCCGCGGTCAGGTGCAGCGAGGGGACGTCCCTGAGCCGGCGGGCGGCGATCAGCGGCGCCGTCGCGTAGCCGACGACCGTCAGCAGGACCTCAACGAGGGAGCGGGCGTCGCCGCCGGTCAGATGCGGCAGGGTCAGGACCGTCACACCGGCGAGGCCCAGGGCGAGTCCGGTGACGCGGCGCGCCCCCAGGTGCTCCGTGTCGCCCAGCAGGCGGGCCGCGATCACACCCACGATCGGCACCCCCGCGATCAGCAGGCCGGCCGTCGAGCTGGACAGATGCCGTTCGGCGTCGGTGAGGGTGAACCAGGGCACGACGATCTCCAGACCCGCGAAGGCGAGCAGGGGACGCCAGTGGGCGCTTACGGATTCCCGCAGACCGCCCTGGCGCAGGGCGAACGGGAGCAGGAGCGCCGCGCCCAGCGCGCAGCGCGTGAACACCACCACCGGCGGGGAGACCTCGCCCACCGCCACCTTGATCATCAGATAGGGGATGCCCCACACCACTCCCATGAGGGAGAAGAGGAACCAGCCGCGTGCAGTCATGCGCCGAGTTTCGGCCGCCGCCTCAGCGGGTGTCTTGAACGCTGTTGCGGTAGGCCGCGGGGGTCACCCCGAGCACGCGGCGGAACCAGCGCGTCAGATGGGCCTGGTCGGCGAAGCCCACGAGCGACGCCACCTCGGCGGGGCGCAGCCCGGCGGCGAGCAGCGCGCGGGCCCGGGTCACCCGGTGCTGCGCGAGCCAGGCGTACGGCGGTATCCCCATCGTCGTGCGGAAGGCCCGCAGGAGCTGGTAGCGGGACAGGCCCAGGTCGGTGGCGAGGGAGGCCAGCGTGGGCGGCGCGGTGAGTTCGTCGGCCAGGCGGTCGCGGACGGTGAGGGCGATCGTGCTCGCGCCGGGGATCAGGTCGGAGACGGGCCGTGCCGTGGAGTGCCGGCGGGCCAGCGCGGTCAGCAGCCAGGGCAGGCGGGACTCGGCCTCCAGCGGGTCGGGGCAGGCACTGAGCTCGGTGTGGGCCAGGCGGAGAGCGGCGGCGAGTTCGGGGTCGTCAAGGAGCGGTTCACGGAAGTACGGCAGGCCGCACAGGGTGCCGTCGGCCAGCAGCGACGGCTCGGCGTAGAGGGCGCGGTAGGCGTAGCCGTCGGTGCGGTTTCCGGGGCCGCCGGTGTGCATCTCGCCGGGGTCGAGCACGACGATGGTGCCGGGGCCGGTGCGGATGTGGCCGCCCCGGTAGTCGATCACCTCGGAGCCGCCGACGCAGACGCCGACGGTGTACTCCTCGTGGGCGTGCGGGGCGTAGACGTGCTGCCGGAAACTCGCGGTCAGGAGGTCGAGCGGGGGGCCGCAGCGGCCCAGCCGCGCTCTCGTCCACAGCGCCTGTTCCGCCATCGGGCTCCCCCTCGCCTCGTGCAGCCCTAAGGGTGCAACGCCTTCAGGCCCCGTTTCCATGCCGCGCCCAGGTCGGCGTCGTCGGGAAACCGGCCGTGGATCTCCAGGATCACCATCCCGTGGGCGAACGCCCAGGTGGCCCGGGCCAGGTCGATGTCGCCGCCGCAGGCGCGGAGCAGGGGCATCGCGGCCCGGTCCTCCAGGCCCGCGGGGAGTTCGGCGCGGGGCAGCGGGCGTTCGGTGGCGAGGCGGTACAGGTGGGGGTGGGCGAGGGCGTGGTCGCGGTAGGCGTCGGCGAGTGCGTCGAGGGAGCCGGGGGTGCGGGCCTCGACGGCCTCCAGCGCCTCGGCGGTCTCGGTGAGCAGTTGCGCGGTGAGCTCCACCTCGACGGCGTGCTTGTCGGGGAAGTGCTTGTAGAGGGACGGCGCCTTGATGCCGAGGCGGTCGGCGAGAGTGCGCATGGTGAGCCGGTCGGGCCCGGACTCCTCCAGGAGTTCGCGGGCGGCCGCCGCGATCTCCCGCGCCCTCGGGGTGAGCCGCGGGACCGTCGCCCCGTCGGCCGTCGCCCGCTCGGCCACGCCGGAAACCCTCCTCGGCTCCCGCCCGGATTCTCGCTCGGCCACGCCGGAAACCCTCCTCGGCTCTCGCCCGGAATCTGGGTCGACCACTGCGGAAGCCCTCCCCGGTCCTCGCTCAGCCACGCTGGAAGCCCGCCTCGGTCCGCAGTCCGTAGCCGAAGGCGCGATCGTACGAGATGTGGGCGATCCAGCCGCACAGGGCCGCGAAGGCGGGCGGCCAGTCGATCGGCAGGACCGTGTAGGCGACCATCAGCGCGAACGGGACCAGGGCGCGGTGCATCGCGTTGTAGTACGGCACCGCGCGCGGCGGCAGCTGGCCCTTGGCCATGCGGGGGGCGTCGCCCAGGCCCACCAGGAACGTCAGGTCCGGCGCCACGAGGAAGAGCAGGGCGAGTCCGCCGGCGAGCCAGCCGTGGTTCACGCCCTCCAGCACGGCGAACGCCGACCAGAACAGTGCGCCGGCCAGCCACGCGGCGCGGCGCAGGACGGTGCGGGTGGAACGGAGTGCGGTGGTGGTGACCGTTGCCGCCATGGCTGCCTCCCAGGTCGTACGGCGTCCACCCGACTGGCTAACGCCGTTAGCCACGACGGTACGGCTAACAGCGTTAGCCGTCAAGGGCCGGGCGAGGCACGGGCGGCGGGGCGCTCAGGCCGGGGCGAAGAGGATCTTCGACGTGCGGGGGTCGGCCTGGGTGAGGCGTACGCGCAGGCGTTCGCCGAGGGGGAGGCGCTCGCCCTCGATGCGGCCGACGACCGCCGGGGACTCCAGCTGGACGGTCCCCACGGTCGGCCGGTGCTCGTCGACGTCCACCACGCAGCCGTCGAAGACGTCCCCGACCCGGTCCTTCAGCAGGGCCGCCTCGACGATGTCGACGCACTCCCGTTCGACCGTGCCGGCCAGCTGCGCGCCCTCGGCCATCCGGCGGGGCAGGGCGTCGAGCGCGGCCAGCACCCAGTCCGGCGGGGCCTGGCCGGCCACCGTGGCCAGGCAGATCTCGGAGGCGTGGCGGTCGGCGAGGCGGCGCAGCGGGGCGGTGCAGTGGGCATAGGGGGCGGCGACGGCGGAATGCGTGGTGATCGGGGGCAGAACGCCGTCGCGGAAGGGGGTGTAGCGGGCGCCGCGCAGGAGCGTCGTGCATTCCTGGAGGAAGGCCGCGTGGCGCGGTTCGCGCGGGTCGAGGGTGCGGATCAGGGCCGCGTACGAGACGTGGTGCGGCCAGTCGATGTGCAGGGCGGTCGCGGTGCGGCGCAGGCGGGCCACGGCGCCGTCGGGGGCGGCGGGCAGGGTGCGCAGGATGCCGGTGCCGTGGGCGAGCATCAGCTCGGCGGCCGCCATGCCGGTGAGCAGGGAGAGCTGGGCGTTCCAGCCGTCGGCGGGCAGCGGGGCGCGGTAGCCGAGTTCGTAGGTGTGGTCGTGCTCGGTGATCTCCTGCTCGGGCACGTTGAGGGAGATCCCTCCGCGTTCGACCTCCAGCCGCTCCCGCGCCGTGCCGACCTCCCGGAGCAGCGCGACGGGCTCCTCGGCCGTCCCGGCGTCGATCGCCCGCTGCACGCCCGCGTAGTCGAGCTTGGCGCGGCTGCGCACGAGGGCCCGGCGTACGTCGACGGCGAGAGTGCGGCCCTCGCCGTCGAGGTCGATCGTCCACAGCACGGCGGGGCGGGTCCGGTCCGGCAGCAGGCTGGCGGCACCCTCGCTGAGCACGACGGGGTGCAGGGGGACCTTCTCGTCCGGGAAGTAGATGGTGTTCACCCGCCGGTGCGCCTCCGCGTCCAGGGCACCGCCGGGCGCGACGAAGGCGGCGACGTCGGCGATGGCGTACCGCACCCGGTGGCCGGTGCCCCGCCGGGAGAGGTGGGTGGCCTGGTCGAGGTCGGTGGACGTCGGCGGGTCGAGGGTGAAGAAGGGGATGTCCGTGGCGTCGTACGGCGGTGGCGCGGGCGCCTTCGCCGCGCGTTCGGCCTCCGCCAGGACCTCCGGCGGGAAGTCCTCGGGAACGCCGAGTCCGGCGCGCAGCGCGGCGAGGGCCGCCCGGAGGGGTGCCTCGGGGGCTCCGGTCACGCGGATCCTGCGGCAGGGCATACAGCGAGCGTAGGTCGGGGTGGGGCCCCCGGCACGCCGTACGCTGGCGCGGAGGTCTACGTGAGGAGTACGTGTTGCTGGTCCTGCTGCCGCCCTCGGAAGGCAAGGCGAGTGCGGGCGGGGGCGCCCCGCTGGAGATCGGGTCGCTGTCCCTGCCGGGGCTCTCTGCCGCGCGGGAGGCCGTGTTCACAGAGCTGGTCGAGCTCTGCTCCGGCGACGAGGAGAAGGCGCGCGAGGTGCTCGGGCTGAGCGAGGGCCTGCGCGGCGAGGTCGCGAAGAACGCCGGGCTTCCGGCGGCCGGCGCCCGCCCCGCCGGGGAGGTCTACACCGGGGTCCTCTACGACGCCCTGGGCCTCGCCACGCTGGACGCGACGGCACGGCGGCGCGCGGCGGCCTCGCTGCTGGTCTTCTCGGGTCTGTGGGGCGCGGTGCGGGTGACGGACCGGATCCCCTCCTACCGCTGCTCGATGGGGGTGAAGCTGCCCGGGCTCGGCGCGCTGGCGGGGCACTGGCGGGCGCCGATGGCCGAGGTGCTGCCCGAGGCGGCGGGCGACGGCCTCGTGCTGGACCTGCGGTCCTCGGCGTACGCGGCGGCCTGGCGGCCCAAGGGCGAGGTGGCGGGGCGGACGGCGACCGTACGGGTGCTGCACGCGCCGACCCGGAAGGTGGTCAGCCACTTCAACAAGGCGACCAAGGGGCGGATGGTACGGAGCCTGCTGACGGCCGGGGCCGCGCCCCGGGACCCCGCCGAGCTGGTGGAGACGCTGCGGGGGCTCGGATACGTCGTGGAGGTGGAAGCGCCCGGGAAGGCGGGCAAGGCGTGGTCCCTGGACGTGCTGGTGGAGGAGATCCACTGAGCCGACCGCAGGGGCGTTGCAACATGCGCAACGATCGTTGCGAGTAGTGCAGCCGCTGGGCACGATGAGGGCATGACCTCGCCGTTGCCCTCCCCCTCCCCTGCCTCCGTGCTCGATCTCGCGCCCGTCGTGCCCGTCGTGGTGCTCTCCGATCCCGCCGACGCCGTACCGCTCGCGCGGGCCCTGGTGGCGGGCGGGCTGCCCGCGATCGAGGTGACGCTGCGGACCCCGGCGGCGCCCGAGGCCATCCGGGCCGTCGCCGCCGAGGTGCCGGACGCGGTGGTCGGGGCGGGCACGGTGATCACGCCGGATCAGGTGGACGCGTGCGTGGCCGCCGGGGCGCGGTTCCTGGTGAGCCCGGGGTGGACCGAGGCGCTGCTGGCGGCGATGCGCGGGTCCGGGGTGCCGTTCCTGCCGGGGGTGTCGACCACCTCGGAGGTGGTGGCACTGCTGGAGCGCGGGGTGCGGGAGATGAAGTTCTTCCCCGCGCAGGCGGCGGGCGGCACGGCCTACCTGAAGTCGCTGGCGGGGCCCCTGCCGCAGGCCCGCTTCTGCCCGACCGGCGGGATCGGCGCGGCGACCGCGCCGGAGTACCTGGCGCTGCCCAACGTCGGCTGCGTGGGCGGCAGCTGGATGGTCCCGGCGGACGCGGTGGCCGCCCGGGACTGGGCTCGGATCGAGGAGCTGGCGCGGACCGCGGCCGGGCTCAGGGGCGCAGGTGGGACGTCTCGTTGAACAGCCGTACGCTCGCGTTGCCGTCCGCGTAGTACGCCACCGCCGACAGGGACGCCGCCGAGAGCTCCATCCGGAACAGTGACTCGGGCGGTGCACCCAGGGCGAGGCGGACGAAGGTCTTGATCGGCGTGACGTGGGTGACCAGCAGGACCGTGCGGCCGGCGTGGGCCGCGACCAGCTTGTCCCGGGTGGCGGCGATCCGGCCGGCCGTCTCGGCGAAGCTCTCGCCGCCGCCGGTGGGGTGCGCTTCCGGGTCGGCGAGCCAGGCGTTCAGGTCCTCCGGGTGGCGCTCGCGGACCTCGCCGAAGGTCAGGCCCTCCCAGGCGCCGAAGTCGGTCTCGCGGAGGCCGTCGTCGACCGCGACGTCCAGGCCCAGGCGGGCCGCGACGATACCGGCGGTCTCCCGGGTGCGGGCGAGCGGGGACGCCACGACGGCCTGGACGGTGCCGCGCCGCGCGAGGGCCTCGGCGACGCGCCGTGCCTGCTCGCGGCCCGCGTCGGAGAGGGAGGGGTCGGTGCCGCCGCTGCCGGAGAAGCGCTTCTGGGGGGTGAGCGGGGTCTCACCGTGCCGGAGCAGCACGAAGGTGGCGGGGGCGCCGAGATCGGGGGCACTGCTCCACCCCGGCGCGGACGGCTGCCGCCCACTGACGGCGAGCGCCTCGGCGGGTCCCCCGCTCGCGTCCGCGGCGGACGCCGGCTGCCGGGCGGTCGTCGCCGTCTCGGAGGAACCGCTGCCCGCGGCCGCGGCGGACGCCGGCTGCCGGGCGGCGGCCGGGGCCGGATGGGAGGCGCCGCTGCCCGCTGTCTCGGCGGGCGTCGGCTGTGCCGGAGTCGCGGGGCCGGTGGTCCGGCCCTCCGCCAGAGCCGCCCGGGCCCTCGCCGCGCCCGCGGTCGCGTCTCCGGGCGGGCCCGCCGGCTCCAGGGCAGCCGGTGGGGTGTCCAGGGCGGCCCGGGACGCGGACGGGGACCACTGTCCGCCCTTGGCGCCCGCGTCCATCGCCTCGTTGGCCAGCCGGTCGGCGTGCTTGTTGCGCTCCCGGGGGATCCACTCGTAGGCGACCTGGTCCGGCGGGAAGACGGATCTCGCCTCGGTCGCCAGCGGCTTCATGGCGGGGTGCTTGATCTTCCAGCGGCCCGACATCTGCTCGATGACGAGCTTGGAGTCCATCCGGACGTGCACCGTCGCGGTGGGGTCGAGGGCGTGGGCGGCGCGCAGTCCCGCGAGGAGACCGCGGTACTCGGCGACGTTGTTGGTGGCGACGCCGATGTACTCGGCCGCCTCCGTCAGGGTCTCCCCCGTCGCCGCGTCGCTCACCACGGCGCCGTAGCCGGCCGGCCCCGGGTTGCCCCGCGAACCGCCGTCGGCCTCGACGATGAACTCCCGCACGCCCAACGCCCCCAACGCCCCTACAGACCCGACTCGGCCGTGCGCACCAGGATGCGGCGGCAGTTCTCGCAGCGGACCACCGTGTCCGGCGCCGCCGAGCGGACCTCGTTCAGCTCGGTGATGGCCAGCTCCTGGCGGCAGCCCTGGCAGGTGCGGGCGTACAGCTTCGCCGCGCCGATGCCGCCCTGCTGCTCGCGCAGCTTGTCGTACAGCTTGAGCAGGTCCGCCGGGACGGAGGCCGCGACGACCTCGCGCTCCTTGGCCGCGGACGCCGCCTCGCCGTCGATCTCCTCGAACGCGGCGTCCCGGCGGCCGGTCGCGTCGTCGATCTTCGCCTGCACGGAGGCGACCCGCCCGGTCAGCTCGGTCACCCGCTCCTGCGCGCTCTCGCGGCGCTCCATGACCTCCAGGACCACGTCCTCCAGGTCACCCTGCCGCTTGGCGAGGGAGGCGATCTCGTGCTGGAGGTTGGACAGGTCCTTCGGCGAGGTGACCGCGCCGGAGTCCAGCCGCTGCTGGTCGCGGGCGGCGCGCCGGCGCACCTGGTCCACGTCCTGCTCGGCCTTGGTCTGCTCGCGGGCGGTGTCGCTCTCCTCGGTCTGCGCGGCGACCAGCAGGTCGCGCAACTGCGTGAGGTCCTTGTTCAGCGACGTGATCTCGGTGTGCTCGGGCAGGGACTTCCGCTTGTGCGCCAGCTGCTGCAGGCGGACGTCGAGGGCCTGGACGTCGAGGAGTCGGATCTGGTCGGCGGGCGCGGCGTTCAGTTGGGGGCTCCCGGTTACTGGTTGGGGACGGAGGACGCCGCGTGGGCGGTCCATGGGTCGGTGACCGTCTTGGAGACGTGGACCCTGAGGTCCCAGCCGTGACGGTCGGAGATCTCGTCGAGCTGGCTCGCGGCCAGCTCGCACCAGGGCCACTCGGTGGCCCAGTGCGCCGCGTCGAGCAGCGCGAGAGGACTGTGGGCGACGGCCTCGCTCACCGGGTGGTGGCGCAGGTCGGCGGTGAGGAAGGCGTCCACACCGGCCGCGCGGACCTGGTCGAAGAGGCTGTCGCCGGAACCGCCGCTGACGGCGATCGTGCGGACGACGGCCTCGGGGTCGCCGGCCACCCGGATGCCCTGCGCGGTGGCGGGCAGCCGCTCGGCGGCCCGGGCGGCCAGTTCGCGGACGGTGAGCGGGTGGTCGAGTTCGCAGACGCGCCCGAGGCCCCGGCGGCCGTCCGGGTCCGTCGGGTCCGGCACGAGGGGCCGTACGACGCGGAGGTCGAGGGCGCCGGCGAGGGCGTCGGAGACGCCCGGGTCGGCGGTGTCCGCGTTGGTGTGGGCCACGTGCAGCGCGATGTCGTTCTTGATCAGCGTGTGCACGACCCGGCCCTTGAAGTGCGTGGCCGCGACCGTGGTCGTCCCGCGCAGATAGAGCGGGTGGTGGGTGACCAGCAGGTCGGCGCCGAGCTTCAGCGCCTCGTCGACGATCTCCCGGACGGGGTCGACGGCGAACAGGACCCGGGTGACCTCCTGGTCGGGGTCGCCCACGACCGTGCCGACCGCGTCCCAGGACTCGGCCCGCTCGGCGGGCCACAGGTTCTCCAGCGCGGCGATGACTTCAGACAGACGGGGCACGGGAAAAGGCTACCTGGCTGTTCGGCGCGGCCGTACCGCATGCGCCAGGTCCGGCCCCTCTCAGCACAGCGCCCCCGGTTCCCTCAGGCGAATCGCTTCTGCACCACCCGTATGTGTGAAGGGGGGACGGCCCGTCCCACGTCTGTGCGTGCGAAAACTAGCTTCGTCGCCGGAGGTGACCGAACCATGACGGCCTGTGCGATCGAAACCCCGTCGACCGGCGCGGAAGACGGTGGGACGGGATGCGCTCTCACGGCGGACGGCGCGTACGCCGCCCGTCTCGCGCTGGACGGTGACTCCTGGTTCCCCGAGCGCTGGACGCTGGACGGCCCGGAGCCGTACGCCGTCCCGCTGCCCGGCAACCAGCCGGAGGAGCCCGGCACCCAGGTGCAGCCCATGGGCGACGGCCGGGTGCTGATCCACCGGCTGATGGAGCGGCGGCACGACTTCGCGCTGCTGTACCCGACCGGGCCCGGCACGGGCGAGCTGCCGCTGGGCGCGGTGGAGTGCCCCGAGCCCGGCACCCGGTTCACGCTGCTGCCGGCGGCGCCGGGGGGCACGCGGGCGTACGCCCTGGCCGTCGGCGCGCGTTCCAGCGTGGTGTGGCTGGTGGCGGGCGGGGCGTTCGGTCCCGAGCGGCTCGCCGAGGTGCCGGGTCGCTGCTCGGGCGGGGTGTGGCTGGACGGCGCCGGGCGGATGCTGGCGCTGGACCGGGAGCTGGGCGGGCGCACCAAGACGGTCGTGGTCGACCTGGAGCGCGCGGAGGTCTCCCCCCTGCTGCAGATCGCGGAGGGCAGCGACGACCGGCTGCTGCTCGCCGACCTCGACAGCGGGCTGTTGCTGATCTCCTCCGACGCGCCCTCGCCGGGGCGGCGGCGGCTGGGCTGGGGGGTGCTCGGCAGCACGCTGCCGGTGCGCTTCCCGGAGTGCCTGCGGGTGCCGGACTGCACGCTGACGCCGTTCGCGATCCAGCCGGGGCAGGTGCTGATGCCGGAGAACTGCGCGGTGGCGCTGCGCATCGACGGCGAGTTCGGCGGCTGGGTGGGCGTCTGGCGGCCGGCCGAGCGGCGGATGTGCCACCTCCCGGCCCCCGAGGGGTGGCTGGCCGACGCCGGGGTGTGGACGCGGGACGGGGTGCTGCGGCTGCCGTACGTCACGGAGGAGACGCCGTGCGGTGTCGCGGAGCTGACGGTGCCCAGGGGGGAAGCGGGGGGACCGGGGGACACGGGTCCGGCGGGTCCGGTCCGGGACGGCACGGCCGGCGGGGTGCCCGAGGCGTCCCGCCAGGCGCCGGAACCGGGCCCTCCGGAGCCGGTGACGGCCCGTCCGGTTCCGTTGCAGCAGGCACCCCTGGGGCGTCTTGTAACGAAGTAGTGCCGGTCGGCGTGTGCGCCTGGATTCGGCCCGTGGTGTGCCGGTTACACTCGCCCGGCTGTACGAAAGATCATGTTGACGGGGTGAATACGTCCGATGAGCGACACCAGCACGACGGAGCAGCTGTCCGCCGATTCTCAGGGGACCGGCCACGGCCGGCACCGCGGCCCGGTCGCGGCCCAGGAGAACGAGACGCCTCCGCACGGCCGGCACCGCAAGCCGGTCCAGGAGAAGGCCGAGGCGGCTGCCTGACGGTCGTACCAGTGAGGAGGGGGGTGCCCGCCGGGCGCCCCCCTCGTCTTTTTCCCTCCCCGCCGTCAGGTCCTCTTGAGACCCAGCACCTCGGCCGCCGCGAAGGTCTCGCCCGGCGGCCGCCCCGCGTAGTGCGGGGTGAGCAGCGCGTCGAGTTCGTCGTAGGTGAACGTCTCCTGCTTGCTGTCGAACTTGGCCTGCACCCGCGGCCGTTCCATGGCGGCGATCATTCCGCCGTGCACGACGAGCAGCTGGCCGTTGATCCGCGCGGCGGCCGGTGAGGCCAGGTAGCCGACGAGCGGGGCCACGTGCTCGGGGGCCAGCGGGTCCAGGCCCTCGTCCGGCCGCCCGAACCCGGCGAAGACGTCCTCGGTCATCCGGGTCCGGGCGCGCGGGCAGATCGCGTTGGCCGTGACGCCGTACTTGGCGAGGGCGAGGGCGGTCGAGGTGGTCAGGCCGACGATCCCGCCCTTGGCCGCCGCGTAGTTGGGCTGCCCGGCGGATCCGGCGAGGAACGCCTCCGAGGAGGTGTTCACGATCCGCCCGTACACCGGCCCGCCGGCGGCCTTGGACCGCTCCCGCCAGTGCGCGGCGGCGAAGCGGGTGGTGTTGAAGTGTCCTTTGAGGTGGACGCGGATCACCGAGTCCCACTCGTCCTCGGTCATGGAGAAGACCATGCGGTCGCGCAGGATGCCGGCGTTGTTGACGAGCACGTCCAGGGCGCCGAACTCGGCGACCGCCAGCCCGACCAGTTCGCCGGCCTGCCGGAGGTCGGCGACGTCCCCGGTGTGCGCGACGGCCCGGCCGCCCCGCTCGCGGATCTCGGCCGCGACCTCCTCGGCGGGGCCCGCGGAGGCCTCTCCGGTGCCGTCGCGGCCGGGCTGTCCGTAGTCGTTGACGACGACGGCCGCGCCGAGCCGGGCGAGTTCCAGTGCCTCGGCCCGGCCGAGCCCGCGCCCGGCACCGGTGACGATCGCGGAGAGCCCCTGAAGTGGCAGTGACATGCGCGGTGTCCTCAGATCTCGATGCAGGTACGCAGGGCGGTCCCGGTACGCATCTGGTCGAGTGCCTCGTTGATCTCCGCCAGCTGCACCCGGTGGGTGATCAGGCCGGCCAGGTCGACGCGGCCGGCCCGCCACAGGGCGATCGTGCGCTCGTAGGAGCGCAGGACGTCGCCGCCGCCGTACATGGACGGCAGGATGCGCTTCTCGTCGAAGAACAGCTCGAACATGTTGAGCTGGAGGAAGTCGTCCATGGCGCCCGCGCCGACCACGACGAGGGTGCCGCCGCGCCGGGTGTTCTCGTAGGCGGTGCGGGCGGTGGCGGACCTGCCGACGACCTC
This sequence comes from Streptomyces sp. 1222.5, assembly GCF_900105245.1. NCBI lineage: Bacteria > Bacillati > Actinomycetota > Actinomycetes > Kitasatosporales > Streptomycetaceae > Streptomyces > Streptomyces sp. 1222.5. The sequence continues at coordinate 6,000,872 of NZ_FNSZ01000001.1, read as the reverse complement.
GAAGACGTAGTCGAAGCCCTCGCCGCCGGTGACCTCCTGCTTGGCGCCGGCCAGCTCCTCCGGGGAGACCGCCCGGGTGGCGCCGAACCGCAGTGCCGACTCGCGCCGGGAGGCGACCGGGTCGACGGCGACGATCTCGGCGGCGCCCTTCAGCCGGGCGCCCTGCACCGCGGAGATGCCGACGCCTCCGCAGCCGATGACGGCGACCGACGAACCGGCCTCCACGTCCGCGGTGTTGAGCGCGGCACCGAGTCCGGTCGTGACACCGCAGCCGATCAGCGCGGCGATGTCGAAGGGCACGTCGTCCGGGATCGGGACGGCGCAGCCGGCGTCGACCACGACCTCCTCGGCGAAGATGCCGGTGCCGGCGAAGCCGAAGACGTCACCGCCGGAGCGCCGGAAGTTGGGGGTGCCCGCGTTCATGAAGCCGGCCAGGCACAGCTCGGTCTGTCCCCGCTTGCAGGCCGGGCAGGCGCCGCAGGCGGGCAGCCAGCAGATGACGACCCGGTCGCCGGGCTTCAGGTGCCGTACGCCCTCGCCCACTTCGAGGACCTCGCCGGCGCCCTCGTGGCCGGGGACGAAGGGGGCCGGCTGGGGCAGCACTCCGTTCATCGCGGACAGGTCCGAGTGGCACAGTCCGGCGGCGCGCACCCGGACCCTGACCCTGCCGGGGCCGAAGCCCGTCGCCTCGACGTCGTCGAGGACCTCCAGCTTTTCCTGGCCGATCTCGTGCAGTACGGCTGCGCGCATGGTGCGGCTCCCCTCTGGCGGTGGGCTGGCTCAGGAGTGTTCGACGACGGTGTCGGCGAGGACGGGCGCGTCGTCCCGCTCGACGGCGCTCACGGCCACCCGGACGCTCCCGGCCTGCCGCCACATGCGGATCCGCAGGGTCTCCCCCGGGTACACGACACCGGCGAACCGGGTGGTGTACGACCGCACGCGGCTGACGTCCCCGCCCAGCAGCGTGTCCACGACCGCCTTGAGCGTGATGCCGTAGGTGCACAGCCCGTGCAGGATGGGCCGTTCGAACCCGGCGACCTTCGCGAACTCGGGGTCGGCGTGCAGCGGGTTCCAGTCGCCGGAGAGGCGGTAGAGCAGGGCCTGGTCGGGGCGGATCCGCCGCTCCACGGTCCGCTCCGGCTCGCCGGTGGGCGCGTCGAGGCGGGTGCTCGGGCCGCGGTCGCCGCCGAAGCCGCCCTCTCCGCGCAGGAAGATCTGGGCGTCGTTGGTCCACAGCGGCCCGTCGGCGTCGGCGACGTCGGTGCGCAGCACGAGCACGGCCGCCTTGCCCTTGTCGTGGACGGCGGCGACGCGGTGGGTGATGGTGGCGGTGCCCTGTGCCGGGATCGGACGGTGGACGGTCAGCGTCTGGCCGCCGTGCAGGACGCGCGCGAGGTCGACCTCGATGCCCGGCATGGACAGCCCGCTGATCACACCGGGTGCGCCGGCGCCCGCGACGGTCGCGAAGCTCGGCAGGACCTGCAGCCGGGATTCCAGGGTGTAGCGCAGCTCGTCGGGGTCGGTGGCGGGGGTGCCGGCGCCGATGCCGAGGTGGTAGAGCAGCACGTCCTTCTGGTTCCAGCTGATCTCGCCGGTCCGGGGTTCGGCGGCGAGGGCCTTGGCTGCGTCGATGGGCATGGGGCTCCTGACAGGTCTCAAGACCCCGGCACGGCCGTCCGCACCGTCGGCCGCACCGAGGTCGCCACGGGCCGATCTAGAACGCGTTCCAGTCCGGCGCCCCCTGTATAGCCGAGCGCTCCACAGTTGTGAAGGCTCCTGACGCTGTGTCAGGCGACGTGGACGGTGACATTTGTACTGCCGGGATCCGTACAACCGCCTCTGCCGAGGACGGGCCCGGTTCCGTACCGTCGACTCCGTACGCAGTGCCGTCGCCGCGCCGTGGTGCGGGGCGACCGACCGGGGGAGACGAAGATGACGAGGTGGCGGGCGATGAGGTGCCGGATGGCGGCCTGGCAGGCCGAGGGGAAGCAGTGGCGCACCGAGCACCGGCGGTTCGAGGCCGCACAGCGGGCCGCCCGAAAGGGCGGCGGGACGCCGGACGCCGACCATCCGGGACCGCCGCCCACCGGCTTCTCCCTGTTGCCCTGGCTGCTGCTGGGCCTCGGGTCCTTCTCCAACCTGCTCCAGGGCAGGACGCCCAACCCGTGGATCGGCGGCGTGGGCCTGCTGGCCTTCAACTCGCTGTACATCTACGTCACCTTCCGGTCCTTCGACCGCTGCCGGCGCGAGGCGACCTCCACCCGGGTGGCGCTCGGCCTGATGGGCCTGCTCACCACCGGTCTGGCCCTCGGGTACGGCGGTGACTGGCTGACGTTCTTCCCGCTGCTGGGCCTCGCGGCGGGCGCCTGTCTGCGCGGCCCCTGGCTGGGACGCACCGGCCTGCTGCTCGCCGTGTACGCGGGCGCCGTCGCCTATGTGCGCGGCGGCTGGGGCGACGCGTCGACCATCGGGTACGCCACGTTCATCTCCAGCATGGTGACCGCCGCGATCCTCGGCCTGTCCGAGGCCGTACGGGAGTTGCGCGCCGCCCGCGAGGAGCTGGCCCGGCGGGCGGTGGAGAAGGAGCGGCTGCGCTTCTCCCGCGATCTGCACGACCTGCTCGGGCACACCCTGTCGGTGATCGTGGTGAAGTCGGAGGCGGCCAGGCGGCTGGCTCCTGGGGACATGGACGCCGCGCTGACGCAGATCACGGACATCGAGTCGGTGGGCCGGCAGGCGCTCACCGAGATCCGCGAGGCGGTGACCGGCTACCGCGAGGGCAGTCTGGCCACCGAGCTGACCCGGGCCTGCTCGGCCCTGTCCGCGGCGGGCGTGGAACCGGTGGTGCGGCGGAGCGGGGCGCCGCTCGCCCCGCAGGCCGAGGTGCTGCTCGGCTGGGTGGTGCGCGAGGCGGTCACCAACGTGGTCCGGCACAGCGACGCCGGCCGCTGCGAGATCACCGTCGAGGGCGCCGCGGAGCACGTACGGCTCCGGGTCACCGACAACGGCGGCGGCCAGGCCGCCGGCCGGCCCGCGGCGGGCATAGGCGGCACCGGCCTGACGGGCCTCACCGAGCGCCTCGCGGCGGCGGGCGGCTCCCTCAGTGCCGGCCGGTCACCGCAGGGGGGTTTCACGGTGACCGCGGAACTGCCCGTCGGATCGGCCGAGTCGAGGGCGGTGGCGGCCACCGCCCCCGCGGCGGGCTGACCAGCCGGTGGCGCCCCGGCCGCACCGGGCCGGGGCGCTCCCCCACGGGCCCCGGCGCACCCGCGCGGAAGGCTTCGGCGCGGCAGGATCCCCCTTCCTCCCCCGGCCCTAGGCTGAGCCCATGAACGAGTCGCCCCGGGACCACCGGCCCGGCAAGTGCATCCGGGTACTGCTCGCCGAGGACCAGGGCATGATGCGTGGCGCGCTCGCCCTGCTGCTCGGCATGGAGGCGGACATCGAGGTCGTGGCCCAGCTCTCCTCGGGCGACGTCATCGTGGACTCCGTGCTCACCCACCGCCCGGACGTGGCCCTGCTGGACATCGAACTGCCGGGCATGAGCGGGCTGGACGCCGCGGCGGAGCTGCGGACCGAGGCGCCCGACTGCCGGGTGCTGATCCTCACCACCTTCGGCCGGCCCGGCTATCTGCGGCGGGCCATGGAGGCCGGGGCGGCCGGGTTCCTCGTGAAGGACGGGCCGGTGGAGGAACTGGCCGCGGCGATCCGGCGCGTGCTCACCGGGGAGACGGTGGTCGATCCGGCGCTGGCCGCCGCCGCGCTCAGTGCCGGGCCGAATCCGCTGACGGCTCGCGAGCGGGAGGTGCTGACGGCGTCGGTGGACGGGGCGACGGTCGCCGACATCGCCGGCCGGCTCCATCTGTCCGAGTCCACCGTCCGCAACTACCTGTCCGCGGCGATCGGCAAGACGGGCACCCGCAACCGGACGGAGGCGGTACGGGAGGCCCGGCAGCGGGGGTGGTTGTGACCGGGGTTTCTTCGGCGGCGAGTCACTTCGTCACCTTCACGTCCTTGTAGGCCGTCCCGTCGGGGGCGGCACACACGAACCAGTTCGCGGCGGGGTAACCGTCCACCGGCACGATGGCGGGGTCCGGCACATTGTGCCGGTAGTTCACGGGCCCGCTCCGGACGACGGTCGTACGGCCGTCCCGCCAGGTGCAGGTGACCTCCCGCGCGGTGGTGGCGACCTTGCCGACCACGAGGCGCGACACCTCGTCGCCGCTGGACTCGATGGGGGCGGCCGCGGCCTCCAGGTCCGTGCCCCGCAGGTGGTCCGGGTTCTTCACCGTGTCGAAGGTGAGCTGCTGGGGAAGGCCGGCACCGTACTTCCGGGTCACGAAGTGCGAGGTCTTGCCGATCAGGCCGGCCGGTGTGGTGACGACGGGCTTGAGTCCCAGCTCGGCCATGGCGTCGAACTGCCGGTCCGCCTCGTGTTCGTCGCGTGGCGCTCCCCACACCTGGATGTCGACGTACCAGGGCTTGCCGCGGTAGGTGCCCCGCGACAGCTCCGTCTCCTGCGGCTCGTACACATGCCGTGCCTCGGGAGACGCCGGCCGTGTCGCCACGTGCGCACCCCGGTCCCCGTGCCCCCCGGGCAGCCCGGCGACCGCCAGTGTCGCGCCCGTCGACCCCGCCAGGACCAGGGCCGTCGTCGCCGCCAGGGCCCAGCGGCGCGCCCTGCGGCGGCGGCCGCCGCGGATGACCGCCTGCACCGGGGCTATGCCGATCTCGACCTCGTCCGCGGCGTCCGCGAGGAGGAAGGCGATGTCCGACTGTGTCATCTCGTGGTTCTCCCGGTCCGCGCTCATCACTTCCGCCCTCCCTGCGTCACCGTCTCCAGCAGCCCCGGTATGGCCCGCAGTTTGGCGATGCCCTTGGCCGCGTTGCTCTTCACCGTGCCGACCGAGCAGCCCATCGCCTCGGCCGTCTGCGTCTCCGTCAGGTCCTCCCAGTAGCGCAGGACCACCGCCTCCCGCTGCCGCGCCGGCAGCTGGGCGAGCGCCTTCAGCAGCGCGCTTCGGTCGTCGGCCTGCGCGATCCGGTCGCCGGTGTCGGCCACCTCGCGCACCAGCCCCGAGTCGTCCTTCGGCGCCAGGAACTCCTTGAGCCGCCTGCGGTGCCTGCGTGCGTGCGCGTTGATCATCACGCGCCGTACGTACGCCTCCGGATCGTCAGCCGAGCCGACCTTGCGCCAGTGCACATAGACCTGCTCGAGCGTCGACTGGACCAGGTCCTCCGCGGCGTGCTGCTGCCCCGTGAGGAGAAACGCCGTACGCATCAGCCGCGGCCAGCGGCCGACGACGAAGCTCTGGAACTCCTCGTTCCGAGCCCTCTTCCCGTCCCCCATGGATTACCTCCTTGATGTCAGAAGGAGTCCACGGGCCGCCCGGACCGTTGCCTCAGTTCGCGGAACTCGCGGAAATTCTCCGCGGCAGCCACAGCAGCATGAGCAGCGCCCCGCCCAGCAGGACCGCCGTGCTCGTCCGGAAGGCCAGCGCGTAGCCGTCCGTCAGCGCCTCGGGGCCCGCCCCGCCGCCCGTGCCGGCCGCGGCGACGGTCGACATCACGGCGAGGCCGAGCGAACCGCCCATCGTGCGCGAGGTGTTGACCAGTCCGGACACCACGCCCGCCTCCCCGGACGCCGCCCCGGACGTGGCCAGCGACGCGAGCGGGGTCGCGGCCAGGCCCGCGCCGAGCATCATCAGGACCCCCGGGACCATGATCGCGGTCACGTACGCCCCGTGCGCGGTCATCGTGGACTGCCAGCCGAAGCCGGCCGCGGCCACCAGCGTGCCGAGCACCGCCACGTTCCGCGCGCCCGCCCGCCGCATCAGGCGCGGCGCGACCTTGGAGCCGGCGACCACCGACAGCGAGCTGGGCACGAGGGCGAATCCGGCCTCCAGCGGGGTGTAGCCGAGCACGTTCTGGACGTACAGCGTCATGAAGTACCACATGCAGAACATCGCCGAGCCGGAGAGGAACATCGCGGCGTTCGCGGACGCCACGGAGCGCAGCCGCAGCACGCCGAGCGGCATCAGCGGGGCCGCCGTACGCGCCTCGACCAGCAGGAACAGGGCGATCAGCAGCAGCCCGGCGAGCAGCGGCAGCAGCGTGGCCGCCGCCGTCCAGCCCTCGGCCTCCGTCTGCGAGATGCCGTAGGCCAGGGTCGCCAGGCCCGCCGTCACCAGCAGTGCGCCGGGCAGGTCGAGCCGGCGCCGGTCCCCGGCCCGGCTCTCCGTCAGCCACCGCACCGAGCCGGCCAGGACCACCGCGCCGACCGGCACGTTGATCAGCAGGACCCACCGCCAGGACAGTGTGTCCACCAGGACCCCGCCGACGAGTCCGCCCGCCGCCCCGCCGCCCGCGCCCACGGCGGTCCAGGTGGCTATCGCCCGGGCCCGCGCAGGTCCCTCCGCCACCGCCGAGGTGAGGAGGGTCAGCGTCGACGGGGCCAGTACCGCCGCGCCCAGCCCCTGCACGGCCCGTGCCAGCAGCAGCTGCCAGCCCTCCTGGGCCAGGCCGCCGCCCAGGGAGGCCAGCGTGAACAGGGCGAGCCCCACCAGGAACATCCGCTTGCGGCCGTACAGGTCGCCGGCCCGGCCGCCCAGCAGCATGAACCCGGCGAAGGCGATGGCGTACGCGTTCACCACCCACTGCAGGCCGGACGGGCTCAGCGCGAGGTCGGCCCGCATCGAGGGCAGGGCCACGTTCACGACGGACACGTCGAGCACGACGAGGAACTGACCGGCGCAGGCGAGTGCCACCACCAGCCAGGCCGGGGGTGCGGCGCGGCGGAGTGTCCGGGGCGAGGTAGGGGTGGCTTCCAGCATGGGGGTCATGCTCTCAACCCGGTTACGGTCCTTGCATCGGCATTTCGGCCCAGCCCCGCCCGGGCGGCGGCCTAGGCCCCGCGACCTACGACGGCACCCGGACGACGGCCCGCCACGGCGCCCGGACGGCGGCCCGGGCTCCAGGCGTCCGGACGGCGGCCAGGCCCCCGCGGCCTCCGGCGGCGCCCTGCACCAGTGGGCCCGCCCCGGTGCCCCGGCGACGCCACCGCCTCACCGCCGAGCCGGCACCGCACCGCACCGCACCCCACCGGGCCGGGCCGGGCCACCACTCCACCACCGGGCCCCGCCACCGGGCCCGCCACCGAGCCCCGCCACCGCCCGCCGCCGAGGTCCTACGCCGCCCGCAGCACCGTCACCACCGCCGCGCCGCCCAGTCCGATGTTGTGGGCGAGTCCCGTGCGCGCCCCCGGCACCTGCCGGTCGCCCGCCTCGCCGCGCAGCTGCCACACCAGCTCGGCCGTCTGGGCCAGGCCGGTCGCGCCCAGCGGATGGCCCTTGGAGATGAGCCCGCCGGACGGGTTCACCACCCAGCGGCCGCCGTACGTCGTCGCGCCCGACTCGACCAGCTTCCCCGACTCCCCGGGGGCGCACATGCCGAGCGCCTCGTACGTCAGCAGTTCGTTGACCGAGAAGCAGTCGTGCAGCTCGATCACGTCGACGTCCTCGATGCCGAGCCCGGCACGGTCGTACGCCTGCCGGGCCGCCCGCCGGGACATGGGCTGCCCGACGACGTCGATGCAGGAGCCGGACGCGAAGGACTCCTCGGTGTCCGTCGTCATGGCCTGCCCGGCGATCTCGACCAGCCCGGTCAGGGACCGCTCCTCGGCGAACCGTTCCGAGACCACCACGGCCGCCGCCGCGCCGTCCGAGGTCGGCGAGCACTGGAGCTTGGTCAGCGGCCGGTGGACCGTGCGCGAGGCGAGCACGGCGGCCACGTCGTACACGTCCCGGAACTGGGCGTAGGGGTTGTGCGCGGAGTGGCGGTGGTTCTTGGCGGCGACCGCGGCGAGCTGCGCCTCGGTCGTGCCGTACCGCTCCATGTGCTCGCGAGCCGCGTCGCCGAAGATCTGGGCGGTGGGCGGGGTCGCCTCGAACCCGTGCCGGGCGGCCATGATCCCGTAGTGCCGGGCGACCGGGGAGGTGGCGAAGTCGCCGCCGTCGCCCCCTGTGCCGAGCGCTCCTCGCTTCATCTTCTCGAAGCCGAGTGCCAGCGCGCAGTCGCAGGCGCCGCCCTCGACGAGCTGCCGGGCGAGCATGAGCGCGGTCGCGCCGGTCGCGCAGTTGTTGTCGACGTTGTAGACGGGGACGCCGGTGAGTCCCAGCTCGTACGCGGCGCGCTGGCCGGCGGTGGAGGGCTGGAAACAGTGGCCGACAGGAACCTGTTCCACCTCGTGGTAGGCGACCCCGGCATCCGCGAGCGCCGCACCCCCGGCCTCCCGGACCATGTCCCAGTACTGCCATTCACGGGTCTCGGGCTTCTCGAACCTGGTCATCCCGACCCCGGCGACATAGGCCTTCATGGCGCGCAGACTAGAACGTGTTCCATCATCTCACCAGACCCTGACGGCAGATCAGAAACCCATGAGGAGGTCAAGACTTCATTAGAGGCCCGAAGCAACGGAATAGTTGCCTGTGGATACGAGGTTTACCGAGCACTTATGTTCAGGGGAGGCCTCACTCAATGACCCGTACGACGACCGATCAACCGACCCGGAAGGCCGGCGGGACCGTGGTCCCGGTGCTCGCCTTCGCCGGCATCGTGGTCGCGGTGATGCAGACGCTGCTCGTGCCGGTCATCAAGGACCTGCCGCAGCTGCTGGACACCGCCCCCAGCAACGCCACCTGGGTCCTGACCTCGACCCTCCTGTCCGGTGCCGTCGCCACCCCGATCATGGGCCGGCTCGGCGACCTCTACGGCAAGCGGCGCATGCTGATCCTCAGCCTCGCCGTGATGGTCGCAGGCGCCCTGGTCAGCGCGCTCACCAGCCAGCTGCTCACCATGATCGTGGGCCGTGCCCTGCAGGGCTTCGCCATGGGCGCGATCCCGCTCGGCATCGGCCTGATGCGGGACATGCTGCCGCGCGAGCGGCTCGGCTCGGCCATGGCCCTGATGAGCTCCTCGATCGGCGTCGGCGGCGGTCTCGCGCTGCCCGCGGCGGCCCTCGTCGCCCAGCACAGCGACTGGCACTCCCTGTTCTACGGCGCCGCCGGCCTCGGCGTGGTCGCGATCGTCCTCACCCTCCTCGTGGTGCCCGAGTCCCCGATGCGCGCCGAGGGCTCCTTCGACCTGCCGGGCGCCGTGGGCCTGTCCACCGGACTGGTGCTGCTCCTGCTGCCGGTCACCAAGGGCAGCGACTGGGGCTGGTCCTCCGGTACGACGCTGGGCCTGTTCGCCGCGGCCGTGGTCGTGCTCCTGCTGTGGGGCCTGTTCGAACTGCGCGTCCAGGCGCCCCTGGTCGACCTGCGCACCACCGCCCGCCGCGAGGTGCTGCTCACCAACCTGGCGTCGATCATGGTCGGCGTCAGCTTCTACGTCGTCTCGCTGGTCCTGCCCCAGCTGCTCCAGCTGCCGAAGGCCACCGGCTACGGTCTCGGCCAGTCCATGGTCGTCGCCGGTCTGTGCGTGGCCCCCCTGGGCCTGACCATGATGTTCACGGCGCCGGTCTACGCCCGGCTGTCCGCCCGGTACGGCCCCAAGGTCACCCTCATCATCGGCCTGCTGGTCATCGCCCTCGGCTACGGCGGCGGCCTCGGCCTCATGGACGCGGCCTGGCAGACCATCGTCACGTCGGTCGTCCTCGGCGCCGGTATCGGCCTCGCCTACTCCTCGCTGCCCGCGCTGATCATCGGCGCGGTCCCGGCGTCCGAGACCGGCGCGGCCAACGGCCTCAACACGCTGATGCGGTCCATCGGCACGTCCGTCTCCAGCGCCGTCATCGGCATGGTGCTGGCCAACACGGCGAACACCGTGGGCGGCGTCGAGATCCCGACCATGCACGGCTTCCGGGTCTCCTTCCTCATCGCCGCCGCCGCCGTCGCGGTCGGCCTGCTGCTGGCCGTCTTCCTGCCGAAGGCCCCGCGGCCGGCCCAGCACGCGCAGCTGCGGGCGAGCAGCGAGGAGGACGCGAACCTGCTGCGCGCCGAGGAGGTGCTGCGCGGCTTCCGGGGGCGGGTCCTGGACGCCGGCGGCGCTCCGGTCGCCCGGGCCAAGGTCACGCTGATCGACCGGCGCGGCCGGCAGGCGGGGGCCACCCTTTCCACCGAGGACGGCTTCTACACCCTCGCCGTGCCGGCCGAGGGTGCGTACGTGCTGGCCGCGCGGGCCGCCGGGCACGGGCCGCTGGCCTCGTCCGCGAGCCATTCCGGGGCCGAGCACGCGGTGGACCTGGACCTCGCCCTGCCGGGTGAGACGGTCGACGTCTAGCGCGGGCCGCGCGCCCCTTCCGGCCTCCTCCCGTACCCCCTGGTCGTGCTGACGGCCAGGGGGTACGGCAGCATGGGCGGCCAGACAGCCGTACGACCGGAAGGCCACCCATGTCCGCCGCACCCAAGTCCGAGATCCTGGCCGCGTTCGAGGCGGCCAAGGGGTTCATGCCCGTGGACGAGGGCCTGGCGCTGTACGCGGCCGCCGTGGAGGCCGGCGGGCTGGGGCTGCCACTGCTGGAGGTCGGCACGTACTGCGGCCGGTCCACGGTGCTGCTCGCCGACGCGGCCCGGTCGGCCGGGGTCACGGCGCTGACCGTCGACCACCACCGGGGCAGCGAGGAGCAGCAGCCCGGCTGGGACTACCACGACCCGGAGACGGTGGACCCGGAGATCGGCCTGATGGACACGCTCCCGGCCTTCCGGCGCACGCTGTTCCGGGCGGGCCTGGAGAACCACGTGGTCGCCCTGGTCGGCCGCTCCCCGCAGATCGCGGCGATCTGGAACTCCCCGCTCGGCTTCGTCTTCGTCGACGGCGGCCACACCGACGAGCACGCCACCGCCGACTACGAGGGCTGGACGCCGCACGTCGCCGAGGGCGGACTGCTGGTCATCCACGACGTCTTCCCGCACCCCGAGGACGAGTTCACCGGCCAGGCCCCGTACCGCGTCTACCTGCGCGCCCTGGACTCCGGCGCGTTCACGGAGGTCTCGGCGACGGGTTCCCTGCGCGTACTCCGCCGGACCGGCACAGGCATCTGACCTCCGCCGGCAGCGTGCCGGACGGCGCGTCCGCCGCCGACCGCTCACCCGCACAACAGCGGTCCGGCGCACGGCGCTCCGCCTCCTCGCCCGCCGTACCCGGCCGGCACGCGGCGCGTCAGCCCCTCCCCGCCGCGGCCGGCCGGCCGAAGCACCGGTCGGAGTCTGTGCGGGCGGGGCGCGTCGGACCGTAAGGTGGCAGCGTGTCGTACGTAGGCCCGGATTTCGATCCCCCGCAGCCGCGCCGGTCCCGGCGCGGACCGCTGACCGTGGCGCTCGCCGCGCTGGTGCCCGGAGCACTGCTCGGCTGGCTGGTGTACGAGGCGGTGGGCGGCGGCGGTCCGGAAGGCTCCGACCGCACGGCGGCCCCTGCCTCGGGCTCGCCCTCGCGCACCGCCCCGGCGTCCCCCTCCTCGCCGTCGGCCCGGTCCGCCTCGCCCAGTTCCTCGGACGACGACGGCAAGCGGCCCGCCAAGTCGCCGACGGCCGCCGCCTCGGGACCGCTCAAGGGCAAGGTCGTCGTCATCGACCCGGGGCACAACCTCGGCAACTTCCAGCACACGGCCCAGATCAACCGCACGGTGGACATCGGGACGAACCGGAAGGAGTGCGACACCACCGGGACGTCCACCAACGCCGGTTACCCGGAGGCCCGGTTCACCCTCGATCTGGCGCACCGGCTGCGCACGCTCCTGGAACAGCAGGGCGCCACGGTGAAGCTGACCCACGACGGGGACAGCCCGGCCTGGGGGCCCTGCGTGGACGAGCGGGCCCGGATCGGCAACGCGGCGCACGCCGACGCGGCCATCTCCCTGCACGCCGACGGCTCGGCACCCGGCAACCGCGGCTTCCACGTCATCATGCCGGGATCGGTGCACTCCGGCGCCGCGGACACCCGGAAGATCGTCGACCCCTCCCACGACCTCGGGGTGCGCATCGTGGGCAACTTCGTGCGCGAGACCGGTGAACCGCCCTCCAACTACCTCGGCGGAGGTACCGGTTTCGTCACGCGCACGGACCTGGGTGGTCTCAATCTGTCAACAGTCCCCAAGGTGTTCATCGAGTGCGGCAACATGCGCGATAGCAAGGACGCGGCACTACTGACCAGCGGCGCCTGGCGGCAGAAGGCGGCGCGGGGGATCTCCGAGGGAATGGTGAGTTTCCTGCGTCGGTCCTGACCGGCATGCGGAACCGGCCGGACAGCCGGATCTTGCGGACGATAGTGTCTACCGACGACGAGACGACTTACGAAGGACCTGAAGTGAATATCCGCTCCCTCACTAGAGGCGACGGCGTGGTGATCGGAGCAGCGGTGGTGCTGTTCATCGCGTCGTTCCTGACCTACCAAAGCTACTCCGGCTTCGGCACCACGCAGTCCCGGAACGCCTGGGAAGACCTCGGCATGGGTCTGGGCATCTACATGGGCGCGGTGATCGGTGCCGTCCTCATCGTCGTCAACCGCTGCCTGCCCCAGCCGCGGAAGGTCCTCGGACTCGACCTCGGCGCCACCGGCACCGCGTTCGGCGTCCTCGCGGCCTGGACGCTGCTGTGGTCGCTGATCGACGTTCCGGACGGTCTGGACGCCGGCGCCGGCCTCATCCTCGGCTTCATCGCCGCACTCGTTCTCGCGGGTGCCGCCGTCGCCACCCCGCTGGTGCCCGCCCTCCAGGCCCCGCTCGTCTCGGCCCCCAAGCCGGTCGCCCCGCAGCCCTACGGCGCCCAGCCGCAGGGTGGTTACGGCTACCCGGGCGCCCAGCCGCAGCCGGGGCAGCCGTACGGTGCCCAGCCGCAGCCGGGGCAGCCGTTCGGACAGCACCCGCCGGCCGGGCAGCAGCCGCCCGCCGGTCCCGCCGCTCCGGCGCCGCAGACCTCCGGCGGCGGGGACTTCTCGCCGTTCTGGTTCGCCGTGCCGGTGCCGCGCCAGCTGTTCGCGGAGGACGGCTCGACGAACCCGATCGCCGAACTGGCGCCCGGCACCTGGTACCTGGCCGTCGAGCAGCGCGGTGCCGCGCTGGTCGCGCAGACCCAGGACGGCCGCCGCGGTGTCCTCCAGGACACCTCCGGCATCCAGCGAGGCTGAGTCCCGCATCTCGCCGTACTCCGGCCCCTCGCCCTTCCGGGCGGGGGGCCGTTGTCGTACAGTCGCCTCCCGGTCGATGAACTGACGCTCCGTCAGGAGGTAGGCGTATGCGGCTCGGTCTCGCACTCGGCTACTGGGGACGCGGTCCGGACCCCGGGCACGTGGCGCTCGCCCAGGAGGCGGAGCGGCTCGGGTACCACTCGGTGTGGACGGCGGAGTCCTGGGGCTCGGACGCCTTCACCCCGCTGACCTGGATCGCCGCGCGGACCTCGACGATCCGGCTGGGTACGGCCGTCGCCCAGATGGCCGCCCGCTCGCCTGCCGCGACCGCGATGCAGGCGCTCACCCTGGACCACCTCTCCGGCGGGCGGACGCTGCTCGGGCTGGGCCTGTCCGGGCCGCAGGTGGTGGAGGGCTGGTACGGCCGCCCGTTCCCGAAGTCCCCGCTGACCGCGACCCGGGAGTACGTGGACGTCGTACGGCAGGTGCTGCGCCGCCGGGCGCCGGTGGAGGTGGACGGGCGGTTCCATCCGCTGCCGTACCGGGGGCCGGACGGGACGGGGCTCGGCAGGCCACTGAAGTCGATCACCCATCCGCTGCGGGCCGAGCTGCCGGTGCTGCTCGGCGCCGAGGGGCCGAAGAACGTGGCGCAGACGGCCCGCATCGCCGACGGCTGGCTGCCGCTGTACTGGTCGCCGAGCCGGCCGGAGGGGTACGGGGACGTCGTGCGGGAGTTCTCCGAGGGGTTCCTGGTGGCTCCGATGGCACGGGCGAAGGTGTGCGACGACGTCGCGGAGGGACTGCTGCCCGTCAAGGCCATGCTCGGGTTCTACATCGGCGGGATGGGGCACGCGGCCCGCAACTTCCACGCCGACCTCATGGCCCGCATGGGGTACGAGGCGGAGGCCCGGCGGATCCAGGAGCTGTTCCTCGCCGGACACCGGGAGGAGGCCGTACTGGCCGTCCCGGACGCCTTCGCCGACGAGATCTCCCTGGTCGGCCCGCGCGAACGCATCGCGGAAAAGCTGGAGTTGTGGCGCAAGGGCCCGGTGACGGACCTGCTGGTCCTGTCACCGGACCCGCACACCCTCAGGGTGCTGGCGGAGCTGAACTCCTAGCCCTGGGTGAGCTGCGACGTCGAGGGGACCTTGTTCTTGACCTCGGCGCCGGCGCTTTTCCCTGCGTCCTTCACCTGGTTGATGATGTCGTCGAAGGAACTCGCCGCGCCCTCGTCGCCCTTGCGCAGCTTGGACGGCAGGCTCTTGAGGGACGCGATGCCCGCGGTGAGCGGCGCGACTGCCTTCGACAGCAACGGATCGCCCTGGGCGTTCTTCTGCGCGGCCTTGAGGCGGTTGTAGGCGAAGGCACCGGCGAGACCGGCCTTCACCAGGGACAGCTTGCGGCCGTGGGCGCCCTTCTTGAACTTGCCGGCCTTCCAGGGCTTCACGATCCACTGGTAGGTGGCGCCGGCGGCGAGGCCCGCGTTCGCGACGAAGCGGGTCTTGGCGAATTTCTGGCGTTCGGCGGACGTGGACGGGCTGGGAGTGGCCTCCTGCGCGGCGGCCACCGCCGAAGCGGCTGTCTTCGTACTGCTGGTCTTCTCACTGCTGCCGCAGGCGGTGGCGCCCGCCACCAGTGCGCAGCAGAGGGTGAGCGCCACGAAGAGGCGCCGTATCGGTACGGGCACAAGGTCCTCCGGACGTGTTTCCCCGAGCGGTCTGCTTCCTCCGGCAGGTTCACCCGAACGGCCGCGTCCCGCCACTCGGGGAGGAACGCCGTCGGCGCGCCCGGCCCTGTTTCACGGGCCCGGAAGCGGCAATCCGAAGAACATGTCTCGATATCGCACGGGCGCGAATCAGGCCGGGACGGTCGTGGCGATCGTCGCCGACGTCATGGCCTTCATACTCGGCCTCTGGATTCTGATGTACCTGTTGGACGCGAACCGGGCGAACAGCCTGGTGCAGTTCGTCCATGACGCCGCCGCCTGGCTGGCCGGCTGGTCCCACGACCTCTTCACGTTCGACGAGGCCTGGGCCCGGGTGGTGGCCGGCTACGGCCTCGCCGCGGTGGTCTACCTGTTCGTCGGCCACGCCATCGCCAACCGGATGCAGCGGCACTGAGGCGACACGCGGCACGGTCCCCGGGGGGCCGTGCCGCTCGCGTCGGCTAGGCGCAGCAGTCGGGGTCCAGGCCGGTCGGCAGGCGGTCGCCGCCGAAGACCGCGCAGGTGGCGTCGTGGCCGCCGAGCGCGGCCACGGCCAGGAGGAGCGAACCCGCGGTCCAGGTGGTCAGCTCGCGGGGCCAGATCGCGTCGTCGTCGAAGACGTAGCCGGTCCAGTACAGGCCGGTCGCGGGGTCGCGCAGGTGCTGGATGGACTGCAGGATCTCCAGGGCGCGGTCGGACTCCCCGACCGCCCAGAGGGCCAGGGCGAGTTCGCTGGACTCGCCGCCGGTCACCCACGGGTTGGGGATCACGCAGCGCACGCCGAGGCCGGGGACGACGAAGCGGTCCCAGGACTCCTCGATGCGGGCCTTGGCCTCCGACCCCGTCAGCGCACCGCCGAGGACCGGGTAGTACCAGTCCATCGAGTAGCGGTCCTTGTCGAGGAACCGCTCGGGGTGCCGGCGGATCGCGTGGCGCAGCGCACCGACCGCCAACTCCCAGTCGGGCTGAGGCTCTTCGCGCTGCTCGGCGATGGCGAGGGCGCAGCGCAGGGCGTGGTGGACGGAGGAGCTGCCGGTGAGCAGGGCGTCGGCCGTGGGGGTGCCGTCGTCCTCGCGCCGCCAGCCGATCTGCCCGCCGGGCCGCTGGAGCCGCAGCACCCATTCGACCGCCGCGTAGACGCAGGGCCACATGCGGTCCAGGAAGGTGTCGTCCCCCGTGGACAGGTAGTGGTGCCAGACGCCGACGGCTATGTAGGCGACGAAGTTCGACTCGCGGGCGCGGTCGCTGACGTCGTCGTGGGCGCCGTCGGCGTAGGCCGCGTACCAGGAGCCGTCCTCGAGCTGGTGCCGCGCGAGCCAGTCGTAGGCCCGCTCGGCCGCCTCGTGCTCGCCGGCCGCGTCGAGGGCCATGGCGGCCTCGGTGTGGTCCCAGGGGTCGAGGTGGTGCCCGCGGAACCACGGGATCGCGCCGTCCTCCCGCTGCGCGGCGAGGATGCCGCGTACGGTCGCGGCGGCCTGCCCGGCGGTGAGGACCCCGGGCAGGACCAGGTGTTCCGTCCGGGGCGTCGTCACTTGGCGGCCGCCCCGTCGGTCCCGGCGAGACGCGGCAGGTGCGGCTTGGTCGCGTAGACCACGAAGCTCTTGCCGATCAGCGGGTTCAAAGCCTGCTCGGCGACCCGTGTGGCCAGGGGCTTCTTCATGATGTCCCAGACCAGCAGCTTGTGGTACGCCCGGACCGGCAGCGCCTTGTCGTTGTCGACGCCGAAGGCGCACTTCAGCCACCAGTACGGCGAGTGCAGGGCGTGCGCGTGGTGGCTGCCGTACGGCTTCAGGCCGGCCTCGCGGATCTTCCCGACCAGCTCGTCGGCCTTGTAGATGCGGATGTGGCCGCCCTCGACCTCGTGGTAGGCGTCGGACAGCGCCCAGCAGACCTTCTCGGGGCCGTAGCGCGGCACGGTGACGGCGATCCGGCCGCCCGGCCTGAGCACGCGGACCATCTCCGCGAGGACGCCCTTGTCGTCGGGGATGTGCTCCATCACCTCGGAGATGATGACGACGTCGAAGGACTCGTCGGGGAAGGGCAGGGCCAGGGCGTCGCCCTCCATGGCCGTGGCGGTGGCGCCCTCGGGGGCCTCGCCGGCCTCCTTCATCGCCGCGAACCACTTGGCGACCTCGCGGATCTCCTCGGCGTTCTGGTCGAGAGCCACGACCTGGGCGCCGCGCCGGTAGCACTCGAAGGCGTGCCGGCCGGCCCCGCAGCCGAGGTCCAGGACACGGTCGCCCGGGGCGAGCGGGAACCGGGAGAAGTCGACGGTCAGCACGTGGCCCTGCTTTCGGTGTAGACGCCGGTGTCACTGGCCGAGGTCGTGGACGCGTCGCTCCGGGACGCCGTGACCGCGACACTCGGTGAAGCCGCGGAACGGCCGGGAACGGGGGCCGTCGCGCCGCCGGCCGTGGCGTGGGCGCCGTCGCCGCCCGCGGAGCGTGCGATGGCCTCGCGGTAGCGGGCCACGGTGCCTTCGGCGGCGCGTGCCCACGTGAAGTTCCTCAGCACCCGCTCGCGGCCCGCGGCGCCGAGCCGGGCGCGCAGTTCCGGGTCTCCGAGCAGCCGGCCGAGGCCGGCGGCCAGGGCTCCGGCGTCGCCGGGCGGCACGGCCAGGCAGGTCTCGCCGTCGCGGCCCGCGACCTCGGGGATCGCGCCGCCGGTGGTGGCGACCAGGGGGGTGCCGGTGGCCATGGCCTCGGCCGCGGGCAGCGAGAAGCCCTCGTACAGGGAGGGCACGCAGGCGACCTCGGCCGAGCGGATCAGGTCGACGAGTTCGGCGTCGGAGATGCCCTTGACGAACTCGACGGCGCCTTCGAGGCCGTAGCGCTCGACGGCCTGGGCGACCGGGCCCTCGGTGGGGCGCTTGCCGACGACGACGAGGTGGGCGGCCGGGTGCTCGGTGCGCACCTTCGCCAGCGCCTCCACCAGGAAGACCAGGCCCTTGAGGGGGACGTCGGCGCTGGAGGTGGTGACGATCCGGCCGGGCACCTCGGGGACGGCCGGATTCGGCGCGAACAGGTCGGTGTCGGCACCGATGTGGACGACGTGGACGCGCTCCTCGCGGACGCCGAGGTGGTCCACGATCTCCTGCCGGGAGCTGCCGGAGACGGTGAGGACGGAGGGCAGCCGGCGGGCGGTGCGCTTCTGCATGCGGGTGAAGGCGTACCAGCGGCGCACCGAGTAGCGGCGCTGCCAGCCCTCGGCGGCGTCCAGCTCCAGCTGCCGGTCGACGGTGATGGGGTGGTGGATCGTGGTCACCAGGGGTGCGCCGATGTCGCCCAGCAGGCCGTAGCCGAGGGTCTGGTTGTCGTGGACGACGTCGAACTCGCCGCGGCGGGCGCGCAGATGGCGGCGGGCGCGCAGCGAGAAGGTCAGGGGCTCGGGGAAGCCGCCGGTCCACATCGTCGCCACTTCGAGGGCGTCGATCCAGTCCCGGTACTCGTCGCGCCCGGGGGTGCGGAAGGGGTCGGGCTGGCGGTACAGGTCGAGGCTGGGCAGCTCGGTCAGGGTGAGCGCGGGGCAGCCCTCGTCGAGGACGGGGTACGGCTGCGAGCCGATGACCTCGACGCGATGGCCGAGGCGGGCGAGCTCACGCGAGAGATGCCGTACGTAGACACCCTGGCCGCCGCAGAACGGGTTCCCTTTATAGGTGAGGAGTGCGATGTGGAGCGGTCGCTTGCCGTCGGCTGCGGAGTCCTCCTGGGCACCCGCTTCCCGGGCCTCGGCGGTCACTCGGTGCCCCCTTCTGCATGCACTGTCCCGCGAGACTACGACGGGACGCTAATCTAGAACAAGTTTCAGACTTGATCGTTCAAGAGGCTCTGAATCTACCGGCAGGTAGGGGCGCTGTGAGCAGTGGATCAGGTGATTCACGCCACGACACGGGCCCCCTCCGCGCCGGATGATCACATGCCCCACCGACACCCTCACCGACTGTCACGGAACGGGACCCATGCCTGCGGAAGCCAGTACGTCGCGGCCGGCGTCGCCGCCGCTCACCGAGCGGCAGGAGGCCCGCCGCCGCAGGATCCTGCGCGCGAGCGCCCACCTGGCCAGCCGGGGCGGTTTCGACGCGGTGCAGATGCGTGAGGTGGCCGAGTCCTCGCAGGTGGCGCTCGGCACGCTGTACCGCTATTTCCCGTCGAAGGTGCACCTGCTGGTCGCCACCATGCAGGACCAGTTGGAGCACATGCACGGCACGCTGCGGAAGAAGCCGCCGGCGGGGGACACGGCGGCCGAGCGGGTGGCGGAGACGCTGATGCGCGCCTTCCGCGCCCTCCAGCGCGAGCCGCACCTGGCGGACGCGATGGTCCGGGCCCTGACCTTCGCCGACCGCAGCGTCTCCCCCGAGGTGGACCAGGTCTCCCGGCAGACGACGGCGATCATCCTGGACGCGATGGGCCTGGCGGATCCGACGCCGCAGCAGCTCTCCGCCGTCCGGGTCATCGAGCACACCTGGCACTCGGCCCTCACCACCTGGCTCTCGGGCCGCGCCTCCATCGCCCAGGTCAAGATAGACATCGAGACGGTCTGCCGCCTGATCGACCTGACGGAGCCGGGGGCTTCGCGCTAGGGCACGCCCCCGGCCGCCGGACCCCCGCCCCGTTACTCCTCCGGTGGGAACACCGTCTCCCCCGTGTCCAGGAGGGTCAGGGTGATCGCTTCCACCGGGCAGCTCTCCGCGGCCGCCAGGATCGCCTCGTTCGCGTCGGTGGCCGGGTCCGCCGGGTGGGACTGGCGGGCCGTGTCGAGGCGGAAGGCGGTCGGGGCGTGGTGGAGGCACTGGGCCGAGCCGATGCAGACGGAGCGGTCGACCTCGACGTGCCAGCGGTCGCCCATCCTCACGCCCCCGCCGGCAGGTGGATCATCTTGTGCTCCAGGTACTCGCCGTACCCTTCCGGGCCGAACTCCCGCCCGAGACCCGAGTTCTTGTAGCCGCCGAACGGGCCGAGCATGTCCAGGCTGAAGGTGTTGACGGAGAACGTGCCGGTGCGGACGCGGCGGGCCACCTCGATGCCGCGTTCGACGTCGGCCGTCCACACGCTGCCGGACAGGCCGTAGTCGGAGTCGTCGGCGATCTTCAGGGCCTCGGTCTCGTCGCCGTACGGGAGCAGGCAGATCACCGGGCCGAAGATCTCCTCGCGGGCGATCCGCATGGAGTTGTCCACGTCGCCGAAGAGGGTCGGCTCGACGTACCAGCCCCGGTCCGGGGCCGCCGGCCGGCCGCCGCCGGTGAGGATCTTGGCGCCCTCCTCCTGGCCGATGCGGATGTAGTCGAGGCTGCGCTGCTGCTGGCGCCGGGCGACCAGGGGGCCGACCTGGGTGGCCGGGTCCAGCGGGTCGCCGACCGTCAGGGCGCTCGCCGCCTGCGCGAAGGCGTCGGCGAACTCGGCGTACCGGGCGCGCGGCACCAGGATGCGGGTCTGGGCCACACAGGCCTGGCCGTTGTTCATGAAGGCCGCCGGGACGATGCCCGCCACCGCCGTCCCCAGGTCCGCGTCCGGGAGCACGACCGCCGCCGACTTGCCGCCGAGTTCCAGCGTGACCCGGGTGAGGTTGCGGGCGGCGACCTCCATCACGCGCCGGCCGGCCGCGACCGAGCCGGTGAAGGAGACCTTGTCGACGCCGGGGTGGCCGACCAGGTACTCGCTGACCTCCCGGTCGGCGGGGAGGATGGACAGCACTCCCTCCGGCAGCCCGGCGTCCCGCGCGATCTCACCGAGGAGGTAGGCGTCCAGCGGGGACTCCGGGGACGGTTTGAGGACGACCGTGCAGCCGGTCAGCAGCGCCGGGGCGAGCTTGGCCGCGGCGACGAACTGCGGGACGTTCCACGGGACGACGGCCGCGACCACGCCGACCGGTTCGCGGCGGACGAGGAGCGGGCCGAGGACGCCGGCGCGGCGCTCCTCGTACGTGAAGTCCCGCGCGACCCGGATCGCCGAGTCCCACACCATCATCGCGCCGAGCGCCTGGGCGAGGACGCTCCAGGAGTACGGGGAGCCGTTCTCGGAGGAGATCACGCGGGCGATCTCCTCGTGCCGGGCGGCGATGCCGTCCTTGATGCGGGTGACGACCTCGATCCGCTCCTCGAGCGTGGCCCGTGGCCAGGGCCCCTCGTCGAAGGCGCGGCGCGCGACGGCCACCGCCCGGTCGACGTCCGCCCGTGAGGCGTGCGGCACCCGGCCGATGACCTCCTCGGTGTGCGGGGAGACCACCTCGATGACGTCCGTGCCGAGGGGATCGGTCAACTCCCCGCCGATGAACAGCTGTCCGTGTTCCACGAGCTCGGTCATGGCCGACTGCCTCCCGCCGCACCGCGCGTATCTGACGCCGTTTCAGAACTGATACCAGTTCTAGTTACAGCGGGCAATGGCCGACACCGGCCGGGGCCGCACCGGCGGATCACCCGCCGGTGCGGCCCCGAACGTCGCGCGGTGAAGCGGACTCAGTCGCAGTACCGGTTGTAGGCCGAGCTGTAGCCCCGGTTGTAGCCGTCGACGTAACCGTGCGCCCACGAGGAGTCATGGCCGGACGAGTAGCCGGAGCCGTAGCCGTCGCGGTCGCAGTCGGAGCGCGCGTCGGAGAAGCCGTCACGGAAGCCCTGCCGGAAGCCCTGCTGGTAGTGGTTCTGCTCGGGAGCAACCGCCGCGGAACTCACCTGCGTCGGGGCCGGAGACGCGAACGCCGACTGCACGCTCAACGGCATGAGGGCGACACCGGTCGCCACCAGAGCGGAGCTGAGGGCCGCGGCCCTCTTGATCGTCCTTCGCTGCATGAGCTCTCCCCAGATACGCCCATATGGGATGTTTCCACTCTAATGGGCCGAAAGCGTGACGCAAATCGGGGTGCCCGCCCGCACGTCCCCTATGCCGCCCCTAACTGACGTTGCGTCAGGTCTGGTTATAGTGAACAGGATCGAAAGGCTGCGGGCGGTGGGCGGAGGAGCCTGATGACGAAGACGTTCGATCACGGCGGGGGCGTACGGTCCCTTCAGGTCCCCATCCCTGACAACCCCCTCGGCCACACGCTGGTGTACGTCGTGGACACCGGCCGGGGACCGGTGCTGGTCGACACCGGCTGGGACGATCCGGCGTCCTGGGACGTGCTCGCGGCGGGCCTGGCGGCCTGCGGCACGGCGGTGTCCGAGGTGTACGGCGTGGTCGTCACCCATCACCACCCCGACCACCACGGGCTGTCCGCGCGAGTGCGCGAGGCGTCCGGCGCCTGGGTGGCGATGCACGAGGCCGACGCGGCGATCGTCCGTCGGGCCCGGGAGACCCGGCCCGAGCGCTGGTACGCGTACATGGCGGACAAGCTCGCGGCGGCCGGGGCACCCGAGGAGCACATCGCCCCGTTGCGGGCCGCCCGGGGCCGCCGTACCCTGCCCGGTCTCTCCCCCGCCCTGCCGGACCGGGACGTCGCGCCCGGCGAACTCCTCGACCTGCCCGGCCGCCGGCTGCGCGCCGTCTGGACCCCGGGACACACCCCCGGCCACGTCTGCCTGCATCTGGAGGAGGACCATCCCGCGCGACGCGCGGGTCGCGGGCGCCTGTTCAGCGGCGACCACCTATTGCCGGAGATCACCCCGCACATCGGCCTGTACGAGGACCCCGACGACGCCACGGTGACCGACCCGCTCGGCGACTACCTCGACTCCCTGGAGCGGGTGGGCCGGCTCACCCCGGCCGAGGTGCTCCCCGCCCACCAGTACGCGTTCACCGACGCGCCCGCCCGGGTACGGCAGTTGCTCGAGCACCACGAGCAGCGGCTGGCCGGGCTGCTCGCGCTGCTCCGCGAGCCCCTCACACCCTGGCAGCTCGCGGAGCGCATGGAGTGGAACCGCCCCTGGGCCGACATCCCCTACGGCTCCCGGAACATCGCCGTCTCCGAGGCCGAGTCCCATCTGCGCCGCCTGGTGAAGCAGGGGCGGGCCGAACCGCTCGCCGGGAGCGAGCCGGTGGCGTACGTGGCCGTGTGAGCGACGTGCGCCGTGGCGGGACCGTCCCGCCCCCGTCCTGGACGCGGGGTCAGGTACGCCCGGCGTCCTCCACCCGCTCCGCGGAGATGATCATCTCGGCCAGGTCGGCGAGGGTGGCGAGCTGGTGGGCGTTCATCTGCGGGGCGCGGGCGGCGAGCCGGACCAGTCCGTTCTGGCGCAGCCGCAGCAGCGGGTCGGCCTCGGCCTCCAGGTTCTGCAGCACGGGCTGCAGCGCCTCGTGCAGCGCTTCCGGTTCGTCGGCGGTGAAGAACCCGGCGGGCAGGCCGAAGAAGCGGCGCAGCCGGTCGGTGTGCGCGAGGCTCGGCATCCCGCTCTTGCGCCACTCGCTCAGCCACTGCCGGCTGGTGCCGGCGATGGCGGCCAGCTCGCCCAGGGAGTACCGCTTTCCGTCGGGCCTCCGCCGGTTCTCGCGGATGAAGTCGAGGCGCTGGCGCACCCGTTGGGTCAGCATGGTCTCGGGAGCCCGGCCGCCGTCGAGGAGTTCGGCGACGACGGCGACGGGAACTCCGGTGCGGCGGGACAGATCGGCCACGTCGAGGGCCTCCGGCAGCCGACCCGGCCGGCCGGTCAACTCGCCGAGCCGGCGCAGGACATCGGCCAGGTCGGCGTACGCGTCACTCACCGAGTTCTCCCTGGGCTGTCGTCCGTTCGGTGTCGGGCTGACGCGAGGCTACCGGGTCGGTCGGTGACCGACCAGGGGTGACAGCGCTTCCTACCCAAAGGGGCAGCAATCGTTGACAGTTGCCGGAGCGGTGGGTGAGGATCACGGCACGGAGAGCGAGATGCGACCGCCCCGGGTGCCGGTCACGGGGGAGCGGCACCCGGGGTGCACCACACCCGATCGCCTCGGCCGTCCTCGGCGGCGGACCGGTCGACGACGCGCCGGCCGGCCCTCGCGGTCCCCGGCGCGGCACCCACGCGTCGTCGATCCCGTGCGCGTCGGCCGTACGGCCCGAGCCCGTCAAGAGCGTGACGCCGGTCACCGGGCCGGTGTGCCCACGGCCACCCCTCGGGCCGCGCGGGGCTGCCGGTAAAGTGGCGGAGTCGTCATCACACCCGTACGGGGGGAAGCCGGTGCAATTCCGGCGCTGACCCGCAACCGTGAGCCGCCCGGCGGGCGGTGAGCCGGACCGCCCCGGGCGGGACGTTGACCGGCTCACGTGCGTCGGCGGCCCGCCGCGCACGGCACCGTCGAGGTACACGGGGCCGAGCCGCCCGGGTGTTCCCGTGCGCTGCAGGCTCCCCGCAGGAGAGGCAGTCGCCGACCATGAACGTTCGCCGCAGCGCCGCGGCTCTCGCCGCCATAGGCGTGCTGGCCGCCGCCGCGCCCGCCACGGCCGCCGACGCGTCCCCGTCCCCCAAGGTGGCGGTGCCGGACGGCCTGTACGGCAAGGCGGACCCGACGTACGACGGCGTGTGGCGGCAGTCGCTGACGCTGCTCGCCCAGCGCACCCTCGGCTACCGGCCGACCCCGAAGGCCGTGGACTGGCTCACCGGGCAGCAGTGCGCGAACGGCTCCTTCGCCGCCTTCCGTGCCGCGCCCGGCAAGGCCTGCGACGACAAGACGCAGGTGGACACCAACAGCACGGCGGCCGCCGTGCAGGCCCTGGCCGCCGTCGGCGGACACGACCGCGAGACCCGCAAGGCCCTGGTCTGGCTGACCACCGTGCAGAACAAGGACGGCGGCTGGGGGTACACGCCGGGCGGCCCGAGCGACACCAACTCCACCAGCGTCGTCATCGGCGCGTTCGCCGCGGTCGGCCAGGACGTCGCGAAGCTGCACAACAGGAGCAGGACCCCTTACGACCTGCTGGCCGCGCAGGCCGTCCCCTGCGACCAGGACGGCGGTGGCGCCCTCGCCTACCAGCCGGACAAGAAGGGCAAGCTGCTCGCCAACGCGGACGCGACGGCGGCCGGCCTGCTGGGCTCGCTCGGCAAGGGCTTCGCCGCGGAGGTGGGCAAGGCGCCCGCGAAGGACGACTGCGTCAAGGCCGCCCACCCCACCCCGGCCCAGCTCGCGGACAACGCGGGCGCCTACCTGGCATCGGCCGTCGCCGAGACCGGTCACCTGAAGTCGACCCTGCCCGGCGCCAAGGACCAGCCCGACTTCGGCAACACCGCGGACGCGGTCGTCGCGCTCGCCGCGGACGGCCGCACCGACCGGGCGAAGAAGGTGTACGCCTGGCTGGAGAAGAACGCCACCCAGTGGGCGGCGCAGAGCGGCCCGGCCGCGTACGCGCAGCTGATCCTCGCCGCGCACGCGGTGGGCGCGCAGCCGGACGACTTCGGCGGCACCAGCCTGGTCCGCTCCCTCAACGCCCAGGGCCCGGCCCCGCAGGCGGAGAAGGCCGCCGGGAAGAAGGCCGAGGCGTCCGACGACGACTCGAACACCGGCGTGTGGTGGATCGTCGGCGTCGGCCTCGTGGCGGGTATCGGCATCGGCTTCCTGCTCAGCGGCCGGAAGAAGAACCGGCCGTGACCCCCGTCCGCCGTGCCGCGACCCTGCTGGTCGCCGCGCTCGTCCTGCTGCTTCCCGCGACCGCGGCCCACGCCACCGGCTACCGCTACTGGTCGTTCTGGGAGCGCTCCGGCGGCCACTGGACGTACGCCACCCAGGGCCCGTCGATGGTGCGCCCGGACGACGGCGCGGTCCAGGGTTTCCGGTTCGCCGTGAGCGCGGACTCCGCGGACGCGACCCGGCCGCGCGGTACGGCGGACTTCACCACGATCTGCGCGGAAACGCCCGCGAAGGCGGGCACCAAGCGGGTGGCGCTGGTCCTCGACTTCGGCACGCCCGCCGACGCCCCGTCCGGCGAGCGGCCGCCCGCGCGCCGCACCGCGTGCGCCCGCCTCTCGCCGGACGCGACGAGCGCGGACGCGGTGGCCGCGGTCGCCAGACCCCTGCGCTACGACACCAACGCGCTGTTGTGCGCGATCGCCGGGTATCCGCACCAGGGGTGCGGGGAACAGGTGTCGGCGGACCGCGAGCCCGCGGCCGCCGCACCGGAGAAGCACGGGCCGGACGGCGGGTCCGGCGGTGGGCCGTCGCTGGGTCTGCCGGTCGGCGTGGGGGTGGTGGCCGTGCTGGCGGGCGCCGCGGTGTGGCAGGCGCGGCGGCGGCGCGATGACTCCGTGTAGCTGCGGGCCGTCCTGCGACAGCGGGTGCGCCGTGGCTGATCGCGCCGTTCCCCGTGCCGCCGGGAAGCCGAAGCCGCCGGCCACCGCACGGCACCGGTACCGGTCCCGGTTGCACCCCGGTGCCTGGTGGCTCTGGGCGCTCGCCCTCGGTACCGCCGCCACTCGCACCACCAACCCGCTCCTCCTCGCGCTCCTCGTCGCCGCCTCCGCCTACGTCGTGGCGACGCACCGCTCCTCGGCTCCCTGGGCCCGCTCCTACGCCGCGTTCGTCAGGCTCGGCCTCGCCGTCCTGCTGGTCCGCCTGCTCTTCGCGGTGGCCCTCGGCTCCCCCATCCCCGGCACGCACACCCTGTTCACCCTCCCCGAGATCCCGCTCCCCCACTGGGCGCAGGGCATCCGGCTGGGCGGCCGGGTCACCGCCGAGGCGCTCGTCTTCGCCGGCTACGACGGACTGAAGCTGGCCACCCTGCTGATCTGCGTGGGCGCGGCGAACGCCCTGGCCGGCCCCTCCCGGCTGCTGAAGTCGCTGCCCGGGGCGCTGTACGAGACGGGGGTGGCCGTCGTCGTCGCCCTCACCTTCGCGCCGCATCTCATCGCCGACGTACGGCGGCTGCGGGCCGCCCGCCGGCTGCGGGGCCGCCCCGACCGGGGCGTGCGGGGCCTGCTCCAGGTCGGACTGCCGGTCCTGGAGGGGGCGTTGGAGCGCTCGGTCGCGCTCGCCGCCGCGATGGAGTCCCGCGGTTACGGCCGCACCGCCGAGGTGCCCGCCCGCGTCCGCCGTACGACCGCCGCGCTCACCCTCGGCGGACTGCTCGGGGTGTGCGCGGGAACGTACGGGCTGCTCACGGCCGAGGGCGGCACGTACGGGCTGCCGGTGCTGCTCGCCGGTGTGGCCGCCGCGCTCGCGGGTCTGCGCCTGGGCGGCCGCCGTTCCCTGCGCACCCGGTACCGCCCGGACCCCTGGGGCGTACGGGCCTGGCTGGTCGCGGGGTCAGGCGTGGCGGTCGCCGCACTGCTCGCGCTCGCCTCGGTCCGCGACCCGGACGCGCTGCACCCGGGGGTGGTGCCCCTGGTCGCGCCCGTGTTCCCGCTGTGGCCCGCGGTCGCCGTGCTGCCGGCGCTGCTGCCCGCCTTCGTCGTCCCCCGGGCACCCGAGGTGTCCCGAATCCCCGAGGAGCCGTCGTGATCCGCTTCGAGAACGTCGGCGTCACCTACGACGGCGCGGCCGGACCCACCGTCCGGGGCGTGGACTTCGAGGTGCCCGAGGGCGAACTGGTGCTGCTCGTCGGCCCGTCCGGGGTGGGCAAGTCGACCGTGCTCGGCGCGGTCAGCGGCCTGGTCCCGCACTTCACGGGCGGCACCCTCGGCGGGCGGGTCACGGTGGCCGGCCGGGACACCCGTACCCACAAGCCGCGGGAACTCGCCGACGTGGTCGGCACGGTGGGGCAGGATCCGCTCGCCCACTTCGTGACGGACACCGTGGAGGACGAACTCGCCTACGGCATGGAGTCGCTGGGACTCGCGCCCGCGGTGATGCGGCGCAGGGTGGAGGAGACCCTGGATCTGCTGGGCCTGGCGGGGCTGCGGGACCGGCCCATCGCCACGCTCTCCGGTGGGCAGCGGCAGCGGGTCGCGATCGGTTCGGTCCTCACCCCGCACCCCCGGGTGCTGGTCCTGGACGAGCCGACCTCGGCGCTGGACCCGGCCGCGGCGGAGGAGGTGCTGGCCGTGCTCCAGCGCCTGGTGCACGACCTGGGGACGACCGTGCTGATGGCGGAGCACCGGCTGGAACGCGTGGTGCAGTACGCGGACCGGGTCGTCCTGCTGCCCGCGCCCGGTGCCGCCCCGGTGGTCGGCGCCCCGGCCGAGGTGATGGCCGCGTCCCCGGTGTACCCCCCGGTCGTCGCCCTGGGCCGGCTGGCGGGCTGGGCCCCGCTCCCGCTGACGGTGCGCGACGCCCGCCGCCGCGCCGCTCCCCTGCGCGACCGGCTGGCCGGGGCCGCCGTGGACGGCCGCGCGGCGGCACCCGGCGAGCGTGGGCGAGCGGCCCGGCTCCCCGCCCAGCGGCGGCGGGTACCGGAGGACTCGGCCGGGCCGGCCCGCCGCGGCCTGTTCCGGCGCCGCCCCGCCGCACCGGTACCGCACACCCCGCACATCGCGGTCCTGCACGACGTCACCGTCCGCCGCAACCGGACGGAGGCCCTGCACCGCGTGGACCTGACCGTCGCCCCGGGCGAGACCGTCGCCCTCATGGGCCGCAACGGCGCCGGCAAGTCCACCCTGCTCAACTCGCTCGTCGGTCTGGTCACCCCCACCACCGGCACGGTCGACGTGGGCGGAGCCGCGCCGCACCGCACTGCGCCCCGCGAACTGGTCCGCCGCGTCGGCCTGGTCCCGCAGGAGCCGCGCGATCTGCTGTACGCCGACACGGTGGCCGCCGAGTGCGCGGCCGCCGACCGGGACGCGGGTGCCGAGCCCGGCACCTGCCGGGCGCTGGTGTCCGGGCTGCTGCCGGGCATCACGGACGGCACGCACCCGCGCGACCTGTCCGAGGGCCAGTGCCTGGCGCTCGCCCTGGCCGTGGTGCTCACCGCCCGTCCTCCCCTGCTCCTGCTGGACGAGCCGACGCGCGGCCTGGACTACGCGGCGAAGGCCCGTCTGGCCGTCGTCCTGCGGGACCTGGCCGCCGAGGGGCACGCGATCGTGCTGGCCACGCACGATGTGGAGCTGGCCGCGGAGATCGCCCACCGGGTGGTGCTGCTCGCCGAGGGCGAGGTGATCGCCGACGGGCCCACCGCCGAGATCGTGGTGTCGTCGCCGTCCTTCGCGCCGCAGGTGACGAAGATCCTGGCCCCGCAGCGCTGGCTGACGGTGGCCGAGGTGCGGGAGGCACTGGCATGACGTCCACCCGGGTGCGCGCCGTCCGCCTCGGCCCCCGCTCCCTCGCCGCGCTGGCGCTGGTCAGCTCGGTGGGGGTGGCGGCCTTCGGCTGGCCCTTCCTGGCCCCGCCCACCGCCCAGCTGAACGCGCACGCCCAGGACGCGCCCTGGCTCTTCGCGGGTCTGCTGTTGCTGCTGGTCGCGGTGGTGGCGGCGACGATCTCGGAGTCGGACCTCGGACCGAAGGCCGTGGCCATGCTGGGGGTGCTGGCCGCGACCGGGGCGGCGCTGCGCCCGATCGGCGCGGGCACGGCCGGCATCGAGCCGATGTTCTTCCTGATGGTGCTCAGCGGGCGGGTGCTCGGACCGGGATTCGGTTTCACGCTGGGCTCGGTGACGATGTTCGCGTCCGCGCTGCTCACGGGCGGGGTCGGACCGTGGCTGCCGTTCCAGATGCTGTCGATGGGCTGGTTCACGATGGGCGCCGGTCTGCTCCCGGGCCCGGTGCGGCTGCGCGGCCGGGGGGAAGTGCTGATGCTGGCCGTGTACGGCTTCCTGGCCGCCTTCGCCTACGGCACGATCATGAACCTGGCCGGCTGGCCCTTCCTCGGGGCCGCGGCGTCGAACATCTCCTTCGACCCGCAGGCGGCGGTGCCCGCGAACCTGGCCCGCTTCGTCGCGTACTGCCTGACCACTTCCCTCGGCTGGGATCTGGGCCGGGCCGTCTGCACGGTGCTGCTGACCGTGTTCCTCGGTCCGGCGGTGCTGCGCGCGCTGCGCCGGGCCACCCGGCGGGCCGCGTTCGAGACCGCGGTCACATTCGACGGTCCGGGCGCGTGACCGGCGGCACATCCGGCCGCGTCGCTGCGTGAGGCGCCGAATCCGCTTCGTGAGCGAGTCGGTGAAGCACCCCACATGACGCACATCACCTACTACACGGGGCCGTAGCCCGTTTTGCCCGATACATCCCTTCCGGCACCCCTTCTGGCCTGCTGATTGAGAGCCACGCCACAGGGCGGACGTTCACCGCCGATCCGGCCACAACTAGTAAAAGGGGTCATTGCGGACGGGTTTCCGGCCTGCTTGTCTGGACGACGTCGCCAGGCGCCACGAGCCCACCCGGGCCGCGGCGCCGACGCATACGGCCACAGCGCGTGGTCCATCCATGCGGGCGATCCACCGTCCCCGACGCAAGAGGTTCTCCGTGTCCGTCTCCTTCATCCGCCGCATCGCTTCCCCGAAGAAGGCCCTCACCGCCGCCGCCGTGGCCGCCGCCACCGCCGGTATGGCACTGAGCGCGGCGCCCGCCCAGGCCGCCCCGAGCTCCGCCTCCTCCGCCCAGGCGATCGCGCACAAGATGATCCCGGACGCCGCGCAGTTCAACGCGTTCAGCAAGATCGTCGAGCACGAGAGCGGCTGGAACGCCAGCGCCACCAACAGCTCGTCCGGCGCCTACGGCCTGGTCCAGGCCCTGCCGGGTTCGAAGATGGCTTCCGCCGGCGCCGACTGGAAGACCAACCCTGCCACCCAGATCAAGTGGGGCCTGGACTACATGAAGTCCCGCTACGGCAGCCCGGCCCAGGCCTGGAGCTTCTGGCAGGCCAACGGCTGGTACTGAGCAGCACGCCACTGAGCTCCACCTGAGCGCTCGCTGCCGAGCCGCGTCCCTCCGCCGAGCGCTCCACCCGGCTCGCCCCCTCCGAGCCTCCCCCCACGCTTCCGCACCCTCGCCCCGCCGGGCGGGGGTGCGCGCGCGTGTCCGGCCCCCGGCCGCCGGGCACACGCCGGTGCCGCGACCACCCGGCGCCCCGCCCACCGGCATGGTGGAGTGGTCACCGACTCGTCCGTCGGGCCAGCGGGAGCAACCATGACGACAGCGCAGGCATCGGCGCCGGACCCGGAGGTGCGCGGGGTCCGCCTGGTGGCCGTACTCCTGGTGCTGACCGTGGTGAGCGGGCTGATCGACGCCGTCAGCTATCTGGGGCTGGGCCGGGTCTTCACCGCCAACATGACCGGCAACGTCGTCGTCCTCGGCTTCGCCGCGGCCGGCGCGCCCGGCTTCTCCGTCCTCCACACGGCCACCTCCCTGGTCTGCTTCCTGCTCGGCGCGGCGACGGGAGGCAGGGTGGCGGCCCGCCTCGGCTCCGGCTCGCGCCGCAGGTGGGCGCGGCTGACCCTGGCCGCGGAGGCCCTGCTGGTCGGGGTCTCGGCGGCGGTGGCCCTGATCCGGCCGGGCACCACCGGCACGGTCTACGCCCTCATCGCCCTCACGGCCTACGCGATGGGCCTGCGCAACGCCACCGTGCGCAGACTGGGCGTCTCCGACCTGACGACCACGGTGCTGACCATGACCCTGACCGGTCTCGCCGCGGAATCCCGTCTGGGCGACGGCACCGGCCACCGCTCCCCGCGCCGGACGGCCTCCGCGATCGCCATGCTGGCCGGCGCCTGCCTGGGCGCCTGGCTGGTGCTCCACCACGGTCTGGGCATCCCGTTGCTGGTCGCGGCGCTCGCGTCGGCGGTACTGGCGCTGACGGCCTCGGGCCGGGAGTAGCCGGCCGGGAACGGCGGACCTCGGGGGAGGCAGGAACGGGCGCAGGGACGAGGGTGCTCCTGCCTCCCTCGGGGTGGGCCGACGGCACCGGCTCCGTCGGCCCCGGCCGTGCGGTCAGCCGGTGGTGACCTGGAGTTCCTTGACGCCGTTGATCCAGGCCGAGCGCAGGCGGCGCGGGTTCTCCGCGAGCCGCAGGCCGGGCATCGCGTCGGCGATCGCGTGGAAGATCAGGTCGATCTCCAGGATCGCGAGGGACTTGCCGAGGCAGTAGTGCGGGCCGCCGCCCCCGAAGCCGAGGTGGGGGTTGGGGTCCCGGGTGATGTCGAAGGCGTCCGGATCGGCGAAGACCTCGGGGTCGTGGTTGGCGGAGGCGTAGAAGAGGCCGACCCGGTCGCCCTTCCTGATCTCCACCCCGCCCAGTTCCGTGTCCTGCGTGGCGGTCCGCTGGAAGGCGTTGACGGGTGTGGCCCAGCGCACGATCTCCTCGGCCGCGGTGGCGGGCCGCTCCCGGGTGAAGAGGTCCCACTGGTCGCGGTGGGTGAGGAAGGCGTGCATCCCGTGGGTGATGGCGTTGCGGGTGGTCTCGTTGCCGGCCACCGCGAGCATGAGCACGAAGAAGCCGAACTCGTCGGAGTTCAGGTTGCCCTCGTCCTCCGCCGCCACCAGGGTCGACACGATGTCGTGCGCCGGGCAGCTCTTGCGCTCGGCGGCCATGTTCATCGCGTAGGCGATGATCTCGGCGGCCGACTGCGCGCCGACCTCCTCGGTGATCGCGTACTCGGGGTCGTCGTAGGCGATCATCCTGTTGGACCAGTCGAAGATCTTGGAGCGGTCCTCCTGGGGGACGCCGATCAGCTCGGCGATGGCCTGAAGGGGCAGTTCGCAGGCGACCTCGGTGACGAAGTCGAACGGCCCGGAGCGGGCGCGGGCACCGGCCACGATCGCCTCCGCG
Organism: Streptomyces sp. 1222.5; assembly: GCF_900105245.1. Taxonomy (NCBI): domain Bacteria; kingdom Bacillati; phylum Actinomycetota; class Actinomycetes; order Kitasatosporales; family Streptomycetaceae; genus Streptomyces; species Streptomyces sp. 1222.5. The sequence continues at coordinate 5,968,520 of NZ_FNSZ01000001.1, read as the reverse complement.
CGGGCGCGCAGCCGGTCCTCCAGAGCGCGTATCGAACGCGGGGTGAAGCCCCGCTGCACGATCTGGCGCACGCGGGTGTGCTCCGGCGGGTCCATGTTGAGCAGGATCAGCCGCTGCGCGTCGATCGCGTCGCGCTCGATGTGCTCGTTGAACCGGATGATCGCCGTGTTGAGGGTGGAGGAGAACAGCTCCGGGTGGGTGGAGACGTACTTGACGTCGGCGTGCCGGGTCACCGCCCAGTAGCCGGTGTCGGCGAACCCCGCGAGGCCGTGCGGCTGCGGGATCCAGCGGACCGGCTCGGTGCGGCGCAGCTCGGCGAACTCGGGGAGGGGCACGCGGTGGTGCAGCAGGTCGGGGTCGGTGAAGTCGAACCCGTCGGGCAGCGCGGGGCAGTGCATCGGCGGCTCCCGTCGTCCGGTCTGACGGCCCATCAGGAATACAGGCTGCCGTGAAGGTAGTAACGGGTTCTACAAGTGGCAAGACATTCCGCCGCCCCAATTGCGTGCGGAACTCGTGCAGATGGCGACTTCAAGACCTGCAAGACCCTTGCGGTGACGGGCGCCGCCTCCGCAGACTTCAGGCAGAACTAGAACGCGTACTAGTTCTGGAGCCGAGCCTCGGAGAGGACCCGCGCCCATGGCCGCCGAACCCGTGATCGTCGAAGCCGTACGGACCCCGATCGGCAAGCGCGGCGGTGCGCTCGCCAATCTGCACCCCGCCTACCTCCTGGGCGAGACCTACCGTGAACTCCTCGGCCGTACCGGCATCCCCGCCGACGCGGTCGAGCAGGTCGTCGGCGGCACGGTGACCCACGCCGGCGAGCAGTCCATGAACCCCGCCCGCACGGCCTGGCTGGCCATGGGCCTGCCGTACGAGACCGCGGCGACGACGGTGGACTGCCAGTGCGGCTCCTCCCAGCAGGCCTCGCACATGGTGGCCAACATGGTCGCCGCGGGCGTGATCGACGTCGGGATCAGCTGCGGGGTCGAGGCGATGTCCCGGGTGCCGCTGGGCTCGGGCTCGAAGCACGGGCCGGGCAAGCCGTTCCCAGACGAGTGGAACGTCGACCTGCCCAACCAGTTCGAGGCGGCCGAGCGGATCGCCCGGCACCGCGGCCTGACCCGGGAGAACGTGGACGCGCTGGGCCTGCGCTCCCAGGAGCGTGCCGCCCACGCCTGGGCCGAGGAGCGCTTCAAGCGGGAGACCTTCGCCGTACAGGTCCCCACCACCGAGGAGGAGCAGCACGCGGGGCAGGGCATGTGGCGCCTGGTGGACAAGGACGAGGGACTGCGGGACACGTCCATGGAGGCGCTGGCCGGGCTCAAGCCGGTCATGCCCACGGCCGTGCACACGGCCGGCAACTCCTCGCAGATCTCCGACGGCGCGGCGGCGATCATGTGGGCGTCGAAGCGGATGGCGCGTGCGCTGAAACTGCGGCCGCGGGCGCGGATCGTGGCGCAGGCCCTCGTGGGCGCCGACCCGCACTTCCATCTGGACGGGCCGATCGACGCGACGAAGGCCGTGCTCGGCAAGGCGGGCATGTCCCTCAAGGACATCGACCTCGTGGAGATCAACGAGGCCTTCGCGTCCGTCGTGCTCAGCTGGACCCGCGTCTTCGAGCAGGACCTGGAGAAGGTCAACGTCAACGGTGGTGCGATCGCGCTGGGGCATCCCGTCGGCGCGACGGGGGCCCGCCTGATCACCACCGCGCTCCACGAACTGGAGCGCACCGACAAGGAGTTCGCGCTCATCACGATGTGCGCGGGCGGCGGCCTGGCCACCGGGACGATCATTCAGCGGATGTAGCGGACGCCCAGTCGACGAAGCGGGTGAATGTGGCGGGGGCGATCGTGAGGATCGGTCCCGCCGGGTTCTTGGAGTCGCGGAGGGCGACAGCGGCTTCCGCCAACTCGGCGACCTCGACGCACTCGCCGCCCTGGTCTCCGCTGTAGCTGGACTTACGCCACTTGCTCTCCATAGCGGTCCTCCATCACGCGCCGGATCAGCCCCGCCGAGTCCTTGATCGAGAGCGCGGCGGCTCGAAGATGATCGTATCGGAGCGAGCAGTCCTTGACGGTGCTTGGATTCGCGGTCGGATGCCCGCTGCTGTAGCTCTCCGTGTAGACGATGGGGGGATCGCCAGCAAAGCGGAAGACGGTGAACGGGCCTTGCAGTCCGGCGTGTTCCCCAGCTGTGAACGGCAGGATCTGCACGTTGATCCGAGGGTCGCCCTCCAAGGACAACAGCTTGGCCAGTTGCTCGCGCATGACCTCGCGGCCGCCGATCTCCTGGTACAACGCGGCCTCGCCGAGCACCATCCAGAAGACTGGTGGCTCTCCCTTCTCAAAGATGCGCTGGCGAGCCAGCCGAACAGCGGAACGGTCACCGAGGTTGACCTGATCGAGGACTCCGAGCACCGAGCGAACGTAGGACGCGGACTGAAGCAGGCCATGGATCACGTGAGTCTGGAACGTGCAGATCTCGATCGCCCGCGCCTCCAGCTCCGCCACCTCCCGGAACCATGCCGGAAGCTGGCTGCGCAGCACCAGGTCGACCAGCCGCGATAGCAAGCCACCCGTCCCCAGCGCCATATCCACCCGTTCACTGAACTCGGGCGTCGGCACCTTCCGCGCCGTCTCCACCTGCCCCACCAGCGACCCCGTGTAATTGACGATGTCCCCCAGTTGCCGCTGCGTCAGCCCCGCCGCCTCCCGGTGGCGGCGGAGTTCGAAGCCGTAGTAGTCGAGCGGTGAGGCGCCGGGGTCGAGGGTGTTGATGTGGGCCACGGACGGTCCTCCCAGACAACTCGGTCCACAGCCGGACGCGTTGTATCCGATCTGTAGCCGAGAGTAGTGAGGCGAGGTCAGCCTCGTACCGTGAAACTCAACATTCCGCGCACCCCCCAGTACCGCCTGCACCTCACCGTCGGCGAGCACTCGGTGCACCACATCCGCCGGATCGTCCGCTCGCTGCTGCGCGAGTGGGGGCTGGCGGAGCTGACGTTCGCCGTGGAGCTGGGCGTGAGCGAACTGGTGACCAACGTCGTGCGGCACGTCCCGGACCGCCGCTGCACGGTCGTGGTGGCCCGGCGGACGGCGGGGGTGCGAGTCGAGGTCACCGACGGTTTCCGCCGCCTCCCCTCGATGCCGGACGCGCCGGACCCTGAGTCGGAGAGCGGGCGGGGACTGGCCCTGCTCGACGCCCTGACCGGGAAGTGGGGGGTGACACCGTGGGCCGGGGGCGGCAAGACGGTGTGGTTCGAGTGCGGGAACCTCTGACGGGAGTCCCGTCCCTTATATGCGAGTCTGCCCGGATAACCGCAGCGCGCAGGCGCTGCGGTTCCACGGCGGCGGCGCGACAAGGATCACAGGAAGCGGATGGCATACCGCCGCGCGGATGGGCAGACGTACCTGCATACACGCCCTTTAGCTGCACTATGCATCGATGTGCATACACGACGTAAGGGGCGCAAGTCGGCCTATGGTCGATTTTCGGCCCGTCGCACGTCATCGCCGCCGTCCGGGCCGCGTACCTGTCCCCGTCGAAAGGTAGGCGAGCCTCGTTTTGGCGACCGTCACAGCCGTCTCCCCGTCCCTGAAGATCCCCCGGGCCCGCAACGCCCAGGACGTCACCGTCACCGACCCCGCGCTGGTCAAGCGCGCCGTGAAGGCGGCCGCGCTCGGCAACGCGATGGAGTGGTTCGACTTCGGTGTCTACAGCTACATCGCGGTCACCCTGGGCAAGGTCTTCTTTCCTTCGGGCAACCCGACCGCCCAGCTGTTGTCGACGTTCGGCGCCTTCGCCGCGGCCTTCCTCGTCCGCCCGCTGGGCGGCATGGTCTTCGGTCCGCTGGGCGACCGCGTGGGCCGCCAGAAGGTGCTCGCCCTCACGATGATCACGATGGCGGCGGGCACGTTCGCCATCGGCCTGATCCCGTCGTACGCGACGATCGGCGTCGGCGCGCCGCTGCTCCTGCTGGCCGCCCGGCTGGTGCAGGGCTTCTCCACCGGCGGCGAGTACGCGGGCGCCTCGACGTTCATCGCCGAGTACGCGCCGGACAAGAAGCGCGGCTTCTTCGGCAGCTGGCTGGAGTTCGGCACGCTCGCCGGTTACATCGGCGGCGCGGGCCTGGTCACCCTGATGACGGCGCTGCTGTCCACGGACGACCTGCTCTCCTGGGGCTGGCGCATCCCGTTCCTGATCGCGGGCCCGATGGGCATCATCGGCCTCTACCTGCGGATGCGGCTGGAGGAGACCCCGGCGTTCGCGGCGGAGGTCGAGAAGGCGGAGGCCTCCCGGCCGAAGGTGCCGCTGCGCGAGATGGTGGCGGGCCAGTGGAAGGCGCTGCTGCTGTGCATGGGCCTGGTGCTGGTCTTCAACGTCACCGACTACATGCTGCTGTCGTACATGCCGAGCTACCTCACCAGCGAGCTGAAGTACGACGAGACGCACGGGCTGCTGGTCGTGCTCGGTGTGATGGCGCTGATGATGATCGTCCAGCCGTTCGCGGGCGCCCTGACCGACCGGGTGGGCCGCCGTCCGGTGATCGCGGCCGGCTGTGCGGGCTTCCTGCTCCTGTCCGTCCCGGCGATCCTGCTGATCCGCCAGGGCAGCCTGGTCGCGGTCGCGCTCGGCATGGGCGCGCTCGGTCTGCTGCTGGTCTGCTTCACCGCGGCCATGCCGGCCGCGCTGCCGGCGCTCTTCCCGACCCGGGTGCGCTACGGCTCCCTGTCCATCGGCTTCAACGTGTCCGTGTCGCTGTTCGGCGGTACGACTCCGCTGGTGGTCACCGCGCTGATCGGCGCGACGGGCAACATGATGATGCCCGCGTACTACATGATGGCCGCGGCCGTCGTGGGCGGGTTCGCGGTGTGGCGCATGTCGGAGTCGGCGGGCCGTCCGCTGCCCGGCTCGGCGCCGTCCGTGGAACAGCGGTAGGCAACGACGAGCGTTTTTCGGGCTCGTGGCCGTACCCCGGCCGCGGGCCCGTCGTCGTCGGACGGGCCGGAACCGTTCCCCCACGCGCACCGTCTGTAGCGCTGTGACTCGTGCCCGGATACTCGTCGCCGTTCTCGCCCTGCTCGGCATCCAGTTGAGCTGGTTCATCGCCCCCGCGTACGCCTGCGGATGCGGCGCGATGATCCCGGATGCGTCCCGGCGGATCGCCGTGTCCGACGAGCAGTCCGTCCTGCGCTGGGACGGCCGGCGCGAACAGATCGTCATGCGGCTGACGGTGGACGGCGACGCCGCGCACGCCGCCTGGATCATGCCGGTTCCGCACCGGGCGACCGTCCGGCTGGGCGACGCGGCCCTCTTCGACCAGCTCGCCCAGGCCGTCGCCCCCGTGCACCGCACCCGCTACCACTTCTGGCCGGGGACCGGGGACTGGCCGTTCGACGGCCGTGACCTGGCCGCCGACGGCGCGCTCCCCGCCGCGGGCGGTGTCTCGGTGGTCGGCCGGCAGCGGCTCGGGCCGTTCGACGTGGCCCGGCTGACCGCCACCGACCCGGCCGCCCTGGGCGACTGGCTGCACCGTCACGGCTTCTCCCTGCCGGCCCGGCTGAAGACCGCGCTGCGGCCGTACGTCGACCGGCACTGGGAGTACGTCGCCGTCCGGCTCGCCCCCCGCGCCGGCGGCACCCCGCTGCACGGTGCCCTGGACCCGCTGCACCTCACCTTCGACGCCGGCCGGCCCGTCTACCCGATGCGGCTGTCCCGCCTGGCCCGCACCCCGCAGTCGCTCGGCCTGTACGTCCTGGCCGCGCACCGCATGGAGACCAGCACGGCGATCGGCGGGGCACCGCCCCGGGTGGTCTTCGCGGGCAGGCTCGCCCCGCACGACGGCGCCCTGGGCGAGCTGTCCGCCGGCACGCCCTACCTGACGGCGTTCACTCAGCGGTTCCCCGACCCCGCACGCATCTCCGGCGACCACGAACTGCGCCGTGCCGCCGCCGACACCCCGGTCCGGCAGGTGATCGTCGACGGCGAGCTGCGCCGGATCGCCGGGATCCCGGCCTGGCTGCTGACGGTCGGGGGCGGCCTGCTCATGGTGGTCGCGGCCGTCGCCGTGGCCGTCGTACGGCACGCGCGGCGGCCGGTGACTGCGCCGCCGCCCGTGCAGCCACCGCCGCCGGTCGCCCCGTCCGCGCCGCTCGGCTGAGATCATCGACCTGGGCAGGTCCGAACAGCCTCGGGAAGACACTCCGGAAAGGCAGCAGACGCATGAGCGGGTCGCAGCTCTGGGACGACGTCGACGACTACTTCATCAGCCACCTCTCCCCCGACGACGAGGCGCTCCAGCTGGCGCTGGCGGACAGTGAGGCCGCCGGGCTGCCGTCCATCGGGATCACGGCCGCCCAGGGCAAGTTCCTGCAGCTCCTCGCGCAGGTGCAGGGCGCGCGCACCATCCTGGAGATCGGCACGCTCGCCGGGTACAGCACGATCTGGCTGGCCCGCGCGCTGCCCGAGGACGGCCGGCTGATCTCGCTGGAGTACAGCGCCAAGCACGCCGAGGTGGCCACCCGGAACCTCGCGCGGGCGGGCCTGGAGCGGATCGCGGAGGTACGGGTGGGCCCGGCCCTGGAGTCGCTGCCCAAGCTCGCCGACGAGAACCCGGCCCCCTTCGACCTGGTCTTCATCGACGCCGACAAGGCCAACAACGGCCACTACGTGGAGTGGGCGCTGCGCCTGACCCGCGCCGGCAGCCTGATCGTCGTGGACAACGTGGTGCGCGGCGGCCGGGTCGTCGACGCGGCCAGCACCGAGCCGGACGTGGTCGGCACCCGGGCCGCGATCGACCTGATCGCGACCCATCCGAGGCTGAGCGGCGCGGCGGTCCAGACGGTCGGCAGCAAGGGCTACGACGGCTTCGCGCTGGCCCGGGTACTCGGCTGAACCCGGCCGGGGTTCACGCCTCGTGGTAGAAGCCGACGTTGACACTGCGCGGCGCGGTGCGGTCCTGGACGACGATCTCGCCGGACCCGCCGTGCGGCAGGACGACGCTCCCGCCGTAGACGAGGGGCTGGGTGTACTCCCCGACGATCACCCGCACCTCGGACGCCGGGTCGGCCTGCGAGCCGCGCAGCCAGGTCAGCTGCCAGGCGCCGTCGGCGCCGCACAGGAACTCCAGGTGGACCCGGGAGATGAAGAGCCAGTCGTCGGGGGTGACCAGCCGGCACACGGAGGCGTCGCGGCCGACCCGCAGCGCGGCCCCCGGCTCGGAGGGCGCGTCGGCCATCGTCATGCCTGCGGTGGCGCCGGCGTCCTCGCCGGAGACGGTGGCCATGGTGAGTTCGAGCACGCCTGTTCCCCCTGAAGCTGTGGCGCGGCCGCAGCGTCCGTACGTCATGGTGCGGTGGCCGGATCGCCGTACCGCCGCCGAATGATAAAACGCTCGGCCGGGCCGCGTCCGGCACAATGGGCTCATGACCGAGCGAAAGCCACCGGGCGTCCCGTTCGAGTCCTGGGTGGACAAGCAGATCCGCGACGCTCAGGCGCGCGGGGAGTTCGAGCGGCTGCCGGGGGCGGGCGAGCCACTGCCCCCCGAGCTCGAGTCCGGTTACGACGAACTGTGGTGGGTCAAACGGAAGATGGCCCGCGAGGGGCTGGCCGTGCTGCCGCCCGCCCTCGCTCTGCGCAAGGAGGCCGAGGACGCGCTCGTCGCGGCGTACGCGGCGCCGTCGGAGCGGATCGCGCGGAAGATCGTCGAGGACGTCAACGTCAGGATCCGCGACATGATGTTCAAGCCGCCGCCCGGCCCCCCGCTGGGGAAGAAGCCGTACGACGTCGAGGAGGTCGTACGCGAGTGGCGGCAGCGCAGGGCTGCCGCCACGGGTGAGGTGCCGGGTCCGTCAGACGTGTAGCAGGCGCCCGGCCAGCTCCCGGTAGTCGCGCAGGGCCAGCCGCAGCTGCTCGGTGTCGGCAGCGGCGGCGGGACCGTGTCCGTCGGTGCGCTCGCCGCCCTGCCAGGACGTGCGCAGGGTGCGGCGGCGCCGGGTCACGGCCTCGGTGAACCGCTCGGCGATCTCCTCCAGCGCCCGGTCGGCCTCCTCGACGGCCGTCCGCGGCTCCTCCACGAACCCGGCGAGCACCTGGTGCATCCGCTGCTCCCAGCGGTCCGCCTCCTCGTCCGCGAGCAGCGGCGCGCCCACCCCGGAGGGGGCGGTGGTGCTCTCTCCGACGCTCTCGGTCGCGGTACGGGTGGCCTTGCCGGGCGTCTCCGCGCCCAGACCCTCCGTGCCCGGCCGCAGCCCCTCGGAACCGTGCGCCGAGCCGTGCCCGGGCAGCGGCTGTGCCGCGGGGTCCGCCGACCGGTCGCCGGCCGGGGAGGTGGCGGCGGCCGGGGCCCGGTCGTCGCCGGCCGTGCCCGTGCCGCCGGGGCCGGTGGAGCCGGGGAGGCGGCCGTCCGCGCTCCCATCGGGGGCCGGTTCGCCGGTCAGGTGCTTCTCCGACCGGGGATCGGCCGGGGTGCGGCCGTCCGGGGTCCGCTCGTCGTGCCGCGGTCGGGTGAGGCGTCCGGCGGAGTGGCGCTCGTCGCCGGGGCCGGTCGTCGTGTCCTTCATGACGCTCAACTCTCCTTCGGTCGGCTCCGGTGCAGCGCCCACGGGGTGTGGGAGCGGGCGTGCGCATGGCCCGGCGTCCCGGCCGGCTGCGTCGCCGAGGCGGCGGGCGCACGGTGGCGGCCGCTGTCCGCGTGGGAGCTGGTCAGTTCGTCGAAGAGGGCGCGGGCGCCCATCAGGGCCGTCCGCAGTTCCTCGGTGCCGGCGTCGTTCCCGCTCGCACCGCCGTCCGCGCCGGTGCGGGACATCCGGTGCACCTGCCGGTAGCCGTCGACGTGGCCGGCGTGGTGCACGGAGAGCGCGGCGAGCTGCTCCTCGTAGCGCTCGCCGTCGGGGTACCCGCGGTCGGCGGCGAGCTCGGCGAGCAACCGGTCGGCCTCGGCCACCGCACCGCGCGGCGACTCGACGAAGTGTTCCTGCACGGCCGTCCAGCGGGCCGCGTACCGCTCGCGCTCGTCCTCGCCCAACGGCCGCTCCCGCAGGTCGCCGTGGCGCTCGACGCGCTCGGTCAGTTCCCGTTCGGCGGCCTTGGTGTCGCCGTCGTGCCGGGCCACGGTCCGCTCGTACTCGGGCCCGAAGCGCCGCTTGAGACTCGCGCCGCCGCGCCGCCCGCGGCCGAGGACCAGGGCCGTGCCGACGACCACGACCGCCGCGATCACGATCAACAGAATGATCAGACCTGTGGACATGGTTCCCTTCCGGGTCGGACCGGCCCCGCTGGCCGGTTCTCCCTTCGTGTGACCCGGAAGTGGCCCGACAAACGACGGGTGTTGCACCGCGGACCGCGCCCGGCCCTCCCCGCGCCGGTCCCGCATATCCGGTTGCGCGGGGTGCGCGCCGGCGCCCCAGAATGGCCGCCATGACCTGGACGATCGCACCGGAACCGTACGACTCCCCGGCCGCCGCCGCGCTGTGGCGGGCGTACTACACCGAGGTCAGCGATCGCTGGTACCTGCTGCACGAGGGGCGCCGCACCGACCCGGACGAGCTGGAGCGGGAGATCGCCGCGCACACCGGGTCCGAACTGGGGCCGCCGCGGGGCCGGTTGCTGATCGGCCGGTACGACGGGGAGCCGGCCGGCTCGGCGGGCGTACGGCTGCTGGACCCGGACACGGCGGAACTCACCCGGGTGTTCGTGCTGGAGGGACGGCGCGGCACCGGCGGGGCCGCGCCGCTCGTGGCGGCCGCCGAGGAGGCCGCCCGCGCCCTCGGAGCCCGGCGGATCGTCCTCGACACCCGCTCCGACCTGGTCGAGGCCCGCGCGCTGTACGCCCGCCTCGGCTACACCGAGACCGGTCCGCACAACGACGACGTCTACGCCGAGCACTGGTTCCGCAAGGAGCTGGGGACACCGGAGCCGGTCACCCGCTCGTGGTGACCCTGGTGTCGTGCGGGCGTTCCCGCTCGGCGCCGCACAGTTCACCGGTGAGTTCCCTGACCAGCCGGCTCAGGTCGGTCGAGCGGCCCGGCTGCCACCAGTCGCCCAGCAGCTCGGCCAGGGAGTCCTCACGGGCCCGGGCGAGCCGTTCGGCGACCTCGCGTCCGCTGTCGGTCAGCACCAGGTCCAGGCCCTCGCGGCGGGCCAGGTGCCGCCCCTCCACCTGGCGGGCGGCGGCCATGACCACCTGGAGCGGGACCGGGCAGCGCTCGGCGAGCACACCGGGTTCGACGGAGCCGTACCTGCGGACGCGCAGCAGCAGCCAGCCGGACTCGGGCAGCAGGTCGTAACCGGCCCGTTCGGTGATCTTCCGGTAGATCTCCTGGCGGCCCTCGCGGGTGCCGAGCAGTGACAGGGCGCGGCACACCTCGTCGTACGAGGAGCGCTGGACCGGGTTGGGCGGGATGGTCTCGGAGACGTCCGGCGCGGTGACCGAGCCGCGCAGCCGGTCCTCCTTCAGGAACCAGGCCAGCAGGAAGCCGACGGCGGCCACGGGTGCGGCGTACAGGAAGACGTCGCTGATGGCGGACGCGTAGGCGTGCAGGGCGGCCGGGCGCAGCGCGGGCGGCAGCGTGGCGATGCCCCGCGGGTCGGACTCCAGCGTGGTCGCGCCGACGCCGGGCGGCAGGTTGATCCCGCGCAAGGCGGCGGCGAGCTTGTCGCCGAGGCGGCTCGCGAAGACCGTGCCGAAGATGGCGACGCCGAAGGAGGCGCCGATGGACCGGAAGAAGGTGGCGCCGGAGGTGGCGACGCCCAGGTCCTCGTAGGAGACGGCGTTCTGCACGATGAGCACCAGGACCTGCATGACCAGGCCGAGTCCAAGGCCGAAGACGAGGAAGTACACGCTCATCTCGGTGGTGGAGCTGTGCTCGTCCAGCCGGTGCAGCAGGAGCAGGCCGATGGCGGTGACGGCGGTGCCGGTCAGCGGGAAGACCTTCCAGCGGCCGGTGCGGCTGACGATCTGCCCGGACACCGTGGAGGACAGCAGCAGCCCGATCACCATGGGAAGCATGTGCACGCCGGACAGGGTGGGCGAGATGCCGTGCACCACCTGGAGGAAGGTCGGCAGATAGGTCATCGCGCCGAACATGGCGAAGCCGACGATGAAGCTGATGACGGCGGCGAGAGTGAAGGTGCGGACGCCGAACAGCTTCAGCGGCAGCACCGGTTCGGCGGCCCGCCGCTCCACGGCGACGAACGCCACGGCGAGCAGGACGCCCAGCACGCACAGCCCGATGATCTGCGCCGAGCCCCACGCCCACGTCGTACCGCCGAGGGAGGCCACGAGCACCAGGCAGGTGGCGACGGCGGCGATCAGGAACGTGCCGAGGTAGTCGATGACGTGGTGGGAGGTGCGGCGCGGGATGTGCAGGGCGGCGGCGATCACCGCGAGCGCGACGATACCGACCGGCAGGTTGACGTAGAACACCCAGCGCCAGCTCAGATGCTCGGTGAGCAGCCCGCCGAGCAGCGGTCCCAGCACACTGGTCGCGCCGAACACGGCACCGAACAGCCCCTGGTAGCGCCCCCGTTCCCGGGGCGGCACGAGGTCCCCGACGATCGCCATGGACAGCACCATCAGCCCGCCGCCGCCCAGGCCCTGCAGCGCCCGGAAGGCGATGAGCTGCGGCATGTCCTGCGCCATGCCGCACAGCGCCGAGCCGATCAGGAAGATCACGATGGCCGTCTGGAACAGCCGCTTGCGGCCGTACTGGTCGCCGAGTTTGCCCCACAGCGGGGTGGCGGCGGTCGCGGCCAGCAGATAGGCGGTGACCACCCAGGACAGGTGCTCCAGTCCACCGAGGTCACTGACGATGGTGGGCAGCGCCGTCGACACGATCGTCTGGTCGAGCGCGGCGAGCAGCAGGCCGAGCAGGAGGGCGCCGATCGGGACGAACACGCTGCCCTGAACGTGTTCGCTCTCCTTCGCGTCCTTCGCCGCGCCGTGCGTGTCCAGGGCCATGGAGACCTCCCGGGGCTCGGTGCACCTCTTCCATCGTGAGCGGTGTCACCGTTTATGGCCTGTTGAGTCCTGCGGATGTGAAGGAGATCCGCATAGTCTCTGAATTTCGTGAGGGGAGGGGACGAACGCGTGACTGATTCCGAGGGCCGCACCTGCCCGGAGTGCGGGGCGCCCAGGGGCCCCGACCGCACCCCGACCTGCGACTGCACCGAGCGGACGGCCGAGGCCCTCCACGAGGCCCGCTCGGCCGAAGCGGCGGCGGCCGAGGACTTCGACCCCTTGCGGATACGTCCCTACATCGACGTGGAGAGGCCGCGCCCGGCCGGAGGACGCGCGACGCCGGGTGCGGACGCGGGGTCGTCCGGCGCTCCGGGGAGCACGGAGGAGCCCGGGCGGCGGCCCGGCACCCGGACGTGCGGCGAGCCGTCCTCGCCCGTCGCCGCGCAGCACTCCGAGCCGTCCCCGTCGCACGCGTCGCCCGCTCCGGGGACGGGCACTCGTCCCGGACCGCCGCCGGACGCGGAGCCCCGCCCGGTCCCGGAGGCCGGGACCACCGCACCACCGCCCACCGGCGCCCACCCGAGCACTCCCCGGGAGCCCGGGACGGGCGGACCCGGCACGGCCGACGCTCGGACCTCGACAACGGCACAGCCCGGCGAAGTCGGCCCGACCGCTCCGCGAGGATCCGGGGCCGACGGGCCGGGCGGCGCCGGGGCGGGCGGCGCTCGGGCGTCGACAGCCGGCGGGCCGGGCGGCGCCGACGGCGCGGCCCCTCCGACCGGAATCCATGGGCCGAGCCCGGCCGAGACCACCGAACCCCGGACGTCCACGGCTCGCACCTCCGCGACAGCACAGCCCGGCGACGCATGGACGGTCGGCTCTCGGGGGCCCGCGGGCGGCGGGGCGGCCGAGGACGGCGCGGACAGTGCTCGGAGTTCCGCGGCGGGCGGGGCAGCCGGACCGGTGGCCTCCGGCGGACGGGGAGAGAACGGGCGGCGGCGGTCGCGGCGCACGGTGCCGGCGGTGGTCGCCGGTGCGGGCGTGGCGGTCGTGGCGGCGGCCGGATTGGCGAGCGGGGTGTTCTCGTACCACGCCCCGTCCCGGGACCAGGCGGCCGAGGAGGTCAGGCAGGGCGTCCCGGACGTCACCACACCGGGCCCGGCGTCCACGACGGCGACCGGTGCGCCGGTCGCGCCCCGCTCGCCCTCGCGGGCCGCTTCCCCTTCGCCCTCGTCGAGCAGCCCGTCGGGCTCGCCGTCGCCGTCGCCCAGTCCGTCCGCGTCCCACGGCGCGTCCGCTTCCGCCTCCCCCTCGGAGACGGCCGCGACGTTCTCCGCGAGCCCGCTGGACACCCCGGACCCCGGCCCGGTGCTGCGGCTCGGCGACAAGGGCCCCGAGGTCACCGAACTCCAACAGCGGCTGAGGCAGTTGAACCTCTACGTCGGCGAGATCGACGGCGTCTACACCCGTCCCGTCGAGAACGGCGTGCGCACCTACCAGCTGGCCCGGGGCATCTCCGGCGACGACTTCGGGGTCTACGGTCCGCCGACCCGGGCGAGCCTGGAGGCGGAGACGTCGGAGCCGTAGGCGTACGGACCGCTGCCGTCAGCCGACGCGCAGCAGGATCGTCCCGTCGGCCGCCCCCTCGACGCTCACCCGCGTGAGGTCGGGCACCACGACGTCGGGCCCGTGGACACCGGCGCGCGGACCGACGCCCACCACCCGCATCCCCGCGGCGCGCCCCGCCGCGATACCGGCGCCGGAATCCTCGAACACGACGCAGTCGGCCGGATCGACGCCCAGCTCGGCGGCGCCCTTCAGGAAGCCCTCGGGGTCGGGCTTGCTCGCGCCGACCGACTCCGCGGTGATCCGGACGTCGGGCAGGGGCAGCCCGGCCGCGTTCATGCGGGCGGTGGACAGGGCGACGTCGGCGGAGGTCACCAGGGCGTGCGGGAGAGCGCGCAGGGCGGCGAGGAAGACACCCGCGCCGGGAACCTCGACCACGCCATCCATGTCGGCCGTCTCCTCCGCGAGCATGCGGGCGTTGTCGGCGAGGTTCTGCGCCACGGGCCGCTCGGGCAGCAGCACGGCCATGGAGGCGTGCCCCTGCCTGCCGTGCACGACCTTCATCACCTCGTCGCCGTCCAGTCCGTGCCGCTCGGCCCAGCGCCGCCAGATGCGCTCGACCACGGCGTCGGAGTTGACGAGGGTGCCGTCCATGTCGAGCAGGAGGGCACGGGCGGTGAGGACGGTGGGCGTGGCGGTGGCCGGCATCGGCAGCTCCAAGCACGGGCGAGGGTCGTACGGTCGGCCCCCCTGGGCCCCCGGGGTTCCGGAGGGGACAAGGCGGCCCCGCCCGCCGGTCAGGGAGAACGGGCGGGAGCCACTTTGTTTCTCTACGGTACAAAACCGGGAGCGGCTTGCGCCACCGCCCCCCGGAAGGGTTCACCCAGCGTTCAGCTCGGCCGCCACCGCCTCGCGGATCAGCCCGCCACGGCCTCGTAGAGGCTCCACACGCCGAGACCCAGCATCAGCAGGGCCGCGATCTGCGTGATCAGCCGCAGCGGCACCCGGCGCATCAGGGCCTTCCCGCCCACGATGCCGAGACCGGCGACGGCCCACAGGCCGAGCACGGCGCCGAGACCGACGGAGATCGGGTCGTCGTAACGGGCGGCCAGGTTGGCCGTCATGATCTGCGTGAGGTCACCGAACTCGGCGACCAGGATGAGCATGAAGCCCGTGCCCGCGACCTTCCAGAAGGACTGGTCGGCGGGCTTCTTGATCTCCTCCTCGCCCTCGTCCTTCTTCAGCAGGAGCACCGCGGCGCCACCGAGGAAGAGGACACCGGTGAGCGCGTGCACGATCTGCTGCGGCAGCAGGGTCAGCACGCTGCCCGCCGCGACGGCGAGCACCACGTGCAGCAGGAAGGCGGCGGCGACGCCCGCGAAGACGTACGAGGCGCGGTAGCGCGTGCCGAGGACGAGACCGGCGAGCGCGGTCTTGTCCGGCAGTTCGGCGAGAAAGATGACGCCGAAGACGAGCGCCGTCACGGTGATGCTGATCAAGGTCCCTCAATCGGTCGGGGCTGCCCCACCGAGAGTGCGGTACATCACGCGACAACACCTCGGCACGGCAGCGCACTCGGCGCCCGTGCCGGGGCACGGGCGTGCACTGCTTGCCGAAGGTCTCGCTGGCGGCCTGCTCGAGGTCCGCCTCCGGGCGCCGGCTCAGGCTCGCTGAGCAGTATGTCGACGGTCCGGCGAAGAGCTACTCCCCTTCTGCGCGACCCATAGTACGGGACGCGAAAGTTGCGCCCCAAACCTTGTAGTGACATGAACACGTCACTAGTTTCTAACCGAGCGCTCACCCTCCGGCAACACGGCCTCGCGAGCATTCCCTCGCTCGCGCCCCAACACCCCCACCCCACAAGGGAGTTCGCATGCCGAAACTCTACGCGCGTCGACGTCTGAGCATACTCGCCACCCTCACCGGCCTGATAGCCTCCGCCGCCCTCTTCAACTCTCCGAGCGCCTCGGCCGCCCTGCCCACCCCGGTCAGCGGCGCCACGGCCCGCGGCTACCTCGCCCAGCTCACCGTGGCCACCGAGAACCGCACCGGCTACAACCGCGACCTGTTCCCGACCTGGATCACCATCAGCGGCACCTGCAACACCCGCGAGTACATCCTCAAGCGCGACGGCACGAACGTCGTCACCGACTCCGCCTGCGCCGCCCAGAGCGGCAGCTGGTACTCGCCGTACGACGGCGCCACCTGGACCGCCGCCTCCGACGTCGACATCGACCACCTCGTCCCCCTCGCCGAGGCCTGGGACTCCGGCGCGAGCAAGTGGACCACCGCCCAGCGCCAGGCCTTCGCCAACGACGTCACCCGGCCCCAGCTCCTCGCCGTCACCGACAACGTGAACCAGGCGAAGGGCGACCAGGACCCGGCCACCTGGATGCCGTCGCGGACCGCGTACCGGTGCACCTACGTCCGCGCCTGGGTGCAGGTGAAGTACTACTACAACCTCTCGGTCGACTCCGCCGAGAAGAGCGCCCTGACCAACTACCTGGCGAGCTGCTGACCCCCGGCCGGCCGGCAGCGAACCGACGGCCGGCGCGGAACCCCGCGCCCGCCGTACGCCGGTCGTACGACTCCCCGCGGTCCACTGGGGAGCCGACGCGGCCGGCGGCCAGGATCACGTCAGGAGACCGGGCGGCGGCGCATCAGGAAGCCCGCCGCCGCACCGGCCGCGAACAGCGCGGCCACCGAGACACCCGTGGCCACCCAGGTCGCACCCAGCCACTGGGCGCCGTAGTAACCGAGGGCGACGCTGTACGCGGCCCAGCACAGCCCGGCCAGGGCGGACCAGGGCAGGAAGTCACGGACGCGGCGATGGGCGGCGCCCGCACAGAACGAGACGACCGAGCGGCCCGCCGGCGCGAAGCGGGCCAGCACGACCAGCGCACCGCCGCCCCGCGCGAGGGCGTCGCCGAGACGTTCCTGCGCGGTGGTCAGCCGACGCGAGCGGGCTATCGCCCGGTCCAGCCGCTCCCCGCCCCGCCAGGCCAGCCGGTAGGCCACCAGGTCACCGAGGACCGAGGCGGTCGCCGCCGAGAGGATCAGGGCCAGGGTGTCCGGCACGTCGTGCGGCACACCGCCCGCCGCCGCGCCCGAACCGGCGGCCGCGGCCGTACCGGCCGTGATCACCAGCACTCCGCTCGGCAGCACCGGCAGGAACACGTCGAGCAGCACCGACAGGGCCACCACGGCATAGATCCACGGCCCGGCCGCGATCGCCCCCACGCTCTCGAACACCACGACTCCCCTTGATCCCCCGTCGACAGCCATACAGCGTACGCCGAGGGTGTGACAACGGGTGCCCAGGGGGCGCGTGCGACGGACGCGCGACGACGCGGCTACGCCTCAGGCCGCCGCCACCGGAGCCCGGTCCGCGGCGGACCCGCCCGCCGCCGCCGTACGCCGGCCGACCACCCGGTCGAGACCGAAGGCGCCGGAGCCGGTGAACACCAGCAGCAGAAACCCCCAGCAGAAGAGGGCGGGCAGCTCGCCGCCGTTCTCGATGGGCCACAGGGCGGCCCGCTGGTGGACGTCGAAGTAGGCGTACGCCATCGAGCCCGAGGCGATGAGCGCGGCCCCGCGGGTGCCGAGGCCGAGGATCACCAGGCCGCCGGCGACGAGCTGGATCACCGCCGCGTACCAGCCGGGCCAGGTGCCGGCCGCGATGGTGCCGCCGTCCGTCCCCGCGGCGCCGCCGAGGACGCCGAAGAGCGAGGCGGCGCCGTGCACCGCGAAGAGCAGGCCGATGACGATGCGGAAGAGCCCGAGGGCATAGGGCTGGGCGGAATCGAGGCGCGCGGACATGAGGGGTCTCCTCTTCGGTGTCGGTCGGACCGGCCAGGGGACGTCTGATGGCCGGCCGTGGGGGGTCGGCGGTACCGAACGAGGGGCCCAGGTTAGGTGAACCTAATCAATGCTTGCAAGTTCAAGATTTGGCCATCCCGCGGCGCCCCCTCGGCTCCCCCGCGCCCTTTCTCGGCACCCCACGGCGCCCTCCCGCCTCCCGAAGGCATGACAGAGCGGCCCTCCGCGCACGGGACAGAAGACCTGAGGAGGCGTCAGCGGGCTAGGCCACGTCCTCCGCGGAACGCTCGCGCACCCGCCGCCCCTTCACCTCCAGCCCGCCGAGCAGCTCCGCCGTGGCCCGGGCGACGGCCTCCACCGCCCGGTCGAAGACCTCGCGGTTGTGCGCGGCGGGGGCCCGGAAGCCCGAGACCTTGCGCACGTACTGCAGCGCGGCGGCGTGAATGTCCCCATCCGTGGCCTCTTCGGGCAGCACGGGCGGACGCAGCGTCTTGATACTCCGGCACATGCACCCAGTCTCACGCAGGCCGCCCGTCCCTGCGATGATCGCGCCGAAGGCGGCCACCGACCCCCGGGGCCGACCGTCGAAAGGAACAGCCTCATGGCGAACCAGCGCACCGTGGCCGTCCTCGGCCCCGGCGGCACGGGCGGCCTCCTCGCCGCCCTCCTCTCCCGCTCCGGCCACCGTGTCGTCTGCCTGGCCCGGGAACACACCGCGGACACCCTGCGCCGCACCGGAATCACCGTCCGCAGCGCCCAGTTCGGCGAGTTCACCGCTCCCGTCGAGGCGGACACCGAGCTGCGCGAGGAGGTGGACGCCTGCCTGATCACCGTCAAACACACCGCACTCGACGCGGCCCTCACCCGGATCCCGCCCACCGCCCTGGGCGACGCCCTGGTCGTACCGCTCCTGAACGGCGTCGAACACCCCGCCGCGCTGCGCGCCCGGTACCGCGCCGACCGGGTCGCCCCGGCCGTGATCCGCGTGGAGTCCACCCGTGTCGCCCCCGGCGTGATCGAACACGGCAGCCCCTTCACCGAGATCGACCTCGCCGGCGACGGCGTCCCCCGCGCACGGCTCGACGCGCTCGCCGCACTCCTCACCACAGCCGGCACGACCGCCCGCACGACCGGGGACGAGACCGCGACCCTGTGGGCCAAGATGGCCTTCCTCGCCCCGTTCGCCCTGCTCACCACCCGGTACGGGCTGCCGCTCGGCGAGGCCCGCACCCGGCACCGCGACGAACTGGAGGCACTGGTCGCCGAGACCACCGCCGTCAGCCGGGCCTGCGGCGCCCCCGCCGACCCCGCCCGGGTCCTGGCCCGCTACGACGCCTTCCCGCCCGGCGCCAAGTCGTCCATGCAGCGCGACGCCGAGGCGGGCCGTCCACTCGAACTCGACGCCATCGGCGGGGCGTTGCTGCGCGCGGCCGAGCGGCACGGCGTACCGGCACCGGTGGCGGCACGGCTCGTACGAGAACTGCGGGACACCGGTCACTGACACCGAAACCGGTCGGAGGGGGGCGACCACTCGTTCGGCTGAATCGCCCCCCGAACCCCAGGAACGAGCTCGCCACCCAAAATCGAACAGGCGTACCATTGCCGGGTGGCTACGACCTATGAATTCCCCAGTGACCTCCTCGCCGGCCAGGAGGAGCTGCATCAGGTCCGGGCCGAGCTGTCGGCCCTGCTCAAGCGGCTGCCCTGGTCGGTCGAGCCGAGGGAGGGCTTCAGTGACGACACGGGCTGGCGCAAGGTGGAGCGGCCCGCCTCCCCGGGCTGGACGGCGGACGAGCAGGCCGAGGTGGAGAAGCTGCGGCGCCGCGAGCACGAACTCGCGGTGTTCGTGAGCACGCACCGCTTCTGGGCCGAGGTCGCGACCCCGGAGCGGGCGGAAGCCCGCTCCAAGCTGAAGCACGCCCACGGCGAACCCCCGCGGGAACACCCCTGACGGCGACGAGAACGGCCCCCCGGAGACAACTCCGAGGGGCCGACCGGTGGGCGCGGACGGTTTCGAACCGCCGACATCCTGCTTGTAAGGCAGGCGCTCTACCCCTGAGCTACGCACCCTGAACACCCGGGCGACGAGCCCAGGAGGAGTGGACAGAGTACCTTGCCGGGCCCGGTGGACGGCAAACCCGTAACCGGCCGTGGGCTCTGCACGGCAGCGCGCTCACCGTCGACTGCTCCGAGCAGGCCTCGGGCGGCGACGGCTCGCTGACGGTCGCCGTGCCCAGGGCCGCGTACCGGGTGTCGGCCCGCTCCTTCCGGCGGGAAAGTCACGGTGTGCAGTGCGAACTGACCGGCCCGTGTGTTCGTCTTCAACGGGTGGGAGAATGACACCACCCAGGGCGAAGCACAGCACGGGAGAGGGATGTGACGGCGACACCGGGCACGCCATCGAAGCAGCCGTACCCACCGTCGTCCGCCGCGCGCCCCCCGCGCCGGCCCACGGCCCTGTGCGACACCCTGACCCTGATGAGCCTGCCGGTGCTGGCCGCGCTGGGGCTGTCCGCCGCGTTCGCCGGCGGGGGGACCCGGCGCTGGTTCGGCGGGCGGTCGGAGGGCCAGCGGGCGGAGGCGCAGGCGGCGAAGGACGCGGCGGCGGCCGCGTTCTACGAACTCGACACGGCGCAGCGGGATCTGAGGATCTCCATCGAGACGATCACGGCCGTGGACGACTCCCCCGCCGCCCGTCGTGCCGTCTCCGACTTCGAGGCGCTGGGCCGCCGTATCGACGAGGTCAGTCAGAACTACATCCAGGCGGTCGACGCCCATGATCTCGACCGGGACGATCTGGAGGCCGCGGCGGCGTCCCGGGCGCGTGCGCAGCTGAGCGCGGCCAAGGACGAGCTGGTGCGGGTCAAGCAGGAGCTGGACCGGTTCGGTGGTTCGCTGGGTCCGCTGCTCGGTAAGGCCGAGACGCAGCTGGCCCGGCTGGCGCCCGCCGTGGAGCGGGCCCGGCAGTCGCTGCTCGCCGCGAGCAACGCGCTGGACGCCGTGCGGGAGAAGGGTCTGCGGGCCGATGATCTCGCGGCGCGGCTGGCCGCGCTGTCGCCGGAGCTGACCCGGCTGAACCAGGGTGCGGGTCAGCACGGGGTGGCGGCGACGCTGGAGCGGGCCGAGCGGGTGCAGCGGGAGGCCGGGACGATCCGGGCCGAGGCGGAGCGGCTGCCGGAGAAGGCCGGCGAGATCGATCACCGGCTGGTGTCGCTGCGGACCCGGGCGCAGGCGCTGACGACGCGGGCCGGGCAGGTGGAGCCGGTGCTGAGCGAGTTGCGGCGCCGGTTCGCGGCCGCCTGCTGGCAGGATCTCCAGCAGGTGGCGGGGCAGGCCGGGGAGAACGTGCGGCAGGCCGAGCTGAAGCTGCGCGAGGCGCAGACGGCGCGGG
Organism: Streptomyces sp. 1222.5; assembly: GCF_900105245.1. Classification (NCBI taxonomy): domain Bacteria; kingdom Bacillati; phylum Actinomycetota; class Actinomycetes; order Kitasatosporales; family Streptomycetaceae; genus Streptomyces; species Streptomyces sp. 1222.5. The sequence continues at coordinate 5,947,785 of NZ_FNSZ01000001.1, read as the reverse complement.
ACGCCCAGCGGTGGGCGGACGCGACGTCGCTGCTGTCGACGGTGCGGGCGCTGCTGAACGGCACGGACGAGGCCGTATCGGCTGCCGGTGATCGGCTGACCAGGCTGAACGCGGTGCAGAAGGATCCGCAGGCGGAGATCGAGCGCACCCGGTTCGCGATCCGGGACGCGCAGCGGCTGGCGATGACGGGGCGGACGAACCCGGATCCGCGGCATGCCGGGCCGCTGGACGACGCGGTGGGCCGGCTGGAGCGGGCGATCGGGACGCTGGAGGGACGCCATCCGGACTACTGGCATTTCCTGACCGAGACGGACGCGGTGCGGCAGGCGGTGGCGCGGGTGGTGGCGCGGATCCGGGAGGAGCGCGGCGGCGCTCACTGAGCTCCTGTGTTGCCGGGTGGGGTCGGGCGGGCGGATATTGATGTGGACGGATGGCCTCCGCTAATCGCCCGAGGGAGGCGGATATGGCCGCACACGCAGCGCATACCGAGGAACGGCCGCGGATGCGGCTGGACGACCACCTGCCCGTCGACCACCGGCTGAACCGGGTCTACCGGGTCGGCGCCGGTCTGATCGGCGGCTTCCTGGTCGCGTTCGGCATTCTCGGCCTGATCAACCACATCGGTTTCTTCGACACCGGCGGCAACTCGGTCGCCGGGCTGAACAGCAACGGCACGCTCAGTGTGCTGTCGATCTGCATCGGCGCGCTGCTGCTGGTCGGCATGGTGATCGGCGGGAACTTCGCGTCGACCCTGAACATGGTGCTCGGGGTGCTGTTCCTGCTGAACGGCTTCCTGTTCCTCGGACTGCTGGACACCGACAGCAATTTCCTGGCGTTCAAGATCCAGAACGTGCTGTTCAGCTTCGTCGTGGGGCTGCTGCTGATGACCTTCGGGATGTACGGCCGCGTCGGTTCGACGTTGCCGCACGACAATCCGTACTGGCGGGCCCGGCACCCGGAGGCGGTGCAGCAGGAGGAGCGGCGGCAGGCGGCGGCACCGGGCGACCGGGCGCTGCGGGGCCCGGAGGACATGCGCCGGCGCGGCATGGAGTGATGTGGTGTGGCCCTGGGGCGAGCGCCCGGAGCCGGTTAATCTGTGCGCATGCCTCGCTACGAGTACCGCTGCCGCACCTGCGGCGACACCTTTGAACTGAGCCGTCCCATGGCGGAGTCGGCCGCTCCCGCCTCCTGCCCCGCGGGCCATGACGACACGGTGAAGCTGCTGTCGGCGGTGGCCGTGGGCGGCACGGCGGGCGCGTCCGCCCCGGCTCCCGGTGCGGGAGGCGGCGGCGGGGGCTGCTGCGGCGGTGGTTGCTGCGGCTGAGCCGCCGCCCGGCGCGAGCGGCTTGCAGCAGGTGGCCCTCAGCTGTTGACCTACGGCCGGTGGCCGTCACGTGTGGGCCTACAGCCGGTGGCCATCACGTGTTGGCCTGCACCCGTTGACCCACGCCCGTTGGCCCACACCCGTTGGCCATCAGATGTTGGCCAACGGGTGCTGTATCCGCGCGCCGCGTCCCGTCAGCCGTGGCGGCCCGCCGTCGACGCCCGGGCCGCCTTCAGGAACTCCCGGGTGATCCGCTCGCCGGCCAGTACGCCCCGCTCGGGCAGTGCGCTGATCTGCGGGGCGCTCCAGTCGGTGTCGGCGAGTTCGCCGTGTCCGGGGCGCCAGCCGCGGTCCGCGGCGAGGAGCAGGTCGGCGTCGAGGAGGGAGTCCCCCGCGGCCAGGGTCAGCTCCGCGCCGGTGCGCCGGGCGACCTCGCGGACGGCGGCGCTCTTGGTGAGCGGCTTGGGGACGGCGTAGATCTTGCGTCCCTGGAGGGAGACCGTCCAGCCGCGGTTCTCCGACCACGCGGCCAGTTCCTTCACCCATTCCTCGGGCAGCAGCTCGCGCTCGACGACGAGGTAGGCGAACAGGTCCTCGGCGACCCGGTGCTTGCGCACCCAGACCGGGTCGGCGGTCCGCAGCAGGTGCTCGCGGATCTCGTCGAGCGGTGCGCACTCGTCGGCGAGCCTGGCCTGGACGGCGGTGTGCCAGTCGGCGTCGGTGACGCCGTCGACCAGGAGATGGCCGCCGTTGGCGCAGATCGCGTACTTGGGGGCCGGGCCGGGCAGGTTGATGCGCTGGTACTGCTTGCGGGTGCGGGTCGTGGTCGGCATGAAGAGGGCCGTGTCGCCGAGGTCGGTCAGCAGCTGGGCCGCGGTCTCCGTCATGAAGGAGAGCGGCCTGGCCTCGTGCACCTCCACGCACAGCAGCCGGGGTGCCCGCGCGTCGGGCATGGTCAGCGCGAGGGCCGCCGCGGAGTAGATGAGCGTACGGTCGAGGTCGCTCGCCACCAGCACGGGCATCAGACGTTCACCGCCTTGCCGTCGGCGCCGGTCGCGCCGCGGGTGTACCGGGGGTGGATCAGTCCGACGCAGGTGTACGGCAGGTCGCCGACCTCTTCGACCGGGACGCCGCGCTGTTCGGCGAGCAGGCGCACGTGGTGCAGGTCGGCGCCGGCTCCCTGGCGCGCGAGGATCTTCCAGGGCACCCGGCGCAGCAGGACCCGGGTGGTCTCGCCGACGCCGGGCTTGACGAGGTTCACGTCGTGGATGCCGTACTCCTCGCTGATGCGCTCGACGGCCCGCCAGCCCTCCCAGGTCGGTGTGCGGTCCTCGGCCAGCAGTTCCTTCACGGCGTCGTCGACGGTGTCGGCGACGTCGGGGAAGCGGGCGGCGACGGCGTCGAGGAAGGCCACGGAGACGTCGGCGCCGGCGAGTTCGCGGTAGAACTTGGCGCCGTGGAAGTCGTCCGGGCCGACCAGGTCGGCGCGCAGGACGGTGCGGGAGATGAGCCCGGAGACGGTGGAGTTGAGGCAGGCGGAGGGGATGAGGAAGTCCTCGCGGGTGCCGTAGGTGCGCACGCAGGAGCCGGGGTCGGCGAGGACGGCGATCTCCGGGTCGAAGCCGGTGATGCCCTCCTTGGTCTCGAACTCCTGGATGGCCTGGGCGAGTTCGCGGGTGATGGCGCCCTTGCCGGTCCAGCCGTCGACGAAGACGACGTCGCGGGGGTCGTGGTGGGCGGCGAGCCAGCGCAGGGCGTTGGCGTCGATGCCGCGGCCGCGGACGATCGAGACGGCGTAGTGCGGCAGGTCGAGGCCGTGCCGGAACTGGGCCCAGCGGCGCATGAGGACGCCGACGGGGGTGCCGGCGCGGGCGAGGGAGACGAGGACCGGGCGGGGGGAGCGCTCGCTGATGACGGTCTCGGTGACGGCGCCGACCGCCTGGGCGATGCGGGCGGCGGAGGCGTCGAGGGCGCTGTGGAAGAGCCGCTGGTACTGCTCGGTGGGCTGGTACTCCACCGGCAGGGACTCGGCGTAGTGGGCGCCGCCGCTCTGGATGGCCTCCTCGCGTTCCTCGGTCGGCGCCTCCAGGGTGACGTCGGAGAGGTCCTGGAGCAGCCAGCCGACCTCCTCGGGCGCGTACGACGAGAAAGCCGGGCCGCGGAGGGGCTCGGGCAGCATGGCCTGCCTTTCGGGAGCGTGCTGGGGCTCGGGGACGTAGGAGGGGACGACCGCGAGCAGGACGTGCGGGGTGTGTGCCGCGAGGCGGGCCAGCAGGCCGTCGGGGGCGTGCAGGGCGGGGGTGTCGGCGGCGGAGTCGACTACGGCGACGACGGTGTCGAAGCCGGCGCCCGCGACGTTGTAGGCGTAACGCTCGCCGGGGCCGTCGGCCGGGTCGTCGTGGGCGGGGAAGGTGAGGCGGGTGCGGATCGCGTAGCCGGGGTCGTCGAGGGCGAGGACGGGCGAGCGGGTGGTGGTGGAGAAGCGCACCTCGGCGCCGGTGGTCCGTTCCAGCTGCTCGGCGAGGCGCAGCGGGGCGTACATGAGTTCCTCGTTGCCTAGGACGAGGACGCGGCGGGCGTCGGGGGGCAGGGCGTCGGATATGCGCCCGGCCATGGCGGGGAGGGCGGCTTCGAGCCGGGTGCGGTGGGCGGGGGTGAATCCGTGCCTGCCGCCGTCGGGGAGCCGGGCGGGCCAGCCGAGGTCGACGCGGGGCGTGCCGTGGGGGCTCCGGGGTGCCGTGCGGCCGGCCGGGGCGGCCTCGGAGCCGGCGGACTCGTGGTGGGCGACGAGCCGCTGTCCCTTCTCCAGGACGTCGGCGGGGAGCCGTACGACTCCGGAGGCCGCGGCGATCAGGTCGACGCGGGCGCCGATCTCGCGGGCGAACGCCTCCATGCGTGCCGCGTCCTCGGGTGAGCGCATGTCGACCAGCGCGACGATGACGTAGCGGTGCCGGGGGTGGCGTTCGTGGAGGTCGCGGATGGTGTTGAGGACGGTGTTGCCGGTGGAGAACTCGTCGTCGACGAGGACGAGGGGTCCGGAGCCGGAGAGCAGGGCGGGGTCCTCGGGCAGCAGCAGGTGCGAGGTGGCGTGGGAGTGGGACTCCTCGAAGCCGCCCGCGGGGGCGAGGCCGGGGACCGGCCGGCGTGTGGAGTGCAGGTACGGCGCGGTGCCGAGGCCGTCGGCGACGGCGTGGCCCAGTCCGGTCGCGGTCTCCGCGTAGCCGAGGACGACGGCGGTGGCGGCCTCCGCCTCGCCGAGCAGGGCGGCGACCCGGCGGCCCAGGGCCAGTCCGTGGCCGTAGACCACGGAGGGGGTCTGGGGTATGTGCTTGCCGAGTACGTGGGAGACCAGCAGGTGGGCGCGCTTGGGGTTGCGGCGCAGCGCCAGCCCGAGCAGGTCGGTCAGCCCGTCGTCGCCCACGAGTTCGACCCCGAGCCGCTCGGCGACCCAGGTGCCGGACCAGACCGCGTCGTTCACTGCGTTGTTCATGCGTTCCTTGGTTGTCGGGTGTCCGGCCGGGTGTCCGGCCGGGTCAGCCGGGTATTCCGGCGGCGAGCAGCTCCACGAAGCCGACGTCCTCGTGGGCGACGCCGAAGACCTCGGCGCGCAGGAGGGTCCGCTCGGCCCAGGCGCGGTGCGGTTTCACCTCGTTCATCTTGTTCGTGTAGGCCGAACGGAGTACACCCCCGCCGCCGCGTTCCGGCCGCAGGATGTCCTGGGCGTCGCTGTACTCCTCGTGGCTGACGACGGACAGCGCGTGCACCGGCAGGACGTGGGACGGGTGGATGCAGGTCTTGCCGAGCAGGCCGTTGGCCTGGTCGAGGGAGATCTCCCTGAGCAGTCCGTCCATGGCGTGCTCGATGAGCTTCTCGCGCAGTTCGACGGCCTGCACCTCCAGGAAGGGGCTCTGCCGGAGCTGGGGCTTGAACATGCGCTCGGAGACGCGGAAGTACTCCCAGACGGGGCCGGTGACGGTGAATCCGGTGCCGTCGGCCCGGCCGAGCATGTTGACGACGTCGGCGATCACCGAGGCGACGATCTGGACGTCGTAGGCGGTCATGTCGGGGGCGCGGCGCAGGCCGTAGGAGGAGCAGAAGTCGGTGACGCCGAGGCGGAGCGCGAGGACCCGGTCGCGGTACTTGTCGACCGCGCGGGAGATGCCCTCCAGGGTGTCGACGCGGGACTCGCGGTAGAGCAGCTCCGGGGATTCGAGGACGGGCATGGCGAAGAGCCGGTGGCCGCCGGCGCTCTCGGCGGTGGTGAGGGCCTCCAGGAAGGGGATGCCGCGTTCCTCGGTGAACTTGGGCAGCACGAAGCCGGAGAGCAGCCGTACGGTGGCGCCGAGGCGTCGGACGAGGTCGGGGATCTGCTCGGGGGTGCGTACCCGGATGAAGAGCAGGGGTGGTTCCACGCCGGGGCGGGAGGCGAGGTCGGCGAACTGGCGGACGAGGTTCTCCTCGCCGGCGACGACGTCCGCGTCGTCGATCGAGTCCTCCAGGCACAGCACCATGGAGACCACGCCGTTAGCGGCCTGCTTGACGATGTCGTCGGCGAGCCGTGGACGGGTGGCCGGGCTGTACAGCGTGGCGCCCAGGGCCGCGGAGAGCAGCTTGGCCGGGGAGTCGGCGGAGAACGCCGACGGCTCCTGGTGGAACAGGCGCTGCCGCACCGCTGGGGCGATGTGCCCGAAATGACGCATAGGACTCCCTCAGGGCGCGAGCCGAGCCTGTGGATTCGGTAAAGGGTGGCCGGTAATAGTACGTAGGGATCCATGTCGGAGGTTCCCCGCGGGCATGAATTCTCGGTAACTCACCCATGGCGGCGCCGACACCCCCCGCATTGTCGTGGCCAGGACCGAGAGGGCAGGATGACGGCATGACGCACGCGATGCTGAAGGGGTCGAACGTCCCGCTGGATGCCACCACGGTACGTGCAGTACTGCGCTGGACGCCCGGGCAGGGGGTTCCGGACGTGGACGTCTCGGCGCTGCTGCTGGGCTCCGACGGCCGTGTGCGCTCCGACGAGGACTTCGTCTTCTACAACCAGCCCCGGCATCCCTCCGGAAAGGTGTGGCGGCTCGGCAAGAAGCGCGTCGCCGACGGGCTGAGCGACACGATCCAGACAGACCTCTCGGGGGTCGAGCCGGGCGTGGGCCGCATCCTGCTGGTCGCGTCCGCGGACGGTGTCCCCTTCGACCGGGTGCCGGCGCTGGGCATCCTGCTGTACGACGCGGCCGTGGCCGACGGGGAGCCGCTGGCCACGTTCGACATCAAGCCGGAGACGGGCGCGGAGACGGCGCTGATCTGCGGTGAGCTGTACCGGCGCGGGGAGGGCTGGAAGTTCCGTGCGCTGGGCGAGGGCTACTCGAACGGCCTGAAGGGCCTCGCGACGGACTTCGGCATCTCGGTGGACGAGTCGGAGGTGGACGAGGAGCGGCGGCTGCCGGAGACGGCGTCGCAGCCGCTGCCCCCGGAAGCGCCGACGTCGGCGGTGCCGCAGCAGCCGCCCGCCTACGGCTATCCCCAGCCGGCCTCGCCGCAGGCGGGGTACGGGTACCCCCAGCCGGCCGGTCAGCCGTCGTACGGCTATCCGCAGTCCCAGCCGGCCCCGGTGCCGGTGGCCCTGGACCCGAACTTCCGGCTGCCCCCGCAGGGCCCGCAGTTCGTCGGCCGGTAGGCGGTCCGGGCGGCGCACGGGGCTACCGGTCGACCTTGGTCTTGTAGCCGCGTCCCCACTGCAGTCCCCAGCCGTACAGGCGGTCAAGCTCGCCCTGGAAGCCGTAGACGAACTTGACCTCGCGGCGGACGATCAGTTCGCCCTTGACGTTCTCGATCATCACGACGGCGCAGGAGCGGGCCTGGGGGTGGCGTTCGTCGAGGCCTATCTCGATGCGGGGGCCGTTGCTCGGGTACAGGGTGACGATGGCGTGGGTACGGTCGAAGGCCGGTGTGCGGTCGTAGATGTAGACGAAGACCAGCAGGCGCTTGATGGCGTCGCGGTGGTCGAGGTTGACGTACATCGTCTCGCCGGACGCCGAGCCGAACCGGTCGTCGCCGCTGAGCTTGATGTACGGCGGGGCGTTGACGTCGCCCAGGTAGCCGCCGAGCGGCTGGACGACCCCCTTCGTGCCGTCGGTCAGCTCGAACAGGCAGCCGAGGTCGAGATCGACGTTGACCATGCTCTGGCCGTGCCCGAGCACCTCCGGCGGTTTCAGGGCCTTGAAGGGGTGCCGGAACAGGCTGGTGCGCTGGGCGCCGTCGAAGTCGGAGGTCCGCATCCGCCAGGTGAGGTTGACGCGCAGATGGCCGGTGGCCGCGTCCTGCTTGGTGAGGGACACCGTCTGGTGCCGTCTGGTGAGTTCGATCGCGTTGCTGGAGGCGCTGCCCGAGTCGAAGTCGGCGGCGCGCCCGCCCAGCAGTCCGTCGAAGAATCCCATTCCCGCCCCCAGGTACTCGTCCGCAACGCCTTCGGGGCGGCCGACCACGTCGGCCGCCCCGAACAGAGCGTTCCTCACCGGGCGGGGCGTCACACCCCGTCCCGTCCCTGATCATGCCCCTAGGGGGCGCGCAGGGGTCGCCGGTCGTCAGACGCCCGAGGAGATCTCAGCCTTGTCGTCCGAGCCCGCGTTTCCCTCGGCGTCCGCCAGCGCGCGGTTGCGGCGGACGGAGGACCAGAAGGACCAGGCGATCAGGACGACACCGACGAGACCGGTGATGACCTCGTTGATCTCGTACTGGATGGTGACCATGAGGATCACGGCCAAGGCGCCGATGGCGTAGTGGGCGCCGTGCTCCAGGTAGACGTAGTCGTCGAGGGTGCCCTGGCGGACCAGGTACACGGTCAGCGACCGGACGTACATGGCGCCGATGCCGAGGCCGAGGGCCATCAGGACGATGTCGTTGGTGATGGCGAAGGCGCCGATGACTCCGTCGAAGGAGAAGGACGCGTCCAGGACCTCCAGGTAGAGGAACATGAAGAACGCGGCCTGGCCGGCCAGCACGACGGCGGGCTTCTTCTTGCCGGTGCGGGCGGCCTCTTCCTCCGCCTCGTGCTCGCGCTCCTCCTCTTCCTCCAGCTTGTCCTCGAAGTATCCGGACAGGCCGCCGACGATCATGTAGGTGATCAGGCCGGCGATGCCGGCGATCAGCACCGTCTGCGCCTTGTCGACGTGGGCGCCGCCGTGCTGGTGGGCGTGGGTGGCGAAGGTGAAGGAGGTGATGAGCAGAACGATCAGGGCGATGCAGACCGACAGCATGTCGACCTTGCCGAGCTTGGCCAGGGGCCGCTCGATCCAGCGCAGCCACTGGATGTCCCGGTCCTCGAAGATGAAGTCGAGGAAGATCATCAGCAGGAACATGCCACCGAAGGCCGCGATCGCCGGGTGGGCGTCGGTGACCAGTTCCTGGTAGTGGTCCTTGTTGTTCAGGGCGAGGTCGACGGCCTCGATCGGGCCCATCTTGGCGCTGATCGCGACGATGACGACGGGGAAGACCAGCCGCATGCCGAAGACGGCGATCAGCACGCCGACCGTGAGGAAGATCTTCTGCCAGAAGGCATTCATCTTCTTCAGGATTCCGGCGTTGACGACCGCGTTGTCGAAGGACAGCGAGATCTCGAGGATGGCGAGGATCGCCACGATGCCGAAGGCGGTCCACCCCCCGTAGAACGCCGCCGCGACCAGGCCGAGCGCGGTGACCGCGAACGACCAGCCGAAGGTTTTCAGAAGCACTGGCTACCCAATCGTGTGTTGGGGGTACCCCCAGACGGAGTCTGAGGACGGGTCTCCCCCGCGCCGTACTCGGCTTTGCTAAACGTTGACCACGAGTCTAGAGGGGCACCCTACCGGCGGTACCGGTCAGGGCAACCCTCGTGGGAAAAGCCTCAGCACGAATCGGGGGGAGGCCCCGCCTAGGAGACGTTCACCCCGAAGTCCAGGGCGATGCCGCGCAGACCTGACGCGTACCCCTGCCCGACGGCCCGGAACTTCCACTCGCCCTGGTAGCGGTACAGCTCGCCGAAGATCATCGCGGTCTCGGTGGAGGCGTCCTCGCTGAGGTCGTAGCGGGCCAGTTCCTGGCCGTCGGCCTGGTTGGCCACCCGGATGAAGGCGTTGGAGACCTGGCCGAAGGTCTGACCGCGCTCGTCCGCCATGTGGATCGAGACCGGGAAGATGATCTTCTCGCAGTGCGCCGGCACCTTGGCGAGGTCGACCAGGATCGACTCGTCGTCGCCCTCGCCCTCACCGGTGAGGTTGTCACCGGTGTGCTCCACGGAGCCCTCGGGGCTCGTGAGCTGGTTGTAGAACACGAAGTACTCGTCGCCCAGTACCCGGTTCCCGGCGCCGCACAGCAGGGCGCTGGCGTCGAGGTCGAAGGGCGCGCCGGTGGTGGAACGCGCGTCCCAGCCGAGTCCGATCAGGACGTTGGTGAGGTTCGGTGCGGCCTTGGAGAGGGAGACATTGCCCCCCTTGGCGAGCGTGACGCCCATGTTGCTGGTCCTCCCCTAGTGGTGCTTCTTCGGTTGTCCTGCGCGTCCGGCGCCGACCGTAAACGGTCGGCGCCGGAATGGTGCGGGGCTGTCGGTGTCAGACGTTGACGCCGAAGTCCTGGGCGATGCCTCGCAGGCCGGAGGCGTAGCCCTGGCCGATGGCCCGGAACTTCCACTCCGCCCCGTGCCGGTAGAGCTCCCCGAAGACCATGGCGGTCTCGGTGGAGGCGTCCTCGCTCAGGTCGTAGCGCGCGATCTCCTGCTCGCCCGCCTGGTTCACCACGCGGATGAACGCGTTGCGGACCTGGCCGAAGGACTGCTGGCGGTTCTCGGCGTCGTAGATCGACACCGGGAAGACGATCTTCTCGATGTCGGCCGGGACGCCGACCAGGTTGATCTTGATCTGCTCGTCGTCGCCCTCGCCCTCACCGGTGATGTTGTCACCGGTGTGCTCGACGGAGCCGTCGGGGCTCTTGAGGTTGTTGAAGAAGACGAAGTGCTGGTCGCTCGCGACCTTGCCGGAGTTGTTGAGCAGCAGCGCGCTGGCGTCGAGGTCGAAGTCGGTGCCGGTCGTGGTGCGCACGTCCCAGCCCAGACCGACGATGACGGCGGTCAGGCCCGGGGCCTCCTTCGTCAGCGATACGTTGCCGCCCTTGCTGAGGCTGACTCCCACGGGTCCTCCATGTGGTGTCCAGGGGCGGGGAGCCCCGGTCTGCTTCGGTTATGGGATCAACGTGCCGATCCTAGTGACGGGTTCCCGTGCCTCGCAGACGTTGGAGCCGACGAATCACAGGTGTCGACCCGCGGTCGGCCTACAGGGTGTCCAGAGCCTTCACGTACTCGTCCAGGTCACGGGCGTCCGGCAGGCCGTTCACCACGGTCCACCGCACGACGCCCTCCTTGTCGACGATGAAGGTGCCCCGCACGGCGCAGCCCTTGTCCTCGTCGAAGACGCCGTACGCGCGCGAGACTTTGCCGTGCGGCCAGAAGTCGCTGAGCAGGGGGTACTCCAGCTCCTCCTGCTCGGCGAAGACGCGCAGGGTGTGGATGGAGTCGTTGGAGACGGCGAGCAGCTGGGTGTCGCGGTCGGCGAACCTCGGGAGGTTGTCGCGCAGCTCGCACAGCTCACCGGTGCAGACACCGGTGAAGGCGAAGGGGTAGAAGAGCACGACCACGTTCTTCTCGCCGCGGAAGTCGGAGAGCCTCACGGTGCGGCCGTGGTTGTCCTTGAGCTCGAAGTCGGGCGCCTTGTCGCCGACCTGGATCGCCATCGTCGTGCATCCCTTCGGTGGGCCGTTCGGATGAGAGCACAGCAAACGCTGGGCCCCACCCTACGCAGCGGGCACCGAGGTGTTCCGGACGGGCCGGGGCGAAGCCGGCCCGTCCGGGAGTGACGTGTCGGTCACCGCTTCGACTTGGCCGCCTTAGGCGTCGCCAGACGGGAGCCGCTCCAGTCCTTGCCCACACTGACGCTCTTCGACGCCGTGAGGCCGGCCGTGGTGGCGGCGTCCTGGATGTCGCTCGGCTCCACGTACCCCGAACGGCCGGTCTTCGGCGTCAGGAGCAGGATCGCGCCGCCCTCTTCGATGTACGTGGTGGCGTCCACCAGCGCATCCGTCAGGTCGCCGTCGTCGTCACGGAACCACAGCACAACGGCGTCGGCCACGTCGTCGAATTCCTCGTCCATCAGGTCGCCCTCGACGGCTTCCTCAATGGCCTTGCGGAGCTCCTGATCGACGTCGTCGTCGTAGCCGATCTCCTGGACCACCTGCCCGGGCTGGAACCCCAGCCTGGCGGCAGGGTTCGTCCGCTCCTCCGCGTGGTCCGCGGTCGCGCTCACGGGTTGCCTCCTGATCATGTCTTGGTGAATATCTCAGCCACGCGCGTGCGCGAAGCATTGGCCGTAGTCCACACGTGCGGGACGGATCGCGCAAGTACCCGGCCGCCGGGACCGCCGAAACGGTGACGATCCTGGCCGTGTCGACGCAACTCCTGGCACCGTATCCCGATTTTCCACGGCTCACATCACGCCGAAGTGCCCGGAATGCCACGTTCGGAATCATGTGTTGTCACGCCTCTCGAACAACTTTGCCAATCACGTCACACCCCGGGCGTATCGTTGCGTTTTGACCGGCACTGTGCACCGTTACCCCGCAGTAGAGATGACGTACGTGTTCCCGAGGTACACGATGGGGAACGGTGCAGGCACGAACAGGACATGTGAAACAGCGGCCCTCCGACAGGTAAGGAACAGCGTGGCTTCCGGATCCGATCGCAACCCGATCATCATTGGCGGCCTTCCGAGTCAGGTTCCTGACTTCGATCCCGAAGAGACCCAGGAGTGGCTCGACTCCCTCGACGCCGCCGTCGACGAGCGCGGCCGGGAACGGGCCCGTTATCTCATGCTGCGCCTGATCGAGCGGGCTCGCGAGAGGCGCGTGGCCGTGCCCGAGATGCGCAGCACGGACTACGTCAACACGATCCCGACCAAGAGCGAGCCGTTCTTCCCGGGCAACGAGGAGATCGAGCGCCGGATCCTGAACGCCACGCGCTGGAACGCGGCCGTGATGGTCTCGCGCGCGCAGCGGCCCGGCATCGGCGTCGGCGGCCACATCGCCACCTTCGCGTCCTCCGCCTCACTGTACGACGTCGGCTTCAACCACTTCTTCCGGGGCAAGGACGAGGGCGACGGCGGCGACCAGGTCTTCTTCCAGGGCCACGCCTCCCCCGGCATCTACGCGCGCGCCTACCTGCTCGACCGGCTCACCGACACGCAGCTCGACGGCTTCCGCCAGGAGAAGTCGAAGTACCCCGACGGCCTCTCCAGCTACCCGCACCCGCGCTCGATGCCGGACTTCTGGGAGTTCCCGACCGTCTCCATGGGCCTCGGCCCGCTCGGCGCGATCTACCAGGCGCGGATGAACCGCTACATGCAGGCGCGGGGCATCGCCGACACCTCCCGGTCGCACGTGTGGGCGTTCCTCGGCGACGGCGAGATGGACGAGCCCGAGTCGCTCGGCCAGCTCAGCCTGGCCGCCCGCGAGGGCCTGGACAACCTGACCTTCGTGGTCAACTGCAACCTGCAGCGGCTCGACGGCCCGGTGCGCGGCAACGGCAAGATCATCCAGGAGCTGGAGTCGGTCTTCCGGGGCGCCGGCTGGAACGTGATCAAGCTGATCTGGGACCGCTCCTGGGACCCGCTGCTCGCCCAGGACCGTGACGGCGTCCTGGTCAACCGGATGAACACCACCCCGGACGGGCAGTTCCAGACCTACGCCACCGAGTCCGGCTCCTACATCCGCGACCACTTCTTCGGCGACGACCACCGGCTGCGCGCGATGGTCGAGAACATGACCGACCACCAGATCCTGATGCTGGGCCGCGGCGGGCACGACCACCGGAAGATCTACGCGGCGTACAAGGCGGCCCTGGAGCACACGGGCCAGCCGACGGTCATCCTGGCCAAGACGGTCAAGGGCTGGACGCTGGGCCCGAACTTCGAGGGCCGCAACGCCACGCACCAGATGAAGAAGCTGACGGTCGACGACCTCAAGCGCTTCCGGGACCGCCTGCACCTGCCCATCTCCGACAAGGAGCTGGACTCCGGCCTGCCGCCGTACTTCCACCCGGGCCGGGACTCGGAGGAGATCCAGTACATGCACGACCGCCGCAAGCAGTGCGGCGGGTACGTGCCGACGCGGGTCGTGCGCGCGAAGCCGCTGCAGCTGCCGGACGACAAGGCGTACGCGACCGTGAAGAAGGGGACGGGCCAGCAGTCCATCGCGACGACGATGGCCTTTGTGCGCCTCCTCAAGGACCTCATGCGGGACAAGGAGATCGGCAAGCGGTTCGTGCTGATCGCGCCGGACGAGTACCGCACGTTCGGCATGGACTCCTTCTTCCCGAGCGCGAAGATCTACAACCCGCTGGGACAGCAGTACGAGTCGGTGGACCGGGAGCTGCTCCTGGCCTACAAGGAGTCGCCGACCGGCCAGATGCTGCACGACGGCATCTCCGAGGCGGGCTGCACGGCCTCGCTGATCGCGGCCGGCTCGGCGTACGCCACGCACGGCGAGCCGCTGATCCCGGTGTACGTCTTCTACTCGATGTTCGGTTTCCAGCGCACCGGCGACCAGTTCTGGCAGATGGCCGACCAGCTGGCGCGCGGTTTCGTCCTGGGTGCGACCGCCGGACGTACGACCCTGACCGGTGAGGGTCTGCAGCACGCGGACGGCCACTCCCAGCTGCTCGCCTCGACCAACCCGGCCTGCGTGGCGTACGACCCGGCCTACGCCTACGAGATCGCGCACATCGTGCAGGACGGCCTGCGCCGCATGTACGGCTCCTCGCCCGAGCACCCGCAGGGCGAGGACGTCTTCTACTACCTGACCGTCTACAACGAGCCCATCCAGCACCCGGCCGAGCCGGCCGGCGTGGACGTCGAGGGCATCGTCAAGGGCGTGCACCGGATCGCCGAGGCCACGGGCGGCTCGATCCCGGCGCAGGTCATGGCCTCCGGTGTCGCGGTTCCGTGGGCGCTCGAGGCGCAGCGGATCCTCGCCGAGGACTGGGACGTCCGGGCGGACGTGTGGTCCGCGACCTCGTGGAACGAGCTGCGCCGCGAGGCCGTGGCGTGCGAGGAGCACAACCTGCTGCATCCGGAGGAGGAGCAGCGGGTGCCGTGGGTGACGCGGAAGCTCGGCGGCTCCGAGGGGCCGTTCGTGGCCGTGTCCGACTGGATGCGCGCGGTTCCGGACCAGATCGCGCGCTGGGTGCCGGGCACCTTCCAGTCCCTCGGCGCCGACGGCTTCGGCTTCGCGGACACCCGGGGTGCCGCGCGCCGCTTCTTCCACATCGACGCCCAGTCGATCGTGGTCGCGGTGCTGACGGAGCTGGCGCGCGAGGGCAAGGTCGACCGGTCCGTGCTGAAGCAGGCCATCGACCGGTACCAGCTGCTCGACGTCTCGGCGGCGGACCCGGGCGCGGCGGGCGGCGACGCCTGACCGTGCCGCGGCGCTGAGCCGGGCCCCCGAGGGCGGTGGAGTTCGATCCTCCACCGCCCTTACCTTTTCTTTACGATGCGGGGTATGGAACGACAACCGGCGCAGGCGGCCTGGGAACGGCGTACCCAACGGCCCCTGCTGGGGCTGGCGGTGGCGTTCGCCGTCGCGTACGCGGTGCCGATCGTGGACGGATCCGCGGGAGACTCGCTGACGACCGCGTGCACGACCGTCGAATGGGCGGTGTGGGGCGCGTTCGCGGTGGACTACGTCGTGCGGCTGGCGCTCGCCACCCACCGCGGGGAATTCGTCCGACGGCACTGGCCCGACCTGATCGCCGTGGTGCTGCCGGTGCTCCAGCCGCTGCGGCTGCTGCGGCTGGTGTCCACGCTGCTGCTGGTGGGGCGGCGGGCGCGGATGGCTCCGCAGATCCGGCTGACGACGTATGTCGTGGGGTCGGTGGTCGGGCTGCTGATGTTCGGCTCGCTCGCGGTGCTGTCCGTGGAACGGGACTCGCCGAACGGGAACATCCGGACGCTGGGTGACGCCGTCTGGTGGTCGTTCACGACGATGACGACGGTCGGGTACGGGGATCACGCGCCGACGACCGGGCTGGGGCGGATGATCGCGGTCGGCCTGATGCTGTCCGGGATCGCCCTGCTGGGTGTGGTCACCGCGAACATCGCCGCGTGGTTCATCGCCCGGTTCGAGAAGGACGACGTGGAGGAGCGGCGGCAGACGGAGGCGATCGCCTCGCTGACCGAGGAGGTCCGGCTGCTGCGGGCGGAGGTGGCCCGGCTGACGGAACGACAGGAGCAGCCGCGCTGATCGCGGCGCCGCGCGGGTCCGCGCCCCGCCGGGGCGCGGACCCGCGCGGCAGGGACACCCGCTACAGGAGCCCGTGGCCCCAGGTGGCGGCGCCCGCCAGGGCGACGATCGCCAGCAAGGTGTCGATGGCGCCCAGGATCAGGGCCACCAGGGCCGGGATCTCACGGTCGTTGGACCATTTGCGGCCCATGGACTGCCAGCCGCAGAACATCGCGACCGGGCCGAGGACGATGCCCAGCGCGAAGAAACCCGCCACCGCGCAGATGGCACCGATGATCCCGAGCGTCGCGCGGTCCGGCCCGGACCGTTGCCACGTCCGACCGCGTGACCGGGGGTACCCGCGCGTTCCGTGCCCGAAGCCAGCCATCATCAACTCCCTGAGGCCTGTGGACAGTTCGGCTTCACTGTGCGGGTACCCCGGTTGCGCCGGGGCAGACCTGCGCGCGCCGCCCCCCTCCGGCAGCGCGCGCCACGGCCCGGCCGTCCTCCCATGCCCTGCGGAGGACTTGACCCACTGTGACCTGTGGCGCGCGCCCGGGGCGAGGGATCTTGAGCGCCGTCACCCTGATGAGCGAATTCCGCCCGCTGAGGGGGGACGCGCGCGGATCAGATGTGACCCACGCCCGCGCCCGCCTCCGCGTTGGCGCCCCGCTTGGTGAGCAGCGCGACGAGCACGGCGACCGCCGCCACGCCGGCCGCCACCAGGGAGGCGAGGCTCATGCCGGAGATGAAGGTGTCGTGGGCGACCTGGGTGATCTTCGCGGCGATCGGCTCCGGGGTGCCCTGCGGCACCGGGGCCACGCCGACCTGGACCGCCTCGGACGCCTGGTCCAGCTGGGCCGGGGTCAGCTTCGGCAGCCCCGCGCCGGTCCAGTTGCCGGGCAGGTCGCTGTCCACCTTGGAGGCCATCACGGCACCCAGCACGGCCGTGCCCAGGCTGCCGCCGATCTGCATGGCCGCCTGCTGGAGGCCGCCCGCCACACCGGACAGTTCGATCGGGGCGTTGCCGACGATGACCTCGGTGGCACCGACCATCACGGGGGCGAGACCGAGGCCGAGCAGGGCGAACCAGACCGACATCACCGCGCTGCCGGTCCCGGCCTCGAGCGTCGACATGCCGTACATGGCGACCGCGGTCACGGCCATGCCGCCGGCCAGCGGGATGCGCGGGCCGAGCTTGGTGATCGCGGCGCCCGCCAGCGGAGAGCCGACGATCATCATGCCGGTGAGCGGCAGCAGGTGCAGGCCCGCGTCGACGGGGCTCATGCCGTGCACCTTCTGGAGGTAGAAGGTGACGAAGAAGAGGCCGCCCATGAAGGCGATGGCCATGAGGACCATCAGCACCACGCCCGCGGACAGCGGGACCGAGCGGAACAGGCCCAGCGGGATCAGGGGTTCGGCGACCTTCGTCTCCCAGAAGGCGAACAGACCGAAGAGCAGCACCGACGCCGCGAGGAACGCCCACGTGCTGCCGTCGCCCCAGCCCCAGGTCGGCGCCTTGATGAGGGCCCACACCAGGCAGAACATCGCGCCGGAGAGCAGCACGATGCCGGGGATGTCGAAGGAGCGCGGGGCGTTCTTCGCGCGGTGGTCCAGCAGGATCAGCGTGCCGAGGGCGAGGGCGAGCACGCCGACGGGCACGTTGATGAAGAACACCGACTGCCAGTTGACGTGCTGGACCAGGACGCCGCCGAGGATCGGACCGCCCGCGGTGGAGGCGCCGATCACCATGCCCCAGATGCCGATCGCCATGTTGAGCTTCTCGGCGGGGAAGGTGGCGCGCAGCAGGCCGAGGGCGGCCGGCATCAGCAGCGCGCCGAACAGGCCCTGGAAGACGCGGAAGGTGACGACCGCGGCGATGCTGTGGGACAGGCCGATGGCACCGGAGGCGGCGGCGAAGCCGGTCACGCCGATGAGGAAGGTCTGCCGGTGGCCGAAGCGGTCACCCAGCTTGCCGGCGGTGATGAGCGTGACGGCGAGGGCCAGGAAGTAGGCGTTCGTGATCCACTGCACGTCGGCGAAGGTCGCGTGCAGGTCGTCCCGGATCGCCGGGTTGGCGATCGCCACGATGGTGCCGTCGAGGGCCACCATCATGACGCCTACGGCGACGGTGAGGAGAGTGAGCCATGGATGGCCGCGCAGGCCGGCGGTCGGGGTCGCCTCCGACGGGGCTGCCGGCGCCTTGTCCCCCGGCCCCGTGGTGTCGACGGTGGTCTGACTAGTCATACCTTCGAGGTTAGTGACAGCCACTGACAGTTGACAGACCAATTCACTAGTCGGTAACTGACAGGACACCGGCACAAGGGACGAGCCGGTCGGAAATTCACGGAAGAGAGACCATGGAGACGCTGCGCGAGCGCAAGAAGCGGCGTACCCGGGAGGCGCTGCTGCGGGCCGCTCTCGAACTCTTCACCACGCACGGGTACGAGCACACGACCGTCGACGAGATCGCGGAGGCCGTCGACGTCTCGCAGCGCACCTTCTTCCGGTACTTCGCCGGCAAGGAGGACGCCGCGTTCGCGGTCCAGGCGATGACGGAGGCGCACTTCGTGGCCGCCGTACGCGGGCGTCCGGCGCACGAGGCGCCGATGGAGGCGCTGCGGCAGGCGGTCCTGGAGGGCTGGGACGCCATCCGGGAGACCGTCGAGTCGGCCGTCCCCGTCGAGCTCTACCTGCGCATGTACCGGACGATCGAGTCCACGCCCGCACTGCTCGCCGCCCATCTGCGCCGCTCGGCCGCGACCGAGGAGACGATCGCGCGCGTGCTGGCCGAGCGCGAGGGTGTGGACGTGGACGCCGACCCGCGGCCGAGGCTGGCCGTGGCCGTGTTCGGCGGGGTGATAAGGGTCACCGAACGGCAGTGGAGCACGGGCGGGGACTTCAGCCTGGAGGCGATCCGTACGCTCACCGCGGCGTACCTCGATCAGGTGGGTTCCGCGCTGACCGGGAACTGGCGCACGGTCTGAGGTCGTTGGCCGGGCATCCCCGAAGATCGACCCGTCGACCGCCCCGCAGACCAGCGGCCGAGTGTTCGGTGCGCACCGAAACGTGATCCCCGTCACTCGGTTACCCCGAGACCCTCCCGTTCTCCTAGTGTGTCCTCCCAGTGACTTCCTTCGACACCTCCCCGCCCCTCAACGTCTGGCGCGCACTGCTGGCGCTGTCCGTCGTGTTCGTGATGCTCGCGACCACCGGCTGGACCGCCATGCGCAGCCACCGCGACTCGGGCGCGCTGCAGGCCTCGCTCACCAAATGGGAGCGCGGTCGCGTGCACGGCTTCCCGCTGCCGGACCCGGAGTCCGCCCCGGCACGGCTCGGCCGGTTCTTCGCCTCGCTGTCCGCCGCGGACCGCGACCGGCTCGCCCACCGCTACCCGCTCGCGGTGGGCAACATGAACGGCGCGCCCGTCACCCTGCGCTACAAGGCCAACCACATCGCGCTGGACCAGGCCCGCAAGGTGGAGAAGAAGCGCATGCACGACAACCGGCTCAGTGCGGCCGGTCAGCAGGACGCGGGACGCCGCATGCACCGCTACGAGTCGCTGCTGAGCCGCGGCCGGCACATCCTCGCGTTCGACCCCGCCGGTTCGGGCCGGATCGCGGAGGTCTTCGGGAACCTCGACCGGGCGCAGCGGGTCTCGGTCGTCGTCCCCGGTGTCGACACCGACCTGCTCACCTTCCAGCGGACGTACCGCAGGTACACGGCGCCGGTCGGCATGGCCAAGGCGCTCTACTCGGCCCAGCGCGACGCCGGCCCCTCGACGCGTACGGCCGTGATCGCGTGGGCCGACTACACCGCGCCGGACGGGCTCGGTGTGGACGCGGCCACCGGCCTGCGCGCCCAGGAGGGCGCCGTGCGGCTGAACGGCCTGCTGCGGGCGCTGCCGGGCCGCGCCCGCGTGGCGATGGTCTGCCACAGCTACGGCACCGTGGTCTGCGGGGTCGCCGCCCACGACATGCCGCGCCGGGTGACCGACATAGCGGTGGCCGCGAGCCCCGGCATGCGGGTCACCAGGGCCGACCGGCTGGGCACCACGGCCCGGGTGTGGGCCATGCGGGACGCCACGGACTGGATCCAGGACGTGCCGTACCTGGAGCTCGGCGGGCTCGGGCACGGGGCCGACCCGGTGTCCTCGGCGTTCGGCGCGCGGGTGCTGTCCGCGCGGGACGCGCAGGGGCACGCCGGCTATTTCCAGCCGGGCACGGACAGCCTGCGCAACCTCGCCGACGTCGGCGTGGGGGCGTACGACGCGGTGACGTGTGCCCATGAGAACGATGCGTGCCGGGCCGGTCTGCCCGGCACGACGACGGCCGGACGCGCGTAGAGACAACAGGAAGTGCGGTCTGCGCGGGTGGCGACGGAGGAGCACGTGCCGCATACGATGAGCCGCATGGGTGACGTACTGGCGGGTTTTCATGCCGTCTGGGGGTTCGAGTCCGACTCCGTGTTCATCCGCTACGAACGGGGGATTCGAACACCCAGGCTCTTCCAGGCACTCGGGGAACGGCGCATCCCGCTGTCCGCGGTCGAGGACGTGACGCTCACGCCGGGCAGGCGCGGCACCGTCGTCCTGCGCCTCGTGCCCCGGGCCGGCGCCGACCCGCTGATGGAGGCGGCCGCCGGCCAGCTCAAGGAGGGCTCCGACCCGTACCGGCTCGTGCTGTCCGCCGACCGGGAGACCCTCGCCGAGTACTACGCGGACGAGGTGAAGGGCCTGCTGACCGGTTCCGGCCCCGTGGACCGGCACCTGGTCGCGGTGCCCGAGGCGCCGCTGCACTTCAAGGCCGCCGACGCCAAGGCCTCCTTCGACGGCACGTCGGTGCAGTTCCGCTGGTCCTGGACCGGTGCCTCCTCGGCGAAGTGGAAGGCCGGCGACCAGAGCTTCCCGGTGGCCGGGCTGAGCGGGGTGGAGTGGCGCTCGCCGGAGGTCTTCGAGGGGCACCTGCGCCTGCTGCCGCGCGAGGCGGGCGCCGAGCGGCCGGCCCAGCCCGACCAGGACCCGGCCTCGGTGGTCTTCGGGCTCGGGTACGGGCCGGTGCACGAGTCGCTGCCGTTCGCGGCGGCCGTACTGGCGGCGGTCCGGACCCGGCCGACGTCGGCGGTGCTGGTGCCGGCGCGCCGGGACCCCGCCGACATCGCCGAGCGGATCCGGCACCTCGGGGAGCTGCACCAGGCGGGGCTGGTCACGGACGAGGAGTTCTCGTCGAAGAAGGCCGAGCTGCTGGCCGAGCTCTAGCGGCCGTCGGCCGCGGGGCGCAGGGTGTCGGCCGGGGGGCGCAGGGTGTCCGGTGCCGGCGTCTCCGTGGCGTAGAAGCTGATCTTCCGGTCCAGGACCCCGAGGGTGTCGTGCAGTTC
Organism: Streptomyces sp. 1222.5; assembly: GCF_900105245.1. NCBI lineage: Bacteria > Bacillati > Actinomycetota > Actinomycetes > Kitasatosporales > Streptomycetaceae > Streptomyces > Streptomyces sp. 1222.5. The sequence continues at coordinate 5,926,790 of NZ_FNSZ01000001.1, read as the reverse complement.
CGCGATCCGGGCCAGCACGTCCTTGCGGGTCGACTCCAGCAACTCCCGCCGCTCCGCGTACGTGCTCTCGCCCTCCCGCACCAGTTCCGCGTAGCGGACCATGTCCGCCACCGGCATGCCGGTCAGCCGCAGTTTGCCCACGAAGTCCAGCCAGTCCAGGTCGCGGTTGCTGTAGCGGCGCTGGCCGGTGTGCGAGCGGTCGACGTGCGGCATCAGGCCGATCCGCTCGTACCAGCGCAGGGTGTGCGCGGTGAGGCCGGTGAACGCGACGACCTCGCTGATCGTGTAGCGGTCCTGGCCGTCGGGGCGTGGATGGCGCCGGGGCGGTGCGGCGCAGATGTCGACGGGGTCGGTGGGCGCGGTGTCCGCTGGCGTGGTCTGCATCACCGTCATGCCCCCACGCTATGACCTTCGAGTGCACTCCAAGCAAGCGGACCCGGGTAGGAAATCCACGGGACGGACGCGGGGGCCGGTGATTAGCGTGCGGCCCATGAGTCTCGTACGACGGGCCCTGCCCGAGGACGCCGCCGAGGTCCTGCGTCTGCGGCAGGTGATGATCGATTCGATGTTCGAGTCGGGTGGCGGCCCGACCGACTGGCACGCGGAGTCCCTGCCGACGCTGCGGGACCGGCTCGCCGACACGGACGGGGACTTCGTCGCCTTCGTCGTCGAGCGTCCCGGCCGGCCCGGGGCGCTGGCCGCGCTGGCGGCCGGGGCGCTGGAGTACCGCATCGGGCGGACCGGCAATCCGCACGGGCGGGTCGGCCACGTCTTCAGCGTCGCCACCGACCCGGACGCCCGCCGGCGCGGCCACGCGCGCGCGTGCGTGGAGGAACTGCTGGAGTGGTTCCGGGTGCGCGGGGCCCGGCAGGTCGACCTCAACGCCTCCGCCGCGGCCGAGCCGCTGTACGCCTCGCTCGGCTTCGTGCGCAAGCCCGACCCCTCGATGCGGCTGGAGCTGTGAGCCGCATAGGCTCGGCGGCATGTCGTTGCAGAGCCTGGCGCTGATCGAGAACTGGCCCGTCCCCACCGCCGCGGCGGGTGTCGTACGAGCCGACGGGACCGTCCTCGGGACCCACGGACCCGTAGGGCACCGCTTCCCGCTCGCCTCGGTCACCAAGCCGCTGGCCGCCTACGCGGCGCTGGTCGCGTACGAGGAGGGGGCGGTCGAGCTGGACGAGCCGGCCGGCCCGCCCGGGTCCACGGTCCGGCATCTGCTCGCGCACACCTCCGGTCTTGCCTTCGACGAGCACCGGGTGACCGCCCCGCCCGGGGAGCGGCGGCTGTACTCCAACGCCGGGTTCGAGCAGCTGGGGGACCACATCGCCAAGGCGACGGACATCCCGTTCGCGGAGTACCTGCGGCAGGCCGTGCTGGAGCCGCTGGGGATGACGGCCACCTCGCTGGAGGGGTCCCCGGCCAAGGACGGCGTCTCGACGGTCGAGGACCTGCTGCGGTTCGCGGCGGAGGTGCAGACGCCGCGGCTGCTGGACCCGCGCACGGTCGCGGACGCGATGACCGTGCAGTACCCGGGCACCAAGGGAGTGCTGCCTGGGTACGGGCACCAGAACCCCAACGACTGGGGGCTCGGTTTCGAGATCCGCGACGGCAAGTCCCCGCACTGGACCGGCGGTTCCTCCTCGCCGCGGACCTTCGGCCACTTCGGGCAGTCCGGTACGTTCCTGTGGCTCGACCCCGACGCCGGGCTGGCCGCCGTCGCCCTGACGGACCGGGCGTTCGGGCCCTGGGCCGTCGAGGTGTGGCCGGTGTTCACGGACGCGGTCCTTGGCGAGACACGCGGCGCGCACTGATCGGTGTCCGCTAACCTCCCCCGTGCACAAGCGAATTACCGGCACAGGGCATCGGGGGTAAGTGATGGGCGGCCTGCAGACGGACGGCCAGTTCCGGCCGTTGGAGAGCGGTGACCCACAGGCGGTGGCGGCCTACCGGCTCGCGGCACGCCTCGGATCCGGCGGCATGGGCACGGTGTACCTGTCGTACACCCCGGGCGGGCACCCGATCGCCCTCAAGACGATCCGGCCGGAGCTGAGCGAGCACCCCGAGTTCCGCCGCAGGTTCCGGCAGGAGGTCCAGGCCGCGCAGCGCGTCCAGGGCCTGTACACCGCGCCGGTCATCGACTACGACACCGAGGGCGAGCGGCCCTGGCTGGCCACCGCCTACGTACCGGGCCCCTCGCTGGCGGCGGCCGTCACCGAGCACGGCCCGCTCCCCGTGCCCACCCTGCTCCTGCTCGTCGCGGGTGTCGCGGAGGCGCTGTCGGTCATCCACGCCGCGGGCATCGTGCACCGTGACCTGAAGCCGTCCAACGTGCTGCTCGCCGGGGACGGCCCCCGGGTCATCGACTTCGGCATCGCGCGGGCCACCGACGCCACCGCGCTCACCGGCACCGGCGTCTCCGTCGGCACCCCCGCCTTCATGTCGCCCGAGCAGGCCGCCGGGAGGGAGATCACCCCCGCCTCGGACGTGTTCGCGCTCGGCCAGGTCGCCGCGTTCGCGGCCCGCGGCTCCGGTGCCTACGGCGACGGGCCCTCGCACGCCGTGCTGTACCGGATCGTCCACGAGGAGCCGGACCTCGGCGGCCTCCCGGACGCCCTCGGGTTCATCGCCCGCTGCCTGGCGAAGGACCCGGCGGACCGGCCTTCCCCGGCGGAGATCATCACGCTGTGCCAGGAGGCGTCCCCCGGCGGACTGCGCCAGTCCGGGGAGTGGCTGCCGGCGGCCATCGGCACGCAGATCACCCGGCGGGTCTCGGCGTCCGCCGCGCTGGCGGCCCAGCCGGCCGCCCCCACCCAGGCCCCGCCCGCGACCGCGCCGGTGACCCAGCCGGCCGCGGGGGTGACGCCGCTCCCGGCGACCGCACCGGTGACCCGGCCCGCCACCGCGACGCCGGCACCGCCGGCCACCCCGCCCACGGGCACGCCCACCGCGGCGGTGCCGGCGCCGCCGCCGACCGCTCCGGTGACCCACGCCGACCAGCCGGCCCCGCACGCCATGCCGACGGTGTCCGCCAGCCCCGCCCCGCCGGCCACCGCACCGCACACCCCGCCGCCGACGCCGGCGCAGCACACGCCGGCGCCTGCCGCCGCCTCCCCCACCCCGCCGCCCGCGGCCGCGCACCACACCCCGGCGCAGCACACTCCGGTGCCCCCGCAGTCGTACGGCCCGCCGGCCGCGGCCGGACCGGCCGCTCCGTGGCCCGGCGCGCAGCCGCAGCCGGGTCCGCGTCAGAAGCCGAAGCGCAAGGGACGGCTCGGACTGATCGCCGCGGTCGTCGTGGCGGCGGTGCTGGTCGGCGGTGGCGCCGCCGTGTACCTGACCCAGATGGGCAAGGACACGAAGGACAAGGCCGGCGACAGCTCCGCGAAGGGCTCGGCCGCACACTCCGGCGCCTCACCGGACGCGACCCCCGGCACGGACTCCGGCTCGGGTTCCGGCTCCGACTCGGACTCCGGCTCGGCGGTCGGTTCCTCGGCCCGGCCCGACCCCGAGCCGATCAGCTTCAAGGGCATCGACATCCCGATGAACTACTACGTGCGGTTCGCGGACTCGCCGCCCAAGCCGCTCTACGACGACGTCGGCGCCCAGTACGTCGACGACGCCGACCTGTTCTACGAGAGCGGCAGCTTCGACGACGAGAAGATCCTCGGCAGCAGCGGCAAGAAGATCGTCCTGCTGAACAACGCGCAGCAGGGCTCGCTCGACACCTGCCGGACCGAGACCCGGTACGCCGAGCAGGCCAAGCTCTCGCAGCTGTCCCGGGGTTCGCAGCTGTGCGTGCACACCACCTCCGGGCACATCGCCCTGGTCACCTTCCAGGGCACCGCCCCCAAGTCCGACCTGGGCGACTACATGACGGTGGACGTCACGGTGTGGCGCAACGCCGAGGAGCCGTCCACCAAGGAATGAGCGGGCGCGGCGGGGCTCACCGCGACAGCTCCCACAGCAGCAGTTCCGCCGCCGTGACCCCCGTCACCTCCAGGCCCTTCGCCCCGGTGATCCGCGCCGCGTCGCCGGGGCGCAGTTCCTCGCCCGCGAGCCGTACGTCCCCGCGCACCACGTGCGCGTACACGTACGCGGCGTCCGGTACGGCGGCCCGCTCCCCCGGTGCCAGGCGGCGCACGTGCAGCAGGGCGGCGGCCCCGGCGACGGCGTACGGCGTGGAGTCGGCGATGCCGGGGACCAGTTCGTAGGCGGGGGCGCCGCCCGGGGCCGACGGGGCCAGCCAGGTCTGGACGAAGGTGAGCGGGCCGGCACCGCCGTTGCGTTCCACGTGCCGGACGCCCGCCGCCGAGCTGAGGTGCTGGACGTCGCCGGGGCGCACCGTCGTCTCGTGCCCGGTGGAGTCGCGGTGGGTCAGTTCGCCCTCGACCACCCAGGTCACGATCTCGGTGTGGCTGTGCGGGTGTTCGTCGAAACCGGCGCCCGGCGCCAGCCGCTCCTCGTTGCAGGCGATCATCGCGCCGAAGCGCAGATTGTCCGGGTCGTAGTGCGGGCCGAAGGAGAAGGCGTGGTGGGAGTCGATCCCCGCCCCGGGGTCCCCTCCGCGGTAGCGCTCACCGGCGCGCCGTACGTCCATCACGGACACCACGGTAGTCGCCGCCGCGAAGGTCTCGGTACGGGCAACCACGACCCGGCAGCGCACCCCGGCGTCCGGATAAGGCAGTCTTGTCCCCGTGCCCGAACCCGAATCCCACAGCAGCGATCCCGCAGCACACGGCTTCCATCCGCACGCCGCGACCCTGAAGCGGCTGGAGAGGTCCGCCGGGAGTCTCGCGGCGCAGGCCATCGCGCGCATGGACGAGACCCTGTCGTGGTACCGGGCCATGCCTCCGGAGAACCGTTCCTGGATCGGGCTCGTGGCGCAGGCGGGCATCGCGGCCTTCACGGAGTGGTTCCGGCACCCGGACGCCCCGCAGGCGATCTCCACCGACGTCTTCGGCACCGCGCCGCGCGAGCTGACGCGGGCGATCACGCTGCGGCAGACCGTGGAGATGGTGCGGACCACCATCGAGGTCATGGAGAGCGCCATCGAGGAGGTGGCCGCCCCCGGCGACGAGAGCGTGCTGCGCGAGGCGCTGCTCGTGTACGCCCGGGAGATCGCCTTCGCCACAGCCCAGGTGTACGCGCAGGCCGCCGAGGCACGCGGTGCCTGGGACGCGCGGCTGGAGTCGCTCGTGGTGAACGCGGTACTCAGCGGCGAGGCCGACGAGGGCGCCGTCAGCCGGGCCGCGGCGCTCGGCTGGAACTCGCCGGAGCACGTGTGCGTGGTGCTCGGCACCGCGCCCGAAGGGGACAGCGAGCTGACCGTCGAGGCGATCCGGCGGGCCGCCCGGCACGCCAAACTGCAGGTGCTCACCGGGGTCCTCGGGGCGCGGCTCGTCGTCATCGCCGGCGGCAGCGACAATCCGCTCGCGGTCGCCAAGTCGCTGATCGGGCCGTTCGCCGCGGGACCGGTCGTCGCGGGGCCCGTCGTCCCCGATCTGCTGGCCGCCACGCGGTCCGCGCAGGCCGCCGCCGCGGGCCTGAAGGCGTGTTCCGCCTGGCAGGACGCCCCGAGGCCGGTCCTGGCGGACGATCTGCTGCCGGAGCGGGCGATCGCAGGCGATCCGGGCGCCCGCGAGCAGCTGGTGGAGGAGATCTACAGACCACTGGAGGAAGCGGGCTCGGCGCTCCTCGAAACGTTGAGTGTCTACCTGGAGCAGGCGAGCAGCCTGGAAGGCGCGGCCCGCATGCTCTTCGTTCACCCGAACACCGTGCGCTACCGGCTCCGACGTGTGACTGATGTCACCGGTTGGTCGCCATCGGATGTACGATCCGCGTTCACACTGCGGATCGCGCTCATCCTGGGGCGTCTGGCCGATGGTGAAGCCCAGGCATAGGGTTTTGTGGGGGGCCCACAAAAGCCCCCCGTGTTCTTCGTCCCTGTCCCCACGGGCGGCCGTGGCCGTCCCCAAGAGAGAGTGTGAGAGTGCTCGTACTCGTCGCTCCCGGCCAGGGCGCCCAGACGCCCGGCTTCCTGACTCCCTGGCTCGACCTCCCCGGTGCCGCCGACCGCGTCGCCGCGTGGTCCGACGTCCTCGGACTGGACCTGGTCCACTACGGCACCCAGGCCGACGCGGACGCCATCCGCGACACCGCGGTGGCCCAGCCGCTGCTCGTCGCCGCCGGACTGCTGTCCGCCGCGGCACTCGGTGACACGTCCGAGATCGCCCCGGGTGCCGTCGCCGGCCACAGTGTCGGCGAGATCACCGCCGCCGCCTTCGCCGGGGTCCTGGACGACACCGCCGCGCTCGCTCTCGTCCGCAAGCGGGGCCTGGCCATGGCCGACGCCGCCGCGATCACCGAGACCGGCATGTCGGCGCTGCTCGGCGGTGACCCGGAGACGTCCGTCGCGCACCTGGAGAGGCTGGGCCTGACCCCGGCGAACATCAACGGCGCGGGCCAGATCGTCGCCGCCGGCACGCTGGAGCAGCTGGCCGCGCTGAACGAGGACAAGCCCGAGGGTGTCCGCAAGGTCGTCCCGCTGAAGGTCGCCGGCGCCTTCCACACGCACCACATGGCCCCGGCCGTCGAGACCCTGGCCAAGGCCGCCGCGGAGCTCACGCCCGCCGACCCGAAGGTCCCCTACGTCTCGAACAAGGACGGCCGGACCGTCGCGAACGGCGCCGAGGTGCTGGAGCGGCTCGTCGGCCAGGTCGCCAACCCCGTGCGCTGGGACCTGTGCATGGAGACCTTCAAGGAGCTGGGCGTCACCGCGCTCATCGAGGTGTGCCCGGGCGGCACCCTGACCGGCCTGGCCAAGCGCGCCCTGCCCGGCGTGAAGACGCTGGCCCTCAAGACCCCCGACGACCTCGACGCGGCCCGCGAGCTCATTGCCGAGCACGCAGGGGCCTAAGGAGCCGTACATGGCGAAGATCAAGCCCAGCAAGGGTGCCCCGTACGCGCGCATCCTCGGCGTCGGCGGCTACCGGCCGACCCGTGTCGTGCCCAACGACGTGATCCTCGAGAAGATCGACTCGTCCGACGAGTGGATCCGCTCGCGTTCCGGCATCGAGACCCGGCACTGGGCGGGTCCCGAGGAGACGGTCGCCGCGATGTCCGTCGAGGCCGCCGGCAAGGCGATCGCCGACGCGGGCATCGGCGCCGAGCAGATCGGCGCCGTGGTCGTGTCGACCGTCTCGCACTTCAGCCAGACCCCCGCCGTCGCCACCGAGATCGCCGACAAGCTGGGCACCGACAAGGCCGCCGCCTTCGACATCTCGGCCGGCTGCGCGGGCTTCGGCTACGGCCTGACCCTCGCCAAGGGCATGGTGGTGGAAGGTTCCGCCGAGTACGTGCTCGTGATCGGTGTGGAGCGGCTGAGCGACCTGACCGACCTGGAGGACCGGGCCACGGCCTTCCTGTTCGGCGACGGCGCCGGCGCGGTCGTCGTCGGACCCTCGCAGGAGCCGGCCATCGGCCCGACCGTGTGGGGCTCGGAGGGCGACAAGTCCGGCACGATCAAGCAGACCGTCCCCTGGGACCGGTTCCGTATCGGCGACCTCACCGAACTGCCGCTCGACAGCGAGGGCAACGTCAAGTTCCCTGCGATCACGCAGGAGGGCCAGGCGGTGTTCCGCTGGGCCGTGTTCGAGATGGCGAAGGTCGCCCAGCAGGCGCTGGACGCGGCCGGAATCAACCCGGACGACCTGGACGTCTTCATCCCGCACCAGGCCAACGTGCGGATCATCGACTCGATGGTGAAGACGCTGAAGCTGCCGGAGCACGTCACGGTCGCCCGTGACATCCGCACCACCGGCAACACCTCGGCCGCCTCGATCCCGCTCGCGATGGAGCGGCTCCTGGCGACCGGGGAGGCGAAGAGTGGCGACACCGCGCTCGTCATCGGATTCGGGGCGGGTCTCGTCTACGCCGCCACGGTCGTTACCCTCCCCTAGGCACTCCGTGCCGGATCATGCGATCCGGTGCGGGAGCAGCACCATCCGCCGCTGTAGCGGCGGACGCCGTAAAACCGTCGGAATATCAAGAAGGAGCGCCTGACATGGCCGCCACTCAGGAAGAGATCGTCGCCGGTCTCGCCGAGATCGTGAACGAGATCGCCGGGATCCCCACCGAGGACGTCCAGCTGGACAAGTCCTTCACCGACGACCTGGACGTCGACTCGCTGTCCATGGTCGAGGTCGTCGTCGCCGCCGAGGAGCGCTTCGACGTGAAGATCCCGGACGAGGACGTCAAGAACCTCAAGACGGTCGGCGACGCGACCGACTACATCCTCAAGCACCAGGCCTGAGCCACCCTTTAGGCCCCAGGCTGCAAGGCCCCGCCACCCGGCGGTGGCGCCGTAGAATCCCGCATCCGTTGGAGAAAGAATTCCCGTGAGCCCGACCAATCGCACCGTGGTCGTCACCGGTATCGGCGCAACCACACCGCTGGGTGGCGACGCAGCTTCCACCTGGGAGGGTCTGCTCGCCGGCAAGTCCGGCGTCAGCCTCCTGGAGCAGGAGTGGGCGGCCGAACTGCCCGTCCGCATCGCCGCGCAGATCGCCGTCGAGCCGGGCGAGATCATCCCCCGCCCGCAGGCCCGCAAGCTGGACCGGTCCGCGCAGTTCGCGCTGATCGCCGCCCAGGAGGCCTGGAAGGACGCCGGTTTCACCGCCAGGGCCGGTGAGGACTCCTCGGTGAACCCCGACCGCCTCGGTGCGGTCATCGCCTCCGGCATCGGTGGCGTGACGACCCTCCTGGACCAGTACGACGTGCTCAAGGAGAAGGGCGTACGCCGCGTCTCCCCGCACACCGTGCCGATGCTGATGCCCAACTCCCCGGCCGCCAACGTCGGGATCGAGCTGGGTGCCCGGGCCGGTGTGCACACCCCGGTCTCGGCCTGCGCCTCGGGCGCGGAGGCCATCGGGTACGCGATCGAGATGATCCGCACCGGGCGTGCGGACGTGGTCGTGGCCGGTGGTACGGAGGCCGCCATCCACCCGCTGCCCATCGCCGCGTTCGGCAACATGATGGCGATGTCCAAGAACAACGACGACCCGCAGGGCGCGTCCCGTCCCTACGACTCCGGCCGTGACGGCTTCGTGCTCGGCGAGGGCGCCGGTGTGATCGTGCTGGAGTCCGAGGAGCACGCGAAGGCCCGCGGCGCGCGGATCTACGCCGAGGCCGTCGGCCAGGGCATCTCCGCGGACAGCCACCACATCACGCAGCCGGAGCCCTCCGGCAACGGCATCGCGCACGCGCTGCAGAACCTGCTCGACAACACGGACCTGAAGCCGGCCGAGATCGTGCACGTGAACGCGCACGCCACGTCGACGCCGCAGGGCGACGTCGCGGAGATCAAGGCGCTGCGCAAGGTGTTCGGCGACGACGTCGACCACATGGCCATCTCGGCGACCAAGTCGATGACGGGTCACCTGCTCGGCGGTGCCGGCGGTATCGAGACCGTCGCGTCGATCCTGGCGCTGGTGAACCGTACGGCTCCGCCGACCATCAACGTGCGCGAGCTCGACGCCGAGGTCAACGCGGACGTGGTCGTCGGTGAGCCGCGGACCCTCCCCGAGGGCCGTATCGCCGCGCTGAACGACTCCTTCGGCTTCGGCGGTCACAACGTGGTCCTGGCGTTCCGGACCATCTGACGGACCCACGCGAAGGGCCCCCACCGGCTGGTGGGGGCCCTTTCGTCGGATCCGGGGGTGCGGTGCTCACACCACCTGGTGCAGCCACCGCACCGGAGCTCCCTCGCCCGCGTAGCGGAAGGGCTCCAGTTCGTCGTCCCACGGCTTGCCGAGGAGCTTGGCGATCTCCGCCTCCAGGTCCGTCTCGCCGCGCTGGGAGCGGGTGAGCGCCGCGCGCAGGCGGTCCTCGGGGATGAGGATGTCGCCGTGGATGCCGGTGACGGCGTGGTAGATGCCGAGGTCGGGGGTGCAGCTGTAGCGCTCGCCCTCGGCGGTCGCGCAGGGCTCGGCGGTCACCTCGAAGCGCAGCAGGTGCCAGCCGCGCAGCGCCGAGGCGAGCTTGGAGGCCGTGCCGGCCTCGCCCTGCCAGGAGAACTCCGAGCGCCAGGTACCGGGGGCCGCGGGCTGCCGGATCCAGTCGAGGCCGACGCGCGTGCCGAGCACCCCGGCGACGGCCCACTCGACGTGCGGGCACAGCGCGCGCGGCGCGGAGTGCACGTACAGAACTCCACGTGTCGTCACCGGAACCTCCGGGCAGAGCGGGACATCTTGCGGACTGGCTGGGCGGCTGTGGCGCGACGGCCGCGTTGATGGCGAGGCTACCCTGCGGCGGCGCAAGGAGTGTGACGTACCGTCGGTCCCGGTGCCAGGAAACCCCCGCCATTCACCCAGGGGGACGCTTGTACGGGGGTGCTCCGTTCCCGCGCGCCCGGCCGGGAACCCCCGCACGTTGTTATGGGAGGAAGCACCGGGCGAAGTCCGGGGAAGCACCGGGCGCCGGGACCACGACGAGGGGATCACCAGGGGATGCGGAAGCGAAGCAGCCGTACGCGGGCGGCACTCGCGGTCGTGGCGGCCGCCGTGCTCGGCCTCGCCGGATGCGACGCGGGCGGCGGGGGCGCGCCGGCCGCCGAGCGCACGAAGGCCCGGGCCGCGAAGCCGGCCCCGGTGTGGGACCGCAGCCCGGACTCGATCGCCGCGGTCGGCGACTCCATCACGCGCGGCTTCGACGCGTGCACGGTGCTGTCGGACTGCCCCGAGGTGTCGTGGGCGACGGGCAGCGACGCCAAGGTGGACAGCCTGGCGGTGCGGCTGCTCGGGGTGACCGGGGCGGCGGAGCGCAGCTGGAACTACGCGGTGACCGGTGCCCGGATGGCCGACCTGCCCGAGCAGATGGCCCAGGCGGCGGGGCGCGGCCCGGACCTGGTGACGGTGATGGTGGGCGCGAACGACGCCTGCCGGGCGTCGGTGTCGGCGATGACCCCGGTGGCCGGATTCCGCGCGGACTTCGAGGAGGCCCTGGGCACGCTGCGTTCGGTGCTGCCGAAGGCGCAGGTGTACGTGGCGAGCGTGCCGAACCTGAAGCGGCTGTGGTCGGAGGGCCGGGTCAATCCGCTGGGCAAGCAGGTGTGGCAGCTGGGCATCTGCCCGTCGATGCTGGCCGACGCGGACGATCTGACCAGCGCGGCGACCCTGCGCCGGGACCGGGTGCAGCAGCGGGTGGTGGAGTACAACCGGGTGCTGAAGGAGGTCTGCGCGAAGGACCGCCGCTGCCGTTTCGACGGCAACGCGGTCTACGACTACGACTTCGGCACCGATCAGCTCAGCCACTGGGACTGGTTCCACCCCAGCAAGGACGGCCAGGCCCGGCTGGCGTCGATCGCCTATCGGACGATCACGGCATCGCGTCCGGTCGGTTAGCCGCCGGTCGCCTACTGTTTTCCACATGAGCGAACTTTTCGGCACACTTTCCGACGGCACCGAGGTGCACCGCTGGACCCTGGAGCGCGCCGGGACACGTGTGGAGGTCCTGACCTACGGCGGGATCGTGCGGTCGGTCGAGATCCCCGACCGGGCGGGGCACACGGTGAACGTGGTGCTGGGGTTCGCCGGCCTGGACGGCTACGTCGGGCATCCGGAGCCGTTCCTCGGGGCCCTGGTCGGCCGGTACGCCAACCGGATCGCGGGCGCCCGCTTCGAGCTGGACGGCCGGGCCTACACGCTGGAGGCGAACGACGGCCCGAACTCCCTGCACGGCGGGAGCCACGGCTTCGACAAGCGGGTGTGGGACGCGGAGCCGGTGGCGGACGGGGTGCGGCTGAGCCGGGTGAGCGCGCACGGCGAGGAGGGTTTCCCGGGGCGCCTGGAGATGTCGGCGACGTACAGCCTCGACGCGTCCGGTGCGCTGCACATCGTCTACGAGGCGGCGACGGACGCGCCGACGGTGGTCAATCCGACCAACCACAGCTACTTCAACCTGGCGGGCCACTACACGGGCCACGCGGGCGACCATCAGCTGCGGCTCGCCGCTTCCCGGTACACCCCGGTCGACACGGACCTGATCCCGGCGGGGCCGTCGCAGGACGTGGCCGGTTCGCGCTTCGACTTCCGCGAGGCGCGCAAGGTCGGCACGGGCTACGACCACAACTTCGTCCTGGACAAGGGGGTCACCCGGGCACCGCGGGAGGTCGCCGAGCTGCACGACCCGGCCTCGGGGCGGACCCTGACGGTGGCGACGACCGAGCCGGGCCTCCAGCTCTACACGGGCGACCATCTGTCGGACCCGTTCGCGCCGGGCGACGGCATCGCCCTGGAGACCCAGCACTTCCCCGACTCCCCGAACCGCCCGGACTTCCCGAGCACCGTGCTGCGGCCGGGCGAGGTCTTCCACTCGGAGACGGTGTACGGCTTCTCGGCGCGCTGAGGCGCCGTCCGCGAAAGCGACGAGCCCCGGTCCGGGGGTCAGGTCCCGGACCGGGGCTGCTCGTGGGGGACTTGTCCCGGATCAGACGTTAATCGGCGCGGAGAGCCTGTGGTCGCCGGCGGACCGTCCGACGGCGATCTCGTACGAACCCTTCACAAACGCCCACGACTTCGCCGTGTCGTCCCAGACCTCGAAGGTACGGCGCGGAAGTTCCACGGTCACTTCGACACTCTCACCGGGGCCGGCCTCGGCGGCGGCGAAGCCGGCCAGCCAGCGGGCCGGACGCCCGGCGTCGGGCTCGGCCGGGGACAGGTAGATCTGGACGACCTCCCGGCCGGGCCGCTCGCCGGTGTTGCGGACGCGGACGCGGGCCGTGGTGCCCTCGACGTCGAGGGACTCGTAGGTCCAGTCGGTGTAGCCGAGGCCGTGACCGAAGGGGTACACCGGGGTGCGGCCCGCCTTCTCCCAGGCGCGGTGGCCGATGAGGAGTCCTTCGGTGTACGGCAGTTCGCCGTCGGCCGGGACGACCTGGGTGACCGGGGCGTCGGCGAGGGCGCCCCAGGTGGTCGGGAGCCGGCCGCCGGGCTCGTGGGCGCCGGTGAGGACGTCCGCGAGGGCGGCGCCGCCCTCCTGGCCGGGGAACCAGCCGAGCAGGACGGCGGCGACCTCGTCGCGCCAGGGCAGTTCCACCGGGGAGCCGGAGTTCACGACGACGACGGTGTTCGGGTTGGCGGCGGCGACGGCGCGGACCAGGTCGTCCTGGCGGCCGGGCAGCCGCAGGTCGGTGCGGTCGAAGCCCTCGGACTCCACGCGGTCGGTGGTGGCGACCACGACCACGGCCGTGTCGGCGTCGCGGGCGGCCTCGACGGCCTCGGCGATCAGCTCGTCGGGGTCGCGCTGCGGCTCGGCGTGGGCGAACGCGAAGGTGACGACCTTCATGGGGAGGCCGTCGGGCAGCCGGACGACATGGGTGAGGGAGACGTCGACCGGTTCGCCCGCGGTGAGTTCCACCTGGGCGCGCGGCACGGGTGCGCCGAAGAGTGCCTCGAAGGGCGCGTCCTTGTCGGGGCGCTGGACGTCGTCGTAGTACGTGGTGCCGTCCACGGCGAGGGTGAAACCGCCGACGCCCTTGATGCCGAAGGTGTGCGGCCCTGACTCGCGCGGGGTGAAGGTGCCGGTCAGCTCGATGCTGTGGAGGCGGTCGTGGGTGACGCCGTCGGGGAGGTCGGAGCCCATCCACTGGATCAGGCCGCCGGGTGCGGAGCGGGTGCCGATGACGGTGCCGCCTGTGTCCCGGCAGACGGCGCGCAGGGCGAAGCCGCGTTCGGCCACGGCGAGTTCGGTGGCGGGGTCGGCTCCGACGGCGTAGCCGAGGGTGCCCTCGGGGAGGGCGGCGGTGAGGCCGTCGAGCGGGGAGACGACGCGGGCCGGGAAGACGGTGGCGGAGCCGCCGCCGAGGATGCGGGCGTCGCGGGCGGCGGCGCCGATCAGGGCCACCGTGCCCGCCCTCAGCGGGAGCGCGCCGCGCTCGTTGCGGACGAGGACGAAGGAGCGGCGGGCGATCTCGCGGGCCAGGGCCTCGCCGTAGACCGGCGCGGGCGGCTCGGTGACGACCGGTTCGGCGCCCCGCAGGATGCCCACGCGGGCGGCGAGGCGCAGCACCCGGCGGACGGCCGCGTCGACGGTGGCCTCGGCGACCCTGCCGCCTCGTACGGCCCGGGCGAGGGCCTCGCCGTAGACGGTCCCGGGGCCGGGCATGGCGACGTCCAGGCCGCCCTCGATGGCGCCGACCGTGTCGCGGGCGGCCGTCCAGTCGGAGACGTTGCAGCCGTCGAAGCCCCATTCGCCGCGCAGGACGTCACCGACCAGGTGGCGGTGTTCGGTCATCGTGGTGCCGTTGACCGAGTTGTAGGCGGTCATGACGCCCCAGGGGCGGGCGTTCTCCACGATGGCCTCGAAGGGGGCCAGGTACAGCTCGCGCAGGACCCGTTCGGGGATCAGGTTGTTCACGGTGAAGCGGTCCGTCTCGGCGTCGTTGCCGACGAAGTGCTTGACCGTGGTGCCGACGCCGCCGGACTGGACGCCGGTGACGTAGCCGGTGCCGATCCGGCCGGTCAGGTACGGGTCCTCGCTGTAGCACTCGAAGTGCCGGCCGCCGAGCGGGGAGCGGTGCAGGTTGACCGTGGGCGCGAGCAGCACGTGGACGCCCTTGCGGCGGGCCTCCTGGGCGAGCAGCACGCCGGCCCGGCGGGCGAGTTCCGGATCCCAGGAGGCGGCGAGCGCGGTCGGCGAGGGCAGCGCGACGGAGGGGTCGTCGGCCGTCCAGCGCACCCCCCGGACCCCGATCGGGCCGTCCGACATGACCAGGGACTCCAGGCCGATCCCGGGCACGGCGGGCAGGGTCCACATGTCCTGGCCGGCCAGCAGCCGGGTCTTGGTGTCGAGGTCGAGCCGCCGCAGCGCCGCCTCCACGACCGTCTCCCGGGCCTGGTCCGCTCGCCGCTCGTCCGTCTCCGTCACGGCGGTGCCTCCTCGCTGAGTCCGTCGGGTGCCTCTCATCCTGCATCCGGTACCTGTAGAGAGGTAGGTTTTGTCATCTTCCCGTTACTTTCAGTTCGGGGGGATGTCGTACGGTGACGTCATGAACGCGAGGGTCAGGAGCGAGGAGCGGCGTGCGGAGATCGTCGGGGCGGCCCTGGAGGTGATCGCCGAGCGCGGCTACCGCGGGGCGAGCCTGAGCGCGGTGGCCGAGCGGGTGGGGCTGACCCAGCAAGGGCTGCTGCACCACTTCCCCACCAAGGACGCCCTGCTGGTGGCCGTGCTCCAGGAGCGGGACCGGTGGGACGCGGTGCCCGACACCCGGTGGCGGATGGACCTGCTGGTCTCGCTAGTCGAGTACAACGCGATGCGCCCGGCGATCGTCCAGACCTTCTCGGCGCTGCTCGGCGAGAGCGTGACGGAGGGGCATCCGGCGCGGGCGTACTTCACGGAGCGCTACGCGGGGGTCCGCGCGAGCATGACGGCCGTGCTGCGCGCGGAGTACGGCGACCGGCTGCCGAGCGGCCTCACCCCCGAGCGCACCGCGCCGCTCCTGGTGGCGGTGATGGACGGTCTGCAGTACCAGTGGCTGCTGGACCCGGAGTCCGTCGACATGCCGGGCGCCTTCCGCGACTTCCTGCACCTGCTGGGCGAGCCGGTGGACTGAGCGGCCGCAGGCCGCCGCCGTACCGAACCGTATGCGCCCCGTGGCGTGAACCGCCCCGTGGCGCCGGTCACTTCCGTCACGCGATACTGCCGCAGTCCACCGCACCACGCGGCGTGCAGCGACGGAAGGACCCGAACTCCCGTGACAACCCGACGCGTTCGCCTCGGTCTGCTCGGACTGGCCCTGCTGACCGGGCTGTGCGGCCTGTCCGGACCCACCGCCACGGCATCGTCCGCCCCGGCGCCCGCGGCCCCCTCCCCCACGACGGAGGAGCAGCGGCTCGACCGCGCCGTGCCGCGGGAGATCCTGCGCCGCTCGGGGTTCGGCGACGTGGCCCCGCGGTTCGGCCGGGAGCTTGAGCGCGCGCACTCCTACGCCGAGGCCCGGAGCCTCGTCGCACGGGAGGGCGCCGCGCTGTGGCGGCGGGCCGTGGACCGGGCGCAGGGCCGGGGCCCGGCGGGCGGCGACCTCAGCCGGGACGACGACCGGCCGCTGTACTGGGCGAGGCTGGAGCTGACGCGTGCCGTGCGCACCTGGGAGCCGGGATTCGGGCTCACCGACCGGGACCGGGCGGCCCTGCTGGACCGGCTGGAGCGCGGCTCGCGCGGCCAGGACGGCATCCGCTACCCGGCGAAGGGGCATCTGCGGCGGGTGCTGCTCACCGGGTTCGACCCGTTCACCCTGGACCGGGACATCCGGATCTCCAACCCGTCCGGGGCCACCGCGCTCGCGCTGGACGGCACGGTGATCGAGACGCCCGAGGGCCCGGCGCGCGTCGAGACGGCCGTGTTCCCCGTGCGCTGGGCGGACTTCGCGGCCGGCACGGTGGAGCGGACGCTGCGGCCGTATCTGCCGCGGGTGGATCTGTTCACCACCGTCAGCCAGGGCAGGGCCGGCCGGTTCGACGTCGAGCGCACCAACGGCGCGTGGCGGGGCGGGTTCCCGGACAACGACGACGTCTCGCGCACGGAGACCGTGCCGGTCGCCGATCCGGCCTCGCAGCCGCAGTGGACGAGCACGACCCTGCCGTACGCCGCCGTGGTCGCCGCGCGCACGGGCCGCTTCCCGGTGTACGACCACACGGAGGTGACGGAGATCCCGGCCGGAGGCACCGCCGCGGTCGTACGGCCCGACGGGCCGACCGCCGGCTCCACGGCCCGGGCCGGGGGCGGCGGCGACTACCTCTCCAACGAGATCGCCTACCGGGCCACGCTGCTGCGGGACCGCCTCGGTCTGCACGACACCCTGCCCGGCGGCCATGTGCACACACCGGTGCTGCAGTTCGGCGCCGGCAACACCGATCCGGCGACCGGCACGGTCACCGACCCGGAGTTCGTGCGCAACCGGCTCGACATCATCGGCCAGGTGCGGTCGATCGTGGCCGTGGCGCTCGGTGCGACGGAGCGGACACGGGGCTGAGCAACCGGGTCACCGGCTGACGCCCTCCGCGTCGGGCCGGCCGTCCCGGGCTCCGGAGTCGTCATCGGCGTTCTCCTCGCCCAGCAGGTCGCGGGCGAGGAGGGTGGCGCCCGCCACCGCGCCCGGCATCAGGAACACCGCGACGAACGGGACCAGGAAGGCGAGACCCAGGGGGGTGCCGAAGCCCCAGACCAGGGTCTTGCGGGAGCGGAGCAGGGCGAGCCGGGAGCGCAGTTCGACACCCCGGCGCTGCAGGGCTACGGCGGCCAGTTCCTCGGTGAGGAAGAAGCCGGTGACGAAGAAGCCGAGCACCGGTACGGCGGTCTGGCCGACGAACGGCAGGAAGCCGAGGGCGAAGAGCAGCACGCCCCACACCAGGGCCCGGACGAGGACGCGCAGGCTGTCGCGGCCGGAGATCCACAGTTCGCGCCAGAGCGGGAGGTCGGAGCGCGGGGCGGTGCCGTCGGGCGAGACGTCGGCGTCGACCTGCTCCGACAGGTTCTCGTAGAAGGGCTGGCCGACCAGCAGGGTGACGGCGGTGAAGGTGAGCACGGCCAGCAGCAGTCCGAGCGCGAACAGGACGGCCGTGAGGAAGCCGCGGAACAGGCCCTGCCAGGGGCTGGACCAGTCGTCGGCGAACGGGGTCGCCCAGACGACGCCGTCCTCGCCCCACACGGCGAGCGCCACCAGCGCCCCCGCGTAGAGCACGAGCGTGATCAGACCGGGCAGCAGGCCGAAGCCGTAGCTGCGCCCGTGCCGGGCCACCCACCGCTGGCCCTTCACCAAGTAACCGA
Organism: Streptomyces sp. 1222.5; assembly: GCF_900105245.1. Taxonomy (NCBI): domain Bacteria; kingdom Bacillati; phylum Actinomycetota; class Actinomycetes; order Kitasatosporales; family Streptomycetaceae; genus Streptomyces; species Streptomyces sp. 1222.5. The sequence continues at coordinate 5,908,970 of NZ_FNSZ01000001.1, read as the reverse complement.
ACCCCGCCCCGAGATCGCGCATGCCGAAGACCTTACCGAAGGACTCGGACACCGGGAGGGGCCGGTCAGGCGTCCAGCATGCGGCGCAGGAGGTCGCGCAGCGAGCGGCGTTCGTCGGCGGAGAGGCCGGCCAGGGGCTCGCGGGCGAAGCGCAGGCCCTCGCGCAGTTCGCGGGCGACCCGCAGACCCTCGTCGGTGGCCACGGCCAGCTTCACCCGGCGGTCGGCCGGGTCGGGGCGGCGCTCCACCAGGCCGCGCGTCTCCAGGCGGTCCACGATCCCGGTCACGTTCGACGGCTCGCACTTGAGCTTGTGGGCGAGCTTGCGCATGGGCAGCGGCTCCACGGAGAGCAGGCTGAGGAGCCGGGCCTGCGGGCCGGTCAGCGTGTGCTCGCCGGCCGCCTCCTCGTAGTCCGTGTAGAAGCGGGCGACGACGTCACCGATCAGCTCGACGACCTCCATGGTGAGGGCGTCGACACGGTGGGTCTTCGATGGGGTGGACATGCTCACCAGGATACCCGGTTACTTGACATCATGAAATATTCAGGTGCAGGGTTGTTTCAGGTTCTGAAACGTCTGTGCCGTCCCAGGAAGGTCACGCACCATGTCCGAGTCCCCCGCACTTCCCGCCGTAAGCCGCGAGTGGCACCTGCTCAGCCGCCCGGTCGGCTGGCCGAAGCCCGAGGACTTCGCCCTCGTCGAGGCGCCCGTCCCGACCCCGGGCGAGGGCCAGGTGCTGGTGCGGAACACGTACGTCTCCGTCGACCCGTACATGCGGGGCCGGATGTCGGCCGCGAAGTCGTACGCCGCGCCCTACGAGCTGGGCAAGGCCATGCAGGGCGGCGCGGTGGGCGAGGTCGTCGCCTCGAACGCCGAGGGCCTCTCCGTCGGCGACCACGTCCTGCACTTCTTCGGCTGGCGCGAGTACGCGGCCCTGGACGCGCAGCACGCCGTCAAGGTCGACGCCTCGGCCGCGCCGCTGTCGACGTACCTCGGCGTGCTCGGCATGACCGGCCTGACCGCGTACGCCGGACTGCTGCGCACCGCCTCCTTCAAGGAGGGCGACGTGGTGTTCGTCTCCGGCGCCGCGGGGGCCGTGGGCAGCCAGGTCGGGCAGATCGCCAAGCTCAAGGGCGCCTCCCGGGTCATCGGCTCGGCCGGCTCCGACGAGAAGGTCAAGCTGCTGGTGGAGGAGTACGGCTTCGACGCCGCCTTCAACTACAAGAACGGCCCGGTGGCCGAGCAGCTGCGCGAGGCCGCGCCCGACGGCATCGACGTCTACTTCGACAACGTCGGCGGCGACCACCTGGAGGCGGCCATCGGCTCCCTCAACCAGGGCGGCCGGATCGCGGTCTGCGGCATGATCTCGGTCTACAACAACACCGAGCCCGCCCCCGGCCCGAGGAACCTCGCCCGCCTGATCCAGACCCGCGGCCGCATCGAGGGCTTCCTGGTCGGCGACCACTACGACCTCCAGCAGCAGTTCGTCCAGGAGGTCGGCCCCTGGGTCGCCTCGGGCGCGCTGAAGTACCGCGAGACGGTCGTCGAGGGCATCGAGAACAACCTGGAGGCGTTCCTCGGCGTCCTGCGCGGCGACAACACCGGCAAGATGATCGTCAAGCTCTGACCCTCTGGCTTGACTTTCCGGAATGCGGTAACTTTTTTCCGAAATCCGTCGCCGATCGTGGGCGCGAGTCGCGGCGGACCGAGGAGGAAGACAACCGCATGCCCATTCAGCAGTCCGACGTCCTGTACACGGCTGTCGCCACCGCCGAGAACGGCCGGGACGGCCGTGTCGCCACCGACGACGGCAAGCTCGACGTCGTCGTGAACCCGCCCGAGGAGATGGGCGGCAGCGGCGCCGGCACCAACCCGGAGCAGCTGTTCGCCGCCGGCTACAGCGCCTGCTTCCAGGGCGCCCTCGCCGTGGTCGCCCGGCAGGAGGGCGCCGACGTCTCCGGCTCGACCGTCACCGCGAAGGTCGGCATCGGCAAGAACGACGAGGGGTTCGGCATCATCGTGGAGATCTCGGCCGAGATCCCGGGTGTCTCCGCGGAGGCCGCCCGGGACCTGGTCGAGAAGGCGCACCAGGTGTGCCCGTACTCGAAGGCGACGCGGGGGAACATCAGCGTGACGCTGGCCTGACGGCCGTCGTTGCAGACACCGGAGGCCGCATCCCTGGACGTGGGGTGCGGCCTCTTCCGTGGTCTGTTCCCGCCCGGAATCCCCGCCGCCCGCTAGCGCGCGGCCAGGGCGGCCCGGTGCACCGCCGCCACCAGGCGGTCGTTCTCCGGGGCCGCGCCGCCCGGGAAGGCGAACCGGCGCCGGGTGTAGCCGTAGGCGATGCCGCTGCGCGGGTCGGCGAAGGACTGGACGCCGTTCGCGCCGCTGTGGCCGATCGTGCCGGCGCCGAGGAAGGAGTGCCAGGTGTCGGCGGTCGCCTGGAAGCCCAGGCCGAACGATTGGTGCGTACGGGCCACCAGGTCGTGGCCGACGGAGTGGATCTGCCCGAACTCCGCGACCGTGTCCTCCTTCAGCAGCGGGGCCTTGCCGTCGACCTCGCTGATCGCCGCCGCGTACATCCCCGCGAGACCCCGCGCCGAGCCGACCCCGCCCACCGAGGCCGGGCCCTTGGCGCGGATCAGCCGCTCGTTCGCCAGGCCCTCCAGATCGGTCGGCTGGGTGCCGTGCCGGTTGAAGGCGATCGCGGCGAGGGTGTGCGGACCGGCCGGCAGCCCGTCGAGGAGGGCCTGCTGCGCCGGGGTCGGCAGCATCGGCCGGACGGAACGGAAGCGCGGCTCGCGCGCGGCGGGCAGGCCGAGGTGCAGATCCAGGCCGTAGGGGGCGCGGATCCGCTCCTCGTACAGCTCCTGGACGGTACGGCCCGTCGCCCGCCGGACGACCTCTCCGGTGAGCGCGCCGATCACCAGGGCGTGGCAGCCGAAGGCCGTGCCCGGCCGCCAGAACGGCCGCTGGTCGGCGAGGCGCTCGGCGATCACCCGGTCGTCGGCCAGTTCGGCGGGGGTGAACCCGGTGTCGGTGCCGATCAGTCCGGCGCGGTGCGCGAGCAGGTCCCGCAGGGTCAGCGCGCCCTTGCCCTCGGCGGCGAACTCGGGCCAGTAGTAGGTGACCTTGCGGTCCAGTTCCAGCGTGCCGTCCTGCACGAGCAGCGCCGTGACCAGGTGGGCCGCGCCCTTCGTGGCCGAGTAGACACCGTAGAGCGAGTCGCCCGCCGTGCCCTCTCCCGTCCACAGGTCCACCACGGGGCGCCCGTGGAGGTAGGCGCACAACTGGCCCTCGTAGTCGTCCCGTTCCCCGGCGACGAAGGCGGCGAACTCCTCGCGCACCGCCTCGAAACCCTCGGCTACGGTGCCGTGGACAGTGGTCTCCTGCGTCATCCGCTCTCCTCAACTGAGCCGTGCTCGCCGCTCCCCCTCGGCACAACGCCGTCCGGATCAGGGCGTTTCCTGGATCGGTACGGCGAGAGGTGCCCGTACGACTCAACCGTCAGCCGGACGCGGGGCCGTCGGGGACGGGACGGGAAGGTGGTGCGCGGCCCGCCCGGGGCGGCTCAGGTGCACCACCACAGGAAACGGTTGCAGGTCTTGGTGGGCGACGGCCGCGGGGTGGGGCGGGAGGTCGTCGGTGCGGCCGTCGGGGTGGCTGCGGGCGGGGTCGTGGCCGGCGCGGCGGGGCCGCCCGCGGTGGCGCCGGCACCCGTCGTGGCCTGCTGCTGTGCGGCGCCGGTGTCCTCGGCGGACGGGGACGCGGAGTCCTTCTCCTTCGGGGACTTCGAGGCGGACGCGGAGGCCGAGGCACTCGCGGAGGCGGAGACGGAGGCGCCGGGGGTGGCGCCGGAGCCGTCGTCGAGCGGCCGGGCCGTGCGCGCCGGCGCGGCGGAGGGCGAGCCGCCGTCGACCGTGGTGCCCCGGGCCGCGGCCGGCGGGTCCTCGGCGAACGGCGAGAAGGGCGCGTCCGTGCCCAGTTCGGCGAGGCTGAGTCCGCCCGCGGCCAGGACGAAGCCGGCGGCTATCAGCAGGGTCCGGCGCCGTCTGCGCCGGTGCGCCGCGGCCTTGCGGTCACGTCGGCTGGAGTCAGCCTCCGCGGGGCTCACGGTGGCGGCGCCGCGCTGTCTGCGCCGGGCGGCCCGGCCGCCGGCCCGGGGCTCGTCCGGGGACTCCGGCGCTTCCGGCGCGTCCGGCTCCTCGGGAGCCTCCGGCTCCGCCGGCTCCGCGGCGCCGCCCGGCCCGTACCCGGGCGTGCCGTCGTACCCCATGGTGCTGCCGTACTCCTGCGCGCCGTCGTACCCGTGCGTGGTCCCGTGGTCCTGGGCCATTGCGTGGCCCATCGCAGGGGTGGGAGCACCGTACGGCTCACCCGCGCCCGTGTGGGCGTGGCCGGCCGGGGCGTGGGCGGGCACGGCGAGCCGCTCGGCCGGTGCGCCGCACCCCGGGCAGGCCAGGGCGCCGTTGAGGTGCCGTTGGCACGGGTGGCAGAAGTCCATGACGCGGGAAGACTAGAGTCCGCATGGGTCGAGTTCCCAGTCAGCTCTGTGAAGGTTTCGTAGGGGAGCGGACGAACTCCCGCACTCCGTGCCGGAACCGTTACCTGTTCGACCCATTGACACCCCCACCGCGCCGTCCTTACTGTCACGCCAGCATTTCGAACGTGTGACGAAATCTCGAACAGCTGAGAGGCAACTGCCGTGCGCATCACCGGAATCAGCACGCACGTGGTCGGCACGCCGTGGCGCAACCTGACCTACGTCCAGGTGCACACCGACGAGGGCATCACGGGAGTCGGCGAGACCCGGATGCTCGGTCACACCGACGCGCTGATCGGCTACCTGCGGGAGGCCGAGGCCAACCACATCCTCGGTTCGGACCCGTTCGCCGCCGAGGACCTCGTGCGCCGCATGAAGTACGGCGACTACGGGCGGGCCGGCGAGATCGTCATGTCCGGCATCGCGGTGATCGAGACGGCCTGCTGGGACATCAAGGGCAAGGCGCTCGGCGTACCGGTCTGGCAGCTGCTGGGCGGGAAGGTCACTGACCGGGTCAAGGCGTACGCCAACGGCTGGTACACCACCGAGCGGACCCCGGAGGCCTACCACAAGGCGGCGCAGGAGGTCGTCGAGCGCGGCTACAAGGCGCTGAAGATCGACCCGTTCGGCACCGGGCACTTCGAGCTCGACCACGACCGGACCCTGTACGCCGTCTCCCTCATCGAGGCCGTACGCGACGCGATCGGCCCGGAGGCCGAGCTGATGCTGGAGATGCACGGCCGCTTCTCCCCCGCCACCGCCGTCCGGCTGGCCAGGGAGATGGCCCCGTTCAGGCCGGCCTGGCTGGAGGAGCCGGTGCCGCCGGAGAACCTCAAGGCGCTGGAGAAGGTGGCCGCCAAGGTCGACATCCCGGTCGCCACCGGCGAGCGCATCCACGACCGGATCGAGTTCCGCGAGCTGTTCGAGAGCCAGGCCGTGGACATCATCCAGCCCGACGTCGGCCACCTCGGCGGCATCTGGGAGACCCGGAAGCTGGCCGCCACCGCGGAGACCCACTACATGCTGGTCGCCCCGCACAACGTGGGCGGGTCCGTACTGACCGCGGCTTCCCTCCAAGTCGGCTTCACCTCGCCCAACTTCAAGATCCTGGAGCACTTCAACGACTTCGCGGACGCGGAGATCAAGAAGGTGGTCAAGGGCGCCCCGGAGGTCGTCGACGGGTACTTCCACCTGTCCGACGCACCGGGGCTCGGCGTCGAGCTGGACGTCGACGCGGCGGCCGAGTTCCCGCAGCAGCAGGCCCGGTTCGACCTGTGGGCCGAGGGCTGGGAGCAGCGCAAGCCGAAGGACACCAAGTGAGTTGGCCGGGCTCGCGGGTCGTCGTCGAGGCGCCGGGCGTCCACCGGGTCGAGGAGCACACGCCCCGGCAGCCCGGTCCGGGCGAGGCGCTGGTGGCCGTGCACGCGGTCGGCATCTGCGGCAGCGACCGCGAGGTGTACCAGGGCAACCGGCCAGAGGGGTACGTGCGTTACCCGCTCACCCCCGGACACGAGTGGTCCGGCACGGTCCGGGCCGTGGGCGCCGGAGTCCCCGTGACGCTGGTCGGCCGCAAGGTCGTCGGCGAGGGTTTCCGGAACTGCCAGGTCTGCGACCGCTGCCACGCGGGCGAGACCACGCTGTGCACGGACGGCTACGAGGAGACCGGCTTCACCCAGCCGGGCGCCATGGCCGCGACGCTCACCCTGCCGGCCCGGCTGCTGCACGTCCTCGCGGACGACGCCGACCTCACCGCGGCCGCCCTGCTGGAGCCGGCCGCCTGTGTGGCCGCCGCGGCGCTGAAGGCCGGCGCCCGGCCGGGCGAGCGGGTCGCGGTGGTCGGCACCGGCACGCTCGGGATGTTCGCCGTGCAGTTCCTGAAGGCCGTCTCGCCCGGGGAACTACTGGTGGTGGGCACCGGACGGGACCGTGAGGCGCTGTCCCGGGGTCACGGGGCCACGGACTTCCGGACCCGGGACCAGGAACTCCCCGGCGACTTCGACGTGGTGGTCGAGACCGCCGGGTCCGCGTCGGCCGCGCGCACCGCCGCCTCCCTGCTCAGGCGGGGCGGACGGCTCGTCCTGACCGGCATCCCGGCACCCGGCGCGGACGGCCTAGACCCGACCGACCTCGTCGTACGGCAGCTGGAGGTGCACACCGTCTTCGGGGCGCCGCCGGACGCCTGGGCGCACACCGTGCGGGTGTTCGGCGCCGGACTGCTGGACCCGCTGCCGCTCGTCACGCACGAGCTGCCGCTGACCGAGTTCTCGCAGGCCATCGAGTTGGTCGGGGCCGGCGACCCCAAGGTGGGCAAGGTGCTGCTCCGCCCCTAGCCGTGCGCCGGCCGGGGCGTGACCTGACGGCGCCCCGGCCGGCGTACCGGGACGGCCGCTTCTTTCGCGGCGCCGGCAGGGCCCCTCTCCGTCCCGAGTTGCGAACCACGTCCGAAATACCGAACACGAAGGACAGCCCGTGACCGACGCTTCCGCCCCGGCGGCCCGCAGGCCCGGCGAGCAGGTGCTCTCCGCCCTCGGCCTGGGCGCCCCCGCCCTCGATCCCGCCGACGCCTCCGCCCACAGCTTCCCGGGCGGCGGCCGCTGGCGCACCGAGATCCCCTCGTGCGAGGGTCCCGAGGCGCTGGCGATCGTGCTCAAGGAGGCCTCGCGCCTCGACGTGCCGATCCACCGGATCAGCCAGGGCAGCGGCGTGTGGATGCTCACCGACGCCGAGATCACCGAGATGGTCGAGGCGACCGCCGAACGCGACATCGAGCTCTGTTTGTTCACCGGCCCGCGCGGCACCTGGGACATCGGCGCCTCGGTGCGGTCCGACTCGCGGGGGGCCGGACTGCGCGCCCGCGGCCACGACGCCGTCGCCGGCTGCCTGGAGGACGCCGTCCGCGCCACCGAACTGGGCGTCCGCTGCCTGCTGGTGGCCGACGAGGGCGTGCTGTGGACCCTGCACCGGGCCCGTGCGGCGGGGATCATCCCGGCCGGCACCACGCTGAAGGTCTCGGCGCTGATCGGCCCCGTCAACCCGGCCTCGTACGCCGTCTACGAGCGGCTCGGCGCCGACTCGGTCAACGTGCCCAGCGATCTGACGCTGGATCACCTCACCGAGATCCGCCGGGTGTCCCGCGCCCCCATGGACATGTACATCGAGGCCCCCGACGACCTCGGCGGCTACGTGCGGATGTACGAGGTCGCCGAGCTGATCCGGCGCGGCGCACCGCTCTACCTGAAGTTCGGTCTGTCCAAGGCCCCCGGCATCTACCCGTGGGGGACCCATCTGCGGGACGTGACCCTGGACACCGCCCGGGAGCGGGTGCGGCGCGGCCGCCTCGCCCTGGACCTGCTCGCCCGGCACGGCGCGGACGGCGACATGGCGCCGCTCGGCTCCCGGCTGCCCGGCCCGCTCCACCGCTTCACCACCGCCTGACCCCCCTCCCGACGCCGAGACGACCAAGGACTGATCACCATGCGCAACCGCAGAGCCGCACTCGCCACGACGGCCGTAGCCGCCTCGCTCGCCCTGACGCTGACCGCCTGCGGGCAGAGCGGCGAGGGGGGCAGCAAGGAGAAGTCGGGCGGCGCCGAGGGCGCCACCATCGGCGTCGCGATGCCCACCAAGTCCTCGGAGCGCTGGATCTCCGACGGCAAGAACGTCGTCAAGGACCTGGAGGCCAAGGGCTACAAGACCAAACTCGTCTACGGCGAGGACGACCCCGAGCAGCAGGTCTCGCAGATCGAGAACCTGATCACGCAGGGCGTCAAGGGACTGATCATCGCGGCGATCGACAACAAGTCCCTGAACAGCGTGCTCCAGCAGGCCGCGGACGCCGACATCCCGGTCATCAGCTACGACCGCCTGATCCTCGGCTCGCGGAACGTCGACTACTACGCCTCCTTCGACAACGAGAAGGTCGGCAGGCTCCAGGGCCAGTACATCGTGGACAAGCTCGGACTGAGCAAGGGGAAGAAGGGCCCCTTCAGCATCGAGCTCTTCGCCGGCTCCAACGACGACAACAACACCCGGTACTTCTTCGACGGCGCGATGAGCGTCCTGAAGCCGTACATGGACAAGAAGCAACTGGTCGTACGGTCCGGCCAGACCGCTCTCAACAAGGTCACCACCCTGCGCTGGGACGGCGCCACCGCCCAGCGGCGCATGGACGACATCCTCACCTCCTCGTACAAGAGCGAGAAGGTCGACGCCGTCCTGTCGCCCTACGACGGCATCTCGATCGGCGTGCTGTCCGCGCTGAAGTCGGACGGCTACGGCTCGGGGAGCAGGCCGCTGCCGGTCATCACCGGCCAGGACGCCGAGCTCGCCTCCGTGAAGTCGATCATCGGCGGCCAGCAGACGCAGACCGTCTACAAGGACCTCCGCAAGCTCGCCGAGGTCGCCTCGACGATGGTCGACGACGTACTGAAGGGCAAGAAGCCCCAGGTCAACGACACAAAGTCGTACGACAACGGCTCCAAGGTCGTCCCCGCCTACCTGCTCCAGCCGGTGAGCGTCGACAAGACCAACTACGAGGACGTCCTCGTCAAGGGCGGCTACTACACGGCCGCCCAGCTCAAGTAGTCCCCGCCGACCGCCCGACCCCACTCTGATTGGAAGGCACGACCATGGCGGGACCCGTCCTGGAAATGCGCTCGATCGTCAAGACCTTTCCCGGTGTCACAGCGCTCTCGGACGTCTCACTGACGGTAGGTCAGGGCGAGGTCCACGCCATCTGCGGCGAGAACGGCGCCGGCAAGTCCACCCTGATGAAGGTGCTCTCCGGCGTCCATCCGCACGGCAGCTACGAGGGAGAGATCCGCTTCGAGGGAGAGCTCTGCCGCTTCAAGGACATCCGGGCGAGCGAGCACCGCGGCATCGTCATCATCCACCAGGAGCTGGCCCTGGTGCCCTACCTCTCCCTGGCGGAGAACATCTTCCTCGGCAACGAGCACGCCACGCGCGGCTTCATCAACTGGAACGACACGCTGGGGCACGCCGCCGAACTACTGCGCCGGGTCGGTCTGACCGACCATCCGGAGACCCGCGTCGCCGACATCGGCGTGGGCAAGCAGCAGCTCGTGGAGATCGCCAAGGCGCTGTCGAAGAAGGTGCGGCTGCTCATCCTGGACGAGCCGACGGCGGCCCTCAACGACGAGGACAGCGGCAAACTCCTCGATCTCATCCTGGAGCTGAAGAAGCAGGGCATCACCTCGATCATCATCTCCCACAAGCTGGGCGAGATCCGCCGGGTCGCCGACTCGGTGACGATCATCCGTGACGGGCGCTCCATCGAGACACTCGACGTGCGGGCCCCGGACACGACCGAGGACCGGATCATCAGCGGCATGGTCGGCCGCGACCTCGACCACCGCTTCCCCGAACGCACCCCGCACCGCGCGGAGGAGGGCGCCGCCGCGGCCCTGGAGATCCGTGACTGGACCGTGCGCCACCCGATCGACCAGCAGCGCAAGGTGGTCGACGGCGTGTCGCTCACGGTCCGGCGCGGCGAGATCGTCGGCATCGCGGGCCTCATGGGGGCCGGCCGCACCGAGCTCGCCATGAGCGTCTTCGGGCGGTCCTACGGCCGGTACGCGGGCGGCACGGTCCTCAAGGACGGCGAGGAGATCCGGACGAAGACCGTCGCCGAGGCGATCGGGCACGGCATCGCCTACGTCACCGAGGACCGCAAGCACTACGGCCTCAACCTCATCGACACCATCAACCGCAACATCTCACTGACCTCGCTGCGCAGGGTGGCCCGGCGCGGTGTGGTCGACGAGCACGAGGAACGGCGGGTCGCCGAGCGGTTCCGCGCCTCCATGAACATCAAGGCGCCGACCGTCTTCGAGCCCGTGGGCCGGCTCTCCGGCGGCAACCAGCAGAAGGTCGTCCTCAGCAAGTGGATCTTCGCGGAACCGGACGTGCTGATCCTGGACGAGCCGACGCGCGGGATCGACGTCGGCGCCAAGTTCGAGATCTACACGGTCATCGACAAGCTGGCCGCCGAGGGCAGGGCGGTCGTCTTCATCTCCTCCGAGCTGCCGGAGCTGCTCGGCATGTGCGACCGCATCTACACGATGGCCGCCGGACGGCTGACCGGCGAGTTCTCGCGAGCCGAGGCATCCCAGGAATCGCTGATGCGTCAGATGACGAAGGACAAAGAGGTAACCCGATGAGCACGGACGTGACTGCCAGGACCCCGGCCCCGGCCCCGCCCGGAAAGGGCGGCGGCGAGGCCCCCGGCGGCCTGCTGCGGCTGATGCTGGACGGCCTGCGCAACAACATGCGGCGGTTCGGCATGCTGATCGCGCTCGGTCTGATCGTGGTCCTGTTCTCGGTGTGGACCGACGGCGACCTGCTGCTGCCGCGCAACGTCTCCAACCTGGTGCTGCAGAACAGTCACATCCTGATCCTCGCGATCGGCATGATGCTGGTGATCATCGCGGGTCACATCGACCTGTCGGTCGGCTCGCTGACGGCGTTCATCGGCGCGTTCGCCGCCGTCCTCACGGTGCAGCGCGGGGTGGCCTGGCCGGTCGCCCTGGTGCTGTGCCTGCTGGTGGGTGCGGTGGCCGGCGCGGTGCAGGGCTTCATGATCGCCTACTTCGGCATACCCTCGTTCATCGTCACCCTCGCCGGGATGCTGATCTTCCGCGGTCTGACGGAGATCTTCCTTCAGGGCCAGACCCTCGGCCCGTTCCCGGCCGGCCTGGAGAAGCTGGGCAACGGCTTCCTGCCGGAGACCGGACCGGACACCAACTACCACAACATCACCCTGCTGCTGGGCATCGCCCTGATCGTCTTCACGGTCGTGCAGGAGGTCCGCGACAGGAAGCGTCAGCAGGAATTCGCCCTGGAGGTGCTGCCGCGGAACATCTTCCTGCTCAAGCTCCTCGCCATCGGTGCCGCGATCCTCGTCGTCACGATGCTGCTGGCCAGCTACAAGGGCGCGCCGATCGTGCTGATCGTCCTCGGCGCGCTGGTCGTCGGCTACGGCTACGTGATGCGCAACGCCGTCTTCGGCCGCCACATCTACGCGATCGGCGGCAACCTGCCGGCGGCCAAGCTGTCCGGCGTGAAGGACCGGAAGGTCACCTTCTGCGTCTTCCTGAACATGGGCGTGCTCGCGGCTCTCGCGGGCCTGGTGGTCGCCGCCCGGCTGAACGCGGCCTCGCCGAAGGCAGGTCTCAACTACGAGCTCGAGGCGATCGCCTCCTCGTTCATCGGCGGCGCGTCGATGAGCGGCGGTGTCGGCACCGTCCTCGGCGCCATCATCGGCGGTCTCGTCCTCGGTGTGCTGAACAACGGCATGAACCTCCTCAGCGTCGGCACCGACTGGCAGCAGGTCATCAAGGGCCTCGCCCTGCTGGTGGCGGTCGGTTTCGACGTGTGGAACAAGCGCAAGTCCGGTTCGTAAGCGCCCAGACAACGGAGTCGCACATGGAACTGAACAGACGCACCGTCATCGCCGGCACCGCCGCGGCCGGCCTCGCCGCCACCGCCGCGGGTACGGCCCACGCCTCCTCGGGGAGGAAACCGGTGAAGGAGCTCTTCGGCACCCTCGCGGACGGCACGAAGGTCCACCGCTGGTCGCTGGAGAACGGCGGCACCCGGCTGAAGGTCCTCTCCTACGGCGGCATCGTCCAGTCGCTGGAGATCCCGGACCGGCACGGCCGGTACGCGAACGTCTCCCTCGGCTACGACGACCTCGCCGCGTACGTCGCCGGGACGACCTTCTTCGGCGCCACCATCGGCCGGTACGGCAACCGCATCGCCAAGGGCCGGTTCACCCTGGACGGCAGGACCTACCAGCTGTCCGTCAACGACGGCGAGAACAGCCTGCACGGCGGCGCCGAGGGCTTCGACACCAAGGTGTGGGACGTCGAGCCGTTCACCGCGGGCCCGGACGTCGGCCTGCGCATGTACCGCACCAGCCCCGACGGCGAGATGGGCTACCCCGGCACGCTGCGGACGAAGGTCACCTACACGCTGACCCGGCACGGCGACTGGCGGATCGACTACGACGCCGTCACCGACCGGCCGACGGTCGTCAACCTCACCAACCACACCTACTACAACCTCGCGGGCGAGGGCAGCGGCAGCATCCACGACCACGAACTGTGGCTGGGGGCGGGCCGGTACACCCCCACCGACGCGGGCCTGATCCCCACCGGCGAACTGGCGAGGGTCGCGCACACCCCGTTCGACTTCACCCGGACCAAGCCGATCGGCCGCGACATCCGCGTCGGCCACGCCCAGTTGGTGACCGCCAAGGGCTACGACCACAACTTCGTGCTCGACAAGGGCGTGACCCCGCGTCCCGAGCACGTGGTGACGCTGCGCGACCCGGGGTCGGGCCGCACCCTGCGGATCCTCACCGACCAGCCGGGCGTGCAGTTCTACTCGGGCAACTTCCTCGACGGCACCCTCGTCGGCCCGTCCGGACACACCTACCGGCAGGGCGACGGGCTGGCCCTGGAGACCCAGCACTTCCCGGACTCGCCGAACGAGCCGTCGTTCCCCTCCACCGTGCTGCGGCCGGGACAGCGGTACCGGACGACGACGATCCACACGTTCGGGGCGAGGTAGCGCCACGGGCGTGAAGTGGCTCACGTGCCGCATGAGTTGAACGCCACCCGGCCCGCCTCCGTATCCAGGGGTGGCCCGTGCTCCCCCGCACGGGCCACCCCGAACGGAGGTCCCCTTGTCCGGCAACGTCACCTCGTTGTTCCGCGGCACCGCCGCGCACAGCCCTTCGATGGCGGCGCTGACGCGGGAGGGCGGCGACGGGACCGGCCCGGTGGACTTCTGCATCCCCTGCAACCCGTACTTCCCCACCCCGGCCATGTTCGACGAGATGTCGGCCCGGCTGCGCGAGATCGTCACGTACTACCCGAGCAGCGCCGACACCATCACGGCCGAGCTGTGCAGCCTGCTCCAGCTGCCGCCGCAGTGCGTGGCGATGGGCAACGGCTCCACGGAGCTGATCACCTGGATCGACCACCTCCTCGTCCGCGAGTCGCTGGCGATCCCGGTCCCCACCTTCGGCCGCTGGACCGACCAGCCGATGGAGACGGGCAAGCGGGTCGACATGTTCCCGCTCCAGGAGGCCAACGACTTCGCCCTTGACCTCGCCCAGTACGCCGAGTTCATCCGCGTGCGCAAGACGCGGGTGGCCGTGATCTGCAACCCCAACAACCCCGACGGCGGCTACCTGCGCCGCCAGCAGGTGGTGCAGTTCATGGACGCGATGGCCGACCTGGACCTGGTGGTGATCGACGAGTCCTTCCTGGAGTTCGCCGACGCGGAGACCGAGTCGAGCGTCGTCCAGGAGGCCATGCTCCGCCCGAACGTCGTCGTCCTGCGCAGCCTCGGCAAGAACTTCGGCCTGCACGGCATACGCTTCGGCTACCTCGTGGCCAACCCGGCGCTCGCGGGCCGGATCCGCTCGATGCTGCCGAAGTGGAACCTCAACTCCTTCGCCGAGCACGTGGTGTTCATGCTGAAGGAGCACGGCTCCGAGTACGCGCAGAGCCTCCAGCAGGTGCGCCGGGACCGGCTGGAGATGGCCAGCCAGCTCTCCGCGCTCCCCGGCCTCACCGTCTACCCCTCCCAGGGCAACTTCCTCTTCGTCCGTCTCCCCGTGGGGGCCGAGGGCACGGTGGTCCGGGACCGGATGCTCACCGAGCACCGGATCCTGGTCCGCGAGTGCGGCAACAAGATCGGCTCCTCCAGCCGCTTCCTGAGACTCGTGGTGCGCCCCCAGGTCGACGTGCGTCGCCTGGTGTCCGGCCTGGAACAGGTGCTCTACGGGTCCAGGAGGGGAGCCGCCGTGCCCGAGCTGGGCACCGGGACCAGCTACAGCTCGGGTACGGCGGCGGTGGACCGCCTGATCAACGAGACCAACGGGGCCGGTGTGCCGGGGCTGGCTGCCCAGGCCCTCGGCGCCGGTCCCGCCCCGGCCGCCGGCACCGGCATGCCGCTCCCCGCCGCGGCGTCGCCGACCGGCGGCGGGATGCCGATGCCGGCGGCAGCCCAGCCGGCTCCCGCGCCGGTCCCGGCGCCCGTACCGATGCAGGTGCCCGCGCAGATGCCGGCGCCCGCGCAGATGCCGGCGCCCGCGCAGATGCCGGCGCCCGCGCAGTTCCCGGTGCAGCAGCCGCCGGCACCCCAGCAGGTGCCGGTGCCGGCGGCCGCCGCCATGCCGGCGCCCGCGCCCGTCCCGGTGCAGGCACCGGTCCCGGCGCCGGCGGCCGTGGTGGCACCGACTCCGCCCGGCGTCCCGGCGCGCGGCGGGCTCACCGCGGCGCAGGTGCGCGGTATGACGGCCCCCGCCACCCCGGTCCCCGCCACGGGGCTGTCTCCGGCCCCGGCGACGGGCTGGCCCAATGCCCAGAGCTGGCCGAACGCGGCAGGGATGGGGCAGACGGGCTAGCCGGACCGCGGACTAGTGCGGGCACTCCTTCCATGCCAGGTGGTAGACGGTGCTGATGTCACCGTCGGTCGAGTCCATCGTCATGAAGCTGACCTTGCCGGGGTTGGCGCTGCCCGCGTTCACCCTGAGCTCGGTGTTGATGTTGAAGTTGCGCAGGACCCCGCAGGGCGCCCAGACCAGCTGGGCCCAGTCCGTGGTGTCGGTGGCCTGCCAGTCGTCGTTGAAGGGCCCGCCGTAGGGGTGGGACAAGGGCACGGTGTTCGGGGACCCCTGGAAGTAGTACGAGGCCTTCTGCGTCGCCGTCGCCCCGGGCTGGAGCGAGAGGAAGCCCCGGTAGTCGGCGCTGGCGATCGCGTACGTGAAGCCCTGGGGCACGTGGACCACCAGGTTGAGCTGGCAGTTCTTGCGGAAGGCCGTGGGATCGGAGTTACCGCCGGCCTGGGCCAGGTAGGCGCTGTAGGTGACCGTGAAGGCCGTGTTGTCCGGCGACACGGCCACGGCGGCCGTACCCGCGGGACAGCCCGATCCGTTCACCGTCGCCACGTCGATGACGATCTTGTCCGGGGGCGGGTCGTCGAACACGGGTGACGAGCTCTGGGCGGGTAGCGCGGTGGTGAGTAGAGCGGCTACGGCGCCGCTCAGGAGGAGTCCACCAGCCATCGTTTCTCCCGGTTGTCGAGTGGGGGGTCATGCCTCCGCCCGCCCGTTCACCCTTGAAGAAAATGTGCGTCAACTGTGAAGGAGGAAGGGAGGCGTGGGTAGCGTAGGGAGCCCCACGAGCACCGGGCAGAGCGAACTCAGGCCATTCACTTCCGGGTTTTCACTCCGTCACGGGTTCTCCCACGCCGCCGGTTCCGCCGCCAGCGCCCGGACCGGCTCGGGCAGGGCGTCCGCCGCGAGGTCGGCGACCGTGACGCCCTCCAGGATCCGGCGCACGTTGGCCCGCAGGGCGATCCACAGGGGCAGCAGGGGCTGGGCCGTACCGGTGTAGGAGAGCGAGGTCGGGCGCTCGCCGCGCACGGAGACGATGGGTCCGTCCACGGCCCGGACGACGTCCGCCACGGTGATCGCCGCCGCGTCCCGCGCGAGCCGGTAGCCGCCGCCCCCGCCACGCCGGCTGTCGACGATCCCCGCGCGCCGCAGATCGCCCAGGATCCCTTCCAGGAACTTGTGCGGGATGTCCTGGACGGCGGCGATTTCCTCCGCCTTCACCGGGCCGTTACCCTGCCGTACGGCCAGCTCCAGTACCGCCCGTACCGCGTAATCCGCCCGCGCCGAGATCCTCATGTGTCCATTGTGGGGCGTACCCGCGTGGAGAATGGCCGCACCCGCGCCCCGTACGATCGCCCGGGAGGATCCACCTTGGCGCTCAGCAGACGTACCTTCAGTGCCCTCGCCGGCTCGGCCGCGCTCGGCCTCGCCCTGGGCGGCAGCGGCGGCCCCGGCGCACCCTCGGCCTTCGCGGGCGGCACCGCGCCGACCGGCCCGGCGCCCGAGCCGCCGAGCGCCGACGGCGAGCGGCACACCATCGGGTACGACCGCTACTCGCTGCTCGTCGACGGCAAGCGGCTGGTGGTGTGGTCGGGCGAGCTGCACCCCTTCCGGCTGCCGAGCCCCTCGCTGTGGCGCGACGTGCTCCAGAAGATGCGGGCCCACGGCTACAACGCCGTCAGCATCTACGTGGCCTGGAACTACCACTCCCCCGCGCCCGGCCGGTACGACTTCACGGGCGTGCGGGACCTCGACCTGTTCCTGCGCATGGCCGCCGAGACGGGGCTGTACGTCATCCTGCGTCCGGGTCCGTACATCAACGCCGAGGTCGACGGGGGCGGCTTCCCGGGGTGGCTCACGGCGGCGAAGGGCACGGCACGCACCTTCGACCCGGACTACCTCGCGCACGTGGACGAGTGGCTGTCGCAGGTGAACCGGATCGCCCGCCGGCATCTGTTCACCCGGGGCACCGGCACGATCCTGCTGTACCAGATCGAGAACGAGTACGACTCCCACGTCACCGAGGCCGCCGGCCGGGACTACATGTCCCACCTGTACAAGAAGGTCCGCGCGGACGGGATCGACGTGCCGCTGTTCCACAACGACAAGGGGCGCAACGGCTACTGGGTCCCCGGCTCGTTCGACACCGGCGGCGACAAGGGCGGCTGGCTGTACGGGTTCGACGGCTACCCGTCGCCCTCCCAGACCCCGCCGGACTGGGGGCACTTCGGGTCCGGCGGCATGAAGGGCGGGGCCACCGCCTCGCCGGCCACGCCCGGGTTCGTGCCCGAGTTCGGGGGCGGCTGGTTCGACCCGTGGGGCGGTGCCTGGTTCGACGGCAAGGGGTACGCCGAGTCGCGGCGCACCCGGGACGCGGCCTACGAGCGCCGCTTCTACCTGACCAACCTCGCCAACGGCCTGACCCTGCACAACGTCTACATGACGTTCGGCGGCACCTCCTGGGGGTGGCTGCCCGCACCGGTCGTCTACACCTCGTACGACTACGGGGCCGCGATCGACGAGGGCCGCAACGTCACCGACAAGATCGCCCCGATGCACCAGCTCGGGCATCTGCTGCAACGCGTGCCGGACTTCGCCAAGCTGGACAAGGCGTCCGAGGTGAAGGCCGAGGGCGTGAAGGTCTACCACCTGGCCAACCCGGACACCGGCGCGCAGGTGTACATCGCGCGCAACGACGGCACCGACGCGGTCACCACGGACCTGCCGACCGACGCCGGGGACCTGCGGATCACCGTGCCCGGCAAGGACGCCAGGCTGGTGACGACCGGGCTCTCGGTGGGCCGGCGGACGGTGAAGTACTCCACCGCCGAGCCCGTGCTGCACCTGTCGGCGGGGCGGCAGGACATCGCCCTGTTCTCGGGGCGCCGCGACGACATGGCCGAGCTGGTGCTGAAGTGCCCGGTCGAGCCGTTCGTGCAGCGCCTCGACCCGGAGGGCGCCTGGATCTACGACCGCAACGAACTGCATGTGAGCGCGCCCCTCGGCCAGGGCGGGCTGACACGGGTGCTGGTGCAGAACGGCGAGAGCGAGACCCCGCTGCTGCTGCTCTTCGCCGACGACGCCACCGCCGTCCGGCTCTTCCCCTACGACACCCCCTCCGGAACGCTGCTGGTGTACGGCCCGAAACTGCTGCGGCACGTCGAGGTGCACGGTTCCGAGGTCCGGCTGACGGGCGACGTCACCGAGACGGCGACCGTGGAGGTGTGGGGGCCGCGCGGGATCGACAAGCTGGTGTGGAACGGGCGGACCCTGCCCACCCGCACCACCCTCGCCGGCAGCCTGATGACCACGGGTCTGCTGCCCGAGGTGCCCGGGGTGGAGCTGCCCGAGCTGGGCGGCTGGCGGATGCGTACGGAGAACCCGGAGGCGGGCCCGAGCTTCGACGACTCGTCGTGGCGGGTCGCCGACAAGAAGACGTCGTACAGCACCACCGAGGTGCCCGAGGGGCAGCCGGTGCTGTTCGCGGACGACTACGGCTTCCACTACGGGGACGTCTGGTACCGGGGCTCCTTCAGCGGCTCCGAGGGCCTGGAGGAGATCTCGCTCGCCTACCGCACCGGCACCCAGGGCCTGCTGATGGCCTGGCTGGACGGGGAGCCGCTGGGCACGCACCGGATGCCAGTGCCGAACAAGACCACCACCATCCGGCAGGGCAGCTGGGCCGACACCGCGGTCCTCCCGGTGCGCGAGCGGCTGCGCTCGCCCGGCCGGCACGTGCTGTCGGTGCTGGTCCGGCGCATGCAGCACGACCAGGACGGCAAGGCGCTCGACACCCACAAGGCGGCACGCGGACTGACCGCCGTCTCCTTCGCGGGGGCCGCGCCGGACGTCACCTGGCGCATCCAGGGCGAGGCGGCCCCGGACCCCGTGCGCGGGCCCATGAACAACGGCGGGCTGTACGGGGAACGGGAGGGCTGGCACCTGCCGGGCTTCCGGGACCGGGACTGGGAGGCGGTGACCCTCCCGCGGGCCGCGCGGTACCAGGGCGTGACCTGGTACCGGACCACGTTCCGGCTGTCGGTGCCGGCCGATGTCGACGCGTCGATCGGGCTGACCCTGGAGGACGACCCGTATCGGGCCTACCGGGCGCAGATCTTCCTCAACGGCTGGAACATGGGCCAGTACATCAACAACGTCGGCCCGCAGCACACCTTCGTGCTGCCGAACGGCATCCTGCGCACCCGGGGCGCCAACACGCTCGCGCTGGCGGTCCTCTCGGAGTTCACCACGGACTCGGGGCCCGGCAAGGTGGGTCTGACCCTGCTGGGCAGGGCGGCCGGCGGCGTACCGGTGGACCCGGTGCCCTCCCCCGGCCGCTGAGGCCCCGGGCGCGGCCCTGCCGCCGGTGCTCACGCGGTGGTCGCGCCCCGGACGACGGTCGCCTCATCGCATGACGCGGACACATCCGGGCGCGTACGCTCGGACCGGCCGCCGTACCGGCGGTGGGGAGGGAGACCGATGGACTTCGCGGGCGCGCGACAGCGGTCGGCACGCCTGGCCGCACGGCTGCGCCGCTCCCGTCCCGGCCCGGGAATGCGCTCCCTGTCCGGCCGTCTCGCCGCCGCCGTCCAGGCCCGGCCCGAAACCCCCCGCGGAGTGCGGGAGCTGGGCCGCGCCCTGTGCGAGGAGATGAGCGTGCTGCGCGGCGGACGCCCGGTCGAGCTGCGTTTCGAACGGTTCCCGGACGAGATCGAGGTCACCGGTCTCTGGGTGGAGTTCACCGACTTCGACCTGGTCATCGTGGAGGAACGGGCCGAAGCCCTGCAGCAACTGGTCATCCTCGGGCACGAGTTGTGGCATCTGCACGCCGGGCACCGGCATCAGCACCCGGCCGGCGCCGCGGTGGCCCGCGCCTTCGCCGACGCGCCCGGCTGGCGGGACATGGCGCTCACGGTGGCCGCGCGCAACGGCTCCCGGGAGGCCGACGAGGCCGAGGCCGACGACTTCGGGCACCGCCTCGCCACCCTGTTCCGCCGCCAGGTGACCGGCGCCGGCGACGCCCCGCCGGGCCCCGTGCAGCGTGCCCTCGGCTATCGCGGACGGGGCGGAGCCGCGCGGTGACCCGGCTCGCCCTCGACCCCTCGGCGCTGCTCGACGAGTTCTACATCTCCTTCTGGATCCCGACCGCGGTCCTCGCCGTCGCGCTGGTGATCAAACTGCCCTCGATCATCCGGCTGTGGCGGGACCCGCTGCTGCGCGCCGTCGGCGGCCTGCTGCTGCTGGCCGGCGCGGTCTTCGTGTTCTGCACCCCGTCCACCATCGTCCGGGTGAACCGGCTGACCGGGGTGCCCAACATCGCGGCGCCCTGGTGCTATTCGCTGATCACCGCCATGTCCGGCTTCTGCCTGCTGCTGCTCGTCGCCTGGCGCAACGGCCGGTACGACCGCTCGGCGGCGACCCGGCAGGCGCTGCGCCGGGTGGTGTCGGTGTACGGCGGGGTGATCGTCGCGCTGTGGGTGCTGTTCCTGCTCGCCGACGCCCCCGAGGAACGGGTGCGGGACCTGGACACCTACTACGCCGGCACCCCCTTCATGCGCGAGGAGATCCTGCTCTACCTCGTCGCGCACGGCGTGGCCTGCCTGATCACCTCACGGCTCATCTGGGACTGGGCGCACACCGAGGGCCTGGACGCCTGGCTGCGCCGGGGGCTGAAACTGCTGGGCGCCGGGTACGCGCTCAACCTGATCTTCGACGGGGCCAAGCTGACGGCGGTGTTCGCGCGCTGGTGCGGGCGTGACCTGGACTGGCTGAGCACGAACCTGGCACCGCCGCTCGCCGCGCTGTCCGCGATCCTGGTCGCGGCCGGCTTCATCCTTCCGCACGCCGGCCAGTATCTGCAGGACCGCAGGCGGGTCCGGCTCGCCCACCGCGAACTGCGGCCGCTGTACCGGCTGATGCGGGCCGTGAGCGGCGAGGGCGTGCCGTTCACCCTGCGGGGCACGCCGGAGCTGCGGCTGACCCGGCGTGAGACGTTCATCCGGGACGTGCTGCTGCCGCTGGCCCGGCGCATCGACGCGGACCTCGGGACACGGGCGTACGACGCCGCGCTCGCGCTGGGGCATCCGCCGGAGCGGGCGCGGGCGCTGGCCGCCGCGGTGGGCATCCTGGACGCGGTCGAGAGCGGGGCGGGCCGGAGGTCCGAGCCGGTGGCGGGGCCCGACCCCACGAGCCTGCTCCGCGAGATCGCCGCGATCTCCGTCGCGTTGCGGCATCCGGGGACGGTGGAGGCGGTCCGGTCCTCGGCGGCCGTACCGGAGGACCGGGCCGCGGGGGTCGTCTAGGCCGGGGCCGACCGGTCAGCCCGCGAACGCCGGCTGGGGGAGGCCCTGGCCGGCGTCCGGGATCACCAGGAGCGAGCCGGCCACGGGGTGTGGTGAGGGCAGACCCACGCGGGCGGTCGTCACGTACAGGTCGGTCAGCGCGGCGCCGCCGAACGCGCAGGCCGTGGTCCGCGGTGTCGGCAGGGTGATCACCCGGTCCAGTTCGCCGGCCGGTGTGTAGCGGCGCACCGCTCCCCCGTCCCACAGCGCCACCCACACGCAGCCGTCCGCGTCGACCGTCAGGCCGTCCGGGAAACCCGCGCCCTCCTCGATCTCCACCAGCGGGCGGCGGTCGCGCACCCCGTCGGCGTCATGGTCGAAGACGTCCACGCGGCGCGTCGGGGTGTCGATGTAGTACATGAGCCGGCCGTCCGGACTCCAGCCGGTGCCGTTGCTGACCGTGACGTCCGGCAGGACCGTCGCCGCGGTGCCGTCCCCGGTCAGCCGGGACAGCGTGCCGCCACCGGTCGCCTCGTCGTACCGCATGGTGCCCGCCCAGAGGGAGCCGTCGGGTGCCACCGCCGCGTCGTTCCCGCGGCGGCCGGGCACCGGCTCGCGGCGCAGCCAGCGGAACGTGCCGTCGGGGTCCAGCAGTCCCACCCCGTCCCGGAGGTTGAGCACCAGACCGCCGCCCGCCCGGGGCTTGGCGGCACCGATGTGCTGGTCGGTCGTGCGCACCGTGCGCCGGCCGGTCGACGGATCGTAGGTGTGGACGCGCGCGCCGAGGATGTCGAGCCAGATCAGCCGGCCGGACACCGGGTCCCAGGCCGGGCCCTCCCCCAGCGTCGCCCCGGCCCGCACCGCGACCTCGTACGCCGTCATACCCCGCTCCGGTGGCCCAGCCGCTCCGACAGCTCGGCGGCGCCCTTCACGGCGAGCCGCTCCAGCTCGGCGCGGCGCTCCTCGCTCCAGCGGATCATGGGCACGGAGATGGACAGGGCGGCGACGACCTGGCCGGTGCGGTCGCGGACCGGCGCGGCCACGCAGGAGACGTCCGGGTTGGACTCGCGGCTCTCCACGGCGATGCCCCGCTGCCGGATCTCCGCCAGGGCTTCGCGCAGCGCTGCGGGCCCGGTGATGCTGTTCGGGGTCATCGCGGTCAGCTCGGCGCCGTCCGGGATCCGGGCGGCCAGCTCCCGCTCGGGCAGGGAGGCGAGCAGCATCTTGCCGACGGAGGTGCAGTGGGCGGGGAGCCGGCGGCCGGCGGCCGAGACCATGCGGACGGCGTGCGTGGAGTCGACCTTGGCGATGTAGATGACGTCGGTGCCCTCCAGGATGGCCACGTGCACCGTCTCGTCGCAGGTCTCGGCGACCGAGCGGGCCACCTGCTGGCCCTCGGCCGCGAGGTCGAGCTGCTCCGCGTAGCGGCTGCCGAGCTGGTACGGGCGCACCCCGAGCCGGTACCGTCCGGGCTGTCCGGGGACCTGCACGATGTACGAACGTGCCGCGAGGGTGGTGACCAGCTCGTGCACGGTGGTGCGCGGCAGTTGCAGCCTGCGCACGATGTCGGGGGCGGAGAGCGTCCCGTCCCCGTCGAGGAACAGCTCCAGAATGTCGAGAGCCCGGGTCACGGCAGGCACGAGACGTCCCACGGCCGGCCCCCTCCCTTGGGTCTAGGCGCCTGTACGGGATGTCGGAGTCGGCAACCCGATGTTCGAGATTTCAACAGGCGATCGGCATGACGAACACAGGCTAGTCATACCGGGTTCCGCGGGCAATGGTCTCCGGGCACGCCCGTGCGCCCGGGCACCATGGGGGCATGCCACTCGACTTCCAGCTGGTGCTGCTGCGCCGCATGGCCGACCACAATCCGGACCTGGTCGAGGACGCCCGGCGGCGGCTCGGGGTGTCGCTCGCCGAGATGCGGGAGACCAACAAGCGCTGGCAGGCCATGGTCCGTTCGCCGCGCTCCCGGTCCGCGGTCGCCCGCTACCGGTCGGTCCTCGGCGAACCGGAGTCGGTCGTCCCGCGCCGGCTCGGGGACCTCGACTGCGAGGCCCGCCGATGGGCCCTGCCCCTCTGGCCCGACCTGCTGTTCGAGGTGCTGGTCGGGCCGGACGGCGGTGTGTGGAACGAGTGGCTGGTGCGGGCGCCCGGCGCCCCGGCGGCGCGACCGGAGACCCTCGACGACCTCGTCCCCTGGTCCTGCACCGTGGACGAGGCAGCCCGCGCCTTCGCCCCGGCCCGCCCCCTGGAGGGCACGGCACCCACCCGGTGGGGGCTCGCGTTCACGGCCCCCGACCGGGAGGGCGTACGGCACGAGGTGGTCGCCGAGTTCACCTGGGGCTTGCTGCAGCGGTCGGCCGTCGTCGGCTGAACCGCCTCCGCCGGCCGCGCCGGCTCAGTCCTCGAACCCGGTCGCCCTGGTCCGCTTCTCCCAGGCCGTGACGTCCTCGCGGACCTGGTCGAGGTGGGCCAGCACCGCGCTCACCCCGTCGTCGCCGAGCGGCAGCCGCAGCGGGGTGCGCTCCGCCCCGAGCGCGGCCAGGATCAGCGCCGCCGCCTTGGCCGGGTCGCCGGGCTGCGTGCCGTCGCCACCGGAGACGAAGCCGCGGGTCTCGCCCACCTTCGCGTACACCCCGCTGTCCGCGCTGGCCCCGGCCCGGCCGGCCTCCATCAGCGAGGTCCGGAATCCGCCCGGCTCCACGATCAGCACCTTGATCCCGAACTCGGCCACCTCGTCGGCGAGCGCCTCGGAGATGCCCTCCAGCGCGAACTTGGTCCCGCTGTACGCCCCGAAGCCCGCGAAGGACATCTGCCCGCCCATGCTGCTCATCTGGACGATCGCCCCCGAGCGCCGCTCCCGCATGTACGGCAGCACCGCCCGCACGAGCGCGGTCGGACCGAAGACGTGCAGGTCGAACAGGTCCCGCAGTTCCCGCTCCGTGGTCTCCTCGACCGCGCCGACGTGGGTGCGGCCCGCGTTGTTGACCAGCACGTCGATCCGCCCGTGCCGGGCCACGACGTCCCGTACGGCGGCCTCCAGCGCGGCCGTGTCGGTCACGTCCAGGCGCAGCGCCTCCACCTGGTCGGGGTGGGCGGCCACCAGGTCGTCCAGCGCCTCGGGGTGCCGGGCCGCGCCGATCACCACGTCGCCCGCCGCCACGGCCGCCTCGCCGATCGCCCGTCCGAAGCCGCTGCTCGCCCCGGTCACCAGCCATACCCTGTTCATCGCGACTCCCCGTGCGTCTCGTCCTTCTCGACGTCCCCCAGCCTCCCGCCGCGCCCCATTGCCCGTCCAAGACCCATGGTGATAACCAACGGCTATGACCAGTGACGTCCACGGCCGCGAACTGCGCTACTTCGTCGCGGTCGCCGAGGAGCTGCACTTCACCCGGGCGGCCGAGCGGCTGTACGTCTCCCAGCCCGCGCTGAGCAAGCAGATCCGGGCGCTGGAGCGGCAGTTGGGGACGGAGCTGTTCCGGCGGGACCGGCACGGGGTGGCGCTGACGGGTGCCGGTGAGGCGCTGCTGCCGCACGCCCGGAAGGTGCTGGCCGCGTGGAAGGGGGGCGCGGCGGCGGTGGAGGCGGCCAGGGCGGCGGAGCGCAGCACGCTCACGGTCGGCATGAGCACCAGTCCGGGGCGGGGCGGACTGCTGCCGGCGATCCGCTCCCGCTTCACCGCCGCGCATCCCGGCGTCACGGTCCGGCTGCGCCAGCTGAGCTGGGACGATCCGACGGCGGGCCTGGCGGGCGGCGGCACGGAGGCCGCGTTCGTGTGGCTGCCGCTGCCCGACGAGGAGCGCTACGCCTGGACGGTGGTCGCCGAGGAACCCCGGCTGCTCGCCCTCCCGGAGACGCATCCGCTGGCCGCCCGGGCCGAGATCGACTTCGCCGACGTGCTGGACGAGCCGTTCCTGGCCCTGCCGGAGAGCGCGGGCGTGCTGCGCGACCACTGGCTGGCCGTGGACGCGCGGGCGGGCCGGGCGCCCCGGATCGGCGCGGAGATCGCCGGTGCCGAGGAGACGTACGAGGCGCTGGTCGCGGGCCTCGGGGTCTGCCTGGTCGCCGCGGGCAACGCCCCGCTGGTCAGTCTGGGCGGGGTCACCACCCGCCCGCTGCGGGGCGTCGGCCCGAGCCGGTACGCGCTGGCGTGGCGCCGTGAGGACGGCGGACGGCCCCTGGTGCGGGCGTACGCGGACGCGTGCCGGGCGACGGTGGGGTCCGCCGGCCGGGGCGGCGCCCGGACCCCGCCGCGCTAGTCGCGATCCGCCGCCGCCAGGATCGCCTCCGTCACCCGGGACAGGGAGGCCGGGTGGAGCCACAGGAAGAGGTTCGGTTCGACCAGTTCCAGTTCCATCAGGCGGGGCTCGCCGTCCTCGCCGTCCACGAGGTCCACGCGGGCGTACAGCAGCCCGGATCCACCGGGGACGGTGGCCAACGCCTTCTCGGCCACCGCGAGTTCGGCGTCCGTGGGCTGCCAGGGCACCAGGTCGGGGTGGGGCACCTTGTCGGCGTCGTACGGGGTGCCGGGCGTGAGGACGGCGCCCTTGCGGCTCGCGTGCAGCAGCCGGCCGCCGAAGAACTGCAGGGCCCGCTCCCCGCTGACGTCGATGCCCCGCACGTAGGGCTGCACCATCGCGGTGAAGCCCTCGGCGTGCATGCGCGCGAGCTGCCGTACCGCCGTGTCGTGCTCGCCGGGCGTGTAGCGGGCGGCGAACCGCGCCCCCGCGCCCGAGGTCGGCTTGACGACGAACTCGTGGCCGTCGGGCAGGTCGGCCGGTTCGCCCGGGGCGATGTAGCGCGTCGGGACGGTGGGCACACCGGCCGCCGCCAGCTCCCCCAGGTACCGCTTGTCGGTGTTCCAGCGCACCACCGGGGCCGGATTGGCGAGCCGGGTCAGCGCGCCGACCCGCTCCACCCAGGCCGTGAACTCCGCGGCCCGCCAGCTGTAGTCCCAGGTGGAGCGGATGACGACGAGGTCGTAGCCGCCCCAGTCCGCCTCCGGGTCGTCCCAGAACCGGGCCTCGGCCTCGGCCCCCGCGTCCCCGAGCGCCCGCACCAGCACCGCCAGATCGGTGTCGCGGACGGGCTCGGCTCCGGGGTCGTAGGTGGCGAGGGCGATGCGGGGCACGGCGGACTCCCTGTCGTACGACGTCTCGGTCGGGTGATCTACGCGGCGAGGCTAACAACCGGACGCGGAACCGGGACAGGGGGTTTGACCTTCACCTTCGGTGAAGCCCCAGCATCGGGGGCGGACGAGGAGGAGCACGGCATGGACATCGAGTTCCTGACGATCGGCGCCTTCGCCCGCGCCAGCCGGCTGTCGCCGAAGGCCCTGCGGCTGTACGACGAGCTGGATCTGCTGCGGCCCGCCCGGGTCGACCCGGACACCGGCTACCGGTACTACGCGGCCGGTCAGCTCGGGCGGGCCCGGCTCGTGGCCTGGCTGCGGCGGCTGGGCATGCCGCTCGCGGAGATACACGCGGTGTGCGCCCTCGACGCGGCGGGCGCCGCGCGGGCGATCCGGGCCTACTGGGCCCGGGTCGAGGCGGAGACGGCCGTACGGCGGGATCTCGCCGCGTTCCTCGTCCACCAGCTGACCGGAGCGACGGGAAGGGAACCCCTCACCATGCTGGAACTGCGTCATCACGCCCACTCCGACCGTGGGCAGGTCCGTCCGGCCAACCAGGACACGGTCCACGCCGGCCGCCGGCTGCTCGCCGTCGCGGACGGTTTCGGCCCCGAGGGGGCGCCGGCGAGCAGCGCGGCGGTGGCGGCACTGCGGTATCTGGACGACGCCGAGGAACTCGCCGCGGGAGGTGTGCTGCACCTGCTGGAGGACGCGGTGCGCTCCGCCGGTGAGGCCGTCGGGGATCTGGCGGGCGGCGGCGAGGTCGGCACCACGTTGACGGCGCTGCTGTGGACGGGTGCGGAGCTGGCCCTCGCGCACATCGGGGACTCACGGGCGTATCTGCTGCGGGACGGGGAGCTGAGCCGGATCACCCGGGACCACCGGGTGTCGACGGAGTCGCTGCTGCTGTTCAAGGCGCTGACCGGCGGGGACGCCCCGGTGCCCGATCTGCGGCTGCAGGAGGCCCGGGAGGGGGACCGGTTCCTGCTGTGCTCGGACGGGCTGACCGAGGTGCTGCCGGACGCGCGGATCGCGGCGCTGCTGGCCGCCGGGGCGCAGCCCGAGCGGACGGTGCGGCTGCTGGTCGAGGAGGCCAACGCCGCGGGCGGTCCCGACAACGTGAGCTGCGTCGTCGCCGACGTCGTCGTGTCCGGCCGTGCGTCCGCCCCCGCGGGCTGACGAACCGCCCCCGGCTGCCCGGCGCGGGGTACGAGCTGCGATCGCACCGGACCCGAGCACGGTCGTCGGGACGAGGCTCATGGGGTAGGAAGGGTGCTGTCGTCCCCGTCGGCCGACGAGCCGGCAGTAAGGAGTGCGCCGCGTGTCCTCCCTCTTCCCCGCCCTGGCGGACGGTCCCCGCGAGCGGGTCGCCCTGCGGTTCGGCGAACGGTCGTCGACGTACGGCGAGCTCGCGGGTGCCGCCGGTGCGCTGGCCGGCCGGCTGGGCGGCAACGGCCGGGTCGCCGTGTGGGCCACCCCGGAGCTGGAGACCGCCGTCGCCGTGACGGGCGCGCTGCTCGCCGGGGCGGCCGCGGTGCCGCTGAACCCGAAGTCGGGCGAGAAGGAGCTGGCGCACATCCTCTCCGACAGCGCTCCGGCGCTCGTGCTCACCGCGCCGGGCACCGAACTGCCCCCGGTGTTCGCCGGACTGCCGCGGGTGGACGTCGACGCGTCCGCCGCCGGCACCCTCCCCGGGGAGCACGCGGCCGACGGCGACCCGGCGCTGATCGTCTACACCTCCGGCACCACCGGCCCGCCCAAGGGCGCGGTGCTCCCGCGCCGGGCGCTCGCCACGACCCTGGACGCGCTCGCCGACGCCTGGCAGTGGACCGGGGAGGACGTGCTGGTGCACGGGCTGCCGCTGTTCCATGTGCACGGGCTCGTGCTCGGCGTCCTCGGGCCGCTGCGGCGCGGCGGCTCGGTACGGCATCTGGGCCGGTTCGGTCCCGAGGGAGTGACCCGGGAGCTGAACGAGGGCGCGACCATGCTGTTCGGCGTGCCGACGATGTACCACCGCCTCGCCGAGGCCCTGCCGGACGACCCGGGGCTGGCCGCGGCGCTCGGCCGGGCCAGGCTGCTGGTCTCGGGTTCGGCGGCGCTGCCCGTGCACGACCACGAGCGGATCCTGGCCGCGACCGGACGGCGGGTGATCGAGCGGTACGGCATGACCGAGACGCTGATGAACACCAGCGTGCGGGCGGACGGTGAGGCCCGGGCGGGCACGGTCGGGGTGCCGCTGCCGGGTGTGGAGCTGCGGCTGGTGGAGGAGGACGGCACGGAGATCGCCGCGCCGGACGGGGAGAGCGTGGGCGAGATCCAGGTGCGCGGCGCGAACCTGTTCACCGAGTACCTGAACCGGCCCGACGCCACGGCCGCCGCGTTCACGGAGGACGGCTGGTTCCGCACCGGGGACATGGCGGTGCGCGAGCGCGACGGGTACGTGCGGATCGTGGGACGCAAGGCCACCGACCTGATCAAGAGCGGTGGTTACAAGATCGGGGCGGGTGAGATCGAGAACGCGCTGCTGGAGCACCCGGGGGTGCGGGAGGCGGCGGTCACCGGCGAGCCGGACGCCGACCTGGGCGAGCGGATCGTGGCCTGGATCGTCCCGGCGGACCCCGGGGCCCCGCCCACCACCGAGGAGCTGGCGGACCACGTGGCCCGGCGGCTGGCCCCGCACAAGCGGCCCCGGGTCGTCCGCCTGCTGGACGCGCTCCCCCGCAACGACATGGGGAAGATCATGAAGCGGGCGCTGGCCGATGTCTGAGCGGCACTCGGCGCGGGAGCTGCTGGCCCTGGTGACGGACGCGGGCAGCTTCCGCGAACTCGCCGTCCCCGGCCGGGAGTCCGCGCCGGACGGCCCGCTCGCCTGGCAGGGGTACGACGCCTCGCGCGCCCGCGCCGCCGAGCGCACCGGTGAGGAGGAGTCGGTGGTGTGCGGCACCGCCGAGGTCGACGGCAGCCCGGCCGTGCTGCTCGCCTTCGAGTTCGGCTTCCTCGGCGGGTCGCTGGGCGAACGCACCGGCGACCGGCTGGAGGCGGCGTACGCGTACGCGCGGGAACACCGGCTGCCGGTGGTGCCGTTGATCGCGACCGGCGGCAGCCGGATGCAGGAGGGCATGCTCGCGCTGACCCAGCTCCAGCGGGTGGCCCGGCAGTCGGCGCTCACCCGGGAGGCGGGGCTGCCGCAGATCGCGGTCCTGCGGGACCCGACGACGGGTGGCGGCTGGGCCACCCTCGGTGCGGGCGCGGACGTCGTCCTGGCCCTGTCGGGCGCCCAGGTCGGGTTCGCCGGCTCCCGGGTCCGGCCACCGGACGCCGACCCGGCCGCGTACACCGCGCAGGCCCAGGCCGCGGCGGGTTCGGCGGACGCGGTGGTGCGGCCCGAGGGGCTGAAGCCGGTGCTGGGGCTGTGGCTGCGGCTGCTGTCGCGCGGCGTCGCGGGGGCCGTCGCGGACCCGTCCGGGGGTGCGGGCGGGGCGGGCGCGCGGACGTCCGGGATCGCCCCCGCCCCCGTCCCGGCCGCGCTCGGCGGCGGTGGGCTCCCCCGTACCGGCTGGGAGGCCGTGTTGCGGGCGCGCGCGGCCGGACGCCCGCGCGCGGGGGCCTATCTGGACGCCTACTTCTCGGCGCGTGCCGCCCTCGTCGGCGACCGCTGCGGCGGCACCGACGAGGACGGCATGCTCTGCGGGTTCGGCGAGCGGGACGGCCGTACGGTGGCCTACGCGGCGCAGACCGGCACGGCGACCCGGCCCGCGGGGTACCGGACCGCGGCCCGGCTGATCCGGCTGGCGGACCGGCTCGGCGTCCCGGTGCTGACCCTGGTGGACACCCCGGGCGCGGCGAACGACGCGGAGGCGGAGCGGCAGGGGGCCGGGGCGGCCATCGCCGAGGTCTTCGGGGCGGTGGCCGCCGCCCGGGTCCCGGTCACCACGCTCGTCGTCGGCGAGGGCGGCTCCGGCGGCGCGCTCGCCCTCGCCGCACCCGGCAACACGTGGGCCGTGCCGGACAGTTACTTCTCGGTGATCGCGCCGGAACTCGCCGCGGCCATCCTCAAGCGGCCGCCCGAGGAGGTGGAGGCGACCGCCGGGCAACTGCGCATCCGGCCGCAGGACCTGGTGGAGCTGGGGGTGGTCCGGGGCATATCCGGCCGCTGAACCACCCCCGCCCCGGGTCACCGCACGGCCACCGCCCGGATGATCTCCTGGGTCACCGAGCCGCCCTTGTCGTCGTGGGCCGAGGCCCGCAGCGACACGGTCCGGGCCTCACGGGGCACGCTCAGTGTGCCGTGCCGGCCGGTGCCCCCGCCCTTCAGCGGGACCTGGTGCCAGGTGGCCCCCTCGTCGTACGACACCTCCAGCTTCTCGCCGCCGAGCGTGCCGGTGCCGGTGGCGCGGGCGACGTACTCGGCGCCGAGCGTGACCGGGGCGCGGTGCCCGGCGCGCACGGTTCCGGCGAGGTCGGTGTCGAGCTCGAAGGCGAGGTTGATCAGCGGCAGGTAGGTCCAGCGGTCGTCCGGGGTGGCCGCCGAGCGGAAGGTCCACTCGGTGTGGCCCTTCGTGGCGAGCTTCCACCGGCCGGCGTCGAGCGCGGTGTCGGTGACGACCTGGTAGCCGTGCTCGTCGGCGGGCGCGTCCCACACATAGGCGGCGGAACCGGTGTTGCGGTCGACGAGCGTGCCGTCGAGGTAGACGGCGGTGGTCTGGCTCATGCCGCTGTCCTCGCTCCACGCGTCGCCGAAGCCGGTGTGGTCGGGCCCGGAGTCGCCCCAGCCCGGGGTGTTCAGCTGGATCTGGTTGCCCGCGCGCTGCTGGCCCCAGCCGAGTCCGGTGCCCAGCCAGGGGTGCCACACCGGGCGGAACCAGTGCAGCGCCGGCCGGGTGCCGGCGTCGTAGCGCACCAGTCCGCTGCGCTCCTCCAGCGTGCCGTCGCCGACCGCGACGGACTCGTGCCACAGCTGGCCGGGGCCCGTGGAGACGTAGTCGGTACGTTCGGCGGGGAAGCCGACGCGTTCCTGGAAACCGAGCCCGATCGGGAAGGCGTCGGTGAGGGAGTAGCGGAACTCGCCGCCGCTCAGCGGCTGCGCGGCGTGGAACCTGACGGGGACGGCCGCCAGTCGACTCGGTGAGGGGGCGAAGGTGAGGGGTCGGTCGGGTATCGCGCCCCGGTGCCCCTCGGAGAGGTCGTACACGTAGGGCGAGTCGGCGGTGCCGGTCATGTCGACCCGGCCGGCCGCGCGCAGGCGTGCCGCGTCGGCCGCGTCGACGGTGGCGATCTGCAGGGGCCGGTCGGCGTTGTCGTCGGTGCCCCACCAGGCCATCAGCCGGCCGGGGGTGTCGTCGGTCACGAACAGCGCCTCGGCGCCCGCGTCCTGGGCCTGCTGGGCGAGTGCCGCGGGGTCGGTGCCCTCGGTGAGACGGGCGAGCACCGCCTTGCCGGCCACTTCGGTGACGGGGCCGTCGCCGACGTCCACGAGCGGCAGCCGGGTCCGGCCCTCGATCAGGGTGCCGCCCGCCTGGACGGTCGCCTCGCCGACGCCCGCGACCTGGAGCGCCGGCTCGGCGAGCCGCCACACGGTCCGGTACTCGAAGTCGCCCTGGGTCACCTGCTTCGTGGGAGCGGCGAAGACGCTGTCGTAGGTGAGGGGCACCTGGACCGCGCCGAACAGGTCGGCGCCGCCCGCCTTCCGGTCGAACTCCATGAGGAGCTGATGGGTCTCGGTGCGCCGGTCGACGTCCGCGCGGATCTCCCGCAGTCTCCGGCCGTCCAGGGTGACGTCCCGGTCCCGGTCGAGGGCGATCTCGGGGGCGGCGAGGAAGCCGAGGCCGAGCGAGTCGGCGCCGTGGCTGCCGTGCACGTCGAGGAAGGAGGTGAGGGAGTAGGTGCCCGGCTTCAGACGCAGCTTCAGGGTCCCGGAGTCGCCGACGTGGGCGGGCTGGGCGTCCTCGCCCTCGGCGAGCCGCTGCACCGCGAGGTCGGCGGCGGCGGCCTCGCCCGCCCGGTCCTTGACGTGGACGGTGAGCGTGTACCGCTCCTTCTCCTTGACCAGCCCGAACACGGTGTGCGCGACGGTGGTGCCGGCCGGGTCGGCGGCGACGATCTGCCCGCTGGTCCGGCCGACCGGCGCCCGGGAGCCGTCACCGGTGACGGTGGTGGCGGCGGTGCCGTGCGCGGGCACGGTGAGGGAGGTGTCGGCGAGGGTGGCGACCCCGTCGGGTGCGCCGTGCACGGACAGCTTCAACCGCACCGGCTCGTCGCCGGTGTTGCTGTAGGTGAGGGTGCGGGTGACGGGCTTGTTCCCGTCGTAGGGCCAGCCGAAGAAGCCGAGGTCGGCGCTGCCGGTGGCGGTGACCTTCGCGTGCACCGCGTCCGGCACGCTCACCCGTCCCGCGCCCAGCGTGTAGGCGGAGGCGTCCAGTGGGGCGGAGGTGGACAGCAGGGCGTCCTTCAGCCGGGCGCCGGTCCAGTCGGGGTGCTCCTGCGCGAGCAGGGCGGCCACCCCGGCGACGTGCGGTGTCGCCATGGACGTGCCGCTCATGGAGGCGTAGTAGCCGGTTCCCGCCGTGAGTTGGGAGCGGGCGGCGAGGATGTCGACGCCGGGGGCCGACAGGTCCGGCTTGAGGGCGTTGTCGCCGTAGCGGGGGCCGGCGCTGGTGAAGTAGGCCGCCTGGTCGTCGGCGTCCACCGCGCCCACGGTGAGGGCGGAGTCGGCGGCGCCGGGCGAGCCGATGGAGGACGGGGCGCCGGTGTTCCCGGCGGCTGTGACGAAAAGGACGCCGGTCTCCTCGGAGAGGGTGTTCACCGCCCGTGCCATCGGGTCGGTGCCGTCGCTCGGTTCGGTGGAGCCGAGGCTCATGGAGACGATCCTGGCGTGCACGTCCCGCGCCGCCCACTCCATTCCGGCGATGATCTGCGACTCGCTGCCCGAGCCCTGGTCGCTGAGGACCTTGCCGACGGCGAGCGTCGCGTCCGGCGCGACCCCCCTCTCCCTGCCGTCGGAGGCGGCGCCGCTGCCGCCGACGGTGGAGGTGACGTGGGTGCCGTGGCCGTTGCGGTCGGCGACCTCCTCCCCCTCGATGAAGCTCTTCGTCCGGCTCACCCGGTCCGCGAGGTCGGGGTGGCTCGTGTCGACGCCGGTGTCGAGGACGGCGACCGTGACGCCCTTGCCGGTCAGTCCCGCGTCCCAGGCCGTCTCCGTGCCGATCTGGGCGTTGCTCTCGGCCAGATCGGCCTTCACCCGCCCGTCCAGCCACACCTTCTCGATGCCGGCCGACCGGGTGAACGACCGCCAGAAGGTGCGGCTTCTGTCCGCCTCGACCGCCGCCCCGCGCAGGCTGGGCAGGCTCCGCACCCGCTCGGTGCCGGCCGGTGCGGCGGTGCGGGCGCTCCTGCCGTAGGTCAGGATCAGCGGCGTCGCGTCCGACCCGGCGTCGGTGAGCCCCTGCCGGATCAGTCCGCTCACGTCGAACAGCCGCCGGTCCAGCGTCCTGGCCCGCAGATACGGCAGCGCCTCGTCCGGTACGACGGTGAGGCGGCCGTCGCTCTCCTGTGTGCGCACCGCTCCGGTGGCCCCGCGGGGCCGCTGGACGGTGACCGTCCTGCGGCCCCGGCCGAGGTCGGTGACCGTCACCTTGTCACCGGTGACGAGGGTGACGGTCCGGCCGGCGTCCGCCGTGCGCGGGACGGCCTGCGTGTCGCCCGCGGCGGCCGCCGCCTTCGGCAGCATCGCCAGCACGAGCCCGGCCGACAGGAGGGCCGCCCCACGCCTGACTGGTTCTCTGATCATCAACGCCCTCTTCTGCGTCCGTGTGCGAGTCGGGCCCTGCGTCACGTGAACTGGGGCCCGTGCACGGTGTGTCGGGAATCGCGTGCGAGAACTGCGTGTCGAGTGCTGCGAAGAGTGTCGGGCGGTTCGCGCGGCGGCGGATCCGGCCGGAGGTGGCGGGTTGGCGCACTGGCGGGTTCTCGCCAACCTCGGCCGATGTCCCGCCACGCACCTCGGACGATGTGACACCCGAAGCACCGTCCGTAACATGGGTGTTGGTTCACGCATCGGGTACGACGGGGGAGCAGACGTCGCCATGGACGGGTTGGTGGAGTTCAGGACCGAGGACGGCGCGCTGGTCGTGGTGGAGGACGTCGTCACCAGATCCGGTGCCCGCCTGGTCTCGCGCGGCGACGGTCCGGCCCAGGCGGCACGCACCTTCGAGGGGGCGCTGGAGGGCGTGCGGGCGGCCGCCGCGTCCGCGCTGCGGGTCTTCCGGGACGGCAGCCTGCGCCCCGAGACGGTGGAGATCGAGTTCGGCGTACGGCTGTCCGCGGAGGCCGGCGCGGTCATCGCGAAGGGGTCGACGGAGGGCCACCTGGTCGTGAAGCTCAGCTGGTCCCCGGGGCAGACGACCGCGGACCCGGCCGCGCAGGCCGCACCGGGGCGGACCGTGGCGGGAGACGCCCTGCCGGGACAGGGCGTGCCGGGAGAGGCCGTACCCGCGGCGGAGCCCGCCGCCCGGTGATGCGCAGTGCTGCCTGGCACGCCCGCATCGCCTGCGGCAACGAGGTCGGGGCCGGTTTCCTGGTCGCCGGTCACCGGGTGCTCACCTGCGCCCACGTCGTCAGAGGGAGCGGCCGGGCGGCGGTGACCGTCTCCTTCCCGCACGCCCGGGAACTGGGCGAGCTGTCCGCCTCGGTCGTCGCCCACGGCGGCTGGGCGGGCGACCCCGCCGACCCCGGTGACGTGGCCGTGCTCGAACTGGACCGCCAGGTCCCGCTCGACCCGGCCGGCTTCGCGGCGCCCGACGTCGCGTACACGGACCCCTACCCCCGGCTGGTCGCGTACGGCTTCCCGGAGGGGTACGACGAGGGCACCCTCGCCGAGTACCAGGCGGTCTCGGGCCAGTTGATCGCGGGCGAATGGCTCGAACTCGTGGCCTGGCACGGGCACGGGCAGCCGCTCGTGGCCGGGTTCAGCGGTGCGGCGGCGACGCTGCCGGACGGCCGGGTCGTCGGTATGGTCACCGCGGCCTCGGGCACGCCGGACGTGCGCAAGGGCCGGATGCTGCCGCTGGACGTCATGGCCCGGTACTGGCCCGAGCTGGGTGAGCTGGTGCCCACCCCCGGCCACCGGGACGACGCCCGCCGGCGGCTGTACGCCCTGTTGCGGCGGACCGCGGGCGCCGGGCGCGTCGGCGATCCGAACCGGCTCTACGTCGACGCGGTGGGCCCTTTCGGGCCGCCCCTGCCCGCGGACGGTTTCCCCACCCTGTGGGCGGCCGCCGCGTACGTGCAGTGGGAGGTCCCCGACCCGGAAGCGGTGGACCGCTTCGCCGGCCGGCTCGGCGAACTGCTGGACGGCGCCCGGCCGTCCGCGGCTCCCGTGTCCCCGCCGCCGGGCCCGGCATCGGCATCGGCATCGGCATCGGCGGCCTGGTCTCCGGTGGTCGTCGAGATCGACCACAGCGGTGCCGGACCCGACCAGGTCACCGTGGAGGTGTCCGCTTACCGCGACGGACGGCGCCGGCCGGTGGGCACACGCCGGCTGCCGCGGACCGGTGTGCGGGCCTACGTCCAGGGGCGCATCGACGAGGCCGTCGCCCAGCTCGCCCCGGACGCCGACGAACTGGTGACGTTCGTCCTGCCCCGCGAGTGGCTGAACGAGGCGGTGGCGCACTGGGAGTGCGGCGCGGAGGACAGCACGCCGCTCGGTTGCGCCTATCCCCTGGTGGTGACCGACCGCGCCCGGCACCGCAGCGGCCGGCTGCGCCATCAACTGCGCAAGAAGTGGCGGAAGCTGGACCTCTCCGGTCGTGGGGTCGAGGTGCACCGCGTCGAGTGCGGCACCCGGGAGCGGCCGCCGAGCCTGCGCAAGCGGCTCTGGGACGGGGATGCCGGGCTCGCGGGCTACGCGGCGCCGCCCACGACGGCACGGCAGCACTTCGAGGTGGGGCTCACCGTGCCCGTGCCGGTCCTGCTGTGGCCGCGGACCGGCTGCCCGTGCGACTGGCACGAGGACCCGCCCCGCGCCCGGACCGAGGAACCGCCGTGCCCCGGCAGCGCGTTCCTCGACCGGCTCACCGACTCGCTCGCCGAGGTCCCGGCCGCCGAACTCCCCCGCCACGTCCTGTCCCTGCGGCTCGCCGCGGACGCCGCCGACGAACCGGACCGGCACTGGGCGAGAGACCTCCAGCTGCTCTGGGACGACCCGCGCTGCTTCCCCGAGACCACCGCGAGCCTGCACTCGCCCGTCGCCTGACCGACCGCACCACCGACCGCGCCCCCCACGGAGAAGAAGAGCCCATGCCCCTGTGGCCCGTCTACACCGGTACGAACGAGCCGCACGACGGCATCACCGAGCTCCCCCCGCCGCCGCCGTGGCGGGCCTTCGACGGCGGGCCGGTGCTGCGCGCCCCGGACGCGGCCGCGGACGCCTCCGCCGTCTCCCCCGACCGGATGCACCGCGCCGAGACGTACCAGGCCACGGAGCAGACGGTGCAGCTCGTCAACGCGGCCCTGTATCTGCGCCGTCCGCTGCTGGTCACCGGCCCGCCGGGCACCGGCAAGTCCTCGCTCGTGTACGCGGTCGCCCGTGAGCTGGGACTCGGCCCGGTGCTGCGCTGGAACGTCACCAGCCGCAGCACCCTGCACGACGGGCTCTACCAGTACGACCCGCTGTGCCCGGCTGTACGCGGCCCGCCGGCAGGCCGCCCGCTCCGACCGGGACGACCGGGGCCCCGCCGACGGGACGGCCGACGGCTCGGGCATCGAGCACCATCTGCGCCTGGGCCCGCTCGGTACCGCGCTGCTGCCGTACGCCCGCCCCCGCGCGCTGCTCATCGACGAGATCGACAAGAGCGATCTCGACCTGCCCAACGACCTGCTGAACGTGCTGGAGGAGGGCCAGTACGAGATTCCCGAGCTGGTCCGCTCCGCCAGGCTGGCGCCGGACGGCGTCGCCGAGGTGCTGGCCGACGGCACCGACGAGCGGGTCCCGGTGGCGCACGGCCGGGTCCGCTGCCGCGCCTTCCCCTTCGTCGTGCTGACCAGCAACGGCGAACGCGAGTTCCCGCCCGCCTTCCTGCGCCGCTGCGTCACGCTGCACCTGCGGCAGCCGGACGACCGGCACCTCGCCGAGATCGTCCGCGCCCACCTGGGCGAACCCGACGCGTACGCACGCACCCTGATCGACCGCTTCCTGTCCCGGGCCGGCGCCGGCGACCTGGCCACCGACCAGCTCCTGAACGCCATCTACCTGGCCCGCTCGGCCGACCTGGACACCGGCTCCCTCGACCGGCTGGCCGAACAGCTGATGCCCTACCTGGGGCAGGCCGCGCAGCCCGATGTCTTCTGACCCCACCGCCTCCCCGGACCCGCTGGCCCGCCTCGCCGACGTCCTGGCCGAGGCGGCGGGCGGCACGCGCCCGACCCCCCTGGAGCTGGCCGAACTGCTCTGGCTGGCCGGACGGATGCGACCCGGCGGCGGGGAGACCGCGGACCCGACGGGTGCCGGGCAGCCGGCCCCGGCGCGGGACGCGCCGGCCCCGCCCGTCCCACCGGCGCCGGACGAGCCGTCCCCGGCGGCTGAACACCGGCCGGAGACCATCCGGCCCCCCGAACCGGTCTCGCGCGTCCCGCTGCACCTGCCCGCCCGCCGCCCCGCCCCGGCGGCGGGCGGTACGCCGCACACCCAACTGCTGGCCCCGGCGCCCCCGATGCTGCGCCACCCCCTCGCGCTGCAACGCGCGCTGCGCCCGCTGGCCCGCCGGGTCGACGCGCCCGTGGGCCGCGAACTGGACGAACGGGCGACCGCCGAGCGCATCGCCCGACTGGGCGCCGGCCCCGAGTGGTGGCTGCCCGTGCTGCGCCCCGCCCAGGAGCGCTGGCTGCGCCTGAACCTGGTGTACGACGCCGGCCCCACCATGCCGGTCTGGCGCCCCCTGGTCCGCGAACTGCACACGGCCCTGGCCCAGTCGGGCGCCTTCCGCACGGTCGCCCTGTACCGGGCCGCCCCCGACGGCACGGTGCGCGGCCCGGGCATCCACGCACCCGGCGACGGCCGTACGGTCACCCTCCTGGTCAGCGACTGCATGGGCCCGCAGTGGCGGGAGGGGCCCGCCGGCACCCTCTGGTACGCCACCCTGCACCGCTGGGCACGCCGGATGCCCCTGGCCGTCGTCCAGCCGCTGCCGGAACACCTGTGGCGGGACACGGCCCTGCCCGCCGTCCCCGGCCGGCTGTCGGCGCCCGGCCCCGCGGCCCCCACGGCGGCCCTCGCGTTCACCCCGTACGAGCCGCCCGAACCGCACGATCCGCACGAGCCGCCGGTGCTCGACGGTGCCGTCCCCCTGCCCGTGCTGGAGCCGGAGCCGAGGTGGCTGGCGCACTGGGCCGCGCTGCTCACGACGCGCGGCGGCGGGGCTGTCCCCGGTGCCGTCGCCGCGCTGCGCGGGCCCCTGGCGGCGGATGCCGAGGACCGCACGGACGTCGGCCTGCTGTCCGCCGAGGAACTGGTCCTGCGGTTCCGCGCGACCGCCTCCCCCGAGGCGTTCCGGCTGGCCGGCCATCTTGCGGTGGGGCGCCCCGACCTGCCGGTGATGCGCCTGGTCCAGGCCGCCGTGGAACCGGATCCGCGCCCCCAGCACCTGGCCGAGGTCGTCCTCAGCGGCATGCTCACCGCCGTCCCGGGCGGCCCTCCCGGCTCCTACGCCTTCCGCGACGGCGTGCGCGAGCTGCTCCTGCTCGGCCTGCCGCGCACCGCCCACCACAGCACCGAGCAACTCCTCGCGCGCATGGGCGGGTTCATCGACCGGCGGGCGGGCCGGGCGCCGGGCGAGTTCCGGGCGTCGGTCCCCGCCGCGCGGGGAGCGGGAGCGGGCGTGGAGGGCGACCCGTTCGCCACGGTCCGCGAGGACAGCGTGCGACGGCTCACGGCGGACCGCGACGGGCAGCCGGATCCGCAGCGCGGCGCCCTCGGGTTCACCCTCCTCGGCGCGTTCGGGGTGACGCGCGGCGGACACCCGCTGGCCGTCGAGGACCCGCACACCCGGGCCCTGCTGTGCATGCTGCTGCTCCGGCGGGGGCGGCCGGCCTCGTGGGCCGAGCTGGCCGCCGGCTGCTGGGACCCCCCTGTCCCGTCCGGGGTCCGCATGCCGGAGACGCACCTCGCGCGCCTGCGCCACGTCCTCGGTCCGGACGCCCTGACCACCGAGGGCGGCTACGCCCTGCACCCGGACCGGGTACGCGAACTCGACGGCCGCGACGGCGTCGACGTCTACCGCTTCCGCCGGCTGGCCGGCGAGGCCGAGCGGGCCGGCGCCTCCGGGGACCCGGAACGTTCCCGCGAACTGGCGGCCGAGGCGCTGGAGTCGTGGCGAGGCGATCCGCTGCCCGGGGTCCCGGGTCCGGCCGCCGAGGACACCCGCGAGGGCCTGCGCGCCCTGCACCGGGTGCTCGACGCCACCGCGGCCCGGGACCACGCCCCCGTCGAGCGGCCCGGGATCCTCTTCACGGCCGACGCGCTCACCGGCCGCCCGGAAGCCCGCATCACCCTGGAGGCCGCGGTGCACGAGGTCCTCTCGCGCGGCTCCCTCGGCACCCGCCGGTACGAGGTGGAGGTCCGCCCGGACGGCTACCTGGTGCGTACCGAACCCGGCGCCTACCTGCTGCCCGTCCTCGTCGCCGTCCTGCGGGAACTCCCCCAGGCGCTCACCCGGCTGACCGATCCGCCGCGGCTGCGGGTGACGTTCGCACAGCCGTCCGCCCGGCCGCCGGAGACGGCCGCGGACGTCACGGTCGTCGTCCCGCCCGCGCTGTACGACGACTTCGCCGCCAGCTCCGCCGCCCAGCGTTCCCCGCGCTTCCGTCCCCTCTTCGGCGACGGCGCCCCGGACAGCGCCCCGGAGGCCTGGTACTGCCTGCTCGGGCCGACGGCCCCCGAACCCGGCGAACGCGACCTGGTGCAGGGCCCGTTCATCACCCAGGACCTGCACGAGCTGGGCATCCCCACCCCGGGCCGCACCGCCGTCGTCCACACCCGGCCCGACGGCCCGCTCACCCTGCTCGACCCGATCCAGCCGTACGGCACCCGGCCGCCGCGGCCGGAGACGTACTACGCGGTCGACCTCGCCCCGCACCAGGCCCGGCACACCGTCTCCCTGCCGAGCTCCGGCAAGGGCTCGTTCACCGCCGCGGTCGAGCTGTCCTGGCGGGTCGACGATCCGGTGGCCCTCGTCCGCGGGGAGACCGCCGACGTCTCCGGGCTGCTGCTGGCCCACCTGTGCGCCGCGGCGGCCCGCATCACCCGCCGCCATCCGCTGCGCCGCGCGGGCGGGGCGCAGCGCGCGGTGAACGCGGGGGTGGGCGACTGGCCGGTGCCGGGACTGGCGGTGTCGTACACCGTGCACCTGGTCCCGGAGGGGGCGCCCGTGCCGGCGGTGGAGCAGTCGGCTCCGTCGCGCCGCCGGCTCTCGGCCCTGCTCGCCGGCGCCGAAACGGTGCTGATCGGCTTCGACGGGCCGCTGGCCCGGCTGTTCTCGGCGCGGCGCGCCCGGGAGGCCGCGCTCGACCTGCTGTCCGTCGTGGCCGAGCACCGCGACCCGGCGGACGCGCTGTCGGGCCGGCCGCTCGCCGTGACGAGCCCAGCCGGCCGGGAGGCGTTCGTCCATCCCCTGGACGTCCTGCGCGCGTTCGCCCACGACCGGCTCGGCCCCGTGCTGCGGGCGCGCCTGGACGAGCTCGAACTCCGTGCCGTGCCCGACGCACCCACCACGCACCGCTCCCTCGCGCTGGTCCGTGCCCTGCACGGCGCTCGCCGGCGGGTCAGCGTGGTCACGGACGTGGCACCGCGGGCGGTGCGCAGCTGTCTGGAGCCCTACCGTCTGCCGTTCGCGGGCGTGCACGGCCGCAGCGAGGACCTCGGTCTGCTGACGCCCCACCCCGACTGCCTGCTGCGCGCCCTGGACGCCCTGCGCGTACCCGCCCGGGCCGGCGTCCTGATCGGTTCCTCGGTCGCCGAGCTCACCGCCGCGCAGCAGCTCGGCCTCCGCTTCATCGGGTACGCCCCCACCGCGGCCGCACGCCGGCGTCTGCGCGAGGAGGGCAGCAAGGTCACCGTCGCGTCCCTCGAGCCGCTTCTGGAGGCCGCCCGCGCCCTGTAGTCCGGGCGACACTCCGCACGGGCCGCGAAAACCGCCCGTTCAGCGGCACCCCGGCCGGTCGCCCCCAGAAGGCGCCCGCTGCCGGGCCCGCGCAGGATTCCAGTGAGCCCGCCGGCCCGGCGGGGGTCGCAGGCCCGCGCACGGAAGGATCTGTCGTGACCGTCAGCCTGGAGCAGTTGCGCCGCTGTCACTTCGCCGTCGACCTGGGCGCGGCCCGCACCCGGGTCTTCGTGAAGGGCGCCGGCCTCGTCGTCGACCAGCCCTCGGTCGCGGCCGTGAACACCCGTACCGGCGGACTGATCGCGGTGGGCGAGTTCGCGGAGCAGATGACGGGCCGGACGCCGAGCTACATCAGGGTCGTACGGCCCGTCTCGGGCGGGACCGTGGTCGACATCGAGATGGCCCAGCGGATGCTGCGGCAGCTGCTCGGCGACAAGACCCGCCGGGCCCTGCGCCGCAACCTCCGGCTGCGCGCGGCGGCCTGCACCCCGCACGACGCCGATCCGCTGGCCACCCGCGCGACGATCGAGACGCTGGTCGGCCTGGGCGCGCGCCGGGTCGAGCTGGTGGACACGCTGATCGCCGCCGCCGTCGGCTGCGGGCTGCCCGTCGAACGCCCCGAGGCCACCATGATCATGGTGTGCGGGGCGGCGGCCACCCAGGTGGCGGTGCTCTCGCTCGGGTCCATCGTC
The DNA here is from genome assembly GCF_900105245.1 of Streptomyces sp. 1222.5. Classification (NCBI taxonomy): domain Bacteria; kingdom Bacillati; phylum Actinomycetota; class Actinomycetes; order Kitasatosporales; family Streptomycetaceae; genus Streptomyces; species Streptomyces sp. 1222.5. The sequence continues at coordinate 5,866,743 of NZ_FNSZ01000001.1, read as the reverse complement.
ACCGCCGTCCGGCTCCCGGTGGGCGGTGAGGCCGTCGACCACGCGATCGTGCAGCACCTGCGGCACGAGCACGCGCTGGTGCTGCCGAGCCAGTCGGTACGGCCGCTCCAGGTGGCCCTGCGGGGCAACGGGCTGACCCCGCACGGCCCGGCGTCGGCGGAGATCCACGGCCGGGACGTGGTGACCGGGCTCCCGCGCAGTGTGCGGGTGAACACCGCCGCCGTGCGGGAGGCGATCCAGACTCCGCTGACGGCCGTCCTGGACGGCATCGGCAGGGTGCTCCGGGACTGCCCGCCCGATCTCGTCGCCGACCTCGCCGACCGCGGGATCATGATGGTCGGCGGCTCCGCGCTGCTGCCCGGTTTCGACCAGATGCTGCGGCAGGCCACCGGGATGCCGGTGCACATCGCCGAGCGGCCGGAGCTGTGCGCGGCCGAGGGCCTCGGCGCCATGCTGGAGGGCCGGATCGAGCCGCTGCTGCTGAACCCGCTGGCCGCCTGACCCGCCGGGCCCCTTTCCGTCCCCGACCTCCCGCCTCCCGCCGCCACAGAGCGCGGGATCCACGACGCGCCGGGTGTAGCCGGAGGTGCCCCGGGCAGGCGATCGGCGTGACATCCGGAGGACGGAAGGGGGCGGACTCATGACCTCACCGGCACAGGCACCGCACGCCGGGCGGCCGGACACACTGGCCATGGGCGGCCGTACGGAAGGGGAGCGGGTCCTGCTGTCCGCGCGAGGAGAGCTGGTCCTCGGCTGCACCGACACCCTGGCCGGGACCCTGGCCGCGCTGCCGGCAGGGGTGGCCCGGATCGAGCTGGACGTCTCCGGGGTGTCGTTCATGGACACGACCGGTCTGACGTTCCTGACCCTGCTGGGCGACTACGCCCGCCGGCACCGCGTACCGGTGTCGGCCACCGGCTGGCACGGACAGCCGCGCCGGGTCCTGGAGTTGGTGGGACTGGACACCACGGACCCGCTGCGGGCCGCGCCGCCCGCCGCTTCCGGCAGCCGCACCGCCTCCGCGGTGGCCCGGGAGCGCGCCGAGCAGCTGGAGCTGCTGCGCCTGGAGATCGAACAGCTGCGGCACGCGCTCGACTCGCACCCGGTGATCGACCAGGCACGCGGCATCCTCATGGCCGCCCACGCCTGCACCCCGGACCAGGCGTGGGAGATTCTGCGGGAGGCGTCCCAGCGGACCGACACCAAGCTGCGGCAGGTGGCGGCGGCGGTCACGGAGAGCGCGACCCGCGACAGGCCCGCGCCGCCCGGGCCGTTGCGCGCGGCCCTGGGCGAGGCGGCGGCCCGCCATACCCGGTGACGATCCGTCAACCACCGTACCGGGGACGTCAGTACGGCAGGATGCGCCCGGAGGGTGTCCTGCGGTCGATCTCCTGCCCGCGCGGTGCGGCCGGGCGCCGGCTGACACGTACTCGGATCCGACGGTCCATGACGCCCTCCTTCTGCCGGTGACGGCCCGGCGGTGGACGCCGGTAGGAGGTCCGTGCCCAGGACATGGCCCGTTCAAGCGTGAACCTGCCCAAGTAGTGGATCGAGTTGGACGGCAGGCGGGCGGGTGCCGTCCGACCCGGTGAGCCGCGCGGACCGGCGCACCGGGGCGGCGCCCGGCCCCGCCGTGAGCCGGGTCTACGCGGGGGTCAGCCGGACCGGGAGTTCCTGGTGGCCGTTGCTGATGAGGGAGGCCACCGGCCGCAGTTCGCCGGCCGGGACCGCGAGGGACAGGTCCGGGAAGCGGCCGAAGAGCTGCCGGAGGGCCTCCGCGACCTCCAGGCGGGCCAGGGGTGCGCCGAGGCAGAAGTGCACACCGTGGCCGAACGCCAGGTGCTCCTTGAGGCCGCGCGTGACGTCGAAGGTGTCGGCGCCCTCTCCGTGCCAGTTCGGGTGGCGGTTGGCGGCGGCGTAGGAGGCGAGGATTGCCTCGCCCCGGGCGATGGTCCGTCCGTCGGGCAGCTCGATGTCGGTGACGGCGTAGCGCAGCGGCAGGTGTTTGACGGCGGGCTCGTGCCGCAGGGTCTCCTCGACGACGTCGTCCCAGCCGGCCTTCCGGGCGCGCACGAGGTCGAGCTGGTCGGGGGCGGTCAGCATGGCGACGATCGCCTGGTCGATGACGTTGACGGTGGTCTCGTACCCGGCACTGATCATCAGCAGCAGCGTGTCGCGGAGTTCCTCGCCGGTGAACCCGGTGCCGTCCGACTCCTCGTCGCGGGCGGCGATGAGCAGGGAGGTCATGTCGTCGCCGGGAGCGGCGGACTTCATGGCGATCAGCTCGTCCAGGATGCCGTAGAGGCGGACGGCGTTGGCCTGGGACTGCTCCGGGGTGAGTGTGGTGTCGAAGACGCCGTCCACGACCTGCCGGAAGCCGGCCCGCCGGTCCTCGGGTACGCCCATCAGGTGGCCGATCACGGCGATGGGCAGCGGGTAGGCCAGGCGCTCGCGCAGGTCGACGACCTGTCCGGCGGGCACGGCGGCGAGGTCGTCGACGAGGTCGGTGACCATCGCCTCGACGGCCGGGCGCAGTTCGGCGATGCGCCGGGCGCTGAAGGCGGGGGCGACCATGCGCCGCAGCCGGCGGTGGTCGGCGCCGTAGGCGGTGAACATGTTCCGCACCGCGATCCACAGCGCGAGCGGCCAGTCGGTGACCGTCTGCTGGAAGCCGGGCCAGTGCGCCCGTCCGTCCTTGGACACCGAGGGGCTGGTCAGCAGTTGCTTGAGCAGGACGGGGTCGGTGACGGCCCAGGCGTGGACACCGAGGATGTCCACGCGTGCGGCCGGACCCTCGGCGCGCAGGGTCCGGTGCTCCTGGTGCCGGTCGGCGCCGGCCGGGTCGAGGACGAGGGGGGTGGGCTGGGACATGGCCGGTCTCCTTCAGGCGACGGCGGGGAAGCGGACGGGCAGGGCTTCCAGGGCACGGTGGAACGGTCCGGGCCGCCAGGCCAGTTCGGACTCCGGGCGGCCGAGGTCGATCTCGGGGAGCGCGTCCAGGAGGCAGGTGACGGCGGTCTCGGCGATGAGGTAGGCGTGGGTGCGGGCCGGGCAGGTGTGCGGGCCGATGCTCCACGACAGGTGGGCGCGGTTGCCGCTGAGGCCGGCGGCGGGGACGCCGGCCGTGACGGCCGGATCGTTGTTGCAGGCCGCCATGGAGATGACGACGGGCTGGTGGGCGGGGAGCAGCACGCCCTCGACGTCGATCGGGTACGGCGGGTACGTGATGCAATAGTTGGCCAGCGGCGGGTCGGTGTACAGGACGGTGTCGAGGGCGTCCCGGACGGGCTGGCCGGCGTGCAGTCCGGCGGAGAACTGCTCGTCGGTGAGGATCCTGAGCACGGTGTTGCTGATCAGGTTGGTGAGCGGCTCGATGCCGGCGCCGTACAGGGTGACGAGCTGGTGGGACATCTCGATGTCGTCCAGCCGGGCGGAGTGGGCGATCAGCCGGGAGGTGACGTCGTCACCGGGCTGCCGCCGCCGCAGGGCCACGAGGTCGGCCACCGCCCGGCCGAGGATCTCGTTGCCGCGCGCGGCCGTCTCGGCCTCCGACTCGAAGATCTTGGCCATGCCGTCGGCGATGCGCAGCCCGATCTCGTCCGGGCAGCCCAGCAGCGCGCTCAGGACGCGGAAGGCGATGGGGTACGAGTACTGGGTGAGCAGGTCGGCGTGGCCGAGGGGGAGGAAGTCGCCGATGGCGGTGGAGGCCACCTTCTCGACCAGGGCGCGCAGTTCGTGCTGGTCCACCGCGCGCAGGCTCGCGGTGTTCGCCGCCCGGTAGCGGGTGTGTTCGGCGCCGGCCGAGCGCAGGGCGTTGGGGCGCCACTCCATCATCGGCCGGACCGGGCAGCTGTCGGGTACGGCCTCCTGCCAGATCCGCGGGTCGGCGGGGAAGTGCAGCGGGTCGTTGAGGATGCGCCGGGCCTGCTCGAAGCCGATGACGAGGGTCGCGGGGACGCCGGGGGCGAGGTCCACCGGGACCAGCGGTCCGTGGCTGCGGCGCATGCGCTCGTAGGCGGCGTGCGGGTCGTCGGCGAACTCGGCTTCGTGGAGCGCGATCCGCGTCGGGGGGACGGCGGTGCCGGGGTCGGGGGTCGTCATGAACGGGGCTCCACGAGTGAGGCAGAGGTGTGCCGGGTGGTCAGGAACTCGATCAGGGTGATGAGCGCGTACACACAGGACCGGCGGTCCCGTGCGTCGCACTCGGTCAGCGGCGTGTCGGGGTCCAACGCGAGCGCCTGCCGGATCTCGTCCAGGGGGTAGCGGGGCGCGTCGGGGAAGACGTTGATGACGACGGCGTACGGTGTGCGCTGTTCCTCCAGCAGGCCCAGCACCTCGTGGCAGCCGTCGAGGTCGCGGGTGTCGGCCAGGACCAGGGCGCCCAGCGCGCCTTCCGTCAGCCCTTCCCACAGGGGCCGGAAGCGGGCCTGGCCGGGGGTGCCGAACAGGTAGAGCACGAGGCGGTCGCCGAGCAGGTGGATGCGGCCGAAGTCCATGGCGACCGTCGTGGTCGTCTTGTGCGGTGTGCCGCGCAGGTCGTCGACGCCGACGCTCGCCTCGGTGATCGGCTCCTCCATGCGCAGCGGTGCCACCTCGGAGACGCTGCCGACGAAGGTGGTCTTGCCGACCCCGAACGCCCCGGCGACGACGATCTTCGCGGAGCGGGTGACGGCGGGGGCCAGGTAGTGGGGTGCGGGCTGGTCAGACCAGTTCGCGGAGTCCACGGAGCACCTCCTGGAGCAGGTCGAGCCCGGGGCGGCCCTCCTGGACGGGGACCGGGCTGGACAGATGGCCGCTGTCCATGAGGGCGGAGACGATGATGCGGACGGTGGAGGGCGGCAGTTCGAGCGCGGCGGCGATGTCCGCCACGGCCAGGCCGCCCCGGCCGCCGGCGAACAGGCGCATCACCCGGCGGGCGTCCGGCGCCAGCGTCCCGGTGGGGGCGGGCGCGGCGATGACCACCGTCTCCAGGCGCACGTCCCGGCTGGGACGGTTGCGTCCGCCGGTGCGGACGTAGGGCCTGATCAGGTCCGGGTCGTGCCGCGGACCCGTCACGTCGCCGTGCCGCCGTCCGCGGCGGGACGGCGGTCCCCGACCTCCAGCTCGTGGCCGAGCCGGGTCGCTAGGCGCACCATGTGGTGGCTGATCAGGCCGACGTCGGCCTCGGGGCCGGTCGTGACCACCGAGAGCATGCTGTTCTTCGCGGCCGCGGTCGTCAGTCCGATGCGGCCCTGCGACTCGATGAGCAGCTGGCACATGCCCTTGCCGCCGACGTGCTCGTCCCACGCCTTGCCGGCGGCGCGCAGGGAGGCGGTCACGGCGGCGAGCTTCTCGGCGTCCTCCTGGCCGATCGTCTGCGTGCGGGCCTGCAGCAGGCCGTCGCCGCTCATCAGCACCGCGTACTCGACGCCTTCGACGCAGCCGAGTTCCTGGTCGAGCAGCCACCCCAGGCTGTTGCTGTGCGTGTCACGCATCGTCAGTGTCCTTCGGTGGTTCCGGTGTTTTCCTGGGACCGCCGTCCTTGGCGGGTGCCCGCCGCCCAGGCGGCGGCGACGCTCGGCCGGCCCGGCACGACGGGCCCCTCGGCCGGTGCCGGGGACGCGCCGCGCGCCTTGGCGGGCCGCCGGCGGACGGTCAGCCCGCTGGCGGTGGTCGCGGCGGGCGACGGGGATGCGCCGGTGCGCGGGGCCGGGACGGCCGCCGGTTCGGGCGCCGTCGCGGCGGGGAAGGCCAGGAGGTTGTTCGGCAGGACCAGTACGGCCCGCGTGCCCTGGTAGATGTTCGGCGCGGTCAGCTCGACCCGGAAGCCGTAGTTCTCGGCGAGCAGCGAGGCGACCCGCAGGCCGGTCTGCGGGTGGGCGCCGAGCTGCGTGATGTCGTCGCGGTCCTTGCCGGACATGATGTCGCTGGCCCACAGCAGCCGCTCGTCGTCCATGCGCAGGCCGGCGTCGTCCACGGTCAGGAAGCAGGCGTGGTGGCCCTGCTCGACCGCGACGTGCACCCGGGCGGCCGGCGGCGAGTACCGCAGGGCGTTGTCCAGCAGCAGCGCCAGGGTGTGGACGACGGCCTCGACGGCCCGGCTGTGCACCGCGACGGTGTCCAGCTCGTGGTGCTCCACCCGCTGGTAGCCCTCGATCCGGCCCATCGCCGCGCGGATCACGTCGGTCAGCGAGGTCCGGGGCCAGCGGCGGGAGAGTTTGTCGCCGGCCAGTACGGCGTAGCCCTGCGCGGTGAGCAGCATCTGCTGGGCGATGTGGTCGATGTGCACCAGGGTCGCGTAGGCCTCGTCGTCCTGGTGGGAGCGCACGCCCTGGCTGATCTCCCGGCTCAGCCGGGAGGCCCGCGCCACCACGCCGGACGCGAAGCTGCGTACGGCCGCGCGGGTGGCCTCCCGCGACTCCCGGCGGGCCCTGGCGATCTCCTGGTCCGCCGCGGTCCGGATCATGCCGATGTGCTGTTCGGCCGTCGCCTGCGCGGTCTCCCGGACCTGCGTGACGGTGGCGGCCACCTGGCCGGTGACGTCGCGGAGCCGGTGGGCGAGGACGGTGTGCGCGGGGGGCGGGGGCAGGGTGAGGTCACCGGCGTGGTGCTCGCCCGGCGGGTTGGCCGCTCCCAGGACCGGTATGTGCGCGGCGAGTTGCTCCAGGGCGAGCTCCACGGCACGCAACTGGTGGCCCAGTTGATCCGCCCTGCCCCGGAATTCCTCGGCCCTGCGCTGCTCGCGCCGGTACGCGCGGTGGAAGCGCCAGGCGGTCCCCGCGGCCGCCAGGACGGCCACGGCACCGACGGCCAGTATGAGATCGGTCATCGAGTCCTCTCCAAAGTCCGAGTCGCGAACGGGTCGGAGGCGGGACGGCACCGCGGCGGCCGGGACCACACCCGCATGACGCGGGCATGACAGGACGGAAGGGGTGAACGCGGGCCGGGGACGCGAGAGGGCCCGGGGGGCCCGGACGGCCCGACGGGCTGCGGAGTGACCACGGCGGCCTGGAGAAGGCCGAGTTGGGGCGGCCTGCCGGCTAAGGCAGGGAGTACGGCGGGCACAGTGTCCTCCGGGTACGCGTCCTGTCGTCCTGCGTCACGTCCGCGACGCCCCCGTGGCCGCTTCCGGTCCCGCCGAGCTTATCGGCAAACCACAGGAGTGTTCGACGCCTCCCGGCCCGGAACCTGTGAAAGATCGATGACGGCCCGTGACGACAGACCCCGACAGACCACCCGAAATCCGGCTGCGACGCCCTGTCCACGGGGTGCTGACGCGCGGCCCGGCCGGAGTCCGGACGACGGGGAACCGGTCAGGCCGGGCGGGAGGCGAGCCAGAGGGTGACTCGGCGCGGGTCGGCCGGCGTCCCGGACACGCGGAGTTCACGGTGGACGGCGCGTGCCAGCTCGGGACGGCCGAGGAGCGTGCCGTCGGGGTCGGTCGCAAAGACGAGGCCGGTCCAGGCCTCGGCGGATTCGGGGTCGTCGGCCAGCAGGCGGGCGTAGGCGTCCGTGGCGGCGGGGTCGCCCGAGACGAGGGCGCGGTCGGCGGCGGACGCCGCGGGCCGCCCGGCGCCGGGCGGCGCACCGAGGCGCCGCCGGATCAGCCCGGTGCGGGCGTGCGACCAGGGTGCGGCGAGATCCGGCACGACGGAGGAGCCGGCGATGCGGAAGTCGGCCGGGATGCCCGCGGCGAAGGCCCGGGCGAGGGCGCGCGCGTCCTCCGGGGCGGGGCTCAGATGCCGTATCCGCCAGCCGGTGCGGTGGTCCCTCGCGGCGAACTCGGCGAGGGCAGCGACGTCGGGCCGGATCCGGTCGTCCCCCCACCAGGAGGACAGCCGCGCGGTCATGCCCCGCAGGAACCGGCGCCCGTGCCCGGTCAGTCCCGGATCGGCGGCCAGCACCCGGACGGCCTCCTCCGTCTGCCGCCTGCGCAGCGCGAACTCGAATGCGGCGAGGGGGCGTTCGGCGCGCGGTGCCTCGTCCAGGTAGCGGGACCAGAAGTCGGTGACGCCCAGGAAGGCGTACGCGCCCTGAAGCAGTCCGCCGAGGGGCCGGGGATCGTCCCGCCAGGGGGCGTAGTGCCGCTCGGCACCGCTGTCCTGTTCCAGCGTCAGCAGATGCAACAGCGCGCCCAGTTTGGTGTGCTGGAACTCGTGGACCAGGGTGACCGCCAGGGTCACCGGATCGGGAGGCAGCGAGGTCAGCACTCCGCCGAAGGCGTCGCCGGAGGAGGCGCTGAGGACCACCCCGCCGGGCGCCGGTTCCACGTCGGTGAGGGTGCGCAGTCCCTCGGCGACCGCCGCGGCCGTGCCCGGGTCGACACGCGTCAGCAGGCCCAGCGCGCCGCCGAACAGCTCCTGCCAGCGCGTGATCCGGTCCTTGCCGAGGCGGCGCGGCGGCAACGGCTCGCCGAGGTCCCGGTAGGGGTCGATGTCGTCGAGCAGGACGGCCACCGGCCGCCCGGCCGCGTCCGCGCGCAGGGTGCGCAGTCCCTGCCAGCCGGGCACGTCGCCGCCGGGGGTCCCGGGCGGCTCGGGCGGCCCCACGCTCTCGCCGTACGCGTCGACCCGCAACCGGCCCTCGGCCACGACGACTTCCGCGGTCCCCCAGTGCGGACGGCCCGATAAGCGGGCCAGCCCGAGAGTGGGGAACATCGCGGTGCCGTCCCGCACCGGCACGGTGGTGCGCAACGGCAGCCCCGCGCGCAGCGCGGCGACGGAGCACACCGCGAACAGATGGCCGAGGTCCGTCCACAACGGCCCGTCCCCCCAGGCCGTGTGGGTCAGCCGCCGGAGGCTGTGTCCCAGCCAGCTGCCGATCTGCGGGTGCAGCAGCAGCTCGCGGAACTCCTCCGGAGCCTCCTCCTGAGCCGCGGTCAGGGTGTCCCAGGCGCTGTCGACGGGAGGGAGGGGACCCAGCGCGCCGGGGGTGGAAGCCATGGTGTCGAGCAGGGCGCGCAGCAGCAGAAGGCGCCTGCTGTACTCGGTCCGCCGCAGGAAACGGATCGTCCCCGGGCCTCCCCGGCCCGCGGCCAGGTCCTCGAAGTACGCCGAGGGGATGAGATGGTGCGCGGCACGGGGGCGTCCGGAACGTCCGTCGGTCTGCACAGGTCTCCTCCCCGGGAACCGTCAGGCGGTCCGTCCGGGCGGTCCCTCACCACCGGAGAAGTTGACCCGCGGCCGCTCGACCTGACAGAGCAGCCTGTTCAGTGAGCGCGCGTAGACGTCGGCGCTCTGCGACCTGAGGGCGGAGAGTGGGACGTCGCTGAGATCGGCCAGTTCGGATCCCATGAACTCCGCGGACGTATCCATGCGACATCCCCCTGTGAACGCCCTGCATCCCGATGACTTCATGATGACGCATGGCGGAAGTGTTCGGGAAGACCGTGATCAGCCGGTCAGGCGCCCTGTTCCGGAGCGAGCCAGCGCGCCGCCCAGTCCTTCAGTTCCCGCTGCTCCAGCGAGCCCGGTTCGATCAGGGTGACCGCCTCCACCAGGGCGGCCAGTCCGCCCGGGTGGCGCCGGCAGGTCCGGACGATGCTGATGATGTCGGGGCGCGGGGCCCCCAGCCGGGGGATGGAGGAGGACAGGTCGGCGGGCAGCATGCCGAGGACGAGCTGGCGCTGGTCCCGGTCCGTCATGCCGGGCCACCCGGCGAGCAGGTTGACCAGTTCGCTCAGTGCCGCGTCCGGCACCGGTTCCTCCCGGCGCCGCGCGTCGGGGAAGACCAGTTGGCGTACGTCGCTGGTCCAGGACCGGTACCAGAGCGAGGTGGGCCGCTGTGTCCCGCCGGTGAACTGCCCGATCACGCCGTCCGCGACCTTGCCCATGTCCGGCGGCCAGCTCTCGCCGCCCGCCGCGGTCAGGGCGGCCAGGGCGGCACGGGAGAACACCCCGGTCCGCCGCGCAGGGTCGTTGACCGCCCGCTGCCCGGGGGCGGACGCCAGCAGGACGAACTGCTCCCGGCCGGGCAACCGGTCGCCGCCCGGGGGGAGTTCGGTCGGCAGTGAGCGGGCGAGGCCGAGGTCCTCGACGAAGGTCTGGCAGGAGTCCACCAGCCAGATCTGCCGTCCGAAGCCGGGCAGCAGATCGGTGGTGAAGGCGTTCAGCCACGCGTCCAGGTCCAGGTTCCGCTTGTCGTCGGTGCCGGCGTCGGCGTAGAAGAGCCGGCGGTGCCCCTGCGGGTCGGTGACGCCGTGCCCGCCCCAGAACACCCACAGCAGATCGCCCTCCAGGCGGGGCAGCCGTCGGGTCAGCACCTCCTGCACCGTCTCCCGTACGGCGGTCCCCGCACGGACGTCGACGTCCGGCCCACCGGCCCCGGGCAGCTCCTCCAGCAGCAGGTGGATGTGGGCGGCGGGGACCCCTCGTCCGCGCAGCCACGCGGTGAAGCGGCGGGCGTCGGCGGCGGGCCCGGGCAGGTCCCAGGACGGCCCGGCGGCATACCGTTCCACTCCGGCCACGACGGCGTACGTACGGTCCGGGCGCGCGGCGGCGGTCACGGCAGCTCCCCCGCGAGGAGCCGGTACAGCTCGGGGTTGCTCCAGTAGGCGCTGTGCGAGAGCGGGAAGGGCTGCCGGCTGTCCACGGCGAGGTCGTCGACCCGGCCGGGGAACACGCCCGCCCCGAGGTAGCTGAGCAGGTCCCGCCGGTCGTACACGTTCAGCCAGCGCGGTACGTGCGCGGGCAGCGGGCTGCCGTGCTCCAGGCTGGGCAGCGCGCCCAGTTCGTAGAGGAACGGCGCCTGCGAGCCGACGGTGACCAGCAGCGCGACCTCGGGCAGGGGGCGCAGCACGAGCAGGTCGAGCGAGGCGATGCCGCCGAGGCTGTGCGCGAGGAGCACGACGGGCGGCTCCGCCGTACGCACCGCCTCCGCGATCGCCTCGCGGACGGCGGCGCCCCGGGAGAGGTAGAGCAGCACGTCGCCCGCGGCCGGGTGGGCGGCGTCCGTGAGCGCCGAACGCCGTTTCACCGCCTGGGCGGAGGCGAGCCCGAGCGCCAGCCGTCCGGCCATCCGCTTGACCTTCCGGGTCACCGGTCCGCGGTGCGTTCCCGGGCCGGCCGTCCCTGGGAGCAGTTCGGTGATCCGGGCGACCGCCTCGTCCCGCGCGGTGCCGTCGAGGGCGGGCGCCGGTCCTTCCTCCCCGGCCCGCCGCCGTACCGCCTCCGCGAGGAACGCCCGCGCCAGCACGGCCGCCGGGTCCTCCGCGGCGGGATCGCGCAGGAAGCGCCGGCAGTCCGGCGCGGTGAGCACGGCGGCCACGGCGGCGGCGAAGTCGTCGCCGGTCCCGGCCTCCTCGAGCAGTCCGCGCAGCCGGGCGTCCGAGGTGAGCGTCAGGGCCGCCGCGGAGATGTCCTCGCCCGGCGGCCGGGCTCCCGGCGCCAGCTCGGCCGGGGCCGCGGACTCCGAGGCGAGCAGTCGGAGTTCGAGCAGCGGGTCCAGATAGAGGAGTCCCCAGAACTCGACGTCCGCGTCGAGGTCGCCGTCCCGCTCGTCGACGGCGCGCACGCCGGGAATGTCACGCCCGGTCGCGTACCCCGGCACGGAGACACCGTTCGAGTGGAGTACCGATCCTGCGCTTCCCCCCCAATAGCAGGAATTTATCCGGATTTCCGGGCGTAGCGACCGGAAACCTTGCTGTACGCGTTCCAGGGTTTCACTGAAACCCGGCTCGCGCACCCCGGTGCCGTGTACGAATAACACCGTCGTCACTGCCGACCCCCCGCTCGTGACGGCATATACCAAGTGCAGGCAACAATAGGCCGTTTGCCCGAAACCGGCTACACTCCGTACAGACTCCGCCACTGCGGCGGCACTTGCCGGAAGGGGGATGCCGGTGAGCACGGACGCCATCGTCACCCATGTGGTAGCCGCTCTCGCGGTGGTGATCACGGCTTCGTACACCATGGGCGCGGTGGCCCGCAGGCTCGGTCAGCCGCCGGTCATCGGCCAGTTGTTCGCGGGCATCGCCCTCGGCCCCAGCCTGCTGGGGCTCGTCCCGGGCGGCGTTTACGAAACCCTCTTCCCGAAGCAGATCCAGCCCATTCTGACCTCCCTGTCACAAGTGGCGCTGGTCCTCTTTCTCTTCGCCGTCGGATATGAGCTGGACCTGCGTATGCTGCGCGGCCAGAATGCGGTGACCGCCGTCTCGCTGGGTGGATTCGCCATTCCCATGCTGATGGGCGCCGGAGCCGTCCTGCTCTTTCCCGGAGGATTCGGCTCCGCCAACGGCGGCCGTCCGGTCGACGCCACCTTCACCCTCTACATGGCGGTCGCGCTGTCCATCACGGCGGTGCCCGTCCTCGCCAGCATCATCAGGGACCAGGGGGTGGCCGGCACCAGGCCGGCCGTCATCGCCATGGCCGCCGCGGGTGTCATCGACGCGCTGAGCTGGCCGGTGCTCGCCGTGGTGCTGGTGGGCAGCACAGGCGGATCGACGCCGACCTGGACCGTCCGGGTGGCCCTGCTCGCCGGGTACGTGCTGGTGATGCTCTTCGCCGTACGGCCCCTGCTGGTGTGGTGGATGCGCAGGCCGGGCGCCCTGATGACCAACCAGGTGCCCGTCGCGGTCGCCGTGGCCCTCGGTTCGGCCTGGGCCACCAGTGCGCTCGGGCTGCACGTCATCTTCGGCGCGCTGCTGGCCGGGCTCATCATGCCCCGCCAGCCCGACGGTGTGCCGGACAGCCGGCTGCTGCGCCCGCTCCAGGAGACCGGCGGACTGCTGCTGCCGGTGTTCTTCGCGATCTCCGGGATGGCCGTCCGGCTCAGCGGGCTGCGAAGCTCCGACCTGCTGCTCCTGGGGTTGATATGTGTCACGGCGGTCGTGGGCAAGGTGGCCGCAGGGGCCCTCTCGGCCCGCGCGGCCCGGATGCCGTGGCGCGACTCGGTGGTGATCGGCGTCCTGCTCAACACCCGCGGGCTGACCGAACTCATCGTGCTCAACGTCGGGCTGGAGGCCGGGGTGATCGGCTCGCGTCTGTACGCCCTGCTGGTCGTGATGGCGCTGCTCACCACCGCGGCCACCGGTCCGCTGCTGACACTGCTGTACCGCCCGGACAGCCCGCCGCTGCCCGGACACGCCGGTGACGCCCGCTACGACGAGAAGGTGCCGGACAGCCGGCCCGGGCCGGAGCCGGGGCAGTCCCCCGCCGCGGACGCCGAGCCGGCCCCGCGGACGTAGCGCCGCGGACGTAGCGCCTCGGACGGCACCACCCACACGTGGAGCCGGTCGGGCCCGGAGCGGGCCCGACCGGCTCTCTCGTTCCAGGGGGTGGCTAGAACGGCACGGGCGCGATGTCCACCTCGGCGCGCCGGCTGCTGGCGGCGGCCGTGGTCGCGGGGTGGCTCTCACCGAGCGTACGGCGGAAGCGCGTCAGGGTCTCGGTGTGCAGTGCCGTGGCCTCGTCGTCGCGGCCCAGTGCCCGCAGGTCGAGGACCACGTTGTTGGCGCAGGCCAGGGTGGTCGGGTGGTCCTCGCCCTGGTTGCGGGTCAGGATCTCCAGCGACTTGCTGTCCAGTTCCAGGGCTTCCGCGTGCCGCCCATGGGCACTGTGCTGGGTGGCCGTGCCGAGGGCGGCGGTCAGGGTGAGGATGTGCTCCTCGCCCAGGGACTCGCGCATGCCGGGCAGCGCCGCGTCGAGGTGCTCGTCGGCGGCGCCGAGCTCCCCGAGCTGCCGCAGGGTGATGGCCACGTTCGTGCGGGCGGACAGCGTGTACGGGTGGGCGCCGCCGAGCTTCGCCGCGTAGCGCACGACGGTCGCCTCGCCGAGCTCCTTGGACCGCGGCAACTGGCCGTCCTGCCTGAGGTCGTTGACCAGGTTCGCCGCGCAGGCGACGGCGTCCGGGTGGTCGGCGCCGTAGCGGCTCTCGAACTTCGTCAGGGCCTGTTCGCCGAGTTGCAGGGCCCCCTCGTGGTCGCCCGCGCGACGGCGGCACACCGCGAGGACCCGGGCGCAGCTGACGCTTGCGGGGTTGTCCTCGCCGTAGTTGTCGATGTAGCGGGTGTACACGTCCTCCTGGTGGACGACGGCTCCCAGGTAGTCGCCGGTCTCCCGCAGGTCGATGGAGAGACCGCTGAGGGTGCTCAGGGTGTCGAGGTGGTTCTCGCCGAGCGTGACGGCGCGCAGCCGGGCCGTCTCCGTGTCGCGTTCCCGCGCCTCCTGGTACAGGCCCATCAGCCGCAGGCCGACACCGAGGCTGTGGGCCGCGCGGAGCGTGGCCGGGTCGTCCTCGCCGAAGGCCCGCAGCGAGCGGTCGTAGACCGACCGGTTGATCTCCAGCGCCCTGGGCATCTCGGCCCTGAGCCGCAGACCGCTGCAGAGCTGGATGAGGGCGTCCAGGGTGCCTTCGTCGTCCTCGCCCGCGATCCGGATGTAGGTGTCGGCGGTGCGCTGCATCATCTCGGCGGCCTCCCGGTACTCGCCGAGCATGCGCAGCAGGAAGGCCAGCCACTTCGCCATCTGCAGCGTCTGGAGGTCCTCGGCGCCGAACTTTTCGGTCCAGATCTCCAGCGCCTCGCGGGCCATCGCCGCGGCGCCGTCGTGGTCGCCCCACACGTAGAGGAACTCCACGATGCCCCGGACCAGGCCGCGCACCCAGGGGGATTCGCACTCCACGGCCCGGGACACCACCACGTGCGGCAGCAGTGCCTGGTAGCGCGGCCACAGCTCGCGCGAGCCCGGGCTGTTGGGGTTGGCGTCGGCGAGGAGCAGGTGCGCGCCGTGCCGCATGTCCGCCTGCTGCTGCGGGGACATGCGGTTGACCAGCACCGCCTGGACCAGTCGGTGCAGCTGGATGGTGTCGTGCCGGTGCTCGATCCGGGCCAGCGCGTAGACGTTGATCTCCCGGATGGCCCGGCCCAGTTTGATGGGGTCGCGCAGGGCCTCGTCCAGCTCGGGGGCGATGGTGGTGCTCCGCGAGTTGTTGAACAGGCTGCGGGAGATCGGTTCGGGCGCGAAGAACGAGGAGACCTGGAGGAGCTGGAGGGCCGCCGGGTTGCGCTGCTCCAGCTGCCGCAGCGAGACGTCCCAGGCCGCGGCGACCGACATGGGGTAGTCGGGCGACGGGACGAGTTCGAGCATCAGCTCGGCGATCTTCTCGTTGATCAGCCGCAGGTACTCGGGCACGGACATGCCGGTGACCGCCTGCCAGGCGGCCGCCTGCTCGATGGCGAGCGGCAGGTCGCCCAGGGCCTCGGCGAGCCGGTCGGCGTCGCCGTCGCTCAGGTTGCGGGCGCGGCGGCGCAGCAGCGCCTTGCTCTCCTCACGGGTGAAGACGTCGACGGACAGCGTCCTCGCGACCCGGTCCCACTCCTGGTTGCGGGAGGTGATGAGGATCTTGCCGGTGCCACCGGTCGGGAAGTAGGGGCGTACGGCCTCCACGTTCTCGGCGTTGTCGAACACCAGGAGCCACCGGTCGTACGGGTGGCCCCGGCGCAGTGCCTCGCGCACCGCGGGGACGGCCCGGTTGGCCTCGCTGCTCACGTTCAGGCCCAGCCGGTGGGCGAGTTCGGTGAGGGCGGTGAGGATCATCGTCGGCTGTTCCGACGGGATCCACCACACCACGTCGTAGTCGGACGCGTACCGGTACACGTACTCGATGGCGATCTGCGACTTTCCGACACCGCCCATGCCGTGCAGGGCGTGCGGCAGCACGGCCGAGGTGTCGCCGGTCACCAATTGCTCCCGGACCTGCTCCAGCAGGTCCTCGCGACCGACGAAATTGGGGTTGTTCGGCGGGACGTTGCCCCACACGGCGGGCACGGAGGTGCGTGCCGTGGTGTGCGGGGACGGCGTCGACTGCGGTGCGGACGGTACCGGTGTGCCGCGTGACGAGGAGACGGCGTCCGACTGCCCGTCGGGGCTCGGTGCCGGAATGCCCTTGGCCGGATTGCTGTTGACGGCGCCCCCGTCCTCACGCTGGTGCTGACTGGCAGTGGTGTCGGTCATGATCAGGCCGTCCGTGTCGGAATTTATGTCTACATTGTGGACATCGTGGACCATTCGCTCCGTGTTCTGCGTGATCGACGCTCCCGGCAGAGCCCCTTCCAGAGCTGCGCTGATGCGTCGGGCACGGAGCAGATAGGGCCCCGAGAGGGCACGGAGGACCGCCAGTTCCACGCGCACGAACGGCAGGCTCTCCGCCGTGACCGGAGGATCGGGCGCCTCTTCGGGAGCGAGCAGGGCGCCGTGCAGCCCGCGGGCCGCCTCGAAGCGGTCTCCGTAGAAGTCGGACACCGAACTGACCACCCGCGCCGTGTCCGCGCGCATCGCGGCGGACAGCAGTTCCTCGCGTGCGCCGTCGACGAAGTCCAGCGGGATACGGGCGGGATCGCCGGGCGGTTCGCCGGGCGGGGTCTGCTCCAGCAGGCCGCTCAGGAACAGCTCGGCCAGATGCACCGGTTGGGCCTCCGGCACCAGCTTGCGCTGTACGTCCCGCACCAGGCGGGGTTCGAGGACCGCGGCGGCCAGATGGGTGGCCAGCCGGAAGGCGGTGGGGGTGGCGTGGCTGCGGAAGCGCCGGATGCGCTCCCGTACCGACGGCACCGGGACGTCGAGGGGCGGCTCGCGGTCGTCGTCCGGGACGGGCCGCTCGGGCACGCCCAGCAGCAGCACGGGGGCGTCGACCCGGCCGGACTCGTCACCGGCCACCAGCCGGGCCCAGCGGCCCAGCCAGTCGGCGTCCAGTTCCAGCACCGGGACGGCCACCGTCCACTTGTCGGGCGGCGGGTCGAACGGGTCGCGCTGCTCCGGCGGGAAGTGCACGGACAGTTCGGTGTTGCGGGCTCCCGCGCGCGGGCTGTGCAGTCGTGCCTGCCGGGGCACCACGGCGGTGCGGTGCCAGTCCCTCTGGGACAGCAGGTGCACCACCGCGACCGGCCCGGCGGCCCCCCACAGCTCCAGCGCCGCACGGCCGGCGTCCCCCCGCCACAGCGGCCCCAGGCCGTCGGTCAGCACCAGGACGATCCGGCGGCCGGTCCGGTCCACCAGCTCGCCGGGGGCACCGGCGCGTTCG
Source organism: Streptomyces sp. 1222.5 (assembly GCF_900105245.1). Taxonomy (NCBI): domain Bacteria; kingdom Bacillati; phylum Actinomycetota; class Actinomycetes; order Kitasatosporales; family Streptomycetaceae; genus Streptomyces; species Streptomyces sp. 1222.5. The sequence continues at coordinate 5,849,748 of NZ_FNSZ01000001.1, read as the reverse complement.
TCGTCCGGATGCGGGCCGCGCAGCACCGCCTCCTCGCCGCCGGGCCCCTCGCGCAGGCCCAGCCGGCGCACCCGGACGTCCCGGAAGGCGCCCAGCTGCTCCGCCACGGCGGTGAACTCGGTGATCGTCTGCTGCCAGATCACCATCGTCGGGTGATCGTCCACCACCAGGACGAGATCGAACCGGCGCTCGTCCGCCGACCGGGTGTACGGCAGCCAGAGGCCGTCCTCGGCGGCGTGCTCGGCGGTGGCCTCCTCGTCCAGCTCCACCTCGGACGCCGAGGGCACCACCTGCTTCAGCGGTCGCAGCCGCCGGCCGATCTCCGGCGCGTCGCGCAGATCCGGTCCCGGCGCGACCGCCGCCCCGGCCTCGCCGTACACGGCCCGCCGCTCCGCACCGGCCCCGGATCCGGATGTGTCGGTCCCGGTGCGCAGGTACCGCAGCGGTGTCCGTGGCGCGTCGACCGCCGGCGAGGGCCACGGCCGCCCGCCCCCCGGCCCCTCCCGGCCGCCGGCTGCCGCCCGGTCCGCCGCGGGGGCCGTCCGCGGCTCCGGCCGAGAGCCCTCCGCCGCCCGCGGTCCGCCGTCCGCCGGCTCACCGGGCGGATCCTCGGGCCCGGGCCCGGCGGCCTGCCGGCCGGACGGTTCGGGCAGCCCGGAGAGCCCCGGCGGCGTGGACGGCCGGGATTGCGGCGGGCGGTCGGACGGGGGCAGCCGCGCCGCCAGCGTCTGGTACGCGTGCAGCCACAGCGCCTCCGCCAGTTCGACGGGCTCCGGGTACGGACGCGGCTCCTCACCCATCAGGGCGCCCCCGACAGCTCACGCCAGAGGGCCTCCAGCAGGTCGCCCCAGGCCGCGTCGTCGTCGCGGACGCCGGCCGTGCGCAGGAAGACGGCGTTGAGCAACTGGTCGGCCGCCAGCCCGCCGTGTTCCCGGCTGCGCTCCACGAACGCGCGGATCAACGCGTCGTGGCGGCCGTCCTGGTCCCGGAAGTGGGCCGCGATCATGGCGGCGAGCTGGTCCTCGCGCGGCGGCGAGACGTCGAGCCGGACGCAGCGGCGCAGGAAGGCGGGCGGGAACTGCCGCTCCCCGTTGCTGGTGATGACGACGAACGGGAAGGCCCGGCACCGGATCCGCCCGTCGGTCACCGTGACCGTGCTGTCCGGGTCGTCGGTGAACACCTGCGCGTGCCGCTCCCGCTGGCGGGCGCGGACCAGCTCGGGGATGTCGTACGCGCCGTTCTCCAGCACATGGAGGAGGTCGCTGGGCAGGTCGATGTCGCTCTTGTCCAGCTCGTCGATGAGCAGGACGCGCGGCAGCTCGTACGGCAGCAGCGCGGTGCCCAGCGGTCCGAGCCGGACGAAGTCCCCGATCCGCGCTCCCCCGCCGTCCGGACCCGGCCCCGCCTCGCCGTCCGCGCCGGTGCCCGGCGCCCCGGACGTCCCGGCGGCCGCCGGACCGCGGCCGAGGGAGGCCTGGGCGCGGCCGATGGCGTCGTACTCGTACAGGCCCGAGCGCAGGGTGCTGCGGGAGGTGATGCCCCAGTGCAGCACACGGCCGAGGCCCAGCTCGCGCGCGACCAGGTAGGCGAGCGTCGACTTGCCGATGCCGGGGCGGCCCGTGACGAGCAGCGGGCGGCGCAGCAGCAGGGCCGTGTTGATCATATCGATGTCGTGCGGGTTCTGGCGGGGGGTGGCGCGGTCCGCGCCACCGAGCCGGCGGTCGGTCTCGGCGCTCTCGGCCGGTACGGGCGGCAGCACCGGTCCGCCGTCGAAGTCCCGCCACGCGGGTGGCGGAGGCAGTACGTCGCCGAGGCGGATGTCGGCCAGCGGCTGCCCGGTGCCTCGGTAGATCCACCAGCTGCGGCTGCTGACGGACCCTCCGTTCCCGGTGCTCTCGACCGGGTGATGGACACCGTTCATGAATCCCCCTCGTCGTCGTGTCCGCCCCGCGTGCTCCCGGAATCCGCTCCCGGGGACGACCCGTCGACGATGCGGTTCGGGTCGTCGAACAGAACCGCGAAATGACGGCCGGCGTGCGCGTCCCGCTGCGCCGCGGCGGCGGTCGCCGCCTCGTTGCGCAACTGCTGGACCCGCTGCGGCAGTTCGATCGGTTTTCCCTTGATGATCTTCTTCACCCGTTTTCGGAACTCGCCCGGCGGGGCCGGCCGGCGGTCCCAGACCGCCAGCGGGACCCCGGCGCGCAGGGCGGCCTCCAGCGAGGCCCGGCTGCCGGCGGGCCCCGGCAGCGGCGGTGCGTTGAGCGCGACCGAGACCAGCCGCTCGTCGGCGGTCAGCCTGCTCGTCCACTGCACGGGGTCGTGGCCGCGCCGCCCGGTCGTGTCCCAGTGGCAGACGATGCCGGCGTCCTCGGTCATCTGCTGCCAGCGGTTGTGCCAGCGCCGGTGGAACTCGCGGGCGCGCATGCGCTCCAGGCTCCGCAGGACCACCGGATAGCTGAGGCACAGCGCGGTCGACGAGGAGGACTGCGAGGCCATCGGCAGCCACTCCAGGGGATGGTTCAGCAGATGGAAGGGCAGGACGAACTCCAGCACCGGTCTGCCGGGCCGCCCGGCCCAGTCCCTCTCGGCGCGGACGACCAGCCGCTCCACGGTGGCCTCCACGTCCTTCAGGGCCACGATCTGGTCCTCTCCGCGCTCCGGCCGCCAGGGTCCCGGACGTATCTGCCGCCAGTGGGACAGCAGATAGTGGTCCGGGGTCATCCCGTGTCTGCTGAGCTGGATAACGAGGCAGGCGGGCGCCGGTTGTGCCGTGGGGGCCTGCGCGATCTCCGCGCGCAGCGCCTTGAGCTGCGCACCCGTGCCGAGCCTGCGCGCCTGGGCGTCGTTCCACGCCCGCAGCCCGTCGGCGACCTGGCGGTGGGCGTCGCCCTCCAGCGCGGCGACGACGTGCTCGACGAGGGCCATCACGGGGAGCAGTCCGTCGGCGCGGGCGTTGACCTGGGAGAGGAAGTCGAAGGCGTCGCGGAGGGTGGAGACCCGCCGGTCCGGGAGCGTCAGCTCACCGGCCGCCGCGTACAGCACACCACGCACGTCGAGATGGCGGACGCGGGACAGCAGGGAGTGGACTTCGCGCGAGTCCGCCTCGGAGAGCACCGCCAGCACCGGGGAGGTGACGGCCAGCTCGCTGATCCGGAGCACGGGCACGGTGTTGGGGGCGTAGTCGTTGAGGGTGGCGGCCAGCTCGGGAAGCCCGCCGGGCTCCCTCAGACAGGCGCGGACGATCTCCAGCATCTCGGGCCGGGTCCGGCCGTGGCGCCGGATGTTGCCTAACTCGGGTAACCGGCTCGCCAGCATATTGATCAAGAGATCGCGCCCCTCCGGTGCATCGAGTCCCGTCACCGCGCACATCTGATCAACCAGCTCACGCTCGAGTCCTGGCGCACGACCGCCATTTCCGTCGCCGAACAAGCGTCCCCCCGTCTCGCCCGGTCCCCTCAACTCCTCGTCGCAGTCGGGCAGTCCGGGCTCCGCCGCTCTGCGTCCAGGGTATGGCCCGGGCCTGACACGTCGCCACCCTGCGCGGCCGGATCTCACGGGAGCCGTCGTGGACGCGGGGCGGCGGTCAGGGCGGCCGGCCGCGCCCGCCCCACCCGCCCCACCAGGACCGCCGGACCCGCGCCGCGCACGGGTCCGCACAGGCGGCACGGCCCGGGAAGGTCCGCCGACGACGAAAGCGCGGGCCGGGAATACTCCCGGCCCGCGCTTGATCGTGTTCCTCGCCACGCAGGTCGCATCGTTTCTGCACCTGCGGTGTCCTGTGGGGCGGGTGGGACTCGAACCCACGGCCGACGGATTATGAGTCCGCTGCTCTAACCGGCTGAGCTACCGCCCCATAGCGGCGTGTCGCGTACATGTGTGCGCGCCGTCTGCCGCAGCATAGCCGCTCATACGATCTCCTGCTTCGGATGGTCGGCTTCCGCGCTGCTCATGAACCTGAGGACATCTCCGCAGGCGCGGCGGTTCCCCGTGGACATGAAAAAGGACCCCGGAGGGTCCTCGTTCAGCGTGCTCCCCCGACTGGACTCGAACCAGTAACCTGCCGGTTAACAGCCGGCTGCTCTGCCAATTGAGCTACGGAGGACCGAAGCTCCCCCGACTGGACTCGAACCAGTAACCTGCCGGTTAACAGCCGGCTGCTCTGCCAATTGAGCTACGGAGGATCGCCTCGATTGCATCGAACGTACCTACCTGGGTATTCGCCAGGGGGCGGGCGCTCGCTGCGACACATACATTAGCGCAAGCAGGGGGGTGCTCCGCCAATCGGTATCCCCCGGCGCCGACGCCGCACCAGAGACCTAGGCACAAGGGAAGGGTGGCAGCCATGCGCTACCGGCTCACGTTCGTCGCCGGAATGGCACTCGGTTACGTACTCGGCACGAGGGCCGGACGCGAGCGCTACGAGCAGCTGAAGAAGTCCGCTCAGCAGATCATGCAGAACCCGGCCGTCCGCAACACCGCGGAGAGCGCCGCCCAGCAGGGCCGCGTCTACGCCGGGAAGGCCTTCCACACGGTCAGCGACAAGGTCGGCGACCATGTCCCGGCCTCGGTCGCCCAGCGCGTCCGCTCCCTGCGCGAGCGCAACGTCAACGGCACGGCCGACGACGACTGGGGCACGAGCAACACCTGACGTCCCAGCTCGGCGCCGGTGCTCCGCCGCCGCCCGCGGCGCCCTGGCGGAAGCAGCCCCGGCGGTACGGCAAAATCTTCGGTATGGGGATAGTCGCCGGCTTGGACAGCTCGCCCGATTTCACGCGCATCGTGGTCTGTGACACGGACACCGGTGCCGTACTCCGGCAGGGATACGCACCGCATCCGGTGGAGACGCCGGACGGTGCGGGCCGCCCCAGCGACGTCGACCCGCAGGCCTGGCTGCTCTCCCTGGGCGAGGCCGCGGGGGGCGGCCTGCTGGAGGGCGTGCAGGCCATCGGCGTCTCCGCCCAGCAGAACGCGCTGGTCCCGCTGGACGCCCAGGGCAACACGGTGCGCCCGGCGCTGGTCGGCGGCGACAAGCGGGCACAGGTCGCGGCGGCCGATCTGGTCGACGCGCTCGGCGGGCGCGAGGCGTGGGCGCAGGCCGTGGGCTGCGCGCCCCAGGCCGCCCAGCCGGTCACCAAGCTGCGCTGGCTGGCGAAGAACGAGCCCGAGAACGCCCTGCGCACGGCCGTGCTGCTGCAGGCCCACGACTGGCTGGTGTGGCAGCTGCTCGGGCGGCCGGTGCGGCGGACCACCGACCGGGGCGGCGCCTCCGGCACCGGCTACTGGTCCGCGGCGAGCGGCGGCTACCGGCCCGACCTGGTCGAGCTGGCCCTCGGCCACCAGGCGATACTCCCCGAGGTGATCGGCCCCTCGGACGCGGCCGGCACGACCCCTGAGGGGCTGCTGATCTCCGCCGGGACCGGGGAGACCATGGCCGCCGCGTTCGGGCTCGGGATCGGGCTCGGGGACGCGGTGGTGTCCCTCGGGGCGTCCGGATCGGTGATGGCCGTGCACCCGGAGGCGCTCGTCGACCAGTCCGGGATGATCACCTCGCTGGCCGACGCCACCGGCATGCACCTGCCCGTCGTCACCACCCTGAACGCCGTGCGGACCCTGCGCGGCGCCGCCGAACTCCTCGGGCTGCCGGATCTGGAGAGCCTGTCCGATCTGGCCATGAAGTCCACGCCGGGCTCCCACGGACTGGTGCTGCTGCCCTACCTGGAGGGTGAGCGGACGCCGAACCTCCCGCACACCGCGGGGACGCTCGCGGGGCTGCGACGGGAGTCGATGAAGCCCGAGCACCTGGCGCGGGCCGCGTTCGAGGGCATGCTGTGCGGACTCGGCGACGCGCTGGACGTCCTGCGCGGGCGGGGCGTGGACGTGCGCCGGATCTTCCTGCTCGGCCAGGCCGCCGAGCTGTCCGCCGTGCAGGCCGCGGCGCCCTCGCTGTTCGGCGCCCAGGTCGTCGTGCCGCAGCCCGCGGACTACGCGGCGATCGGCGCGGCCCGGCAGGCGGCCTGGGCGCTCGGGGTGTCGCAGGGCACGCTCGACCCGCGCACCCCGCCGGCCTGGCAGGGCGCCGCGGCGCAGGTGCTGGAGCCGGGCGAGGAGCTGGCGGTGGGCCAGGCGGTACGGCAGCAGTTCACCGCGGTGCGGGAGCAGACCCATCCGGGCGCGTTCCGCCCGTAGCACCGCGAACCCGTATGGATGCCGGTTCGCCGCTGTCGGCTTAATCGGTTGAGGTAACGCGGGTGGAGTGTCGGACGATAGGGGCCAGGGGCAACCACCCCGCCCCCACCGCCGACTCCGAGAGACGTAGCGTGCTCATACGACTTCTGCGGACCTATCTCAGGCCCTACAAGAAACCCATAGCGTTCCTGGTGCTGCTGCAGTTCCTGCAGACCTGCGCCACCCTCTACCTGCCCACCCTGAACGCGGACATCATCGACAACGGTGTCGTCAAGGGGGACACGGGCTACATCCTGTCCTTCGGTGCCCTGATGATCGGCATCTCGCTGGTCCAGGTCGTGTGCAACGTCGGTGCCGTGTACTTCGGCGCCAGGACCGCCTCCGCCCTCGGCCGGGACGTGCGCGGTGCCGTCTTCGACCGGGTGCAGTCCTTCTCCTCCCGTGAGCTGGGCCACTTCGGGGCGCCCTCGCTCATCACCCGTACGACGAACGACGTGCAGCAGGTCCAGATGCTGGCCCTGCTGACGTTCACCCTGATGGTCTCCGCGCCCATCATGTGCGTCGGCGGCATCGTGCTCGCCCTCGGTCTCGACGTCCCGCTGTCCGCCGTGCTCGTCGCGGTCGTCCCGGTGCTCGGCATCTGTGTGACGCTGATCGTGCGCCGGCTGCGGCCGCTGTTCCGGACCATGCAGGTCCGGCTCGACACGGTGAACCGGGTGCTGCGTGAGCAGATCACCGGCAACCGGGTGATCCGCGCCTTCGTCCGCGACGAGTACGAGCAGGGCCGCTTCGGGAGGGCCAACGGCGAGCTCACCGAGATGCAGCTGGCCACCGGCCGGATGCTCGCGCTGATGTTCCCGATCGTCATGACGGTGGTGAACGTGTCGTCGATCGCCGTGGTGTGGTTCGGCGCGCACCGCATCGACAGCGGCGGCATGAAGATCGGCGACCTGACCGCGTTCCTCGCCTATCTGATGCAGATCGTCATGTCCGTGATGATGGCCACCTTCATGTTCATGATGGTGCCGCGCGCGGAGGTCTGCGCCGAGCGCATCCAGGAGGTCCTGGGGACCGACTCCAGCGTGGTGCCGCCGACCGCGCCGGTCACCGAGCTGCGCCGGCACGGGCACCTGGAGATCCGCGGGGCGGGCTTCCGCTACCCGGGTGCCGAGGAGCCGGTGCTGACGGACATCGCGCTGGAGGCCCGGCCGGGTGAGACGACCGCCGTGATCGGCTCCACCGGCAGCGGCAAGTCGACCCTGCTCGGACTCGTCCCCCGGCTGTTCGACGCCACCGAGGGCCAGGTGCTGGTGGACGGCGTGGACGTCCAGGAGGTCGAGCCGAAGCTGCTCGCGAAGACCGTCGGGCTCGTGCCGCAGAAGCCGTACCTGTTCGCCGGCACGGTCGCCACCAACCTGCGCTACGGCAATCCGGACGCCACCGACGAGGAGCTGTGGCACGCGCTGGAGGTGGCGCAGGCCAAGGACTTCGTGCAGAAGCTGGAGGGCGGCCTGAACGCGCCGATCGCCCAGGGCGGCACCAACGTGTCCGGCGGCCAGCGGCAGCGGCTCGCCATCGCCCGCACCCTCGTGCAGCGCCCGGAGATCTACCTCTTCGACGACTCCTTCTCCGCGCTCGACTACGCGACGGACGCGGCGCTGCGCTCGGCACTCTCCCGGGAGACCGCCGAGGCGACCGTCGTCATCGTCGCCCAGCGGGTGGCGACCATCCGGGACGCCGACCGGATCGTCGTGCTGGACGAGGGCCGGGTCGTCGGCACCGGCCGGCACCACGAGCTGATGGCATCCAACGAGACCTACCGGGAGATCGTGCTCTCCCAGCTGACGGAAGCGGAGGCCGCCTGATGGCCGGGCCCATGGGACGCATGATGGCCGGGGGCGGCCCCGACCAGCGCTCGATGGACTTCAAGGGCTCGGGCAAACGGCTCGTCGCCCAGTTCAAGCCCGAACGGGTCACCATCTACGCCCTGTTGTTCTGCGTGGTCGTCAGTGTCGGCCTGAGCGTGATCGGCCCGAAGATCCTCGGCCGCGCCACCGACCTGGTGTTCTCCGGCATCATCGGCCGGCAGATGCCGGCCGGGGCCAGCAAGGAGCAGGTCCTCGACTCGATGCGCGAGCGGGGCCAGGGCTCCGTCGCGGACATGCTCCAGGGCACCGACTTCACCCCCGGCGAGGGCATCGACTTCGACGCCGTGGGGCACGTCCTGCTGCTCGCCCTCGGCACGTTCCTGGTCGCCGGTCTGCTGATGGCCGTCGCGACCCGGCTGGTCAACCGGGCCGTGAACCGCACCATGTACCGGCTGCGCGAGTCCGTGCAGACGAAGCTGTCGCGGCTGCCGCTGTCGTACTTCGACAAGCGTCAGCGCGGCGAGGTGCTGTCCCGGGCGACCAACGACATCGACAACATCGGGCAGACGCTCCAGCAGTCGATGGGCCAGCTGATCAACTCGCTGCTGACCATCATCGGCGTGCTCGTGATGATGTTCTACGTCTCCTGGATCCTGGCCCTGGTCGCGCTGGTGACCGTGCCACTGTCGTTCGTGGTCGCCACCCGGGTCGGCAAGCGCTCGCAGCCGCACTTCGTCCAGCAGTGGCGCTCCACCGGAAAGCTGAACGCCCACATCGAGGAGATGTACACCGGGCACACCCTGGTGAAGGTGTTCGGCCGGCAGGAGGAGTCGGCGAAGCAGTTCGCCGAGCAGAACGACGCCCTGTACGAGGCCGGGTTCAAGGCACAGTTCAACAGCGGTGTCATGCAGCCGCTGATGATGTTCGTGTCCAACCTGAACTACGTGCTGGTGGCCGTCGTCGGCGGTCTGCGGGTGGCGTCCGGCGCGCTGTCCATCGGTGACGTGCAGGCGTTCATCCAGTACTCGCGGCAGTTCTCCATGCCGCTGACGCAGGTCGCGTCGATGGCGAACCTGGTGCAGTCCGGCGTCGCGTCGTCCGAGCGGATCTTCGAACTCCTGGACGCGGAGGAGCAGGAGGCGGATCCGGTGCCGGGCGAACGGCCCGCGGAACTGCGCGGACGGGTGGGCCTGGAGCACGTGTCGTTCCGCTACGACCCGGAGAAGCCGCTGATCGAGGACCTCTCGCTCAAGGTGGAGCCGGGGCACACGGTCGCGATCGTCGGCCCGACCGGCGCGGGCAAGACCACGCTGGTCAACCTGCTGATGCGGTTCTACGACGTCTCCGGTGGCCGGATCACCCTCGACGGCGTGGACATCCGGAGCATGTCCCGCGACGAACTGCGCTCCGGCATCGGCATGGTGCTCCAGGACACCTGGCTGTTCGGCGGCACCATCGCGGAGAACATCGCGTACGGCGCCTCCCGCGAGGTCACCCGGGGCGAGATCGAGGAGGCCGCCCGGGCCGCGCACGCCGACCGGTTCGTGCGGACCCTGCCCGACGGCTACGACACCGTGATCGACGACGAGGGCACGGGGGTCAGCGCGGGTGAGAAGCAGCTCATCACCATCGCGCGGGCGTTCCTGTCCGACCCGGTGATCCTCGTCCTGGACGAGGCGACCAGCTCGGTCGACACCCGCACCGAGGTGCTGATCCAGAAGGCGATGGCCAAGCTGGCGGCCGGCCGCACGTCGTTCGTGATCGCGCACCGGCTGTCGACGATCCGGGACGCGGACACCATCCTCGTGATGGAGAACGGGTCCATCGTCGAACAGGGCGCGCACACGGACCTGCTGGCGGCCGACGGCGCGTACGCCCGGCTGTACAAGGCCCAGTTCGCCCAGGCCGTGGCCGAGGTGGACTAGCTCCGAGCGGTGCCGGGGTGCCGCTGCCGCGGCGGCGGCACCCCGGCGGCCGGACTCAGTCGAGGTAGCCCCTCAGCTGGTCCGCGAAGGCGTGGTCCCGGAGCTTGTTCAGCGTCTTGGACTCGATCTGCCGTATCCGCTCCCGCGTCACCCCGAACAGCCGGCCGATCTCCTCCAGCGTGCGCGGCCGGCCGTCGATGAGTCCGTAGCGCAGCTGGACCACCTTGCGCTCGCGCTCACCGAGCGTGGACAGCACCGCTTCCAGGTGCTCGCGCAGCAGCAGGAACGCGGCCGACTCCACGGGGCTGGCGGCGTCGCCGTCCTCGATGAGGTCGCCGAGGGCCACGTCGTCCTCCTCGCCCACCGGGGCGTGCAGCGACACCGGCTCCTGGGCGAGCCGCAGCACCTCGCCGACCCGCTCCGGCGGCAGGTCCAGATGGGCGGCGACCTCTTCCGGCGTCGGCTCGTAGCCCCGCTCCTGGAGCATGCGCCGCTGGACCCGGACCACCCGGTTGATCAGCTCCACGACGTGGACCGGGACGCGGATGGTGCGGGCCTGGTCGGCGAGGGCCCGGGACATGGCCTGGCGGATCCACCAGGTCGCGTAGGTGGAGAACTTGTAGCCGCGCGCGTAGTCGAACTTCTCCACCGCCCGGATGAGGCCCAGGTTGCCCTCCTGGACGAGGTCGAGCATGGTCAGGCCGCGCCCGACGTACCGCTTGGCGACGGAGACCACGAGCCGCAGGTTGGCCTCGATGAGCCGGCGCTTGGCCATCCGGCCCAGGACCACGAGCCGGTCCAGGTCGTTCGCCAACTGACTGTCCAGGTCGGGGGTGTTGCTCAGCTTCTCCTCGGCGAACAGGCCGGCCTCCACCCGGCGGGCGAGGTCGACCTCCTCGGCGGCGGTGAGCAGCGGGATGCGGCCGATCTCGCGCAGGTACTGGCGGAACAGATCGGCCGAGGGGCCGCCGGACTCGGCCCGGGCGGCGACTCGCGGCCCGACGGGCTCGGTGATCTCCTCGGGCTCCACGGGCTCCCCCGGCTGCCCGGAGTCCTCCGTGAGCTCCTCGGCGGGCGGCTCCCCCGGATCGGCGGGCGCCGTTTCCGCGTGCAGGCCGCCACGGCCCTGCGGGGGCACGGCCACGAGGACGTCCGTCTCCGCGTCCGGCTCGTCCGCGGAGGTGCCGGTGGCACCGGTGTTGCCATCGGACTGGCTGAGGGTCTGGGTCTGCACGGGGGCGACCTCCAGGATGATCGCTGCCGAAGGTGTGCGGCAGCGGCACTTCGGGGGCGGAGAGTCGACGGCCTGCGCTCCGAGGACTCGGGCACCGCCCCCAGTGTGGAGTACGACACATCCCCGCCACGAGGGGCGTGCGGTGACTTTTTGCGTCCGCACCGTGACCGGCTGGTGACCGGCACCGGAAAAGCGGGCGCCGTCCCCGGCCCTGATCTGGGAGGATCCCCGAGTGTCCGGACTGCTGTACGAAACCCATGTGACCGTCCGCTGCGACGACGCCGCCGAGGCCGAGCGGCTGCGCGGCTGGGCGGACGCGTCCGGACTCAAGCTGACGCACATCGTGCTGGCCCGCGGCCGGATGCGGCACCAGCCGATGCTCACCCTCGCCGGCTCGTCCTCGTACGCCGAGGAGTCGGCCCGGGCGGCCGGCACCGTGGCGGCCCTGCGGTCGGCCGGCTTCGCACCGGTGCGGGTGAAGACCGAGTCGGTGCCCTGGGCGCCGGAGGTGCCCGCCGGACCGTGCGGAGGCGGACAGTACTTCGAACACCACGCCAAGCTGCTGCTCGACGCCGGCACCGACCTCGGCGCGCTCGCCGCGCGGGTCGTGCCGCACGGCGCGCACCTGTCGTGGAACGCGCGGCGGGCGCGCGGCGGCGGACGGCACGAGCGGTTCGTGACGCAGCGCTGCCGGGGGGTGTCGGACGCGGAGGCCGAACGGGCCCTGCGGCGGCTGCTCGCGGAGCTCGAGGGGCTCGACGTCCTCGGCGTGGAGCGGGAGTTCGTGCTGTACGACAGCGACGAGTCGGTGGACGACGGGTGGATCGAGGAGCGGGAGGTGTCCGTATGAGCGAGACCTGGCGAGCCCTGTGGCACGGCGGGGAGCTTCCCCCCGAGCCGCCGGACGAGGCGGCCCGGCGGGCGAACGACCTGCCCCGCACCCTGACCTGGGTGCCCGGTGACGGCATCACCCGGCGGCCCGTGTTCGAACCGGCCCTCAAGCACTACCAGAACGCCTACCGGGCCACCGATCCCGTCTTCGCCGACCCGGCGCTCGGCGCGGCCTGGCACACGGCCCGGCGGACCGCGCTGGACGGGGTCCTGGCCGCGATCGCCGGTTCCGAGTGGGCCGGGGCGCTGGTGCTGCGCGGCAGTGCGCTGATGTCGGTGTGGTTCGGGCAGGCGGCGCGTGAGCCCGGTGACCTGGACTTCGTCGTCGTACCGGCCGCGTGGCGGATCGAGGAGGAGCGGACGGCGCGGATGCTCGACGGGATCGCCCGGGCGGCCGGGGCTCGCGCCGGGGACGTGCGGTTCTCGGCACGGGACGCGGTCGTGGAGGACATCTGGACCTACGACCGGGTGCCCGGCCGCCGCATGGTCCTGCCCTGGTCGGCGCCCGGGCTGCCGGGCGGGCACGTCCAGCTCGACTTCGTCTTCGACGAGCCGCTGCCCGAGGAGCCCGAGCCGGTCCGGCTGCCGGGCGGCACGCTGCTCGGCGCGACGCCCGCGCTGTCGCTCGCCTGGAAGCTCATGTGGCTGGTCAACGACGCGCACGCCCAGGGCAAGGACCTCTACGACGCGGTCCTGCTCGCCGAGCGCCACCCGCTGCGGCACGAGCTGCTGCGCGAGGTGTTCCGGCTGTCGGGCGAGTGGCCGTACCCGTACCGGGAGGACGTGCTCCTCGTGGACGTCGTGGAGGCGGTCGGGTACGTCGAGTGGGAGCACTTCGTCACCGAGTACCCGCAGTTCGCCGACCGGGAGCGGGAGTTCGCCGAGCGGCTGGTGCGGGCGGTCACACCGGCGTTCCCGGCCGAGGCCGGCTAGAGCGCCTGCGCGCCCCGCTCGCGCAGCGTCTGGTCGTACTGCTGGAGGACCCACAGCTCGTTCTGCACGGCGGCCAGCTGGGCGGGGTCGCCGCCGGTGGCCAGGCGGGTCAGCTGGGACTGGACGTCCCGGATGCGGCGCTCGACGGCCCGGCGGCGGATCTGCACCAGGACCGTGCCGGCGTAGGTCTCGTCGACCGTGCGGCGCAGGATCGGCTCCACGGCCAGCTCGGTGACCATCGCGCGGACGACGTCGTCGGGAGCGGCCTCACGGACGCGGACCAGGTACTCCTGCGGGTCGGCCACGCCGAACTCGGCGCCGCCCGCCTCCGCGACGGCCTGGCGGACGGCGGCGTAGGGCGGGGCGGTGAACTCGTCCACGCCGTAGGCGTCGAAGGCCGGGGAGACCAGCTCGGGCCGTTGCAGGGCGAGTTTGAGCAGCTCGCGCTCGGCGGCGAAGACGGGGTTGCGCAGGGTGAGGGCCGGCCCGGAAGTCGCGGGGCGGGGGGCGCCGGCCCACTGCTGGTCGGCCGGACGGGCCGGGCCCTGCTGCGGGCCCTTGCCGCCGCGGTCACGGGCCCAGCGGGCGAGCTGGGCCACGCGCCGGACCACGAACTGGGTGTCGAGGATGCCGAGCATGCCGGCGAGTTCGACGGCGACCTCGTGCTGCGCGCCGCTGTTCTTGATGCGGGCGACGATCGGCGCGGCCTCGTCCAGGGCGGCGGCCCGGCCGGCCGGGGTGTCGAGGTCGTAGCGGCGCACGATCTGGCGGAGCGCGAACTCGAACAGCGGCGTGCGGGGTTCCACCAGGTCGGTGACCGCCTCGTCGCCCTTGGCCAGACGCAGGTCGCAGGGGTCCATGCCGTCGGGCGCGATCGCGATGTACGTCTCGGCGGCGAACTTCTGGTCGTCCTCGAAGGCGCGCAGGGCGGCCTTCTGGCCGGCCGCGTCGCCGTCGAAGGTGAAGATCACGCGGGCCGAGCCGTTGTCCATCAGCAGCCGGCGAAGGATCTTGATGTGTTCGCCGCCGAAGGCCGTGCCGCAGGTCGCGATGGCCGTCGTGACACCGGCCAGGTGACAGGCCATGACGTCGGTGTAGCCCTCGACGACGACGGCCCGGCTGGCCTTGGCGATGTCCTTCTTCGCCAGGTCGATGCCGTACAGCACCTGGCTCTTGCGGTAGATCGCCGTCTCGGGCGTGTTCAGGTACTTCGGGCCGTTGTCCGCCTCGTACAGCTTGCGGGCGCCGAAGCCGACGACCTCGCCGCCGATGTCGCGGATGGGCCACATCAGGCGGCCCCGGAACCGGTCGATGGGGCCGCGGCGGCCCTCCTGGGACAGCCCGGAGAGGATCAGCTCCTTGTCGGTGAACCCCTTGCCGCGCAGGTAGCGGGTGAGGTGGTCCCAGCCCTGGGGGCTGTATCCGACGTCGAAGTGGACGGCGGCGGCCTGGTCGAAGCCGCGCTCGGCCAGGAAGATCCGGCCGGTCTCGGCCTCGGGGCTGGTGGCGAGCTGCTCGGCGTACCACTGGGCGGCGATCTTGTGCGCCTCGACCAGGCGGATGCGCTCGCCGCGCTGGTGGGCCGGGTTGTACCCGCCCTCCTCGTAACGCAGGGTGATGCCGGCCTGGGCGGCCAGCCGCTCGACCGCCTCCGAGAAGGAGAGGTGGTCCACCTTCATCACGAAGGTGAGGGTGTCGCCGCCCTCCTGGCAGCCGAAGCAGTGGAAGAGTCCCTTGCTGGGGCTGACCTGGAAGGACGGCGACTTCTCGTCGTGGAACGGGCACAGGCCCTTGAGGTTGCCGCCGCCCGCGTTGCGCAGCTGGAGGTACTCGGAGACCACGGCGTCGATCGGGACCGCGTCCCGAACCGCCTTCACGTCCTCGTCGTTGATCCGTCCTGCCACGGATGAATTCTACGGGGGTGGTGTGACAGTCCCTGAGCGCGCGGAGGTCACGGGGCGAGGCTGTCGAGGGGTACGTGCGGGTCGGCCAGCGCGTCGAGGTCCACCGGCGCACCGGCTCGGATCAGTTTCTGGATGGGTTCTGTGACATCCCACACGTTCACGTTCATCCCGGCGAGCACCTGGCCCTGACGCACCCAGAACGCGATGAACTCCCGCTTCCCGGCGTCGCCGCGGATCACCACCTCGTCGTACGACCCCGGCGGCGCCCACCCGCTGTACTCCATGCCCAGGTCGTACTGGTCGGTGAAGAAGTAGGGCACCCGGTCGTAGGTGACGTCCTTGCCGAGCATCGCGCGGGCGGCGGCCGGTCCGCCGTTCAGCGCGTTCGCCCAGTGCTCGACGCGCAGCCGGGTGCCGAACAGGGCGAGCGGGAAGGACGCGACGTCGCCGGCGGCGTAGATGTCGGGGTCGGAGGTGCGCAGCCGCTCGTCGACGACGATGCCGCCGCCGTGCGCCCGGTCGGCGATCTCCAGTCCCGCCGCCTCCGCGAGGCCGGTCCGGGGAGCCGCGCCGATCGCCGCGAGGACGTCGTGCGCGGGGTGCTCCTCGCCGTCGTCGGTGCGGGCCGCGAGGACCATGCCGTCCTGGCCGACGATCTCGGTGAGCTGGACGCCGAAGTGGAAGCGGACGCCGCGCTCGCGGTGCAGCTCCGCGAAGACGTTGCCCAGCTCGGGCCCGAGGGCGCCGTGCAGCGGGGTCGGGGCCGGTTCGATCACCGTGACCTCGGC
This sequence comes from Streptomyces sp. 1222.5, assembly GCF_900105245.1. NCBI lineage: Bacteria > Bacillati > Actinomycetota > Actinomycetes > Kitasatosporales > Streptomycetaceae > Streptomyces > Streptomyces sp. 1222.5. The sequence continues at coordinate 5,834,019 of NZ_FNSZ01000001.1, read as the reverse complement.
GCCGTACTCGCGTGCCGCCGCCGCGACCTCCAGGCCGATCCAGCCGGCACCGGCGATCACGATGTGGCCGTTGTCCCGGCCGAGGGAGGCCAGCACGCCCTTGAGGCGTTCGGCGTGGGCGAGCCGGCGCAGGTGGTGGACGCCCGCGAGGTCGGTGCCCGGGATGTCGAGGCGGCGGGGTTCGGCGCCGGTGGCGATGAGCAGTTTGTCGTAGCGGACCAGGGTGCCGTCGTCGCCGAAGCGGACGGTCTTCGCCGTACGGTCGATGCGGTCGACGGTCTGGCCGAGGTGCAGCTCGATGTCGTTCTGCGCGTACCAGGCGGGCTCGTGCACGAAGACGCTGTCGCGCTCCTCCTTGCCGAGCAGGAAGCCCTTGGAGAGCGGGGGGCGCTCGTAGGGGTGGTCGCGCTCGTCGCAGATCAGTATCACCCGGCCGGTGAAGCCCTCCGCACGGAGCGTCTCCGCCGCCTTGGCGCCGGCCAGGCCGCCTCCGACGATGACGAATGTCTGATCCGCGTCGACCACTTGATGCCTCCTCGTAAGGGTGCCGCCACATGCGAGCGTCCCGCACCCGGCGTGCTGCGGGAAGAGGGAGTGACCCGATCAGGCCAGCCCGGGTCACATTCCGCTCAGATATGCCCTGTCAGTCTGGCGTGCAGGGAGCGGGCCGAGGCGTCCGTGAGGGAGGCGATCTGGTCGACGATCACCCGCTTGCGCGCCAGGTCGCCGGGTGCCGCGTCGAACAGGGCCCGGAACTGCGGGTCGAGGCCCTCGGGCGCGCGGGCGGTGAGGGCCTCGGCCAGTTCCGCGACGATCACCCGCTGGTCGGCGCGCAGCAGTTCCTGCTCGGCGCGCTGCATGACGTAGCGGTCGGCGACCGCCTTGAGCACAGCGCACTCCATGCGGGCCTCACGGGGTACGACGAGTTCGGCGCCGTACCGGGTGAGCCGGCCGGTGCCGTACGCGGCGCGCGTGGCGCCCTCGGCGGCCAGGCAGAACCGGCCGATGAGCTGGCTGGTGGCGTCCTTGAGGCGGGCCTGCGCGACCGCCGTGCCGTCGTAGCCGTGCGGCCACCAGTCCTGGTCCTGGAGGCGGTCGAGGGCCGCGGCGAGCTCGGCGGGGTCGGTGCCGGCGGGGACGTAGCGGCCGACGGCGACCTCGAACACGGCCTGCCGCTCGGGTTCGGCGTGCAGGCAGTCGGGGTCGATGTGGCCGGCGTGCAGCCCGTCCTCGATGTCGTGCACCGAGTAGGCCACGTCGTCCGACCAGTCCATGACCTGGGCCTCGAAGCAGGTGCGGGTGCCGGGGGCGTGCGCCCTGACCCAGTCGAAGACGGGGCGGTCGTCCTCGTACACGCCGAACTTCACCGACGCCGGGTCGGTGGGGTGGGCGCCGCGCGGCCAGGGGTACTTGGTGGCCGCGTCGAGGGTGGCGCGGGTGAGGTTGAGGCCGACGGAGCCCTCCGGGGTGAAGCGCTTGGGCTCGATGCGGGTGAGGAGCCGCAGGGACTGGGCGTTGCCCTCGAAGCCTCCGCAGTCCGCGGCGAACAGGTTCAGCGCCTGTTCGCCGTTGTGACCGAAGGGCGGGTGGCCGAGGTCGTGGGCGAGGCAGGCCGCTTCGACCAGGTCGGGGTCGCAGCCGAGGGCCGCGCCCAGCTCCCGTCCGACCTGCGCGCATTCCAGGGAGTGGGTGAGCCGGGTGCGGGGGCTGGCGTCCCAGACCCGGTTGCGGGTGCCCGGGGTCACCACCTGGGTCTTGCCGGCGAGGCGGCGCAGGGCGGCCGAGTGCAGGATGCGGGCGCGGTCGCGCTGGAAGGCGGTGCGGCCGGGACGCTTGTCCGGCTCCGGCGCCCAGCGGTCGGCCGACGCCGGGTCGTAGGCCGGGGAGGATGCGGTGCCGGTGACTTCTGCGGTGCCTGCGGTGCCTGCGGTGCCTTCCATGAGTCGACAGTAAGCGGCGCCGGTGACATTCGGGGTGCGGCCGGGTGCCCGCCGGGGTTCCGGGTGTCGGGGACCCGGTGCCGGAAGCCGGGTGTCGGCCGCGCCGCGTCGACCGCTCCGCCGCCACCGTCGAAGCGCCGGACGGCTTCCGTCCGCGGGGCGGCGAGGGCGCGGGCATGGCGGTACGGGATCAGATGGGCCGACGCCGAACGTTCGCCGACGGGCCGAGACGATCCGGCGCGACGGCCGGTGCGCGCGGTGCCACGCAGGATCAGGCGGCGTCCGTCCGCGGTGCGGTCAGGCGCGGGCACAGCGGTGCAGGACCGGACCGGCCGACGCCGAACGGTCGCCGCGCGGGCGGAGACGACCCGGTGCGCGCGGTGCCGCGCAGGATCAGGCGGCGTCCGTCCGCGGTGCGGTCAGGCGCGGGCACAGCGGTGCAGGACCGGACCGGCCGACGCCGAACGGTCGCCGCGCGGGCGGAGACGACCCGGTGTGCGCGGTGCCGCGCAGGATCAGGCGGCGTCCGTCCGCGGTGCGGTCAGGCGCGGGCGCAGCGGTGCAGGCCGACGCCGAACGGTCGCCGCGCGGGCGGAGACGACCCGGTGTGCGCGGTGCCGCGCAGGATCAGGCGGCGTCCGTCCGCGGTGCGGTCAGGCGCGGGCACAGCGGTGCAGGACCGGACCGGCCGACGCGGAACGGTCGCCGCGCGGGATCAGGCGGCTTCCGTGCGCGGTGTGGTGAGGGCGCGGTCGTAGCGGTGCAGGATCAGACGGGCCATCGCCGGGTGGTCGCCGAGGGGGGCGGAGGCGATCCAGGGAGCCGCGGCCGCGCACTGGGTGGCGAAGCGGCCGGGGGCGGTGAAGCAGGACGCGACCGCCACCCGGTGCCGGCCGCGGGCCGCCAGGGTGCGCCAGGCCGCCTCGACGGTCGGTGCGGCGGCGGAGGCGTACGCGGGGACGACGGGCACGCCGAGGCGGTCCGCCAGCAGGCGGGCGGCGCGGGCGGTGTCGGCCGCCGACTCCGGGTCGCGGGAGCCCGCCGCGGCCAGGACGACCGCGCTCGTGCGGCGCGTGGCCGGGTCGGGGTCCCGCGGCCAGCCGGCCTCGGTCAGGCGGTCGTACAGGGTCTCGACGAGGAGCGGGTGCGGGCCGAGCGGGGCGGCCACGCGGGTGTGGCCCGCCGCGGCGGCGGCCATGGCGGGGATGTCCTGCTTGACGTGGTAGCCGCGGCCCAGGAGGAGCGGGACGAGGACGGCGGGGCTGTCCCCGAGGGCGGCCAGGGTGTCCGGGAGCAGCGGCTCGTTCAGCTCGATGTGCCCCAGGTGGACGGAGAGGCCGGGGCGCAGCTCGCGGACCCGGTCCCGCAGGGCCCCCACCGTGACCGCCGCGCGGGAGTCGCGGCTGCCGTGCGCGACCAGGACGAGGGCGGGCGGGGTCGGGCGGCGGCGTCCGACCGGGGAGACGAGCCGGAGCCGGCCGGCCAGGTGGCTGCTGATGCTGTCCATGAGGTGCGCCGTGCTTTCGAGGTGGTGGAGGGACTCGGAGCGGGGAGGGTGCGACGCCGTCATGGAAGGATCCTGGCGGGCCGAGGTTGCGGCCCCGTTGCCGGGCCGTCACGGGTGTTTTCCGCGGCTTCACGGTGCGCGGATGCGGGGCGTGAGGTGAACCGGTCCGCCGGTGCGGGCGTCTACCCGGTGGGAACCGATCACTCTCTCCGGGGGACGCCATGAAGATCCGTCGACCGCGGCTGCCGCGCACCCGTGCGGGGCAGCGGCGGCTGGTGCAGTCGGTGATGGCCGCGTGCGTGCTGGCGCTGCTGCCGGCGACCTGGCTGTACGTGTCGACGGCGGACCGGCTGCGGACGACGGCGGACGTGCCGCGCACGCCGGTGGCGGTGGTGTTCGGCGCCGGGCTGTGGAACGGGGAGCCGTCGCCGTACCTCGCGCACCGGCTGGACGCGGCGGCGAAGCTGTACCGGGCGGGGCGCATCGAGGTCGTCCTGGTCACCGGGGACAACAGCCGCGAGGACTACGACGAGCCCGACGCGATGCGCGCCTACCTCACCCGGCACGGGGTGCCGGGCACGAGGATCGTCAGCGACTACGCCGGTTTCGACACCTGGGACTCCTGTGTGCGGGCCCGGAAGATCTTCGGGGTGGACCGGGCGGTGCTGATCAGCCAGGACTTCCACATCCGGCGGGCGGTGGCGCTGTGCGAGGCGGCGGGGGTCGACTCGTACGGGGTCGGGGTCGCCGCCAAGCACGACGTGACCTGGTACTACGGCGGCACGCGCGAGGTCTTCGCGGCGGGCAAGGCGGCGCTGGACGCGGTGCTCCGGCCGGACCCGCGGTTCCTGGGCCCGAAGGAGCGGGGCGTGAGCCGGGCGCTGGCGTCCGGCCGGTGACCCGGGTGCCGGAGCCGGAGGGGTGCGCGGCGCGGGCCTCACGGTGGCCGGGCGGGCGCGGGGAGGTGACCGTCCCGGCGGTGTAACCGGGGGCGGGCACGGGCCGTAACACGGTCCGCGCAGGCTGGGCGGTATGGAGAACACCTCGACGCCCACCCACTGCCCGTACTGCGCCCTGCAGTGCGGGATGACCGTCACGCCCCTGCCGCAGGGGGGCGCCGAGGTGTCCGAGCGGCCGGACTTCCCGGTCAACCGGGGCGCGCTGTGCGGCAAGGGCCGTACGGCCGCCCAGGTGCTGTCGCCGGCGGTGCGGCTGACCACTCCGCTGGTGCGGTCCGGCGGGCGGCTGGTGGAGGCGGGCTGGGGCGAGGCGCTGGACCTGATCGCCGAGCGGCTCGGGCGGACGCGGCAGGAGCACGGCGCCGACGCGCTCGGGGTGTTCGGCGGGGGCGGGCTGACGAACGAGAAGGCGTACGCGCTCGGCAAGTTCGCGCGGGTGGTGCTCGGTACCTCGCAGATCGACTACAACGGCCGCTTCTGCATGTCCTCGGCCGCGGCCGCGGGGACGAAGGCGTTCGGGCTCGACCGCGGGCTGCCGTTCCCGCTGGAGGACGTTCCGAGGACCGGGTGCGTGATCCTCGTCGGATCGAACCTGGCCGAGACCATGCCGCCGTCGCTGCGCTTCTTCACCGAGCTGCGGGAGAACGGCGGCACGCTGATCGTCGTCGATCCGCGCCGTACCAGGACCGCCGAGCAGGCCGATCTTCATCTCGCGCCCCGACCCGGCACCGATCTCGCCCTCGCCCTGGGGCTGCTGCACCTGGTGGTCGCCGAGGGACGGACGGACGAGGGGTTCGTCCGGGAGCGGACCACCGGCTGGGAGGAGGCCCGGGCGGGGGCGATGGCGCACTGGCCGGAGTACGTGGAGCGGATCACGGGGGTGTCCGTTCCCGAGCTGCGGCAGGCGGTGCGCATGTTCTGCGAGCCCGAGTCGGCGATGGTGCTCACCGCGCGCGGGCCCGAGCAGCAGGCCAAGGGCACGGACACGGTGGGCGCGTGGATCAACCTGTGTCTGGCGACCGGCCGGGCGGGCCGCCCGCTGTCCGGGTACGGCTGCCTGACCGGGCAGGGCAACGGGCAGGGCGGCCGGGAACACGGCCAGAAGGCCGACCAGTTGCCCGGCTACCGCAAGCTGGACGACCCGGCGGCCCGGCGGCACGTGGCCGGTGTGTGGGGCGTGGACCCGGACAGCCTGCCGGGGCCCGGACGCAGCGCCTACGAACTCCTCGACGCGCTCGGCACGGACATCCGGGCCCTGCTGCTGATGGGCTCGAACCCGGTGGTGTCGGCGCCGCGCGCCACCCATGTCGAGGAGCGGCTGCGCTCGCTGGACTTCCTCGCGGTGGCGGACGTGGTGCTGTCGGAGACGGCGGAGCTGGCGGACGTGGTGCTGCCGGTGACGCAGTGGGCGGAGGAGACGGGCACCACGACCAGCCTGGAGGGCAGGGTGCTGCTGCGCCGGCGGGCGGTCGCGCCCCCGCCCGGTGTGCGCAGCGACCTGTTCGTCCTGCACGAGCTCGCCGGCCGGCTCGGGGTGGAGAAGGGATTCCCCACCGACGCGGAGGAGGTCTTCGGCGAGCTGCGCCGGGCGAGCGCGGGCGGCCCGGCCGACTACTCGGGCATCACCTACCGCCGTCTCGCGGAGGAGAACGGAGTGTTCTGGCCGTGCCCGGAGACCCCTGAGGTCCCTGAGGTTCCTGATCCTGGGGGTCGTGAGGGGCCGGAGGGCCTTGGGGAGCCGGGGGTGCCCGAGGACCCGGCGCGGCCGGCCGGGGCCGCCGTGCATCCCGGCACCCCGCGTCTGTTCCTGGACCGTTTCGCGACGGCCGACGGCCGGGCCCGGTTCGTCGCCGTGGCCCACCGGGCGGCGGCGGAGGAACCGGACGACGTGTACCCGCTGCTGCTGACCACCGGCCGGGTGGTGGCGCAGTACCAGTCGGGGGCGCAGACCCGGCGGGTGGCTGAGCTGAACGCGGCGGCGCCCGGTCCGTTCGTGGAGCTGCATCCGCGCCTCGCGGCCCGGCTGGGGGCGGCGGAGGGCGATCGGCTCGCGGTGGTCTCCCGGCGGGGCCGGGCGGTGGCGCCCGCGCGGATCACCACCGCCATCCGTCCGGACACCGTCTTCATGCCCTTCCACTGGCCCGGCGAGGGACGCGCGAACAACCTCACCAACCCGGCGCTGGATCCGACGTCCCGGATGCCGGAGTTCAAGTCGTGCGCGGTGCGGGTGGAGGTCCTGGGACCTGAGGAGTAGACCGGTTCGGTCTCCGGGCCGGTGCGGGGCGGAGGGGGGCACGCGTAGATTCGCGGTATGTCCGACCGGGAGAAGTTCGACCTCGACGCCTATCTGGAGCGCATCGGCTGGGCGGGCGGCACACGGGCCGACCTTTCGACGCTGCGGGGTGTGCATCTGGCGCACGCCCTGGCGCTGCCCTTCGAGAACCTGGACCCGGTGTCCGGCAGGGTCCCGTCGCTGGCACCCGCCGACGTGGTGGCCAAGATGGTCCACGGACGGCGCGGCGGCTACTGCTACGAGCACAACACCCTGCTGCGGCTGGCGCTGGAGGCGCTCGGTCTCCGGGTGACCCCGCTGGCGGGGCGGGTGGTGCTGGGGGCGGACACCCCGGAGAGCCGGCCGCGTACGCACGCGATGCTCCGGGTCGAGGTGCCGGGCGAGCCGCTGCCGTATCTGGCCGATGTCGGTTTCGGGGCGATCGGGGCGCTGCTGGCGCCGGTGCCGCTGACGGTCGGCGAGGAGTTCGAGGACGGGGGACGCCGGCACCGCTTCACGCGCCTGCCGCACGACGGGCCGCTGGAACTGTGGGCGTTGCAGGCGTACGACGGGGCGGCGCGGGACTGGGTGAGCCAGTACGCGTTCACGCTGGAGCCGTTCACGGCCGCGGACTTCGAGGTGTTCAACTGGCACGTCGGCAGCAACCCGCGCTCCCCGTTCACCCGCCGGCCGTACCTTCAGCGGACCACCGCCGAGCGTCATCTCGCCCTGGACGGAGCCCGGTTGACCGAGACCCGCGCCGACGGCACGGTGGCCGTGCGTGAGCTGGCCGGCGAGGCGGAGGCACGGCGCGTGGTGGCGGAGGAGTTCGGGATCGAGGTGCCCGAGGGGCTGGAGCTGCTGGGCCGGCTCAGCGGCGGGTGAGCCAGTCACCGCCCTCGATGCGGGTGCCGCGGGCGCGCAGCCGGGCGGCCACCCCCGGGGCGGCCAGGTAGACCCAGGCGCGGACGGTACCGCCGTCGGCGCGTACGACGTCCCGGGCGACGCGCAGGTACAGGTTGCGCGGGTCGCCCGGCACGTACTCCTCCAGCCGGTCCAGGGCGGCCAGCAGGTCCGCGTACGCCTCGGGGCGTGCGGTCACCAGTTCTCCCCGCACCTCGTCACCGGGCCGCTCGACGGCGTAGGGGTAGCCGGGGCCGTCGTACAGCACGGCGCCCGGGAGGCGGCCCGGTTCCTCCGCCGAGGTCCGGCCGCGCAGGTAGAGATCGTGGTTCGCCTCGCCGCGGCGGAGGGTGCCGTACACGAAGAAGGGGAGCGGCTCGGGGTCCTCAGTGCTCACGGAAACGATTCTGTACCCCCGCCGCCTCCCCACACATCTCCATGAACGCCCTATGGACATGACATGTCATGGCCCCTTAAATCTCAGGGGTTGCCAGCGCCACCCCCACCTCCAACCTGGCGCCTCCCCAAGGAGACTGATGAGCCGGATACGTCAGCACGTCCGCGGAACCCGTCGTCTCGCCACCACCGGCGTCGCCGTCAGCACGGCGGCCCTGATGGTCACCGCTCTCGCCCCCGCCGCCCACGCCGACGGCAGACCGACCCGGGCCACCGCGATCCAGAACGCGGCCTCGGCACTGCTCGCCCACGCCGCGGGCCTCGGCCTCACCTCCGCCGAGGACACCAGCGTGCGGGACGTGATCGTGGACAAGGACGGCACCCAGCACGTCCGTTACGACCGCACGTACCACCGACTGCCGGTGCTGGGCGGCGACTTCGTCGTCCACCTGGCGGCGGACGGCGGCTACCGCAGCGCCGACCGGGCGACACGCGGCCGGATATCCCTGGCCTCCGTGGTCCCGAAGATCTCCGGCCAGAAGGCCGCCGACCTCGCGGTGAACGCCCTGCGCGCCGCCAACCTCGGCGAGCAGCTGAAGCAGGTGAAGGCCAGGCCGGAGCTGGTGGTCGACGCCCTGCACGGTGCGCCGAGGCTCGCCTGGCGCACCGACGCCGCCGGCCTCGACTCGCTCGGCAACCCGGTCGCCCGCACGGTGCTGACCGACGCGCGCACCGGCGCCCGGATCGACGCGTGGGACAACATCGAGACGGCCACCGGCGACGGCAAGTCCCTGTACGGCGGCACCGTCGCGCTGGAGACCACCCAGTCGGGGTCGACGTTCCAGCTCAAGGACCCGACGCGCGGCAACACCTACACCGGTGACGCGGCCAACAAGACCGACCTGTGCATCTTCGGCATCTGTTTCAGCCGCGCGCCCGCGACCCTGTTCACGGACGCCGACAACCACTGGGGCACGGGCACCACCGCCGACCGCTCCTCGGCCGCCGTCGACGCCCAGTACGGCACCAACGAGACCTGGGACTACTACAAGAACGTCCACGGCCGCAACGGCATCGCGGGCGACGGCAAGGGCAGTTACAACCGCGTCCACTACGGCAACAACTACAACAACGCCTTCTGGGACGACAGCTGCTTCTGCATGACGTACGGCGACGGCGACGGGACCACCTTCGGCCCGCTGGTCGCCCTCGACGTCGCCGGGCACGAGATGACCCACGGCGTGACGTCCAAGTCGGCCGCGCTGACCTACTCGGGCGAGTCCGGCGGCCTGAACGAGGCCACCTCCGACATCCTCGGCACGATGGTCGAGTGGTACGCGAACAACTCCTCCGACACCGGTGACTACCTCATCGGCGAGAAGATCGTCCGCTCCGGCTTCGGCAAGACCGCGCTGCGCTACATGGACAAGCCGTCCAAGGACGGCAACTCGGCCGACTACTGGAGCAGTTCGGTCGGCAACCTCGACGTCCACTACTCCTCGGGCGTGGCCAACCACTTCGCGTACCTCCTCGCCGAGGGCAGCGGCGCGAAGACCATCAACGGCGTCGCCTACGACTCGCCGACCGCCAACGGCTCCACCGTCGCCGGCATCGGCCGGGACAAGGTCGGCAAGATCTGGTACCGGGCGCTGACGGTCTACATGACCTCCTCGACGAACTACGCGGGGGCCAGGACCGCCACCCTCAACGCGGCGAAGGACCTCTACGGCGCGGGGAGCGCCGAGTACAACGCGGTGGCCGCCGCGTGGAGCGCGGTCAACGTCAACTGACCCGTCGCCGACGACACGAGGCCGGTGCCCCCGCGGGCACCGGCCTTCGGCGTCCCCCTGCTCGCGGGCGGGGCCCGGCCGGTCCCCGGCACCCGCGGAGGCGCCCCTCCCGCCTTGACGCTCCGTCACCCGTTCACCGGTGCTCACCGCTCCATTCGTGTGCTTTTCATACCGCAACCTTCCGAAGCCTCCGCACACGCCCATGACCTGCCCGAACCCCGGAAGCGCTAGCCCGTCCGGGGGCCCGGCCGACACCCGTTCTCCGCAATCCCCGGCGTCCTCCCGGGAAGCGGCCGGGCCCCCGAGCCACTTACCTCGGAAGGGCACGAGTCGGACAAGCTTCGGGGAGCACCATGCGCCGCACCGCCCGTCTGCTGACCGGTACCGCGCTCGCCTTGGCAGCCGCGGCACCCGCTCACGCCGCCGGTACCGACAGCCTGGACGTGTACCCCTCGACGGTGGCCCCGGGTGCCCAGGTCACGGTGAACACCGCCGCGTGCGGCGACAAGGGCTCCGCGACCGGGGACGCGGGCGCGGTCGGCGCCGGCACCTTCACGCTGGCGCCCAGCACGCACGAGGGCGAGGCCATCGGCCAGTTCAAGGTGCCGGAGAGCGCGCAGCCGGGGACGTACGAGATCGTCGCCAAGTGCGCGGAGGGCGACCGGCAGGTGAAGGGCGACCTGGTGGTGGCGCTGAGCGCGGCGCACGAGCAGGCGGCCGGCGGCGTGCAGCCGAAAGGAAGCGTGAAGACGGGGGCCGGTGGCGCACTCGGCACCGACCCCGCGCAGACCACGGCGGGTGTGGCGGCTCTGGCCGTCGCCGCCGCGGGCGGTACCTGGCTCCTGCATCGCCGGGCGAGAGGCGACGGGATCTGACGGACACCCTCCGCTGTCCGTCCGCAGGTACCGCAGTCCCACCCCCTCCGGGTCCGATGCCCCTCGCGGCCCGGAGGGGGAGGGCCTTCGGGGGTCCGCCCCCGGGAGAGGGGTTCGCATGCGCACGCGAGCCAGGTTCCACCGGCTCGGCGACACCGCCATAGCCGCGGTCACCGTCGTGGCCCTCGGTTCGGGGGTGTGGCTGCTCGGCGGCGGTGCCGGCGCGCACACCCCACCGCAGCCGTCGCCGGCCGAGGGCCGGCCCGATCCGGCGGACGAGCGGCTCGCGGCGCCGGCGCTCGCACCGTCCCCGCCGACCCGGGTCCGCATCCCCGCGATCCGCGTGAACGCCCCGCTGACGGGCCTGGCCCTCACTCCGTCCGGCAGCCTGGACGCGCCGCCCGCGGACCAGAAGAACCTCGCCGGCTGGTACGAGGCCGGCACCATGCCCGGTGAGACGGGCACCGCGATCCTCGCCGGGCACGTCGACAACACCGAGGGCCCCGCCGTCTTCTACGACCTCGGCGCCCTCAAACGCGGCGCCCGCATCGAGGTGGACCGCCGGGACGGCTCCGTGGCCGTGTTCACGGTGGACGCGGTCGAGGTGTACTCCGCCCGCGACTTCCCCGACGAGAAGGTCTACGGCGCCGCCGCCCGCCCCGAACTCCGCGTCATCACCTGCGGCGGCGGCTACTCGAGAACCACCGGCTACCAGGGCAACGTGGTGGTCTTCGCCCATCTGACGGGCTCCCGCTGACCCCTCGGCGCGCGGCCGGCCCGGCGCCGAGCACGTGCTCCCCGCCCCAGGCCCCGAGCGGCGCCAGGGCCTCGTTCAGCAGGGCGCCCCGGCCGGTGAGCGAGTACTCGACCCGCGGCACCTTCTCCGAGCCGGCGGCTCGCCGCCGGCACGGGGACGAGGACACCACCGGGCTGGTCGACCTGCTGCGCGGTCAGGCGGCCCACTGCTCGTAGGCCAGGTTCGCCACCAGGCCGAGGACGACCGTCAGCAGGACCACCCGGACGAAACCGCTGCCGCGCTTGAGCGCGGTGCGGGCGCCGAGCATGCCGCCTGCGAGGTTGAAGACGGCGAGCAGCAGCGCGAGGCGCCACAGCACCGTGCCCTGCCAGGCGAACATGGCCAGGGCGCCCGCGTTGGTGCAGCAGTTGACGATCTTGGCGGTGGCGGAGGCGCTGACCAGGTCCAGCCGCAGGACCGCGGTCAGCGCGAGGACCAGGAACGTGCCGGTGCCGGGGCCGATCAGACCGTCGTAGAAGCCGATGCCCAGGCCGGCCAGGCCGATCGCGGCGAGCTTGCGGCGCCGGCCGGCGGGGCCCGGGGCCGGGGCCGTGCCGAAGGCGGGACGCAGGATCACGAAGGCGGCCACCCCGAGCAGCACCACCATGATCACCGGCTTGAGGACCTCCGTACTCATCCCGGCCGCGAAGAACGCGCCCGCCGAGGAACCCGCCAGCGCGGCGAGGCCGATGCGCACGGCCGTGCCGACGTCCACCGGCGCCCGGCGGGCGTAGGTCACGGCGGCGCCCGTGGTGCCGACGATCGCGATCGCCTTGTTGGTGCCCAGCGCCGTCGCGGCCGGGGTGGCCGAGGGCAGGCCCAGCAGCAGGGCCGGCAACAGCAGCAGTCCGCCCCCGCCGACCACCGCGTCGATCCAGCCGGCCGCGAGGGAGGCCACGCAGAGCAGGGCGACGACGGTCACGGGTATGTCGGGCATGATCGCGACCCTAGGCAGAGGATGCGTGTGCCGTCCACGTATCTGAACGGCTTCTGAGGCTCGGCGCCCGGTCCCGGCACACCCACCCGCCGCCGCCGAGCGCCCCCGGTCCCCTCACACCCCCCGCCGCCTGCCGCTGAGGGCAGCGTTCCTCCCGGGAAACAGAGGTGATGCTGCCGGGAAACGTCGGGGCCGCACGCTCGGGACATGACCTCGAAAACGCGTGTGGTGGTGATCGGCGCCGGCCTCGCGGGCGTACGGCTCGCCCGGCGGCTCGGCGACCTGGGCACGCCCGCGCTGCTGGTCGGCGAGGAGGAACACGCCCCCTACAACCGGGTGCTGCTCGCCGAGGTGCTGGCCGGCCGGTACGCCCCGGAGGTGATCGGCCTGCCGGCACCTCAGGGCCTGCTGCGCGCCCGCGTCACCGGGATCGACCGGACCGCCCGGACCGTCGCCTGCGCCGACGGCACCCGGATCGCCTACGACACGCTGGTCCTGGCCACCGGCTCCAACCCGGTGCTGCCGCCGCTGCGCGGCCTGTTCACCGCCGACCACCAGCTGCCCGAGGGCGCACACGCGTTCCGCACCATGGACGACTGCCTGGGGCTGGCCAAGGCGGTCCGGCCGGGACTGCGCGCCGTCGTCATCGGCGGCGGCCTGCTGGGGGTCTCCGCCGCCCGGGCGCTCGCCGTGCGCGGCGCCCAGGTGGTCCTCGCCCAGCAGGCCGAACGCCTCATGGAACGCCAGCTGGACCCCGACGCCTCCCGGCTGGTGCGGCGGCACCTGACCGACCTCGGCGTCGAGGTGCACACCGAGTGCCGGGTGCGGGACGTGCGCTGCGTCGCCGGCGCGGTCCGCTCCGTGGAACTGGCCGACGGGTACGCCCTCGACGCCGACCTCGTCGTGGTCGCCTGCGGGGTGCGCCCGCGCACCGGCCTGGCGGAGCAGGCGGGGCTCACCGTCCGCAAGGGCGTCGTCGTGGACGACGAGCTGCGCACCTCCGACCCGCACATCCACGCCGTCGGCGACTGCGCCCAGCACGACGGCACGGTCTACGGCCTGGCCGCCCCCGCGCTGGAACAGGCCGACGTGCTCGCCGGGCTGCTCGCGGGCCCGGCCGGCGTCCGGTACCGCGGCACCCGTTCCCTGACCCGGCTGACCCTCACGGGCCCGGGCTCCCCCTTCGACCTCGCCGCGTTCGGCGAGACCGAGGCCCGTCCCGGCGACGACGTGGTGCGGCTCGCCGACGCCACCCGGGGCACCTACCGCAAGGTCGTCGTCCGCGACGACCGGCTGGTGGGCGGGGTCCTGGTCGGCGAACTCGGCACCGTCGGCGCGCTCGCCCGCGCCTGGGAGGGAGCAGAGCCGCTCCCGTCCGACGGCGGCCCCCTGCTCCACCTGCTCACCAACGACGGAGGCTCCTGATGTCCACGACCGCACCCGCCGGGGACCGCCCCACGATCGTGCTCGTCGGGCACGGCATGGTCGGCCAGCGCTTCCTCGAAGCACTCGCCGAGCGCGGCCTGACCGCCACGCACCGCGTGGTCGTCCTGTGCGAGGAGCCGCGCCCGGCCTACGACCGCGTGCAGCTGACCTCGTACTTCTCGGGGCGGACACCCGACGACCTCTCCCTGACCGACGGGGAGTTCCTCAGGACCCACGGCATCGAGCTGTACCTCGGGGACCCGGCGGAGACGATCGACCGCGAGTCCCGCAAGGTGACCGCGCGCTCCGGGCTCGTCGTCGGCTACGACGTCCTGGTGCTGGCCACCGGCTCCTACCCGTTCGTTCCGCCGGTGCCGGGCAAGGACGCGGCCGGCTGCTTCGTCTACCGGACCATCGAGGACCTGCTCGCCATCGAGGAGTACGCGCGGTCCCGGGCCGTCACCGGCGCCGTGGTCGGCGGCGGCCTGCTCGGCCTGGAGGCGGCCGGCGCCCTGAACGGCCTCGGACTGGCCACCCACATCGTGGAGTTCGCGCCCCGGCTGATGCCGGTACAGGTCGACGACGGCGGTGGCGCGGCGCTGCTGCGGACCATCGAGGGCATGGGCCTGACCGTGCACACCGGCACGGGCACCCAGGAGATCGTCACCGGGACCGACGGCGCCGTCACCGGCATGAAGCTGTCGGACGGTTCCGAACTCGCGGTCGACATGGTCGTGTTCAGCGCCGGTGTCCGCCCCCGCGATCAGCTCGCGCGGGACTGCGGTCTGACGGTCGGCGAGCGCGGCGGCATCGCCGTCGACGAGCGCTGCCGCACGGTCGCCGACCCGCACGTGTTCGCGATCGGCGAGTGCGCGCAGGCCGCGGACGGCCGGGTGTACGGCCTGGTGGCGCCCGGCTACGAGCAGGCGGAGACGGCCGCCGCGGCGATCGCCCGGGACGAGGCGTCCTTCACGGGGGCCGATCTGTCCACCAAGCTGAAGCTGCTCGGCGTGGACGTGGCCTCCTTCGGCGACGCGCACGGCGCCACCGGCGACTGCCTGGACGTCGTCTACTCCGACTCCCGCGCGGGCCTGTACAAGAAGCTGGTCATCGGGGCGGACGGCACCCTGCTCGGCGGCATCCTGGTCGGCGACGCGGAGGCGTACGGCACCCTGCGCGCGCTCACCGGCTCCGTCCCGCCCGTCTCCCCCGAGTCGCTCGTCCTGCCCGCCGGAGCCGGCTCGGGAGCGGCGCTCGGCCCGTCCGCGCTGCCGGACGACGCGATCATCTGCTCCTGCCACAACGTCAGCAAGGGCACGATCCGCGGCGCGGTCACCGAGCACGCGTGCACCACCGTGCCCGAGGTGAAGAAGTGCACCAAGGCCGGTACCGGCTGCGGCAGTTGCGTGAAGGTGCTCGGGCAACTGGTCACCGCCGAGCTGGAGGCCGCGGGCGTCGAGGTCGACAAGGGGCTGTGCGGCTGCTTCGACCGGACCCGCGAGGAGCTGTACGAGATCGTCCTCGCCCTGCGTGTCACCTCGTACCGGGACCTGCTGGACCGCTACGGCCGCGAGGGCGCCCGGGGCGGCGAGGGCTGCGAGGTCTGCAAGCCGGCCGTCGGCTCGATCATCGCCTCCCTCGCGCCCACGATCGGCGCGAGCGGCTACGTCCTGGACGGCGAACAGGCCGCGCTCCAGGACACCAACGACCACTTCCTCGCCAACCTCCAGAAGAACGGCTCGTACTCGGTGGTGCCACGCATCCCCGGCGGGGAGATCGCGCCCGAGAAACTGATCGTGATCGGCGAGATCGCCCGGGACTTCGGCCTCTACACGAAGATCACCGGCGGACAGCGGATCGACATGTTCGGCGCGCGGGTCGAGCAGCTGCCGCTGATCTGGGCCCGCCTGGTGGACGCCGGCTTCGAGTCCGGGCACGCCTACGGCAAGTCGCTGCGCACGGTGAAGTCCTGCGTCGGGCAGACCTGGTGCCGCTACGGCGTGCAGGACTCGGTCCGCATGGCGATCGACCTGGAGCTGCGCTACCGGGGACTGCGCTCCCCGCACAAGCTGAAGTCGGCGGTCTCCGGCTGCCAGCGCGAGTGCGCCGAGGCCCGGTCGAAGGACTTCGGGGTGATCGCCACCGCCGGCGGCTGGAACCTGTACGTCGGCGGCAACGGCGGCGCCACCCCGCGCCACGCCGACCTGCTCGCCCAGGACCTGTCCGACGCCGAACTGGTGCGCCTGATCGACCGGTTCCTGATGTTCTACATCCGCACCGCCGACCGCCTGGAGCGCACCTCGGCCTGGCTGGAGCGGATCCCCGGCGGCCTGGACCACGTACGGGACGTGGTGGTGCACGACTCGCTCGGCATCTGCGCGGAGCTGGAGTCCCTGATGGCCGCGCACGTCGCGCACTACCGCGACGAGTGGGCCGAGACCGTCAACGACCCCGAGAAGCTCGCCCGGTTCGTGTCCTTCGTCAATGCCCCGGACACTCCGGACCCGGTCGTCGCCTTCGTTCCCGAACGCGACCAGATCAAGCCCGACCTGCCGCTGCTGTCGATCGGCATGCGGTCCGCCGAAGACGTCCTGGAAGGAAGTGCCCAGCGATGACCCTGGCCCTCGAGACCACCGATCTGAAGATCCAACTCCATTTGTCCGACGGCTGGTTCACGGTCTGCGACCTCAGTGCGCTCGGCTCCGGCCGCGGAGTGGCCGCGCTGCTGCCGGACGGCCGCCAGGTGGCCCTGTTCCGCGACCGCTCCGGCGGCCTGTACGCGATCGACAACCGCGACCCGTTCACCGGCGCGGCCGTCCTCTCGCGCGGCCTGACCGGCACCCATCAGGGCCGCCCGTTCGTCGCCTCCCCCCTGCTGAAGCAGCGCTTCGACCTCGCCAGCGGGGCGTGCCTGGACGACGCGTCGGCCCGGGTGACGGCGTACGAGGTGCGTGCGTCCTGAGCCGGTACCGACACGGGGCGGCTCACTCCTTCAGGGCGTCGTAGGACACACCGGTCAGGCGGGCCGACTCCGCCCAGAGCCGTCGCGCCGCCTCGTCGTCGAGGGTCCACGGCGCCCGCCAGGAGGGTGCGGGCGCGCCGCGCCACATCGCGAACGAGGGGCCGAAGAAGGAGTCGGGCCGTACGCCTGGCGCGGTCGCCGCGTACAGCGAGGGCAGCGCGCCGGCCTCGGCCGACTGGGCGAAGACCCGGTTGGCGGCCTCCATCATCCGCTCGGCGCCCCGGCGCCCCTCGGCGCGCGGCCCGGCCGACTGCAGGTTGGTGGCCGCGTACCCGGGGTGCGCGGCGGCGGCGACGACCTCACCGCCGTGCCGGCCGACGCGCCGGGCCAGCTCGTGCGTGAAGAGCAGATTCGCCGTCTTGGACCGGGCGTAGGCGATCCAGCGCCGGTATCCGCGCTCGCCGCCCAGGTCCCGGATGTCGATGTTGGCGAGGGCGTGCAGGAAGCTCGAGACGGTCACGATCCGGGCGCCGGGGGTGGTGAGCAGCCTCGGCAGGAGCAGCCCGGTGAGCGCGAAGTGCCCGAGGTGGTTGACGCCGAACTGCGTCTCGAACCCGTCGGCGGTGGTCCCGTACGGTACGGCCATCAGACCGGCGTTGTTGAGGAGCAGATCGAGCCGGTCGTACGGCAGCCGGCCGGCGAACTCCCGCACGGACGCGAGGTCCGCGAGATCGAGCCGGGCCGGCTCCACCCGGGCTCCGGGCACCTCCGCCGCCAGCCGCTCGGCGGCCCGGCCCCCGCGCTCCTCGCTCCGGCACGCCAGCACCACCCGCGCCCCCTTGCGTGCCAGCTCCCGCGCGGTGACGTACCCGAGCCCGCTGTTGGCCCCGCTGACCACGGCCACCCGGCCGGCCTGGTCGGGAATGTCGGTGGTCGTCCAACCGGCCATGAGCGGGTCCTTCCGGGAGGAGGCGGGTGGGCGGACGGGCGGGTCCGGCTGGACGGGCGGGTCGGCCGGAGGGCGTGCGGTGGGCGGACGGGCGGCCGTTGGCTGGACGGGCCGGCCGCAGGGCCGGGCGGCGGGCGGCGGGCGGAATGTGATCACGGACGCCCGCCTGATCCTGCCCGGCTCGACGAGGGCAGAGCCGCTTCCTACCCGTCGTCGTGCTGGCCGTCCTCGAAGACGAAGAGTGGCTTGGTGCCGTGGGCGGGTGCCTCGGCCAGCGTGACGGCTTCGGTGAAGTGTTCGAGCGGGAACGTCCGGCCTCCCGAGATGGTCAGCACCCCGTCCGCGACGAGATCGCTCACCTGGGCCAGCGCGTGCAGCGCAGTCTCGGGTGAGGCGGTGCCGAACCAGCGGTTCAGCCAGAAGCCCCGGACCGCCTTGGTCTCGTAGATGACCGAGCGCGCCTGCAGCGGGATCGTCAGCGCAGCCGGGTCGGTCTGCCGATGGGTGGAGAGCGCACCGTAGACCACGACCTGCCCTCCTGGTGCCAGCGCCTGGGACACCTGGGCACCCACAGGTCCCGCGACACAGTCGAGCGCCTTGCGCACGCCGGCCGGTCCCGCTGTCTCGGCCACCCGCTGCAGGAGGTCCTCGTCCTCGGTGCAGATGACCTCGTCACCGCCGAGCGCCTTGATCTCCTCGACGGCAGCGCGGCGCCGCACGACATTGATGGTGCGGATGCCGAGATGCCCGCACAGCTGGATGACCAGGCGGCCGACGGTGGAGCCCGCCGCCGTCTGGAGCAGCCATTCGCCGGGCTCACAGTCGAGTTCGCGCGTCACGAGAAGCAGTGCGGTCAGCGGGTTGACGGCGAGCTGGCAGGCGCTGGAGTCGCTCAGAGGGGCGGGGGCCGGCAGGAGTCTGTGCGTGTCGGTCACGAGGTACTCCTGCCAGGTGCCGACCGGCGGGGGCCCGGGTACCGCCGGGATCGCGGCGACCACCACCCGCTCGCCGACCTCCGGTCCCTCGGTGTCCGGCCCCAGGGCCGTGACACGGCCCACGCATTCCATGTGACCGCCGACAGCGGGGAACTCGAGGGAGAAACCGTAGCGGCCACGAAGCACGTGCAGATCACTGGCGTGGATCGGAGTCGCCGCCACACGGACCAG
The DNA here is from genome assembly GCF_900105245.1 of Streptomyces sp. 1222.5. Lineage (NCBI taxonomy): Bacteria > Bacillati > Actinomycetota > Actinomycetes > Kitasatosporales > Streptomycetaceae > Streptomyces > Streptomyces sp. 1222.5. Next base: position 5,815,142 of record NZ_FNSZ01000001.1, on the reverse strand, counting down.
CGCCTGACCGGCTGCCGGCGTGGGAACGGGCCGGGATTCCAGCCGCAGGACATCAGCGGGCTCACCGGCCTTCACGGCCACGAGCGCGCGCATGGAAGGAGACATGGGTGGCCTTTCGTCTCGCGGCGGCCCGAGAAAGTCGGCGGGCGCTCCGGACAGCATCGACCTGCCTGCTCGGCAGCCGTAGTCCGCCTCTCCGCCGCAGCGGTTTCGAATGCAGATGTGGCGCGTCATTTCACGCTACGCCCAGTCCCGTTTCCGGGCTTTCGGACTGCTCTTCTGAGCGCAGGCCCACGGCTATATTTCCGTGTTCGGATGGCTACGCAGCGCTCGCAACACGAGAAGGGTGTAGTTAACCCTTCACGTAAATGATGGTGTGTGGCGCATCAGTTGCGGGGTGGATGGCATGTTTCCGGCAGCGTAGCGTTGACGACAAGAGGCTGCTGTTCGCCACCGCCTACGACGGCGACCGGGACACCTGAATCCTCGAAGAGTGTGAGGGCCGGCCCGGGCTTCATGATCATCCGAAGGAGACCACGGATTTCATCGCCGCGCACCAGGCGACGGCTGACGGCTGGTACTCCGCCTACCCGGACGCCAGCGTGAACGACATCCGCCGGGCGCAACGGATCACCAGGGCCTTCGACAACCTCCTCGACGAGGCGCAGGAGTGACCTGCCACCGCATTCCGGCATTCTGCACCGAGCAATGAAGGACCGGTCGAAGCATGGCCACGCAATTCGTGAGATACACACCGGACATCGAATCCGATGACCCCGCATTCGACAAGAATCTGCAGATCGCCATGCAGTACTCGGGGCGGTTCGTCGCCGACTCGTTCACAGCCGAGGGCACCGGACAAGCCGTCCGCTCCGCGCATGCCAAGGGGTACGCCCTGGTCAGGGGAGAGGTGGACATCCTGGAGCAACTCCCGCCCGAATACGCCCAGGGCATCTACGCCACACCGGGACGGCACGACGCCCTCGTCCGCTTCTCCAACGGATCGGGCCATCTCGGGACCGATGCCCGGCTGGGCCCGGTCACCGGACTGGCGCTGAAGCTCTTCGACATCGACGGCCCGACTCTGCTGGAGGACGAGCCCGACACGCGGACCTTCGATTACGCCAACATCAATGCGCCGATCTTCTTCTGCAACACCGTCGAGCACTACAACTTCATCCAGGACCTGGTCACGAGCGCGCCGACCTACCTCGCCGACGGCAAGCCCGGCTTCCACCGGTTCCTGCACGACTGGGTCACGGGAAAGGGAACGCTGCCTCCCGAGGAGTGGGCGTGGGAGGAGCTACGCGCCTTCCTCACCGTCTCCCAAAGGCAGCTGGTCAACCTGTTGCTGTCGACCTACTGGACCATGGGCTCCGTGCGGCACGGCGACTACATCGCCAAGGTGAGCTTTGCGCCCAGCCCTGCCCTCGCCGACAAGGTGGAGCAGCGAAGTCTCGACCTGGCCTCGGCACCGGAGGTCTTCCGGCCGGCTGTCGTCTCCGAACTGCGGGAACGCCCCTACGAATTCGACATCCAGGTCCAGCTCTGTGCCGACCTGGAGCGGATGCCGGTGGAGGACGTCACCGTCGAATGGCCGGAGGAGTTGTCCCCACCGGTCACCGTGGCGAAGCTGCGTATCCCACGGCAGGACATCTCCGGCGAGGACAACCTGAGGAAACTGGACACCCTGTCCTTCAATCCGTGGCGGGTGACGGCGGAACACCGTCCCCTGGGCAACATCATGCGGGTACGCAAAGAGGTGTACCGGAACTCCTCGATTCTGCGTCACAAGCTCAACGACCAGGAGCGTAAGGAACCCCGCAGCGCCGACGACGTACTGCCGCTGCCGTAAGCAGCGCACCGGCCCGCAGGACGACATGTCCGAGTGGAGCGGGAGAACTCTTCACTCAGGCGGGGAGCAGGTCAGCCGTCGAGATCGGCCAGCCAGCGCAGTGCGCTGATGCTCGGCAGGAAGAAGTATTCGCCGCCGCGCGTGGTGACGAAGCGCTCGACGCCGTGCAGTCGGCGCCGGACGGGGTGCTCAGGGATCGTGTAGGTGCCCGAGCCGTCGTTGTCGCCCGTGAGCAGATCTTTCTCCACGTCGAGGCCGGTGAAGTTGCCGTCGTTGAACCACTGCGACTTCGCGTCGAGAGCGTGTTCCAGATGGGGCGTGTCGTTGATCTCAACCGCTGCCAGGGATTCGCTCAGTGCGTCTTTCTCGCGCCGGACGTCTTCTCCCTGCACGGGGAGGAAGCGCTGCTCCTGGTCGCCGGCCACGAGACCACCGTCAACGCGATGACCAACACGACCCTCACCTGGCCGTCCCCCTCATCGAGGAAGTGCTGCGCTACGAGCCCCCGTTCGACGTCGCCGGCACCACGATCCCCAAGGGCTCACCGGTCTGGCTGATGCTGGCCGCGGCCAACCGCGATTCCAAACGCTTCGAGGACCCCGACCGCTTCGACCCCGACCGCAAGGACAACGAGCACCTGGGGTTCTACACCGGCATCCACTACTGCTTCGGCGCACCCCTTGCCCGCATGGAACTCCATACGGCGGTGCCCGAACTGTTCCGCCGCGTGAAGTTCTCCCAACTGCTGGAGGACCCGCCGCCGTACCGCGGCAACGCGGTGCTGCGCGGCCCCCGCCACCTCCCTGTCGCCATCGAAGGCCTCGCAGCCTGAACACCGCCGCCCCGACCAGCCCCACCCGGCTCGACCACGCGACGCATTCGGGTGTGTCCACCGGCGGTCGTCACGAGGTTCGAACCCGCCCGCCCGTACGCTGTCGGCCGGTGGCGTGGACGACAGCCGGGAGTGGGCATGGACGGTGCGGCGAGCGGCCCCGGTGGTCAGGGCCGTCCGGGTGGTCCGGGCAGCCTGGCTCTGCGGCTGCGGCGCGAGCAGGACGTGCTCGCACGGATGCGCGGGACCGAGGACCGGATCGCGGATGCGATCACCGCGTTCGCCGGCACCATGCACTTCGTCTACATCCACGCGGCGTGGTTCACGATCTGGATCGTGTGCAACGAAGGCGTGTTCGGTCAGGGGATCGTCTGGGACCCCTTTCCCTTCGGGCTGCTCACCATGATCGTCAGCCTGGAGGCGATCTTCCTGTCCACCTTCGTGATGGTGAGCCAGAATCGCCAGGCCGCCCGTGAGAACGTCCGCGCCGACCTCGACTTCGAGACCAACGTGCGCTCGGAGGTCTGGTCGATCCACATGGGCCGCGCCCTGGGCGTCGATCCGACGGAGGTCGAGCGCAAGGTGCAGGAGGTCCTCGCGGAGAACCGTGCCCGGATGCTCGGCTCCGGCCAGTCCTCCGCGTAGCCGGCCGACGGCGCCATGAGACGGCTTGACGTCGACGAATGAGAGCCGCTCGATCGCAGGTCAGCGCCGCGCTGGCTGCGATCGTGAGGGGTCGCTCCAGGCCGACGTCACTTCCTGCGCATCAAGCGGCATGAGCGGCGAGGGCACAACGGCTTCGGACCACTCCGCCGGCAGCCAACGTCAGCAAACACCATCTTGCCTGGTCAACGCCTAGCTTGACAGGCTCCGCACACGACGCCCGAAGGGGCGGCACCCCCGCACAGGGTGCCGCCCCTCTTCTCGTGCGCCGGAGCCGCCGCCGATCGGTCTGAGGGTCGGGGACCGACGGCGGCTCCGGGGTTCGGTGGCCGTGAGGCCTAGCGGTGGTCGCTGCCCTCCGACTGCGTCGCCGCGCGGCCGGCCTCCAGGCGGGCGACCGGGATGCGGAACGGGGAGCAGGAGACGTAGTCGAGTCCGACCTCGTGGAAGAAGTGGACCGACTCCGGGTCACCGCCGTGCTCGCCGCAGACGCCGAGCTTGAGGTCGGGACGGGTGCGCCGGCCGGCTTCCGCCGCCAGCTTCACCAGGGAGCCGACGCCGTCGCGGTCGATCGTCTCGAAGGGGCTGACACCGAAGATGCCCTTCTCCAGGTAGGCCGTGAAGAAGCTGGCCTCCACGTCGTCCCGGCTGAAGCCCCACACCGTCTGCGTCAGGTCGTTCGTGCCGAAGCTGAAGAACTCGGCCGCCTCCGCGATCTGGCCCGCCGTGAGGGCGGCGCGCGGCAGCTCGATCATCGTGCCGATCGCCAGCTTCAGCTCCGTGCCGGTCGCCGCCTGGACCTCGGCGATGACCCTGTCGGCCTCCTCGCGGACGATCTCCAGCTCCTGGACCGTGCCGACGAGCGGGATCATGATCTCGGCGCGCGGGTCGCCCTTGGCCGCCTTGCGCTCGGCCGCGGCCTCGGCGATCGCGCGGACCTGCATCGTGAACAGGCCGGGGATCACGAGCCCGAGGCGCACACCGCGCAGACCCAGCATCGGGTTCTGCTCGTGCAGGCGGTGGACCGCCTGGAGCAGCCGCAGGTCGTTCTCGTGCGGCTCCTGGCGGGACTCGGCGAGGGCCACCCGGACCGACAGCTCGGTGATGTCGGGCAGGAACTCGTGCAGCGGCGGGTCGAGGAGGCGGATGGTGACCGGCAGGCCGTCCATCGCCTCGAAGAGCTCGACGAAGTCGGTCTTCTGCAGCGGCAGCAGGGACTTCAGGGAGTCCTCGCGCTCCTCCTGCGTGTCCGCCAGGATCAGGCGCTCGACCAGCTCGCGGCGGTCGCCGAGGAACATGTGCTCGGTGCGGCACAGGCCGATGCCCTGGGCGCCGAAGCGACGGGCGCGCAGCGCGTCCTCGGCGTTGTCGGCGTTGGCGCGCACGCGCAGCCGGCGCTTGCGGTCGGCGAAGGCCATCATGCGGTGGACGGCCTCGACCAGCTCGTCGGCGTCGTCGGCGCCCGGGTGCATCCGGCCCTCGAAGTACTCCACGACCGGGGATGGCACGACCGGGACCTCGCCCAGGTAGACCTTGCCCGAGGAGCCGTCGATGGAGATGACGTCGCCCTCTTCGACCACGTGGCCGCCCGGGACCGTCATCCGGCGGCGCTTGGTGTCGACCTCCAGCTCCTCGGCGCCGCAGACACAGGTCTTGCCCATGCCGCGGGCGACGACGGCCGCGTGGGAGGTCTTGCCGCCGCGCGAGGTCAGGATGCCCTCGGCCGCGATCATGCCGTCCAGGTCGTCGGGGTTGGTCTCCCGGCGGACGAGGATGACCTTCTCGCCCGAGCGGGACCACTTCACCGCCGTGTACGAGTCGAAGACGGCCTTGCCGACCGCCGCGCCCGGCGAGGCCGCGATGCCACGGGCGACCTGCTCGACCTTCGCCTGCTCGTCGAAGCGCGGGAACATCAGCTGCGCGAGCTGGGCGCCCGTCACCCGCTGGAGGGCCTCGGTCTCGTCGATGAGGCCCTGGTCCACCAGCTGCGTGGCGATGCGGAAGGCGGCACCGGCGGTGCGCTTGCCGACTCGGGTCTGGAGCATCCAGAGCTGGCCGCGCTCGATGGTGAACTCGATGTCGCAGAGATCCTTGTAGTGGTTCTCCAGGGTCTCCATGATCTGCATGAGCTGGTCGTACGACTTCTTGTCGATCTGCTCCAGCTCCGCCAGCGGAACCGTGTTGCGGATGCCCGCCACGACGTCCTCGCCCTGCGCGTTCTGCAGGTAGTCGCCGTAGACGCCCTGGTGGCCGGAGGCGGGGTCGCGGGTGAAGGCGACACCGGTGCCGGAGTCGGGGCCGAGGTTGCCGAAGACCATCGAGCAGACGTTGACGGCCGTGCCCAGGTCGCCGGGGATGCGCTCCTGGCGGCGGTAGAGCTTGGCGCGGTCGGTGTTCCAGGAGTCGAAGACCGCCTTGATGGCGAGGTCCATCTGCTCGCGCGGGTCCTGCGGGAAGTCCCGGCCGGCCTCCTTCTTGACGATCTTCTTGAAGGCGGTGACCAGCTTCTTCAGGTCGGCGGCCTCGAGGTCGGTGTCGACCGTGACCTTCTTGGCCTCCTTGGCCTTGTCGAGGGCCTCCTCGAAGAGCTCGCCGTCGACGCCGAGGACGGTCTTGCCGAACATCTGGATGAGCCGGCGGTAGGAGTCCCACGCGAAGCGGTCGTCGCCCGCCTGCTTGGCCAGGCCCTGCACCGACTTGTCGGACAGGCCGATGTTCAGGACCGTGTCCATCATGCCGGGCATGGAGAACTTGGCGCCCGAGCGGACGGAGACCAGGAGGGGGTCGTCGGCCTGGCCGAGCTTCTTGCCCATCGCCTGCTCGAGGGCGTCGAGGTGCGCACTCACCTCGTCACGCAGTGCCGCGGGCTCCTCACCGCTCTCCAGGTAGACCTTGCAGGCCTCCGTGGTGATGGTGAAGCCGGGAGGGACCGGAAGACCGAGGTTGGTCATCTCGGCGAGGTTGGCACCCTTGCCACCGAGGAGGTCCTTGAGGTCCTTGTTGCCCTCGGTGAAGTCGTAAACGAACTTCGCTACGTGGGGTTCTTTGTTTTCCGACACGGGTCTCGACTCCTTGAGGCCACGGTGGCTGCCCTGACGGCGAGGAACATACCCAGATCGAAGGTCCATGGGTACGTCTACTTGTGCGTCATGCGCCTGTAACCACCCGTCCGCCAGTGGATCGAAAGTCAAAGCTTGACAAGCCAAGACGAGCTGATGTTTTCACTTCTTGAACGCGCACGCCCCGGAAGGGGCCTTATTCCGCTCATCTGAGCGACACTCGGCACGACTGATTTCGCTCGATGAACGATCAGGGGGTGGCACCGAGTGCCACCCCTTGGAGAAGTGCAGCCGTGCTTGATCCGCTCATCTGAGCGCAACCCTTATCAAGGGTGGCGAGAATCACGCTGCCACAGCGGCCCGGATTTCACCATGCGGACGCGGATCCGGGACGGAAACGGAGGGCAAACACGCCTGTCACAGGCGGCCCCCGGACGTGGCCGGGCCCGGTCACACGCCCATGGCCGCCAGCCGCTCCTCCACCCGCGCCGGTGCGTAGAGGTGCTCCACGACCAGCGCCCCCGCTCCGATGAGCGCGGCCCGCTCCCCCAGCCGGGAGGTGACGACTTCCAGGTGGGCCGTGGAGCGCGGCAGGGCCCGCTGGTAGAGCAGCTCGCGCACCCCCGTGAGGAAGGGGGTGCCGGCCAGATCGCCGGCGATCATCAGCACGCCCGGGTTGAGCAGGGTCACGACCGTCGCCAGCACGTCCCCGACCCGGCGCCCGGCCTCCCGGGCCAGTGCGGCGGCCTCCGGGTGTCCCGCGGCCAGCAGGTCCCGTACGTCCGACCCGGACGCGGCCGGCACCCCGGACTCGGCCAGCCGCCGGGCCACGGCGCCCCCGCTCGCGACGGCCGCGAGGCAGCCGTACGAGCCGCACCGGCACAGCGCGTCCGCGCCGACCCGGACGTGCCCGATGTCGCCCGCGCCGCCGTCGACGCCCCGGTAGATCGAGCCGCCCACGACCACTCCGGCGCCGATGCCGGTCGACACCTTGACGAGGACGAGGGCCGAGCAGTCCGGGTGGCCGGTGCGCTGTTCGCCGTACGCCATGAGGTTGGCGTCGTTGTCGACCAGGACGGGGACCGCCGGGGTGCCGGTGTGCTCGGTGAAGGCACGGGAGAGCCGGCCCCGTATGTCGTAGCCGTCCCAGCCCGGCATGATCGGGGGCTGCACGACCCGGCCGGTCTCGCTGTCCACCGGGCCCGGCACCGCGAGCCCGATCCCGCAGACCGCCGCCGCCGGCCGGCCGGCCTTGGTCAGCAGGTCGGCGAACCGGCGCCCGAGTTCGCCGAGCACCGCCTCCGGACCGTGCTCCACCACCAGCGCGCCGGAGTCCTCGGCCAGGAGCTCGCCGGTCAGGGTGAGGACGGCCGCGCGGGCGTGCCGGGTGTCGAGGTCGGCGACGAGGACCACGGCGTGGGAGTCGTCGAACTCCAGGGTGACGGCGGGGCGTCCACCGAGCGGCGAGCCGACGGGGCCGCCGGCGCCCTCCCGCAGCCAGCCGGCCCGGAACAGCCGGTCGAGGCGCTGACCGACGGTGGCACGGGAGAGTCCGGTCGCCTCCTGCAGCGCACCACGGGTCACGGCCCGTCCGCTGCGCACCAGTTCGAGCAGATCGCCGGCGCCGGCCTGACCGCCGCCCCTGGGGGTTGTCCCGGTTCTTCCCGGACGTCCCGTCATACGCACCCCCTTGTGTTCCTCAAGCCTGCATTACATAGTGAGTTTTGCGTGTTAAATAGACGTAACCCTGCGGTAGCCACCACCAAACCCGGTCGGCCGGACGTCTTCGGGGAGCCCCGAGTGGATCGCACTGCCCAGCTCACCGCCCGCCCCACACGACTCGACGTCGCATACGATCCCCCGCTCTCCGACACGTCCCCGCAGGCCGGGGCCGCCCGGGTGCTCGCGGCGAACTGGACGGGCACCTCGACGGTCCCCTCCCGGAGCCTGTATCCGCACCAGTGGTCCTGGGACTCGGCGTTCATCGCGATCGGCCTGCGGCACGTGTCGCCGCTGCGGGCCCAGACCGAGCTGGAGACGCTGCTGGCGGCCCAGTGGGGCGACGGGCGCGTCCCGCACATCGTGTTCAACCCCTCCGTACCGCTCGACGCCTATTTCCCCAGCCCCGACTTCTGGCGCTCCACGACCGCGGGCAGCGCCGCCGGCGCCCCGCGCACCGTACAGACGTCCGGCATCGTGCAGCCACCGGTGCACGCCCTGGCGGCCTGGCTCGTGCACCGCGCCGACCCCGGACTGTCCCGGGCCCGGGGCTTCCTGGCCCGGGTGTACCCGCGGCTGGCCGCCTGGCACCGGTATCTGCTGCACCGGCGCGACCTGGGCGGCGGCGGGCTGGTGTCCGTGGTCCATCCGTGGGAGCAGGGCATGGACAACAGCCCCTGCTGGGACGCCCCGCTCGGCCGGATCACCCCGGCTCCGGCCCGTTCCTACCGCCGTGCCGACCTCGACCACGGCGCGCCCGAGGACCGGCCGACGGATCTGGACTACGGGCGGTACGTACGGCTGGCCGCCGACTACCGGGACGCCGGCTATGCGGACGGCAGCGGGCAGTTCGCCGTGGAGGACCCGGCGTTCAACGCCCTCCTCATCGCCTCCGAGCACGCGCTGGCCCGGATCGCCGAGGAGCTGGGCGCGGCCGGCACCGCCCGGCGGGCCCGCGCCGAGCGGCTGACGGGGGCCCTGGTGGAGCGGCTGTGGGAGCCGGCGGCCGGCCTGTTCCTGTGCCGGGACCTGCGGGCCGGCGGGGCGGCCGTCCACGAGCGCGGCGTGACGGGGCTGATCCCACTGCTGCTGCCGGACCTGCCCCGGGACATCGCCGCCGCTCTCGTCCGCACCCTGCGCGGACCGCACTTCTCGCTCGGCGACCGCACCCGGCTGGTGCCCAGCCACGACCTGCTCGCCGAGACCTTCGACCCGCACCGGTACTGGCGCGGCCCGGCCTGGTTCAACATGAGCTGGCTGGTGGAGCGCGGACTGCGCACGCACGGCGAGACGGACCAGGCCGACGCCCTGCGCGCGGCGGTCGTCGAGCTGGCCGGCGCCACCGGCTTCGCGGAGTACGCCGACCCGTACACCGGCGAGGCCTGCGGCGCGACCGGCTTCTCCTGGACCGCGGCACTCGCCCTGGACCTGTACCAAGAGCTTCTCAAGCACCCCGCACAGGGCGTGTCCCCGACGGGCACCGCCACGTTCGCCAGGAGTGACGAAGGAGGAGACCGGGGATGACGGACCGGCATCATCTGCTCGTGCACGGGGCGACGTTCGCCGCCGTGGACGACCGGGGCGACATCAGCGGTGTCCGGGGCGGCAGTTCCCCGGACGGGTGGTTCGTCCGGGACGCCCGGCACCTGAGCCGCTGGCAGCTCACCGTCGACGGCGCGGTGCCCGAGGTGCTGCGCCCCGTCCCGGACGGGGACGCCAGCCGCTGCGCGCTGGTGCCGCGCGGCGGCCGGCAGGAGCCCCCGGCGTACACCGTCTTCCGTGAACAGGCCGTCGGCGACAGCTCGTTCGTGGAGTCGCTGCGGGTGACCAGCAATCGCCCCGTGCCCACGACGATCCGGCTCGCCCTCACCGTCGACGCCGACTTCACCGACCAGTTCGAACTCCGCTCCGACCACCGCACCTACGCCAAGCCCGGCGCCCTGCGATCCCGCCAGGTGCTGGACGACGGGATCGAGTTCACCTACCGGCGCGCCGAGTGGCGGTCCTGTACGACCATCACGGCCGGCCCGGCCCCGGAGGCCGTGGAGGAGACGGGCACCGGTGCCCGGCGCCTGGTGTGGACCCTCGAACTGGAACCGCACGGCACGGCACGGCTGGTGCTGCGGGTGATCGCCCGCCCGCACGGCGAGCGGCGCGCCCTGCGGGTGCCCCGCGACCCGGCCGCCGTGCGGGACCAGCTCCTCGCCGCAGAGGGCGAGTTCATGGAGGGTGTGGCCTTCCCGACCGGCTGGCCGGAACTGGCGGCGGCCTGTGCCCGGGGGCTCGCCGACCTTGCCGCGCTCCAGGTGCCGGCCACCGGGCCCGACGGCGAGGAGCTGCGTGTACAGGCCGGCGGCGCCCCCTGGTTCCTCACCCTTCTCGCCCGGGACGCCCTGCTCACGTCCCTGTTCGCACTGCCGTTCCGGCCCCGGCCGGCCGCCGCCACGCTGCACGCGCTCGCCGCCACCCAGGCGACCGGCACCGGCGGGGCCCGGGGCGCCCAGCCGGGCAAGATCGTGCACGAGGTGCGGCACGGTGAGCTGGCGCACTTCGGGCAGGTGCCGTACGGGCGTTACTACGGCTCGGTCGACGCCACCCCGCTCTTCCTCGTCCTGCTGGGCGCGTACACCGAGCGCACCTCCGACCCGGCGCCGGCCCGCCGCCTGGAGCCGCACGCCCGGGCCGCCGTCGGCTGGATGCTCGACCACGGCGGCCTGACCACGCGCGGCTACCTCGTCCACCGCGCCGACGAGGGCGGTCTCGCCAACCAGAACTGGAAGGACTCCCCCGACGCGATCTGCTGCGCCGACGGCACCCGGCCCACCGGGGCGGTCATGGCGGCGGGCGCCCAGGGCTACGCGTACGACGCGCTGCGCCGTACGGCCTGGCTGGCGCGCACGGTATGGGCCGACGAGACCTACGCGGCGCTGCTGGAGCAGGCGGCGGCCGACCTCAGGGACCGCTTCCAGCGGGACTTCTGGATGGGCGAGCACTCCTTCCCGGCGCTCGCGCTGGACGCCGAGGGCCGCCGGATCGACGCGTTGGCGTCCGACGCCGGGCATCTGCTGTGGTCGGGGCTGCTGGACAAGGAGTACGGCGAGGTGGTCGGCCGGCGGCTGCTCGAACCGGACTTCTTCTCCGGCTGGGGCGTCCGCACACTCGCCGCCGGGCAGCCGGCGTACCATCCGCTCTCCCGCCATCGCGGCTCGGTCTGGCCGCACGACAACGCGCTGATCACGCTCGGCCTGGCCCGCTACGGACTGCACGACGAGGCCCGTACGGTCGCGCACGCGCTGGTCGACGCGGCGACGGCGGGCGGGCACCGGCTGCCGGAAGTACTGGCGGGATACGGCCGCGACACCCATCCGGAACCGGTCCCCTGTCCGCACGCCTGTGTCCGGGCGTCCCGCTCGGCCGCGGCACCGCTCGCGCTGCTCACGGCGGTGGGCGGAACGTAGGCGCGCCGGGCCGCCGTCCGGCCCGGTGAGCGTTTGCCAGCTGTTTGCCCGGGGGTGTGAACAGGGGCCCTGAGGTGGCCGTACGGGAGGACATCAAGGGTCTCGCACGGAAGGACCTCCGGGTTGCCTCAGCACACGAGCACGCGCCAGCCATCCAGTACGGCCGCGGGGCCTCGCCGCGAGGAAACGGAACCCGGGGCGCCGGGCCCGGCACCGGCCGAGGAGGCGGAGGCGAAGGCGGCGGTCCCGGAGCAGCGGGAGCCGGAGCGGGCCCCGCGCGAGACGGCCGAACCGGAGACGGCGGAGCCGGAGGTGGCCGAACCGGCCTCGTGGGAAGCGGAGTCCACGGAGGCGGAGTCGACGGAACCGGAACCGCGAGCACCGGAGCTGCGGGAACCGGAGGCGGCGGAAGCCGAGGTGACGAAGGCCGAGGTGCCGGACCCCGAGGCGCACGGCTCGGACGCGGGCCCGGCGCCGGAACCCGACCGGGCGTCAGAACCCGGCCCCGCGCCCGCCGCCCCCGCACCGGAGGCCGACCCGGCCGCGGCCGACACCGCGCGGCCCGCCCGGCGGTCCGTCCGGTGGCCCTGGAAGGTCTGGTCCGCGTGGGCGGGGCGGTGGCGGGAGCGGCACCCCGCGGGCGCCCGGGCCCTGTCGGTCACGGTCACCGTGCTGGCCGCCGTCCTCGTGGTCGCCGCGCTCGTGATGCCCAACAGCGTCGTGAACCTGGGGCCCGCCAAGTTCCTGCGGATACCGGGGGAAGCCGTGATCGGCGCGGCGGTGATGCTCGCGCTGCCGCGCCGGCCCCGGGTGGTGCTGGCGGCGGTGTCCGGGGTCGCGCTCGGCGCCATGACCCTGCTCAACGCGCTCGACATGGGCTTCAACCAGTACCTGGGCCGCAGTTTCAACCTCGTCCTCGACTGGAGCCTGCTGACCGACGCGGAGTCGTACCTGGAGGACTCCCTCGGCCGTACCGCCACCCTGGCGGCCGTGGCCGGCGTGATCGCCCTGGTGCTCCTCCTCTTCGTCCTGCTGGCGCTGTCCACGGTCCGGCTGAGCAACCTGCTCGCCCGGCACACCGGCACCGCGACCCGGGGCACGCTGATCGCCGGGGTCGTCTGGATCACCTGTACGTCCCTGGGCCTCCAGGTGTCGGGCGTGCCGCTCGCCTCCGACCGGACGGCCACCGCGCTGAAGGTCCAGGCCCGGCGCGTCTCGGACACCCTCAGGGACGAGGCGGAGTTCCGGAAGGTGGCCCGGGTCGACGCCTTCGGGAACACCCCGGGCAGCCAGCTCGTCCCGGACCTGCGCGGCAAGGACATGATCTTCACGTTCATCGAGTCCTACGGCCGCAGCGCGATCGAGGACCCGATCATGGCGCCCGGCGTGGACAGGACCCTCGACGTCCGTACCAAGGCCCTGGCCGCGGCGGGCTTCCACGCCAAGAGCGGCTGGCTGACCTCGGCTACCTACGGCGGCAGCAGCTGGCTCGGCCACTCCACCACCATGTCGGGGCTGTGGATCAGCAACCAGCAGCGCTACCGGACCGTCATGGCGAGCGACCACATGAGCCTGACGGACGCGTTCGAGCGGACCGGCGCGTTCGACACGGTCGGCGTGATGCCCGGTGTGCAGAAGGGCTGGCCGGAGCAGAAGTGGTACGGCCTCGGCAAGGTGTACAACGCCTTCCAGCTGGGCTACAAGGGACCGAAGTTCAGCTGGTCCACCATGCCCGACCAGTACGCGCTCCAGCAGTACCAGGAGCGGGTGCACAGCAAGCGGCCGGCCGGCGGCAAGTCCCGGATGTCGCTGCTCATCCTGACCTCCAGCCACCAGCCGTGGGCGCCCATCCCGAAGATGGTGGGCTGGGACCAGCTGGGCGACGGCTCGGTCTTCAAGGGCATCGAGGCGGCGGGCAACGACCCGGCCGACGTCATCGCCGACACCACCAAGTCCCGCGAGGAGTACGGCAAGTCGGTGCAGTACTCGGTGACCGCGCTGACCGAGTGGCTGGAGCGCTACGGCACCGAGGACACCGTGCTGGTGTTCCTCGGCGACCACCAGCCGATCGCCCGGGTCAGCGGCAACCACGCCAGCCGTGACGTGCCGGTCTCGATCGTCGCCAAGGATCCCCGGGTGCTCGACAAGGTCGCCGACTGGCACTGGACGGACGGTCTGCGTCCGGCCCACGACGCGCCGGTGTGGAAGATGAGCTCCTTCCGCGACCGCTTCCTGACGGCGTACGGCTCGACCCCGCACCCCAGGAAGGGCTGATCAGCCGCCCGAGGTGTCGAGCTCGGCGTCCTCGCCGACGCCCGCGCAGTCGTACGGGTCCTTCAGCCAGCCGTCCGGCAGCACGACGCGGTTGTTGCCGGAGGTGCGCCCGCGGGGCCCGTCCGCGCCGGCCGGCCAGGCCTGGTCGAGGTCCAGCTCGTCCAGGCCGGCCCGCAGTGCCTCCAGCGAGGAGGTGATCGCGAGCCGCTTGCGCATCTCGGAGCCGACGGCGAAGCCCTTGAGGTACCAGGCGACGTGCTTGCGGAAGTCGACCACGCCCTTGGACTCGTCGCCGGCCCACTCGCCGAGCAGGGTGGCGTGCCGCACCATGACGTCGGCCACCTCGCGCAGGGCGGGCCGGGCGACGTCGCCGGGCCGGCCCTCGAACGCGGCCACCAGGTCGGCGAACAGCCACGGGCGGCCCAGGCAGCCGCGGCCCACGACGACCCCGTCGCAGCCCGTCTCGCGCACCATCCGCAGCGCGTCCTCCGCGCACCAGATGTCGCCGTTGCCGAGCACGGGGATCTCCGGGACGTGCTCCTTCAAGCGGGCGATGGCGTCCCAGTCGGCGGTGCCGCCGTAGTGCTGGGCGGCGGTGCGGCCGTGCAGGGCGATGGCCGTGACGCCCTCCTCGACGGCGATGCGGCCCGCGTCGAGGAAGGTGATGTGGTCGTCGTCGATGCCCTTGCGCATCTTCATGGTCACCGGGAGGTCGCCGGCGCCCGCGACCGCCTCGCGCAGGATCGCCCGGAGCAGGTTCCGCTTGTAGGGCAGGGCGGAGCCGCCGCCCTTGCGGGTGACCTTGGGAACGGGGCAGCCGAAGTTCAGGTCGATGTGGTCGGCCAGGTCCTCCTCCGCGATCATGCGGACGGCCTTGCCGACGGTCGCCGGGTCGACGCCGTACAGCTGGATCGAACGCGGCCGCTCGCTCGCGTCGAACCTGATCAGTTGCATGGTCTTCTCGTTGCGCTCGACCAGCGCCCGGGTCGTGATCATCTCGCTGACGAACAGGCCCTTGCCGCCGCTGAACTCCCGGCACAGGGTGCGGAAGGGCGCGTTCGTGATACCCGCCATGGGTGCGAGCACGACGGGCGGCCGCACGGTGTGCGGGCCGATCTGCAAGGGGGACTCGGGCGTGGGCATTGCCCCATTGTCACCCATCGACAAAGATCATGTACCACTCATTAGTTAGACGCACTATCGAAGCAGACGTAGGATGCAACGCATGCCCGAGTTGAGTCACCGCCGACGCATGCTGGTGCTCGCGATCTGCTGCATGAGCCTGCTGATCGTGAGCCTCGACAACACCGCGCTGAACGTGGCGCTGCCCTCGATGCAGCGCGACCTGCACGCCACCACCTCCGGGCTGCAGTGGACGATCGACGCCTACACGCTCGTCCTGGCCTCGCTGCTGATGCTCGCCGGTTCCACGGCCGACCGCATCGGCCGCAAGCGGGTCTTCATGACCGGCCTGGTGCTGTTCTCCGTCGGCTCCCTGCTCTGCTCCCTGGCACCCGACCTGGAACTGCTCGTCGTGTTCCGGATGATCCAGGCGGTGGGCGGCTCGATGCTCAACCCGGTCGCCATGTCGATCATCACCAACACGTTCACCGACTCCCGCGAACGCGCCCGCGCGATCGGCGTGTGGGGCGCGGTGGTCGGCATCTCCATGGCCGCGGGCCCGCTGGTCGGGGGTCTGCTCGTGCAGTCGGTGAGCTGGCGCGCCATCTTCTGGGTCAACCTGCCGGTCGGTCTCGCCGCCCTGCTCCTCACCCTCCGCTTCGTGCCCGAGTCCCGCGCGCCCAAGGCCCGCCGCCCCGACCCGGTCGGCCAGCTGCTGGTGATCGCCCTGTTCGGCTCGCTGACGTACGCGATCATCGAGGCGCCGGACGCGGGCGCGGCCACGGTGGCGCCCTTCGCGGCGGTGGCCCTGGCGGCACTGCCGGCCCTGCTGTGGTACGAACCCCGGCGCGCCGAACCCCTCATCGACCTGCGCTTCTTCCGCTCCGCACCGTTCAGCGGGGCGACCGTGATCGCGGTCAGCGCCTTCGCCGCGCTGGGCGGCTTCCTCTTCCTGTCCACCCTGTACCTGCAGAACGTGCGCGGTCTCGACGCCCTGCACGCGGGGCTGTGGATGCTGCCCATGGCCGCGCCGACGTTCCTGTGCGCACCGCTGTCCGGCCGGCTGGTCGGCAGCCGTGGTCCGCGGCTGCCTCTCCTCGTCGCGGGTACGGCGATGACGGCGAGCGGGGTGCTGTTCGCGGCCTTCGAGGCGGAGACCTCCAACACCACTCTCTTCATCGGGTACGTCCTGTTCGGCATCGGCTTCGGCTTCGTGAACGCGCCGATCACCAACACGGCGGTGTCGGGCATGCCACGCGCCCAGGCCGGGGTCGCCGCCGCGGTCGCCTCCACGAGCAGGCAGCTGGGCCAGACGCTGGGTGTGGCGGTCGTCGGCGCCGTCCTCGCGGCCGGCATCGGCTCGTCCTCCTACCGGCAGGAGTTCGTCTCGGCCGCCCGCCCCGGCTGGTGGATCCTGACCGTGTGCGGTCTGGCCGTCCTGGTCCTCGGCCTGCTGACCAGCGGCCGCTGGGCCCACCGCACCGCCGAGCGCACGGCCGAGCAGCTTCGGACGGCGGAGGTGCGGGAGGTCGTGGGGGCGTCCCGAGCCGCCCGGTGAGCGGGCGCGGCGCCGGTCAGTCCGCCCGCGCGAGGTCGTAGAGCCGCTCCAGGCGCTCCCGGGTCTCCTCGTCGCGCGGGGTGTACGTCACCATCCGGGCGCCCGCCTCCGGGCCGAGCCACAGGTCGGTGTGCTCCAGGCTGAGACGGCCGACGTGGGGGTTGAGGAACTCCTTGGTCCTGGAGCGGCCGGCGACCACCTCGTACCGCTCCCAGTTCTCGCGGAACTCCGGTGACTCCTCCAGCCGCCTGAGCAGCATCTTCCAGGCGGGCTCGCCGAGGTGGCCGGCCAGGGAGGCGCGCAGCCGGGCGGCCATCAGGCGCTGGGTCTGCTCCAGGTGCACGACCGCCGACTGCCACTCCTCGCTGGTGTACACGAGCAGGATGCAGTTGCGGTCCTCGGGCGGGATCGCGTCCAGGTCGCCCAGCAGGCGCCCGTAGGTGCGGTTGTAGGCGAGGATGTCGTACCGGCTGTTCTGGACGCAGGCCGGGATCGGGTCCAGCCGGCGCAGCATCTCGCGCAGGGCCGGGGTCACGCTCGGGCAGCTCGCCGCGGGCGACGGGTCGGTGGCGCCGGCCAGCTGGAAGAGGTGGGCGCGCTCGCCGGCGTCCAGCCGCAGGGTCCGCGCGAGGGCGTCCAGGACCTGGACGGAGACCTGGATGTCGCGGGCCTGCTCCAGCCACGTGTACCAGGTGACGCCGACCGCGGAGAGCTGGGCCACCTCCTCCCGGCGCAGTCCCGGCGTACGGCGGCGGGTGCCGCGCGGCAGCCCCACCTGCTCGGGCTTGATGCGCTCGCGGCGGCTGCGCAGGAAGGCGGCCAGCTCGTGCCGGCGGATCTCCGCGCCCCGGGCGGTCGGCCGCGCGGCGGGCTCCTGGGACAGGGTCGTCATGCGTCCAGGGTCCCGCGATCACCATCCTGTTGCCAGGTGGTCCTGGTACCAGGATGAGGAGACTCTGGTACCCGTCTCGGCGGGGGCGCAGGCTCGGGGACATGAGCGAAACCGTCACCACCGCGAAGGCCGTCCGGACGGCGGCCGCCGCGCCCGCGCTCGGCGGGCCAGGACTGTTCACCGTCCTGCTGGCCGCGGCCCTGCCGCTGGTCGACTTCTTCATCGTCAATGTCGCTCTGCCGGCCATCGGCACGGACCTCGCCGCGGGCGAGGCCGTGCTGGAGCTGGTCGTGGCCGGTTACGGGGTCGCGTACGCCGTGCTGCTGGTGCTCGGCGGGCGGCTCGGGGACCTGTTCGGCCGGCGTCGTCTGTTCCTCGGCGGCATGGCGGCGTTCGGGCTCACCTCGCTGGCCTGCGGGCTCGCCCCCGGCGCCTGGGGCCTCGTCGCGGCGCGGGTCGCGCAGGGCGCGTCCGCCGCGGCGATGCTGCCGCAGGTGCTCGCCACCATCCAGTCCGCCACGACGGGTGCGCGCCGGGCCAGGGCGATGAGCCTGTACGGCGCCACGGCCGGGCTGTCCATGGTGGCCGGGCAGATCCTGGGCGGGGTGCTCGTGGCCGCGGATGTCGCCGGTACCGGGTGGCGCTCGGTCTTCCTCGTCAACGTGCCCGTGGTGGCGGCCGGGCTGGTGCTCGCCGTCCGGTACGTGCCGGAGACCAGGTCGCGGCGTCCGGAGCCGGTGGACGTGCCGGGCACGGTCCTGCTCGCGCTGTCCCTGCTGACGCTGCTCGCTCCGCTCACCGAGGGCCGGGCGGCGGGCTGGCCGCTGTGGACGTGGGTGTCGCTGGCGGCGTTCCCGGTCGTCGCCGGGGCGTTCTGGGCCGTGGAACGGCGGGCGGACCGGGCGGGCCGGACCCCGCTGGTGCCGCCCAGTCTGCTGGCGCTGGCCTCGCTGCGGCGCGGACTGCTGCTGATCCTGCCGTTCTCCATCGGTTTCAGCGGGTTCATGTTCGTCATCGCGCTCGCGTTGCAGCAGGGCGCCGGGCTGGGGCCGGTGCAGGCGGGGCTGGCGCTCGCGCCGATGGCGGTGGTGTTCCTGTTCGTCTCGCTGGCCGGACCGCGGCTGATCGCCCGCCACGGCACCCGCGTGGTCACCGCCGGGTCCGTCGTGCAGGGCGTCGGTGTGCTGCTGATCGTGCTGGCCGCCTGGCGGGACTGGCCGCACCTGGACTTCGGGTCGCTGCTGCCGGGCGCGGCCGTGGCCGGTGCCGGGCAGGCGCTGCAACTGCCCAATGTGATGCGGATCGTGATGTCCGAGGTGCCGGCCGCCCGGGCGGGCGTCGGCAGCGGTGTGATGGTCACCACCCAGCAGTCCGCGCTCGCCCTGGGCGTGGCCACGCTCGGCACGCTGTTCCTGACCCTGGTTCCGCATCTGGGCATGCGGAACGCGCTGGTCGTCACGCTGCTGGTGCAGTTGGCCGGGACCGTGCTGACGGGCCTGCTCAGCCTGCGGCTGCCCCGCGACATCGGCTGAGCCGGGGTGGGCCGAGGGCACGGCTTGGGCAACTCACCGGGAATCTCACCCTGTTGATGTTGGTCCTGCTGCACACTCCTTGCCGTCGGGTTGCCGGACGCGGGGACGGGAGGCGTCATGCCACGGGCCAGCACTACGAGCAAGGTCAGCCGCTGGGACCAGCACGGGCGGGAGCACGTCGTCAGAGTGCAGCGCGCGGGGGTGCAGCGCACGATCAGATGCGACACGTGCGGCTGGCGGCGGGGCGCCCAGTTCCTGCCGTGGCTGAAGGCCGAGGAGCACCTGACCGAGGCCCACCAGGCGACGGTCGACCCGACGGCGGGCCGTCAGCCGTCCCGCTGAGGATCCGGTGCGGCCGGCCCGCCGGACGCACCGGACGTGCGGCCCCCGACCGGACGCCTGCGGCGGGCAGGCGAGACGACGGCCGGGAACTTCTCCGCGGCCGGCGACGATCGCCGACCAGCGGCCGGACTCCCGACCGGACCCGGCCCCGGGCAGACGGGACGACGACGGCCGGTGACTCCTCCGCCGACGGCGGGCCGCGCGTTCCTGAAGTGGCTCAAGACCGAGGCGCCGGGCGACCGCCGACCCGACGGCGGGGGCCGGTCGCCCCACCGAGAAGCGCCCTCCGGTAGCGACGCCACGGGCGCCGCAGCGGCCCAGCGGATCACCGACGGCCGCGAAGTCCCGGCCCACGGCGGCGAAACACCCGCTTACCGCCGTGGCTCAAAGCCGTGGCCCAGCGGGCGACCGCCGACCCGACGGCGGCCGGCCGGTCGCCCCACCGAGAAGCGCCCTCCGGTAGCGACGCCACGGGCGCCGCGGCGGCCCAGCGGATCACCGACGGCCGCGAAGTCCCGGCCCACGGCGGCGAAACACCCGCTTACCGCCGTGGCTCAAAGCCGTGGCCCAGCGGGCGACCGCCGACCCCACCGCGGTTCTGCGGTCGTCCCGGCGAGGAGGCTCACCGGGTCGTCGGGCCCAGGCCGCGGAGCAGCAGGTCCACGACGGCTGTGAACTCCTCGTCGATTCCGGGGGCGGTCCACTCCCGCGCGTAGCAGGGGTCGTGGAAGCGGCCGGTCGCCTGGAAGACGGCGCGGGCCGCGGCGGCCGGATCGGCGACGGAGAAGGCGCCCGACCCGGCCCCCGCCGCGATGATCCCGGTCAGCTGGGCGGTCAGCTCGGTTATGTGCTCGCCGACGACCGTGCCGTTCTCGTCGGTCAGCACCGTGTAGGTGGCGAAGAGTTCGGGATCGTCGCCCGCCTTGTGCCGCTTGGCCTCGAACAGCGCCGCCAGCCACGACCGCAGCCGCTCCTGCGGGCTCCCGCCGTCGGCGACGATCCCGGCGAGCTTCAGCGAGGTGCGGTCCAGCCAGCGCTTGGTGACGGCCTCGCGCAGCGCGGCCTTGGTGCGGAAGTGCCGGTAGACACTGCCGTGGCTGACGCCGAGCGCGCGGGCCACGTCGACCACGGTGGCCTTGGCCGGGCCGTGGCGGCGCAGCACTTCCTCGGTCGCTTCGAGGATGCGCTCGGCGGTCAGGGTCTCGCTGGTCGGTGCCATGCTCTAGACCGTACCCGGCGACCGGTTCAGCGCTCGCTGTCGAGGTGTGCCATCTGCGCGGTCGGGTAGCGGTCGCCGGCCGCCGCGTCCGCCGGGACGGCCTCCTCGATCGCCGCGAGGTCGGCCGCCTCCAGGGTGACGTCCAGCGCGCCCAGCGACTCGGTGAGCCGCTCGCGGGTGCGGGCGCCGACCAGCGGCACGATGTCCTCGCCCCGGGAGAGCACCCAGGCGATGGCGATCTGTGCGACGCTCACGCCCTTCTGCTCGGCGATCTTGCGCAGGGCGTCGACCAGGTTCAGGTTGTGCTGGAGGTTGTCGCCCTGGAAGCGGGGCGAGTGGGCGCGGAAGTCGCCCGCGGCCAGCTGCCGGTCGCGGGAGAAGTGGCCGGAGATGAGTCCGCGCGAGAGGACGCCGTACGCGGTGATGCCGATGCCCAGTTCCCGCGTGGTGGGCAGGATGTCCCGCTCGATGCCGCGGGAGATGAGTGAGTACTCGATCTGGAGGTCGGCGATCGGGGCGGTGGCGGCGGCCCGCCGGACGGTCTCGGCGCCGACCTCGCTGAGGCCCACGTGGCGGACGTACCCCTTCTCGATCAGCTCGGCGATCGCGCCGACGGTCTCCTCGATCGGTACGTCCGGGTCGAGGCGGGCGATCCGGTAGACGTCGATGTGGTCAACGCCGAGGCGCTGGAGGGAGTAGGCGGCGAAGTTCTTCACGGCGGCGGGGCGGCCGTCGTAGCCGCTCCAGTTGCCGTCGGGGTCGCGCAGGGCGCCGAACTTCACGCTGACCAGCGCCTGTTCGCGGCGGGTCGGCGGGGCGGTGCGCAGGGCCTCGCCGAGCAGCATCTCGTTGTGCCCCATGGCGTAGAAGTCGCCGGTGTCCAGCAGGGTGACGCCCGCCTCCAGGGCGGCGTGGACGGTCGCGACGGACTCCGCGCGGTCGGTGTCGCCGTACAGCGCGGACATGCCCATGCAGCCGAGGCCGAGGGCGGAGACCTGGGGGCCGGTGGTTCCGAGGGTTCGGGTTCGCATCGTCATGCCTCCACTCTGCCATGACAGCTGACAGATTTCAATATCTGTCATTCCATCTCTGTTACCGATCTCCCGGATTTGGTCCAGACCTATTGACGGGGGGTCTGGACCACGAGCACTGTCGACCCCGGAACTGTCATGCCTACGACACCTCACCGCACCCCCACCGGGAGGCCCGTATGCTCCGCCGCACCCTGTCCCTGCTCGCCGCCGCGCTCGCCACGGCCTGTCTCACCCAGCTCCCGGCCGCCGCCCCCGCCTCCGCCGCCGACACCTGCGCGGTGAAGTCCCGGCCGGCCGGCAAGGTGCTCCAGGGCTACTGGGAGAACTGGGACGGCTCGGCCAACGGCGTCCACCCGCCCTTCGGCTGGACCCCGATCACCGACGCGCGCATCCCCGCCCACGGCTACAACGTGCTCAACGCGGCCTTCCCGGTGATCCGTTCGGACGGCACGGCGCTGTGGGAGGACGGCATGGACGCCGGCGTCAAGGTGGCCACGCCCGCCGAGATGTGCCGGGCCAAGGCGTCCGGGCAGACGATCCTGCTCTCCATCGGCGGTGCCGCGGCCGGCATCGACCTGTCGTCCTCCGCCGTGGCCGACCGGTTCGTGGCGACGATCGTGCCGATCCTGAAGAAGTACAACTTCGACGGCATCGACATCGACATCGAGACGGGCCTGGTGGGCAGCGGGAGCATCGGCCGGCTCTCCCCCTCGCAGGCGAACCTGATCCGGATCATCGACGGGATCCTCGCGCGGATGCCGTCCGGCTTCGGCCTGACGATGGCCCCGGAGACGGCGTACGTCACCGGCGGCAGCGTCACCTACGGCTCGATCTGGGGCGCGTACCTGCCGATCGTGAAGAAGTACGCGGACAACGGCCGGCTGTGGTGGCTGAACATGCAGTACTACAACGGCAGCATGTACGGCTGCTCGGGCGACTCGTACGCGGCGGGCACGGTGCAGGGCTTCACCGCGCAGACGGACTGTCTGGACAGGGGCCTGGTGGTGCAGGGCACGACGGTCAGGGTGCCGTACGACAAGCAGGTGCCGGGCCTGCCCGCCCAGCCGGGCGCGGGCGGCGGCCACATGTCACCGTCACTGGTCTCCCAGGCGTGGAAGCACTACGGCGGCTCGCTCAAGGGCCTGATGACCTGGTCCGTCAACTGGGACGGCTCGAAGAACTGGACCTTCGGCGACAACGTGAAGGCCCTTCAGGGCCGTTGAGCGACTGAGCGGACGAGCGGGGCGGACACGCTAATGCCGGGCGCGCCGATCGAATCGGCCCGCCCGGCATCCGCCGTGCGAACTAGGCGCCGACGAGGCGCTGGGCCAGGTAGCCCTCGATCTGGTCGAGGGACACCCGCTCCTGCTTCATCGAGTCACGCTCGCGGACGGTCACCGCGTTGTCCTCGAGGGTGTCGAAGTCGACGGTCACGCAGAACGGCGTGCCGATCTCGTCCTGGCGGCGGTAACGGCGGCCGATGGCACCGGCGTCGTCGAACTCGATGTTCCAGTTCTGACGCAGCGCCTGGGCGAGGCCCTTGGCCTTCGGCGACAGCTCGGGGTTGCGGGACAGCGGCAGCACCGCGACCTTCACCGGCGCGAGACGGTGGTCGAGGCGCAGCACCGTGCGCTTCTCCATCTTGCCCTTGGCGTTGGGCGCCTCGTCCTCGACGTACGCGTCGAGGAGGAAGGCCAGCATCGCGCGGCCGACACCGGCCGCGGGCTCGATGACGTACGGGGTCCAGCGCTCGCCGGCCTCCTGGTCGAAGTAGGAGAGGTCCTGGCCGGACGCCTTGGAGTGGGCACCGAGGTCGTAGTCGGTGCGGTTGGCGACACCCTCGAGCTCGCCCCACTCGCTGCCGCCGAACTGGAAGCGGTACTCGATGTCGGCGGTGCGCTTGGAGTAGTGGGAGAGCTTCTCCTTCGGGTGCTCGTACCAGCGCATGTTCTCGGTACGCAGGCCGAGGCCCGTGTACCAGTTCCAGCGCTGCTCCATCCAGTACTCCTGCCACTTCTCGTCCTCGCCCGGCTTGACGAAGAACTCCATCTCCATCTGCTCGAACTCGCGGGTCCGGAAGATGAAGTTGCCGGGCGTGATCTCGTTGCGGAAGGACTTGCCCATCTGCGCGATGCCGAAGGGCGGCTTGCGGCGCGAGGTGGTCTGCACCTGGGCGAAGTTGGTGAAGATGCCCTGGGCGGTCTCGGGGCGCAGGTAGGCGACGGAGCCGGAGTCCTGCGTCGGGCCGAGGTGGGTGGAGAGGAGACCCGAGAACTGCTTGGGCTCGGTGAACTGGCCCTTGTTGCCGCAGTTCGGGCAGTTGATGTCGGCCAGGCCGTTCGCCGGGGCGTGGCCCTTCTTCTCCTCGTAGGCCTCTTCCAGGTGGTCCGCGCGGAACCGCTTGTGACACGAGGTGCACTCGGTCAGCGGGTCCGTGAAAGTGGCGACATGGCCGGAGGCGACCCAGACCTCGGAGGCCAGGATGACGGACGAGTCGATACCGACGACGTCCTCGCGCGACGTCACCATGTAGCGCCACCACTGGCGCTTGATGTTCTCCTTGAGCTCGACGCCCAGCGGTCCGTAGTCCCAGGCGGCACGCTGTCCGCCGTAGATCTCACTGCACGGGAAAACGAAGCCACGGCGCTTGCTCAGGCTGACGATGGTGTCGATCTTGTCGGCGGCCACGGTGCTCTCTTCATTACGACGACGGGCGTTGAAGCGAGATGCTTCCAGCGAATGATTCAGGTTACCGGCGCAGGCTCCCCCACGGCCAAATCGGCCCCTGGTCCAGGGCCCTCGGAGGGCTTGTTGACAACGGTTTCCATCTTTGTTGAAAATGACTGTCATGAACGTACGACGACGCCTCATACCCGCCGCCGCGGTCGGCGCGGTCACCGCACTCGGGATCGGCAGCCTCACCGCATGCTCCGGCGACAGCGCGGCGGCGGCCGGCACCGGCAAGTTCGACGTCGTCACGTCCTTCTACCCGATGACGTTCCTCGCCGAGCGGATCGGCGGCAGCCACGTCCACGTAACCAGTCTCACCACTCCCGGCCAGGAACCGCACGACCTGGAGCTCAGCCCCCGGCAGATCGGCGGCCTGGAGAAGTCCGACGCGGTCCTGTACCTGAAGAACCTCCAGCCCGCCGTCGACCGGGCGGTGGCCCAGTCGCCGGTCGGGACCAAGATCGACGCTGCCACGCTGACCACGCTGGAGAACCACGGCACCGAGGTCGGCGGCCACGCGGCCACGCACGACTCCCACGACGACGAGGAGTCCGGCGGCAAGGACCCGCACATCTGGCTCGACCCGGTGCGCTACGCCCAGGTCGCCCGCGGCGTCGGCCACGCCTTCGCCAAGGCCGACCCGAAGCACGCCGCCGACTACGAGAAGAACACCGCCGAGCTGGTCGAGCGGCTGAACGGCCTGGACCGGCAGTTCCGGGACGGCCTCGCGCACACGGCGGACAAGGTCTTCATCACCACCCACGCCGCCTTCGGCTACCTCGCCGAGCGCTACGGCCTCACCGAGGAGGCCGTCAACGGCCTGGACCCCGAGTCGGAGCCCAGCGCCGCGCGCGTGAAGGACCTGGAGCGGATGGCCCGGGCCGACGGCGTCACCACCGTCTTCTACGAAACGCTCGTCAGCGACGAGACCGCGAAGACCGTCGCGCACGACACGGGTCTGAGGACAGACGTCCTCGACCCGATCGAGGGCATCACCGGCAAGTCCCGCGGCACCGACTACTTCGCGGTCCAGCGGGCCAACCTCAAGGCGCTCCAGCGGGCACTGGGCGCCGAATGACCGGCACGGAGGGCAGGACCATGGGCGAGCCCGTCATCACCATGCGCGCGGTGACCGCCGAACTCGGCGCGCGTCCCGTGCTGCGCGGCATGGATCTCACCGTCGGCCGCGGCGAGGTCGTCGCGCTGCTCGGCGCCAACGGCTCGGGGAAGTCCACGGCGATCCGCACGATCATCGGCCAGGTGCCGGTCAGCGGCGGCGGCATCGAACTCTTCGGCACCGAGCGCCGGTCCTTCCGCGACTGGTCGCGGGTGGGCTACGTACCGCAGCGCACCACCGCCGCGGGCGGCGTCCCGGCGACCGTGACCGAGATCGTCTCCGCCGGCCGGCTGTCGCGCACCCGTTTCGGCGTCTTCCGCAGGAGCGACCGGCAGGCGGTGCGCCGGGCCCTGGAGCTGGTCGGCATGGCGGACCGCGCCAAGGACTCGGCGGACGCCCTCTCCGGCGGCCAGCACCAGCGGGTGCTGATCGCCCGCGCGCTGGTCGCCGAACCCGAACTGCTGATCATGGACGAGCCGATGGCGGGCGTCGACCTGGCCAGCCAGGAGGTGCTCGCACGGACGCTGGAGCAGCAGGTGGCGTCCGGTACGACCGTCCTCCTCGTGCTGCACGAACTGGGCCCGCTGGAGCCCCTGATCGATCGGGCGGTCGTCCTGCGCGACGGCTGCGTCCTGCACGACGGCCCACCGCCCCGCGCGGTCGGCCAGCACGCCCTGCCCGGCCACGACCATGTGCACCCGCACGCACCGGCGGGCGCCGAACCGATCCGCACGGGACTGCTGAGCTGATGGAATTCCTCGACTTCGCCTTCATGCAGCGGGCGCTGCTCGCCGCCGTGCTGGTCGGCCTCACCGCGCCCGCGATCGGCATCTACCTGGTCCAGCGCCGCCAGGCCCTGATGGGCGACGGCATCGGGCACGTGGCCATGACGGGCGTCGGCCTCGGCTTCCTGCTCTCCACCTCGCCGGTGTGGATGGCGACGGCCGTCTCGGTGCTCGGCGCCGTCCTGATGGAGCTGATCCGCTGGTACGGCAGGACGCGCGGCGACATCGCCCTCGCCATGCTCTTCTACGGCGGCATGGCCGGCGGTGTCATGCTGATCAACCTCGCGCCGGGCGGCTCCAACGCCAACCTGACGTCGTACCTGTTCGGCTCGCTGTCGACGGTGTCACCGTCCGACGTGAACGCGATCTGCGTGCTCGCCGCCATCGTCCTGCTCGTCACCCTGGGGCTGCGCCGGCAGCTGTTCGCGGTCAGCCAGGACGAGGAGTTCGCGCGGGTCACCGGGCTTCCGGTGCGCGCGCTGAACCTGCTGACGGCGGTCACCGCCGCGGTGACCGTGACGGTCGCGATGCGCGTGGTCGGGCTGCTGCTCGTCTCCGCTCTGATGGTGGTGCCGGTGGCCGCGGCCCAGCAGCTCAGCCGGAGTTTCGCCGCCACGTTCGCGATCGCCGTCGCGATCGGCGTGGGCGTCACCGTCGGCGGCACGATCACCTCGTACTACCAGGACGTCCCGCCCGGCGCGACCATCGTGCTGCTCACCATCGCCGCGTTCGTCGCGCTGACGGCACTGGCCGCTCCGCTGGCCCGCCGACGCGCTCGGGCGGCCGCCGCCGCACAGCCCGCCGGGGACCCCGCGGAATGCGCGATTCCGGCCGGCAGGCGGGCCGGGGACGAGGTCGGCGTCTGACCGCGCGCCGCCCGGACTGGCACAATGGCCCGGGCAGACGCCAGACGTGAGGAGGCAACCGGTGACGACCGCTGGACCGCCCGTGAAGGGTCGCGCGACCCGCCAGCGCGCAGCCGTGGCGGCGGCCCTGGACGAGGTCGACGAGTTCCGCAGCGCGCAGGAACTGCACGACATGCTCAAGCACAAGGGCGACTCGGTCGGCCTGACCACGGTCTACCGCACCCTGCAGTCCCTCGCCGACGCGGGCGAGGTCGACGTCCTGCGCACGTCCGAGGGCGAGTCCGTCTACCGCCGCTGCACCAGCGGGGAACACCACCACCACCTGGTCTGCCGCGCCTGCGGCAGGGCCGTCGAGGTCGAGGGCCCCGCCGTCGAGAAGTGGGCGGAGGCGATCGCCGCGGAACACGGCTACGTCAACGTGGCCCACACGGTCGAGATCTTCGGCACCTGCGCGGAGTGCGCCGCGGGTTGAGCCGGCGCGCGGCCGCTCAGGAACGGCCGAAGCAGCGCTCCAGCTCGTCGAGGTCGTAGAAGGCGCTGCCCCTCTCGATCGGCCGGCAGGTCGGCTTGAACGCCGTCTCCCGCTCGTTGGAGAGCATGCGGACCAGGTAGCGGTCGCCCTTGCGGAAGACGTCCCACTGGATGTTGCCGCCCAGCGGGGCGACCGAGGCAGCGCGCCACGGGTTGTCCGCGTAGGAGTACGGCTCCCCCGGCGCCGCCTGCTCCGTGCTGCCGGGCAGACCCATCAGCGCCGCCAGCGGGATGAGCTCCTCGGCGTGCGTGAAGCGCAGTTCGGCACCGAGGTCGCTGGTGCCGGCGCGCTTGGCCTCGGCCTGGGCGAAGAGGTCGTCGAGGAGTACGCCCGCCATCTTGTAGGTGATGTCGCTGTCGGCGAAGCCGGGGCCCTTCTCGTAGAAGTCCTCGGCGTCGCCGAGGTAGCCGAACCACGCCGCGTCCGCACGGGACAGGAAGCGCTCCATGCCCCAGCCCGCGCCGCCCGGGCTCTCCTCGGTCATCGCGGGGGCGATGGCGTACAGGTTGTAGACGGCCTGCGCGGCGCCGGTCCGGTCGCCGATCCCCTCGACGAAGGGCTCCGTGAAGATCCTGCGCAGGACGCTGCGGGCGGCCCGCCCGGTCCTCGGCTGCCCGGTAATGCCGCTCAGGGTCTCCTTGAGGCGCTGGTCGTTCTCGATGTAGTCGCGGTAGGCCGCGCCGCCCGCCGCCTTGTGGAAGTACAGCAGGTCCTTGTCGGTCCGGGTCGGGCCGATCAGCGGCTTCAGCGCCGGGTCGGCCGCGGCGAGGGAGTCGGTGAACTCCTTCGCGCTGTCCACCGCCCGCCCCTGTCCGGAGCTGACGACGTCGATCCGCTCGCCCTTGTCGGCGATCGTCGCGAACAGGGACGGCAGCCGGTGCGCGGTGCGCGCGGCGGTGTCCCGCATCTCCTGCCGCCCGCGCCCGCTGAGGTTGCCGTAGCCGACCTTCGCCATGGCGGCCTGCAGGGCGCGGACCGTCGGCCCGAACTCCTCGCCGCGGCGGGTCAGTTGTCCGGCGGCCTCGGCCTCGTCCCACAGCGCGAGGACGAGGTCGGCGTCCTCGCCGTCGGTCGCGGCACGGGAGCCGTGCCGGGAGACGTTCTCCGTGAGGACGGGCTCGAAACCGGCCGGGGGCCGCTGGTAGGTGCGCGGGTTCTGCTGGGGCGCGTACGGCGCCTTCGTGCCGTAGCTCTCGCGGTGCGCGGGGCCGTCGGCCGCGTGCGCGGGCAGCGCGGTGAGCAGCAGGGCGCCGAGGGCGAGGACAGGGGTGAGACGTCTCATGAGTCCCGCATCCTCGGCGGCCCGCGTGAACCCACGGTGGCTACGAGGTGGACTCGCCCTTCATGGCGGCTTCCATGGCGAGCAGTTCCTCGTTCGGGACGGCCCCGCCGAAGCGCCGGTCCCGGGAGGCGAACTCCATGCAGGCCCGCCACAGGTCGCGCCGGTCGAAGTCCGGCCACAGCACGTCCTGGAACACCATCTCGGCGTACGCGCTCTGCCAGAGCAGGTAGTTGGAGGTGCGCTGCTCACCGCTCGGGCGCAGGAACAGGTCGACGTCCGGCATGTCCGGGTAGTACAGGTACTTCTGGAGCGTCTTCTCGTTGACCTTGGACGGGTCGAGGCGGCCCGCCTTCACGTCCTCCGCGAGGGCCTGCGCCGCGTCGGCGATCTCGGCCCGTCCGCCGTAGTTCATGCAGAAGTACAGCGTGAGCAGGTCGTTGCCCTTGGTCTGCTCCTGGGCGATCTGGAGCTCCTTGGCGACCGACTTCCACAGCTTGGGCATCCGGCCCACCCAGC
The DNA here is from genome assembly GCF_900105245.1 of Streptomyces sp. 1222.5. Classification (NCBI taxonomy): domain Bacteria; kingdom Bacillati; phylum Actinomycetota; class Actinomycetes; order Kitasatosporales; family Streptomycetaceae; genus Streptomyces; species Streptomyces sp. 1222.5. Next base: position 5,785,755 of record NZ_FNSZ01000001.1, on the reverse strand, counting down.
GCACCCGGATGCCGAGGGCGTCGAGCTGGTCACGGGTCTTGCGGATGAAGTCCCGGTTGAAGTTCATCAGGAAGCGGACCTCGTCGGGCGAACGCTTCCAGTTCTCGGTGGAGAAGGCGTACAGGGAGATGTTGCGCACACCGATCTCGATGGAGCCCTGGAGGACGTCGAGCACCCGCTCGGCGCCCACCTTGTGCCCCTCGGTGCGCGGGAGTCCCCGCTCCTTCGCCCAGCGGCCGTTGCCGTCCATGACGATCGCCACGTGGTTCGGGACCAGCTCGCCGGGGAGCTTCGGCGCACGGGCCCCCGACGGGTGCGGCTCCGGCGCCTTGAAGTCGCGCCGCTGGCGTCCGAGGATCCCGCGTACCACCATGTGCTTCTCGTCTCCCTCTGCGATCCAGGAATTCCGCTACGACTTCTCGACGTAGCGCAGCGAGCGCAGTCCGCGCTCCAGATGCCAGTGCAGGTAGGCGGACACCAGCCCGCTGCCCTCGCGGACGTACCGCGCCTCGCACGCGTCCGCCGTCTCCCAGTCTCCCGTAAGCAGCGCTCCGAGCAGCACCAGGGTCTGCGGGGACGGTACGACGCTGCCGGGCACCCGGCAGTCGACGCAGACGGAGCCGCCGGAGGCCACCGAGAAGAAGCGGTTCGGGCCGGGCATGCCGCACTTCGCGCAGTCGCCGAAGCTGGGGGCGTAGCCGTTGACGGCGAGGGAGCGCAGCAGGAAGGCGTCCAGGACGAGGTGCGGGGCGTGCTCGCCCCGGGCGAGTGTGCGCAGGGCACCCACCAGCAGCAGGTACTGCTGGACGGCCGGCTCGCCCTCGTGGTCGGTGAACCGCTCGGCGGTCTCCAGCATGGCCGTGCCGGCGGTGTAGCGGCCGTAGTCGGCGACGATCCCGCCGCCGTACGGGGCGATGGTCTCGCTCTGGGTGCACAGCGGCAGTCCGCGCCCGACCAGTTCGCTGCCGCGGGCGAAGAACTGCACGTCCACGTGGGAGAAGGGCTCCAGCCGGGCCCCGAACTTCGACTTGGTGCGCCGCACCCCGCGGGCCACCGCGCGTACCCGTCCGTGACCGCGTGTGAGCAGCGTGATGATCCGGTCCGCCTCACCCAGCTTCTGGGTGCGCAGCACGATGCCGTCGTCGCGGAACAGACTCATGCCCCCCATTCTCGCCCATGGCCCGGGCGGCCATGACGGGGTCGGCCCAGGCGGGGGCGCCCGGTCAGGGAGGCTCGTCGCCGGCCTCGGGGTGTGCCGCCTCGGCGCCGGCCCGTTCGCCGGGGACCGTCCGGCGGACGGCGCCGGGTTCGGCGTCCCATTCGCGGCCGCCGCCGGGGGGCCTCAGCTGGACGTAGGGGCCCTCGTGACCCATGACGATCCCGGCCCGCCCGGTGTCCGTGTCCACGACATGGGTGCCGACGGGCGGCTGCGATTCCCCCAACGTCTCCTCCGCCTCCCCCGGCACACGGCGCGGGATGTGTGGTGGTGTCGCGCCCTCACGGTGGCTGCCCGCCCCCGACGGGTTTCACGCTTCGTTCATCCCCGGTGACGCTCCGCCCCTACACTCCGCGGCCGCCCGCACCCGCGTGCGCGCCGGCGGTCCCCACCTCCGGCGGCTACGCCATTCGTGCGTGCTCTCTTGACCGCCCCCGGGGGCTTACCTATGGTCGCGCTACCGAAATCGGACGTAGGACGTTGGACGTCGTATCTCCCGCCCCTCCCCTCTCCCACTCGCTGGAGGACCCGTGCGCGACGACGTGACCCCCGACCTACCGGCACCGCGGCGCCGGCAGTTCCTCAAGCTCACCGGCGCGCTGGGCGGGGCCGCCCTGCTGCCGCCCGCGCTGGCCGCCTGTTCCGCGGGGCCGGAATCCACGAACGACACCGGCAGCGGCGGCAGCGGCCGCGACCGCACGCTGACCGCGGTGATCGGGTACGGCAACGACGGCAGCTGGGACCCGACGCAGACGGCGTCGGCGTTCGCGATGGCCGCCAACAACCACGTCTACGAAGGGCTGCTGGACACCGACCCGATCTCCCGGAAGCCGTACCCTGCGCTCGGCACCCGGGTGCCGGCCGACCCGGGCGACACCACCTGGCGGTTCACCCTGCGCTCCGGGGCCACCTTCCACGACGGCAAGCCCGTCACCGCCGACGACGTCGTGTTCGTCTTCGACCGGCTACTGGACCCGCACACCCAGACGCTGGCCAAGGGCTTCTTCGCCGGCTGGCTGGAGAAGGTCCGCGCCGTCGACTCCCGCACGGTCGAGCTGGTGCTCAAGTTCCCCTTCCCGGACGGGCTCTCGCGGCTCACGCTGGCCAAGATCATGCCCCGGCACGTGTTCTCCCGGCCCGGCGCCTGGGACGAGGCGATCAAGGGGCTGGCGGTCGGCTCGGGCCCGTACCGGCAGACCGCGCACCACCCGAAGTCCAACACCACCTTCGAGGCGTATCCCGGCTACAACGGCCCGCGCAGGCCGGCCTTCAAGCGGATGAACTGGCTGACCATCGTGGACGCGGCCTCACGCGTCGCGAAGATCTCCGGGACCGGCGCGGGCGCCCAGATCGCCGACAACATCCCCTACGCCAACGTCCCCCGGCTGGAACAGGGCGGCCTGACGGTCGCGGGCGGCGCCGGGATGAACAACCTCTTCCTGATGTTCAACACCGCGCACAAGCCCTTCGACGACGTGCGGGTCCGCCAGGCCCTGCACTACGCCATCGACACCGAGAAGATGGTGCGGGTCGCCCTGAAGGGGCACGGCCGGCCGGCGACGTCGTTCCTCGACGAGAACAACCCCTGCCACCGGCGCGCCAGGACGGTCTACGACCACGACCCCGCCAGGGCGAAGGCGCTGCTGAAGGCCGCCGGGGCCACGGACCTCAAGGTCGAGATCCTGGCCGTGAACGTCAGCTGGATCGTCGACTGCCTGCCGACCGTGAAGGCCTCCTGGGACGCGATCGGCGTGGAGACGACCCTCGCGCCGCAGGAGACCACGGCCGTGTTCACCAAGATGGACCAGAAGCGGGACTACCAGGTGGTGGCGGCGGCCTCCAACCCGAACCAGTTCGGACTCGACGCCGACCTGATCATGCACTACAACTACGGCCCCCAGAACCTGTGGATGCAGTACACCCGCTGGGCCGGCGACCCCGTCGCGAGGAAGCTGTTCAAGGACATGGACCGGGCGACCCGGGAGCCGGACCCCGCGCGGAAGACGGCGATGATCCAGGACTACATCGACGTCGTCGCCGAGCAGGCCGTGCTGTACCCGGTGGTGCACAACGAGCTGATGACGGCCTGGGACCCGCGCCGGCTCACCGGCATAAGGGCGCAGCCCTACCCGGGCGTCAACCTCCTTCAGGCCGCGTGGGTCTGACGGCATGACGGCCGTCGTACGGATCCTGCTGCGCCGTGTCGCCCTGCTGGTACCGCTGCTGCTCGGCATCGTGCTGTTCGTGTTCCTGGTGATGCGGTTCTCCGACGTGGACCCGGCGTCCGCGTTCTTCCAGGGCGCCAATCCCACCCCGCGGCAGCTGCACGACTTCCGGGAGCGCAACGGGCTGCTGGATCCGCTGCCCGTGCGGTACGCCCACTTCGTCGGCGACCTGCTGCACGGCGACCTCGGCACCAGCGCCCTGACCCGGGCCCCGGTCGTCGACCAGGTGACCACCGCGCTGCCGCTCACCCTCCAGCTGACCTTCCTGGGCCTGGGCATCGCGGTGGTGCTGGCGCTGGCCGGCGGGGTCACGGCGGCCGTCCACCGGGACCGGGTGCCGGACCAGGTCGTCCGGGTCGTCTCGCTGGTCGGGGTCGCCGCCCCCGGGTTCTGGCTGGCGCTGCTGATGATCCAGTACCTGGCGGTGGAACGGGGCTGGTTCCCGACCGGGGGGTACATCAACCCGGCCGACTCGGTCACCGGCTGGCTGAGGACCATGGCGCTGCCCGCCTTCGCCCTCTCACTGCCGGTGGCCGCCCAGCTCACCCGGATCGTCCGGACGTCGGTGGTGGAGGAGCTGGACAAGGACTACGTCCGCACGGCGATCGGCGGCGGGCTGCCGCCGCGGGTCGTGGTCGGCCGGAACGTCCTCAGGAACGCGCTGGTCAACCCGCTGACCGTGCTGGGTCTGCGCGTCGGCTACCTCCTCGGCGGTGCCGTCGTCATCGAGACGATCTTCTCGCTGCCCGGCATGGGCAAGCTGATGATCGACGCCGTGCAGAACGGCGATCCGGCGGTGGTGCAGGGGGTGGTGCTCACCACCGCCACCGGGTTCGTCGTCGTCAACCTCGCCATCGACATCCTGTATCTGCTGGTCAACCCACGTCTGAGGGCGGCCTGATGGTCACGCGCGCGCGTCTTGCCGAACGGCTCTCGCGGCCCGGCGTCCGGCTGCGCGGCCGGCGCCGGCTGCCGCTGCCGTCCCGGATCGCGGTCTGCTTCCTGGGCTGCGTCGTCCTGGTCGCCGTCCTCGCTCCCCTGCTGGCCCCGGACGATCCGCTCGACCAGCAGGACCCGGTGGACGGCACCGGCCACCCGTCGGGCGCGCACTGGATGGGCCAGGACAGCCTCGGCCGGGACATCCTCAGCCGGCTGATGTACGGCGCCCGCTGGTCGCTGGCGATCGGGCTGGGCGCCACCGCGCTCGCCCTGGTCGCCGGCGCGCTGCTCGGCACCCTCGCGGCGACCTCCCGCAAGGCGGCCGACGAGACGCTGATGCGCTGCCTGGACGTGGTGATGGCGTTCCCGGGCATCGCGCTGGCGGCCGTGCTGGTGGCCGTGTTCGGCGGCGGCATCGGCGTGCTGATCTGCGCCATCGCCTTCCTGTTCACCCCGCCCGTGGCCCGGGTCGTACGGGCCAACGTCCTCGACCAGTACGGCGAGGACTACGTCACCGCCGAGCGGGTCATCGGCGCCCGGACCCCGCACATCGTGCTGCGCCACGTGGCCGTCAACTGCGCGGCCCCCGTGCTGGTGTTCTGCACGGTCCAGGTGGCCGAGGCGATCGTCTTCGAGGCGTCGCTGTCCTTCATCGGCGCGGGCGTACGGCCCCCCGACCCGTCCTGGGGCAGTGTCATCGCCGACGGCAAGAACATGGTGCTGACCGGCGGCTGGTGGGCCACCGTCTTCCCGGGCCTGCTGATCCTGCTCACCGTGCTGGCGCTGAACATCCTCTCCGAGGGGGTGTCCGACGCGTGGGCGGCACCGGCCCCCCGGGAGGTCGCGGTGCCCGAGGACCGGCTCCGGACGGCGGAGCCGGGCGGTGGCGAGGTGCTCCCGCTGCCCGGCCTGACGGAGGCCGCCCGGCGGCTGCGCGCCCGCGCCCGGCCGCTGCCCGACCGTGGCGGGCCGCCGGTGCTGGCGGTGGAGAACCTCACCATCGGCTTCCCGGACCGGCACCGGGGCGTGGACGTCGTCGCCGGAGTCGGCTTCGAGGTGTACCCGGGCGAAGTGCTGGGCCTGGTGGGCGAGTCGGGGTGCGGGAAGTCGCTGACCGCGCTCACGGTGATGGGGCTCCAGCCGGGGAGCGCGCGCGTCGGCGGCCAGATCCGCTTCCGTCGGCGCGATCTGCTCGCCGAGCCGATGCGGGTCCGGCGGCGGCTGCTCGGCCACGAGATGGCGATGGTGCACCAGGACGCCCTGTCCTCCCTGAACCCGGCCATGACCGTGCGGGCGCAGCTGAAGCAGCTCGTCCGCCGCGGGGGCCGGCGCAGCCCGCGGGAACTGCTGACGCTGGTCGGCCTGGACCCGGAGCGCACCCTGCGCAGCTATCCGCACGAACTCTCCGGCGGCCAGCGCCAGCGGGTGCTGATCGCCATGGCCCTCTCCCGCGAGCCGGGTCTGATCGTCGCCGACGAGCCGACGACCGCGCTGGACGTCACCGTGCAGGCGCAGGTCATGGAGCTGCTGCTGCGGCTGCGCGCGGAGCTGGGCTTCGCCCTGATCCTGGTCTCGCACGATCTGGCGCTGGTCGCCGACGTCACCGACCGGGTGGTGGTGATGTACGGCGGGCAGATCGTGGAGAGCGGGACGACCGCCGAGCTGGTGGCGGCGCCGGCCCACCACTACACGCGCGGGCTGCTCGGCAGCGTGCTCTCGCTGGAGTCGGCCGAGGAGCGGATGACGCAGATCAAGGGCGTCGTCCCCGCCCCGGCGGACTTCCCGGCGGGCTGCCGGTTCGCCGACCGCTGTCCGCTGGCGACCCAGGTGTGCCACGCGACCGCGCCGGTCCTCACGGGTCCGCCCGGGCACACGGCGGCCTGCCACCACCCGGCGGTCGCGCTGACGTCGGCGGAGAGCGAGGAGGCCCTGCAGTGACCGCTGTCGTCGAAGTCCGGGATGCGCACGTCGTCCACAGGGCGCGGAGCGGGGGCCTGTTCACCCGTGACCGGGTGTACGCCCTGACCGGTGCCGATCTCACGGTGGGCGCCGGTGAGACGGTCGGGGTGGTCGGGGAGTCGGGGTGCGGCAAGTCGACGCTGGCGAAGGTGCTCGTGGGCATCCAGCGGCCGACGTCGGGGACGGTGTCGTACCGGGGCCGCGAGCTGTGGTCGATGCCGCCCGCCGAACGCCGGACCACGGTCGGCGCGGGCACCGGCATGATCTTCCAGGACCCGTCGACCGCCCTGAACCGCCGGCTGCCGGTCGGCCGTGTCCTGCGCGACCCGCTGGACGTCCACGGCCGCGGCACCCGCGCCGAACGGGAGGACCGGGTCCGCGAGTTGATGGCTCTGGTGGGGCTGCCCGGCGCCCTCGCGGACGCCCTGCCGGGGCAGCTGTCGGGCGGGCAGCGGCAGCGCGTCGCGATCGCCCGGGCGCTCGCCCTGGACCCGGCCCTGGTGATCGCCGACGAGCCGACCAGTGCCCTGGACGTCTCGGTCCGCGCGCAGATCCTGAACCTGCTGCTGGACCTGAAGGACCGCCTGGGGCTCGCCCTGGTGTTCGTCAGCCACGACATCCAGACGGTCCGGCGGATGAGCGACCGGGTGATCACCATGTACCTGGGCCGGATCGTGGAGGAGACCCCGGCCGACCGGGTCACCGACAGCGCCCGGCACCCGTACACCCGCGCCCTGTTCTCCGCCACGCCGGGCCTGCTGGACCCGGTCGACCCGATCCCGCTGACCGGGCCGGTGCCGTCCGCGACCCGCCCGCCGAGCGGCTGCGCGTTCCGCACCCGCTGCTGGAAGGCCGACGACGTGTGCGCCGGGGCGATGCCGGACTTCTCGGCCGCGTCACGCCCCGGACACCGGTTCCGCTGTCACCATCCTGTCCAGGAGGACCTGCCGACCCGAGACCTAGCACGCCAGGAGCCCTGAATGACCTTCCCCGCCCCGCTGACCGGTGTCGTCCCGCCCGTCTGCACCCCCCTGACGCCGGAGCGCGAGGTGGACCTGCGCTCGCTGCTCCGGCTGGTCGACCACCTGGTGGAGGCGGGGGTGCACGGGCTGTTCCTGCTCGGCTCGACGTCGGAGGCGGCCTTCCTGACGGACCGGCAGCGGGCCCAGGTCGTGGCGGCCGTGACGGCGCACGTGGCCGGTCAGCTGCCGGTCCTGGCCGGGGCCATCGACATGACCACCCCGCGCGTCCTGGACCACGTCACGGCGGTCACCGCGGCCGGCGCGCAGGCCGTCGTCGTCACCGCACCGTTCTACGCCCGCACCCACCGCGCGGAGATCGTCCACCACTACCGCCGGATCGCCGCCGTCAGCCCCGTCCCGGTGATCGCCTACGACATCCCCGTGGCCGTGCACACCAAGCTCCCCGCCGACCTGGTGCTGGGGCTCGCCGGGGACGGCGTGCTGACCGGGATCAAGGACTCCAGCGGGGACCTGGCGGCCTTCCGGGAGCTCGTCACCGGCGCCCGCGGCCACGCCGGGTTCAGCGTGCTGACCGGCTCGGAGCTGATCGCCGACTCCGCGCTCGCGCTGGGCGCCGACGGTGCCGTGCCGGGCCTCGCCAACGTCGACCCGCACGGCTATGTCCGCCTCTACCGCCAGTGCCGGGCCGGCGACTGGGAGGGCGCGCGGACCGAGCAGGAGCGGCTGTGCGCACTGTTCGCCGTCACCGCCGTCGGCGATCCCGCCCGGATGGGCGGCAGTTCGGCGGCACTGGGCGCGTTCAAGGCGGCGTTGCATCTGCGCGGGATCATCGACTGCCCGGTGACGGCGGAGCCGCAGGTCCCGCTGTCGGGCGAGGAGGTCGAGCGCATCGGCAAGCACCTGGCGGCGGCCGGACTGCTCTAGGGGGCGTCGTCCGGATCAGCCCGGGCCCGCCCCGGTCCGAACGAACCCCCTAGGCCAGGCGAAGTCTGCGGAACTCGATGCCGTCGTAGGGGCCGGTGGTGCCGGTCTCGTAGAGGATGCCGAGCGTGCCGTCGCCGAGCGGCACCAGGTCCGAGTAGGCGGCCGGCCGGTCCGAGACGGTGAGCAGCCTGGTGAAGGTGCGGCCGGCGTCGGCGCTGGACCAGAGCGCCATGGCGCGGCGGGCCGTCGGCACGGAGGGCGCCGAGAACAGCAACCTCCGGTCCGGGCCGTCGAGTTGCAGGACGCTGCCCTCGACCATGGGCACGTCGTCCAGGGTGGGCTGGGCGGCGTAGGGGCGGTCGAGGGTGGCGCCGCCGTCGCCGGAGTAGGTGTCCAGGCGGTTCCCGGGAGCGCTGCCGTTCTGGTCGCGGGAGCTGAAGTACAGCCGGCCGTCGGTGAGCTGGGTGGCGGTGGTCTCGTTGGCGTTGGTCACGCCGTCGTGGCCGCCGGTCGTGAACCCGAGCCGCCAGGTGCGGCCGCCGTCGTCGCTGTAGAGCGCGTGGCCGCCGTAGTAGCGGGGTTCCCGGCCGGTGTCGCCGGAGCCGGCGGGCGGGGCGGTGGAGTGGTTCGCGGGGACGACCAGACGCCCGGCGTGCGGGCCCCGGGTGAGGGCGACGGCGTGGCCGGGTCCGGTGGCGTACCAGCGCCAGTCCGGCCGCCCGGCCTCGGCCGTGATGTCGCGCGGGGGTGTGAAGTGGCGGCCGTCGTCCCGGCTGCGCTGCACGAACACCCGGCGGCCCTGTGCAGGCGCGGCCTCGCCGCGCATGATCTGCGCCTCGGTCACCGCCCCGCTGTTGGCGCAGGTCACGAGGACGACGGCCCCGGTGCGCGGGTCCACCACCGGTGCGGGGTTGCCCCGGGTGTCGCCGGCGCCCGCAGCCACCACCCGCAGCCGGCCCCAGGTGCAGCCACCGTCGGTGGAGCGGCGCAGCACGACGTCGATGTCACCGGTGTCGCCCGCTCCGTCGTGCCGGCCCTCGGCGAAGGCGAGGACGGTGCCGTGCCGGGTCCGGACCGCGGCGGGGATGCGGTAGGTGGCGTAACCGCCCTGTCCGGACACGTACGGCGCGGAGGAGACGCAGCCGGCCGCGGCGTGCGCGGGCGGGTGGACGGTGAGCGAGGTGAGGAGCGCGAGGGTGGTGAGGAGGGTGCGGCTCAGCGGTGTCACGCACCCATGCTCCCCGGAATCACCAGCCCCGACTCGTAGCCCACGATGACGAGCTGGGCCCGGTCGCGGGCGCCGAGTTTGCCCATGATCCGACTGACATGGGTCTTGGCGGTGAGCGGGCTCAGCCCCAACGCCTCCGCGATCTCAGTGTTGTTGAGGCCCCGGGCGACCAGGGTCAGCACCTGACGCTCCCGGTCCGACAGGCACTCCGGGCCGCCCGTGTGCGGGGTCGTGGGGCTGCGCAGGAACCGCTCGATCAGCCGTGCCGTGGGCCCGGGCGAGAGCAGCGCCTCGCCGGCGGCGACCGTGCGGATCGCGTCGAGCAGGTCGGCCGGACGGGTGTCCTTCACCAGGAAGCCGGAGGCGCCGGCCCGCAGGGCGTCGACGATGTTCTCGTCGGTGTCGTAGGTGGTGAGGACCAGCACCCGCACCCCGGCCAGGTCCTCGTCGGCGGCGATGCGCCGGGTGGCCTCGATGCCGTCGAGTCCGGGCATGCGGATGTCCATCAGCACCAGGTCGGCGCGTTCGGTGCGGGCGAGTGCGACGGCCTCCGCGCCCGTGGCCGCCTGGCCCACCACCAGCATGTCCGGCGCGGACTCGACGAGCATCGCGAACGCGGCCCGCACGAGGGTCTGGTCGTCGGCGAGCAGGACTCGGATCATCGGATCTCCCCCAGGGGCAGTACGGCGCTCACCTCGAAGCCCGGTCCGTCGGCGCGCGGTCCGGCCTCGACGGTGCCGCCGACGCTGCGGGCGCGTTCCCGCATGCCGACGAGTCCGAAACCGGGCAGGCGCCCTTCGCCGACGGCACCGCCGGTGCCGTCGTCGGTGACCCGGACGCGCAGGACGCGCACCGAGCCCTCGGCCTCCTCCTCTTCGTGCACCCGCACCCGCACGGTCAGGTCCTCCCGGCCGCCGTGGCGCACCGCGTTGGTGAGGGCCTCCTGGACGATCCGGTAGGCAGCAGCACCCACGGCGGGCGGCACCTCGCCGGCCCGGACCGTGAGCTCGGCGGTCACGCCCGCCGCCTTCGCCAGGTCGGTGAGGCCGTGCAGGCCGGGCAGCGGCCCGCGGGCGTCCGGGGTGCCGGGGTCGCGCAGCACCTCCAGGGTGGTGCGGAGTTCGCCGCGGGCCGTGCGGCAGGTCTCGGCGATGTCGTCCAGGGAGCGGGCGACGGCCGTCCGGTCGAGGCGGTCGGGGTCGGCGGCCAGGACGTGCGCGGCGACCGAGGTCTGCACGCCGATGAGGGTGATGCTGTGGGCGAGGAGGTCGTGCAGGTCGCGGGCGATGCGCAGGCGCTCCTCGGCGACGCGGCGGCGGGCCTCCTCCTCGTGGGTGCGTTCGGCGCGCTCGGCCCGTTCCAGCGCGGCGGCGGTGTTCTCCCGGTGGACGCGGAGGTAGCCGCCGAGGACGAGCATGGAGACGATCCAGCCGGTGATCTGGAAGGTCACCGCCAGCCCGGCCACACCGTGGTCGATCTTCAGGACGACCATGAGGGCGACGACGGCGACGCCGACGGCGGCCGTGCGCCGCGGGCTGCCGCCGGCCGCGACGGTGTAGAGGATGACCATGGAGGCGGCGGTCGGCGCGGAGTGGTTGTAGTCGAGCTGGTGGTAGCCGGCGATCAGCGCGATCATCACCGTCAGCGCGGTCAGGGGCGCCCACCGGCGCCAGGCCAGCGGCACGTGGAGGGCGAGCAGCAGGACCCAGCCGAGGGCGTCCGGGTGCCGGCCGGTGCCGAGGGTGACGGCGACGAGGGAGGCGAGCGCGGCGAGTCCGGCGGCGAGGCACGCGTCCTGCCGCAGGGGGTCCAGAGACGCGAAGGCCCGTCGGGGCCGGAGGGTGGTGATGGTTGCCTGCACGGGGTTCATCCTCCGGTAGGCGGGCACCCCCGCCGAGGGCAGGGGTGCCCGGGGTCAGGCCACGGGTTCCGGGACGCGCCCGGGGGCGGTGGACGGCGCCCTGGACAGCCGCCCCGGCCACCACACCCGGCGTCCGAGTGCCACGCTCGCGCTGGTCACCAGGTAGGTGCGGACGAGGAAGGTGTCGAGCAGCACGCCGGCGGCGATGACGAAGCCCAGCTCGACCAGGGGCACGAGGCCCATGTTCGTCAGCACGGCGAAGGTGGCGGCGAGGACCAGCCCGGCGGAGGCGATGACCCCGCCGGTGGTGCGCAGCGCGGTGAGCGCGGCCTCGGCCGGCTCGCTCCCCCGCAGGGACTCCTCCCGCATCCGGTGCATGAGGAAGATGCCGTAGTCGACGCCCAGGGCGACCAGGAACACGAAGGACAGCAGGCCGAGTCCGGGGTCGGTGCCGTGGAAGCCGAACAGCGGCCCGAAGACGAGCCCGCCGAGGCCGAGGGCCGCACCCCACACGGCGACCACGGCGGCCACCAGGACCAGCGGGGCGACGAGGGAGCGCAGCAGGGCGGCCAGGATCAGCAGCACGGACAGCAGCACGAGGGGGACGACCACCATGCGGTCGCGGGCGTCGGTGTCGCGCAGGTCGAGCTGCTGGGCGCTGGGCCCGCCGACGTGGGAGCCGGGCAGCCGGTGGCGCAGTGCCTCGATGGTGGCGGTCTCGGCGGCGGACTGGGGCGGGGCGGAGGCGGTCACCGTGATCTCGGTCCAGCCGCCGCCGGTACGGCCCCGCCGTGCGTCCGCCACTCCCCGGGTGTCCCGGACGGCGGTCAGGGCCGCGTCGGCGTGCGCGGCGGGGGTCAGCACCTCGATGGGCTGCGCGGAGCGCTCCGGGTAGGCCTCGGCGACGGTCTCCATCGCGGTGACGGAGTCGGGCCGGTCCACGAAGGTGTCCAGCTGCTTGAGGGTGCCGGGCAGGGAGAGGGCGCCGAGCGCGAGGGCGCCGAGCAGGGCGGCGCCGGTGGCGAGGACGGTCAGCGGGCGGCGCCCGGCGGAGGAGCCCATCGCCGCGAACAGGGAGCGGCGGGCAACGGGCGTGCTGCCGTGGGCGGGCACGAGCGGCCAGAACACGCGGCGGCCCAGCAGCACCAGGAGGGCCGGCAGCAGGGTGAGCATCGCGGCCAGGGCGCACAGCACGCCGGCGGTGCCGAGCGGGCCCATGCCGCGGCTGGAGTTGAGGTCGGCGGCGAGCAGGCACAGCAGGCCCGCGGCGACCGTGCCGGAGGAGGCGAGGACGGCGGGACCGCAGCCGCGCAGCGCCGCCCGCATGGCGTCGTGGGGCAGTTCGTGGCGGCGTAGTTCCTCGCGGTAGCGGGAGACGAGGAGCAGGGCGTAGTCGGTGCCGGCGCCGAAGACGAGGATGGTCATGATGCCCGCGCTCTGCCCGGAGACGGTGGTGCCGAAGGCCTGGTTGAGGCCGTAGGCGGCGGCGCGGGCCAGGAAGTCGGAGAGGCCGGCGACGGTGAGCGGGACCAGCCACAGCAGCGGGCTGCGGTAGATGAGGACGAGCAGGACGGCGACGACACCGACGGTGGTGTAGAGCAGCGGGCCGCCGAGGGAGGCGTAGACGCCGGAGGCGTCGGTGGCGAGAGCGGCCGGTCCACCGGCCCGTACCGTCAACCCGCCCTTGTCGTGGGCGAGTCGGCGGACGTCGTCCACGAACGCGTCGCGCTTCTTCTCGTCCGTGCCGGGCTCGTTGCCGGCGACCGGGTACACGAGGGTGGTGCCGTCGGCGGACGGAATGCCGCGCGGGGTGCTGGTCAGGGTGTGCCGGTGGGCGACGGCGGCGACCTGTCCGGCCGCCGTGGCCCGGTCGGCGGCGGTGAGTCCGCCGGCACGGTGGTAGACGAGGACCAGCTCGGTGGTCTGACCGCCCGGCAGACGGTCCTGGAGCTCGGCGACCTGGGTGGAGTCGGCGGACGCCGGGAGGTAGTCGGTGGCGCGGTCGTGCTGGACGTCGCCCAGCCTGGCGGCGAACGGTGCCGCGACGGCCAGCAGGACCACCCACAGTCCCACCACCAGCCACGGCAGCCTCCGCCGCCCGCGTGTCGCACGTGTTGTCGCGGCCCCCATGAGGATCGGGCCTCCCCTCCGGTACGGATGTCTGGACACGGCTCCAGACTTCCGCCGGGAACGGCGGCGCTCGTCGGGCGAGGGGGCGACTTCGCGGATACTGCCGGGGGTGGCCGGGGCGCTCCGCTACTCCCGGGGGAGTAGCGGGCGGCGGCGGTCAGGAGGGCGTGCGGGCGGCCGCCAGCAGGCGGGCCACGTCGTCGGCGCAGATGGTCAGGGCCGCGCCGACGGTGGTGAGGGCGTCGCGTTCGGCGGGGGTGTAGGGGCCGTCGGCGAGGGCGATGCGGGCGGCCTGGAGGAGCAGGGCCTCCCGGCCGGCCGGGGCGAGGTGCGGGGCGAGCGGGTCCAGGGCCTCGTGCAGCTCTATGGTCAGGCTCGCGCCGCAGGGCTGCTCGAAGACCCGGCCGGTGTCGGCGGCGAGCGCCTCGACCAGGGCGGCGAGCTGGTCCTCGGTGCAGTCGTCGAAGCCGGCCGCGCGTACCGTGCCGGCGGCCGTCTCCAGGGCCGTACGGGAGCAGGTGCCGCCCGCGGCGAGGACGGCGAGGGCGACGGTGTGCACGGCGTCGCGGAGCATCGTGGAGAAGCGGCGGGTGGTGGGGTGGTCGAGGGCGTCCGTGCCGTGGTGGCGGTGGCAGGACGCGCACTCCACGACCGGTCCGGTCACCCCGCGCGGCAGCAGCGGCACGCCCAGCAGGGTGAGGCGGCGGCGCCCGGTGAGCCGCTGGTAGTTGCGGTCGCCTCCGCAGCCGGGGCAGAAGAACTCGCCGTCGCCCACGGGTGTCCATGCGGTGCGGGTGCCCAGGATGCGCGCAGCCCTGGCGGCACGGCCGTCTCGTCCCCGTACTGGCAGCACGTCGCACCTCCGTAACCGCACGGCAACATCGCCGCACTGGCGTGATGTTAGCCACATCATGGAGGTGGAGTCAGTACCCCGTACGAGACCTTTCCGTGACCTGGGGGGTGCGATGGCCGACAATCGACGTCGCCCTGACCGCCGTTCACAGCGGTCAGGGCGTCGAAACAGCCGGTCAGAGGGGTCAGCGGGTCGCGCGGTTCACCGCGGAGACGACCGCCTTCAGTGAAGCACGCGTCGTGTTCGCGTCGATGCCGATGCCCCACAGAACCTTGTCGCCGATCGCGCATTCGATGTAGGAGGCGGCCTGCGCGGAGGCGCCCTCGCTCATCGTGTGCTCCTGGTAGTCCAGCAGGCGTACGTCGACGCCGACGGACTCCAGCGCGTCGAAGAAGGCCGAGATCGGGCCGTTGCCGGAACCGGTCAGGACCGTGTCCTCGCCGTCGACGGTGGCCTCGACGGTCAGGGTGTCCACGCCGTCGGTGTCGGTGGTCGACTGGCCGGTCCTGACCTGGATGCGGCCCCAGGGGTTCTCGGGGTTCGGCAGGTACTCGTCCTGGAAGGCCGCCCAGATGTCCTTCGGCGTGATCTCGCCGCCCTCGGCGTCCGTCTTCGCCTGGATGAGCTTGGAGAACTCGATCTGCATCCGGCGCGGCAGGTCCAGCTTGTGGTCGTTCTTCAGGACGTAGGAGACACCGCCCTTGCCGGACTGCGAGTTGACGCGGATGACGGCCTCGTAGGAGCGGCCGACGTCCTTCGGGTCGATCGGCAGGTACGGCACCGCCCACTCGATGTCGTCGACGGTGACGCCCTTGGCCGCCGCGTCGGCCTCCATGGCGTCGAAGCCCTTCTTGATGGCGTCCTGGTGGGAGCCGGAGAAGGACGTGTAGACCAGGTCGCCCACGTACGGGTGGCGCGGGTGGACCTCCATCTGGTTGCAGTACTCCCACGTACGACGGATCTCGTCGATGTCGGAGAAGTCGATCTGCGGGTCGACGCCCTGGGAGAACAGGTTCATGCCCAGGGTGACCAGGTCGACGTTGCCGGTGCGCTCGCCCTGGCCGAACAGGCAGCCTTCGACGCGGTCGGCGCCGGCCATCAGCGCCAGCTCGGCGGCGGCGACGGCCGTGCCGCGGTCGTTGTGCGGGTGGACCGACAGGCAGACGTACTCGCGGCGGGACAGGTTGCGGCCCATCCACTCGAAGCGGTCCGCGTGCGTCGACGGGGTCGAACGCTCCACCGTGGCGGGCAGGTTGAGGATGATCTCGCGGCCCGGGCCCGGCTGGTAGACGTCCATCACCGCCTCGCAGACCTCCAGGGCGAAGTCCAGCTCGGTGTCGGTGAAGATCTCGGGGCTGTACTGGTAGCCGAACTCGGTCTCGGGGCCCAGCAGTTTCTCGGCGTACTCCATCACCAGGCGGGTGCCGTCGACGGCGATCTGCTTGATGTCGTCCTTGGAGCCGCGGAAGACCACCCGGCGGAAGACCGGGGCGGTGGCGTTGTACAGGTGGACGGTGGCCCGCTTGGCGCCCTTCAGGGACTCCACGGTCCGCTCGATCAGGTCCTCGCGGGCCTGGGTCAGTACGGAGATCGTGACGTCGTCCGGGATCGCCCCCTCCTCCTCGATGATCGAGCGCACGAAGTCGAAGTCGGTCTGGCCGGAGGCGGGGAAGCCGACCTCGATCTCCTTGTAGCCCAGGGCGACCAGCTGGTCGAACATCCGGCGCTTGCGCTCGGGGGACATCGGGTCGATCAGGGCCTGGTTGCCGTCGCGCAGGTCGGTGGAGAGCCAGCGGGGGGCGGCGGTGATCCGCTTCTCGGGCCAGGTGCGGTCCTGGAGGTCGACCTGCTCGTAGCGGCCGTACTTGTGGATCGGCATGGAACTGGGCTGCTGGCGGTTGGCCATGATGCGTAAGGCTCCTCTGGATGACCGGAAGGACGGCCGACGACGCAACGCCAAGCTCCGCGGGGAGGGAGTCGGCCTCGACTACAGGCCCTCGCCGCGGCAGCTAAGAAGAAGCAGCCCGTAACGCATGATGCTCCGCAGCCTAGCCGAGCCGTCGCGGACGAGGTGGGTCTGTTCCAGTATGCGGGACCGGCGTCACAAAATGGACAAAAAGTGCGCCGTACCACACCGTCACGCTGCGTGGCGCTCGGTGTCCCGGTATTTCACCAATCATGGTTGCGAGTAGTGACATCGCTGTCACGCAGTGCAAGGGTGCCGGGCATGACGACCAACGGGGGCTCTGTGCCCGTCTTCTGCACGATCGTGCCGCCCCATGTCCTCGACCGGCTCGCCCGGGCCGAGGACCCCGGACTGTCCGGACCGGCCCGCCGGTCCCTGGAGCACGACGCCTACCAGCGCACCAAGCGCCGCCTGACCACGGTGATCGGCGCGCCCGCCGCCGCCCCGCCGGCCGGCGGCGCCGCCGACCGGCCGCACCGCACGATCTACGACGCCGGCCACACCCAGGACCTGCCCGGCACCGAGGTCCGCGAGGAGGGCTCGGAGGCCGGCTCCGACGCCACCGTCAACCGGGCCTACGCGGGCCTCGGCGCCACCTTCGACCTGTACCTGAAGGCGTACGGCCGCCACTCCATCGACGACGAGGGGCTGCCCCTCGACGCCACGGTCCACTTCGGCGAGGGCTACGACAACGCCTTCTGGAACGGCGAGCAGATGGTGTTCGGGGACGGTGACAACGAGATCTTCCTCGACTTCACCATCCCGGTGGACGTCATCGGCCACGAACTGACCCACGGCGTGACCCAGCACACCGCGAACCTGGAGTACTTCGGGCAGTCCGGGGCGCTCAACGAGTCGCTCTCCGATGTGTTCGGCTCGCTGATCAAGCAGTACACGCTCGGCCAGACCGCCGCCGAGGCCGACTGGCTGATCGGCGCCGGGCTCCTCGCCCCGCGCGTCACCGGCACCGCCCTGCGCTCGATGAAGGCCCCGGGCACGGCGTACGACGACGACGTCCTCGGCAAGGACCCGCAGCCGGCCACCATGGACCACTACGTGCGCACCGGCCGCGACAACGGCGGCGTGCACATCAACTCCGGCATCCCGAACCACGCCTTCTACCTGGCCGCGGCCGCCCTCGGCGGTTACGCCTGGGAGAAGGCCGGGCAGATCTGGTACGACGTGCTGACCGGCGGTGAGCTGAAAACGGAAGGCCTGTTCGCCGACTTCGCCACGCTGACGGTGAAGGCGGCCCGCGAGCGGTACGGCGCCGGGGACGAACTCCAGGCCGTGCAGAAGTCCTGGGAACAGGTCGGGGTGCGGACGCTGTAGTTCCGTACTACACAGGGAGCCATGCGTATTCGAGTACGGCGCACGGGCGGCTTCGCGGGCATCGAGCGCCTGGCCGAGATGGACACCTCGGGCCGCCCGGACGCCCACGAGTGGGAGAGCCTGGCCGAACGCGTCCTCGCGTCCGGCCGGGCCGCTCCGCCCGCCGGCGTCCCCGACGGCTTCCGCTACGAGATCACGGTGGACGGCCGCACCGTCCACACGGCCGACCCCCGACTCAGCGAGCCGGAGCGGGAGTTGGTCTCCCGGGTACTGAAGGAGGGTGCCTGACGAAGGGCGCCCGGCCACTTCTCAGCGGGCCGCTTCCCACTCCTCGCGCAGGAGCCCGAAGAGCACCTCGTCGTGCCACTCGCCGCCCACGAGCACCGCTGCCCGGCGGCGCCCCTCCTCGGTGAAGCCCAGGCGGCGGAACGCCCGCTGGGCGCGCTCGTTCCCGCTCCAGGTCTCCAGCTCGACCCGGTGCAGCCGGCAGGCGCCGAACAGGTGGTCCAGCAGCAGCGACAGCGCCTCACCGCCGTGGCCGGTGCCCCACAGGTCCCGCTCGCCGATGGTGATCCCGACCGTGGCCCGCCCGGCGAACGGGTCCAGGCCCCGGTAGTCGGCCATGCCGACCGGCCGGCCGCTCCCCAGCTCCTCGACGGTGAAGGTGGCGCCGTCGCGCGGGTCCTCGCGCAGGCGGCCCTCGTGGAACCGCTCCATGGCGGCACGGGTCACCGGGCCGAAGCCCGGATGGCCGCCGGTCGCCCAGTGGGCCACCTCCGGGTCGTTGCGCCAGCGCAGCTGGGCGTCCAGGTCCTCGGCGCGCAGGGCGCGCAGTCGCACGAGCTTGCCTTCGATCATCCGATGATCATAGAACCCTCCGCGGGACCGCGGCCCGTCCAGCGCAACCGGCGCTTCGCGCACGGGCGTTGACGTGAGTTACCTGGGGTAAGGATGATCCGGCCATGGCGACTGACGCAGGCGATCCGATGCCCCGCTTCCCGGACGGCTTCCTGTGGGGTGTCTCGACCTCCGCCCACCAGATCGAGGGCGCGGCGGAGGACCGCGAGCGGTCCGTGTGGGACGACTTCACGGACGTCCCCGGGCGGGTGAAGGACGGTTCGACGGCGGCGGTCGCCTGCGACCACGTCCACCGCTACCGGGAGGACGTGGCACTCCTCGCCGGGCTCGGCGTGAACGCCTACCGCTTCTCCGTCTCCTGGCCCCGGGTGAACTCCCCCGGCGGACTCGACTTCTACGACCGCCTCGTCGACGAGCTGTGCGCGGCCGGCGTACGCCCCGTGCCCACTCTCTTCCACTGGGACCTGCCCGCCTCGCTGGACTGGCTGCGCCGGGACACCGCAGCCCGGTTCGCCGAGTACGTGTCGGTGGTGGCCGGACGGCTCGGTGACCGGGTCGGCACCTGGATCACCCTCAACGAGCCCGCGGAGCACACGCTCCTCGGGCACGCGCTCGGCACCCACGCCCCCGGCCGCAAGCTGCTCTTCGACGCCCTTCCGGCCGCCCACCACCAGCTCCTCGCCCACGGGCTCGCGGTGCGGGCGCTGCGCGCGGCCGGCGCGACGGACATCGGCATCGCCAACTCCCACGGCCCGACCTGGCCCGCCTCCGGGGCGGCGGCCGACGTGGAGGCGGCCGGCTTCTACGACCTCCTGCTCAACCGCCTCTTCGCCGAGCCGGTCCTGCTGGGCCGCTACCCCGACGGCATGGGCGAACTGATGCCCGGGGACGTGGAGTCCGACCTGGAGGTCATCGGCGAACCGGTCGACTGGTACGGCGTCAACTACTACGCCCCCACCCGGGTCGGGGCCCCCGGGGGCGGCGAGTCCGAGTACGGCGGCGTAGCGCTGCCCGACGAACTCCCCTTCTCGCTGCGGGAGATCGAGGGGCGCCCGGTGACCGACTTCGGCTGGCCGGTCGTGCCCGAGGGCCTGACCGAGTTGCTGTGCGGCTTCCGCGAACGCTACGGCGACCGGCTCCCGCCGATCGTCGTCACCGAGAACGGCTGTTCCTACGAGGGCGTCGACGACCAGGACCGCATCGCCTACCTGGACGCCCATCTGCGCGCCCTGCACGCCGCGTCGGAGGCCGGGGTGGACGTGCGCGGCTACTTCGTGTGGTCCCTGATGGACAACTTCGAGTGGGCCGAGGGCTACGCCCGCCGTTTCGGGCTGGTCCACGTCGACTTCGCGACCCAGCGGCGCACCCCGAAGGCGTCCTACCACTGGTTCCGGGACGTGCTGCGGAACCAGGGATGACCACCGGCGGTGCCCCGGCCGCGCTCGCCGAGCCCACGGTCCGGGTGGGCCGGGGCTGGACGGCGGCGCTGTCCCTGGCCAACGGGGCGATCTGGGTGGGCTGGTTCGGTCCGCTGCAGATCCTGCTCGCCTCCCAGGCGGAGGACTTCGCGCCCGGCTCCGGGATGTCGAAGGAGACGGTGCTGGCCTGGGTGACCGGCGCGGGCGCGGTGGTCTCCCTGGTCGCGAACCCGCTCTTCGGCGCCCTGTCGGACCGTACGACCGCCCGGGCGGGCCGCCGTGCCCCGTGGATCGTGGCCGGGACGGCGGGTGGCGCGCTCGCGCTGCTGCTGCTCGCCGGCGCGGGCGGGGTGGGGACGATGGCCGTCGGCTGGTGCCTGGTGCAGCTCACCCTGAACGCGGCCTTCGCGGCGGTGACCGCGGCCGTGCCCGACCGGGTGCCGCGGCTCCAGCGGGGCACGGTGGGCGGCTGGCTGGGCGCGGCGCAGGTCCTGGGCGTGGTCGCCGGCACGGGACTGGCCGCGGCGGCGGGCGGCGTCCGGGCCGGGTACGCGGCCTGCGCGGTGTTCACGGTGGTGGGCGTGCTGCCGTACCTGCTGTGCCACCGGGACCTGCGGCTCGCGCGCGCGGACCGCCCGGAGTGGTCCTGGCGGAGCTTCGCGGCCGGGTTCCGGATGAGTCCGCGCCGTCATCCGGATCTGGCCTGGGCCTGGCTGACCCGGTTCCTGATCAACCTCGGCAACTCGCTGGTGCTGCTGTACCTGCTGTACTACCTCCGCGACCGCCTGCACCATCCCGACCCCGACCGGGGCGTGCTGATCCTGACGGCCGTCAACAGCCTCACCCTGACGGCGACGGTCGTGATGGGCGGTATGTGGTCCGACCGGGTGGGCCGGCGCAAGCCGTTCGTCGTCTGGTCGGGGGTGCTGATGGCGGTGGCGACGGCGCTGCTGGCCGGCCTCCAGACCTGGCCGGGCGCGATCGTGGCGGCGGCCGTGCTGGGTGTCGGCTTCGGCGTGTTCACCTCGGTCGACTTCGCGCTGATGACCGATGTGCTGCCGAAGGCCCTGGACCGGGGCAAGGACCTGGGCGTGATCAACGTGGCCAACGCCCTCCCGCAGGTGGCCGCCCCGGCCCTGGCCGCCCCGATCGTGACCCACCTGGGCGGCTACCGGGCGCTGTACCTGTTCTCCGCAGTGGTCGGCCTGGCCGGCGCGGTGCTGGTGAACCGGATCAGGGGCGTGAGGTGACCCTCAGAAGCCCAGTCGGCGCAGCTGCTTGGGGTCTCGCTGCCAGTCCTTCGCGACCTTGACGTGCAGGTCGAGGAAGACCGGTGTGCCGAGCAGGGCCTCGATCTGCCGGCGGGACTTGATGCCGACGTCCTTCAGGCGCTTGCCCTTGGGGCCGATGATGATGCCCTTCTGACTGGGGCGCTCGATGTAGACGTTGGCGTGGATGTCCAGCAGCGGCTTGTCCGCCGGACGGTCCTCGCGCGGCAGCATCTCCTCGACGACCACCGCGATGGAGTGCGGCAGCTCGTCGCGGACGCCCTCCAGGGCCGCCTCACGGATGAGCTCCGCGATCATGACCTGCTCGGGCTCGTCGGTGAGGTCGCCCTCGGGGTAGAGGGCCGGGCCCTCGGGCAGCAGCGGGATCAGCAGGTCCGCCAGCAGGTCGACCTGCTTGTTCGCGGTCGCCGACACCGGGACGATCTGCGCCCACTCGATGCCCAGCTCCTTGCCGAGCTGGTCGATCGCGATGAGCTGCTCGGCCAGGGCACGGGAGTCGACGAGGTCGGTCTTGGTGACGATGGCGACCTTCGGGGACTTGCGGATGCCGGCCAGTTCCTTGGCGATGAAGCGGTCGCCGGGACCGATCTTCTCGTTCGCCGGCAGGCAGAAGCCGATCACGTCGACCTCGGCCCACGTCGTGCGCACGACGTCGTTGAGCCGCTCGCCGAGCAGGGTGCGCGGCTTGTGCAGGCCCGGGGTGTCCACCAGGATCAGCTGCGCTTCGGGCCGGTGCACGATGCCGCGCACCGTGTGCCGCGTCGTCTGCGGCTGGTCGGCGGTGATCGCCACCTTCTGCCCGACCAGAGCGTTCGTGAGGGTGGACTTGCCGGCGTTGGGGCGGCCCACGAAGCAGGCGAAGCCGGCACGGTGGGCGGACTCGGCCGGCTGCTCGGATGACTGGGTACGAACGCTCATGGCGTTCATTGTCCCTGATCCACGGGACCGCGCCGCACCAGC
Organism: Streptomyces sp. 1222.5; assembly: GCF_900105245.1. Classification (NCBI taxonomy): domain Bacteria; kingdom Bacillati; phylum Actinomycetota; class Actinomycetes; order Kitasatosporales; family Streptomycetaceae; genus Streptomyces; species Streptomyces sp. 1222.5. The sequence goes on along the minus strand of NZ_FNSZ01000001.1, from coordinate 5,763,614 downwards.
CGCCGTGACCGCCCCTCGCCGGCCCCCGACGCCGTGAGCTTCCGGAAACCGGCGCGCAACGAAACGTCACGGAAACACACCTGTACGCGACCGGAAACCGGCACCGGTGACGCTCTGACGAGCCCCCACACCGTTGGAGACGCCCGTGACCCTCGCCGCCGCGCACGTGAACACCGGCGACACCGCCTGGCTGCTCGCCGCGACCGCCCTCGTCCTGCTGATGACCCCGGGCCTGGCCCTCTTCTACGGCGGCATGGTCCGCACGAAGAGCGTCCTCAACATGCTGATGATGAGCTTCGTCTCGATCGCCCTGGTCACGGTGGTGTGGCTGGCGGCGGGATATTCGCTGGCCTTCGGCGGGGACTCCTTCGCGGGGCTCGTCGGCGGCCTCGGCCACTCCGGCATGCGCGGCCTCGGCCCGGACAGTGTCCACGGCACGGTGCCGACCCTGCTCTTCGCGACCTTCCAGCTGACCTTCGCGATCGTCACGGCCGCGCTGATCAGCGGAGCCGTCGCCGACCGGGCGAAGTTCTCGGCCTGGCTGGTGTTCGTACCGGTCTGGACCCTCCTGGTATACGTTCCGGTCGCCCACTGGGTGTGGGGCCCGGGCGGCTGGATCGTCGACCGGCTCGGCGCGCTCGACTTCGCGGGCGGTATGCCCGTCGAGATCGCCTCCGGCGCCTCCGGACTGGCCCTGTGCCTGGTCCTCGGGCCGCGGCTCGGTTTCAAGAAGGACGCCATGCGCCCGCACAACCTGCCGATGGTGATCCTCGGCGCGGGTCTGCTCTGGTTCGGCTGGTTCGGCTTCAACGCGGGCAGCGCGCTCGGCGCGAACGGTCTCGCGGCCGCCGCCTTCCTCAACACCCTGGCCGCGGGCTGCACCGGCCTGCTCGGCTGGCTCTTCGTGGAGCAGAGGCGGGACGGCCACCCCACCACCCTCGGCGCCGCCTCGGGCGCGGTCGCCGGTCTCGTCGCGATCACGCCCTCCTGCGGCACGGTCTCGCTGCTCGGCGCCCTCGTCGTCGGCCTCGCGGCGGGCGTGGTCTGCAGTTACGCGGTGAGCTGGAAGTTCCGGCTGAACTACGACGACTCCCTCGACGTCGTCGGTGTGCACCTGGTCGGCGGTGTCATCGGCACCCTGCTGATCGGCCTGTTCGCCGAGCGGGCGATGACGGGCGGCACGGAGGGGCTGTTCTACGGCGGCGGGCTCGTCCCGCTGGGCAGGCAGCTGCTCGCCGTGGCGGCCGTCGCGCTGTACGCCTTCGGCGTGACGTACGGCCTGGGCCGGCTGCTCGACAGGGTGATGGGCCTGCGTGCGAGCGAGGACCAGGAGCACACCGGTCTGGACCTTACGGTGCACGCCGAGACGGCCTACGATCACGGGGTCCTGGGGCACGGCGCCCCGGTCTCCCACTCCGTCCTCACCGGCACCAGCGCGCAGAAGGTCGACACGCAGGCATGAAGCTCATCACCGCGATCGTCAAGCCGTACCGTCTGGACTCGGTCAAGACCGCCCTCCAAGAGCTGGGGGTGCAGGGTCTGACCGTGACCGAGGCGAGCGGCTACGGCAGGCAGCGCGGCCACACCGAGGTGTACCGGGGTGCCGAGTACCGGGTCGACCTGGTGCCGAAGGTGCGCATCGAGGTGGTGGTGGAGGACGCGGCCGCGGACGACGTGATCGACGCGGTCGTCAGGGCCGCGCAGACGGGGAAGATCGGGGACGGGAAGGTGTGGTCCGTGCCCGTGGAGACGGTCGTGCGGGTGCGGACCGGCGAGCGCGGCCCCGACGCGCTCTGACCAGCAGCACCCCGGTCACCACGCCCGCCGCGAACACCAGCGTCGCGAGCAGCCAGGGCAGCGCGAGGAAGGAGGCGCTCGCCGACTCCCGGGTGCCCGGCGCGCGCACGGTCAGCGTCACGTCGGCCCGGTCGAGCTGGGGCGCCCCGTGCCAGGTCTCGGTGAGCCGCACCTGCTGTCCGGGCAGCAGCTCGGAGGGCACCCGGGTGAGTTCGCGGTCGAGCAGCGTCCGGCCGAACAGTCCGCGCGCGGCCAGCCGTGCCTTGGGGTGGAGAGTGACGTTCCCGGTGTTGCGCAGGGTGTAGGAGACCGTCGCCGTGCTGTCGCCGAAGCCCGGCATCGCGGGCTGGTGGTGGCCGATCCGCAGGTGCTCGACGGACAGGGCGCCCAGCGTGGGCCCGCCGACCCGGAGGTAGACGCGGGCGCCGACGGCCCGTCGCACACCGAGCGCGAGTGCGCCGGTGCCGGGGTCGACCCGCTCGTCGAGGGCGACGATCGCGCCGGGGTGGTCGCCGGGTTCGGCGCCGTCGGGGACGCGCAGGGTGAACGGCACGGTGACGGTCCGGTGTCCGGGCACGGTGATCCGTGACTTCGTGGGCCGCGCCCAGGCGCCGACCCCGCGCATGCGTTCCCTGACCGTGCGCACGGCGAACCCGCCGTCGCGGGCGGTGTTGTAGGCGTCGGCCGCGTAGAGCCGGAAGGTGAGCGGCCGGCCGGTCTTGTTCTGGACGGCGACCTTGTCGGTGAGGGTCTGGCCGGGGTCGGCGGAGAGGTAGAAGTAGGGGCGCGCGGCGACCTTCGAGGCGACCGGGTAGACGGACCAGCTGCCGTTGTCGGCGGCCCGTGCCGGTGTGCCGAGGAGGCCGAGGAGGCCAAGAAGGAGGGGGAGCAGGCTCAGGAGGAGGACGTACGGCTTGCGCATGGGTGCGGACCCCTCGTGGGCTCGGGGTGGTGGCGGTCGGGCGGGTGCGGCCCCGTTCGTAGGGCGGGGCGCCCGGCCACCGGTGTCGGGTGCGGGTCAGGTGAGCGTGAGGGTCAGGACGCCGGAGTACGCGCCGGGGGGCGTGAACGCCGGTACGTCGAGGGAGAGTCCGGCGTCGACGGTGAACTCACCGCCGGTGACCGTGCCGTCGGGGGTCGACGCGAGGGTCGCTCCCGTCAGACCCACGGCGCCCGCCGAACCGGCCTTGCAGGTGCTGGGGCTGCCCGCCTTGGTCGCGCAGGTGGGGGTCCAGCTCAGCTTCCCGGCGTCGATCTTGGCACCGGGGCCGGTGAAGTCGGTGACCTTGCCGGTCAGGGACCAGCCCGCGGGCCCGCCGCGGTAGTCCTTGACGGTCACCGTCCGCAGGGCTCCGGTCGAGGCCCCGCCCTTGCCGAAGTCGACCGCCGACAGCGCGACGGCGTCCCCGGCCTGGGACATGGACAGGGTGCCCGCCTTGACGGTGGTCGTCAGCTTCTGGCTGCCGGGCGGGACGGGTGTGTTGTCGTTGACGACGTAGGCCGCGGGGCCCGCGCCCTTGTCCGCGCTCCAGGACGCGCCCTCGTAGGCCACGACGCCGGTCGTCGTCTTGTCGTTGACGACGAGGGAGCCGCTGAAGGAGCCCTGGGCGTTCGCGGTCACGGTCGCGGTGTCGGCGGTCTGGGTGGTCCCGGACCGTCCGGCCAGGGTGACGCTCGCGCCCGGGGTGAAGTTCGTGCCGCTGACGGTGACGGCGGCGCCGAGGTCACCGGAGGCCGAACCGAGCGAGATGGCCCGGGTGTTGGCCGGGGTGCCGTCGGTCGCCGTGACGGTCTCCGAGGTCGGGGCCGGGGGGCTGGTGACCGTGCAGGGGGTGTCCAGCTCCAGGATGTAGCTGGTGTGGATGTTGTAGTCGCCGGGCGAGAGGGTGATCTGCCCGGCCTTGGTGACGGTGAACGTGCCGGTCATGGAGAAGGACGGGAAGGGCGCCTTCCCCGGGACCGGGGTGTTCTTCTTCGGCCCGGCGACCGTGACGGACCCGGTCTGGGCGCCGCCGAGCGCGACCTTGCCGGTCGGGGTCATGATGTCGGCCGGGAGGGCCAGGTCGGTGGGGTTGCCGGCGGCGGGGGTGACCACCGTGTAGGTCACGGTGACCGTGTCGCCCACCTTGGGCTTGGTGTTGTCCACCGACACGCTCGCGGTGGTGGTGCCGTCGATCGGCGGCAGGCCGGAGACGGCGGGCGGGATGCAGTGCGTGGCGAAGTCCACGTTCGCACCGGCGGCACCGGCCGGACAGGCCAGCGCGCCGCCCGCGGTGACCGCGAGGGCGGTCGCCCCGAACAGCGACGCCCAGCGCCACCGTCGGGTTCTTCGGGGTGTCGGACCCATGGGCCCCCTCCTGAGGGTTGCTGGCGCAGCGGCTCATCTGCGCCGACAGGGGGCATTGATGTGGAGCGGGGGTGAGAAGTCAATGGAGATGCCGCAGAAATCTGACGGATCATCAGTTTCTGCGGCATCCGGAACAGATCGCTCACCCGGTACGGACCGCTCAGTCGAAGACGAACGGGCCGGGCGCCTGCGGGGCGTTCGCCTTGCAGGTCACGGTGATCCCGAAGATCACCATCTTCAGTGAGCCGCCGTAGGCGTCCAGGGCGTCCCCGGCGGCGACGGTGCCCGGCAGCGGGCCGACACTGACCGGGTCGCCGGTGTTCATGGCCGGGTTCTTCGTCCCGCTGAACACGACGCCGCCGCCGCCCGCCCTGGCCAGGGTGAGCGTGGAGGAGATCGAGTCCGGCGCGACCGCGACCGGCGCGCTGATCGCGGTGGAGGTGAGGGTGATGGTGGCCGACGTGCCGTTCTGCGTGGCGGTGAGCGTGGCCGCGCCACCGCCGAAGAAGCCGCAGCTCGCGGTGATGGTCGCCGTCTGGGGGGTGACGGCCGCCGCGGTGGGCGCGAAGGCGAGTCCGGTGACCGCGAGGGCCCCGGCCGCCAGCGCCGCACCCGTTGCCGTGCGTGTGCCTCTCATGGGGATCCGCTTCCCTTCCCTGTGGGGATGCCATGTGGGGATGGTCGGAAGGTGCGCCGACGAGCGGCAGGCCGGGCGGGCGGATGCGGGCACCCGGCACGGCGGTGCGGATCTGACGGATCGTCGGAACTTACGGCTTCATTGATGCGCGAGGGCCGGGCGACGGCAAGGTTGAAATCCGGCCGACCTGTCGTTCGGTCCCGCCCGGCGTCAGCCGGCGGAGACGGTGGCCCGGACGGTCCCGTCGGCCGAGGCGAGCAGGACGGGCGTCCCGGCGCCGCCGAGATCGGCGACGGCGGCCAGGTCCTCGGCCGCCACGGCCTCCGCGTCGCTCACCACCGCCGCCGCCTCCAGGGACCGCGCTCCCGACGCCACGGCCATCGCGACGGCCGTGCGCAGCGCGCTCAGCCTCAGCGAGGCGAGCTCCACGGACCCAGCGACGTACGTACGCCCGGTGTCGTCCCGTACGGCCGCCCCCTCCGGCACGCCGTTGCGGGCCCGCGCGGAACGGGCCAGGGTGACGATCTTGCGGTCCTCGGGGTCAAGCGCGTTGCTCTCGGTCATGCCCTGAGCATACGAAGCGGCGGTGCGTGCGCCCGGCCACGGGGGTGCCCGGCCCGGACCCGCACCGGGTCAGTCCAGGGTCTGGACGATCTCGCTCCGCGTGGCGGTGTGCACGACACGGCCGCGCGCGCCGTTCACCAGGGGCAGGCGGGGGCTCACGTGGCCGCACTCGACGTCGGCGACGATCGGCACCCCGAGCGGGCCGAGCGCGTCGAGGACGGCCTCGTACTGGGTGAGGGTACGGCTGTCCGGGGCGTGGGTGCGGCCCACGAGGACGGCGGCCGCGCGGTCGAAGAACCCGGCGAGGCGCATGCCGTGCAGATTGCGGCAGATGGTGAACGCGTTGTCCTCGCAGGCCTCGACGTAGACCAGCAGCGGCTCGTCCCCGGCGAACCGCGAGGTGTCCAGGTACGGCGTGCCCGCGAGGTTGGCGAGGATCTCGACGCAGCCGCCGATCAGCCGGCCCCGGGCGTCGACGTCCCCCTCCCCGTCCAGCCGCGTCCAGCCGCCCTCGGCGTCCAGGGTCAGGTCACGGACCTCCGGGTCCGTGGTCCAGTCGTCGAACCCGCCGGACCGGTACCGGCCGGGCGGCGTCTGCGCGAAGGACCCGCCCTGCGGGGCGGTGACGATGTCGAGCCAGGACACCAGGCCCTCGGGGGTCCGGTACGGGGTGTCCATGAGGTTGTTGCCGTGGACGGTCGCGACACCGGTGAGCAGCGTCAGCGGGGTGACGATCGTGGAGATGTCGGACCAGCCGGCCATCCAGGTCGGCTCGGCCCGCCCGATCGCCTCGAAGTCGAGCAGCGGCAGCAGGTCGATCGCGGTCTCCCCGCCCCACGGCGGCACCACGGCCCGGATCGCCGGGTCGGTCAGCATCGCGGTGAGTTCGGCCGCGCGTTCGGCGGCGGGGGCGCTGATGTGTGTCGAGCCGTCCATGCACCGGCCCACGACCACCTCGTAGCCGTGTGCCTCGAGGTCGCGCACGGCCACGTCGAGGCGGCCGCGCATCCCGTCGGCGACCCCGCTGGACGGGGAGGTCACACCGACACGGTCACCTGGGCGCAGCGGGCGCGGGTATCGAACAGTCATGCGCCGGATTCTGGCATGGGGTCAGCCCGGCCCCGCAAGGCGATCACGGCCGGTCCAGCCGCAGCCGCTCCGCCCGCGGCAGCCCCGCGACCACGAGGTCGTACGAGTCCTCGATCAGCTCGCGGAGCAGCCGGTCCGGCAGTGCGCCGTCGGCGGTCACCGTGTTCCAGTGCCGCTTGTTCATGTGGTAGCCGGGGACGATCAGCCCCTCGTGCTCCCCGCGCAGCCGGAGCGCGTCCTCCGGGTCGCACTTGAGGTTGACCGTCAGGGGCCGCGCGTCCAGGGCCGTCAGGGCGAACATCTTGCCCAGCACCTTGAAGACCGAGGTCTCCGGGTTGAACGGGAAGTCCTCCACGACCGCGTTGAAGGACAGGCAGAAGGCGCGCAGTTCCCCGGGCGTCACTCCGGCTCCTCCTCTTCGGCGGGCGGCGCGGGGACCGGCTCCACCAGGACCGTGACGATCTTGTTCCGGCGGCCGGCCGCCGCCTCCGCCGTCAGCTTCAGCCTGCGCTCGTCGGGCAGTTCCACCTCGGCGGACGCGCTCGCGATGGGCACGCGGCCGAGGGCCTTGGCGAGCAGTCCGCCGACGGTCTCCACGTCCTCGTCGTCGTACTCCTCCAGGCCGTACAGCTCCCCGAGGTCGGTGATGTCGAGACGGGCGGTGACTCGGTAGCGGTCGTCCCCGAGGTCCTCCACGGGCGGCAGTTCCCGGTCGTACTCGTCGGTGATCTCGCCGACGATCTCCTCCAGGATGTCCTCGATGGTGACGATGCCCGCGGTGCCGCCGTACTCGTCGATGACGACGGCGACGTGGTTGCGTTCCTTCTGCATCTCGCGCAGCAGGTCGCCGGCGTTCTTGGTGTCGGGCACGAACACGGCCGGGCGCATCGCGGTGGACACCAGGTCGCTCTCCGCGTCCCGGCTGATGTGCGTCTTGCGGACCAGGTCCTTCAGGTACACGATCCCGACGATGTCGTCCTCGCTCTCGCCGGTGACCGGGATCCGGGAGAACCCGGAGCGCAGGGCGAGGGTGAGGGCCTGCCGGATGGTCTTGTACCGCTCGATGACGACGAGGTCGGTCCGCGGGACCATGACCTCGCGCACGAGTGTGTCGCCGAGTTCGAAGACCGAGTGCACCATGCGGCGCTCCTCGTCCTCGATCAGCGACTCCTTCTCGGCGAGGTCGACCAGCGCGCGCAGCTCCGCCTCGGAGGCGAAGGGGCCGCGGCGGAAGCCCTTGCCGGGGGTCAGGGCGTTGCCGATGAGGATCAGCAGGGACGGGACGGGTCCCATGATCCGGGCGAGCGGCAGCAGCACGTACGCCGCCGCGGTCGCGGTGTTCAGCGGGTGCTGGCGGCCGATGGTGCGCGGGGAGACGCCCACGGCGACGTACGACACGAGGACCATCACGCCGATGGCGACCAGCAGCGCCTGCCAGGTGGTGTCGAACTCCTGGAGGCAGGCGTAGGTCACCAGGGCCGCGGCGGCCATCTCGCAGGCGACGCGGACCAGCAGGGCCACGTTGAGGTAGCGGGTGGGGTCGGCGGCGATCTGCGCGAGCTTGGCGCCGCCGCGCCGGCCCGACTTCACGGCCTCCTCGGCACGGAAGCTGGAGACCCGCGCGAGGCCCGCCTCCGCGCAGGCGGCGAGCCAGGCGACGACGACCAGCGCGATCGCGCCGATCACGATCTGTGGAGACATGCCGCCCGCTTACGAGACGGTCGGCGCCGGGGACGGCCCGGTCAGCCCGTGCTCGGACCGCCACCCGTCCACGATGGCGGCCTGGAGCCCGAACATCTCGGCCTTCTCGTCGGGCTCCTCGTGGTCGTACCCGAGCAGGTGCAGCACCCCGTGGACGGTGAGCAGCTGGAGCTCCTCGTCCATGGAGTGCTGCGTGGGCGCCTCGGCCCCCTGCTTGGTGGCGACCTCCGGGCACAGCACGATGTCGCCGAGCAGCCCCTGCGGCGGCTCGTCGTCGTCCTTGGTGGGCGGCCGCAGCTCGTCCATCGGGAACGACATGACATCGGTCGGCCCGGGCAGGTCCATCCACTGGATGTGCAGCTGCTCCATCGCGTCTTCGTCCACGACGATCACCGAGAGCTCGGACAGCGGGTGGATGCGCATCCGAGCGAGCGCGTAGCGGGCGATGTCGAGGATCGCCTGCTCGTCGACCTCGGTGCCGGACTCGTTGTTGACGTCGATCGACATGGTCGTGCTGGTCTACTTCCCCTTGGGAGCCTTGGCACCGGTTCTGCCGCGGCCGCCCTTGTGGGTGCCGTTCTCGGTGCCGTGCTTGCTGTCGTACAACTCGTACGCGTCGACGATACGGCCCACCAGCTTGTGCCGTACGACATCGTGGGACGACAGCCGGGAGAAGTGGACGTCCTCCACGCCCTCCAGGATCTCCTGCACCTGCCGCAGACCGGACTTGGTGCCGTTCGGCAGGTCGACCTGCGTCACGTCACCGGTGATCACGATCTTCGAGTCGAAACCGAGGCGGGTGAGGAACATCTTCATCTGCTCGGGGCTCGTGTTCTGGGCCTCGTCCAGGATGATGAAGGCGTCGTTGAGCGTGCGTCCGCGCATGTAGGCGAGCGGCGCGACCTCGATGGTCCCGGCGGCCATGAGCCGCGGGATGGAGTCGGGGTCGAGCATGTCGTGCAGCGCGTCGTACAGCGGGCGCAGGTAGGGGTCGATCTTCTCGTAGAGCGTGCCGGGCAGGAAGCCCAGCCGCTCGCCGGCCTCGACCGCGGGACGGGTCAGGATGATGCGGTTGACCTGCTTGGACTGCAGGGCCTGGACGGCCTTGGCCATGGCCAGGTAGGTCTTTCCGGTACCGGCCGGGCCGATGCCGAAGACGATCGTGTGCTTGTCGATCGCGTCGACGTACCGCTTCTGGTTGAGGGTCTTCGGGCGGATCGTGCGGCCCCGCGAGGACAGGATGTTCTGCGTCAGTACCTCGGCCGGGGTCTCCGGCCCGTCGCTCGTCCCGTTCTCGCTCGCCTTGAGCATGGCGATCGAGCGTTCCACTGCGTCCTCCGTCATCGGCTGCCCGGTGCGGAGCACCAGCATCATCTCGTCGAACACGCGCGAAATGAGGGCGACGTCCCGGGGGTCGCCGACCGCGCTGATCTCATTGCCCCGGACATGGATGTCGGCTGCCGGGAAGGCCCTCTCGATCACGCGCAGGAGGGAGTCGCCGGAACCCAGCACGGTCACCATGGGGTGCTGGGCGGGGACGGTCAGTTGCGCTCTCGCCCGCTCCTGCGCGGGGGTCTGGGCTGTGGGTGTCTGTGTCATGGGCCGGCGCTGAAGGCCTGCGCTTCCTCCTCGTCACGGCCGCATGGCTGAGGGCGGCCTCGCCGTTCCAGGGTACGACGGTGGACCGACAAGCCTGTAGGACTTTTCCGCCGGCCGCCGTCCGGCCCGCTCAGCCGGACCGGCGGAACCCGATGGTCGGCACCGCCCGGGCGAGCGGCCAGGGCCGGTCCAGTTCCTCCGGCACCAGCCCCTCCAGGAACGCGTACCGGCGCAGCGCCGCCGGGTCCTGGCCCTCCACGGACTGCACCCGCCGCCACCACGCCCCGATCTCCGACCATCCCGGCGCGGACAGGGACCCCCCGAACTCCTGCACCGACAGGGCGGCCGTGAGCCCGGCGAAGGCCAGCCGGTCCGCCAGCGGCCACCCCGCCAGGGAGCCCGTCATGAACCCGGCGACGAACACGTCGCCCGCCCCCGTCGGGTCCAGCGCCTCCACGGCGATCGCCGGCACCTCGGCCGTCTCCCCGGTGCGCCGGTCCACCGCGTACGCCCCCTCGGACCCCAGGGTCACCACGGCCACCGGCACGTGCTCGGTCAGCGCGTGCGCGGCCTCCCGCGGGCAGTGGGCGCCGGTGTACCGCTTCGCCTCCTCCGCGTTCGGCAGGAAGGCCTCGCAGTGCTCCAGGTCGGCCAGTCCGCGCAGGTCCCACGCCCCGGTCTCGTCCCAGCCGACGTCGGCGAAGATCCGGGTGCCTGCGCGGGCGGCCCGCGCGATCCACGGGGCGCGGCGGCCCGGTGTCAGGGAGGCGACGGCCGCCCGGGCACGGGGCGGGAAGTCCGGCGCGCCCTGCTGGACGAGCACGGCCTCCGGCGGCGGCTCGTGCCCGTGCGACACCATCGTGCGTTCGCCCTCGTACGCCATGGAGACGGTCACCGGCGAGTGCCAGCCGGGGACGGTCCGCGAGGCGGACAGGTCGATGCCCTCGCCCTGTGCGAGGGCGTCCCAGCAGTACTCGCCGTAGTGGTCGTCGCCGAAGGCCGCGGCGAGGAGGGTGCGCAGGCCGAGGCGGGCCAGGGCGGCGGCCATGTTGGCGACCCCGCCGGGGCTGGAGCCCATGCCCCGGGCCCAGGACTCGGTACCGCGCACCGGCGCCGAGTCCAGGCCGGTGAAGACGATGTCGAGGAAGACCGTGCCCGTCAGGCAGACGTCCCAGGGTGGGTCGTCCGGGGCGCGCAGCGCGGTCAGCGGGTCGATCTGGGCCCGGCAGCGCGTGGCGGGCGTCAGATGGTCCGGTTCCTCTCCGGCGACGGTGTGCGAGGGGGTCACGGTGCGCTCCATAACGTGGTGCGGTTCTGGCCAGTGTGCACCAGGTCACCCCCCGGAATCGCCCGTGGTGCCCGTCACCAGCGGGGCATCACCGGTGTGTGCCACCCCGGTTCGCCCGCGCGCATGGCCGCCGCGTCGTCCCGGTCCCGCAGGGAGCCGTCGTCCTCGGCCCACCGCCGGTGCAGCCGGGCCAGTTCGTCCCGGTCGAGTTCGACGCCCAGCCCCGGCCCGTCGGGCACCGCGACCCGGCCGCCGGTGAAGGCGAGCCGCTCGGTGAGGACGTCCTCCGACTGCCAGGGGTAGTGGGAGTCGCAGGCGTGGTGGAGGTTCGGCACGGTCGAGGCCACGTGGGTCATGGCGGCGAGGCTGATGCCGAGATGGGTGTTGGAGTGCATGGACACCCCGACGCCGAAGGCGGCGCAGATCGCGGCGAGGTGCCGGGTGTTGCGCAGGCCGCCCCAGTAGTGGTGGTCGGAGAGGACGACCTGGACGGCGTCCTTCGTGAACGCCTCCGCGATCTCGCCGAAGGTGGTCACGCACATGTTGGTGGCGAGGGGGACGTCGGTACCCGCCGAGACCTCGGCCATGGCGGGCGTGCCGAGCGTGGGGTCCTCCAGGTACTCCAGGACGTCCCCGAGTTCGGCGGCCACCTCCAGCGAGGTCGCGACCGACCAGGCGCCGTTGGGGTCGAGGCGCAGCGGGTGCCCCGGGAAGGCCCCGGCGAGGGCGCGGACGGCCGCGACCTCCTGGTCGGGCGGGAAGACGCCGCCCTTGAGCTTGAACGAGCCGAAGCCGTGCCGCCGTTGCAACTCCCGTGCCTGCGCGACGATTCCGGCCGGGTCCAGGGCGGCGCCCCACTCGTCCGGGCCGGCCGCGGCGTCCGCGGGGTGGTGGGCCCACTTGTAGAAGAGGTAGGCGCTGTACTCGACGGTGTCGCGGAGCCGGCCGCCGAGGAGCGCGTGCACGGGCAGCCCGAGCGCCTTGCCCTGGGCGTCCAGGCAGGCGACCTCGAACGCGGACAGCACGGACAGCCGCAGCTTGTCGGCGCTCTGCACCCCGCGCAGCCCGCCGGCGTCGACGGTCTCCCTGACCCGGGAGGCGTCGACCGCGAGGTCCAACGCGAAGAGGCCGTTCACATCCATGACCGAACGGCCAGGGAGTCGTTCGGCCAGCGCCCGGGCCGGCTCCAGGTACTTGGTGTCGCCGTACGTCTCGCCGATCCCGGTGGTCCCGTCGCCCGTGACGATCTCCACGATCAGCCGGGGGGTGTACGGCTGGTGCACCCCCTGGGTGTTGAGCAGTGGCGGGTCGGCGACCAGGATCGGCGTCAGCCGCACCTCGGCGATGGTCAGGTCACGGGTCACAGGGCGGCTCCCACGAGGTCGAGTCCGGCGGCGAGGAGGGTCTTCAGGGCGGCGAGGTCGCCGGGCGAGGGCTCGGTGAGCGGGGCGCGCACGGGCCCGACCCGCTGCCCGCGGAGCCGGGCCGCCGCCTTCACCAGGGACACGGCGTAGCCGGGCGCGCGGTCGCGGAGTTCGACGAAGGGGACGTAGAAGGCGCGCAGCAGCTTGTCGACACCGCCGTGGTCCCCGTCGCGGAGCGCGGTGAAGAAGGCGCCGGCGATCTCGGGCGCGAAGGCGTGCACGGCGGAGGAGTAGGCGGGGACGCCGACGGCGGCGTAGGCGCGGGCCTGGATCTCGGCGGTGGCGGCGCCGTTGAAGAAGAGGAAGCCGTCGGGGGCGGCGAGGGTGAGGCGCTGGAGCCGGTCGAGGTCGCTGTGCCCGTCCTTGAGACCGACGACGTTCGGGAGGCGCGCGATGCGCCGCAACGACGCGGCGGTGTAGGCGACCGGGCCGCGCTGATAGGTGATCAGCGGCAGCGGGGTGCGGGCGGCGAGCTGCTCCAGCTGCGCGGCGAGGCCGTCCTGCGGGGCCTCGACCAGGTAGTGCGGCAGCACGAGCAGGGCGTCGGCGCCGGCCTCCGCGGCGATCCGCGCGAACCGGGCGGCCTGCGCCCAGCCGTATCCGGTGCCGGCCACGACGGGCACCCGTCCGGCCGCCTCCTCGACGGTGACGCCGACGACCGTCCGGTACTCGTCCTCGTCCAGCGAGAAGAACTCGCCGGTGCCGCAGGCCGGGAAGACGGCGCCGCATCCGGCGGCGAGCCGCTCGGCGACGTGCGCCCGGAAGCCGTCGGGGTCGAGGGAGCCGTCCTCATGGAAGGCGGTGAGGGGGAAGGACAGCACGCCTCGCGCCATCCCCTCCCGCAGTCGCCGCGCCACGTTCTGCGGAGCCGGGTCGCCGCCCACCGGACCATCTCCCCTTATGAATATCGTCCACGTATGAGAACAGAGGCTAGATACACGGACGGTCGGCCGTCAATGGCGGACACACGAAAGGCCCCACCCGCGCTGAGCGGGTGGAGCCTCGAAAGTCGGCGCCTTCTACCCGACCCGGAAACCCTCAAACACGAGAGTGACCCGGATCACACCCCCCGATCTTCTTCCGGAACCGCGTGCTTGATACAACTTGCTCGCGCGTTCCTGTCCGTCGACGGTCGTCGCCCTTCCCCCTCCTTCTTGAGCCTCGCTCCTTTCGCCTGCCCTGGAACGCCCGTGTCGCCCGCCCGCACCCTGCCCTGGCCCCTCGTCGCCCTTTTCACGGCCGGGTATCTCGCCCCGTATCTGCTGCCGACCACCGTCGGCAGACTCGACAGCGGACTCCCGCTCACCGCCACCCAGGCCGGGGCAATCGGCAGTGCCCTGCTGCTGAGTTCGGCGGCGGCGGGCTTCCTGTTGGCGTCCCGGGTGGACCGGTTCGGACCCCGGGCACTCGCCCGCGCCGGTCTCGCGTCCGCCTTCCTCGGCTACGGCGGTGCCGCCGTCACGGGCGCCGTGCCCGCCGTCGTCGCGGGCGCGCTCCTCGGCGGATTCGGGTCCGGCACGGTCACGGCGGTCGCCGCGAGCGGCATCGCCGCCCACCGGGACCCGCACCGCGTCACCACCCTCGGCCTGCTCGGTGTCTCCGCCCTCGCCGGCGCCCTCTACCTGACGATCCCGCACCTCGGTCCGGGCCACGGGCTCCCCCTGGCCGCCGTCGCGCTGACCGCGCTCGCCGTCTGGCCGTTCACCGGCCGCCTGCCGGCCCGTACCGCACCGGCCCGCACCTCCGCCGGGTACGGCCGTCTCCCCCACCCCCGGGCCGGCCTGCTGCTCGCCGCCGCCATGCCCTGCTGGTCCCTCGCCCAGAACTCCCTGTGGGGCGTCAGCGGCCGGATCGGCCTCGCCCAGGCCCACCTCACCGAGGTCACCGTCGGCGCGGTGTTCGCGATCGCGCTGGGCGCCGGACTGCTCGGCGTGCTGGGCGCGGGCGCGCTCGGCCCGCGCCTCGGCCGCGCGCTGCCCATCGGCGGCGGCACGGCGCTCATCGCCGCCTGCATCGCGCTCAGCGCCTCGGCGACGGACCTGCCGGCCTTCGCGGCCGGCGAGATCTCCTGGAACCTGGTCTACCCGGTCGTGCTGTCGTACGTCATCGGACTCGCCGCCTCGCTGGACCCGCGTGGCCGCTGGGCGGTCCTGGTCGGCTCGGCGTCCTCCCTGGGCACCGCGGCGGGGCCGCTGGCCGGCAGTCTGCTCGCCGGCTGGGCGGGATTCCCGGGCATGGGACTGCTGCTCGGCGCCGGACTGCTGCTGATCGCCGTGCCGATGACGGCGGTGGCGCTGCGCACGGGCAGGCGTCCCGTGCCGGTCGTGGAACTCCCGGTCGTGCAGGTCCCGGTGGAGACGCCCGCCGTGGCCGCCCGGCAGGCCTACGAGACCGCGTCCCCGAACTCGTACGCCTCGACCTCGGCGATGTAGCGGGCGCGCCGCTCCTCGTCGTCCTCCAGGAAGGAGGCGAGGAAGGAGTTGCGGGCCAGTTCGCGCAGCCGGTCCTCGGTCAGTCCCAGGGTCTGCCGCACGGCGGTGAAGTTGTCACCGGCGTACCCGCCGAAGTACGCCGGGTCGTCGGAGTTCACCGTGCACAGCAGGCCGGCGTCGAGCATGGCCGGCAGCGGATGGTCGGCCAGGGTGTCGACGGTGCGCAGGCGGACGTTGGACAACGGGCACAGGGTGAGCGGGACGCGGTCCCGGACCAGCCGCTCGACCAGCGCCGGGTCCTCCATGCACCGCAGGCCGTGGTCGACGCGCTCCACACCGAGCACGTCCAGCGCCTCGGTGATGTACTCCGGCGGCCCCTCCTCACCGGCGTGCGCGACACGGCGCAGCCCGAGCGCGGCGGCGGCCTCGTACACCTCGCGGAACTTCACCGGCGGATGCCCGACCTCGGCGGAGTCCAGGCCGATCCCGGTGATCCGGTCCAGGTACGGGCGGGCGGCTTCGAGGGTGGCGAGCGCGGACTCGGCGGACTCGTCCCGCAGGAAGCACAGGATCAGCTTCGTGGAGACGCCGTGGTTCTCCTCGGCGGCGCCCAGCGACCGCCACAGCCCCTCCACGACCGTGCCCATCGGCACGCCCCGCGCGAGGTGGGCCTGCGGGTCGAAGAAGATCTCCGCGTGCCGCACGCCCTGCGCGGCGGCGCGGGCCAGGTAGGCGTCCGCCAGGTCGGCGAAGTCCTGCTCGGTGCGCAGGACGGCCATGAGTGCGTAGTACAGGTTCAGGAAGGACTGGAGGTCCTCGAAGTCGTACGCCTTGCGGAGCTCGTCCGTGTCCGCGTACGGCAGGGTCACCCCGTTGCGGGCGGCCAGCTCGAACGCCAGCTCCGGCTCCAGGGTGCCTTCGATGTGGAGGTGCAGTTCTGCTTTCGGGAGGGGCATCGAAGCATCGTACGGGTGGCTCACCGACGTTTCGGAACCACGACCCGTTGCAGGTCGTGCGCCACGGTCAGCTCGCCCTCGAAGCCGGCCGCCCGCGCCTGCCGCTCGAACTCCTCCGGTTCGGTGTAGCGCTGGCTGAAGTGGGTGAGCACGAGGTGCCGGACGCCCGCGTCCCGGGCGACGGCGGCGGCCTGCCCGGCCGTCAGGTGCCCGTGCTCGACGGCCAGCGGGGTGTCCTCGTCCAGGAAGGTCGACTCGATGACGAGCAGGTCGCAGCCCTCCGCGAGCGCGTGCACCCCGTCGCACAGCCGGGTGTCCATGACGAACGCGAACCGCTGCCCCCGCCGCACCTCGCTGACGTCCTCCAGCGTCACGTCCCCGATCCGGCCCTCGCGCTGCAGACGGCCCACGTCCGGGCCCTTGATCCCGTGCGCGGCGAGACGGTCGGGGAGCATGCGGCGGCCGTCGGGTTCGATCAGGCGGTAGCCGTAGGACTCGACCGGGTGGGACAGCCTGCGGGCCTCCAGGGTGTACGACGGCGTCACCGCGAGGATGCCGTCGGCGGCGACCGGCGCCTCGGTGATGCCGACCGTCTCCCGGTAGGCCGTGGAGTAGCGCAGGCGGTCGAAGAAGCGCTGCCCGGAGCGCGGGTAGTGCGCGGTGACCTCGTGCGGCACCTGGTCGAGGTTGATCCGCTGGATGACCCCGGCGAGACCCAGGGAGTGGTCCCCGTGGAAGTGCGTGACGCAGATCCGGTTCAGGTCGTGGGCGGCGACCCCGGCGCGCAGCATCTGCCGCTGCGTACCCTCGCCGGGGTCGAAGAGGAGGCCCTCGCCGTCCCACCGCAGCAGATAGCCGTTGTGGTTGCGGTGCCGGGTCGGGACCTGGCTGGCGGTGCCGAGGACCACCAGTTCACGGACGGACATGACGGCTTATCCGGGGGGCCATTCCAGACCACGGCCGCCGAGGACGTGGGCGTGGGCGTGCCAGACGGTCTGGCCGGCACCGCTGCCGGTGTTGAAGACGACGCGGTAGCTGCCGACCTTCTCGTCGTCGGCGACGGCCTGGGTCTCGCGCAGCACGTCT
The DNA here is from genome assembly GCF_900105245.1 of Streptomyces sp. 1222.5. Lineage (NCBI taxonomy): Bacteria > Bacillati > Actinomycetota > Actinomycetes > Kitasatosporales > Streptomycetaceae > Streptomyces > Streptomyces sp. 1222.5. The sequence continues at coordinate 5,746,694 of NZ_FNSZ01000001.1, read as the reverse complement.
GCCGCGAGTCCGGGCGCACCGGCGGCGAGCGCGGCGGCGTTCTCGTAGTGCGCCTTGGGGATCACCAGGATGTGCGTGGGAGCCTGGGGGTTTATGTCCCGGAAGGCGACGGTCGTCTCGGTCTCGCGGACGATCGTCGCCGGGATCCGACCCGCGACGATCTTGCAGAACAGGCAGTCGTCCTGCGGTTCCCCAGCCATACGCTGCGCTCGCTTTCGGCGGTGATCGGTTACGGGGGCATGTTAGTCGTTCGGCCGCGGGTCTTCGGTGGCTTGTCGCGCCCACGCGGCAAAGCCGCACATCGGCACCGCCCCGCGCCCTCAGGCGGGCATGCCCGGAGGTGTCTTCGCGGGACTGTTCTCCAGTGCCTCCAGGGCCAGGGTGATGGCCGTGTCCAGTTGGGTGTCCCGCTGCGCCGCCCAGTCCTGGGGGCGTTGGACGGCCTCGACGTCCGGGTCGACGCCGTGGTTCTCCACGTCCCAGCCCTGGCCCTCCAGCCAGATCGCGTACTTGGGCTGGGTGACGAGGGTGCCGTCGACCAGGTGGTAGCGGCTGTCGATGCCGATGACGCCGCCCCAGGTGCGGGTGCCGACGACCGGTCCGATGCCGAGGGCCTTGATGGCCGCGTTGACGATGTCGCCGTCGGAGCCGGAGAACTCGTTGGCGACGGCGACGACCGGGCCGCGGGGCGCGTCGAGCGGGTAGCTGGTGGGGCGCATGCCCCGCGCCAGGTCCCAGCCGATGATCCGGCGGGCGAGTTTCTCCACCACGAGCTGGGAGGTGTGCCCGCCCCGGTTCTCGCGGACGTCGACGACGAGCCCCTCCCGGGTCACCTCCACGCGCAGGTCGCGGTGGATCTGCGCCCAGCCGGGGGCCTGCATGTCGGGGACGTGGAGGTAGCCGAGCCGGCCCCCGGAGGCGGTGTGGACGTGGGCGCGGCGGTCGGCGACCCAGGCGTGGTAGCGCAGGGCCTCCTCGTCGGCGACGGGGACGACGACCGCGTGGCGCGGTTCGCCGCCGCCCGCCGGGGAGACGGTCAGCTCGACGGGGTGGCCGGCCGTGCCGACGAGCAGGGGGCCGGGGCCGGTCACCGGGTCGACGGCGTGACCGGCGACGGCGATGATCGCGTCGCCGGGGCGCACGGCGACACCGGGCGCGGCCAGCGGGGAGCGGGCGTCCGGGTCGGAGGTCTCCGCGGGCAGGATGCGGTCGATGCGCCAACTACCGTCCTCGTGGCGGGAGATGTCCGCGCCGAGCAGGCCGTGCCGGGCGCCGCCGCGGCCGCCGCGCGGAGTCACGTAGGCGTGCGAGGTGCCGAGTTCGCCGTGCACCTCCCACAGCAGGTCGATGAGGTCGCTGTGGGTGGCGAGCCGGGCCAGCAGCGGGCGGTAGCGGGTGAGGACACCGTCCCAGTCGACACCGCCGAGGTCGGGGCGCCAGAAGTGGTCGCGCATCAGGCGGCCGGTCTCCTCGTACATCTGCCGCCACTCCGCGGCCGGGTCGAGGGTCTGCCGGACGCGGGCGAGGTCCACGGTGACGCTGGTGTCGCCGTCGTCCTCGCCGCCGGTACGGCGGTCGCCGGGGACGACCCGGAGCCGGCCGTCGCTCCACAGCAGGACGCGTTTGCCGTCGCCGCTGACCTCGAAGTGGTCGGCGTCGGAGGCCAGGTGCTCCAGGCGCCGCTGGGCGAGGTCGTAACGCTCCAGCTCGGTGTGCGGGTCGGGGTCCTCGGGGTGGGCCCGGGAGGCGCCGAGGACACCGTGCACGGGGTGGCGCAGCCAGAGGACGCCGTCCTTGGCGGCGCGCAGGCCGGAGTAGCGGCCGGCCTCCACCGGGAAGGGCACGATCCGGTCGGCGAGGCCTTCGGGGTCGATGCGCGTGGCGGGGGTGCCCTCGCCCTCGGCGGTCTCCTCCTTGTCGGAGGTCTCGAAGGGCCGGCCGTGGCGCTGCGGCCCGAACGGGGACGGGGTGGTGGCGGCCAGGGTGATCAGATGCGGCCGCGCGCCCACCACGAACGCGAGGTCGAAGACGTGCTCGTCGTAAACCGGGTCGAAGGCGCGGTTGGAGAGGAAGGCGAGGTGCTTGCCGTCGAGGGTGAAGGCGGGCGCGTAGTCCTGGAAGCGCAGCGGGGTCGCCTCGGTGACCGACAGGTCGGTGGTGTGGGCGATCCGCAGCTGGGAGAGCGGGCGCGGGCCGGGGTGGGCCCAGGCGAGCCAGGCGGAGTCGGGGGAGAAGGCGAGTCCGGAGACCTCGCCGTCGTCGCTGCTGTCGACCTCGCGGACCTCACCGGTCTCCCGCTCGACGAGCAGCAGCCGCCCGTCGTGCGCGGCGACCGCGGCCCGGCTGCCGTCGGGCGACACGGCGAGCTCCAGGACCCGGCCGAGCTGCCCGGCGGCGAGCCGGCGGGGCGGGGCACCGGGCACGGTCCCGGTCGCCGGCGCGAACTCCAGGGCGTCGTCGCCCTCGGCGTCCGTCACCCACACCGCCCACTCCTCGCCGTCGGCGCGGAAGGCGCGGGGCAGGCGGGCGCGGACGCCGGGGGTGGCGGCGAGGGCGCGGGCCGGCCCCGAGCGGTGGGTGACCCAGTGGACGCCGCCGCGCACGCACACGACGCTGCCGCGCGCGGTGTGGTCCGGGGACGCCTCGCCGAACCACTGGGAGGCGTTCACCGGGCGGGGCCGCAGGTCCACCCGGGGGCCGCCGAGCCGTACGTCCAGCCGGCGCGGCTCGGCGCCCTCCAGGTCGTCCAGCAGCCACAGCTCACCGGCGCTGCTGTAGACGACCCGGCTGCCGTCGCCGGCCGCGTGGCGGGCGTAGAAGCCGCCGAGAGGGGTGTGCCGGCGCAGGTCGGAGCCGTCGGCGAGGGAGGAGTACAGGGCGCCCGTGCCCTCGTGGTCGGAGAGGAACGCGATCCGGTCCCCCACCCACACCGGGCACTCGATGTTCCCGTCGACGTCCTCGTGCAGCCGGACGAAATCGCCGGTGCCCTCGCCGTCGGGGGCCCGGTCGATCCACAGCTTGCCGGCCGTGCCGCCCCGGTAGCGCTTCCAGTAGGCGGCCTCGCGCCCCATCGGCACGGACAGCAGCACCGTGGCCGGCCCGAACGCCAGGTCGCCGACGGGCCCGTACGGCAGCGTCTCGGCGGGGCCGCCGTCCAGCGGTACGGCGTGCGCCCAGGTCTGGCGGAAGCTGGGCCGGCCCTGCGCGCCGAGCGCGAGGACGCGTCCGTCGGCGGTCCAGCCGCGCACCCCGGTACGGCCGTTGCCCCAGTACGTCAGCCGTCGGGCGGGGCCCCCGTCGACGGGGGCGACGTGCACCTCGGGGGCGCCGTCCCGGGTGGAGGTCCAGGCGAGGAGGCGCCCGTCCGGTGAGATCCGGGGTCTGGCCACCGGCCTGTTGTCGGCGCTGACCCGCCAGGCGCGCCCACCGTCGAGGGGCGCCAGCCAGACGTCGTCCTCGGCGACGAATGCCACCAAGTCGCCCCGAACATGGGGGAATCGGAGGTAGGCGGAGGTTTCCGTGGTTCCCGTCGAAGCACCCTGAGTCACCCCGTCACTGTACGCAGCGGCCGGTGCGCCCCGCTCCCCTTTCGATCACTTGCCCTCGACGGGCCAGCAGGTGGGGTCGCCCTTGCACCAGAGGGTCCGGGTGACGGTGACCGTCACGGTCGGCCGCCCCCCTCCGGTGGGCGGGCGGTACGTCGGCCCGGGCGTGGCGTCGCAGTCGCCGAGCCCGTCGACGTGGAAGACCTGTCTGCCGCCGACCCTGGCCGTCAGGTCGCCGCGCACGCAGGCGCCGTCGACGGCCTTGGTGACCTTCCCGGTGACGGTGATCTTCCGCCGGTCCTTGGTCTCGCCCCGGCAGTCGACGGAGACGACGGTGGTCTCGGACGGCGAGGGCGTCCCGGCCGCCGTACCGCCGCCGTCGCCGTAGCTGCCGGTGCAGGTCAGCCAGCTGACGTCCACGTGCTCGTGTTTCAGCCGGGCCGTCGCCGTGGTGTCGGTGGTGTAGGCGACGGTCGCGGTGCTGAGATCGCCCTGGCACGCCACCATGGCGCCGCCGGCCAGCACGGCCAGTCCCGCGACGGCCCACGTCCGCGTCCCGCGTGTCCCGGCCCGGATCCGTCTCGAAGCCCCCATGAAGGGCAGGGTGCCACCGGTCCGGCCGGGACGGAAGGGCGCATACGGCCACTCACCCGTTCGGGGAAGCGGCCGACGCGCCCCCCGGCAGGGGACTTCGCCCACCGGAAGCCCGGTCAGCCGAGCAGCAGCAGCCACTCCTGGAGTTCGACCAGATTGCCCTCGGGATCCTTGAGGTGAGCCACGCGCATCCGGTCGGTCATGGGGGCCGGGCCGTGGATCAGGACGGCGCCCCGGGAGGTGATCTCCGCGCAGTAGGCGTCGAGGTCGTCCACCCGCAGCACGACCAGCGAGCGGTGGCCGGTGACGGTCCCGTTCAGCTCGTCGAGGACCTCGGCCATCATCACCCGGTCCTGCAGGGCGATCCCGGCGGAGCCGGCGTGCGCGCTGAACTTCTCGTACGGGCCCTCGGTCGCGCCGGACTGCGGCTTCAGGCCGAGGACGTCGGCGTAGAAGCGGTAGCAGGCGGCGAAGTCGGTCACCAGGAGCCGGACTTGGGCGAGTTCCACGATTGTCCCCCAGATGGTGTCAGGACCAGCGGCCGGTGCGGCCCAGCAGGAGGGCCGCGGCGGCGGTGCCGGCGGTGGATGTGCGCAGCACGGTGGGGCCGAGCACGTAGGGCCTGGCGCCCGCCTCCGCGAACAACGCCAACTCCTCTGGGGATACGCCGCCTTCGGGCCCGACGACCAACATGATCTCACCGGCGGCCGGCAGTTCGGCGGTGGCCAGGCGTTCGTCGCCGCTCTCGTGCAGGACGGCCGCGAAGTCCGCGCCGGCCAGCAGCGCGCCGACCTGCCGGGTCGTCGCCGCGTCCGCGACCTCGGGGAAGCGGACCCGGCGGGACTGCTTGCCGGCCTCCCGGGCCGTGGCCCGCCACTTGCCGAGGGCCTTCAGGCCCCGGTCGCCCTTCCACTGGGTGATGCAGCGGGACGCCTGCCAGGGCACGATCGCGTCGACGCCGACCTCGGTCATGGTCTCCACGGCGAGTTCGCCCCGGTCACCCTTGGGCAGGGCCTGGACGACAGTGATCCGCGGGGCGGCCGGGGGTTCCTCGCGGACGGGCGCCAGGTCGGCGACCACCAGCCGGTCCTTGCCCTCGGCCGCCTTGACGACGCCCTCGGCCCAGTGGCCGCACCCGTCGGTGAGGACCACGTCCTCGCCCGGCCGCAGCCGCTTCACCGATACCGCGTGCCGGCCCTCGGGGCCGTCGAGCACGAACTCCGGGCCGACCCCCTCGAGTCGGTCCACGACGAAGACGGGTGCGGTCATCGCCGCTCACCTCCGGTTCCGGGCAGGTTCGACAACGCTGTCCTGGCCTCGGCGAGTTCGGCGGCCAGCACCTCCACCAGCCGCCCGGCGGGCAGCTCCCGGGCCAGCCGGTGGCCCTGGCCCGCCCACAGCGCCATGCCCTGCGCGTCCGCGGCCTTGGCGGCGGCCTTGCGCAGCGGGGCGGTGAGGTGGTGGATCTCGGGGTAGGCGGCGGGGGCGTAGGGGCCGTGCTCGCGTACGAAGCGGTTGACCAGTCCGCGCGCCGGCCGGCCGGAGAAGGCGCGGGTCAGTTCGGTACGCGCGAACAGCGGGTCGGTGAGTGCCTGTTTGTGGGGCGCGGGAGCGCCCGACTCGGGGGTGGCGAGGAAGGCGGTGCCGAGCTGGGCCGCGTCGGCGCCCGCCGCGAGGACGGCGGCTATCTGGCCGCCGCGCATGATGCCGCCCGCGGCGACGACCGGGATGCGCACGGCCTCACGGATCTGCGCGATCAGCGACAGCAGCCCGATGCCGGACCCGTCGTTCTCCGGAATGTCCCGGTGCGTGCCCTGGTGGCCGCCCGCCTCGACGCCCTGCGCGATCACCGCGTCCGCCCCGGCCCGCTCGACCGCGCGGGCCTCCTCGGCGGTGGTGGCGGTGACCAGGGTGAGGGTGCCGACCCGGCGCAGCGCGTCGAGCGCCTCACGGCTCGGCACGCCGAAGTGGAAGGACACCACCGGGACCGGGTTGTCCAGGAGCACGGCGAGCTTGACCTCGTAGCCGTCGTCCCGTCCGCTGTCCGGGTCGCCCAGCTCGGTCTCGTACCAGGCGGCCTCCCCGGCCAGCTGGTGGGCGTAGACCTCCACGGCGCCGGACTCGGCGTACTCGGACTGGGGCATGAACACGTTCACACCGAAGGGCCGGCTCGTGAGCCCCCGCAGCTGCTTGATCTCCTGGTACATGCCGTCGGCCGTCTTGTACCCGGCGGCGAGGAACCCGAGGCCGCCGGCCTCGGAGACGGCTGCGGCGAGCTGCGGGACGGAACCGCCGCCCGCCATGGGGGCCTGCACGATCGGGTGAGGGAAGAGATCGGTCAGCGCGGAGGACATGAGCGCATGTTGTCACGTCCCCCGAACAAGTCCGAATCCGGGCTTCCCGCGGCATAGGCCACCGGCATAGGGGTGCCGGAGCACCCCGTACGGCCCGCCTCGGCGCCCTTCGAAGGCGTCCTTCGACCGCGAGAACAGCCCCTGCCGGCCCGGGCCGACCGCGCCTGCCCGGGAGGACCCCCCGGGCACCCGGCCACTCCCGCGGCGCACGGCGTCAGCGCCCGTTGAAGGCGTCCTTCAACCGGGAGAACAACCCCTGCTGACCCGGCTGGAACTGGCCCTGGGGGCGTTCCTCGCCGCGGAGCTTGGCCAGCTCCCGCAGGAGCCGTTCCTGCTCGGGGTCGAGCTTGGTCGGGGTCGTGACCTCGACGTGCACGATCAGGTCGCCCCGGCCGCCGCCGCGCAGATGCGTGACGCCCCGGTTGTGCAGCGGGATCGACTGGCCGGACTGGGTGCCGGGCCGGATGTCGACCTCCTCCATGCCGTCCAGGGTCTCCAGCGGCACCTTGGTGCCGAGGGCCGCCGCGGTCATCGGGATCGTGACCGTGCAGTGCAGGTCGTCGCCGCGCCGCTGGAACGTCGAGTGCGGCAGCTCGTGGATCTCGACGTACAGGTCACCGGCCGGACCGCCGCCCGGGCCGACCTCGCCCTCGCCCGCGAGCTGGATGCGGGTGCCGTTGTCGACACCGGCCGGGATCTTGACGGTCAGCGTGCGGCGCGAGCGGACCCGGCCGTCACCGGCGCACTCCGGGCACGGGGTCGGCACGACCGTGCCGAAGCCCTGGCACTGGGGGCAGGGACGGGAGGTCATGACCTGGCCCAGGAAGGACCGGGTGACCTGGGAGACCTCGCCCCGGCCGCGGCACATGTCACACGTCTGGGCGGACGTGCCGGGGGCCGCGCCCTCGCCGTTGCAGGTGTTGCAGACGACCGCGGTGTCGACCTGGATGTCCTTGGTCGTGCCGAAGGCCGCCTCGTCCAGCTCGACGTCGATCCGGATCATCGCGTCCTGGCCGCGCCGGGTGCGCGAGCGCGGCCCGCGCTGCGACGCCGTACCGAAGAACGCGTCCATGATGTCCGAGAAGTTGCCGAAGCCACCGGCCCCGAAGCCGCCCGCACCCGCGCCGCCCGACTGGGAGAGCGGGTCGCCGCCGAGGTCGTAGACCTGCTTCTTCTGCGGGTCCGACAGCACCTCGTAGGCGGCGTTGATCTCCTTGAACCGCTCCTGGGTCTTCGGATCCGGGTTGACGTCCGGGTGCAGCTCGCGCGCGAGCCGACGGAACGCCTTCTTGATCTCATCCTGCGACGCGTCGCGGCGCACGCCGAGAACGGCGTAGTAGTCCGTGGCCACTTACGACTCCGCCAGGATCTGTCCGACGTACCGTGCCACTGCGCGTACCGCTCCCATCGTTCCCGGGTAGTCCATGCGGGTCGGTCCGACCACGCCGAGCTTGGCAACCGCCTCGCCGCCCGAACCGTAGCCGACCGACACGACGGACGTGGAGTTGAGTCCTTCATGGGCGTTCTCGTGGCCGATGCGCACGGTCACGCCGGGGTCCTTCGCCTCGCCCAGGAGCTTGAGGAGCACGACCTGCTCCTCCAGTGCCTCCAGGACGGGCCGGATCACGAGGGGGAAGTCGTGCCCGAAGCGGGTGAGATTGGCGGTACCGCCGATCATCAACCGCTCCTCGTTCTCCTCGACCAGTGTCTCCAGAAGGGTGGAGAGCACCGTGGAGACCGTACCGCGATCGTCGACGTCGAAGCCTTCCGGGAGGTCCTCGACCAGTCGCGGCACGTCCGTGAACCGGCGGCCGGCGACCCGGCTGTTCAGCCGCGCCCGCAGATCCGCCAGTGAGGCCTCGCCGAACGGCGCCGGGCAGTCGACCATCCGCTGCTCGACCCGGCCGGTGTCCGTGATCAGCACGAGCATCACGCGCGCGGGGGCGAGCGAGAGCAGCTCCACGTGCCGGACGGTGGACCGGGTCAGCGACGGGTACTGCACGACCGCGACCTGCCGGGTCAGCTGCGCCAGCAGCCGCACCGTCCGCGCGACGACGTCGTCGAGGTCGACGGCGCCCTCCAGGAAGTTCTGGATCGCCCGCCGCTCGGGCCCGGTCATCGGCTTCACGCCCGCGAGCTTGTCCACGAACAGCCGGTAGCCCTTGTCGGTGGGGATGCGCCCGGCACTGGTGTGCGGCTGCGCGATGTACCCCTCGTCCTCCAGGGCCGCCATGTCGTTGCGGACGGTGGCCGGGGAGACGCCGAGGCTGTGCCGCTCGGTGAGCGCCTTGGAACCCACCGGCTCCTCGGTGCCCACGTAGTCCTGGACGATGGCGCGCAGTACCTGAAGCCTGCGTTCACTCAGCATTCGCGCGCACCTCCTGCACGTCGTCCCCTCGGCCCTTCGGGTCGTCCGCCTGGCACTCTTCCCGTGCGAGTGCCAGCATTCCCCGGCCCAGTGTACGGCCGTGGGGTACTGACCGGGCAAGGTCGGTCCGGTCCGTACCGGCTCGTGACGTTAGCGTCGCGGTATGACGGTGACTTGGGAAGACCTGGGATGGGAACGGCTGGCCGCCGGTGTCGGACGGTGCCGGCTGCCCGGCTGGGACTGCACGGTGGGCCTGGTGCTGAGCGGGAGCACGGCGCTGATGGTGGACGCCGGTTCCAGCCTCGCCGAGGGGGCGCGGCTGCGCTCCGCGGCCCAGGAGCTGTCCCGTGGACGTGTGACACATCTCGCGCTCACCCATCCCCACTTCGACCACGTCTTCGGGGCGGCCGCGTTCGCCGGGGCCGAGGTGTACGCGGCGGTCGGCGTCGACGCGGTGTTCACCCACGAGCGCGAGGAACTGCGCCTGGACGCGGTCCGCAACGGTCTGGCGGTGGCGGACGCGGACGAGGCGGTCGACGCGCTGGCCCCGCCCCGGCACCTGGTCTCCGGCGAGTGGACCCTGGACCTCGGTGAGGGCCGACAGGCGCTGCTGGCCAACGTGGGCCCCGGTCACACCGCGCACGACCTGGCGGTCCTGGTCCCGGCGAGCGTGTCCGGCGGGCCGGAGGTGGTGTTCTGCGGCGATCTGGTCGAGGAGTCCGGCGAGCCCCAGGCGGGCCCGGACGCCGTCACCTCGCGGTGGCCGGCCGCGCTCGACCGGCTGCTGGCGCTCGGCGGCGAGGACGCGCTGTACGTGCCCGGTCACGGAGCGGTGGTCGACGCGGGCTTCGTACGACGTCAACGCGAGGCCCTGGCCACGCGTTTCGGCGTGTCGTGAGCACCGGCCCACGGCTTCTCCTATCGTCATCCGAATGCGCCCACCCGCCTCCCACCACCGCCCTTCCCCCGAGGGCCCTTCGGGCCCGCGCCCTCGTGCGTACTCCGCCGACCTGACTCCTCCCTGGAAGAAGCCGAAGCCGGTCCCGGAGGTCGCGGCCGACCCAGGGCTGGTGGTCGAGGAGGCCGGTACCGGGTTCTGCGGGGCGGTGATCCGCTGCGAGGCCGGCACGGTGACCCTGGAGGACCGCTTCGGCAAGCACCGGGTGTTCCCGCTGGAGCCGCGCGGCTTCCTGCTGGAGGGCGGGGTGGTCACCCTGGTGCGGCCCGCCGCGGGCCCGGTACGGCCCACCCGCACCGCCTCCGGCTCGGTCGCCGTGCCCGGCGCACGCGCGCGCGTGGCCCGCGCCGGCCGCATCTACGTCGAGGGCCGGCACGACGCCGAGCTGGTCGAGCGGGTCTGGGGCGACGACCTGCGCATCGAGGGCGTGGTCGTGGAGTACCTGGAGGGCGTCGACGACCTGCCGTCGATCGTGGCCGAGTTCGCGCCGGGCCCGGACGCGCGGCTGGGCGTGCTCGTGGACCACCTGGTGCCGGGCACGAAGGAGTGGCGCATCGCCGAGTCGGTGACGAGCGGACACGCGCTGGTGGTCGGCCACCCGTACATCGACATCTGGCAGGCGGTGAAGCCGTCGTCCCTGGGGATCGCGGGCTGGCCGACGGTACCGCGCGGCCAGGACTGGAAGACGGGCGTGTGCCGGGCCCTGGGCTGGCCGGAGAACACGGGCGCCGCCTGGCAGTCGATCCTGTCCCGGGTGCGGTCCTACAAGGACCTGGAGCCGGAGCTGCTGGGCCGCGTGGAGGAACTGATCGACTTCGTCACGGCGCCGGCGTGACGGCCTGCGGGCTCAGTCGACCAGGTCCCGCACCACCGCGTCGGCCAGCAGCCGCCCGCGCAGCGTGAGCACCGCGCGCCCCTCGTCGTACGGCCCCGCCTGGAGCAGGCCGTCCGACAGGGCGCGGCGGGAGGCCGCGAGGCCCGCCTCCTTCAGCAGGTCCAGCGGCGCGCCCTCGCTGAGCCTCAGCTCCAGCAGGATCCGCTCCACCCGGCGGTCCTCGTCCGACAGCACCTCACGCCCGGCGCCCGGCGACCGCCCCGACGCGAGCGCCGCCGCGTACGCGCCCGGGTGCTTCACGTTCCACCAGCGCACTCCGCCGACGTGGCTGTGGGCGCCCGGGCCCGCGCCCCACCAGTCGGCGCCCCGCCAGTACAGCTCGTTGTGCAGGCACCGGCCCGCCCGCGAGGTCGCCCAGTTGGAGACCTCGTACCACGCGAAGCCCGCCGCCGACAGGGTCTCGTCCGCGATCAGGTACCGGTCGGCGTGGGCGTCGTCGTCCGTCATCGGGATCTCGCCCCGGCGGATGCGCCGGGCGAGCTGGGTGCCCTCCTCGACGATGAGCGCGTACGCGCTGACGTGGTCCGGTCCGGCACCGATCGCGGCGTCCAGCGAGGCCCGCCAGTCGTCGTCGCTCTCCCCCGGGGTGCCGTAGATCAGGTCGAGGTTGACGTGCTCGAAGCCTGCCGCCCGTGCCTCGGCGACGCAGCGCTCGGGGCGGCCCGGGGTGTGGGTCCGGTCGAGTGTCCGCAGTACGTGCTGCCGCGCGCTCTGCATGCCGAAGGAGACACGGTTGAAGCCACCCTCGCGGAGGGTGGCCAGGTACGCGGGGTCCACCGACTCCGGGTTGGCCTCCGTGGTGATCTCCGCGTCCGGCGCCAGGCCGAACTCGGTGCGGACGGCGGCCAGCATGCGGACCAGGTCGCCGGCGGCGAGCAGCGTGGGCGTGCCGCCGCCGACGAAGACCGTGCGGACCTCGCGCGGGTCGTCGCCGAGGACCTTACGGGCGAGGCGGATCTCGTCGATCAGGGTGTCCGCGTAGTTGTCGCGGGAGGCGAGCACACCGCCGGTGCCGCGCAGCTCGGTCGCGGTGTAGGTGTTGAAGTCGCAGTAGCCGCAGCGGGTCGCGCAGTACGGGACGTGCAGATAGAACCCGAGGGGCCGCTCGGCGGCGCCGGCGAGCGCGGGGACGGGCAGCGCGCCGTCGTCGGGGACGGGCTCGCCGTCGGGAAGTGCGGAAGGCATGCCTTCCATTGTCCAGCACCGCGGGCGTCACTCCGCCTGGAGCACCAGCAGGGCCAGATCGTCCTCGGGGAGGCCGCCGCCGAAGTCGTGGACCAGGCGGCGGATCCTTTCCGCGATCAGCTCGGCGCCGAGCCCGGCGCAGCCGGACAGGGCACGGGCGAGGCCGTCGTCGTCGTCGAACTGGCGGGAGCCGGAGCGGCGCTCGGTCACCCCGTCGGTGACGCACAGCAGACTGTCGCCGGGCCGCAGGTCGACGGTGTCGCTGGTGTACGTCTCGTCCTCGACCACGCCGAGCAGGGTCTGCGGCCGGGCGACGGAGCGCACGCCGCCGTCGGGGCCGAGGACGAGCGGCAGCGGGTGCCCGGCAGAGGCGAGGGTGCAGCGGACCCCGCCCTCGTGCGGTGTCAGTTCGCCGTAGAGCAGGGACAGGAAGCGGGTCTGCGGGCCGTCGCCGGGCACCACGGGCCGACCGCCGGCGGCGACCAGGGCGCGGGCCGCGGCGTCGGCGGCCTCGGTGGCGTCGTCGAGGAGGAGCTGGTTGAGGCGGTCGAGGACGTCGGCGACGCGGTAGCCCTCGCGGGCCAGGAGCCGGAGCCAGGGGCGGGCGAGACCGATCACCACGGCGGCCTCGGGGCCCTTGCCCTGAACGTCACCGACGGCGAAGCACCAGCGGCCGTCGCCGGCCGGGAAGAGGTCGTAGAAGTCCCCGCTCGGGCCGCCCTTGTCGCACGGCTCGTACACGAGCGCGCTGCGCACACCGGGGATCTCGGCGACCGCGCCGGGCAGCAGGCCGCGCTGGAGGACGGCGCTGATCGTGGCCTGGCGGGCGTACTGGCGGGCCGCGCCGACGGCGAGGGCGACCCGCCTGCTCAGGTCCTCCACGAGCCCGGTGACCTCGTCGGGGAACCGGGCCGGTCCGCAGCGGCCGATGACCAGCGTGCCGAGCGGCCGGCCACCCGCGATCAGCCGGTACGCGAGCGCCGTGCCGTCGGCGCCCCGCGGGCCGAGCGCATCACCGGGCCAGGGGTAGTGCTCCGGGCCGGAGCGCAGCCCGTCCCGGGGGCACGGCGGATCCTTCTCCAGGGCGCACCGCAGCTCTTCGATGCGGGCCTCGCTGGCGTGCCAGACCCGTGCCGGGCCGCCGCCGGTGCCGCCGCGAGCGGAGGCCTCGTCCTCCAGCCAGATCGCGCACCAGTCGGCGAGCCGGGGCACGATCAGCTGGCCGGTGAGGGCGGCGACCAGGTTCTCGTCCAGCTGTCCGGCGAGCAGATCGGAGGCCTCGGCGAGGAAGGACAGCGCGCCCCGGCCGAGCCAGTCCCGGTCGCCGCCGGTGCGGGGCGGCTGCGGGGCGAGGTCCTCGGCGACGTCCAGGGCCGGGCCGGATGCGGGGCCGTCCGTCGCCTCGCTGCCGCCCGGGGGAAGCCGCGCCCAGACCGTCTTGGCGCCCTTGCGGTAGGTGACGCCCCAGGACTCGGCGAGGGTGGCGACCAGCCGCAGCCCACGGCCGTGCTCGGCGGCGTCGTGGGGCACCTCACCGCCGAGGGGGTCGCGCGGGGCGCGGGAGGGGTGCCGGTCGCGGACCTCCACGACGAACGCGCCGGTCTCCTCCAGCCGCCAGTCGACCTCCACGTCGGTGCCGGCGTGCACGACGGCGTTGGTGACGAGCTCGCTGACGACGGCCATGGCGTCGTCGGCGAGCCGGGCGGACACCTCGGGCACCTCGGCCAGCGCGGCCCGCACCAGTCCGCGGGCCGACCCCGGCGCGAGGGGGCTCCCGGGCAGCGTGGTCCGGCCCCGGACCTCACGGTGCGGGGCCTCGCTCTCCCGCTGCGCGGGTATGGCCGCCATGTCCATGCGGCTCAGGGTGACACAACGACGGCACGCATAAGCGGTCAGTGACCGAAGTGGACCGTCACGGGTGAGAACTGTGCTACGTGAGTGTGCGAAGACGGTCGGAAATCCGACCGGGTTCGAGCAACCCCCGGGCAGGGCTTCCGCCCGGCGCCGCGAACGGGTAATGCGGATGTTCCGGGCGCGCCCCGGCCCCGGGAGGACGGGGTCCTCCCGGGGCCGGGGCGGCCGCTCAGCCCTCGCGGGTGCCCGCGTACATGCCGTCGATGAGGTGCTTGTACTCGCGCTCCACCACCGGCCGCTTGAGCTTCAGGCTCGGCGTGATCTCGCCGTGCTCCACGTCGAGGTCGCGGGGCAGCAGACGGAACTTCTTGATGGTCTGCCAGCGCTGGAGACCCGCGTTGAGCTCCTGGACGTAACCGTCGACCATTTCGACGGTCTGCGGCGCCGCGACGATCTCCGCGTACGACTTGCCGGCCAGTCCGTTCTCCTTCGCCCAGTCCTGGATCGCGAGCTCGTCCAGGGCGATCAGGGCGGTGCAGTAGTTCCGGTCGGCGCCGTGCACGAGGATGTTGGAGACGTACGGGCACACGCCCTTGAACTGGCCCTCGACCTCGGCCGGCGCCACGTACTTGCCGCCGGAGGTCTTGATGAGGTCCTTCTTGCGGTCGGTGATCCGCAGGTAGCCGTCGGGCGACAGCTCGCCGATGTCACCGGTGTGGAACCAGCCGTCGGACTCCAGCACCTCGGCGGTCTTCTCGGGCAGCCCGTGGTAGCCCTCCATGATGCCGGGGCCGCGCAGCAGGATCTCGCCGTCGTCGGCGATGCGGACCTCGGTGCCGGGCAGCGGCTTGCCGACGGTGCCGGTGCGGTATGCCTCGCCGGGGTTGACGAAGGAGGCCGCGGAGGACTCGGTGAGGCCGTAGCCCTCCAGGATGTGGATGCCGGCGCCGGCGAAGAAGTAACCGATCTCCGGGGCGAGCGCGGAGGCGCCGGAGACGCAGGCGCGCAGCCGGCCGCCGAAGGCCTCGCGGAGCTTGGCGTAGACGAGGGTGTCGGCGACCTTGTGCTTGGCGGCGAGCCCGAAGGGTACCGAGGCGGTGCCGGTGCGGCGGAAGTTGTCCTGGGTGACCTTGGCGTACTCGCGCGAGACCTCGGCGGCCCACTGGAAGATCTTGTACTTGGCGGCGCCGCCCTCCCGGGCCTTGGCGGCGACGCCGTTGTAGACCTTCTCGAAGATGCGGGGCACGGCCGCCATGTACGTCGGCTGCACCACCGGCAGGTTCTCGATGATCTTGTCGACGCGGCCGTCCACGGCGGTCACGTGCCCGACCTCGATCTGCCCGGAGGTGAGCACCTTGCCGAAGACGTGGGCGAGCGGCAGCCACAGGTACTGCACGTCGTCCAGGGTGACCAGGCCGGTCGACGCGATCGCCTTCGCCATGTAGGCCCAGTTGTCGTGCGGCAGGCGCACGCCCTTGGGGCGGCCGGTGGTGCCGGAGGTGTAGATGAGGGTGGCGAGCTGCTCCCTGGTGATCGCGCCGACCCGCTCCTTGATCAGCTGCGGGTGCTTCTCCAGGTACGCGGCGCCGCGCCGCTCCAGCTCGTCGAGGGTGATCACCCAGTCGTCCGACTCGACACCGGCCGGGTCGACGACGACGACCTTCGCCAGCTCGGGCAGCTCGGCACGCTTCTCGACCGCCTTGGCGACCTGGGCGGCGTCCTCGGCGATCAGCACCCGGCTCTCGGAGTCGGAGAGGATGAACGCCGACTCGTCGGCGTTGGTCTGCGGGTAGATCGTGGTCGTGGCGCCGCCGGCGCACATGATGCCGAGGTCGGCGAGGATCCACTCCACCCGGGTGGACGAGGCGAGCGCCACCCGCTGTTCGGGCTGCACGCCCAGTTCGATGAGCCCGGCCGCGATCGCGTACACGCGCTCGGACGCCTGGGCCCAGCTGAGCGACCTCCACTCGTCGGGTCCCTGCCCGGAGGCCGACGGCACCGGGTACCGGTAGGCCTCGGCGTCCGGTGTGGCCGCGACGCGCTCCAGGAAGAGGGCCGCCACGGACGGCGGACGGTTCTCGATCAGGGTCTGTGTGTCGCTCACGACATCCTCCGGGGGCCCGCGACGGTGCGGCTGACTCGGTGCGGCTGGGTTAACTCACGGTGGGTTTTCGAGCTGTTGTTTAACTCGCGAGTAACTATCGAGCAGGGATCAGAGTAAGCCGCGACCGGCCGCTGCGTAAGAGGCTTCGGCCTGTCACTTTCCACGCAGAGCGACGCTACGCGCGCGTAGGGGCCCGCCGCACTTTCGTACGACGAGCCCCCTCGTGCCCGGTTTGCGGACGTGACCCGGAGTTACCCGTGACTACTTCTTGCCCTTGCCCGACCCCGCGCTGTCATCACTGGACAGGACGGCGATGAAGGCTTCCTGCGGAACCTCCACGGAACCCACCATCTTCATCCGCTTCTTGCCTTCCTTCTGCTTCTCCAGCAGCTTGCGCTTACGCGAGATGTCGCCGCCGTAGCACTTGGCGAGGACGTCCTTGCGGATGGCACGGATCGTCTCGCGGGCGATGACCCGCGAGCCGATGGCCGCCTGGATGGGCACCTCGAACGCCTGCCGCGGGATGAGTTCGCGCAGCTTGGCGACGAGTCGCACGCCGTACGCGTACGCCGCGTCCTTGTGCGTGATCGCCGAGAAGGCGTCCACCTTGTCGCCGTGCAGCAGGATGTCGACCTTGACCAGGCTCGACGTCTGCTCGCCGGTGGGCTCGTAGTCGAGGGAGGCGTAGCCGCGGGTCTTGGACTTCAGCTGGTCGAAGAAGTCGAAGACGATCTCCGCGAGCGGGAGGGTGTAGCGGATCTCGACCCGGTCCTCGGACAGGTAGTCCATGCCGAGCAGGGTGCCGCGCCTGGTCTGGCACAGCTCCATGATCGAGCCGATGAACTCGGTCGGCGCCAGGATGGTGGCGCGCACGACCGGCTCGTACACGTCGTTGATCTTGCCTTCGGGGAACTCGCTGGGGTTGGTGACCGTGTGCTCGGTCCCGTCCTCCATGAGCACGCGGTAGACCACGTTCGGCGCGGTCGCGATCAGGTCGAGGCCGAACTCGCGCTCCAGCCGCTCCCTGATCACGTCCAGGTGCAGCAGGCCGAGGAAGCCGACGCGGAAACCGAAGCCGAGGGCGGCGGAGGTCTCCGGCTCGTAGACCAGCGCGGCATCGTTCAGCTGGAGCTTGTCGAGGGCCTCGCGCAGCTCCGGGTAGTCCGAGCCGTCGAGCGGGTACAGACCCGAGAAGACCATCGGCTTCGGGTCCTTGTAGCCGCCGAGTGCCTCGGTGGCGCCCTTGCTCTGGCTGGTGACGGTGTCACCGACCTTGGACTGGCGGACGTCCTTCACACCGGTGATGAGGTAGCCCACCTCGCCGACGCCGAGGCCGTCGGCCGGCAGCATCTCGGGCGAGCTGACACCGATCTCCAGCAGCTCGTGCGTGGCGCCCGTCGACATCATCCTGATGCGCTCGCGCTTGTTGAGCTGGCCGTCGATGACACGGACGTACGTCACGACACCGCGGTACGAGTCGTAGACCGAGTCGAAGATCATCGCGCGGGCGGGCGCGTCGGCGACCCCGACAGGCGCCGGGATCTCCTTGACGACCTTGTTCAGCAGCGCGTCGACGCCCAGACCGGTCTTCGCGGAGACCTTGAGCACGTCCTCCGGGGCGCAGCCGACCAGGTTCGCCAGTTCCTCGGCGAACTTCTCCGGCTGCGCGGCCGGCAGGTCGATCTTGTTCAGCACCGGGATGATCGTGAGGTCGTTCTCCATCGCCAGGTAGAGGTTGGCGAGGGTCTGCGCCTCGATGCCCTGGGCGGCGTCCACGAGGAGGATGGTTCCCTCGCAGGCGGCCAGCGACCGCGAGACCTCGTAGGTGAAGTCGACGTGCCCCGGAGTGTCGATCATGTTGAGGATGTGGGTCGTGCCCTGGTCGGGGCCCTCGGTCGGGGCCCAGGGCAGACGCACCGCCTGGGACTTGATCGTGATGCCGCGCTCGCGCTCGATGTCCATCCGGTCGAGGTACTGAGCACGCATCTGCCGCTGCTCGACGACACCGGTCAGCTGGAGCATCCGGTCGGCGAGCGTGGACTTGCCGTGGTCGATGTGCGCGATGATGCAGAAGTTGCGGATCAGGGCCGGGGCGGTACGGCTCGGCGCGGGCACATTGTTAGGGGTCGCGGGCACGCAGGGTCCTGTCTCTTGAGGCGCCTTATGCCTCGGGTCGGATCGTTACGTAGTCTCCATGGTCCCACGCGGAGCGACCGGGGGCCGTTTTGGGCCGTCCGGAGGGCCACTGGTACTGTAGATGGCTGTGCCTCATGCCCTCTCAGCGCGAGGCACGTCAGAGAAAATTTGGATCACCGGTACGGGATCTCTCCCGGCCCGGCACCTGAACCTGAAAAGGCTCCTTCGTGGCGAACATCAAGTCCCAGATCAAGCGGATCAAGACCAACGAGAAGGCTCGGCTGCGCAACAAGGCCGTCAAGTCCTCCCTGAAGACCGCGATCCGCAAGGCCCGTGAGGCCGCTGCCGCGGGTGACGTGGAGAAGGCCACCGAGCTGCAGCGCGCTGCCGCGCGTGCGCTCGACAAGGCCGTCTCCAAGGGCGTCATCCACAAGAACCAGGCCGCCAACAAGAAGTCGGCGCTTGCTTCCAAGGTCGTCGCTCTCAAGGGCTGAAACCCTTTCTGATCTGACCGCCGGAGGGACCCAGAGCGGGCCCTCTCTCATCCGCTCCCGTCCGGCACCCAAGAGCCTGTTCGCGGCCTGCGTTCGCCACGCGGGAACGGGCTCGCAAGCTTCAACCGGAACCCCGGCCACCTCCCTTCCCCAGGGCGGCAGCCGGGGTTCCGGCATTCCGGACCACGGGTCTGCGGGCTGTTCGGGCTGTTCGGGCGTCCAGCGTGATCGGTCGGCGGGCGCCCGCAGGCGTTCGGTCGGCCGTCCGCCGCTGCGTTACGCGCTCGTGCCGGAGCGGCCGACACCCCCCGGGGGGGACTGCGCGAGTCGGAGCGGCCGGCTCCACAGAGCCGCCGCACGGGACGGAGTGGCCAGCCGCGGCCGCGGGAGCGGCTCCGCTGCGTTACGCGCTCGTGCTGGAGTGACCGGCACCGCTGGGGGTGGGCTGCCCAGGGCGGCGCGGCCGGCTCCGCGGAGCCGGCCGCACGGGGCGGAGCGGCTAGCCGCGGCCGCGGGAGCGGGCCGCTCGGGCGATCACCACGACCGCCTTCTCCAGGGCGTATTCGGGGTCGTCGCCGCCGCCCTTGACGCCCGCGTCGGCCTCGGCGACCGCGCGCATCGCCGTCGCCACCCCGTCCGGCGTCCAGCCCCGCATCTGCTGCCGGACCCGGTCGATCTTCCACGGCGGCATGCCCAGCTCACGCGCGAGATCAGCGGGCCGGCCGCCGCGCGCGGAGGACAGCTTCCCGATGGCCCGCACGCCCTGCGCCAGCGCACTGGTGATCATCACCGGCGCGACACCCGTCGCCAGCGACCACCTGAGCGCCTCCAGCGCCTCGGCGGTGCGCCCCTCCACGGCCCGGTCGGCGACCGTGAAACTGGAGGCCTCCGCCCGGCCCGTGTAGTACCGCCCGACGACCGCCTCGTCGATCGTCCCCTCCACGTCGGCGACGAGCTGGGACACCGCGGAGGCCAGCTCCCGCAGGTCGCTGCCGATCGAGTCGCACAGCGCCTGGCACGCCTCGGGCGTGGCCGACCGCCCGAAGGAGCGGAACTCGCCCCGCACGAAGGCCAGCCGGTCCGCCGGCTTGGTCATCTTCGGACAGGCCACCTCCCGCGCACCCGCCTTGCGCGCGGCGTCCAGCAGCCCCTTGCCCTTGGCCCCGCCGGCGTGCAGCAGCACGAGGGTGATCTCCTCGGCGGGCGCCCCGAGGTACGCCTTCACGTCCTTGACCGTGTCGGCGGACAGGTCCTGCGCGTTGCGTACGACCACGACCTTCCGCTCGGCGAAGAGCGACGGACTGGTCAGCTCGGCGAGCGTGCCGGGCTGCACCTGGTCCGGGGTGAGGTCGCGTACGTCCGTGTCGGCGTCGGCGGCCCTGGCGGCGGCCACCACCTCCTGCACGGCACGGTCGAGCAGGAGGTCCTCCTGGCCCACGGCGAGGGTCACCGGGGCGAGAGGGTCGTCATTCTCAGTCTTCCTGGCCATCCCCCACAGCATCCCACGCGGCACCGACAACGAGACGGGCCGCGCACCCGGAGCGGCCCCCGGTCTCCCGGCTCCGCCTCGGGATCACGGCTCCTCGCGCCAGCCGTCCCACTCCCCCGCGAACGCGTCCAGCTCCGCCGGGTCCAGCCGCTCGTCCTCGTCCCGCAGGACGAGCAGCCACTGGGCGTCCTCGGCGTCGTCCTCACCGGCCAGCGCGTCCCGGACGAGCCGGGGCTCCTCGGCGGCCCCGAACCGCTCCCCGAACGCCTCGGCGGCCTCCTCGGCGGCATCGCGGTCGGGCAGCACCAGCACGTGTCTCACATCGCTCACGGGCCCATTCTCCGGCACGGGCAGAGAGGCGAGGCCCCGGCCGGGTGCGGTCCCGGGCCGGGTGCGGTCCCGCGCCGGATGCGGTCGCCGGCCAAGTACGGCTGCGGGCCAGGTCCAGTGGCCGGCCGGGGGCGGTCGCCGGCTAGGCCGTGTTTTAGAAGCCGATCATCTGGCGACGGTCGGCGATCTTCGCGAGCTGCCAGCCGGGCCCGGCGGCACGCACCTGCGTGCTCCGCAGGCTGGTCTGTTGGATGCGAAGTGGATGATGGTTCGGTGACGAACATCAGTGACGACCACGTGAAGGTCCATTTCCGCATGGAGATAGACGGGGACGGATGGCCGCCAGCGAGTGTCGAGAGTCTGTGGGCTGTCGACCTGGGCGATGGCACGGTGCGCCTGGACAACACTCCCTGGTTCGTCCGCGGAGTCGCCAGTGGTGACGTCATCAGGGTTCAACCGGATGATGACGGTCTTCTCTGGGCCGGAGAAACAGTGGAGCCTTCGCAGAACTGCACCATCCGGCTCATCGTGCTGAAGGACGACGGCTCTGCCGCTGCCCGGCAGAGCGTGCTGGAGGTCTTCCATCGCCTCGGCACGACGGGCGAAGGCATCGAGCGGTTCGGGATGGTGGCCTTGGACGTCCCGCCTCAGGCAGACCTGCTGAAAATTCGCGAGCTGTTGGAGCACGGCGAGACGAAGGAGTGGTGGCACTGGGAAGAAGGGTGTGTCACTGCCGCCTGGGAAGCCACTGTGCGACCGTGAGGGCAGCGGCCCCCGTTCCAGCCTGCAGTGAGCCAGGTTGCATCGTTCTCGTGCAGGAACCGTCCGCTCAGGTTCGTCATATCCATTCGCCGATCGCGGCTATCAGGACGGTGGCCTCGAAGCGGACCGCGAGCTTGTCGAACCGGGTGGCGACCGCCCGGTTTCGCTTGAGCCGGTTGATCCCGCACTCGACCGCGTGCCGGGCCTTGTAGTCCTCGCAGTCGAAGGCCGGAGGCCGCCCGCCGGCCTTTCCTCGCCGCCTCCGGTTGGCGGTTTGGTCTGCGGGCTCCGGGATCGTGCAGCGAATCCCGCGCTTTCGCAGGTAGGCCCGGTTGGCGTGGGAGGAGTACGCCTTGTCGCCCCGCACCCGCAGCGGCCGCACACGGGGACGGCCTGGTCCGGTGCGGGGCACTCGGATGCCTTCCAGGACGGCGGCGAACTGAGGACTGTCGCCACGCTGACCTGCAGTGACCAGCAACGACAGCGGTCGCTGCCCCTGTTCACAGGCCAGATGAATCTTGGTGGTGAAGCCTCCCCGGGACCGGCCCAGGCCGTGGTCGTCCGGCTCGGTGCGGGTTCCGCCCGGCGGCTCCTTCTGGAACTGGCCGTGGCGGCGGGCACCCGCGGCGTGCTGATGGGCCCGGCAGATCGTGGAGTCGATGTTGACCTCCCACGTGATCAACCCTGCCGCGTCGGCCCGGACCTGCAGGCGGGTCAGCAGTTCGGGCCAGGTGCCGTCGCGTTGCCAGCGGCGGAAGAGTCCGTAGACCGTCTGCCACGGCCCGTACTCCGACGGCAGATCCCGCCACGGAGCACCGGTCCGCACCCGCCACCGGATCCCATTGATCAGCCTCCGCCGGCCCAACGACGGCCGCCCCAGCCTCGCGATCGGCAACAGCGGTTCCAGCACCGCCCACTGCCTGTCAGAAAGATCCCCTCGCCCCACACCGCGATCATCACGATGAAAGGCGAAGAGTAGAACCGACTTCCAAAACACGGACTAGGTGCGGTCGCCGTTCCGCACGGCCGGTACACGGTCCAGCTCGATCCCGAACCGCTCCCGGTACACCCCCAGCACCTCCTCGTCGCTCTTCAGCTCCCGCTTCTCGCGGGACCCGCCGGCGGCCGTCGTCGTCAGCGTGCGCCCGCCCAGTGTGATCCGCCCGCCGTCCTCGGTGACCCGGGAGCAGACCAGCGACCTCGTGAAGTGCGACAACGGTGACGTGCTGTGCCACCAGGCACCGGCCGCGAAGTCCGCGAGCACCCGGGTCCGCGTCTCCAGCCGGTACTGCGGCCTGCCGTCCCGTACGACGTCCAGGTCCCCGGCGCCCGCCGCGTCGCCCCCACCGAGCGCGCCCGCCGCGTCGGGCCCGGCAGCCACCAGACGGAAGCGCCCGCCGGGATCGTCCTGCTCGCCGCGTTCGGCCCAGTCCAACGGGTAGTGGCTGTGCGCCCCGAACCCGACGTCCGCGAGCCAGGTCCCGCCGTCCGCCGTCCCCACCCGCAGCGCGAGATGGTCGTAGGGGATGCCGAGCCGCCCCTCGTCGCCGTACACGCGGGCCGCGAGCAGCTCGACCTCGTAGCCGAGCGCGGTGAGCAACGCCGCGAAGGCGCC
Source organism: Streptomyces sp. 1222.5 (assembly GCF_900105245.1). Taxonomy (NCBI): domain Bacteria; kingdom Bacillati; phylum Actinomycetota; class Actinomycetes; order Kitasatosporales; family Streptomycetaceae; genus Streptomyces; species Streptomyces sp. 1222.5. Next base: position 5,724,011 of record NZ_FNSZ01000001.1, on the reverse strand, counting down.
GTTCAGTTCGTAGCAGAAGCCGCCACGTGGCGTGCCGGTCACCTTGTCCAGCAGCCGCTTCTCCTCCAGCACGATCTCCTCGCCGAGGTGGATCGACAGGTTCTCGAAGGGAACGGTCCGCAGATGCCGCAGATGCAGCTCGCGCAGGGCCTCACCGGTGGGCCGCCGCGGGCGCACCACCCCGAGCCGGAGGAGGTAGGCATCGACCTGTGCTGAGTTCATGGGACCAGTCTGGGCGACCGCCCGCCCGCGGGCGCGGGCCGGGTTCGTATCGGCCCCGGCGCATGGGGGGGCGCGCTCCTCACTCCTTCGTCACCCGCACCTCCCCGCCCGCTCCCCGGGCCCTCGTGACCGCGAGCGCTCCGTCCCGGTCGGTGCGCAGCACCACCGCGCCACCGGACCGCAGCGCTGCCAGCGTCGACGGCGCCGGGTGGCCGTACGGGTTGTCGGCACCGGCGGACACGAGGGCCACCCGGGGCGCCGCCAGTCGCATCAACTCCGGTTCCTGGTAGGCCGAGCCGTGGTGGGCCACCTTCAGCACGTCCACACCGGCGAGGTCCGCCGCCGCCGGGGACCTCAGCAGCGCCTGCTGGGCCGGGGGTTCGAGGTCTCCGAGCAGCAGCAGCCGCATTCCACCGGTGCGGACGAGCAGCGCGACACTGGCGTCGTTCGGTCCGTCCGGTTCCGGCGGGGCGCCCGGCCACGGCGCCGGTGCCGGTGCGCCCGGAGGCGGCCGGACGCTCGGCGGGGGCCACAGCACGCGCCAGGCGAGCGGTCCGCTGCGCCGCTCCTCCCCCGCGACGGCACGGGTGACGGGAATGTGCCGCGCCGCGGCCTCCCTTCTGACGAACGCGGCCTGGCCGGCGGGTTCCTCGAATCCCGTGGTCTCGATCTCGGCCACCGAACGCCCCCGCAGGACACCCGGCAGTCCGGCCACGTGGTCGGCGTGGAAGTGGGTCAGGACGAGGAGGGGGATGCGGGTGATGCCCAGGTGCCGCAGGCAGTGGTCGACCGGTGCCGGATCGGGCCCCGCGTCCACGACGATCCCGGCTCCCTCCCCCGCCGCGAGCACGGTCGCGTCCCCCTGTCCCACGTCGCACATCGCGAACCGCCAGTCCGGCGGCGGCCAGCCCGTGATCACCCGCGTCAGAGGTGCCGGCCGTACCACCGCCAGCAGGAGCAGCAGCCCGAGCAGTCCGCACCACCACGGGCGCCGCAGCAGCCTCCGTCCCGTCAGGACGACGGCCACCGTGACCGCCGCGAGCAGCAGCGCTCCCGCCCAGCTTCCGGGCCAGTCCACCCCGGCGCCGGGCAGCGCCGCCCCCGTCCGGGCGACCCCGGCGATCCATCCCGCGGGCCAACTCGCGCACCAGGCGAATGCCTTGGCCGCCGGCATCGCCACCTGGGCCGACGCGAGCGCCGCGAACCCCAGCACCGTGGCCGGCGCCACCGCCGCCTCGGCCAGCAGGTTGCACGGCACCGCCACCAGGCTGACCCGGGCCGACAGCACCGCCACGACCGGCGCGCACACGGCCTGCGCGGCCGCGGTGGCCCCCAGCGCCTCGGCCAGCCTCGGCGGTACCCGGTGCCGTCGCAGCGCCTCGGTCCAGCCCGGGGCCAGGACCAGCAGCGCGCCGGTGGCCAGCACGGAGAGCAGGAAGCCGTAACTGCGGGACAGCCACGGGTCGTACAGCACCAGCAGCAGCACGGCCGCCGCCAGCGCCGGTACCAGGGATCTGCGGCGCCCGGTGGCCAGGGCGAGCAGTGCCACCGCACCGCAGGCGGCGGCCCGCAGCACGCTGGGGTCGGGGCGGCACACGACGACGAACGCCAGCGTCAGTGCTCCCGCGGACAGGGCGGTCGCCCGCAGCGAGAGCCCCAGGCGCGGGGCGAGGCCACGGCGCTCCGCCAGCTGGGCCAGGCCCGGTGGGCCGATGAGCAGGGCGAGCAGCACCGTGAGGTTGCTGCCGGACACCGCGAGCGTGTGCGCCAGGTCCGTCTCCTTGAAGGCGCCGTCCAGCTCGGGCGTGATCCGTGCGGTGTCCCCGACGACCAGTCCGGGAAGCAGCGCCCGCGCGTCCCCCGGCAGGCCGTCGGTCGCCTGCCGCAGCCCGGCCCTGAGCCGCCCCGCGAGCCGTTGCGGCCCGCTGGGCCCGGCCACGGTTCGCGGCCCCGGCCGCCCCCGCACCCGGAGCACGGCCGCGGTCCGGTCACCATCCGTCAGGGCGGGCGCCAGCCGCCCGCCGACCCGCAGCCGCGTGGACGGCAGCAGTCCCAGCCAGGCGGCACGCCCGCCCGGCACGCTGCCACGCAATCGGGTCGACGGCACCCCTGTGGATCCGCCCGCGCCCGCGGCCGCCGGCCACTCCCGCGAACCGTCGCCGTGCTCGTGCTCGTGCTCGTGCTCGGCGTCCCCACCGGGTGTCTCCCCGGCGGCGGTGCTCGACGACCCCGGTGCACCCGGACCGAGCAGGGCTCCCCCGGCCGGCGCCGGCACGTCCGCGTCGATCACCAGGAGCACCGGGGTCCGGGTCCGCACGCCCGTCCCGTCGCTCTCCTCCACGCGGCGCACCTCCGCCCGGATCAGCACCGCCTCGGACGCCGTGCGGTCGCCGCGCACCCGCGGCCTGCTCAGCCAGGGGTCGCCGCTCAGCTCCACCTCTGCGGTCACCGTCGCGAACCGCCGGGCCAGCTCGGGCACCGGCCCGCGCCGCAGGTCCGCGCCGTGCAGTCCGGCGGAGGCGGCGGCCGCGGCGACGCAGAGCAGAACGGCGGCGGCCGAAGGGCGGGCCCACCCGAACCGGCCGCCCGCCCGCTCGCCCGGATCGGCCAGGTCCGTCCGCGGGCTCGCCCCAGGCACCGGCGCACTCCGCCCGGTCCGCTCCTGCCCGGTCCGAGCCGTACGTCGTTGTCCGATGCCCCGCGCGCAGAGCAGGACGAGCCCGCCGACCAGGCACACGGCCGCGAGCCCGGCGGCCCGGCTCGCGGGTGCGTCCAGCGTCGAGGCCGCCGTGGCCCAGGCCGCGAGCGCGGGCGGGACGAGACGCAGGTCCAGGGGGCCCGCCCGGTCCGGACCGGCCTCCTCGCGCTCCTCGGGCCCTGCGCCGGGGGCGGCTTCGTCGAGCACCCGGCTCATGGCCGGACCAGGTTCCGCAGATCGGAGAAGCGGCGGTCGCCGATCCCGTTGACCTCACGGAGTTCGTCCACCGACCGGAAGCCGCCGTGCTGGGTGCGGTAGGCCAGGATGTGCTGGGCCAGGACCGGGCCGACCCCGGGCAGGGCGTCGAGCTGGTCGGCGGTGGCGGTGTTCAGGGAGACCGGAGCCGCGGGGCCCCTGCCCGCGCCTCCGGGGGTGGTGCCGGCGGGGAGACCCGGTGGTGCCGGCGCCCCGGCGGGCGTGCCGACGACGATCTGCTCGCCGTCCACCAGGAATCGGGCCCGGTTGAGCCCGTCGGTGCGCGCGCCCGGCCGCACGCCGCCCGCGGCTCGCAGGGCGTCGGCCACCCGCGAGCCGGCCGGCAGCCGGTGGATGCCGGGTTCGCGGACCTTGCCGCTGACGTCCACGACGATCCGGCTGCCGGGCGCCGCCGAGGCGACCACGGCCTCCGAGCCCTTGGCGTCCGGGCGTTCCCGGGCGAAGGGCGCCTCGGCACGCACCACTTGAGGGGCGCTCACGGACTGGGTGCGGCCGGTCCAGAAGTGCTGCACGGCGAACACGGCGGCGGCCACGAGCACCACGGTGAGCGCCACGACTCCCCGTCGCTCGACGCCGCACCGCGCCTGGAGCCACAGCGGCATCCGCTCCCGCAGCGCCGTCCCGGCTCGCTCCCGCCGGCTCAGCGGGGTGGGCGCCGCCTCCGGCTCCAACAGGACATCGGTGTCCACCGCTTCGGGTTCCTGAGCCGTCGGCGGCACCGGTGCGGTCGCCGTACGGAGCGGACTCGGTCCGGGCGCCGGACCCTCCACCCTCGTCGTCGCCGTCCCCGCCGCCGTCGACGCTGTCGCCGCCGTCGACGTCGTCGCGTTCGCCGGAAGCCCCGCCCCGTCCGGCGGCCCATTGTCCGACTCCCGTGGCCGCACCGCTCGTTCACCGAAGAGCAGTTCCGCGCGGCGGCGCAGCTCCTCCGCCGGTGCCGGAGGCCGGGGGCGGACGCGGCGGTGCTCGCTGCCCCGCCGGTGGCCGGTGCCACGGCGGAACCCGGAGTCACGATGGCTCCGGACGCGGCCGTCGGAGGCCGGGCCGCGGCCGGGACCGCTGGTCGGAGTGGCTGTGCGGGAACGTGATCGAAGTGCCATGCGACGAGGATGGAACATCCCACCGCTTCGCAATGATCTTGGTCAATTCCCGGGGACGACCGCCGACTTGTGGACAACTCCGTCACCCGCACCAGCCGGTCCGAACCACCTGGCCCCAGCCGACGGGCCGCCCCCGTCAGCGGGGTGAGACCACCGCTCCGAGCAACCCGGGGCCCGTGTGCGCCCCGATCACCGCTCCGACCTCGCTGACATGCAGGTCGGCCAGGCCCGGCACCCGTGCCCGCAGCCGGTCGGCGAGCGCGGCGGCCCGTTCCGGGGCGGCGAGATGGTGGACGGCGATGTCGACCTCCGCGCCGCCCGCACGCTCCGCGGCGATCTCCTCGAGCCGGGCGATCGCCTTCGACGCCGTACGTACCTTCTCGAGCAGCTCGATGCGGCCGCCGTCCAGCTGGAGCAGGGGTTTGACGGCGAGTGCGGAGCCGAGGAGTGCCTGCGCGGCTCCGATGCGGCCGCCGCGGCGCAGATAGTCGAGGGTGTCGACGTAGAAGTAGGCGGACGTGCCCGCGGCCCGCTTCTCGGCTGCCGTGACCGCCTCGTCCATCGTGCCGCCGGCCTCGGCCACCTCGGCGGCGGCGAGCGCGCAGAAGCCGAGGGCCATCGCGACCATCCCGGTGTCCACCACCCGCACCGGCACCGGCGCCTCGCGTGCCGCGAGGACGGCCGCGTCGTTGGTGCCGGACAGTTCGGCGGACAGGTGCAGGGAGACGATGCCGGACGCACCGGACTCGGCGACCCTGCGGTACGTCTCCGCGAAGACCTGCGGGCTGGGCCGGGAGGTGGTGACGGAACGCCGCTTCTGCAGCGCCTGCGCGAGGGAGCGGGTCGAGATCTCGGTGCCCTCTTCGAGCGCCCGGTCGCCGAGGACCACGGTCAGGGGTACCGCGGTGATGCCGTGGCGCTCCATCATCCGCGTCGGCAGGTAGGCCGTTGAATCGGTGACGATCGCGACATGGCGGGACATGAGCTGGAGGTTACCTGCCGTACCGGGCGCGTGGCAGCCCGGCCCCTGGTGCGGGCCCGGAACCGCGCCTCAGGCGGTGCTCTCGGGGCGGGGCTTCTTCTGCCAGGGGTAGGCGGGACGCGGCGACGGCGGGGTGATCGCCTGGGGGGCGGGCTCCTCCGTGGGGGCGGAGCCGGGCGTGCGCTGCCGGGAGGCGGCCGGTCCGTCGGCGGCGGGGTCCTCCGGCCACGGCGCGGAATTCCGGCCCATGTCCGTCCGCGTCCAGTGGCGCAGGGCGTCCGCCTCGATGTCGATCTGGGCGCTCAGCGAGCCCAGGTCGTCCTCGGCGAAGCGGCGCGCGCGGTCGCGGACGGCCCAGCGCAGCGAGTCGGCGGACTTGGTGATGCGCTCGGTGCGTTCGCGCAGTTCGGGCAGGCGCGCCGTGAGCGTGGCCCGGTCCGGCTCGGTCTCCAGGCGCTTGAGGTCCGCGTCCAGTTCGTGGCCGTGCGCGCTGAGCCGCTCGAAGAGGCCGACGGACTCCTTCAGCGACTCGTCCTCGGCCGCGCCCGCCTGCAAGGCGTCCTGTGTGGCGCGCATGGAGGTGCGCAGCGCGAGGCGCAGTTGGGCGATCTCGCCGGCCGGGCCGAGCTGGGCGAAGGACTTGGCGCGCAGGGTGTGGTCCTCGACCGTGCGGCGGGCCTGCGCGATGGTCCGGTCCACCCCGCGCTTGGCGGCGCCGACCGCCTTGACCGTGGCGTAGGCGCCCAGGCCGATGAAGAGCAGGAAGAGAAGGGCGAACACGGCGATCACTGCTTCCACGACGCCTCCTCCGATGGGCACAGCGCGTACCGCTGTGCTCTCCACGGTAAACGCAGCAGGCAGGTCCGGAGTTCCGGATGAACCCCGAACCTGCCCGTAGGGGACTACCCCGACGCCGGTCGCGCCCGGCCCGGGACGTCACCCCCTCACACGATCACACGATCACGCGGTCACACGATCACGCGGGTCACGCGGTCACGATGTTGACCAGCTTCGGCGCCCGCACGATCACCTTGCGGATGCCGGCGCCGCCCAGTGCCGCCACGACCTTCTCGTCGGACAGCGCCGCCTTCTCCAGCTCCGCCTCGGAGATGGCCGGCGACACCTCCAGGCGGGCCTTGACCTTGCCCTTGATCTGCACGACGCAGGTCACGGTCTCGTCGACGACGTAGGCGGGGTCGGCGACCGGGAAGTCCTGGTGGACGACCGAGTCGGTGTGGCCCAGCGCGCGCCACAGCTCCTCGGCGATGTGCGGGGCCAGCGGCGCGACCATCAGCACCAGCGGCTCGGCCACCGACCGCGGCACGGCGCCGCCGGCCTTGGTCAGGTGGTTGTTCAGCTCGGTGACCTTGGCGATGGCGGTGTTGAAGCGCAGGCCCTCCAGGTCCTGACGGACGCCGTCGATCGCCTTGTGCAGGGCGCGCAGGGTCTCCTCGTCGGGCTCGGCGCCGGTGACGGTGACCTCGCCGGTGTTCTCGTCGACGATGTTGCGCCACAGCCGCTGCAGCAGCCGGAACTGGCCGACCACCGCGCGGGTGTCCCATGGACGGGAGACGTCCAGCGGGCCCATGGCCATCTCGTACAGGCGCAGGGTGTCGGCGCCGTACTCGGCGGCGATCTCGTCCGGGGTCACCGCGTTCTTCAGCGACTTGCCCATCTTGCCCAGCAGCCGGCTGACCTGCTCGCCCTGGTGGTAGTAGGCGCCGTCGCGCTCCTCCACCTCGGCGGCCGGCACCGCGATGCCACGGCTGTCGCGGTAGACGTAGGCCTGGATCATGCCCTGGTTGAACAGCTTGTGGAACGGCTCCGCGGAGGAGACGTGACCCAGGTCGAACAGCACCTTGGACCAGAAGCGCGCGTACAGCAGGTGCAGCACGGCGTGCTCGGCGCCGCCGACGTACAGGTCGACGCCACCGTGCGGCAGGCCCTCGCGCGGGCCCATCCAGTACCGCTCGATCTCCGGGTCGACCAGCTTCCGGTCGTTGTGCGGGTCCAGGTAGCGGAACTCGTACCAGCAGGAGCCGGCCCAGTTGGGCATGGTGTTGGTCTCGCGGCGGTACTTCTTCGGGCCGTCGCCCAGGTCCAGGGTGACGTTGACCCAGTCCTCGTTGCGCGACAGCGGGGTCTCGGGCTGGGTGTCCGCGTCGTCCGGGTCGAAGGTGCGCGGGCTGTAGTCCTCGACCTCCGGCAGCTCCAGCGGCAGCATCGACTCGGGCAGCGCGTGGGCGACGCCGTCCTCGTCGTAGACGATCGGGAAGGGCTCGCCCCAGTAGCGCTGACGGCTGAACAGCCAGTCGCGCAGGCGGAAGTTGACGGTGCCCTCGCCGATGCCCCGCTCCGTCAGCCAGTCCGTGATGCGGGCCTTGGCCTCGGCGACTCCCAGGCCGTCCAGGGAGATCTCGTCGTTGGAGGAGTTGATGATCTTCGCGTCGTAGGACGCGAAGGCGTTCTCCCACGTCGAGGTGTCGGTGCCGCGGCCGTCGGTCGGCTCGACGATGCAGTGGATCGGCAGCTCGAAGGCGCGCGCGAACTCGAAGTCGCGCTGGTCGCCCGCCGGGACGGCCATGATCGCGCCGGTGCCGTAGCCCATCAGGACGTAGTCGGCGATGAAGACCGGGACCTGCTCGCCGTTGACCGGATTGGTCGCGAACGCGCCGATGAAGACGCCCGTCTTGTCCTTGGCCTCGGCCTGGCGCTCGACGTCGGACTTGGCGGCGGCCTGCGCGCGGTAGGCGGCGACGGCCTCGGCCGGGGTGGCGTGGCCGCCGGTCCACACGTCGTGCGTGCCCTCGGGCCACGCGCCGGGGGTGAACTTCTCGACCAGCGGGTGCTCGGGCGCCAGCACCATGTAGGTGGCGCCGAACAGGGTGTCCGGGCGGGTCGTGAAGACCGTGATGTTCTCGCCGTCGATCGGGAAGTCGACGCGGGCGCCCTCGCTGCGGCCGATCCAGTTGCGCTGCTGCAGCTTGATGGCCTCGGGCCAGTCCAGCTCCTCCAGGTCCTCCAGCAGCCGGTCGGCGTAGGCGGTGATGCGCATGTTCCACTGGCGCAGCTTGGCCTTGAAGACCGGGAAGTTGCCGCGCTCGGAACGGCCGTCGGCGGTGACCTCCTCGTTGGCCAGCACGGTGCCCAGGCCGGGGCACCAGTTGACCGGCGAGTCGGAGGCGTAGGCCAGGCGGTACTCGCCCAGGACCTCGGCGCGCTCGGTTCCGCTCAGCTCGCTCCACGCGCGCGTGGTGCCCGGGACGGCCCGCTCACCGGACTCGAACCGCGCGATCAGCTCGGCGATGGGGCGGGCCTTCTTCGCGTCCTCGTCGTACCAGGAGTTGAAGATCTGCAGGAAGATCCACTGGGTCCACTTGTAGTAGTCCGGGTCGATCGTGGCGAAGGACCGGCGCTTGTCGTGGCCCAGGCCCAGCCCGCGCAGCTGGGCCTTCATGTTCTCGATGTTGGCCTCGGTGGACACGCGCGGGTGCGTGCCGGTCTGCACGGCGTACTGCTCGGCGGGCAGGCCGAAGGCGTCGAAGCCCAGGGTGTGCAGGACGTTGTGGCCGGTCATGCGCTGGAACCGGGCGTAGACGTCGGTGGCGATGTAACCCAGCGGGTGGCCCACGTGCAGGCCCGCACCGGAGGGGTACGGGAACATGTCCATGATGAACTTCTTGGGCTTGGCGGCCAGCTCGGAGTCGCCCGCCAGGTCGCCGGTCGGGTTCGGCGCCTCGTAGGTGCCGTCGGCGTCCCAGAAGTCCTGCCAGCGTGCCTCGATGTCGGCCGCCATGGCGGCCGTGTAGCGGTGCGGCGCGGCCTCCGCGGACGCGGCAGCGGGGTTCGTCTCGCTCATGATCCTCAAAGCTCCATCGATCGTCTCTGCCTGCGGCTGCGTCATCCGAGAAACGAAAAAACCCCTCACACAGGAGGGGACGCCGCGCCGATGCCGACCTCACGGTTCGACCGGGGGTCGGTACTGATCAGCGCGGCCCGCTAAGCAGAAGGCGTACGGCACGCATGGCGTTAGGGTACCGCAGGCCTTGAGCAAGCCGCGACGCGCTTCCGTATCCCTTGTGGACATGCCAGGAACCCCGACGGAACGGAACCAAGGTCAAGGATTACTTCGCGAACCGCCCCTTAAGGGGCACCCCGGCAATCAGATTGTGCGTTGATAACAACGCAATAACGCAAAGCCTCGTACTGATCAGTATGACGCCACTTAGAGTTCGGCAGCGGGACCGCTTTCCCGGAACTGCTCGGAGTGCCCCCATGAACCCTCGTCGTAGTACCAGCTCGCTCCCCCGGCCCGGCCGCTCGGCCTACGGGGTGGCGTCCGCTGTCGTCCTGCTGCTCATACCCGTGCTCGTGCTGGTCGGAGGCGACCAGTTCCAGTCCTTCCTGAACTTCGGCGCGGGCGTGCTGTCGCTGGTGTCGCTGAGCTGCTCGGTGATCTGGGGCCTGTTCGCCCAGGACCGGATCTTCCTGAACACGCGCCAGCGCATCGTCGGCCAGGCGGTGCACCGGACGACCGCGGTCGCCTCGATCGCGTTCCTGCTGCTGCACATCACCACCAAGGTGGCGCTCGGCCACGCACCGCTGATCGCGGCGATCATCCCCTTCTCACTCGGCCTGACCGGGATCGCGGGCCTGATCGGCCTCGGTTCCCTGGCCGGCCTACTGATGATCTTCGTGGGCGTCACCGGCGCCCTGCGCAGCAACTTCGCCACCCCCGCACCGGTCGCCGCGCGCTGGCGCGCCATGCACATGCTGGCCTATCCGGCCTGGTGCGCCGCGCTGATCCACGGGCTCTACGCGGGTCGCACGGCCAAGCCGGTCTTCGTGATCCTCTACAGCCTGTCCCTGCTCGGCGTGATGGGCGCCCTGGCCCTGCGCGCCGCCCCGCGCCCGGTCAAGCGCAAGGTCGCCGACCGGCTGGTGGCCCTGTTCGGCAGCTCGGAGCGGCCCGGCCTGGAGGAGCTGGACGCGAGCCGTTCCCGGGCCGGCGGCCAGGGCATGCCGGGCTACGAGGGCCGCCGGGAACGCGAGGGGCGGCGCGACGCGAGGTCGCGGGCGTCCGCTCCGGCCGGCGCCGCGCCCCTCTACCAGTCACCCGCGGAGTCCGGCGCCGGTTTCGCGGCAGCCTACCGCGCGGTGTCCACACCGGGCCGCGGCCAGGATCCCTACGCGACCGGGCAGACCGCTCGCATGGACCTGCCGCTGGACCTCCAGCCCACGCAGGCCGTCCCGCGCGTGGACGGCCCCTCCAGCACGTCGGGCAGCTGGCCTGTCCCGTCCCCGCCGCCGGTCGGCGAGGCGCCGCCGTCCGCGTACGACCCGCTGCAGGACACCGGATACACCATCCCGGCCTACGGCAATCCGGGCACGCCCGGATACGGCGGAAGTGATGTGTACGACACCGGTGAGACGAACGGGTACTACGGCACGTACAACCCGGGTGACACGTTCAACAGCGGTCCCGCCACTGAACCAACCCCCGGCGCCTCCTACGAGGCACCGGGTTCGGGCGAACCTTGGAACATGCCTTCCGGAGGCTATAGGTGAACGAGGCCCTGCCCGACGTACCCGAAGTCCGCGTGGTCGGGCTTCCCCAGCTCACGTCGGGCTTCGACCTTGTGGAGCGGCTCGACCTGCCCATGCATCTGAAGGTGCACGGGCCGCTCGACCCGCTGGGCGGCGAACAGCTCGCCCAGCTCGCCGAACGCATCAACCTCAAGGGGCGGGGCGGCGCGGGCTTCCCCTTCCACAAGAAGCTGCGTTCGGTCGCCGAGTCGGCGATCAAGCGCGGGGTACGGCCGGTCGTCGTCGTCAACGGCAGTGAGGACGAACCGGCCTGCCGCAAGGACACGGTCCTCATCAACCGCGCCCCGCACCTCATCCTGGACGGCGCGCTGCTGTGCGCCGAGGCGCTCGGTGCCCGCACGCTCGTGATCGGTGTCACGCGCGAGTCCACACAGCGCTCCATGGAGGCCGCGCTCGCCGAACGCGGCCTGAGCAACAGCCGGCGATCGGCGCTGCGCGCGTGGGTGCAGCGCAACCCGGTCCGCATGGTCACCGGCGCCGCGGCCTCGCTGATCCGCTCGATCGACGGCGGCCCCGCCATCCCGCCGGGCCGCAAGATCAGCGCGTCGCAGACCGGCGTGGGCGGCGCGCCGACCCTGCTGTCGAACGCGGAGACGTTCGCCCAGCTGGCCATCGCCGCCCGCATCGGCCCCGAGCGGTACGGCAACACCGGCCTGTACGACGAGCCCGGCACCGTCATGCTCACCGTGTCCGGCGCGGTCGCCCGCCCGATGGTGCTCGAGGTCCCCACCGGCGTGCCGCTGCGCTACGTGCTGCAGCTCGCCGGGGCCCCGCCGGTGCCGCAGGGTGTGCTGACCGGCGGCTACCACGGCAAGTGGATCGACGCGGCCACGGTCGACGAGGCGATCGTCTCCCGGAACTCCCTGGACGCGGTGGGCGGTGCGCTGGGCGCGGGCGCGATCCTGCCGATCACTCAGGAGACCTGCCCGCTGGGCGAGTCGCTGCGGGTGGCCCAGTGGCTGGCCGAGGAGAGCGCCGGCCAGTGCGGCCCGTGCTACCTCGGACTGCCCGCCGCCGCGCGCGGGCTGGAGGACATCCTCAACGGCGGCGGACCGGCCGCCCTGGAGGCGCTGAAGCAGGTCGCGAAGAACGTCAAGCGGCGCGGGGCGTGTTCGCACCCGGACGGCTCGGCGATGTTCCTGGAGTCGACCATCAAGGCGTTCACCGACGACCTGGCCGCCCATGTGCTCGGGAACGGCTGCGGACGGCCCGTGGAGGGCGTTCTGCCGCTCTTCGAGGGGGGCAGGGCGCCCGCGGGCATCACGGGCGGCCCGGAAGCCGAGGAGACCGGCGCGAGCCGCCAGAAGATCTACGTCGACTGGACGCTGTGCCGGGGCCACGGCCTGTGCGCCGACATCCTCCCGGAGGTGTTCGAACTCGGCGCCGACGGGTTCCCGACCGTCGCCCAGGCCCAGGTGCCGCGGTACGCGGAGGCGAAGGCGCTGCGCGCGGTGCGCCGCTGCCCCGCGCTGGCCCTGCGCCTGGAAGAGGACACGCGCGGGCAGGCGCCGTCGCGCAACCTGCCGGTGCTGTCCCAGGGACGCGGCCGGCGCGCTCTCGGCCGCTGAAGGCGACGAGGGGCGGGTCACCCGAGCCGGGTGACCCGCCCGCCCGTTCGGGGGCCCTTGTGCCCGTGAACACGACGAAGGCGGACCATCCGCGAGGATGGTCCGCCTTCGATTTCTGTGGAGCTAAGGAGAATTGAACTCCTGACCTCCTGCATGCCATGCAGGCGCTCTACCAACTGAGCTATAGCCCCGTATTCTGCTGTTCCGCCTGGTTCCCCCGGCGACGTCGTAAACATTACAGGGCCGCGGACGCAGCACCAAATCGGTTTCGGGTTCGCGCCGGTACAGCCGCTAATGTCGGCTTTCGTGACCTTGATCGTGCCGTCAGCGACCCGGCGCCGGGTGCCGGTTGCGCCGGCCGTGTGCCTCGTGTCCTTCGCGGTGTTCTGGGCCGCGCAGCACGCCGCGCACGTGTCGATGATCGACCTGATGGTCTACCGGGCCGAGGGCGCCACCGTGCGCGCGGGCGGCGACCTCTACGCGCTGCGCGCCACGGCCGCACACCTGCCCACCACCTACCCGCCCTTCGCGGCCCTGCTGTTCACCCCGCTGACGCTGCTGGACACCGCGCCGCTGCGCGCGCTGGCGACGGCGGCGAACCTCGTCCTGCTGGTGGTGTTCGTACGGCTGTCGCTGAGGCTAGTCGGGCACGCGCGCGTGGACACCGTCTGGTGGGTGGCGGCGTCGGCCGTGTGGTGCGAGCCGGTGTGGACGACCCTGCGCTACGGCCAGGTCAATCTGCTGCTGGCCGTCCTGGTGCTGTGGGACCTGTCACGCCGCCCGGTCGGCGGCTCCGACCGCTGGGCCGGGGCGGGCCTGGGGCTGGCCGCCGCGGTGAAGCTGACACCCGCGCTGTTCCCGGTGTTCCTGCTCGCCGCGGGCGTCGTGGCCCGGCTGGGCGGCCGGGACGGTGGGCCCTGGCTGCGGCACGCGCGCGGGGCGGCCGTCGCGTTCGCCGGGGCGACGGCGCTGACGGCGGCCGTCCTGCCGTACGACTCCTGGCGGTTCTGGACGGACGCCGTCTTCCGCGCGAGCCGGGTCGGCCACGCGGAGGAGACCGCCAACCAGGCCCTGCGCGGCGTGCTGGCCCGCCTGCTGCACACACCCGACCCGGGGGGCCTGTGGACCGCGTCGGCGGCCGTGGCGGCCGCCCTGGGACTCGCGGTGGCGGTCGCGGCGGAGTTGCGCGGCCGGCGGGCCTGGGCGGTGTGCGCCTGCGCGGTCACGGCGCTGCTGGTGAGTCCGGTGTCCTGGACCCACCACTGGGTGTGGTGCGTGCCACTGGTCCTGCTGCTGTGGACACGCGGCCGCAGGGCGCCGGCCGTGGGCGTGCTGCTGGTCTTCTGCTCGTACGTGCCCTGGTGGGTGCCCCACGGCACGGGCCGGCCCGAACTGCGCCAGGGAGGCTTGGAGTTGGCTCTCTCGGCTCTGTACGCGGCAGCCGGTGCGCTCTTTCTCGCGCTGGCGTGGACGGCGTCGCCGCGGCCCCGCTCCCGCGCGGTGCCCCGTCAGGCCGTGACGAAGGAATAGAACCGCTTGAGGGTGCAGTGCTCCTCGAGGAGACGGCCGTAGATCGGCTCGCCCTCCAATTCCCGATACGTCTCGATCGGGTCGCCTTTTATGATCAGCGCCCGGGCGCATTCCTCGCACCAGTACTGGTAGTCGGGATTGATCGGCTCCATGTCACGGACGATCGGCGTACCGCTGCCGCACCAGTCGCACTTTCGCCTGTGTGCACCCATCGATCAGCTCCAGCTGTGGCCGCAGGCCGTGCACACGTAGGAGATGCCGCCGTTGTCGCCGAGGACCTGGGCCACATGCGCGGAACCGCAGGAAGGGCAGCTGAGCCGCGTCGCCGTGTTCCGTATCAATGCCGCGCCGAGGAGGTGGCCGACCTCCTCAAGGATGCTCGCAGGCATCGCTACTCCCTCCCGTCGGGCCGCGCCCCCTTCCGGCCGTTTGATTCTGCCACGGCCGGACCAATACGGTCAGCGACGCCTCAGTACCAGTCCGGACACAGCGCCCGCCGCCCGAGCACCCACCGAGAACGCCTCCGCAGAGGTATACGCCCGCGGGGCTCCGGTGACTCAAGCACGTGGGCACCAGTGTGCCGCAGTCCGTCGCGGAAGACAGAAGATCCCGCCCCCCGAGGGGGACGGGATCTTCGTCACCGATCTTCGCTCACTCCGTGGAGTGTCGATCTGTGGAGCTAAGGAGAATTGAACTCCTGACCTCCTGCATGCCATGCAGGCGCTCTACCAACTGAGCTATAGCCCCTTGCGTTCTTCCCGCCCGGCGGGGCGAACAAGAAGAACTTTAGCCTGTGACCAGCCGGAAAGTGAAATCCGGGGTGCCGGGGCCGCGGGGCGCTCAGTCGTCGTCGCCGAGGACGGGCTCCGGGAGGGTACCCGCGTTGTGCTCCAGCAGGCGCCAGCCGCGGGCGCCCTCCCCGAGCACGGACCAGCAGCAGTTGGAGAGGCCGCCCAGGCTCTCCCAGTGCTGTGGCTCCAGACCGAGGAACCGGCCGATGGTGGTGCGGATGGTGCCGCCGTGACTGACGACCACGAGGGTGCCGTCCTCGGGCAGCTTCTCGGCGTGCCGGAGCACGACGGGGGCGGCGCGGTCGGCGACCTCGGTCTCCAGCTCGCCGCCGCCGCGGCGGACCGGCTCGCCGCGCTTCCAGGCGGCGTACTCCTCGCCGTACCGGGCGATGATCTCGTCGTGCGTCAGCCCCTGCCAGACGCCCGCGTAGGTCTCCCGCAGGCCCTCCTCGCGGGTGATGTCGAGATCGGTGAGGGCGGCCAGCTCGGCGGCCGTGTCCGCGGCCCGCTTGAGGTCCGAGGCGACGATCGCGTCGGGCCCCAGGGAGGCGAGCAGCCGGGCCGCGCGGCGGGCCTGGCCGATGCCCGTCTCGGTCAGCTCGACGTCCGTGCTGCCCTGGAAGCGGCGCTCGACGTTCCACGAGGTCTGGCCGTGCCGCCACAGGATGACGCGGCGGCCGCGGCCCTTGCGGTCGGTCACCTCACCGGTGGCGCTCATCACCACTCCCCGCCCGGCTCCTGGTCGCCCTCGGCGGCCTGGAGCTTGGCGTGCTCCTCGGCCTTGCCGCGGGTGGCCGCGGCGTCGGCGGGCAGGTCCAGCTCGGGGCAGTCCTTCCAGAGCCGCTCCAGGGCGTAGAAGACGCGCTCCTCGCTGTGCTGGACGTGGACGACGATGTCGACGTAGTCGAGCAGGATCCAGCGGGACTCGCGGTCGCCCTCGCGGCGGACCGGCTTGGCGCCGAGCTCCTTCTGGAGGCGCTCCTCGATCTCGTCGACGATGGCCCTGACCTGGCGGTCGTTGGGCGCGGAGGCCAGCAGGAAGGCGTCCGTGATCGACAGCACGTCGCTCACGTCGTAGGCGATGACGTCATGGGCGAGCTTGTCGGCCGCCGCCTGCGCGGCGGTGTGGATGAGCTCAAGGGAACGGTCGGTGGCGGTCACTACGTGGCTTTCCGTCGGCGGTCGTTAGACCTCAAGGGTCTCACGGACCGCCCTGGGCACCCCACGCGATTACGGCGGCGCGGGGTGCCCGGGCCGCCGTCAGGAGGCGGCGGGGGCGTAGTCGGCCCCGAGGACGACCGAGACGTCGGCCCCGGAGGAGACGGTTCCCTTGGCCACGGAGCCCGCGGGCAGGCCCAGCGTCTTGGCGACCTCGGTGGCGTCGGCCTTGTGGGAGGCGTCCGCGTAGGTCACCTTCGAGACGGGCCGGGTGCCGTCGGCGGTGCCGCCCTCCAGGAAGGTGAAGCCGCCGTTCAGGAGCGCCACGCGCGCCTTGCCGCTGTCGTCCTTCACGCCGGTGGCGTTCTGGACGGAGACCCGGACCGCGGACCCCGCGCCGGGGCTCTTCGCGGTGCCGCCGAGGATGCCCTTGACCACGCTGCCGCTGGTCCGGGCGCTCAGCGTGCCGTCCGGCTGCACGGGCAGCAGGGCGGTCCGGTAGTCGCCGCTCTTGGCGAGGTCGGCGAGCCTGGCCAGGAAGGTGCCGAGGTCCTTGTCGGTGAGCGGCGGGTCGAGGATCTGGGCGAGGGTCTGCACGGTCACGGTGGCCGAGGAGGGCTCGGAGGACATCTTGCGCAGGACGCCCTGCATGACCTGGCCGAACCGCTCCAGCTGGGCGGTCTGGGACTCGCCGGCGCCGCGGTGGGTGGCGTAGGCGACGGCCATCTTGCCGCTGAGGGTCTGGTCGGAGCCCTTGTGCACCAGGGGCTCGCCGCCCTTCTTCTTGGCGTCCGGGTCGGGCACGTCGGTGTCGGTGTCGATCTCGATGTTCCCGACCAGGTCGACGAGGTTCTGCAGGTACGGGGTGTCGAGGCGCCAGCTGCCCTGGATGTCGGTGCCGAGGACGGTGTCGAGCTGGTCGCGGGTGCCGGAGGAGCCGTCGGCGTCGACCGACTTGGCCAGGGTGGTGGTGGAGCCGTCGTCGCCGCTCAGCGCGAGGGAGTTGGGCAGCAGGACGGTGGTGCCCCGTTTCGTGGTGGTGTTGTCCACGAGCAGGACCGTGGAGGTGCCGCGCTTGCCGGTGTTGTGCAGGTGGACGACGATCACGTCGCGTTTCTGGGCGGCGGTGGGCGTGGCCGTGCCGGTCTTCCCGTCGGAGGAGGACAGGCCGGGCAGCTTGCCGGCGTACCAGAGGTAGCCGACGCCGCCGGCGGCGAACACGGCGAGGACGACGAGCAGGGCGAGTATCCGGCCGCGGGCGCGGCGGCGGGCCTCCTCGCGGCGTTCGGTCCGGTTCTCGGTGAACTTCAGCCAGTCGATGACGTCCTCGGAGTCGCCGGTCGGCTCCTCCACGAACGCGAACTGCTCGGTGCGGTAGTCGGGTTCGTCCGTCCCGGCCCGGTGGTCGGCTCCCACCGGGGAGTGGGTGTCCTCCGCCGGGCCGGCCTGCTGCGGGATGTGGGCGGTCTGCTCGGCGACCCGGGGCTGCGGCCCGCTGCTCGCCGTCTGCCCGTAAGGGTCGTAGGGAGCGGTGCCGTGCGAGCCGGTGCCGTACGGGTCGTACCCGGCCGGGGTGCCGTAGGGGTCGTAGGCGGCCTGCTGCCGGCCGGCGCCGTGGTCGGGGCCGTAGGAGGAAGCCGGCGGCTGCTGGCCGGTGGCGTACGGGTCGTAGCCGTAGCCCTGCTGCTGGGCGTACGGGTCGTAGGCCGTCTGCGGCGTCTGCTGCGCCGGGACCTGCCGGTACACGGGCTGCCCGTACTCGTCGTAGCCGACGAGTTCGTACGGGCCGGCGCCGTGGCCGGCCTCACCCGCGTCGTATCGGTCGTTCACCGGTGCCCCTCTCGGCTCACTCGCCGCGGTACAGCTCGCGCTTGTCGATGTAGCGCACGACTCCGTCCGGCACCATGTACCAGATGGGGTCTCCCTTGGCGACTCTCGCCCGGCAGTCCGTGGAGGAGATGGCGAGCGCCGGCACCTCCACGAGGGAGACGCCGCCCTCCGGCAGGCCCGGGTCGGCCAGGTGGTGGCCGGGGCGGGTGACACCGATGAAGTGGGCGAGGGAGAACAGTTCCTCCGAGTCGCGCCAGGTGAGGATCTGGCCGAGCGCGTCGGCGCCGGTGATGAAGAACAGGTCGGTGTCGGGGTTGAGGGCGCGCAGGTCCCTCAGGGTGTCCACGGTGTAGGTGGGGCCGCCGCGGTCGAGGTCGATGCGGCTGACGGAGAACTGGGGGTTCTCGGCGGTCGCGATGACCGTCATCAGGTAGCGGTCCTCGGGCGGGGACACCGAGCGGTGGGACTTCTGCCACGGCTGGCCGGTGGGTACGAAGACGACCTCGTCCAGCTGGAACTGCGCGGCGACCTCGCTGGCCGCCACGAGGTGCCCGTGGTGGATCGGGTCGAACGTTCCGCCCATGACGCCCAGGCGTCGCTTGCCCGGGTGGGCGGGGCCGTTGCCCGGCCGGTGCTGTGGGTGCTTCACCGCGTCGTCGGCGCTCTCGTGTGCCGGACCGGTAGGCATGTCCTGCTCTCCCATGCGTGCAGACCCTACCGGCCCGGTCTCCGAGGTCCGGCCGGGGACCGGCTCCCTGCTCAGCGGTCGCGGTTGAAGCGCGTGGTGATCCACAGCAGCAGGAGCAGGATGAGCAGGGCGCCCCCACCGGTGACGGCCGGGTTCAGGCTTTCGTGGTTTCCGCCGTGCTCCCCGCCCTCGGCGGCGAGGGTGACCAACTGGGCTGCGGTGTGGTGGAGGCTCATCTTCGGCAGGACCTAACCGTGTGGGCGGGATAAAGATGTCGGCTCATCGTAAGCGGGCGGGCTCGCGGCGATCACGCCGACTCCGCCGTTGGTGACGGACGGTGGCGTGCCGGGTGTCGTCGGCAGGAGCGGCCGCATCCGCCGGCGGGGAACCTTCGCCGTCCGTCAGTCGTCCTTCCGCTTGTAGCCGCGCAGCAGGAACCACGCGGTCAGTGCACAGCCGACGAACATCACGACGATGACGACGCGGAGCAGATTCCCCGCCCCGTGCTGCTGGACGGCGCTCGTGGCGGCCTCGGTCAGCCGGGCGGCGGCTGCGGGGTGGTGCTCCATGGGTGGACTCCTTCGGCTGTACTGCCCGTCCACGGTATCTCCGCCTAGGCTGGGCCCTGCCTCGGGGCACAGTGGGCACTCACACGCATGGGGGATGGACATGTCCGACGACGGCCAGCAGGGGACGGGGCACGAGCGGGTGCCGAGCCGGCAGCGCAAGCGGTTCCCCGGGATCTCCTCGCGTGCCTACGAGCACCCGGCCGACCGGTCGGCCCTGGTCGCGCTGCGCAAGCTGAGCGGGTTCGACACCGTCTTCAAGGCGCTGAGCGGGCTGCTGCCGGAGCGGAGCCTCAGGCTGCTGTTCCTGTCGGACTCGGTGCGCGTCTCCGAGCGGCAGTTCGCGCACCTGCACGACATGCTGCGGGACGCCTGCTACATCCTGGACCTGGAGAAGGTCCCGCCGATGTACGTCGCGCAGGATCCGCAGCCGAACGCGATGTGCATCGGTCTCGACGAGCCGATCATCGTGGTCACGACCGGGCTCGTCGAGCTCCTCGACGAGGAGGAGATGCGGGCCGTCGTCGGGCACGAGGTGGGGCACGCGCTGTCCGGGCACGCGGTGTACCGCACGATCCTGCTGTTCCTGACGACGCTGGCGCTGAAGGTCGCCTGGATCCCGCTGGGCAATTTCGCGGTCATGGCGCTGGTGACGGGGCTGCGGGAGTGGTTCCGCAAGTCGGAGCTGTCCGCGGACCGGGCGGGTCTGCTGGTCGGCCAGGACGTGAAGGCCTCGATGCGCGGCCTGATGAAGCTCGCGGGCGGCAACCACCTGCACGAGATGAACGTGGACGCGTTCCTGGAGCAGGCCGAGGAGTACGAGGCCGGGGGCGATCTGCGCGACTCCGTGCTGAAGATCCTGAACGTGCTGCCGCGGTCGCACCCGTTCGCCACCATCCGGGCGGCCGAGCTGAGGAAGTGGGCCGAGTCCCGGGACCACCAGCGGATCATGGACGGTCACTACCCGCGGCGCAGCGAGGACAAGGACACCTCCGCCCGCGAGTCCTTCCGGGAGTCCGCGGCGAGCTACGCCGACGATGTGAGGAGCTCCAAGGATCCGCTGATGAAGCTGGTCTCGGACCTCGCGGGCGGCGCGGGCGACCTGGGCGGCCGGGTCCGGCGGGGCTTCGACGGCTTCCGCAGCCCGCCGCAGTCGGGCGAGGGCCCGAAGGACGCGCCCCAGGACTAGGGCGACGCCCGCCCCCCTGGACGCCGGTCCGGGCCGGTCAGACGTCCGGCTCGGCCTGGGTGGCCAGGGTGCCGCACAGGGCCGGGGTGTTGTCCGTCTCGTAGGGGTTGGTGCCCGCGGGGCCGCCCGCCTTGGCCGTCTGCCCGGCGAGCAGGGGATGCAGGTAGGCGCTGGAGTCCTCGGCGCAGGACAGCGGGCCGGCCTGGACGTACGACGTGACGAGCTGGACCTGGTGGGTGCGCAGGTCGTCGCGGCTGAAGCGGAAGGTCACCTCGCGGCGGACCGTGAAGAGGGAGACGGGCGCGTCGGCGGCTCCGGTGGGCCGCAGGGCGTAGACGAAGGTGTGGTCGGCAATGACCTCGAGGGTGGCCGAGTCGGCCTCGGTGGCGTTGAGGCTGCCCTGGACGCGGATCCGGTCGCCGGCGAGCTGGGCCCGGGAGGGGTCGATGCGGACCAGCCAGCCGGTGGGGGCGTGCCGGCCGTCCGCCGCCGGGTGGTCGAAGCTCTGGTCGAACTGGTCGAGCTGGTCGGGGTCGAGGAGCGCCCGGGCGGGGTTGACCTCCCGCTCGGTGAGGACCTCGGGGTAGAGGGACGAGCGGACGATGTAGTCCTTGGCGGTGGTGAGGGCGGTGACGACCTGGCTGTCCGAGAAGTGGGCGGTGCTGTGCGTGGCGGGCAGCGGCACGCCCTCGGCGCCGATCGCGAACTGGGCGGCGCGGCTGCGGCTGTAGAGGGTCTCGGCGTCGTCGGCGCCGGGCACCTTGCCCTGCGGGGCGAGCGGGATGACGGTCATCCGCAGGGGCTCGACGGGCCGCCGGGCCTGCGGGGAGCTGTAGGGGTGGCGGACGCCCATGTAGATGGCGGTGCCGAAGGCGACGGCGATCAGCACGACGAGGATCAGGGCCTGGCGGCCGAGTCCCCGGTGCAGGGGCGGGCGGCGGCGCACGGCGGGCGCGTGGTCGGTCATCCGCTCCTCGGCGGAGTACTCCTGGAGGCGGGCAGCGCGGACGAACGATTCGTCGAACACGACGGATCGGTATTCGTCCTCCGCACCTCCGGGGCCGCCCTCGGGTGTCCCCTCCGGTGGGTCTCCAGGCCCGCCCATACTTTCAGGGTAGGTCTCGGAGGCCTCGGGTAAACGCACTGCCGTACGACAAGTTCTGACGGTTTCTCACCCGGGGCGGACGGCTGTACTCAGGGGGAGCGCGGGCCGGCCGGGACGGCCGGCCCGGAGTAGTCGGCGGAGACCGAGGGAGCGGCCGCGCTGCCCTGTTCCAGGCCGGTGGATGCGGGCGCGGGCACCCGGTCCCGGGTGTTCGAGGAGGCGCCCCGGTAGACCGCCGCGAAAGCCAGGGCGACCATGCCGATGCCCATCACCACGGCGAGCACCCAGGCCACCGGGCGGTGCCAGCGGACCTGCTTGCCGTAGGCGCCGAAGGGGCCGTGGTGGTCGCCGAGGACGTCGGGATCGTCCAGCTCGTCGTCGTCCGGATCATGTCCGGGATCGGCGTCGTCGGGGCCGTAGGCGTCGTCGAAGCGGTCGGCGGCGAGGTGGGCGCGGCGGGCCGCCTCCGCCTCGGAGGCCTCGGCCCGGGCCTGTGCGGCGGCCAGCAGGCGCTCGACGGCGGTCGGCTCGTGGACCGTGGCCGCCCGGACGAACGCCTCGTCGAAGACCACGGAGGCGAACTCTTCGTCCGACACCCCGTGGTCGTGGTCGTCGTCGGGCTCCCAGCCGTCAGGGAACGGCGTGCCCCCCACGTCCTCCGGCACGGGTCCAGAGTAGACCTGGGGGGTCAATTTGGGCAGACGGTATGGAAATTCATCCGCCTGATGAGACGCCTTTTCGGCCGTGCGCGGGCGTTGCCGGACGTACGGCCGAAGGGGTGAACCTCAGCGGCGGACGTGGCCGTCGCCGGTGACGATGTACTTCGTGCTGGTCAGCTCCGGCAGGCCCATCGGGCCGCGGGCGTGCAGCTTCTGGGTGGAGATGCCGATCTCCGCGCCGAAGCCGAACTGGCCGCCGTCGGTGAACCGGGTGGAGGCGTTCACGGCGACGGTGGTGGAGTCGACCAGTCGGGTGAAGCGGCGGGCGGCCTGCTGGGAGGTGGTGACGATCGCCTCGGTGTGCCCGGAGGTCCACAGCCGGATGTGCTCGACGGCCTTGTCCAGCGAGTCGACGACGGCGGCGGCGATGTCGTACGACAGGTACTCCGTCTCCCAGTCCTCCGGGGTCGCCTCGACCACGGTGGCCTTGGAGTCCTTGCCGTAGGCGAGTACGCGCTCGTCGGCGTGGACGGTGACGCCGGCCTCGGCGAGGGCGTCCAGGGCGCGCGGCAGGAACTCGGCGGCGATGTCCTGGTGGACCAGGAGGGTCTCGGCGGCGTTGCAGACGCTGACCCGCTGGGCCTTGGAGTTGATCAGGATGTCGACGGCCGTGTCGATGTCGGCGTGGGCGTCGACGTAGACGTGGCAGTTGCCGGTGCCGGTCTCGATGACCGGGACGACGGACTCGGCGACCACGGTCCGGATGAGGGAGGCGCCGCCGCGCGGGATGAGGACGTCGACGAGGCCGCGGGCGCGCATCAGCTCCCGGACGGACTCGCGGCTCTCGCCGGGCACGAGCTGGACGGAGTCGGCGGGGAGCCCGGCGCCGCCGACGGCGTCCCGGATGACCCGGACGAGGGCGGAGTTGGACTCGTAGGCGGAGGCGGAGCCGCGCAGCAGGACGGCGTTGCCGGACTTCAGGCAGAGGGCGGCGGCGTCGACGGTGACGTTCGGGCGGGCCTCGTAGATGATGCCGACGACGCCGAGCGGCACGCGGACCTGGCGCAGGTCGATGCCGTTGGGGAGGGTGGAGCCGCGGACGATCTCGCCGACCGGGTCGGGCAGCTTCGCGACGTCGCGGACGTCGGAGGCGATGGCGCGGATCCGCTCGGGGGTGAGGGTGAGCCGGTCGACGACGGACTCGCTCGTGCCGTTCTCCCGGGCCTTGGCCACGTCGCGGCCGTTGGCCTCGACGATCTCGGCGGTCCGGACCTCCAGGGCGTCGGCGATGGCCAGCAGCGCGTCGTCCTTCTCGGCGCGCGGGAGCGGCGCGAGGTCGGCGGCGGCGGCCTTGGCCCGGTAGGCGGCCTGGGTGACCGGGGACATCGAGTCGTACGGCGAGAGCGTGGTCATGGGGTGAAGGGTAGTGCGCTGCGCCGGGCCGTTCAGCGGTCGTCCCACACCCCGAGACGCCGCAAAAGGGACAGCCGGCCGGCCCCGGGGCCCCCGCGCCGGGAGTCCGGGCACGGGGGTCTCAGAACGGGTGCACCCCGACGGGCGTCGCCGGCGCGGGGCCGTAGCCCTCGGCGATGCGCTGGTGGTAGGTCTCGCGGTCGATGACCTCCAGGCCGACGATCTCCCAGGAGGGCAGCCCGGCGCTCTGCCGGTGCTCGCCCCACAGGCGCAGCGCGACGGCGGCGGCGTCGTGCAGGTCGCGGGCCTCTTCCCAGTACCGGATCTCGGCGTGGTCGGTCGCGTATCTGCTGGTCAGCAGAAAGGGGTGGTCGTGGGCGAGCTGCTCGAGGGCCCGCCGCAGGTCCGGCAGGGGGACCTTCTGTCCGGAGACGCTGAGGGTGACGTGCCACAGGCGGGGCAGGTCCTTGGGCTCCTCGTAGGTGTCCCCGGCCGCGACACTGGTCAGAGCCCCGCGGGACACCGCCCCAGGGCGCACTCGTCTCACGACGGCCTCCTTCGCGCATGCCTCGCCCGACCCCTTGACGGAACGTGTCCTTTCAACATGTCCCAGAGACAAAGTTGAGCAGGCCGCAGGGCTCCGCGTGGTGGTTTTACGGAACGTCCCCCACCGGGGGCCGTCCTCGTCTCCCGTTTACGAGCGGTTTTGCGAGTGTCACGCGTGCAGGAGCACCAGGTCGTCCCTGTGTACGACCTCGCGTTCGTACGCCGGGCCGAGCTCGCGGGCCAGCTCGCGGGTCGAACGCCCGATCAGCCGTGGGATCTCCTTGGCGTCGAAGTTGACGAGTCCCCGGGCCACGGGCCGGCCGGCCGCGTCCCGCAGTTCGACGGGGTCACCGGCGGTGAACTCGCCTTCCACGGCGGCGATTCCGGCGGGCAGCAGCGACTTGCGCCCCTTCACGACGGCGTCCACCGCGCCGTCGTCCAGGGTCAGCGCCCCCTGCGGGGTGGAGGCGTGCTGGAGCCACAGCAGCCGGTCGGCGGAGCGCTTGCCCGCCGGGTGGAAGTAGGTGCCGGTGTCGCCGCCGGCGAGCGCCTCGGCGGCGTGGACGGCGCTGGTCAGCACGACCGGGATGCCGGCCGCGGCGGCGATGCGGGCGGCCTCCACCTTGGTGACCATGCCGCCGGTGCCGACGCCCGCCTTGCCCGCATTGCCGATCTCGACGCCCGCGAGGTCCTCGGGACCGCGCACCTGCGCTATCCGCGAGGTGCCGGGCTTGCTCGGGTCGCCGTCGTAGACGCCGTCGACGTCGGAGAGGAGGACCAGCAGGTCGGCGTGGACGAGGTGGGCCACGAGGGCTGCGAGACGGTCGTTGTCGCCGAAGCGGATCTCGTCGGTGGCGACGGTGTCGTTCTCGTTGACGATCGGGAAGGCGCCCATCGCGAGCAGCTTGTCGAGGGTGCGGGAGGCGTTGCGGTGGTGGGCGCGGCGGCTCATGTCGTCGGAGGTGAGCAGGACTTGGCCGACGCGGACGCCGTAGCGGGCGAAGGACGCGGTGTAGCGCGCGACGAGGAGGCCCTGCCCGACGCTGGCGGCGGCCTGCTGGCGGGCGAGGTCGCGGGGGCGGCGGCGCAGGCCCAGCGGGGCGAGTCCGGCCGCGATGGCGCCGGAGGAGACGAGGACGATCTCCCGCTCTCCCCCGTTGCCGCTGCGGGCGGTGCCGTCCCCGCCACGGCTCTTGGCGAGGACGTCGACGAGCGCGTCGACGCGGTCGGCGTCCAGGCCGCCCGCTGCGGTGGTCAGCGACGAGGAGCCCACCTTGACGACGATCCTGCGGGCCTCGCCCACGGCCTGCCTTGCCCTTGCCACGTGCTGTCTCCACTCCCTCGCGCGTGGCATCAATCTACGCGAAGGGGACCGCCGGGCCGGGCGGCGGTCCAGTGCGCGGACAGGGGGCGGAGCGGCTCAGGCGGCCGTCGCTCCGAAGCCTCCGATCGGCAGCATCCGCCGCGCCTTGCGCAGGGCGCGGCGCAGGAAGGTGTTGGCGGCGGCCGCGCGGTAGCCCTCGAACGCGCGCGCCTCGCGGGCCTCGGCGAGGTAGATCTCGTCGGGGACGCCGGCCGCCCGGGAGCGGAAGTGCGGGTAGATGAGGTACAGGCGGGTGCCGCGCTTCTCCAGGACGGCGGGCGCCTGCTTCTTGGCCTTGACGAACCGCACGACGTCCAGCAGCAGTTCGGGGCGTCCCATGGCGACCAGGTGCAGCCGCAGCCGCTCGTGGACCTTCAGCAGGCGGGCGACGCCGGGCGTCCAGTGGGCGTCCATCAGCGGCCCGGCCAGCTCGAACTTGTGCCGGCGGACGTCCTCGTCGTCGGTGAGGAACGTGGGCCCGAACTGCGGCAGCAGGGTGATGAGGAAGGGCCGGATCATGAGGGCGTCGCGCCGGTCGCCGGCCGGGACCATGTCGGCGATCAGCTTCATCAGGGCGCGCGCGGAGTCGAAGCGGAGCGTGTAGCCGCCGGTCTTCGTCACGTGCTTGCCGTCCTCGCGGCCGACCAGGTAGTAGCACGTGTAGTCGGCGAGGACGGAGACGCCGTCCGCGCGCAGGTACGCCTCCAGGGTGAACAGCGCGTCCTCGCCGGTCCACAGCGACTCGTCGAACCGCATGCCGTGTCTCTCCAGCAGTTCGCGGCGGAACAATTTCTGCGCGCTCAGCGTGAACTTGATGTTGGAGGAGTGGACGTCGGTCCGGCCGAGGGTCTTGCCGAACATGGACTTCGGCGCGGTGCGGTTGACGCCCTCGACGCGGCCGAGGACGACGTCCGTGCCGTTCTCGTCGGCCATGGCGACCATGCGCTCCAGGGCCTCGGGGCCGAGCCGGTCGTCGGCGTCCAGGAAGAAGACGTAGCGTCCGGCCGCCTTGCCGAGGCCGACGTTACGGGGGCCGCTGGGGCCGCCGGAGTTGTCCTGGCGGACGACGGTGACGGGCATGGGGGCGCGGGCCGCGAACTCCTCCAGGCACCCCCCCGTGCCGTCGGTGGAGCCGTCGTCGACGGCGATGACCTCCAGGCGTGCCGGGTCGATGGTCTGCGCCTCGACGGACGCCAGGCACTCCACCAGGTACGGCATGGCTTCGTACGCCCCGATGATCACGCTGACGTCAGGCTGCGTCACGGCGCTCACTCTTCCCCCCAGTCACGGAACATTCACCCCGTATCGCCTCAATCTCAACGTGTTAGACGGACACCCGTAGGACGCGGTTGCTTCACCCTGGGCGCGGAGTGGCGCAGGTCACAGGCGTGCGCACGCTCACCGGAAAGGTACGCAGCGGCGGTAAGAGTTGCTCAGGACGGATTAAGAGCGAGGGAAGACCCGGCCGGGGCCGGACATGACGAGGGCCCCGGAGGAGTGCTCCTCGGGGCCCGGCGCCAAGCGCGGGGGCGGTCAGCCGGCGGTCACGCCGTCCGTGTCACCGGCCGACGCGGAGCGCTGGCCCGGCACCGCGTTGGTCAGTTCGGCCGCCTCGGCGGGGTCGGCGTTCGCGGCGCCCGCCCGGGATTCCTGGCCGACGTTACGGGCGTCGGCCTTGCGGGCCAGATCGGCCACCGCACCGTTGAACCGGTCGATCGACGCGGGCTCGTCCGGGCCCAGCAGGTACCGCTTCAGCTCCGCGCGGGCGCCCGCCAGCGGGTCGCCGGCCGGGTCGCGCACGGCGTCCAGCAGGGCGCCCAGGCCGTCCGCGCCGTTGGTGAGGATCGTGGCGGCGCGGACGGCCGTGTTCTGCCGTCTGAACTCGTCGGCGCCCAGTTCCGCGGAGTCGGTGACGGCGTACGGCTTGCCGCTGGCGATGAAGTCGGAGACCACCGAGGAGATGTCGGACACCATCGCGTCGGAGACGTTGAAGCAGTCGTACAGGCGCGGCTCAGCGCCGGTGACGACCCGGTGCTCGTACGCCGGGAAGGAGCGCCAGTAGGCGTCGTTCCACTCGGCGCGCAGCCGGGCGGTCTCCTCGTGCCTGCGGACGTCGACGACGCCGTCACGGGTGGCCTCGGCCTCGTCGCCCCGCTCGCTGCCGGGGCCCGCCAGTTCGGCGAGCCGGGCCTCGATCCGGGTCAGCTCCTCCTTGGCGCGTTCCGTGGCGCCGCCGTCGGCGGTGAAGCGGGGGTCGGCGGCGCGTTCGGCGGCGGCCTGCTCCACCAGGGCGGTGATCCGCCGGTGGGCCGCACCGGCCTCGGGGCTGACGGTGCCGGTGAAGGGGTGCGGCTTGTACAGGACGCGGACCGGCGGGTCGGCCGCGATCAGCCGGTTCACGATGTTCTCGCCGGCGAGCACGATCGAGGTGTTGCCGGGGTTGCCGTCCCAGCCCTCCCAGGTGGGCGCGTACAGGACCGTGGGGACGCCGCCCTCGGGCAGGTCGCGCCGGGTCATGATGGGCGCGAGCTGCGGCCGGCCGACCTCGACGATGTCCTCGTCGCGGACGCCGACGTCGGCGATGGCGTAGCGGTCGCGGCCCGCGCGGCCGGCGGTCCACACCTCGTCGTAGACCTTGCTGTACGGGTTGACGCTGGCCAGCTTGTCGCTGTCGCCGTGGCCGATGAAGACGTGCTTCATGGTGGGCACGCGCAGCAGGTGGATGTTCTTGCCGACGTTCGCCGCGTACAGGGCGACCCGCACGGTCGACAGGTCCAGGTTCATCAGGTGCACCCCTCCGGGCACGCAGACGACGGGGACCGTGGTGGGTGCGAGGCCGGCCAGGAGGACCCGCTCGCGCAGGATGATCAGCGGCCGGGTGTCCAGCCGCTCCATCGTCTCCAGCCACATGTTGACCTGGTACGCGGAGTCCTTGGAGCCGGAGAAGTACAGGACGGTCTCGGGCCGGTAGGCGGTCAGCCAGTCGTCCATGGCGGCGAGCACGGCGTCGGCCTTCGGCGGGATCCGCGTGCCGCGCACGTACGGCACGAGCACGAGGACGTACAGACAGCCGAGGCCCACGGTGAGGCCGATGCCGACGTAACCGGCGACGGCGGAGCCCAGCTCGGCGGAGACCAGGATGCCGGCGACCGCGAACAGGTCGAGGTGGAGGATCTTCTCGGCGGAGCGGTGCAGCAGGCCGCGCGGCGGGGCGTCGGGGATGCGGATGCGGGCCTTGAGGTCGATGTTGCGGGTGGCGACCGGCATCCGGCGGCGGTTGCGGATCAGGGTGACCAGCGCGCCGTGCGGGGCCTGGAGGCCGTAGAACGCGATGAAGCAGGCGACCGCGCCGTAGAAGACCAGGTGGGTGGAGAGCGACAGGCGGGCCAGCAGCAGGATCAGCAGCAGCTGCCGGATCAGGAAGCGGATGGACAGACCCGCCCGGACCTTGCTGAGGCGGTTGATCAGGTAGCTGCCCTTGTGGTGCAGATAGTGGTCCGCCAGGTACGTCACTGCGGCCACGGCCGCGAAGGCGGGAACGCTCGGGACCAGCGCGGCCAGCATGAGCGCCGGGAAGCCCAGCATCACGAGGACCGCCGCGGCCAGCTCGGACGCGCTGCCCACCCGGGCGACGCGAATAGCGGTGGATATCACGGAGAAACCTGCTCTGGGAGGGGAGAGTGCCGGTTCTGACAGGAAATGCCGGGAAATTCCGGTGGTGCGCCTACGGTGCGGGCTCCCGCGCGGGGTACGGATTCAGGCCTCTGCGCATACCCGGCGATCGGATACCCGGAGAGGCCTGAATTCAACAGAGCGCGCACAATCGTCCGGTTGTCCTACATGTCGTCCTGGCGGTCCAGCACCGAGGCCAGCGCCTGCTCGAAGCCGGAGGCCTTGGCGGCACCCGCGGTGGGGTCCTGCTGGCGGACGTCGATGACATGGCCGGTCAGCTCCGACAGCAGCACGTCGAGAGAAGTCCGGGCCACCGCTTCGGAGGAGAGCAGCGAGCCGGCGGGCTCCTCGCCGAACGCCTTGGTGCGCATGGGGGTCGCGGTGCGCTCGGGGTTGATGCAGTTGACCCGGACGCCGTCGCCGGCCCACTCGTCGGCCAGCGCCTGGGTGAGGTTCACCATGGCGGCCTTGGTGGAGGAGTACAGGGAGTACTCGGCGCGGCCGCGGGTGTAGCTGCTCGAGGTGTAGAGCAGCAGCTGGCCCTTGGTCTCCGCCAGGTACTTGTAGGCGGTGCGCGCGATCTGCACCGGCGCCAGGTAGTTGACCTGGAGCGCCTCCGCGATGGTGGCGTTGTCGGTCTCGGCGAGCTTGCCGATGCGCAGCACGCCGGCGGTGTTGACCACGTAGTCGATCCGGCCGGTCTCCGCGTACGCCTTGGACAGCGCGTCGTCGACCTCCTCCGGGTTCTCCACGTGGGTGCCGGTCGTGGAGCGGCCGAGGGCGTAGACCTTCGCGCCGTTGGATTCGGCGAGTTCGGCGATGTCCTTGCCGATGCCGTACGAGCCGCCGAAGACGACGACGGTCCGACCGGCCAGCAGTTCGCGGTACGTCTCCTCGCCGTTCCGTTCGGGCGCGGCGGTGGTGCCGAGCTGGAACAGCTTGTCGGCGATGAAGACGTCGACCGGCTGCGTCACCTTCATGTTGTACTCGTCGCCCGCGACGACGTGGATCGGCACGTCCGGCAGGTACTTGAGCACGACGGAACAGTCGTCCGTGGCCTGGAAGTTGGGGTCGCCGGCGGCGACCTCGTAGGCGTGCCGGATCGTGGACAGCTTGAAGGCCTGCGGGGTCTGGCCGCGGCGCAGCCGGGAGCGGTCCGGGATCTCGGTGATGAACTCGCCGTCCTCGCCGTGCGTGCGGGTGACGATGACGGTGTCCGCGGACGGGATGGCCACGTCCACGGCCTGGTACCGCTCCAGCGCCGCCACGCAGTCGTCGATGACGCGCTGCGAGAGCAGGGGGCGTACGGCGTCGTGGAACAGGACGTTGCGGTCCTCGCCCTCGGCCAGGCCCTCACCGAGGGCCGCGATCGCGCGCTCCGTGGTCTCGTTCCGGGTGGAGCCGCCCTCGATGACCCTCCTCACCTTGGTGAGACCGGCCTTGGCCACGATCTTCTCGACGTCCGGCACATAACCGGGCGCCATCAGCACGATGACGTCGTCGATCGACTCGGCGTTCTCGAAAGTGGTCAGCGTGTGCTCGATGACCGCCTTGCCGGCGATCTTCAGCAACTGCTTGGGAATCGACAGACCGACCCGCTGACCGGTGCCACCGGCCAGGATCACTGCGGTGGTACGGGGCTTGGCTATGTGCTGAGACACAGGTGACCTACCTCGGGACGACAGGGAGCCGTGAAAGGCTCCCACTTACGGTAACCGCAGTGCAAGATGAGTGACCTTCGCTTCATATGTGCGCGCAACCTCTCATTCACCTGCTACCCCAGCTGATTGGAGACAGGCCGCTCCAAGTTCCATGAATTTGCTGTGAGTAAGTCCACAGGCTTTCCTGGAACGCCGTTCAGCGGTCTCATCTGCCGCTTCGGGCACGGGCGTACGGGTGCGCCCGGGAGTTGCTCCGGCGACGTCCGGCGTCCGTTGTGCGCAAGGCGGGGCCACTGGGGCGGGTCCGCCCCGGCTCCCGGCAAGATCCTTGTCCCGTACGGCACTTGATCGAACCGGTCGGTAACAGCCGTCGGCCACCGCGGATTGCGCGCGCGACTGTCGTCACCTCGCCGGGCCGCACGGCACACGGCTTCCTCATATGCGCGTTCCGGCTGCATCGAATCGACCACCCGGCGGACCGGTACCGGAATACCCGGCAATACCGAGGGTGAATTCCACGGCAATGCGCCGCCCGGCCGCCCGCATTACGGACCGGTGCCGCGGTGGCTCCGTGCCGTGCGGCGGAGATTAATCGGCGAACCGGTCTGCGGTTGTAAGGAGCGCATAAGCAATTTCCGTGGTGGCCGTTCCGACGGGGTCGTACTGTACGTTTCCCGGGTGAACGAAAGGTAAGACCTCTGCCTGAGACAGGACTGAATGCAGCCTGGGACTCGGCTGAGTCCCAGGCTCCTGCGGTTCGGTGATCGTCACACCAGCCGGACTCCCGGCTCGTCCGAATCCCCCTGCAGCCGGGCCAGTGTGCGCGCCGCCGCCCGGGGCGCGGTCACCGTGTCGACGACCCTGACCTGCGGTGCGGGCTGTCCGCCTTCAGCGGGTCCCACTGGGCGTGGAAGGCGGCCTGGTCCCCTTCGCCGTTGCCGGAGACGGAGGTGCCGACGAACTCGGCGCCGACGACGTCGGACCCCGCGTCGGCGAAGTCCGCCTTGAGGTCGCTGATCATCGTCGGGTTCCGGTCGCCGCTGAGCACCACCGGGTCGCGGACCTCGCGGAGCTGTTCCAGCAGGGCGTTGCGATGTGCTCGCAGTACGCCTGGAAGGCGGCCGTCAGCCGGGCCTGGAAGGCGTCGTGCGACTGCGTGCCGGGGTCCTGCGGCATCTCGCCGGCCCAGTCGTCGTCGACCTCGTGGTCGTCGAAGGCGACCACCCACGCGCGCCGGCGTGCATCGCGGCGAGGTCGGGGTCGGTTGCGGTACTGCCAGGGTGTACGGCTCCCCGTCGCCCTCGTGCCGCCGTACGGCCGTCGGGGAGGGCGCGGACTCGTAGACGTGGTCGCCGACGAAGAGCACGACGTCCGGCTCCTGGGCGAGCATGTCCGCGTACGGCGTGAAGTGGCCGTGCTGCCAGTTCTGGCGGCGAGGGCGACGCGCAGCGAGCCGCCCCGCTGATGGGGGTGGCCGAGTTCGGGCCGGGCCCGGGCGAGGCCGCGGCGGGTGATCCGGTGGAACCGCTCGTCCTCGGCCGGTTCCCACTCCACCGGGAACGCGGTGTCGGGCATGCCGCCGCCGTTCAGCGGGTCGGGCGCGAGCCTGGTCCACAGCACGATGCCGTCACGCAGCGGGTCGCCGGAGGTGACGCCGAGGGTGAACACCCCGTCGGGCAGCGCAGAGGTCCCGCGACGGCACGGCAACACCCGTGCAGGGCACGGCCCCTGACGACACATCGGCAGACCGGAGCCGGCCGGCGAGGAGCACGGCGGCATACGAGAGCGGCGCGGAGAGGATCGGGATCCTCTCCGCGCCGCTCGGCCCGGGCCGGGCGCGTGCCCGGCCCGGAGGGGCCGCTACTCGAACGGGTCGAAGTCGTCGTACTCGCGCAGCGCCTCGTCCCGCTCCGCGTCCTTGTCCCGGCGGCGCTGGGCCGCGGGCCGGGGCGCTTCGAGACGGTGGTCCTCGCCACGACGGCCCAGCATCTCCGCGCCGGCCATCACCGACGGCTCCCAGTCGAAGACGACCGCGTTCTCGTCGGGACCGATGGCCACGCCGTCGCCGGACCGGGCACCCGCCTTCATCAGCTGCTCTTCCACCCCGAGGCGGTTGAGGCGGTCGGCGAGGTAGCCGACGGCCTCGTCGTTGTTGAAGTCGGTCTGGCGGACCCAGCGCTCCGGCTTCTCGCCCCGCACCCGGAACAGCGGCTCGCCGCCGGACTCCTCACGGGTGACGGTGAAGCCCGCGTCGTCCACGGCCTGGGGCCGGATGACGATGCGCGTGGCCTCCTCCTTCGGCTTGGCGGCACGCGCCTTGCCGACCAGGTCGCCGAGCGCGAACGACAGCTCCCGAAGCCCGATGTGGGCGACCGCCGACACCTCGAAGACGCGGTAGCCGCGGGCCTCCAGGTCGGGGCGGACCATCTCGGCGAGGTCCTTGCCGTCGGGGACGTCGACCTTGTTCAGGACGACGAGCCGCGGCCGGTTGTCGAGGCCGCCGTACTGCCGCAGCTCCTCCTCGATGATGTCGAGGTCGGAGACCGGGTCGCGGTCGGACTCCAGGGTGGCGGTGTCCAGCACGTGCACCAGCACGCTGCACCGTTCCACGTGCCGCAGGAACTCGAGGCCGAGGCCCCTGCCCTGGCTGGCGCCGGGGATGAGCCCGGGCACGTCGGCGATGGTGTAGACGGTCGAACCCGCCGTCACCACGCCCAGGTTCGGCACGAGCGTCGTGAACGGGTAGTCGGCGATCTTCGGCTTGGCCGCGCTGAGCACCGAGATCAGCGAGGACTTGCCGGCGCTCGGGTAGCCCACGAGGGCCACGTCGGCGACGGTCTTCAGCTCCAGGACGATGTCGTGCAGGTCGCCGGGCACGCCGAGCAGCGCGAAGCCGGGCGCCTTGCGGCGGGCGGAGGCCAGCGCCGCGTTGCCGAGCCCGCCCCGGCCGCCCTGGGCGGCGATGTACGAGGTGCCGTGGCCGACCAGGTCGGCGAGCACATTGCCCGCCTTGTCCAGGACGACCGTGCCGTCCGGCACGGGCAGGATCAGGTCCTGGCCGTCCTTGCCGGAACGGTTGCCGCCCTCGCCGGGCTTGCCGTTGGTGGCCTTGCGGTGCGGCGAGTGGTGGTAGTCGAGGAGCGTCGTCACGGACTGGTCGACGGTCAGGATGACGTCACCGCCACGCCCGCCGTTCCCGCCGTCCGGGCCGCCGAGCGGCTTGAACTTCTCGCGGTGGACGGAGGCACAGCCGTGACCTCCGTTACCCGCGGCGACGTGCAGCTCGACGCGGTCCACGAAGGTGGTCATGGTGGGGTGCCTCCAGAAACGATGCGGGTTGTACCTGTGTTAACACGCGAAAGGCGGACCCGCCTTCCCGAACGGGAAGTGAGGTCCGCCTCGCGAATGCGTTCGGTGCCGAATCAGCTGATTCAGGCAGCCGGAACGATGTTCACGACCTTGCGGCCACGGTGGGTACCGAACTGGACCGCACCGGCCTGCAGGGCGAACAGCGTGTCGTCGCCGCCACGGCCGACACCGGCGCCGGGGTGGAAGTGGGTGCCGCGCTGACGGACCAGGATCTCACCCGCGTTGACGACCTGACCGCCGAAGCGCTTCACGCCGAGCCGCTGGGCATTGGAGTCGCGACCGTTCCGGGTGGACGATGCGCCCTTCTTGTGTGCCATTTCTCCTCAGTCCCTTACTTCGCAGCCGCGGGAATCGACGTGACCTTGATCGCCGTGTACTGCTGGCGGTGGCCCTGACGACGGCGGTAGCCGGTCTTGTTCTTGTAGCGCAGAATGTCGATCTTCTGGCCCTTGTGGTGGTCCACGACCTCGGCCTGGACCTTGATGCCGGCCAGCACCCACGGGTCGCTGGTCACGGAGTCGCCGTCGACGACGAGCAGGGTCGAGAGCTCGACCGTGTCGCCCACCTTGGCGGTGGAAATCTTGTCAACCTCAACGATGTCGCCGACAGCAACCTTGTGCTGGCGACCACCGCTGCGCACGATGGCGTACACGCGGATCTCTCTTTCGCTCGAAGAAACGGCACCCCCGAAGGCCAGCCGCCCAGGAAACAGGGGCGACCTCTCCCGGCCCGTACTGCGCCCGGGAGGAGAAGGTTTACGGGGATGTGGCGTGTTCAGTGGACACGCCGACGGTCCAGGTTACGGGGCACGGCCGAGGGGGTCAAACCGGGCCCCACGGATGTGCGCCCGGTCACTCGGACCGGGCGCACACCCCGGGTGTCAGCCCTCGTCGGCGGCGGTGGAGACCGTGGTGGTCTTCTTCGCCGTCGCCTTCGCGGCGGCCGTCTTGGCGGTCTTGGCCGCCTTCTTGGCCGTCGTCTTCTTGGCGGCCGTCTTCTTGGCCGCGGTCTTCTTGGTGGCGGCCTTCTTGGCCGTCGCCTTCTTCGCCGCCTTGCGGGCGGTCTTCTTGGCCGTGGCGACCGCCTCGGCGATTTCCTCGCCGGCCTCCGCGGTCTCCTCGGTCGCGGCCGCGGGCACGACCACGACGGCCGTCTCCTCGGACGCGGTCGGCGCGGTGGCCTTGCGCACGGCACGGCGGCGCGGGCGGGCCGGGGCGGCGCTCTCGGCGGGCGCCTCCTCGGCCGGGGCCGCCGGCTGCTCGGCCGGTGCCTCGGCCGCGGGCGCGGTCTCGGCCACCGTCAGGACGGCCGCCTCGGCACCCGCGGGGGAACCGGCCGGGGCCGACACCTTCCGGGTCGCCCGGCGGCGCGTACGGCCCTTCGGCGCGGCCTCCTCGGGAGCCTCGGCCTGCGGGGCCGGGACCACCTGGTCCTCGGCGGCCGCGGGCTCGGCCAGCGCCTCGGCGGCCGGCTCCGGCCGCACCGGGCGCGCCGCCGCCTCGTCGGCGGTGACGTCCTGCGCGGTCGGGGCCTGCACGGCGGCCTCGGGCTCCGCGGCCTCCGGCTGCGGGGCCTCGACCTTCCGGTCCATCGCCCGCTCGGCCTTCTCCGCCTTCGGCGCACCGGCCGGAGCGGACGCCCGGCGGCTCGCACGGCGGCGCGAACGGCCACGGCCGGCCGCCGCCTCCGCCTCGGCGACGCTGCTGTACAGCTCCTCGTCGGGCGCGAATTCGGGCGCGGGCAGGGCCACGGGCTCGGCGAGCTCGGCGGCCACCTCGACGGCGGTCTCCGTCTCCGGCTCGACGGCCTCGCCGGTCTCCACGGCCACCGCGGCCGTCTCGTGCACGTGCTCCTGCCCGTCGCCGCCACGGCCGCGCTTCTTGCGCTTGCCGCCGCCACCGCCACCACCGCCGGAGGCCGGCTGCTCCATGTGCACGATGACACCGCGGCCGTTGCAGTGGACGCAGGTCTCGGAGAAGGACTCCAGCAGGCCCTGTCCGACCCGCTTGCGGGTCATCTGGACCAGGCCCAGCGACGTCACCTCGGCCACCTGGTGCTTGGTCCGGTCCCGGCCCAGGCACTCGAGCAGGCGGCGCAGCACCAGGTCGCGGTTGGACTCCAGGACCATGTCGATGAAGTCGATCACGATGATGCCGCCGAGGTCGCGCAGCCGCAGCTGGCGCACGATCTCCTCGGCCGCCTCCAGATTGTTCCTGGTGACCGTCTCCTCCAGGTTGCCGCCCTGGCCGGTGAACTTGCCGGTGTTGACGTCGACGACGACCATCGCCTCGGTCCGGTCGATCACCAGCGAACCGCCGCTGGGCAGCCAGACCTTGCGGTCCAGCGCCTTGGCGAGCTGCTCGTCGATCCGGTAGGTGGCGAAGACGTCGACCTCGGAGGTCCACTTCGACAGGCGGTCGGCCAGGTCCGGCGCGACGTGCGAGACGTACCCGTGGATGGTCGACCAGGCTTCGTCACCGCTGACGACGACCTTGGTGAAGTCCTCGTTGAAGATGTCGCGGACGACCCGGACGGTCATGTCCGGCTCGCCGTACAGCAGCGTCGGCGCGTTGCCGTTCTTGGACTTCTTCTGGATGTCCTCCCACTGCGACTGGAGCCGCTCGACGTCGCGGCGCAGCTCCTCCTCGCTCGCGCCCTCGGCGGCGGTGCGCACGATGACGCCGGCGTCCTCGGGGACGATCTTCTTGAGGATGGTCTTCAGCCGGGCCCGCTCGGTGTCGGGCAGCTTGCGGCTGATGCCGGTCATGGAGCCCTCGGGGACGTACACGAGGTAGCGGCCCGGCAGGGAGACCTGGCTGGTCAGGCGCGCGCCCTTGTGGCCGATCGGGTCCTTCGTCACCTGGACGAGGACCGACTGGCCCGACTTCAGGGCGGCCTCGATACGGCGCGGGCCGTTGGCCATGCCCAGCGCCTCGAAGTTGACCTCACCGGCGTACAGCACGGCGTTGCGGCCCTTGCCGATGTCGATGAAGGCGGCCTCCATCGAGGGCAGGACGTTCTGCACCTTGCCGAGGTACACGTTGCCGACGTAGGAGGTCGACTGCTCCTTGTTGACGTAGTGCTCGACGAGGACGTTGTCCTCCAGGACGCCGATCTGGGTGCGGTCGCCGTGCTGGCGGACCACCATCACGCGCTCGACGGCCTCACGGCGGGCCAGGAACTCGGCCTCGGTGATGATCGGGACGCGGCGGCGGCCCTGCTCGCGGCCTTCCCGGCGGCGCTGCTTCTTGGCCTCCAGACGGGTGGAGCCCTTGATTGACTGCACCTCGTCGGACGGCTCGCTGGGCTTGCGCGGCTCGCGGACCTTGACGACCGTGCGCTCGGGGTCGTCGGCGGACGTCTCGGAGTCCGGGCCGCTGTCCCCTGCGCGACGGCGACGGCGGCGCCGGCGGCGGCTGGAGCTGGAGCCGCCGGACTCGTCGCCACGAGCGTCCTCGGCGTCCTCCTCCTCCTGCTCGGCGGTGTCCTCGGCGTCCTGCTCGGCCTGCTCGGCGGCCAGTTCGTCGCCCTCGCCGTCCGGGCCCTCGCCGTCACCGGCGTCACCGCGGCGACGGCGGCGTCCGCCACGGCGGCGGCGGCGGCGCGAACCGGACTCCTCGTAGCCCTCGGCCTCGTCGCCGTCCTCGGACTCCTCGCCGTCGGCGAGGCCCTCGGCGGACTCGCCGGTGGGCTCCTCGGCCTCCTCGGTCTCCTCGTCCTCGGCGGCGGTCTCGACGGCCTGCGTCTCCTCGGCCCGGTCGGCGCCCCGGCGGCGACGGCGACGGCGCGAACCGGCGTCGGCGCGCTCCTCCGCGTGCTCCTCGGGCTGCTCCTCCACGGCCTCGACGGCCTCCGCGGCGGCCTCGGCGGCGGCTCGCTCCGGGGTCTGGAACTTGGGCTCGGCGAACACCGGCGCCTGGAAGACGGCGACGGAGGGGCGGGCCGGGCGGCGCCGGCCCTCGCCCTCGGCGGCCTCGGCGGCGGGCTGCGCCGGCTCGGAGAAGCCGAAGGTGGGACGCACGGCCCGGCGCCGGGCGCGGCGCGGGGCGGCCTCCTCGACGGGGGCGGTCTCGGCCGGGGCCTCGGCCGCGGCGGGAGCGGCGGTCTCGGTGGCAGGGGCGTCGGCGGGCGCGGACGCCTGGCGGGTGGCCCGGCGCCGGGTGCGGCGCGGAGCGGCCTCCTCGACGGCGGGCGCGGCCTCCTCGGCGACGGCCGGAGCGGTCTCCTCCGCCTGCTCGGCGGCCGGGGTCTCCTCCACGGGCGCGGTCTCGGCGGCCTCCGGCGCGCCGGCGGGCGCGGCCGCACGGCGGGTGGCACGGCGGCGCGGACGCGCGGCGGGAGCGGCCTCCTCGGCGACGGCGGCCGTCTCGGCGGCGCCGGTCTCCTGCGGGGCCTCGGTCTGCTGGACCGTCTCGGCCGCGACGGCCTCGGGGGCCCCGGCGGGCGCGGCCGCACGGCGGGTGGCACGGCGGCGCGGACGCGCGGCGGGAGCGGCCTCGGCGGGGGGCTCCTGGGCGGG
Organism: Streptomyces sp. 1222.5; assembly: GCF_900105245.1. Lineage (NCBI taxonomy): Bacteria > Bacillati > Actinomycetota > Actinomycetes > Kitasatosporales > Streptomycetaceae > Streptomyces > Streptomyces sp. 1222.5. Next base: position 5,685,499 of record NZ_FNSZ01000001.1, on the reverse strand, counting down.
AGCCGCCTCGTCCGCGGGAGCGGCCGTCTCCTCGGCGGAAGCGGCGCCACCGGTGGGCGTCGCCACGGTGCGGGTGGCACGGCGGCGGGTGCGGCGCGGGGCGGCCTCCTCGCCGACGACGACCTCGCCGCCCTCGGCGACTGCGGCGGGCGTCTCCGCCTCGGCGGCGGCCGGTACGACGGTCTCGGCGCCCTCGGCGGCCGTCGGGGCCCCGCCGGGCGCGGACGCGCGGCGGGTGGCACGGCGGCGCGGACGCGCGGCGGGAGCGGTCTCCTCGGGTGCCTCTTCGGTCCCGGTGGTCGCCGCTGTCTCCGCTGCCTCTTCGGCCGCCTCGGTCTCGACGACCTCGGTGACCTCGTCGGCGTCGGCGGCCGGTATGGCCGGCACGGTGACCTCGGCGGGCGCCTCGGCCGCGACGGGCGGACCCGCCGGGCGGGAGGCGGCACGGCGACGCCTGCGCGGCGGCAGGGTGTCGCTGGGAGTGTTCAGTTCGGAACCCTCGTTGGGTTCGGTCGGCTCGAGCATGCGGGCGTTTCTCCCGTCAGGCCCCCGGGCGCCGCGCCTGGCCCGGCGCCGGTCTCTGGAGACCGGCCGCCGTTGACGTCCGCGGCCCGCGCGATGCGCGATGGCCGCCGTCCGGGGCGCGGGCGCCGCACGGGAGCACTCTGTGTCCTGTCTCGCCGGTTCCGTACGCCTTGTCGGTACGGCCTGGCGAAAGTCTTCTGGTGGGGTGCGCTGCCCGACCCAGATGGCTCCCGAGTACGAGGGCGGCGCTACGACGTCCGTCCCTACGCGGGACCTTCCGGCGTCGGCGCCGTCGCGGCGGCAGCAGATGCGGCCGTCATGGCCCCGGCTGCCTCGCGGTCGGGCGCGAGCGGGTCGGTCACCGTGCCGGTCTCTTCATCGAACAGCCCCTGCGCCAGCCTGGTCACCGCTGCGGGGACCGGCGGCGCCAGGTCGGCCACGGCGCGGAGACCGGACAGGACGTCGTCGGGTCGTACGGCAGGCGTCACGTGCCGAACAACCAGCCGCAGTATCGCACAGGGCCGGTCGGTCGGCCTATCAGCCGGTGAACCGTGCGTTTCCAGGCTCACCACGGCCGGGCGGGCGTCGAAGGTGCGGACGCCGTTCTTGGTCATCCGCTGCACCTCGACGGTGTCGGCCCCGGTGAAGGCCTCGACCGCGCGTTCGGCGTCGGCCGGGTCGACGCCGTCCAGCCGCAGCTCCCATACGGAGGCCGTCAGCCGGTCGGCGAGACCCGAGGTCCGCGCCTCCACCGCGTCGACGACGTCGAGCCCGGGGGGCAGCGACTCGTCGAGAAGGACGCGCAGCTTCTCCGGATCGCGCGTCGCGGTGAGCGCGATCTCCAGGTACTCCGCCTCACTGCCCGTGCCGGTGGGTGCGGCATTGGCGTACGACACCTTCGGATGCGGCGTGAAACCGGCCGAGTACGCCATGGGCACCTCGGCGCGGCGCAGCGCACGCTCGAAGGCGCGCTGGAAGTCTCGGTGGCTGGTGAACCTCAGGCGGCCGCGCTTGGTGTAGCGCAGTCGGATGCGCTGCACCGCGGGTGCGGGCGGCGGGCCTTCGGGCTGTCGCTTGCCCAGTGTCCTAGTCCTTCGTGAGAGCGGTCGTACTGCTACCAAGAGTACGTGTCCCGGGGCCCGGAGGTTCCCGCCGGTCCACGGCGACCGGCGGCGGGGGCTCGCCGAAGAGCATCCGCCGGAAGTCGGCGCGGGCCTGCCGCACGGTGGCGCGGGCAGTGGTCAGCGCCTCGCGGGTGACCCGGCCGACCGCGCGCAGGCCGGCCGCGGCGGGCCGCAGGACGGCGTCCCGGACGACGTGCCCGAGCGGGGTGAGGACGGTCCGGTACACCCAGCGCAGGGGCTCGACGAGGATCCACCGGAAGAGGGTCGCCAGGGCTCGTCCGACGGCCAGCGAAATTCGTCCCGCGATCCGCCAGGCGTGCCCGAGGGCGTCCCCCACCTCCCGCGCGACGAGGGCGAGGAACCGGCCGGCGGGTGCCAGGACCCAGCGCCACAGGGCGAGCGCGGGCAGGACGAGCAGGACGCGGACGGTCCAGTACAGGGCCAGCCCGATCCCGGTGGCCAGCAGCCCCAGCAGCCGGCCGAGTCCGCGCACGCACCAGGCGACGGCGTGCCCCACGGGGGTGAGGATCCAGGTGTACAGCCAGTGGGCGAGCAGGGCGATCAGGTGGCGTGCCAGCCAGGCGAGGGCCGTGTACAACCCGAGGCCGATGGCGGCGAGGACGGCGCCGATGCCCTTCAGCAGCCGGGCGAGCGCGTGCCCGAGCGGGGCGAGCACCCGCGCGTACAGCCAGCAGAGCCCGGCGAGCACCCCGCGCGCCAGCCGGACGACGACGTGGCCTACGGGGGTGAGCACCCGGCGGTACAGCCACACCGCCGGGACGACGAGGAGGACGGTGGCGAGCAGAGCGAGGGCCTTGCCGACCGGGACGACGACGTGGCGCCACAGACCCACCAGCGGCCACACGAGCAGAGCCTTGCCGGCCCACAGCAGGGCCCGGCCGAGCGGTCGGAGCACGGTGTCACGCAGAAACCTTCCGGCGACGACGAGCGCGTCCCACGCCATGCGCACCGGCACGACGAGCACGAGCACGACGATCCGCACCGGGATCCGGATGGCGACGACGAGGCACCCCTCGGGCTGCCGGGGCGCGGGCAGCGGTTTCTGCGGTTCCATACCCGCAAGGACGCGCGGGCGGCCGGTCCGGGTTCGGCTCCCGGATTGCGATGCCGTCACGTCTCACGGCGGGCCGTTCTGCCTTGTCCTGCCGGATGGTTCAGCCCCGGCCGTCGCCCACGTCGGCGCGCATCGCCGCGCGCAGAGCGGCCAGCGCGTCGATGTACCCGCCGCGGACGTCCCGCGGCCCGGCGGGGCGGGGGTGGCCGTCCGGTGTTCCGGAGTCGCCGGCGGTGGCGCCGGCCGCGACCAGGGCGTTGCGTGCCGCCCGCAGCGCCCGGTACGCCGTGTCGGCCGCGCCGGTGACCGGCGGCGGGGCGACCAGCCCGATCTCGTAGTGCAGGGCGAGCAGGGAGTGCCCGCGCCAGGCGGCCCGGAGGTCGGCCTCCGCCACTGGTGCCCGCTCGCGGACGGCGAGCAGTTGCAGGTCGCTGTCGGTGCTGGTGAGGGCTTCGAGATAGCGGGCGTACAGCTGGCGCCTGAGCTGGTGCGACTGGTTCCCCCGGTCGCGCCTGGCGCGCACGCTCTCGCTCAGCAGGGTCGATCCGACTCCCACCAGGGCGCCGATCAGCGTGCTGACGGGCGTAGTCCAGTCCATGGGGCGCAACCGTATGCCGACGGCGCCCGCCGGCACCACGGGCTCCCGCCGGACGGCAGTTGCCCCTAGAGGCCGTCCTCCGGCGAGAGGTCCTGCTCGGTCCAGATCGTCTTGCCGGTGGGGGTGTAGCGCGTGCCCCACTGGTGGGTCATCTGGGCGATGATGAACAGGCCCCGGCCGCCCTCGTCGTCGCTCGCGGCGTGCCGCAGGTTGGGCGTGGTGTGGCCGGTGTCGGAGACCTCGCAGATCAGCGTCCGGTCGCGGATCAGGCGCACCTGGACCGGACCGCCGACATAACGGATGGCGTTGGTGACCAGTTCGCTGATGATGAGCTCGCTGGCGAACGCCAGGTCCTCCAAGCCCCAGTCGCCCAGCTGCTTGCCGACGGCGGTGCGGATGCTGCCGACCGCGGCCGGGTCCGGAGGCAGTTCCCACTGGGTGAACCTGTTCCGGTCGAGCAGACGGGTGCGGACCACCAGCAGCGTCGCGTCCTCGTCCACCGGCCCGGGCAGCAGGGTGGTGACCACCCGGTCGCACAGCTCCTCCAGGGGGGTCCGGTCGGTGCCCGCGAGGATGCGAGACAGCTGTGCCAGCCCGGCGCCCCAGGTGTCGGCCGCCTGGAGGAGGCCGCCCGTGAGGAGGGCGACCGTGCTGCCCGGCGCCAGCTGGATCTCCGTGGTCCGGTACGGCGGGCCGCCGATGCCCAGCGGCGGTCCGGTGGGCAGGTCGGGGAGGTCGACGACTCCCGTGTGCGGTGCGACGACGGCCAGCACCGGCTCGCCCGCCCGGGCCAGGCTGCACCTGCCGGTGAGGGGGTCGTACACCGCGTACAGGCAGCTCACGCCCAGCGCCTCGTCGGCGGGTGTCCGCGGGCGGCCCGGGTCGCGGGCCGCCGCGCTCTCCCGCGCGGTCTGCTCCAGCAGGTCGGCCAGGCGGGACAGCAGCTCGTCCGGGCTGAGGTCGAGCCGGGCCAGCACCTGGACGCCGGTGCGCATGCGTCCCATGGTGGCCGCGGCCCGCAGGCCATGGCCGAGCACGTCCCCGACGACCAGGCCGACCCGGGTCCCCGACAGGGGGATGACGTCGTACCAGTCGCCGCCCACGCCGGACCCGCTGTCGGCGGGCAGGTAGCGGCTCGCCGAGTCGACGGCGACGTGCGGGGGCAGCCGGCGCGGGAGCAGGTTCCGCTGGAGCTTGAGGGCCACCGTGTGGCCGCGGGTGACCACCGGCATCAGCAGCAGCCCGATCAGCAGGGCACCCAGGCCCAGCACGGTGACCCCGCCGATCGGCCCGATCAGCGGCACGTCGACGCTGGTCGCGCCGTACTCGGGGTTCGCGTAGACGTCGAAGGCGGCGTACAGGAACAGCAGGACCATGATCAGCCCGCCGAGCGCCGGGAACACGCCCTTGAGGACGAGGTCCCGGAAGCTGCGGGTGAGCAGCCTGCGGAAGTACCAGAGGCAGGCGAAGCCGGTCACTCCGTACTGGAACGCGATGGCGAGTCCGACCGATTCGATCGAGTCGGCCACGATGTTCCGGCTGAACGAGGACAGCAGGACCAGCAGCACGATCGACGCGGCACCCATGCCGAGGGTCCCCCAGGTCGGCGTCAGGTACCGGCGATGGATCCGGGCGAACCGGGCGGGGACGGCCTTGTGGACCGCCATGGAGAAGACGGTCCTGGCCAGGGGCAGGATGGTGGTCTGCGCGGAGGCCAGCGCGGACGTCAGCACCATGAGGAGCAGCACCCGGGAGAGGATCAGCCCCGTGACCTGACTCCCGAACACGGCCTCGCCCAGCCCGGAGAACACGTCGTCCCAGTTCGCCGGGTTGCCGAGCCCGATGCCCGAGCCGCCCACTCCGGCGAACGCCTGCGCCGAGGTGGACACCAGCCCGTACATGATCAGGAGCAGTACGATCGACGTCACCGCGGCGCGCCCCGGGACGTGGGTGCTGTCGACGGTCTCCTCGTTGACCGAGAAGGCGGTGTCCCAGCCCCAGTAGATGAAGACCCCCGCGAGGAGGCCCGAGGTCAGGTCCCTCATCGACGGGACCTCGAAGGGGTTGAACCAGGAGGCGGAGACGTGGATCGCCGTCGGCGGGGGGTCGGTGTACACCCGGACCAGCGCGGCGGCGCCGAACAGGACCAGGATCAGCACTTCCGCGCAGAGCAGCCAGCGCTGGACGGTCGCCGAGAACTCGATGCCGACGTAGCAGACCGCGGTCATCACGGCGATCCAGACGATGCCGGCCACCGTGACCCAGAGCCGGCTCTCCCCCATTCCGTCGAGGCCCACCAGGCGGAAGCCGTAGATGCCGGCGATCTCGGCGAGGTTCACCATGACGACGACGTTGGCGACGATGAGGGCCCAGCCGCCCATCCAGCCGGTGCGCGGCCCGAAGGCGCGGGTGCCCCAGGTGAAGGTCGTCCCGCAGTCGGCGTCGCTCGCGTTGAGCTCCCGGAAGGCGCACGCGACCAGCAGCATCGGGACGAAGGCCAGCATGGTGACGATCGGGGTCTGGAGTCCGACCCCCGCCACGATGATGCCCAGGGTGGCGGCGAGGCTGTACGCCGGGCCGGCGGAGGCCAGCCCCATGACGACCGAGGAGAACAGGCCCAGGGCGTCGTTCTTGAGCCCCTTCCGGCCGACCCCGGTGCCGGGAGCGGGGCGGTCGGCGGACACGGCGCTGCCGAAGAGCCTCACACTTGATTCCACGCCGGGCCGCCGCGCCGCGCAACAGCGCGGCAGCCGATGGGCGTTCCCGCTCGCGGGCCGCGTCGACGGTCGCCCGAGGGGCGGCCCCCGCCCTGCCCGGCCGGCGGGGACCGCTTTCTTCATCGGTTACGGGTGGGGCCAGGGAGTCGGCTGCGGCGAGACCGCGGCCCACTGCGACTGCGGGTCGTTGCCCTGTGGATGCTCCTTGTCCTTGGAGTTGGGGCGTTCCCCGAGTCTGAGCGCGAGCGTGACCCGGGAGGCCGGAGCGCCGGTGCACCGTGGGGCAGACACGCTTGTAGATCAGTAAATCGGACCAGCGGGAGTCTTCCGGCCGGAGCAGCCCCGCGCGCGGATCAGCGGGCGGGACCCGCCGCGCCGGCGGAGCCGTCCTCGCAGTGCAGTTCGAACCAGACGCTCTTGCCGGTGGCGGTCCGCTCGGTGCCCCAGGCGCCGGCGAGCACGTCCAGCAGTTCGGTCCCGCGTCCGCCCTCCGCGTCCGGGCCGACGACATTGCGCACGGGGCCCGCGGACTCGGTGTCCTCGACCTCGCACATCAGGCGGGCGTCGCGCAGCCGCAGGTTGAGCCGGAGCGGGCCGCGCGTGTGCCGCAGGGCGTTGGTGACCAGTTCGCTGACGAGGAGTTCGGCGGTGTCGGCCAGGTCGGCCACGGCCCACTCCGCCAGCTGGGCGGTCACCAGGCGCCTGGCGCGACGCACCGAGACCGGCTCCTGGGCCAGGGGCCAGGAGGCGTCCCAGTCGGTGGCACGGCCGCGCGGCGCGTCCAGCGGCCGCAACGGCGAGAGCATGCGGGACCACAGGGCCCACTGCCTGACGGCCCAGGAGTCCGCGGCGGCACGCTTCGGCCGGCCTCCGCGCAGAGCGACGACGGGGCGGCGACCGATGGCCAGAGCGGCCATGGGAATCAGTCCTCTCATACATGGACGGTTTGCCGGTAAGTGCGCCGGGTAAGCACCAGGGTCAGTACACGTAGCGGTCGCTACACGAAAAAAATATACACGTAGCGCTTGCTACAGTAAATACCTGCCCAAAGTTTCTCGTACCGGACAGATCCGGAGCCCCTCCGTTCGCCGACAGGAGCTTTCATGCCTCGCCCGCCCGACCCGGCCAAGCGGCGCGATCTTCTCGACCGGGTCCGCGCGTACGTGCTGCGCAACGGCCTGGCGGACCTTTCCCTGCGACCGCTGGCCAGGGACCTCGGCACCAGCGACCGCATGCTCCTCTACTACTTCGGCACCAAGGAGCGCATGGTCGCCGAGGCGCTCGCCGTCTACGAGCGGCGCCCCCTGCTGCGCACCCGCGAACTCCTGGAGACCACCGGCTCGCCCACCACCCCCGCGGAGCTGCGGCGCTTCATGGAGGAGGTGTGGCAGCAGTTCCGCGACCCCGAGGTGCGGGCCGCGCTCCCCCTCCACCTCGAGATCATGAGCGCCGGTGTCCTGCACCCGGACCGCTACGGGCCGCTCGTGCGCGATGTCGTCGTCGCGTGGACGGACCTGCTGACCTCCTTCTTCCGCGACCTCGGGATGGATCAGGACCGGGCCCGCACCCAGGCCACCCTCCTGACCGACGCCTGTTTCGGCCTGCTGGCCGCCCCGCTCGCGGACGGCCACTGGGACCGCGCCGACAAGGCCTTCCACGCCCTCCTCGACAGCCTGGAACCCGGGTGGCGGACCGCGGCGTGACCGCCGGGACGGGCCCCGCCGGGAGTCACGGGCGGGCGGCCGGGCGGTGCTGGTGGAGGTATGCGAGCGCGTCCAGCACCCCCGAGCGCCGGTCCCAGGAGCGCCGGGCCGCCACCTCCGCCGGGCGGAGGCTTCCCGCCCGTCCGGACACCCGGCGGGCGTACCCGGATACGCCCGGCCGCAGCGCAGGAAGCGAGGCCAGATGACAAGCCGCCGCCTCGTCGACGACGCCACCGTCCTGCCGGCCGAGTGGCGCGGCGGCCGCCGGCACGAACTCACCCCTGAGCCGGGAGTCGGGCGCTCGGCTCCTCACCGCCAGGCGCGCCCCACGATCGCGCCCAGGTGGATGACCACGCCGACGGCGACCAGCCACGACAGGATGACCATGACGACGCCGATGGGGCCGTACTTCTCCTCGTTCGCCACGACGGCCGCCGAGAAGTAGTGGGCGGAGAAGACCCCCAGGCCGGTCCAGCACACGCTGGTGACCAGCGCCGGAGGGAAGAGGACGCGCCAACGCACCGCCCCGGCGAGCAGGACGTACATGCTGCCCCACCAGAAGGCGACCGCCCACAGGAAGCCGGCCAGGCCGGGCAGGAGCCATCCGCCGAGCACCCTGCCGAGCGCGGCCTGCACGGCGACGTAGACGAACAGGCCGATGAGCCAGGCGAGTCGGGCCACGGTGTCCCGCGTGACGCTCCCGGGAGCGTCGAACAGCATCAGGTACCAGCTCTGGAGGGTGCCGGCCACGGCCATGACGCCGAGCAGCAGCAGGACGGCGCTGGTCGCGGTGAGGGTGTACGAGTTCGTCGTGGGCGCGAACAGGGTCGACACGGCCTCGGCGGCCTGCTGGTCCAGTCCCAGCCAGCCGGCGACCACCTCGGCCGCCTCACGGCCCGACGCCGCCGTGATGATGATCAGGAACGGGAAGAAGCACAGGAGTGCCAGGGCGGCCAGCTGGAAGGAGTGCCCGAAGAAGTCGACCGCGGCGAGGCGCCCCCACAGCCGGCCCGGACCGCTCTCGTCGAACCGGCGGCCCGCCTCCCGCCACCGCCGGTCCGCCTGCCGCCACAGGGCACGCCACGACCGGCTCACTTCCGTACGCTCGGCCCGCCGGTCCACCGCACGAGCCACTTGCCGAGCTCCCACAGGACCAGCAGGACCAGCGGCGGCACCAGGGTCCAGGCGAACTCCGGGAGGTCCAGCCGGGTCGTGCCGAGCAGCCGGCGGAAGGCGTCCAGCTGGGTCACCAGGACGGCGAGGACGAACTCGACGAACATGGCCCAGTTCATCTGCTTGCTGTCGAAACTGGCCGTCGTGAGCACGGTCTCCGTCTCGCTGCGGCACTCCAGCGCGGCCACGACGAGGCACAGCGCGAAAGAGGTGAACGCCATCGACTGGCCCACCGCGACGCTGCCGAAGCGGCCCTCGCCGAGCTTGATCAGGGACAGCAGGGCGATGGTGATCACCAGGCCGGAGAGTCCGACCGTGACCATCACGCTCCTGGTCAGCACGGGCATGCCGCGGGGGCGGGGCCGACGCCGCATCAGGCCCGGGCTCTGCCGGTCGAAGCCGAGCGCGAAGCCGAAGGCCGCGTTGACGAAGAAGTGGATCCACAGCACCTGCGCCGGGGTGAAGGGCTCCCCCGCGGCGATGTTGAACACCGAGGCGCCCAGGAACGTCAGGACGAAGACGACGAGCAGCACCAGCACGAAGCGGATGTACTTGGTGAGGTTGTCGTAGATCTTCCGGCCCTGCTCGACAGCGAAGACGATGGTGGCGAAGTTGTCGTCGGAGAGCACCATGCGCCCGGCGTTCTTGGCGACCTCCGTGCCGGAGCCCATGGCGATCCCGATGTCCGCGGCCTTGATGGCCGGGGCGTCGTTGACGCCGTCGCCGGTCATGGCCACCACATGGCCCCGCTGCTTCAAGGTGTCGGCGAGCAGCACCTTGTGCTCGGGGGCGACCCGGCCGACCACGCCGATGCCGTCGATACGGGCGAGCCGCTCGCTCTCCGGCAGGGCCGCGAAGTCCGCGCCGAGCATGGCCTCGCCCTCGATCCCGAGCTGCCGGGCGATGGCGGCCCCCGTGACGACGTCGTCCCCGGTGACCATCCGGACCCGGATGTGGGCCGCCTGCGCGTCGGCCACCGCCGCCCGCGACTCCCTGCGCGGCGGGTCGACCATTCCCACCAGGCTCGTCATCTGCAGCCCGGTGACGTACCCGAGCAGGTCGCCCTCGGGGTCGAAGTCCGCGGGGTCGAGGTCGCGCCGCGCGGCGGCCATCACCCGCAGGCCCGCGCCGCCCATGCGCTCGATGTGCCCTTGGGCCCGGCGGCGCGCCTCGGCGTCCCACGGCACGGCCGCCCCCTTGGCGAGCGCGGTGGCGGCCCGGGCCGTCACCGCGGGCGCCGCCCCCTTCACGAAGCACCGCACCACGGGCCGGCCGGCCTCGTCCGTGGCCGGGGTGAACGTCGCCATCAGCTTGTACGCGGGGTCGAACGGCAGGGTGGCCAGCCTCGGGAACCGCTCCCTGGTGGCGTCCATGTCCAGTCCGGCCTTGTGGCCCAGCACCAGCAGGGCGCCCTCGGTGGGGTCCCCGACCACCTTGCCGTCCACGAGCCGGGCGTCGTTGGCGATCAGATACGGCAGGATCGCGTCCTCGATGCCGGGCGAGCTGCCCACCGCGTGGTGGACCTTGCCCTCCAGGCCGTACCCGGTGCCGGAGACGGTGTAGCGGTCGCCCGGATCGACGACCTCCACGGCCGTCATCTGGTTCATGGTGAGCGTGCCGGTCTTGTCGGAGTTGATCGCCGAGGTGAACCCCAGCGACTCCACCGACGGCAGGTCCTTCACGATCGCCTCGCGCCGGGCCAGATCGACCCCGCCCAGCGAGAGGATGGTCTGGGTCACCGTGGGCAGGGCCTCCGGGATGGCGGCGATGGCCAGGGAGACCGCACTCACGAACAGGGTGTCCCACGCCTCGCCGCGGCTCCGCCCCAGGACGAACATCACGATCATCGTCGCTCCGGCCGCACCCGTGATCCACAGGGTGAGCCGGTCCAGTTCCCGGGTCAGCGGCGAGGGCTCGCGCGGCGTCGCCGAGAGCATCCCGGATATCCGGCCGAGTTCGGTGTCCGCCCCCGTCCCCGTGACCACCACCGTCCCGCTGCCGTGGGTGACCGGGGTGTTCATGAACGCCATGTTCGTCCGGTCCCCGAGGCCGAGGCCGGTCCCGGCCAGTACGCCGGGCCCCTTGGCGACCGGCACGCTCTCGCCGGTCAGCGCCGACTCGTCGATCTGCAGCGCGTGGGCCTCGACGATGCGGCCGTCGGCCGGCACCTCGTCCCCGGCGGCGATCAGCACGACGTCGCCGACGACGACCTCCTCCGCCGGGATCCGCGACTCCGCACCGTCCCTGCGCACCCGGGCGGTCGCCTTCATCATCGACTTGAGCGCGTTCATGGCGCTCTCCGCCTTGCCCTCCTGGCGCATGCCCACCACGGCGTTGAGGACCGTCAGCACCAGCAGCAGCACCCCGGTGGCCCACTCCGCGATCACCAGCGACACCACGGCCGCGCTCACCAGGACCAGTTGCATGTAGCTGCGGTACTGCGCCAGGTAGCGGCGCCAGCCGGGCAGCGGCTTCTCCTCCGGCAGGGCGTTCGCGCCGTGGGCGCGCAGGAGTTCCGCCGCCCGCGCCGACGACAGCCCCTCGGCCGTGTCCACTGCGAACGCGGCGGCGACGTCCCGCGCCGGAAGTCCGTACCACTCCCGGCCCTGCTCGGCCTTCCCCTCCAGGGCATCCTTCTGCACGGTCATGACACGTCCTTCCGGTCCGCGGCCACCCGCTCGGCACCCCGGCCGCTACCCCTTCCCGCCGGGACGCCCGCTCTTCCTCCTGGCCTTCGTGCCCGGGGCCGCGTACGGGTCGGGCACCGCCCCCTCGGGCGCCTCGGCCTCCAGCTCCTGCCGGACCCCGGCCAGTTCCCGGCGGGTCTGCTCGCTGACGCGCGGGTACTGGGGATCGATGCCCATCAGGGTGTGCACCAGCACCGAGGAGGCGCACAGCCGCGCGAACCACTTGTGGTCGGCCGGAAGGACGTACCAGGGCGCCCATTCGGTGCTGGTGGCCGACAGCATCTGCGAGAAGGCGCGCTGGTAGTCGTCCCAGCGGGCGCGTTCACGGACGTCCGCCGGCGAGAACTTCCAGTTCCGCTCGGGCACGTCGATGCGCTTGAGGAACCGCAGGCGCTGCTCCTCCTTCGACAGGTTCAGGAACAGCTTGACGATCCTGAAGCCGTTGTCGCTGAGGTACCGCTCCCAGTCGTTGATCTCGCGGTAGCGCCGCGCCCACACGTCCGGCCCGCGCGCCGACTCGGGCAGGTTCTGCCGGGTCAGGTTCTCCGGGTGCACCCGGACCACCAGGACCTCTTCGTAGTGGGAGCGGTTGAAGATGCCGATCTCGCCGCGCCGGGGCAGGCGGCAGGCGTAGCGCCACAGGTAGTCGTGATCGAGTTCCTCGGACGAGGGGACCTTGAACGAGGACACGGTCACGCCCTGGGGATTGACCCCGCTCATCACGTGCCGGATCGTCCCGTCCTTGCCGCCGGCGTCCAGCGCCTGGAGGCACACGAGCACCCCGTAGGTGTTCTGGGCGGCCAGCCGCCCCTGGTAGTCGGCGAGCAGCTCGGTGCCCGTCCGCAGCAGCTCGACGCCGTCCTTCTTCTTGTGGACGCCGGCCCGGTAGCCGGGGTCGAAGTCCGTCGTCAGGTCGACGCTCCGGCCGGGCTCGACCCGAAGCGGCTGGATGAACTCCGCCATGCGGGCAGCTCTGTCGTCGGCCATCCGTCGCTCCCCTTCCCACGCGCGGCCCACCGGCCGCACCTCGTGCCCCGTCACCGTGCACCCGCAGAATCGCCCGGCCAGGCGGTGACCGCCTCACCCCCGGGGGGTGGTTCGGGCCCCCCATGGCGCGGGGCGCGAGTGGAGCTGCGAGGCCGGGCGAGGCAGGCTGGGGGGCATGAAGTCGCTCCTGCGCGCGCCGCCCGGCCCGGGAGCAGGCGGCCGGGGCCGGATCCTGTTCACGCTGATGCAGTGCGTGCCCTTCGCGATCGCGCTGGCCGTGCTGGTCATCGAGCTCACACCCGCGCACTTCATCTACACCGGCCCGCTGCTCACCGCCGTGCCGGCGCTGGCGGCCGTGACGCTCGGGCCGAGGGGCACGGCCGCCGCCGCGGCGCTCGCGCTGGCCATCAGTGTGGCCACCGCCGCCTACAACAGCGCCTGGGGCACCTTGCAGGTCTACACCAATTTCCTCGCCCTGGGCCTGGTCACCACGGCCGGCTTCATCACGAGCAGCGCCGTGCAGGCGCGCAGACAGCGGGAGCTCGACCAGGTCCGCCGGATCGCCGTGGCGGCCCAGGACGTCGTACTGCGGCCCGTGCCCGCGCGGCTGGGCCCGGTGGCGGCGGGCAGCCTGTGCCTGGCGGCGGGGACGGGGGCGCGGGTCGGCGGGGATCTGTACGAGGCCGTGGAGACCCCGTTCGGTGTCCGGATGATCGTGGGCGACGTCCGGGGCAAGGGACTGTCCGCGATCCGGGCCGTGGCCGTGGTGCTGGGCGCGTTCCGGGAAGCCGTGCACTACGAGGACGAGCTCGTGGAGGTCATGAACCGCTGCTCGGCCGCGCTGCGCCGGGAAGTCGCCAAGCCGGGCGCGTACGACGAGGAGGTGCTGCTGGAGGGGTTCATCACGGCGCTCGTCGCACAGGTGCCGAACGAGCCCGTGGTGCAGGTGGTCAACCGGGGCCACCCGCCGCCGCTGCTGCTCCACGAGGGCAGGACGACGCCACTGCTGCCGCCCTCGCCGCTGCCGCCGCTCGGTCTCGAGGACCTGGTCGCCGACTTCCCCGACAAGCCCGACTGCTATCCGTTCGCCCCGGGCGACCGGCTGCTGCTGTACACCGACGGCGTCATCGAGGCGCGCGACGGGCAGGGGGAGTTCTTCGCCCTGCCGCGGGCCATGGAAGCGATCGGCGGCGGCACCGCCCCGCAGGCGTTCCTGGAGCAGTTGCACCGAGCGCTGGTCCGGCACACCGAGGGCGGCCTCGCGGACGACGTGGCGATGATCCTCGCCGACCGGCGGGCCGACGGAGAGCGGCCGAACTCCCGTTAGCCGCAGTCGTGTCGGAGACGGCCCGGGTCAGGAGACGGGGTGCGGGTGCCCGAGGTACGGGAACTCCGCCAGCAGGTCGGTGTGCAGGCCGATGTGGTCGTCGGTGACCTTCCCGCCCGAGACCATCGCCGGCCGCGCGGAGGTGACGTCGTCGGTGAGCGTACGGCCGTTGGGACAGGCGGCGGTCTCGGTCCGGTCGTACCGCACCCGGGCAGCATCAGGAAGACACAGCTCTCCGGCCTCGGCACCCGGGCTTCGCGTCCCCTCGGCCGGCGACCGATGAGTTCCGGAGCCCGGCGGGGTCCACCCTGTGCAAGCGAAGCCCGCGCACGAGCTCTGTGAGGAACCATGACCGACCGAGCACTGCCGCCCGTCGTCGACACCGCGACCTGGAACCGCGAGCTGCAGGCACTGCGTGCCCGGGAGAAGGCGGCGACACGGGAACTCGACGCCATCGCCGCCGAGCGCCGCCGCCTGCCGATGGTCGAGATGCCCGACCACCTCCTCGAGGGCGAGCACGGCCCCGTCCGGCTGGCGGACGTCTTCGAGGGCAAGCGGCAGCTGATCGTCTACCACCACATGTGGTTCGCCGGCAAGGAATGGCAGTGCCCCGGCTGCACGGGGTTCACCTCGCAGTTCACCCGCCTGGAGTTCCTGGACAACTACGACGCGCGATTCGTCGTCGTCACGCAGGGCCCGATCAAGGAGGCGCTCGCCTACAAGCAGCGGGTGGGCAACCGGATGACCTGGTACTCGACCGCCGACAGCTCCTTCGGTGCCGATGTCGGCGCGCCGCCCGACGGAGGATTCGCGGTCAACGTGTTCCTCCGGGACGGCGACACGGTCTACCGCACCTGGCACACCGACGGCCGGGGCACCGAGCAGCTCAGCCACACCTTCGCGCTGATCGACCTTCTGCCGTACGGACGCCAGGAGCAGTGGCAGGACTCCCCCGAGGGCTGGCCCCAGTCGCCGACGTACAGCAGGTGGCCGGCCTCCGAGGACATCGCCGCGCGCTACGGGACTCCGTAGGACCGGGGCCCCGCGCTGCGTGCCGGCCGGCCGAACGGGCCCCGCCGGCCCGGCACCGGTCAGGAGACCAGCACGTCGATGCCGTCGCCCAGCAGCTTCAGCCCGAACACGAAGAACAGGACGGCCATGACAGCCGTGTTGTGCCGCGCGGCCCACTCCTTCCAGTTGCCCAGCGTGCCCCTCGCCCGCTCCCGCATGACCAGGTAGACCACGAGGGGGGCCAGCAGCCCCAGGGAGGCGATGACCACGAAGATCGCCAGTGCGGCGATCTGCTGTCCCACGGGCAGCCCGGACGAACTGATGGACGCCGCCGCGGCGATGGTCAGCGGGGCGTTCTTCAGGTTCCCGGCCGACAGCAGGAGGGCGAGGAGGAAGATCTTCACCGGGGTGAAGCGGTCGATCGTGGCCATCCACGCGGGCAACCGCGCCTGCGTGGCGTCGGCAGGGCGGTGACGCCACAGCTTCACGCCGAACAGGGCCAGCGCCAGACCCAGCGCGAGTTTGAGAGCCCCCACCCACACGGCCGGCTGCCCGTCGCTCTCGGCGTCCCCCTGACCGCCGATGGCCAGCATCACCCCGCCCAGCACCGAGAGCCCCACCACCCAGCCCGCGGTGAACACCAGCCCGTTCACGCGTCCGTGGGGCGTCGCCAGCACGATGATGAGGGCGATGATCGGGAGGGGGCTGACGGCGACACCGGCCGCCAGGCCCAGCACATCACCCAGCACTTGTCCCATGCGAACCTCCGGCACATCGAGGAGCCGCGCCGATCGCAGCCGTCGTGGAGGACCGACGACCGGACGTCGTCCCGGCCGCGTGCGCACGCGGCCGGGACGAGAGCCTCCCTCGCCTGGAGTGCAGGCGATATGGGCGAGGGATACGCTTTCTCACAACAAGGTCTGGTTCTCCGGGCTCACGTCTTCCGGGCCTGGGTTCTCCGGGCTCAGGTTCCCTGGGCGGTTCCGCGGACGCCGGTCGCTCGTACGCGGCGATCGATCTCCTCCGCGGAGACCCGGCGAAGGCGGTGCACTCTCTCTCACCGCGGCCGGGTGGCCTTCCGCTTCATCTTCTCACCGAGGCTCGCCGCGCGCCGTGCGCGCCGCGTCGGCTCCAGGGCCCACGACTCGCAGTGCAGGTGGAGGTCGGGATGAGAATTGTCGTTGATCTTTCCCGGTGTCAGGGGTACGCGCAGTGTGCGTTCCTGGCTCCGGACGCGTTCCGGATGCACGGCGAGGAAGCGCTGATGTACGACCCGGCCCCGGACGACGCCCGGCGCGACCAGATCCTGCGCGCCGCGGCGGCCTGTCCGGTCCAGGCCATCCTGGTCGACCGGTTGGACGGGCGGGACGTACCGGCGGAGGCATCGCGATCATGACCAGCGCCGACAACCTCCAGGCGTTCAAGCGCGACGGCCGCATCGTGATCGTCGGGGCGTCGCTGGCGGGGCTCCGCGCCGCGGAGACCCTGCGCGAGGAAGGGTTCACCGGATCACTGACCATGATCGGCGACGAGCTGGGCGAACCCTACGACCGGCCGCCCCTGTCCAAGCAGGTCCTGACCGGCTGGGTGCCGGCCGACGGCACGACCCTGCCCAGGCGCCGGGACATCGACGCGGAATGGCTGCTGGGTGTTCCCGCCAGTGGGCTGGACCTGGCCGGCAACCAGGTGCGGCTCGCCGACGGACGCGAGATCCCCTTCGACCGGGTGCTGATCTCCACCGGGGTGCGGGCCCGGCCCTGGTTCGTGGAGAGCGAGGCGGCCCTGGACGGCGTGTTCGTGCTGCGTACGCGGGAGCACGCCGAGGGCCTGCAACGGGCCATCGCCGCCGGCCCCTCCCGGGTACTGGTCATCGGTGCCGGGTTCACCGGCTCCGAGATCGCCTCCATCTGCCGCGAACGCGACATCGCGGTCACCGTCGCCGAACTGGCGCCGGCCCCGCTGGTCGGCGCGCTGGGTGCCATGATCGGTGAGGTCGCCTCCGACATGCAGCGCGCCCACGGGGTCGACCTGCGCTGCGGGGTCAAGGTCACCCGGCTGGAGGGCGACGCCCAAGGACACTTCCGCCGCGCGCACTTCGACGACGGCAGCACCGTCGACGCCGACGTGGCCGTGGTGGCGCTCGGAGGCATCCGCAACACCGAGTGGCTGCGCGACTCGGGACTGGCGGCCGGGGTCTGGGGCATCGCCTGCGACACGGGCTGCCGGGCCCTCACCCTCGACGGCCTGATCACCGACGACATCTTCGCCGCGGGAGACGTGGCACGCTGCCCGAACCCGGTCTACGAGTACCGGCTCATCTCGCTGGAGCACTGGGCCAACGCCGTGGAGCAGGCGGAGGTAGCGGCGCACAACATGGTCAGCGGCCAGGCCGACCGCTGGCCCCACCTGACCCTCCCGGTGTTCTGGTCGATCCAGTTCGGCGTCAACATCAAGTCCGTCGGCGTACCGACGTTCGCCGACGAGGTGGCCGTCACCCAGGGATCGGTGACCGACCGCCGCTTCGTCGCCGCGTACGGCTACCGGGGCCGGGTCACCGCGGCGGTCTGCTTCAACAACGCGAAGTGGCTCGACCACTACCGGGGGCTGATCGAGACGGCCGCCCCCTTCCCGCCGCCCAACCCCACCCCCGACCAGCCCGCCGACATGAAGCCGGTGCCCGTCGACTTCCCCGGACCCCAACTGCTCGCCCAGGGCGCCACGGTGGTCGTCACCGGTCACGACCCGGGCGAACGACGGGTCACGGCCGCGCAGCAGCACCACCGGTAGGAGGGAAGGCGAGATGACCACGACCGAGATGCCCGACACCCTCCACCGGATCCTCGACTACTCCTCCAGGTCCGACCCGTACCCGCTGTACGCCGAGCTGCGCAGGACACCGGTGGCGCGGCAGGAGGACGGCAGCTACGTCGTCAGCACCTACCGGGAGATCGCGGACCTGCTGCACGATCCCCATCTCAGCTCCGACGTGCGCAACTTGTCGCACCCGATGCCCGGGGCGGCAGATCGCGGCACGCCGTCGTTCATCAACGTCGACCCGCCCGAGCACGACCGCCTGCGCCGGTTGGCGATGCGCCACTTCGGCCCCCCGCACACCCCGGGACTGGTGACCGGACTGGAACCCGACCTGACCGCCACGGTCGGCAGCCTGATCGACGACTTCGCGGGCAAGGAACGGATCGACGTCGTCGACGACTTCGCCTACCCGTTCCCCGTCACCGTGATCTGCCACCTGCTCGGTGTACCGCGCGAGGACGAACCGAAGTTCCGCCTGTGGGTGAACGACCTCATCGACGCGATCGCCTACGACCCGAAGACCGACCCGAAGGAAATACTGGAGAAGGGCACGCAGGCCCGAAAGGACCTGCGCGACTACCTCGGCGGGCTGCTGGAGCAGCGCCACGGCAAGCCGGGTGACGACCTGTTGACGGGGATGGCCAACGACGACGGGCCGGAAGGGCGGATGACCGACGAGGAGATCGTCGCCACCGCCAACCTGCTGCTGATCGCCGGCCACGAGACCACCGTCAACCTCATCACCAACGGCATGCTGACGCTGCTGCGCCACCCGGAGGTGCTCCAGCGGCTGCGCGACGACCCGGACCTGGTCGTACCGCTGGTCGAGGAACTGCTGCGCTACGAGCCGCCCGTGCACATCATTCCCTGGCGGGCGGCGTACAGCGACGTCACCGTCGCCGACACCGTCATCCCCAAGGGTTCGCAGATCATGCTCATGCTCGCCTCGGGCAGCCGCGATCCGAGCCACTTCCACGAGCCCGACCGCTTCGACCCCGACCGGCAGGACAACGAGCACCTGGGGTTCGGCAGCGGCATCCATCTGTGCTTCGGCGGCCCGCTGGCCCGCCGGGAGACCCAGATCGCCCTCACCGAGCTGGTCCGCCGCCTCGACCACCCCCGACTGGTCACCGACCCTCCGCCCTACCGCCGCAGCCCCATCCTCCGCGGCCCGATCCACCTGACCGTGGAACAGGGCACCGGCTGACGCCACCGGGGAAGGTGCCCGAAATGACCGTCGAGCATGCGACCACCGATGAGTTTCCCCGACCGGGCCGGTCTACCAGGACGTACGCCATCGAGCCACCGACTGGAGACCCACCATGACCAACCCCGCACACCCCGGCCGCATGCTGTTCGTGAACATCCCCGTGGCGGACCTCGAGCGCAGCAAGGCGTTCTTCGCCAAGCTCGGGTTCGGCTTCAACCCGATGTTCACCGACGAGACCGCCGCCTGCATGCTGGTCGGCGAGCAGGCCTTCGTCATGCTGCTCAGCCGCGAGAAGTTCGCGGAGCTCTCGAAGCTGCCGATGGCCGATCCCACCACGCACGCGCTGACGCTGTACTGCTTCAGCGTGTCGTCCCGCGAGGAGGTCGACGCGGTCAGCGCCGCCGCGCTCGCGGCGGGCGGGGTGGAGGCGGACGGCGCCGAGGACCACGGCTTCATGTACGCGCGCAGCTTCTTCGACCTCGACGGCCACGGCTGGCAGGTCATGTGGATGGACCCGGCGGCCGTACAGCAGGACCCCGAGGCGTTCACGGCCTCCGAGCAGGACGCCGACACCCCGGCGTGACGCGCAGGCGTCCAGGAGGATGCCGGCCGCGCCGATGGGCGAGGTGGCGAAACGGGGCCCGCAGCCGGCGCCGCAGCCCCCGACTCCTCGCTCACCCGACGCGTTCAGGAGACGGCGGCAGCTTCCACGGTCTCGCGTATCTCCAGGAGAGTGTCGACTCCGGCGAGCGCGCAGAGCCGCTGCATCTGCTGAGTCGGCGCGGCGACACGCAGGGCGGCTCGCTGGTGGGTACGGATCAGCAGATTCAGCAGTGAGGAGTCCGCGAAGACAACACCGGAGGCGTCGAAAACGATCTTCCCGTGCTTCTTGGCCGCGGCGGCCATCACGTCTGCCAGGGGCTCGATCGACTGCAGGTCGTAGGAGCCGTGCGCCACGACGACCCCGGCACCGCGCAACTCGTACTGGCTCACCGCAGCCGTGTCCCGGACGTCCTCGTAGGCCCGTCTCGGCAACGGCTCCCGGTCGTCGCTGCTCGTGAGCCTTGGCGTGACGGCTTCGTCCCAGGACACTCTCGAGCCCCCTCTGTGCACTCCCTCACGGGAACAGGTCAGCGATTACCTGAAAAGTATGTCATGTAATGAAGGTCTGGCAAGGCTGCCCTCTAGAATGCGGAGCATGGTTGGAGTGCCTGAATCTCACACGGGATGGACGTTCATCACCAACCACGCGCGGGTACTGGCAGCCATCGCCGACAACCCGAACGTCCGGATCCGTGACATCGCCGCCCACTGCCGGCTGACCGAACGTGCTGTTCAGCGGATCATCTCTGATCTGGAGCAGGACGGTTACCTCTCCCACACCCGCGACGGACGCGCGAACACCTACCGCATCGAGCCGGACAAGGTGCTGCGCCATCCGGCAGAAGCGGGCCTCCCGGTGGCCTCCTTGCTCTCCCTGCTCGTGCAGGACGAGACCGACCGCGTCATGAAGCCGGTCACCCGGTAGCAGCGTTCGCGGGATCCACCCGCGCGCGGCGATCGGCTCACGGCGTGATCATTCTTCGCTGGACGGACACCGCTCGCACGGTGCGGGCGGGCGCGCCGGCCGGTGATGTCAGGAGTCGGGCGCCCGTCGTGTCGGCCGGCTCGGTCCGGCGTGCGCGTCGGGCCAGCCGAAATCTGTACTGGACGGCCCGGCACGACAAGAGGACCCCGAGGGGGCGGACACCCGCACTCCGCCCACCACCCGGGCAACAGCGCTACCGACAGCTCCCGATCCGGGGCTTCACGCGGATCGGTCGCCGGCGGTGCGGTCCCCGGCGACCGGCTGGAAGTAGTGGTCCAGCGCCCAGTCGGCCACCCGGGTGCCGGCCCGGCGGCCAGCCACGTCCGCCGTACGGGAGTGGACGCCGCCCCACACCCGGGCGTCGACGACGTCCCGGTTGAAGTCGTCGGCGGAGCCGTAGAACCGCGTGGTGCCGGTGACGTCGGAGGGCACGTGGAGGTCGATGCGCGAGGTGCCGAGGACGCCGGTCAGGGCGCGTGCCACGGCAGCGGCGACGGTCGTATGGCCGGCGACGTAGTCCGGGTGGGGTGGTGTGACGAGCAGCGGCTCCCAGGCCGGGTCCGCCGTCGTCGCGGGGTTGCCGTCGGTATCGGCGAGGCGGATGGCGGTGATCGGCCGCCAGGAGCCGTAGTGGAGCTTGGCGTCCCACGCGGTGATGACGGCGTCGGTCGCGGACGCGTTCACCGCGGCGAACAGCCGGGCCGTCTCGGCGATGCCGAGCCGATGCCGGGCGGCATGGTCCCGGACGGCCGTCTGCACCTGTTCCACGAGGTTGCCGCTGAAGAAGAGGGCGGTCTCGGTCTGCTGCGCGTTCCGGCCCGAGCCGGTCTTCGCGCCCATGGCCTTCAGCTCCTGGACATCCGCGGCGTAGGCGGCCGAGGAAAGGGCGGGCGGTCCGCCGGGGCGGAACTGCTGGGGAGAGGCGAGCACGAGCGGGCGGAGCCTGGCGAGCCAGGTGTCGATGAAGGGCTGGAACGCGGGCGGGGTGGGCCGCCAGACCCCCGGTGCCGGGGCAGCGGTGAACGGAACGTCCGCGAACCGGCCGTCCCCCTCGCGGAGTTCGACGATGCGGGCGGCGGCGCGCTTGCCGTAGCCGACGCCCAGGTCCCTGGCCCGGCCGGCCGGAAGAGCGGCGAGCGAGTCCGCGTAGGCCGTGTCGAGCCGCTCCTTGAAGGCGGGGAAGTAGGTGAGCAGCACGTCATGGGCGGCGGTGGCGGCGGCCGCCGCGGAGGACGCCTTGGCCGGACCGCGCTCGCGCCACTGGTACAGGGCGTAGCCGCCTTCGATCCCCACCACGGCGTTGTACACGGCGACCGAGACGAACCCCTCCCAGATCGCCGCCTGGCCGGAGGGGCGTGGGCCGAGGCTGGTCTTGATCGTGTCGGTGGCGACGGCGTTCCACTCACGGACCACGGCGGCCGGGTCCGCCGTGGTCCGGGTTTCCGTGTCGGGGGGACTCGTCGCGGCGGTGAGCGTCACGAGGGCGACGGCCACGACGGCACAGGCGAATGCCCGGACGCGCGAACGCGGAGGGACGGGCAGAGGGGGCTCTTGCGGCACAGCGGGCTCCCTGGAGTCGAGTGCCCCAGGCTTAGCAACAGCCCCCTCGCCCGAGCAAGACAACTCGCCGCGAAGCTACTCCGACCAGCACAAAGCCCCCTCCCTGCCGGGGAGGGGGCTCGGCTGTGAAAGCTCTCCAGGAGCCGGCAGCCGCGTACGCCTCAGTGCGAGTGACCGCTCGATGCCGGTGTCGGGCCCGTGTTCTTCACCGTCAGGGGCAGCAGCTTCTTGCCCGTCGGGCCGATCTGGATGTGGGTGTCCATCTGCGGGCAGACGCCGCAGTCGAAGCACGGGGTCCAGCGGCAGTCCTCGACCTCGGTCTCGTCGAGGGAGTCCTGCCAGTCCTCCCAGAGCCAGTCCTTGTCGAGGCCGGAGTCGAGGTGGTCCCAGGGCAGGACCTCCTCGTAGGTGCGCTCGCGGGTGGTGTACCAGTCGACGTCGACGCCGAAGGGCTCCAGGGCCTTGTCGGCGCAGGCCATCCAGCGGTCGTACGAGAAGTGCTCGCGCCAGCCGTCGAAGCGGCCGCCGTCGTCGTACACCGCGCGGATGACCGCGCCGATGCGGCGGTCACCGCGGGAGAGCAGGCCCTCGACGATGCCGGGTTTGCCGTCGTGGTAGCGGAAGCCGATCGAGCGGCCGTACTTCTTGTCGCCGCGGATCTTGTCGCGCAGCTTCTCGAGACGGGAGTCCGTCTCCTCCGCCGACAGCTGCGGCGCCCACTGGAACGGGGTGTGCGGCTTGGGGACGAAGCCGCCGATCGAGACCGTGCAGCGGATGTCGTTCGAGCCCGAGACCTCACGGCCCTTCTGGATGACGTGCGTCGCCATGTCGGCGATCTGCAGGACGTCGTCGTCGGTCTCCGTCGGCAGGCCGCACATGAAGTACAGCTTCACCTGGCGCCAGCCGTTGCCGTAGGCGGTGGCGACGGTCCGGATCAGGTCCTCCTCGGAGACCATCTTGTTGATGACCTTCCGCATGCGCTCCGAGCCGCCCTCGGGGGCGAAGGTCAGGCCGGAACGGCGGCCGTTCCTGGTCAGCTCGTTCGCCAGGTCGACGTTGAAGGCGTCGACGCGGGTGGACGGCAGCGAGAGGCCGATCTTGTCGTCCGTGTAGCGGTCCGCCAGGCCCTTGGCGATGTCGCCGATCTCCGAGTGGTCCGCGGAGGACAGGGAGAGCAGGCCCACTTCCTCGAACCCGGTCGCCTTCAGGCCCTTGTCGACCATGTCGCCGATGCCGGTGATCGAGCGCTCGCGCACCGGGCGCGTGATCATGCCTGCCTGGCAGAAGCGGCAGCCGCGGGTGCAGCCGCGGAAGATCTCGACCGACATCCGCTCGTGGACCGTCTCCGCCAGCGGCACCAGCGGCTGCTTCGGGTACGGCCACTCGTCCAGGTCCATCACCGTGTGCTTGGAGACGCGCCACGGGACACCGGACCTGTTGGGGACGACCCGGCCGATGCGGCCGTCCGGGAGGTACTCGACGTCGTAGAACGCCGGGATGTACACCGCGCCCGTCTTCGCCAGGCGGAGCAGGACCTCCTCGCGGCCGCCGGGGCGGCCCTCCGCCTTCCACTCGCGCACGATCCGGGTCATGTCGAGGACGGCCTGCTCGCCGTCGCCGATCACGGCCGCGTCGATGAAGTCGGCGATCGGCTCCGGGTTGAAGGCCGCGTGGCCGCCGGCCAGGACGATCGGGTCGTCGACGGTGCGGTCCTTGGACTCCAGCGGGATGCCCGCCAGGTCGAGGGCGGTGAGCATGTTGGTGTAGCCCAGCTCCGTGGAGAAGCTGAGGCCGAACACGTCGAAGGCCTTCACCGGGCGGTGGCTGTCCACCGTGAACTGGGGGACGCCGTGCTCACGCATCAGCGCCTCGAGGTCCGGCCACACGCTGTACGTGCGCTCGGCGAGGACGCCCTCCTGCTCGTTGAGGACCTCGTAGAGGATCATGACGCCCTGGTTGGGCAGTCCCACCTCGTAGGCGTCCGGGTACATGAGCGCCCAGCGGACGTCGCACTCGTCCCAGCGCTTGACGGTGGAGTTGAGCTCACCGCCGACGTACTGGATCGGCTTCTGCACGTGCGGGAGCAGAGCTTCGAGCTGCGGAAAAACCGACTCGACAGGCATCTCGCGAACCTTCATGAGCTGACAGGGGTGACCATTCAGCGTAACCCGCCCGACGGACTCCCCCGTACGCTCAGCCGGACACCGACGAACCGATCTTCTTCCACAGGCCGGGCAGGTCCTCCTCCGTCCTCGTCGCCCGGGCCTCCTGCCTGCCGTACAGCAGGCCGTACGTGAACGTGTTCTCCCCCGCCGCGTGGGCCACCGCGGACAGCTCGCGGAGGGTGTGGCGGGCCATGACGCTGTCCTGGTGCTCCCCGAGGAGGCTGGTCAGCGACTTCATGGACTTGGCCAGGGAGCCCGCGGGGCCGCCGAGCGCGGGGGTGGCGGCCTCGGCCGCGTAGCGGGTGCGCTTGGCCTTCTTGCGGGCCTCGTGCAGGGCGTGGTCGCGGTCCTCGCCGGGCGACAGCTCCATCGACTGCTCCACCAGGGCGGAAACCTTCGCCAGATCCTTGCGTACGGCCTTGTCGAGCGCCTTGCGCGGCTTCTTGCCGGCCGCCTTCCGCAGGGGCGGGTCGGCGAGGAGCCGGTCCAGGGCGTCCAGCAGGGTGAGGTAGCGGCGGGAGTCGAGGACCCCGGTCAGGTGGCTGTGGGCACCGCGGTGGCGGGCTTCCGCCCAGCCGGTGATCCGCTCGCGGACCGGCCCGGTGACCAGGGCCGGGGGGACGTCGTCGAGGGCCTTGGTGAGGCGGTCGGCGAGCACCTCCTGGTCGCGGTCGATGCCCAGCTCGCCGGCGAGCCACTTCAGCTCGGCGACGAGGGGATCGGTGGCGCCGCGGTCGAGGACGTTGCGGAAGGTGCGCAGGGTGCTGCGGGCGCGGCGGGTGGCGACCCGCATACGGTGCACGGAGTCGGGCACGTCCCGGCGGACGGCGGGGTCGAGCTCGACCAGCACGTCCCGCTGGGCGCGGAGGTAGGCGAGGACATGGTCGCCGGCGGTGACCGGCTGTGCGGGCTTCGTCCTCCTGCGGCGGCGGGGGGCGGTCTGTTCCAGGGCGCGGGCCAGTTTCGACGGTGACTTGGAGGGGCGCACGCCCGACTTGCGCAGTCGTTTCTCCACCCGGTCGAGGAAGGCGGGGTCGCCGTCGTCGGCGAGTTCCACCTCGATCTCGGTCCACTGGGCGGCTCCGCCCTTGCCGTTGAGCCGCTCGGCGGTGACGGTGTCGACGCTCGCCTCGGCGAGCAGGGTGCCGTCGGCGTCGACCAGGTGGCGCACGTCGCGGGCGGAGCGCAGCCGGACGAGGGGGATCAGCTCGTCGTCGCGGACGCGGGAGCGGACGAGGGCGGCGATCTCGTCGGGGACGGTGTCGGAGAGGGGGGCCCGGATCTCGTCGCGGACCCCGGGTGCGACCGGGAACTTCAGGTGCCAGCCGGCGTCGGCGCCTCCGGTGCGGCGGCGCAGGGTGAGTGAGGCGGTGGCCAGGCGTTCGTCGACGGTGTCGTAGTAGGTGGCGTCGAGCTCGACCACGCCCTTGTCCAGGACGGACGCCACCCCGCCGACGCCTGTCAGGTCGGGCAGCCCGCTGTCGTCGGATTCGTACTTGCGCTCGATCTCGCGTTTCTCGTCCGCCATGGATCGAATCTAATGTCCGGGGCGCCGTTTCGGCAGTGGGCACCGGCGCCGGTCAGGCCCGGGTACCCGTCCCGGGGACGGGTACCCGCGGCCGTCCTCATCCGGCCGGCGCCGGGCGGCCCGGGGCCTACGCCGACATCGGCCGCTGCACCTTGATCGACTGCAGCAGTCCGATCGCCACCCATACCGCGAACATCGATGAGCCGCCGTACGACACGAACGGCAGGGGGAGACCGGTGACCGGCATGATGCCGAGGGTCATGCCGATGTTCTCGAAGGACTGGAAGGCGAACCAGGCGACGATTCCGGCGGCGACGGTCGTCCCGTACAGCTCGGTCGAGTCACGTGCTATCCGGCAGGCGCGCCAGAGGACGACCCCGAGCAGGAAGATGATCAGGCCCGCGCCGAGGAAGCCCAGTTCCTCCCCCGCGACCGTGAAGACGAAGTCCGTCTGCTGCTCGGGCACGAACTGGCCGGTGGTCTGCGAGCCGTGGAAGAGGCCCGCTCCGGTCAGGCCGCCGGAGCCGATGGCGATACGGGCCTGGTTGGTGTTGTAGCCGACGCCGGCCGGGTCCAGGTCGGGGTTGGCGAAGGCCGCGAAGCGGTTGATCTGGTACTCGTCCAGGATGTGCAGCTGCCAGATGGCGATGCAGCCGATCACACCGGCGATGAGCAGGCCGAAGACCCAGCGGTTGGAGGAGCCGGAGGCGAGCAGCACCCCGAGGATGATCGCCACCATGGCCAGCACCGACCCGAGGTCGGGCATGAGCAGCAGGATGAGGATCGGGACGGCGGCCAGGCACAGGGCCTGGAACACGGTCCGGTGATCGGGGTACGGCTTGTCGCCGGCGTCCACCCGCGCGGCGAGCAGCATCGCCATGCCCAGGATGATCGTCACCTTGAGGAACTCGGCGGGCTGGAGCGAGAAGCCGCCGATGACGAGCCAGTTGCGCTGGCCGTTGATCGTGGCGCCGAGCGGGGTGAGGACCACCAGGGCGAGGGCCACGGACAGGCCGTAGAGGATCGGCACGGCGTTGCGCAGGGCGCGGTGGCCGAGCCAGAGCGTGCCGATCATCAGGGCGATGCCGATGCCGAGGTTCATCAGGTGGCGGACCAGGAAGAAGTACGGGTCGCCCTGGTTGAGCTCGGTGCGGTTGCGGGTCGCGGAGTAGACGAGCAGCGAGCCCATGAGGGACAGGGCGGTGGCCGCGAACAGGATCGGCCAGTCCAGGCGGCGGGCGAGCGAGTCGCGGGCGAAGATCCTGGTCCAGCCGGCCCGCTCGGGGCCGTACCCGGAGACGGAGAAGCCGTTCGCGCCGGTCATGAGGGCATCCTCCGGCTTCCCCTCCGGCGAGGCCGCCTGCGGGTGTCACGGTTGCGCGTGGTGGGCGAGGGCGTGGTGGCCGGCTGCTGGTCGTCGCCGTTGGTCGTGTTGTCCTTCTGGGCGGCCTCGACGTCCTTGGCCGGATCGCCCTTGACCTTCGGGTTGACGATGGTCCCGTCCGGGCGGACCTTGGGCAGGCCCTTCTGCGGCTCGGGCAGCAGCGCCTTCTTGTTGTCGACGGAGCCGTCGCCCTTGACACCGTAGAGCGCGCTGTAGATGTTGCGCACGGCCTCACCGGAGGCGCCGGAACCGGTACCCGCCTGGGCGATCGTCATGATCACCGTGTAGTCCTTGGAGTACGTGGCCAGCCAGGAGGTGGTCTGCTTGCCGTAGACCTCGGCCGTACCGGTCTTGCCGTGCAGGGCGATCTTGTCCTGCGGCCAGCCGCCGAACTTCCAGGCGGCCGTACCGCGGGTGATGACGCCCGCGAAGGCGTCGTTCATGCCCTTGAGGGTGGCCTGGCTGACCGGCAGCTTCCCGTTCTTCTTCGGCTTGATCGGCGTGACGGTCCGGCCGTCGGCGCTGATGATCGCCTTGCCGATCGTCGGCTGGTACATCGTGCCGCCGTTGGCGACGGCGCCGTAGATCACGGCCTCCTGGATCGGCGTGACGAGGGTGTCGCCCTGGCCGATGGAGTAGTTGATCTCGTCACCCTCGCGCATCTTGTTGCCTTCGAGGCAGTTCTCGTACGCGATCTTCTCGACGTAGGTGCCGTCCTTCTTGCCGGACTTGCACCAGGCGTCCTTGTTGGCCTTCCAGTAGTCGAGCTTCCACTGGCGGTCGGGGACGCGGCCGGTGACCTCGTTGGGCAGGTCGACGCCGGTCTCCTTGCCGAGGCCGAACTGGTGGGCGGTCTTGAAGAACCAGTCCTTGGGCTGGCCCTTCTTGGGGTTGATGCCGCCGTCCCTCTTCCACTCCCGGTCGGCGAGGCCGTAGAAGACGGTGTCGCAGGAGACCTCCAGCGCCCGGCCGAGCGAGATCGGGCCGAAGCTCTCCCCCTCGAAGTTCTTGAAGACCTGGCCGCCGACGGAGTAGGAGCTGGTGCAGGGGTAGCCGCCGTCCCAGGCGTAGCCCGCCTGGACCGCGGCGGCCGTGGAGACCACCTTGAACGTCGAGCCCGGGGCCGCCTGACCCTGTATGGCCCTGTTGAGCAGCGGGTAGTCGGAGTTCTTGCCGGTGAGGGCCTTGTAGTCCTTGGCGGAGATGCCGCCGACCCAGACGTTCGGGTCGTAGGTGGGCGCGGAGGCCATGGCGACGATCCGGCCGGTCTTGGCCTCCATGACCACGACGGCGCCGGAGTCGGCCTTGTAGTTCTCACCGGTGATCTTGTCGTACTGCTGGCGGGCGACCTTCATCGCCTTGTCCAGTTCGTACTCTGCGACGCGCTGCACCCGGGAGTCGATGCTGGTGACCAGGTTGGAACCGGCCTCGGCGGCATCCGACTTGGCCTTGCCGATGACCCGGCCGAGGTTGTCCACCTCGTAGCGGGTCACGCCTGCCTTGCCGCGCAGCACCTTGTCGTAGGTGCGCTCGATGCCGGAGCGGCCGACCATGTCGGAGCGCAGGTAGGGCGAGTCGGTGTCCTTGGCCTTCTGGATCTCGGAGTCGGTGACGGGCGAGAGGTAGCCCAGCACCTGGGCGGAGTTGGACTTGCCGGGGCCGGCGTAACGGCGCACGGCCTCGGGCTCGGCGGTGATGCCGGGGAAGTCCTCGGAGCGCTCGCGGATCTGCAGGGCCTGCCGGGCCGTCGCCTCGTCGGTGATCGGGATCGGCTGGTAGGGCGAGCCGTTCCAGCAGGGCTGGGGGGTCTTGGAGTCGCACAGCCGGACCTTCTGCATGACGTCCTGCGGCTTCATGCCGAGGACGCCGGCCAGCTTGGCCAGGACGGCCTTGCCGTCGTCCTTCTGCTTGAGCAGGTCGGTGCGGGAGGCCGAGACGACCAGACGGGTCTCGTTGTCGGCGAGGGGGACGCCCCGGGCGTCCAGGATGTCGCCGCGCACGGCGGGGTCGACGACCTGCTGGACGTGGTTGCCGGACGCCTCCTTCTGGTACGAGGCGCCCTCACGGATCTGGAGGTACCACAACCGGCCGCCGAGCGTGCCGAGGAGGGAGAGGACGAGAATCTGGATCACGACGAGCCGGATCTGGACCCGTGGGGTCCGGCCGGTCTCGGGGATGTTGGTCACTGCGGCTGTCTCCCCCTCTCAGTGCGCGGATGTCTGCGCGCGGAATGCCTGTGCGTGCACTGCCTCTGCTTGCCCTGCCTGTGCTTGTCCTGCGTGTGTGCGAGCCGCCTGCGTGTGTACGCATGATGAACGACCGGTCTGTGAGCCCCGGTTCCGCGGCATCCGACTCGTTCGGGTGAACTCCCCCGCCGTCACAGCCGCTTGACCCCCTTGATGCGGCCGACCCGGGTGGAGCGGGTGCGCGCCTTGGCCTTCAGGGCGCCGAGACCGCCGCGCTGGCTGCCGATGCGCAGGCCGGTGCCGGAGGAGAGCCAGCCGGAGGAGATGTCACCGGCCTTGGCCGCGGGGCTGCTCTCGGTGAGCGGGTCGTTGTCGGCCTTGCGGGCGAGCCACATGATCCCGGGGACCACGAACGGGGCGAGCAGCAGGTCGTACAGGGCGGCGGAGATCAGCAGGCCGGTCAGGCCGACGTGGCGGGCGGCGGTGTCGCCGACCAGGGCGCCGACACCGGCGTACAGCAGGGTGGAACCGACGGCGGCGGCGACCACGACGGCCATGGGCCCGGTCGCCGACTTCAGCCGGCCGCTCTCCGGTTTGACGAGCCCGGCGAAGTAACCGATGACGCACAGCACGAGGGCGTAGCGGCCGGCGGCGTGGTCGGCGGGCGGGGCCAGGTCGGCGAGCAGTCCCGCGCCGAAGCCGACGAGAGCGCCGCCGACATGGCCGTACACCATCGCGAGTCCGAGGACGGTGAGCAGCAGCAGGTCGGGGACGGCGCCCGGCAGGTGCAGGCGGGCGAGGACGCTGACCTGGATGACCAGGGCGACGACGACCAGCGCTGAGGAGAGCAGGATCCGGTTGACACGCATGGGGATTCAGCTCCTACTGCTGCTGGTCGGTCGTGTTGGCGTCGGCCGACGGGGTCACCGTGACGGTCACCGTCGGGGTCGGCGTGGGCTTGGGGTGGGCCGGGAGCACCGTGTCCCGCGGGTCCTTCTTCGGGGCCTCGACGACCACGCCGACGACGTCCAGCTTGGTGAAGCTGACGTACGGCGTGACGTAGAGGGTGCGGGTGAGGCCACCGCCGGAGGGGTCGACGCGGGAGATCACGCCGACCGGGACGCCCGGCACGAACGGCTTGTCGGCCTGCGAGCCGAAGGTGATGAGCCGGTCGCCCTTCTTCACCTCCGCCTTGCCGTTGAGCAGTTCCACGCGCAGCGGGCGGTCGCCCTGGCCGGAGGCGAAGCCGAGTTCGTCGCTGCCCTCCATACGGGTGCCGACGGTGAAGTCGGGGTCGTTGGCGAGGAGCACCGTGGAGGTGTCCGGGCCGACGGTGGTGACGCGGCCGACCAGCCCGTCGCCGTTCAGCACGGTCATGTCCCGTTTGATGCCGTCGTTGGCGCCCGCGTCGATGGTGATGGTCCAGGAGAAGCCCTGTGCCGAGCCGATGGCGATGACCTGGGCGCCCTTGATGCCGTACTGGCCCTCGCCGGCGATCTTCAGCATCTTGTCGAGCTGTGCCAGGCGGCTGCGGTTGCGGTCGTCGCTGCCGAGCTTCGCCTTGAGGGCCGCGTTCTCCTTCTCCAGGGCGGCGAGCCGGTCGTGCCGGCTGCCGGAGTCACGGATGGCCGAGACGGCGTTGCCCACCGGGTCGACCGCCGAGGACAGTCCGTTCTCGACGGGGCCGAACACCGCTGCCGCGGCCTGCCGGGCTCCGTCCACCGGGGAGTTGCGGCCCCCGCGGATGTCCACCGTGATCAGCGCGAACGCGATGGCGATCAGCAGGACCAGGAGCAGCCGGCTCTCTTTCGTGTCCCTCACGTGCGGCGGCCGTGCCCTTCCTCAAGTCGGAATTGTGCGGGCCTTGGAGAACGCGAATGGTGCGGCGCAAACCGAAGCGGCCCAATTGGGGGAGCTTATGCCTCTATACCAACGATCCGCCGCACGAGAGGAGAACGTCTCGTGCGGCGGAATCGAAGAGTTACGTCATCTGCGCGGCTGGGCGTCCAGGACCTGCTGCAGCGCCTCGAACTCCTCGACGCACTTGCCCGAGCCGAGCGCGACGCTGTCCAGCGGGTCCTCGGCGATGTGGATCGGCATGCCGGTCTCCCGCCGCAGCCGCTCGTCGAGCCCGCGCAGCAGTGCTCCACCGCCGGTCAGAACGATTCCTCGGTCCATGATGTCGCCTGACAGCTCCGGCGGACACTTGTCGAGGGTGGTCTTGACGGCGTCGACGATCGCGTTGACCGGCTCCTCGATCGCCTTGCGGACCTCGGCGGCCGAGATGACGACGGTCTTGGGCAGTCCGGAGACCAGGTCCCGGCCGCGGACCTCGGTGTGCTCGTCGCTGTCGAGGTCGTACGCCGAACCGATCGTGATCTTGATCTGCTCCGCGGTGCGCTCACCCAGGAGAAGGCTGTACTCCTTCTTGATGTACTGGATGATCGCGTTGTCGAGTTCGTCGCCGGCGACGCGGATCGACTGGGCGGTGACGATGCCGCCGAGCGAGATGACCGCGACCTCCGTGGTGCCGCCGCCGATGTCCACCACCATGTTGCCGGTGGCCTCGTGCACCGGCAGGCCCGAGCCGATGGCGGCCGCCATCGGCTCCTCGATGATGTGCACCTGGCGGGCACCGGCCTGGGAGGACGCTTCGATGACGGCGCGGCGCTCGACGCCGGTGATACCCGAGGGCACGCAGACGACGACGCGGGGCCTGGCGAGATACCGCCGCTTGTGGATCTTCAGGATGAAGTAGCGGAGCATCCGCTCGGTGATCTCGAAGTCGGCGATCACACCGTCCTTCAGCGGGCGGACGGCGACGATGTTGCCCGGCGTCCGGCCGATCATCTTCTTCGCTTCGGCGCCGACCGCGAGGATGCCGCCCGTGTTGGTGTTGATCGCCACGACGGACGGCTCGTTGAGCACGATCCCGCGACCCCTGACGTACACCAGCGTGTTGGCGGTCCCGAGGTCGACAGCCATGTCACGGCCGATGAACGACATTGAGTTCCCCATCCGGATTCATCGGGCCTTCCCGAGCTTTTGAGGGCATGTCAGGTCGGCGAGGCGGGTGCTGTGACGTGAAGGCTTCCATCGTAAACGCGCCTGCACGAACACTGCGCGAGGGTCTCCGCCATTGTCACCAGATGGCGGGCCGCCCCGCTTGTGGAGACGGTCCATCGGAGGAAGGCGTTCCCCCGATCGGCAAGGCATATGCCAAAGGACGGCCGAAAACGCACGACCGCCCCTGGTCAGGAACGCGGACCGAGCTGACGCCCGGTCAGAAAATTTAGCGAGAATTCGCCACGCGGCTCAGACGCGGCCGGGGAAGAAGATCTTCACCTCGCGCTCGGCGGACTCCTCGGAGTCGGAGGCGTGGATCAGGTTCTCGCGGACGATCACACCGAAGTCGCCGCGGATGGAGCCGGGGGCGGCGGCGATCGGGTCGGTCGGGCCGGCCAGCTGGCGGACCCCTTCGATGACCCGCTCGCCCTCGGCGATCAGGGCGACGACCGGGCCGGAGGACATGAACTCGACCAGCGGCTCGTAGAACGGCTTGCCGACGTGCTCGGCGTAGTGCTGCTCCAGCGTGGCGCGGTCCAGGGTGCGCAGTTCCAGCGCGGTGATCTGCCAGCCGGCCTTGCGCTCGATCCGGCCGATGATCTCGCCGGTCAGGCCTCGACGGACGGCGTCGGGCTTGAGCAGGACGAGGGTGCGCTGCGTCACGACGTGCTCCTTTTCAGCGTGTGCGGTGGGATGAGGCTACAGGGCCGCCCCGCGTCTCCGTCACGCAGTGTCAACTTGAGCGGGGCGGTGAACCCGGAGGCCGCCGGTGCGGGACCTCGCGGGCCGCCGCCGTCGTGACCGAGAGCTGCCGTCGCCGGCCGGGGACCCGGCCGGCGGATGCCGTCAGGCGCCGGAGGGGGTGTTCTCGGCGGCCTGGGCCGCGAAGCGGGCCTTCGCCTCGTCGATCTTCCTGCCGTAGTGGACCGAGGCCCACCACAGGGCCGCGAAGATCACGCCCATGAAGTACATGGTCGGGACGAAGACGCCGGAGGCGACCAGGGCGATCTGCAGGACCCAGCCGAGGGCGATCCCGCCGGGCCGGGTCACCATGCCGCACAGCAGCACGCACAGCAGCATGGCGATGCCGCTGACCAGCCACACCGTCGAGGTGGACAGGTCCGGTTGCTTCATGGCGACGAGCCCGGCGAAGCCGATGACGAAGAACTCGCCGATGAGAGTCGATGAACAGAGCGTACGCACGGGAGACCTCAGCCCTTCCCCAGCAGCAGCCGGGCCTCGCCGACCGTGATGACCGAACCGGTGACCAGGACGCCACCGCCCGCGAACTCGCCCTCCTCCTCGGCCAGCGTGATCGCGGCCTCCAGGGCGTCGGGCAGCCGCGGCTCGACCTGCACCCGCTCCTCGCCGAACACCTCGACGGCGATGGCGGCGAGCTCGTCCGAGTCCATGGCGCGGTGGCTGGAGTTCTGCGTGACGACGACCTCGGCGAAGATCGGCTCGAAGGCCTCCAGCAGCCCCCGCACGTTCTTGTCGCCGCTCGCGCCGACGACCCCGATCAGCCGGGTGAAGTCGAACGCCTCCCGCACGGCCTCCGCGGTGGCCGCGGCACCCGCCGGGTTGTGCGCGGCGTCCAGGACGACCGTCGGCGACCGTCGTACGACCTCCAGGCGGCCCGGGGAGGACACGGCGGCGAAGGCCTTGCGGACCGTGTCGGTGTCCAGCGGCTCCGCGCGCTGCGCGCCGACGCCGAAGAACGCCTCCACGGCGGCGAGGGCGACGGCCGCGTTGTGCGCCTGGTGTCCGCCGTGCAGCGGGAGGTACACCTCGGGGTACTCGCCGCCGAGACCGCGCAGGGTGAGCAGCTGCCCGCCGACGGCGACCTGCCGGGCGACGACCCCGAACTCCAGCCCCTCGCGGGCCACGGTGGCGTCCACCTCGACGGCCTTCTTCAGCAGCACCTGCGCCGCGTCCACCGGCTGCTGGGCCAGGATGACGGTCGCGTCCTGCTTGATGATGCCGCTCTTCTCGGTGGCGATCTCCGCGGGCGTCTCACCGAGGCGGTCGGTGTGGTCCAGGTCGATCGGGGTGACCACGGCGACGTCGCCGTCGATCACGTTGGTGGCGTCCCAGGAGCCGCCCATGCCGACCTCGACGACGGCGACGTCCACGGGCGCGTCCGCGAAGGCCGCGTACGCCATGCCGGTGAGCACCTCGAAGAAGGACAGCCGGTACTCCTGCTGCCCGTCCACCATCTCGACGTACGGCTTGATGTCCTGGTACGTCTCGATGAACCGCTCGGCCGAGATCGGGGCGCCGTCCAGGCTGATCCGCTCGGTGATCGACTGCACGTGGGGGCTGGTGTACCGGCCGGTGCGCAGGTCGAAGGCGCCGAGCAGGGCCTCGATCATGCGGGCGGTGGAGGTCTTGCCGTTCGTGCCCGTGATGTGGATCGAGGGGTACGAGCGCTGCGGCTCGCCGAGGACGTCCATCAGCGCGGCGATCCTGCTGACCGAGGGCTCCAGCTTGGTCTCGCCCCAGCGGGTGGCCAGGTCCGCCTCGACCTCGCGCAGGGCCCTGTCGACCTCCGGGTCCGCCGGCCGCGCGGGTACGTCGGCCTGCGGCGGGCCGCCCTGGGTGCGCAGGGTGCGGCTGCCGGCCTCGATCACCGCCAGGTCGGGGTCGCGGTCGGTCTCGGCCTCGATCATCTCCTCGAAGCTGTCGAGGGGGTCGGGAGTGTCGCTGTTGCCGGGGTGGTCGCTCACGAGGCCAGTCTACGGAGCGGAGGGGCGCTTCGCGGCGCCGGTATGGGGTGGCTTGTCTTCGCGGACGGGTGCGGGGTGGGCGGCGGCGGTTCGGGGTGGCCGGGACCGGCTGCGGGGTGCGGGTGCGTGGTGGCTCGTCGCGCAGTTCCCCGCGCCCCCGAGTCGGTCACGGCCCCGGAGTCCGACACGCACCGGAGCCTTTGCGGTCGGCCGAGGCCCCGGCGCCTTCAAGGTGCCGGGGCCCTCCGGGCCGTATCGCGGATTACGCCTGCGGCAGCTTGTCCAGCTGGGCCTGGATGCGGGCGATGTCCTCCTCCGCCTTGGCCAGGCGGGTGCGGATCTTGTCGACCACGTTCTCCGGGGCCTTCGCGAGGAACGCCTCGTTGCCGAGTTTGGCCGTGGCCTGGGCCTTCTCCTTCTCGGCGGCGGCCAGGTCCTTCGCGAGCCGCTTGCGCTCGGCAGCCACGTCGATGGTGCCGGAGAGGTCGAGGGCGACCTCCGCACCGGCGACCGGCAGCGTCGCCGTGGCCGTGAACGACTCGCCCTCCGGCTGCAGGCGCAGCAGCTGGCGGATGGCGGCCTCGTGCGGGGCGAGGGCGGTGCCGTCCAGCGTCAGTCGGGCCGGGACCCGCTGGCCGGGCTGCAGGCCCTGGTCGGCACGGAAGCGGCGGACCTCGGTGATGACCGACTGGAGGGTCTCGATCTCGCGCTCGGCGCCGCTGTCACGGAAGCCGCTGTCGGCCGGCCACTCGGCGATGACGACCGACTCGCCGCCGGTCAGCGTCGTCCAGAGCGTCTCCGTGAC
Source organism: Streptomyces sp. 1222.5 (assembly GCF_900105245.1). NCBI lineage: Bacteria > Bacillati > Actinomycetota > Actinomycetes > Kitasatosporales > Streptomycetaceae > Streptomyces > Streptomyces sp. 1222.5. The sequence continues at coordinate 5,649,540 of NZ_FNSZ01000001.1, read as the reverse complement.
GAACGGCACGACCGGGTGCAGCAGCTTGAGGGTGACGTCCAGGACCTCACCGAGGACCCGCTTGCTGACCTCGGCCGGCTCGCCGCCCGCCTGGAAGACGGTCTTGGACAGCTCGACGTACCAGTCGAAGACCTCGTCCCACGCGAAGTGGAAGAGGGCGTCGGACAGCTTCGCGAACTGGAAGTCCTCGTACAGGGCGTCGACCTCGGCGACCACCGAGTTCAGCCGGGACAGGATCCAGCGGTCCGTCGCCGACATCTTCGACGGCTCCGGCAGCGGTCCCTCGACCGTGGCGCCGTTCATCAGCGCGAAGCGGGTGGCGTTCCAGATCTTGTTGGCGAAGTTGCGGGAGCCCTGGACCCAGTCCTCGCCGATCGGCACGTCGACACCGGGGTTGGCGCCGCGGGCCAGCGTGAACCGGAGGGCGTCGGAGCCGTACTTGTCCATCCAGTCCAGCGGGTTGACCGCGTTGCCGAAGGACTTCGACATCTTCTTGCCGAACTGGTCGCGGACCATGCCGTGCAGGGCGATGGTGTGGAACGGCGGGGTGCCGTCCATCGCGTACAGGCCGAACATCATCATCCGGGCGACCCAGAAGAAGAGGATGTCGTAGCCGGTGACCAGGACGGAGTTCGGGTAGAACTTCGCGAGCGACTCGGTCTGTTCGGGCCAGCCGAGGGTGGAGAACGGCCACAGGCCCGAGGAGAACCAGGTGTCGAGGACGTCCGTGTCCTGCTTCCAGCCGTCCGCCTCGGTGCCGGGGGGCTCCTCGTCGGGGCCGACGCAGACGACCTCGCCGTTCGGGCCGTACCAGACCGGGATGCGGTGGCCCCACCACAACTGCCTCGAGATGCACCAGTCGTGGAGGTTGTCGACCCAGTCGAAGTACCGCTTCTCCATCTCCTGCGGATGGATCTTGACCTTGCCGTCGCGGACGGCGTCGCCGGCCGCCTTCGCCAGCGGGCCGACCTTGACCCACCACTGCATGGACAGGCGCGGCTCGATGGTGGTCTTGCAGCGCGAGCAGTGGCCGACGGAGTGGACGTAGGGCCGCTTCTCGGCGACGATCCGGCCCTCGGCGCGCAGCGCGGCGACGATGGCGGAGCGGGCCTCCAGGCGGTCCATGCCCTGGAAGGGGCCGTGGACGGTGATGACGGCGTGCTCGTCCATCACGGTGATGGACGGCAGGTCGTGCCGCTGGCCGATCTCGAAGTCGTTCGGGTCGTGGGCCGGGGTCACCTTGACGGCGCCGGTGCCGAACTCGGGGTCGACGTGGGTGTCGGCGACGACCGGGATGGAGCGGTCGGTCAGCGGGAGCGTGATGAGCTTGCCGACCAGGTGCTTGTAGCGCTCGTCGTCGGGGTGGACGGCGACGGCGGTGTCGCCGAGCATCGTCTCGGCGCGGGTGGTGGCGACGACGATCGCGTCGTCCCCGTCGCCGTACTTCATGGAGACGAGCTCGCCGTCGTCGTCCTGGTACTCGACCTCGATGTCCGAGATGGCCGTCAGACAGCGCGGGCACCAGTTGATGATGCGCTCGGCGCGGTAGATCAGCTCGTCGTCGTAGAGGCGCTTGAAGATGGTCTGGACCGCCTGGGAGAGGCCCTCGTCCATGGTGAAGCGCTCGCGGGACCAGGCGACGCCGTCGCCCAGGCGGCGCATCTGGCCGCTGATCTGGCCGCCGGACTCGGCCTTCCACTGCCAGACGCGCTCGACGAACGCCTCACGGCCGAGGTCGTGCCGGGACTTGCCCTCCTTGCCCAGCTCGCGTTCGACGACGTTCTGCGTGGCGATGCCGGCGTGGTCCATGCCCGGCTGCCACAGCGTCTCGTGGCCCTGCATCCGCTTGCGGCGGGTCAGGGCGTCGATGAGCGTGTGCTCGAAGGCGTGCCCGAGGTGCAGGCTGCCGGTGACGTTCGGCGGCGGGATGACGACCGTGTACGGCGGCTTGTCGCTCTTCGCGTCCGCCTCGAAGTAACCGCGCTCTACCCAGCGCTCGTACAGCGGCCCCTCTACATCGGCCGGCGCGTACTGGGTCGGCAGTTCGGAGTCGGGCGCGGGTGGCTGCTGATGAGCGTTCTCGGTCACGGGGGTCAGTTTAGAGGTGTCACGGCGTGGTCCCGAAACACGTTTGTTCTGTAACGGTGCGGCCCCCGGTGCCGTGCGTTTCCCGGGCCTGGGCCAGGATGTCAGGAACACATAAGCATCTGGAGGGGAACCCCGTAATGAGCAGCAACCAGCCGGGCCCGTACGGCCAGCAGCCCCAGCAGCCGGGTCCGTACGGCCAGCCGGGGCAGCCTGGACCGTACGGCCAGCAGCCGCAGGCTCCGCAGCCCGGCTACGGCTACCCCCAGCAGGCACCCGCGGCGCCGCCGCAGCCGGGTTACGGCTACCCCCAGCAGGGTGTGCCGCAGCAGCCGGGGCCGTACGGCATGCCCCAGGCGCCGCAGCCGGCCGGCGGGAAGAAGAAGACGGGCCTGATCATCGGCGCGGTGGCCGTGGTGGCGGCCGTGGCGGTGGGCGCGTACTTCGTGCTCGGCGGGAGTGGCAGCAGCGACGTCGCGGACGACGGCCCCCACAAGCTGACGACTCCGGCGACGGTGCTGACGGAGTACAAGAAGTCGAAGAGCGACAGCGGCTCCATGACGGACAAGGACCTGAAGGACGCCGCGAAGTGGGGCGTGCAGGACCCGCACGACGTCAGCGCCGGCTACGAGTCCGGCGACGCCGACAACCCGCTGAGCAAGAAGGCGATCAACTTCGCCGGGGTCTACGGCACGATCGACGACCCCGGGAAGACCGTGGACGCGATGTTCGCGTACATGAAGAGCGAGTCCCAGAAGGACAGCGACAGCGGGGCCTCTCTGAAGGGCGAGCCGACCGTGTACACGCCGGACGGGCTCGACGGTGCGGTCCTCAAGTGCCAGCAGGCCTCGGCGCCCACCGGCAGCAGCAGCGGCGGCCCGAAGGACGTGACGATGACCATCTGCATCTGGGGTGACCACAGCACTCTCGGGTTCGTCATGCCGATGGACATCGCGAGCCTGGTGGCCGGCAGGAGCAGCGACCCGGCGGCCGACGCCGCGCTCGTCGCCAAGTTCCGCAACGAGGTCCGCGTCAAGTCCTGACCTTGCCGTAGGACATGCGAAGGGGCCCCGGTCGGTGACCGGGGCCCCTTCGCATGGTTCGGCGTTACGCCGTCTTCTGCTCCCCCGAGCCCCGGCCTCGGGCGTCGCGGGGGATCAGGGTGGGGTTGACGTTGGAGAGGACCACGTCGGCCGTGATGACCACGCGGGCCACGTCCTTGCGGGACGGGACCTCGTACATCACACCCTGGAGGACCTCCTCCATGATGGCGCGCAGTCCGCGGGCGCCGGTCTGGCGCAGGATCGCCTGGTCGGCGATGGCCTCCAGGGCCTCACGCTCGAAGTCCAGCTCCACGCCGTCGAGTTCGAAGAGGCGCTGGTACTGCTTGACCAGGGCGTTGCGCGGCTCCACCAGGATCTTGAGCAGGGCCTCGCGGTCCAGGTTGTGGACCGAGGTGATGACCGGGAGCCGGCCGATGAACTCGGGGATCATGCCGAACTTGACCAGGTCCTCCGGCATGACGTCCTCGAAGACGTCCTTGGCCTCCAGCTCGCGCTTGGAGAGGATCGTCGCGCCGAAGCCGATGCCCTTGGCGCCGGCCCGCGCCTCGATGATCTTCTCCAGGCCCGCGAAGGCACCGCCCACGATGAACAGGACGTTCGTCGTGTCGATCTGGATGAACTCCTGGTGCGGGTGCTTGCGTCCGCCCTGGGGCGGCACCGAGGCCGTGGTGCCCTCCAGGATCTTCAGCAGGGCCTGCTGCACGCCCTCGCCGCTGACGTCACGGGTGATCGACGGGTTCTCGCTCTTGCGGGCGACCTTGTCGATCTCGTCGATGTAGATGATCCCGGTCTCGGCCTTCTTGACGTCGTAGTCCGCGGCCTGGATCAGCTTCAGGAGGATGTTCTCGACGTCCTCGCCGACGTAGCCCGCCTCGGTGAGCGCCGTGGCGTCGGCGATCGCGAACGGGACGTTCAGCATGCGCGCCAGCGTCTGCGCGAGGAGGGTCTTTCCGGAGCCCGTCGGGCCCAGCAGAAGAATATTCGACTTCGCCAACTCGATGGCGTCGTCCCGGCCGCTCCCGCCGCCGTTCTCGCCTGCCTGGACCCTCTTGTAGTGGTTGTACACCGCGACGGAAAGCGCCTTCTTGGCCGCTTCCTGGCCGACCACGTAGCCCTCGAGGAACTCGTAGATCTCGCGAGGCTTGGGCAGCTCCTCCCAGCGGACCTCGCTGGTCTCCGCGAGTTCTTCCTCGATGATCTCGTTGCAGAGATCGATGCACTCGTCGCAGATGTACACACCGGGCCCTGCGATGAGCTTCTTGACCTGCTTCTGGCTCTTGCCGCAGAACGAGCACTTGAGCAGATCGCCGCCGTCACCGATGCGTGCCACGGTGTGCTTCCCCTTCGCCTGGGAGACGCCTGGACGTTACGAGTCCAGCGGCTCCTGGTGCTGCCTTATGTCCGACGGTACCTTGCCGGGCCCGGTGTTCGGGCCCCCCTTGGCAGGGTTCACTTTGACGTGCACGGTGCCAAGAGGGGCAGAGAGCGGACCTTTCCGGGTCAGCGGACCTCGGAGTTGTTCAGCTTGCGGGTGGAGATGATCTGGTCGACGAGGCCGTACTGCAGCGCCTCCTCGGCCGTGAGGATCTTGTCGCGCTCGATGTCCTCGCGGATCTTCTCGAGCGGCTGGTTCGAGTGCTTGGCCAGCATCTGCTCCAGCTGGTCACGCATCCGGGTGAACTCCTTCGCGATGATCTCCAGGTCGGAGAGCTGACCGCGGCCGGTGGAGCCCGCCGGCTGGTGGATCAGGACGCGGGAGTTCGGCAGCGCCATGCGCTTGCCGGGGGTGCCGGCGGCCAGCAGGATGGCCGCCGCGGAGGCCGCCTGGCCCATGCAGACCGTCTGGATGTCCGGCTTCACGAACTGCATCGTGTCGTAGATCGCCGTGAGGGCGGTCATGTCGCCACCGGGGCTGTTGATGTAGATCGAGATGTCCCGGTCCGGGTCCATCGACTCCAGGCACAGCAGCTGCGCCATGACGTCGTTGGCCGAGGCGTCGTCGATCTGGACGCCCAGGAAGATCACGCGCTCCTCGAAGAGCTTCGCGTACGGGTCGTACTCGCGGATGCCCTGCGAGGTGCGCTCGACGAAGCGCGGGATGACGTAGCGGCTGTCCGGGCGGGGCCCTTCGTACATGCCGCTGGCGGCGCCGTGGAAGTTGCTCATGGGGTGTTCACCGTCCTGGTGGCGTTCTGGGGGCTGGGGTCTCGGCGGTGCGTGGCGTGGCCTGGCCGGTCAGGCACCGGTGCCGCCGCCTCCCGGAACACCCGAGGCGTGCGTGATGATCTCGTCAATGAGACCGTACTCCTTGGCCTCTTCCGGGGTGAACCAGCGGTCGCGGTCGCCGTCGCGGACGATCGCCTCGACCGTCTGGCCGGAGTGCTGCGCGGTCAGCTCGGACATGCGCTTCTTGGTGCGCAGCAGGTACTCGGCCTGGATCTTGATGTCCGAGACGGTACCGCCGAGGCCCGCGGAGCCCTGGTGCATCATGATGTCCGCGTGCGGCAGCGCGAAGCGCTTGCCCGCGGCGCCACCGGTGAGCAGGAACTGGCCCATCGAGGCTGCCATGCCCATGGCGATGGTGACCACGTCGTTCGGGATGTACTGCATGGTGTCGTAGATCGCCATGCCGGCCGTCACCGAGCCACCGGGGCTGTTGATGTAGAGGTAGATGTCCTTGTCCGGGTCGGCGGCAAGGAGCAGCAGCTGTGCGGTGATCTTGTTGGCGATGTCGTCGTCAACCTGCTGGCCGAGGAAGATGATCCGCTCGTTGAGCAGCCGGTTGTAGACCTGGTCGCCGAGGCCACCACCGATGGAAGGCTCGCCGGCGGCTGAAGGCATCAGATTCGTCACGTATCCACCTGCTCGTCTTACGACGGCGCCGGGCCGTCTCACGTCGTCCTGCCGGAGGCTTGGCTGGGGGTCTCAGGAGACTCCCCTGCCCCCGTACTCATGGACCCTAACGCGCGGGTCCCTTCGGGGAATCCCGGAGATGGGAGTGTTCGCCGGGGGCGTAGCGGAGGGCTCCGCCGGGGGCCGGACGCGGATCGGGGGAGCCGGCGCGGATCTCCGCCGGGCCCCGGGGCCGGATGCGGCTCGTCGCGGGGTCTGCGCGGGCCTGGGGCCGTCCGCGGCGGGTACGGCACGGGCCCCCGGGAGACACACTCCGCGGGGGCCCGGTTACGCCGTCAGGAACGCCGTGGGGCCGGTCAGGCCTCGGTCGTCTCCTCGGAGGTCTCCGACGCCTCGGCGGCCTCGGTCTCCTCCTCCTCGTCGTCCAGGTCGACGATCTCGCCGTTGGTGTCCTTCACCGTGGCGGCCTCGACCACGACGGCCAGGGCCTTGCCGCGGGCGACCTCGCCGACGAGGAGCGGCACCTGGCCACCCTCGACGACGGCCTGGGCGAACTGGTCGGGGGACATGCCGGAGGAGGCCGCACGCCGCATGAGGTGCTCGGTGAGCTCCTCCTGGTTGACGTTGAGGTTCTCCTTCTTGACCAGCTCGTCGAGGACGAACTGGGTCTTGATGCCCTTGACCGCGGCCTCGCGGGTCTCGGTCTCGAACTCCTCGGCGGTCTTGCCCTGGATCTCCAGGTACTTGTCGAGGTCCAGACCCATCTGGCCGAGCTGGTGGTGCTCCAGGTTGTGCTTGCGGGTGTTGACCTCGTCCTCGAGCAGCTTCTCGGGGACCGGGACCTCGACCAGCTCGAGGAGCTTCTCCAGGACGCGCTCCTGGGCCTGGGTGGCCTGGTCGAACTGCTTCATGTTCGCGAGGCGCTTGCGGCTGTCGGCACGGAGCTCGTCCAGCGTGTCGAACTCGGAGGCGAGCTGCGCGAACTCGTCGTCCAGCGCGGGCAGTTCGCGGGCGGCGACCTGGGACACCTTGACGGCGACCTCGGCCTCCTTGCCCGCGGCGGAGCCGCCCTTGAGCTCGGAGGTGAAGGTGGCCTCGCCACCGGCCTCCAGGCCCTTCACGGCGTCGTCGATGCCGTCGAGCAGCTCACCGGAACCGATGGTGTACGAGACACCCTCGGCGATGCCGTCCTCCAGGACCTCGCCGTCGACCTTGGCCTGCAGGTCGATGGTGACGACGTCGCCGTCCTCGGCCGCACGCTCGACCGGGGAGGTGGAGGCGAAGCGCTCGCGCAGCTGCTCGACCGACTTCTCCACGTCCTCGTCGGTGACCTCGACGGCGTCGACCTCGACCTCGATGCCCGAGTAGTCCGGGATCTCCAGGGCGGGGCGCACGTCGACCTCGGCGGTGAAGTTCAGCGTCTCGCCGTCCTTCAGCTCCGTGATGTCGACCTCGGGCTGGCCCAGCGGGCTCAGCTCGGCCTCGTTGACCGCCTCGGTGTAGAACTTCGGAAGCGCGTCGTTGACCGCCTCCTCCAGGACCGCACCGCGGCCGAACCGCTGGTCGATGACGCGGGCCGGGATCTTGCCCTTGCGGAAGCCCTTCACCGTGACCTGCTGGTTGATCTTCTTGTACGCCGCGTCGAGGCTGTCCTTGAGCTCCTCGAAGGGCACCTCGACAGTGAGCCGAACCCGGGTCGGGTTCAGGGTCTCCACGGCGCTCTTCACGGTTCGGTCTCCTTGTGGCTGACTTCTTGGTTTCTGCCGGAGCCAGACTGGTCCGGCGGATTTCGCCGCCCGGAGGAGTTCGTAGGCCGAGTGGGCCGGGACACACGGGCGCGCAGCTTGCATAGTAACCGCAGCCGGTCAGCACCCCAAAAGGCGATCTTCGCGACGTACGCGAGGCAATGGTCGGGGTGGCGGGATTTGAACCCACGGCCTTCCGCTCCCAAAGCGGACGCGCTACCAAGCTGCGCCACACCCCGTCTGGTGCGAGACGTAGGGTACATGCCCGGGCCCGCCGGGGCCGCCGCATTCTTCCAGGCGGCGCGCGCGGGATCCGCGTGTCGCTACTCGTTGGCCTCGACGCCGGACGACCCGCTACGATGCCTGCAGTGCCGCGGTCACGGACCTGCGGCGCGCTCCTGCGGGCGTAGCTCAATGGTAGAGCCCTAGTCTTCCAAACTAGCTACGCGGGTTCGATTCCCGTCGCCCGCTCTGTACGACTCAGGGCCGGGCCGAGGATTTCTCCTCGGCCCGGCCCTGAGTGTTTTCCGTACCCGTGCGGTCACGCTCCGTGCGCACCCGCCCCGGGCCGGGAACGCGGCCGCCCCGGGGCGCGACGGGTCGACGCCCGCGCCCCCTCGCCGCCCTGAGCGCCCGGCCCCGCGCCCCGCGCTCCCGCGGGCACCCCGGGCCGACTCAGAACTTGATCAAGTTGATGGAGTCCGCTATCGAATTCAGGAACCGGCTGATGGACGGCGCCATGCCGGTCGACGCGAGGAAGAAGCCGAAGAGGATCGCGACGATCGCGGGGCCGGCCTTGATGTTCCCCCCTCGGATCAGCACCACCAGGATGATCGCCAACAGCAGCACCACGGACAGTGAAATGGCCACACTGATCACACCCTCGGTCGGTCCGCTCTCCCGGCCCGGAGGTACGGCCGCCGCACCCCCGCCAGAACCATCGTGCCACCAACCAGGCGTCCGTATGCGACCCGTGACACAACGTCGGCTGACGACCCGGCACACACCGTGCGCCGCGCAGTAATTCGACGGAGCTCCCGCAGATGACCGCCCCGGGAATTGCGTGACTTCGTTTCCGTCTCCACACATCTCGTGCGCAGGTAATTCGAATTGATGATGCCGAGACGCCGTATGCCCCATTTAGTCTGGATGAATCGGGACATCGAGGGTGAACTGGCGACCCCCGTGTGGGCACCATCACGTCGACAGGGGTGGCAAGTTCTGTAAATCAGGGGGTACCCGAAGGCGATAACCAGGAATGACTGCGGGAGTTTTACGAAATCCCACAGCCGACGCTAGGGTGCCTGAGATGTTTGAAGCCGCCTCGTCCCCCGGCCAGAACCGCAGGCCGCTCCCCCCGGCACAGTCGCCGGTGGACGGAGTGCCCGGACCGCGCACCCCGATGAGTGCGCAGAAAGGGCAGGCGAAGGCGGACAGACCCGGCAAACAACGCGACGCGTTCTTCGACAACGCCAAGTATCTGGCCATCGTGCTCGTCGCGATGGGGCACTCGTGGGAACCGCTCAAGGGCGACAGCCGGGTCGTGGAGACGCTGTACACCATCGTGTACACGGTCCACATGCCGGCGTTCATCATCATCTCCGGCTTCTTCTCGCGCAGTTTCGACATGCGGCCGGACCGGCTGAAGCGGCTGATCACCGGTGTCGCGGTGCCCTACATCCTCTTCGAGACGGCGTACCCGCTCTTCAAGAACCTCGTCGACGAGGGCTCCCACGAGCCCATCACCCTGCTCGACCCCTGGTATCTCACCTGGTTCCTGGTCGCCCTGTTCGTGTGGCGGCTGACCACACCCATCTGGAAGCTGGTCCGCTGGCCGCTGCCCCTCGCCGTCGGCCTCGCCATGCTGGCGAGCGTCAGCCCGGACATCGGCGACGACCTCGACCTCCAGCGCGTCCTGCAGTTCCTGCCGTACTTCGTGCTGGGCCTGTGCATGAAGCCCGAGCACTTCAAGCTGGTGCGCCGCCGCTCCGTGCGCATCGCCTCGGTGCCGGTGCTCGCGGTGGCGCTCGTGGTCGGCTGGTGGGCGGCACCGCGCATGAACGCCTCGTGGTTCTACCACCGTGACGCCGCGCAGGAACTCGGTGCCCCGTGGTGGTGCGGCCCGGTGATGACGCTGGCGCTGATGGGCTGCTCGCTGCTGCTGACGGCCTGCTTCTTCTCCTGGGTGCCGGGCCGGAGGATGTGGTTCACCGCCCTCGGCGCGGGCACCCTCTACGGCTACCTGCTGCACGGCTTCCTGACGAAGTTCGCGGACTACCGGGGCCTGTTCGAACACCCCTGGCTGCACCACCCGGCCGGGGAGATCCTGGTGACCCTCCTCGCCGGCACCGCCGTCACCCTGCTGTGCACCAAGCCGGTGCAGCGCGCCTTCCGGTTCGCGATGGAGCCGAAGATGGAGTGGGCGTTCAAGCAGGACGCGGCGGAACTGGCCCGTGAGCGGCACAAGAAGGAGAAGGAGCGCGGGCGGGAGCGGGAGAAGGTCGGCGCCTAGCGCCCGGACGGGCCGCGCCCGGACCGACCTCCGCCGGGCAGCCGCCCCGGGGCCGCCCGGCTGCTCACCGGCTCACCCCTGAACGAGACCGAGAAGCGCACGCATCCGCGTGTACTTCCCGGTCAGTCGTCTCCGGGTCGGCTCCGGCAGCACGGCCAGCCGCTCCGGGTCGGCGTTGTGCGCCAGGTCGGACTCCTTCACCAGCAGCGCGCCCGGGGTGGCGAGGATGCGGCGGGCGTACTCCTCCGGCTCCTCGCCCGGCCGCTTGGTCAGGGCGTCCACGATGGCCTTGGTGCGCGGGGTGAGGGCCGCCTCCGCCAGCCACTGGCGGCTGAGCGCGTCGTCCTCGACGGAGTCGTGCAGCCAGGCCGCCGCGATCTGGTCCCGGTCGCCGCCGCGGGCCCGGACGCCCTCCGCGACGGCCGCGAGGTGTTCGGCGTACGGCCGTCCCGCCTTGTCGGTCTGTCCCTCGTGGGCGGCACGCGCGACGGCCTCGACCTCGGCCGGGGAGAGCTGTGTCATGGCCCCAGTGTCTCCCCCGGCGCTCAGCGGCCGTTCGTCGCGTGCTGGCGGCAGATCAGCAGCAGGGCGCGATCGTCGTTGACGTCCTTGGCCACCGCCTCGATGAGGTGCCAGGCGGCGCCGTGGAAGCCGCCGGCGACATAGCGGTCGGCCTCGCCGGTGAGCCGGTCGATGCCCTCCACGATGTCGCGGTCGGACGTCTCCACCAGGCCGTCCGTGAACAGCATCAGCACGTCACCCGGGCGCAGCGAGCCCTTCACGGGGTCGAACTGGGCGCCGTCGTACACCCCCAGCAGGGGTCCCTCGGCCGCCTTCTCCTCCCAGCGGCCGCTGCCCGCGCTCAGCTGGAGGCCCGGTGGATGGCCCGCGGAGTACAACTCGTAGTCCCCGGAGTCGAGGTCGAGGACCAGGTGGATGGAGGTGGCGAAGCCCTCGTCCCACTCCTGGCGGAGCAGGTAGCCGTTGGCGGCCGGCAGGAAGGCGTGCGGCGGGAGGGAGCCGAGGAGGCCGCCGAAGGCGCCGGACAGCAGCAGGGAGCGCGAGGCGGCGTCCATGCCCTTGCCGGACACGTCCGTCAGCACGACCTCCAGGGTGCGGCCGCCGTTCGTACGGGCCGCGACGACGAAGTCGCCCGAGAAGGACTGGCCGCCAGCCGGACGCAGCGCCATCTCGTGGTGCCAGCCCTGCGGCAGCTTCGGCAGCTTGCTCTGCACCCGGATCCGCTCGCGCAGGTCGAACAGCATGGTGCCGCCGCGCCGCCACGGCACGCCGACCCGGCTGCGGAACTGCGCGGTCAGCAGCCCGAAGAAGCCGCACGCGGCGACCACCAGGACCACACCGGGAGTGACCCGGGAGGGCCCCTCGGTGTAGGGGCCGAGCCGTACCGACTCCACGATCAGGGCGGAGGCCGCCGCCGCGTACAGGCCGAGCAGGCTCGCCGGGCGCAGCAGCAGGCCGCCCGCGACGATCGGCAGGACCAGCGTGGCCGGGGAGCACCACACCGAGTCGGCGAGGGTCATGGCCGCGAGGACGGGCACGGCGAGCAGCAGTCCGGCGAACGCGATCCAGTCGGAACCGTCGCCGCGGAAGTAGTCCACGGCGCTTCTGCGCAGGCCGACCCGGGCCCGGTGCCACTGCATACGCCACCGGGCCGTGAACGTCTCGGCCTTAGCGCGCCGCTCTCGTCCTGCTGCCATTAGTTCGGGACCCTATCCATCGGACCGGCTGCTTGGCACGGGAGGTCCCACTTGTCCCCCGCGCGAGGCCCTGTTTCGTGGTGCGTCCTCACAGTGAACGGCACGCGCGGCCCTCGCGGCGCCGACCGGGAGAAATTCGCTGGCTCGTCCCGCAATGCCCTGGTAGGCATGGCTCATGGGGAATGACCGTGGGACCGAGTTGACGACGCTGCGCCCCGAGGACTTCGACCAGTGGTGGGAGCACCTGGTCCGTGCGTTCGGCGGCGGGCCTTCCTCGGCCGAGGAGCGCGAGCTGGACAAATCGCTCACCGAGTTCGACCGCTCGCTGGTCGTCCGGGACGGGGACGCGATCGTCGGCACGTCAGGGGCCTTCAGCTTCCGGATGACGGTGCCGGGCGGGGCGGCGGTGCCGACCGCCGGCGTGACCATGGTGAGCGTGGCCGCGACGCACCGGCGGCGCGGGGTGCTGACGTCGATGATGCGGCGGCTGCTGGACGACGCGCGCGCCAAGGGCGAGCCGCTGGCCGCCCTGTTCGCCTCCGAGCCCGCGATCTACGGCCGCTTCGGGTACGGCGCGGCGACCTGTCAGGTCGGCGCGGAGATCGACACCGGCCGGGTCACCCTGGCGCTGCCCGAGGGCACCGACGAGGTGCGGGTGCGCTACGCGCCGCCCGCCGACGTGCTGCCGGAGTGCGAGGCGGTGTACGCGGCACTGGTGCCCCGGCGCCCCGGCATGCTGGCCCGCATGCCCGGCTGGGAGCGCGCCGGGCTGCTCGACCCGGAGAGCGAGCGCGAGGGGGCGTCGGCACTGCAGTGCGTGGTGGCCGAACGGGACGGCGAGGTCACCGGGTACGCCCGCTTCCGCACCAAGTTGGGCTGGGGCCCGAGCGGGCACGACGGCACGGTGACGCTGGAGGAGCTGGCCGCGCTCGACCCGGCGAGCGAGGCCGCGCTGTGGCGGTTCCTGTTCGGCATCGACCTGATGACGACGCTGGCGGTGCGGGGCCGGCCGGTCGACGAGGCCTGGCAGCACCTGGTCTCCGACATCCGCCGCTGCCTGCCGCGGCTGCGGGACGCGGGATACGTCCGCCTCGTGGACGTGGACGCGGCCCTGGCGGTGCGGACCTACCAGGCTCCGGTCGACGTCGTCCTCGAGGTGGAGGACGCCTTCTGCCCCTGGAACACGGGGCGTTGGCGGCTGACCGGGGACGCCAAGGGCGCGTCCTGCGAGCGTACGGACGACGCCGCCGATCTCGCCCTGTCCGTACGGGAGTTGGGCGCGGCCTATCTCGGCGGGGTGACGCTGCTGTCGCTGGCGGCGGCCGGACGGGTGCGGGAGCTGCGCCCGGGGGCGCTGACGGAGGCGTCGGTGGCCTTCGGCTCACCGGTGGCCCCCTGGATCTCCCACGGCTTCTGACCCGGCGAGGCCGGCGGCCGGTGCTGCCGGCGTACGGTCGGGGTCTTCGGCAGCCCGTCTCCGCGCCCGGCGGGCCGCCGGGGTGCGGTCACGGTTTCTGGCAGGTGGGGCACCAGAAGAGATTGCGGGCGGCGAGGCCGGCGGTGCGGACCTCGGTGGCGCAGATGTGGCAGGGCCGGCTGGCGCGGCGGTAGACGTACACCTCGCCGCCGTGGTCGTCCACGCGGGGCGGGCGGCCCATGGCCTGCGGCGTGTGCTCCGGGCGGACGGTGTCGATCCGGTTGTTCCGCACGCCCTCGCGCATCAGCTCGACGAGGTCGGCCCACAGGGCGTCCCACTCGGCCGGGGTGATGTCCCGGCCGGCGCGGTAGGGGTCCACGCCGTGCCGGAAGAGGACCTCGGCGCGGTAGACGTTGCCGACGCCGGCGACGACCTTCTGGTCCATGAGCAGCGCGGCGATGGTGGTACGGCTGCGGGAGATCCTGCGGTAGGCGGCGCCCGGGTCGGCGTCCTCGCGCAGCGGGTCGGGGCCGAGCCGGTCGTGCACGGCCCGCTTCTCGGCGTCCGTGATCAGCGCGCAGGTCGTGGGGCCGCGCAGGTCGACGTACGCGGTGTCGTTCGCGAGGCGGAGCCGGACGGTGTCGGCCGGCGGGGGCGCCGGGGCGTCGCCGAAGCCGACCTTGCCGAAGAGGCCGAGGTGGATGTGGACCCAGTCGGCGTCCCGGAACCGCAGGAACAGGTGCTTGCCGTGCGCCTCGGTGGCGGTGAGCTCGGCCCCGTCCAGCAGGTCGGCTGCGTCGGAGAACTTGCCCTGGGGGCTGGTGACGCGCGGGGCCGTGCCCGAGAACCGGGCGGCGTAGTCGTGCGCCAGCCGGTGGATCGTGTGCCCCTCTGGCACGGTCGCCCGTTCCTTTCCGCTCCTCGGGGCCCGGTGTCGCCGGACCCCGAGGGAAGGCTCAGTCCTGCTGCGGGTGGTGAGCCGGGACCGGGGGCAGGTCACCGGTCGTCTCGTAGGCCGACAGCATGTCGATCCGGCGGATGTGGCGCTCGTCACCCGAGAACGGGGTGTTGAGGAAGACCTCGATGAACTTGGTCGCCTCCTCCGTGCTGTGCATACGCGCACCCACGGCCACCACGTTGGCGTTGTTGTGCTGACGGCCGAGCGCCGCGGTCTCCTCGCTCCAGGCCAGGGCCGCCCGCACGCCCTTCACCTTGTTGGCGGCGATCTGCTCGCCGTTGCCCGAGCCGCCGATCACGATGCCGAGGCCGTCCGCGTCCGCGGCCGCCTGCTCCGCGGCACGCAGGCAGAAGGGCGGGTAGTCGTCCTGGGCGTCGTAGATGTGGGGCCCGCAGTCGACGGGCTCGTGCCCCGCCGCCTTGAGCCACTCGACGAGGTGGTTCTTGAGTTCGTAGCCCGCATGGTCGGAGCCGAGATACACGCGCATGGGACGAGTGTGACACGCCCCTATCCGGGCAGCAGCTCCGGGTGTCGGCGCCGACGGATGTGAGCCAAACCATAGAAGCTCAAGGGAACCTCAAGTAACAATCTGGATTCAGAGGTTCCCGAATCCATATACCTCGGATTCACTGGACCGCCTCGTACACCGCTCGTGCGAGGTCCCGTTCGCAGCCGCACAACGGCACCCCCCTCGGACGGGAATCGCTCCACCGGCGCAAAGGAAATCCGTCCCATGACCCCTGGTTCCGGACTTCAAGCAGGTCTCAAGAACCGTCACCTGACGATGATCGCCATCGGCGGCGTGATCGGTGCCGGACTCTTCGTCGGCTCCAGCTCAGGTATCGCCACCGCCGGCCCCGGCATTCTCCTGTCGTACGCCCTCGTCGGCACGCTCGTCGTCCTCGTGATGCGGATGCTCGGCGAGATGTCCGCCGCGAACCCCACCTCCGGCTCCTTCTCGGCCCACGCCGACCGCGCGCTCGGCCGCTGGGCAGGCTTCTCCATCGGCTGGCTCTACTGGTTCTTCTGGGTCGTCGTGCTCGCCGTCGAGGCGACCGCCGGCGCGAAGATCCTCGAGGGCTGGGTACCGGCCGTCCCGCAGTGGGGCTGGGCCCTGATCGTGATGATCGTCCTGACCGCCACCAACCTGGTCTCGGTCGGCTCCTACGGCGAGTTCGAGTTCTGGTTCGCCGGCATCAAGGTCGTGGCGATCGGCGCGTTCGTCGTCATCGGTCTGCTCGCGGTGTTCGGCGTGCTGCCGGGCGTCCACGCCGACAAGGCGAGCTTCTCCAACCTGACCGGCGAGGGCGGCTTCCTGCCGCACGGGCCTGGCGCGATCCTCACCGGTGTGCTGCTGGTCGTCTTCTCCTTCATGGGCAGCGAGATCGCCACCCTGGCGGCCGGTGAGTCCGAGGACCCGCAGCGCGCGGTCACCAAGTCCACCAACAGCATCATCTGGCGGATCGGCGTCTTCTACCTGGGCTCGATCCTCGTCGTGGTCACGCTGCTGCCGTGGAACGACCCGTCCATCGCGAAGGACGGCTCCTACGTCGCCGCGCTGAACTCCCTCGGCATCGCCCACGCCGGCGAGGTCATGAACGTCATCGTGCTGACCTCGGTGCTGTCCTGCCTCAACTCGGGCCTCTACACGGCCTCCCGGATGGCCTTCTCGCTCGGCCAGCGCGGTGACGCCCCGAAGGCGTTCGCCCGTACCACCTCCCGCGGTGTTCCGATGGCCGCGATCCTGTCCTCGGTGGTCTTCGGCTTCGTGGCGGTCTTCTTCAACTACCAGTACCCGGACAGCGTCTTCCTCTTCCTGCTGAACTCCAGCGGTGCGGTCGCCCTGTTCGTGTGGCTGGTCATCTGTTTCTCGCAGCTGCGGATGCGCAAGATCATCCAGCGTGAGGCGCCGGAGAAGCTCGTCGTGAAGATGTGGCTGTACCCGTACCTGACCTGGGCGACGGCCGCGATGATCGTGTTCGTCCTCGTCTACATGCTGTTCGACACCGAGCACGACGGCCGCGAGACGGTGCTGCTGTCCCTGCTGGTCGCCGCGGTCGTGGTGGTGATCGCGGTGATCAAGCAGACGGTCTCGGCGAAGCGCCCGGACCCCGCGGTCGAGGCCCCGGCCGACAAGGTGTCCGTCGGCTGACCCACTCCCCCGTGGCACCGGGCCGCATGACCTGACAGAAGTGTCGGGTCATGCGGCCCTCGTGCGTCCCGCGTCGGCCCCGGGGCCGACGGACCCTGTGCCCCCGGGTCGCACCGGACCCCGGAGCCCAGGCGTCCGCGGGCGGAGCCGACGCGCGTCGTGCGGGTCGGGCGTCCGCCCTCGGGACGGGGACCGGATGCAGGCCGTGCCGGACGCCGTAGTCGCGCCGAAGGGCCGGCACCCAGCCCAGGTGACCGCTCGGGCGAGCGACCGGAGAAGTGCCCCTGGGCTGCACCGGCGCGGCGCCCTGGGCGTCCGCGAGCGGAGCCGATACGCGTCGGGCGGCTCAGCCCTCCGGGCGGCGGGACTCTCGCCCAGCCCGCGCCCTGACGCGACAGGCCCCCCGCCGCGAAGCGGGGACCGGAAGCAGGCCGTGCCGGACCGCGTGCCCGCGCCGGGGACGGAACGCTCGGGACGGCGACCGAAGGAGGGCCCCGGGTCGCACCAGCTCCGGCGTCCGACCGGTCCGCACGCGGAGCCGATACGCGTCGGGCGGC
Organism: Streptomyces sp. 1222.5; assembly: GCF_900105245.1. Lineage (NCBI taxonomy): Bacteria > Bacillati > Actinomycetota > Actinomycetes > Kitasatosporales > Streptomycetaceae > Streptomyces > Streptomyces sp. 1222.5. The sequence continues at coordinate 5,632,479 of NZ_FNSZ01000001.1, read as the reverse complement.
TCAGCCCTCCAGGCGGCGGGACTCTCGCCCAGCCCGCGCCCTGACGCGACAGGCCCCCCGCCGCGAAGCGGGGACCGGAAGCAGGCCGTGCCGGACCGCGTGCCCGCGCCGGGGACGGAACGCTCGGGACGGCGACCGAAGGAGGGCCCCGGGTCGCACCAGCTCCGGCGTCCGACCGGTCCGCACGCGGAGCCGATACGCGTCGGGCGGCTCAGCCCTCCGGGCGGCGGGACTCTCGCCCAGCCCGCGCCCTGACGCGACAGGCCCCCCGCCGCGAAGCGGGGACCGGAACGCTCGGGACGGCGACCCAAGGAATGCCCCCGCGAGCGCACCGGACCGGGGCCCCAGGCGTCCGCAAGTCGAGCCGATGGACGTCGTGCAGGTCAGCCCCGCCGGCAAGGCGCTCGCCCGCCCCGGCCTACCGCCACAGGCGCCCCCGGCGCAGGCCGTGCCGGACGACGTAGCCGTCTCGGTGGGCGGCCGCGCGGACCCCGAACGCCGAAGAGGCTCGCCGGGGCCGGCGAGCCTCTTCCGTGATGACTGCCGCGTCAGCGCTTGTCCGCGAACTTCCAGGCCGTCGGCAGCACGCCCATGGCCAGGAGGGCCTTGAGGGCGTCACCGAGCAGGAACGGGGTGAGGCCGGCCGCGATCGCCTGGGAAGCGGACAGGTGGGCGGCCAGGGCCAGGTAGGGCACGCCCACGGCGTAGATGATCGCCTCGCCGAGGATCATCGTGCCCGCCGTGCGCAGCGGGGAGCGGTCGGCGCCGCGCCGGGCCAGGGCACCGACGACCGCGGAGGCGAGCAGCATGCCGAGGATGTAACCGAAGGAGACGGCGCCCCCGCCGGAGGTGCCCCCGGCGAACCACGGCACACCGGCCACACCGGCGACCGCGTACAGGGCGAGCGAGAGGAAGCCGCGGCGGGCGCCGAGGGAGGCGCCGACGAGCAGCGCGGCGAAGGTCTGGCCGGTCACCGGCACCGGGGACCCGGGCACCGGCAGCGAGAGCTGGGCCGCGAGGCCGGTGAGCACGGCGCCGCCGAGCACGAGGGCGGCGTCGCGGACACGGGACGCCGGCAGCAGGTCGGCGAGGACTGCACCGGGACGGGCGGTGGCGGTGGCGGTGCTCATGGGGACTCCGCGGGATGGTGTGGACACGTCGGGACATCGTGACGCTATCCCAGCGCCCGCGAGGTGATCACCGTCGGCGCTCGACAAAGCGAGTAACGGCGCCTTCGTGACCTTCGCACAAACCGTGCCTCCTACACGCGGTCGGGCGTGACACCGGTCACTGAGGCAGCGACGTTCCGCTCACTCCCCCGCGCCGGCCACCGACTGTGGAATCCCACCAAACGCCGTCCGGGAACCGTCTCGCCCGTCGGTCGCCGTCTGGGCAGCGCGGGGGCCCTTTGCTAGCTTCGACCGCATGGTTGCCCAGGCCCGGTACTTCACGTCGCGTCGCTATGTCGACCTGCGACGCCAGGGCACGGCCACCTGTCGCCGCCCGGGGTAGGGGCGGGCTTCCCGGCACGCCTCGCCTTCTCCGCTACTCCGAGATGTGTCGGCCCCGGTCCCGAGGACGGTCCTCCATGCCCAGCAGCGCCGTATCCACCCTTGATTCCCCCGTTCCACGTGCCGCCGACCCCGACCGGCGGCGCACCAGTGCCAGCCTCGTACTGCGTTCCGTGCTGGAGCACGGTCCGGTGGCGCGCAGCACCGTCGCCCGGCTGACCGGGCTGTCCCCGGCGTCCGTGACCGAGCACTGCGCCCGGCTCGCCGGACTGGGCCTGATCCGGGAATCGGCCGCGCCCCGCCGCTCGAACGGGGTCGGCCGGCCCCACGTGCCCGTCGACCTGGACGACTCCCGGTTCCTGGTCGCCGGCGTGCACGTGGCGGTGCCGTACACCACGGTCACGTTGCTGGACCTGCGTGGCCGGGTGGTGGCGCGGCGGGAGCTGCAGCACGGACGGACCGATCCGGGCCCGGTGCTGGCGCGGGCCGCCGACGGGCTCGCGGAGCTGCTCGCGCGGGTGCCGGGGCGTCACCCGCTGGGTGTCGGGGTGGCGGTCGGCGGCTGGGTGGACCGGGAGACCGGCTCCGTCGTCGAGCACGAGCTGCTGGGCTGGCGGGAGGTGCCGGTGCGGGACCTGCTCGGCGCCCGCACCGGCCTGCCGGTCCATGTGGACGGCCACGCACGGGCGTTGGTGAACGCGGAGCGGCTGTTCGGGCGGGCCCGGGGCAGCCGCAGCGTGCTGCACCTGTTCGTGGGCAACATGGTCGACGCGGCCTTCGCGACCAACGACGAGGTGCACCACGGGCCGCGTTCGGCGGCCGGGGCGATCGCCCATCTGCCGGTGCCGGGCGGCGACGAGCCCTGCGCGTGCGGCCGTACCGGCTGCCTCCAGGCGGAGTTGAGCGAGCGGACGCTGTGCCGGCGGGCCCGGGCGGCCGGGGTGACCGGCTCGGACAACCCGATGCACGTGGTGGCCGCGGCGGCGGGCGGGGACGCGGTGGCGCGGCGGCTGCTGGTGGACCGGGCCCGTGCGACGGGGCGGGCGGCCGGGCTGCTGCTGGACGTGCTCAACCCGGAGACGGTCGTCGTCACCGAGGTCGGGGTCATCCACTTCGAGGACTGCCTCGGCGCGCTGCGGGACGCGGCCGGTACGGCCCGTTCGGCCGCCGTGCTCCCGACGAGTTTCCCGGACTCCGTGCTCGCCACGGCAGGCGGATCAGTGATGCTCGACGTGCTGTTCCGGGACCCGCTGAGCGCGTCACCTGAGGCTATTTAATTCAGAAACTCGGAATGTTGACAGGCCTCGCACCGGGAAAGGAACATGCTGGTCATGAGCCCTCTCACCAGCTGTCGCACCCTCTGTTGCTGACACATTGCCGCGCATGAAGCGCGTGTTTCCCGCTGCGTGAGTTCTCTTCTTCCGGCTCGTCTTTCCCGGAATTCCTCCTGCCTTTCCGCTCTTTTCCTCCCGGGAGTCCTCCCATGCACCGTCGTGTGTTTCTCACTTCCCTGCTCGGCGCGTCCGCCGCCGCCGCGGGACTCAGCGGATGCGCCAAGGGCGACGCGTCCGCCGCCGCCAAGGGGGCGGCGACCGAGCCGCTGGCCGACAAGGTGCCGGCCGGCACCAGCCTGAGGATCGCCTCGTACCAGGACGTGCAGCAACTACAGTTCCGGCTGGCCAAGTTGCCCAGACTGCCGTTCACGGTGTCCAGCTGGGTGAACATCGGCGCGGGACCCGACGTCATCAACGCCTTCCGCGCCAAGTCCCTGGACCTCTCCAACAACGCGGGCATCCCGCCGATACAGGCGCACTACCAGGGCTTCGACGCGAAGATCGTGGCGATCGACCTCACCCGCAGGCCCAACTACCTCTTCGCCACCAAGCCCGGCAGCGACATCCGCACGGTGCGGGACTTCAAGGGCAGGAGGCTCGCCTTCTCGCAGGGGCAGGCCCAGGGTGTCGTACTGCTGCGGGCGCTGAAGCAGGCGGGCCTGGAGTACGACGAGGTGAAGCTGGTCCCGCTGACCAGCAACCAGTTCCTGACCGCCCTGCAGTCCGGCCAGGTGGACGTGGCCCCGCTCGCCAACAGCCAGGCGCCCGCGTATCTGAAGCAGTACCGGGGCAAGGGCGCCCGCACCATCGAGACCGACGTCGTCGACCTGCTCAACCTGCTGTGGGCGCCGCAGTCGGTGCTGAACGATCCGGCGAAGGCCGCCGCGATCGCCGCCTACATCCCCGCGTGGGCCAAGGGCCAGGTGTGGCAGTACGAACACCCGGACGCGTGGAACGAGGAGTTCTACGTCAAGACGCAGAACCTGACCCCGGAGCAGGCGAAGTCCATCACCGAGCTCGCCAACAAGCCGCTGTTCCCGCCCAGCTGGGACGAGGCGATCAAGTGGGAGCAGGAGACCGCCGACCTGCTCGCCGAGGGCGGGTTCGTGAAGAAGTTCGACGTCTCCTCCCTGTTCGACCACCGCTTCGAGTCCCTCGCCGCCAGGGCCGTACCGGCGGAGTACCGGAGGTGAGCGCCGTGACCACGACGACGACCGCCGTGGCGGCGCCCGAAGCCGCCGAACTCCCCCAGGTGCGCCGGCGCAGGCGCCTGTCCCCCGGCCGGCGGCTGCCCGCCACCCGGCTCTCCGGCCCGCTGCTGCTGTTCGCCCTGTGGGCCGCGGCCTCGGCCGCCGGGACCCTGGACACGGGGGCGATCCCGGCGCCCTGGACAGTGCTGAGAACCGCCGGGCACCTGTGGACGGACGGCACGCTGCCCACGGATGTGCTGACCTCCCTGGAACGCGCCGCGTACGGCTTCGCCATCGGCCTGACCGCGGGCGTGCTGCTCGCGCTGGCCTCCGGCCTCAGCCGGACCGGTGAGGCGCTGATCGACGGAACCGTCCAGCTCAACCGGGCGATCCCCACCCTCGGTCTGATCCCGCTGTTCATCCTCTGGCTGGGCATCGGGGAGACCTTCAAGATCGCCATCATCGCGATCGTCGTCTACATCCCGATCTACCTGAACACGCATGCCGCGCTGTCCGGCATCGACAGCCGCTTCGTCGAACTCGCCGAGGCACAGGGCCTGTCGAGGCTCGCCTTCGTCCGCCAGGTCGTGATCCCCGGCGCGCTGCCCGGCTTCTTCGTGGGACTCCGGCTCGGCGTGACCGGCTCCTGGCTGGGGCTGGTGGTCCTGGAGCAGATCAACGCCACCAGCGGCCTGGGCTACATGATGTTCCAGGCTCAGAACTACGGCCAGACCGACGTCATCCTGGTCGGCCTGCTGATCTACGGCGTCTTCGGCCTGATCTCCGACAGCGCGGTCCGTCTCGTCGAACGGAGGGTGCTGTCGTGGCGCCGCACACTGAGCAGCTGACCCGGCCCACCGTCCGGATCCAGGGCCTGACCCGCTCCTTCGGGGGCCGCACCGTCCTCGACGGCATCGACCTCGATCTGCCCGCCGGACAGTTCACGGCCCTGCTCGGGCACAGCGGCTCGGGCAAGTCCACCCTGCTGCGGGCGATCGCCGGCCTGGACCACGGGGTCGTCGGCGACGGGCGGCTCACCGCGCCCGAGCGGGTGTCGGTGGTGTTCCAGGACTCCCGGCTGCTGCCCTGGCGCCGGGTGCTGGCGAACGTCCTCCTGGGGCTCGACGGCAAGGACGCCGAGGAACGCGGCAGGGCGGCGCTGACGGAGGTCGGACTGGGCGGCCGTGAGCGGGCCTGGCCGGGCGAACTGTCCGGCGGCGAGGCGCAGCGTGCCGCGCTCGCCCGCTCCCTGGTCCGCGAGCCCGAACTGCTGCTCGCCGACGAGCCGTTCGGCGCGCTCGACGCGCTCACCCGGATCCGGATGCACCACCTGCTGCGCGAACTGTGGAAGCGCCACCGGCCGTCCGTGCTGCTCGTCACCCACGACGTGGACGAGGCGATCGTGCTCGCCGACCGCGTCCTCGTCCTGGAGAAGGGCCGGATCGGCCTCGACCTGGCCATCGACCACGGGCGCTCGCGCGACGAGTACCGGTCGCGGCTGCTCGCCGCGCTGGGCGTCACGGAGGACGCCGGCTGACCGGCGGCCCCGCTCCCTCTTCCGCACCGGCTCCCGTACCCGGCCGTGCCGGTCCGCCGGCCGGCTCACGTCGGCGCCGTCACCACTTCCCCGCACCCGTCCGTAGCGAAGGACGCCCATGACCCGGCAACTCCATCTCAACGCGTTCCTGATGAACACCGGCCATCACGAGGCCTCGTGGCGGCTCCCGGAGAGCGACCCGTACGCCCACACCGACCTCGCGCACTACGTGCACCTCGCCCGGATCGCCGAGCGCGGCGCCTTCGACTCGCTCTTCCTCGCCGACGGCCCCCAGCTGTGGAACAACCTCGCCCAGCGGCCGGCCGGCGCCCTGGAACCGCTCACCCTGCTGACCGCGCTGGCCGCGGCCACCGAGCACATCGGGCTGATCGCCACCGCCTCGACCTCCTACAACTCCCCCTACAACCTGGCCCGCAGGTTCGCCTCGCTGGACATCATCAGCGGCGGCCGGGCCGGCTGGAACATCGTCACCACCGCCGGCGCCGAGGCGGCCCGCAACTTCGGTCTGGACGCCGAGCCCGCGCACGCCGAGCGGTACGCCCGCGCCGCCGAATTCCTGGACGTGTCCCTGAAACTGTGGGACAGCTGGGAGGACGACGCGATCGTCGCCGACAAGGCGGCCGGTGTCTGGGGCGACGACGGCAAGATCCACCCGCCCCGGCACCGGGGCACGTACTTCAGCGTCGCGGGCGCCCTCAACGTGCCCCGCTCCCCGCAGGGTTACCCGCTGCTGGTGCAGGCCGGCTCCTCCGAGGACGGCAAGGCGTTCGCCGCCCGGTACGCGGAAGCGGTGTTCACCGCGCAGCAGACCCTCGCCGACGCGCAGGCCTTCTACGCCGACCTCAAGTCCCGTACCGCGCAGGCCGGACGCGACCCCGGACACATCAAGGTGCTGCCCGGCATCGTCCCCGTGCTCGGGTCCACGCAGGCCGAGGCGCGGGCGGCCGAGCAGCTGCTGGAGGACCACATCGTGTACGACCACGGGGTGGGCCGGCTGGAGAGCCTGCTGCAACTGGAGCCCGGTTCCCTGGAGCTGGACGCCCCGCTGCCCGCCGACCTGCCGCCCGAGTCCGCCGTCGAGGGCGCCAAGAGCCGCTACACGCTCGTCGTGGAGCTGGCCCGGCGCGAGCGGCTCACTGTACGACAGCTGATCGGCCGGCTCGGCGGCGGACGCGGCCACCTCACCTTCGCCGGGACGCCCGAACAGGTCGCCGACAAGATCGAGACCTGGTTCACCCGGGGAGCCGCCGACGGCTTCAACATCATGCCCGCCGTACTGCCCTCCGGCCTGGACGCCTTCGTCGAGCACGTCGTACCGCTCCTGCGCGCCCGCGGCCTGCTGCGCACCGGGTACGGCCCCCGCCGGACCCTGCGGGAGCGCTACGGCCTGCCCCGCCCCGCCAACCAGTACCTGACCCCCGCGTTCGCCTGATCCGCACGAGAGGAACCCGCATGTCAATCGAGATCACCAAGGTCACCGCACGCATCGGCGCGCAGGTCTCCGGCGTCGACGTCTCCGCGCCGCTCGCCCCGGAGGAGGTCGCCGCGATCCGCGAGGCCCTGAACGTGCACAAGGCGCTCGTCTTCGACGCCGGCACCCTGGACGACGCCGGCCAGCAGGCCTTCGCCCGCCACTTCGGCGACCTGACCACCGCGCACCCGACGGTCGGCGCGGTCGACGACGCCCCGAACGTGCTGCCGGTCGACAGCGAGCGGGGCCGCGCCAACCACTGGCACACCGACGTCACCTTCGTCCTCAACCCGCCGCAGGCCAGCACCCTGCGCTCGATCACCGTCCCGCCGTACGGCGGCGAGACCCTGATCGCGAACGCGGCGGCCGCCTACCGCGACCTGCCGGAGCCGCTGCGGCGCCTCGCCGACACCCTGTGGGCGGAGCACACCAACGACTACGACTACGCGGTGCCGGACGAGGACGTCGACGAGGACAAGGCGGCCCAGCGGGCGCAGTTCACGTCCATCAAGTACCGCACCGCCCACCCGGTGGTGCGCGTCCACCCGCTGACCGGCGAGCGGGGACTGTTCATCGGCGGGTTCGCGCAGCGGATCGCCGGCCTGTCGGTGGGCGAGTCCCGCAAGGTCCTCGACCTGTTGCAGGCGTACGTCACCCGGCCGGAGAACGTGCTGCGCCACCGCTGGTCGGAGAACCAGCTCGTCCTCTTCGACAACCGCATCACCCAGCACTACGCCATCGACAACTACGACGGCCGGCCGCGCCGTCTGCACCGGGTGACCGTCGCCGGTGACGTCCCGGTGGGCATCGAGGGCAAGGAGAGCTACTCGATCGAGGGGGACGCGTCCCACTACACGCCGGTGGCCGTCGCCGCGTAACCGGCCGTCCACGCTGCGTACGGCAGGTGTCCGGATACTGGGCGGCCCCTTCGCGTGAGCGGACGGGCCGCCCAGACTGTGGGCACTTTTGCCCTCCTAGAGCACTGGACGAGCCGCGCCCATGCCCAGCAGTACGAAGACCGGGACGCCCCCGCAGCAGCGGGAGGGCGCCTCCCTCTCCCACGGCCTCAAGCAGCGCCATCTGTCGATGATCGCCCTCGGCGGGGTGATCGGCGCGGGCCTGTTCGTCGGATCCGGAGCGGGCATCGCCGCCGCCGGACCGTCCATCGTGATCGCCTACACGGTCTCCGGCCTCCTGGTGATGCTGGTGATGCGGATGCTCGGCGAGATGTCGGCCGCCTACCCGTCCTCCGGGTCCTTCTCGGCACACGCCGAGCGGGCGATCGGCCCCTGGGCCGGCTTCGCCGCCGGCTGGTCCTTCTGGATCCTGCTGTGCACGGCCGTCGGCCTGGAGGGCATCGGCGCCGCGCACATCGTCTCCGGCTGGCTGCCCGGCACCCCGGAGTGGCTGTGGGTCGCGCTGTTCATGGTGGTGTTCTGCGGGACGAACCTGGCCGCCGTGAAGAACTTCGGCGAGTTCGAGTTCTGGTTCGCCGCGCTGAAGGTCGGCGCGATCAGCCTCTTCCTGGTCCTCGGCGTGCTGGCCATCGCCGGTGTGCTGCCGGGCACGGACGCCCCGGGCGCCTCGAACCTGACGGACTTCCTCCCGCACGGCAGCAACGGCCTGATCATCGGCCTGCTCGCGTCGGTCTTCGCGTACGGCGGCCTGGAGACGGTCACCATCGCCGCGGCCGAGTCCGAGGACCCGGTCAAGGGCGTGGCGTCCGCCGTCCGTACGGCGATGTGGCGCATCGCGCTGTTCTACATCGGCTCCATGGCGGTCGTCGTGACCCTGGTCCCGTGGGACTCCGAGGAGGTCGTGGCGAAGGGCCCGTACGTCGCCGCCCTCGACCACCTGGGGATTCCCGGCGCCGGCCAGCTGATGAACGTGGTCGTGCTGGTGGCCCTGCTGTCCGCGATGAACGCCAACATCTACGGCTCCTCGCGCATCGCCTACTCCCTGGTGCAGCGCGGACAGGGTCCGCGGGCGCTGGGGAGGCTGTCCGGCGGGGTCCCGCGGATCGCGGTGCTCGTCTCCTGCGTGCTGGGCTTCGTCTGTGTGCTGCTCAGCTACTGGCGGCCGGACGACGTCTTCAAGTGGCTGCTGAACATGATCGGCGCGGTGATCCTGGTCGTCTGGATCTTCATCGCGGTCTCCCAGCTGCTGCTCCGCCGCCGGATCGAGCGGGAGGCGCCGGAGAGGCTGGTCGTGCGGATGTGGGCGTTCCCGTACCTCACCTGGGTGGCGCTCGCGGGCATGGTCGCGATCTTCGTCCTCATGGCCCGCCAGCCCGACACCCGGGTGCAGCTCTACTCCACGGGCGCCATGACCCTGGCGCTGGCGGCGGCCGGCTACGGCTGGCAGCGGGCCCGCGCCGTCCGCTGACCCCGCGTCCCGGCCACGCCGGCGAGGCCCCCACGTGCGACACGTGGGGGCCTTTCTGTTGCCCCAACGCAGTTGTTGCTAGCGTGTACCTGCAAGTTATTTGCAATAAGGTTCCCGAGGGGGTCCCCCATGCCCGTCTACACGCTGCCCGACCTGCCCTACGACTACGCGGCGCTCGCGCCCGTGATCAGCCCCGAGATCATCGAGCTGCACCACGACAAGCACCACGCGGCCTATGTGAAGGGCGCCAACGACACGCTGGAGCAGCTCGCCGAGGCGCGGGACAGGGAGACGTGGGGCTCGATCAACGGGCTGGAGAAGAACCTGGCCTTCCACCTCTCCGGGCACATCCTGCACAGCATCTACTGGCAGAACATGACCGGTCCCAAGGAGGGCGGCGGCGAGCCCCTCGCGGCCGACGGCGTGGGTGAGCTGGCCGAGGCGATCAGGGAGTCCTTCGGCTCGTTCGCCGCCTTCAAGGCACAGCTGTCCAAGGCCGCCGCCACCACCCAGGGTTCGGGGTGGGGGGTGCTCGCCCATGAACCGCTGAGCGGCCGGCTGATCGTGGAGCAGGTCTACGACCACCAGGGCAACGTCGGCCAGGGATCGGTCCCGATCCTCGTCTTCGACGCCTGGGAGCACGCCTTCTACCTGCAGTACCGCAACCAGAAGGTCGACTTCGTCGACGCCATGTGGGAGGTCGTGAACTGGCAGGACGTGGGCCGCCGGTACGAGGCCGCCAAGTCCCGCGCGGACGTCCTGCTGCTCGCGCCCTGAGCGCCCGGAGCGTCCCCGAACGTCCTGCCTCGTGATCGTCTTCTCACCCTTCACGCGGGCAGGCGGAGAAAAGAGGGCCCCCGCGAGGACATGACTCGCGGGGGCCCTCCGCCGTGCGGCCTCGGCGGCATCCGGCGGTACCCCGCCAGGGACATCCACAGCAGGGAGCGGAGCGCCAGGCGGAGCAGGGTGTCATGGGCGCCGACCAGGACCCGCTCGCCGGCGCGAGCATACGGCCCTCCACCACCCCGAAGTCGCCCTCCCGCAGGTCCGGTTCCCGTGCGGGGTGAGGCCGAGGGCCCGGCAGGCGGGCTCGGCGGTGGCGATCGCCCGGGCGGAAGGCGCGGCCGGAACGCCGGAACGGGCCCGGCGCCGGATGGCGCCGGACCCGCCCGCAGGGCTCAGAGGTTGCTGAAGTCCGGGCCCTTGGTGCGGGACCGCTTGATCTCGTAGAAGCCCGGGACGGAGGCCACGGCGAGGGTGCCGTCCCACAGGCGGGCCGCCTCCTCGCCCTTGGGGGCGGGGGTGACGACCGGGCCGAAGAAGGCGATCTGCTCGCCGTCCGGGCCCGGGACCGCGATGACCGGGGTGCCGACGTCCTGGCCGACCTTCTCGATGCCCTCCTTGTGGGAGGCGCGCAGCTCGGCGTCGAACTCGAAGTCCTCCTGCTCGGCATAGTCGATCAGCTCGGCCGGCAGGCCCGCGTCGGCGAGCGCGCCGGCGATGGCCTCCGGGGTCACGCCCTCGCCGTTGTTGTGGAAGCGCGTACCGAGCGCGGTGTAGAGCGGGCCGAGCACGTCGTCGCCGTGCTTCTGCCAGGCCGCCGTGACCACGCGCACCGCCTTCCACGCCTTGGTGGTGAGCATCTCCCGGTAGTCCTCGGGCAGCTCGTCCAGCCGGTTCTCGTTGAGCACGGCGAGGCTCATGATGTGCCAGCGGACCTCGATGTCGCGGACCTTCTCGACCTCCAGCACCCACCGGGAGGTCATCCAGGCCCAGGGGCACAGCGGGTCGAACCAGAAGTCGACGGGGGTCCTGCCGGTCGAGGTCGTGGTCTCGGGCATGGCTCTCCTCAGCACAGCGGTCTTTTGAAGCGTCAACGAGATCACTTCGGCCCGCATTCCCGGGTGCCTCCTGACAGGAGCACATGGCAGGATCGGTCCTGATCTACCGCCTATCACGCGACCACGAGGGAGTGCCGCCCGTGCCCGGTGAGAATCTGTCCCGCGACGAGGCCCGGGAGCGGGCCGCACTGCTGTCCGTCGACGGGTACGACGTGTCCCTGGACCTGAGGTCCGCCGTGGGCGACGGGGACGCCGAGCCGCGCACCTTCCGCTCGGTGACCACGATCCGGTTCCGCTGCAACGAGCCGGGCACGTCGAGCTTCGCCGACCTGATCGCGCCGAGCGTGACCGCCGTCTCGCTCAACGGCAAGGACCTGGACCCGAGCGAGGTCTTCGACGGCTCCCGGATCGCGCTGGAGGACCTGGCCGCCGACAACGAGCTGGTGGTGGACGCGCAGTGCGCCTACTCGCGCACCGGCGAGGGCATGCACCGGTTCGTCGATCCCGAGGACGGCGAGGTCTACCTCTACACGCAGTACGAGCCGGCCGACGCGCGCCGGGTCTTCGCGAACTTCGAGCAGCCCGACCTCAAGGCGCCCTACCGCTTCGAGGTGCGGGCGCCGGAGGGCTGGACGGCGTGGAGCAACGGCGCGGGCGAACTCGTGGACGGCGTCTGGCGGTTCACGGAGACCAAGCCGATCTCCACGTACATCACCTGTGTCGTCGCGGGCCCGTACCACTACGTGACGGACTCCTACTCCCGCACCTTCGAGGACGGGACGAAGCTGGAGATCCCGCTGGGCGCGATGTGCCGCAAGGGCCTCGCCCCGCACTTCGACGCCGACGACGTCTTCCTGGTCACCAAGCAGGGCCTGGACTTCTTCCACGACCACTTCGACTACCCGTACCCGTTCGGGAAGTACGACCAGGCGTTCGTACCCGAGTACAACCTGGGCGCGATGGAGAACCCGGGCCTGGTGACCTTCCGCGAGGAGTACATCTTCCGCGGGAAGGTGACGCAGGCGTCGTACGAGGCGCGGGCCAACGTCATCCTGCACGAGATGGCGCACATGTGGTTCGGCGACCTGGTCACCATGGAGTGGTGGGACGACCTGTGGCTGAAGGAGTCCTTCGCGGACTTCATGGGCACGTTCGCCAACGTCGGCGCGACCCGCTTCCGGGACGCCTGGATCACCTTCGCCAACCGCCGCAAGGCGTGGGCGTACCGCGCGGACCAGCTGCCGTCCACCCACCCGATCACGGCGGACATCCGTGACCTGGAGGACGCCAAGCTGAACTTCGACGGCATCACCTACGCCAAGGGCGCCTCGGTGCTCAAGCAGCTGGTGGCGTACGTCGGCCAGGACGCGTTCCTCGAGGGCGCCCGGCGCTACTTCAAGCGCAACGCGTACGGCAACACGCGCCTCGGCGACCTGCTGTCGGTGCTGGCGGAGACCAGCGGGCGGGACATGACCGCGTGGTCGGCCTCCTGGCTCCAGACGGCGGGGGTGAACTCGCTGACCCCGCAGGTGCTGCTGGACACCGAGGGCGGCCGGATCGCCGAGCTGGCCATTCTGCAGGAGGCCGCGGAGACGCACCCGGAGCTGCGCCCGCACCGGGTCGCGGTGGGCCTGTACCGCCGGACGCCCGAGGGCGCGCTGGAGCGGTACGCGCGCGTGGAGACGGACGTGGACGGCCCGCGCACGGTCGTGGCGGAGCTGGCGGGGTCCCAGGCGCCGGAGCTGGTGCTGGTCAACGACGACGACCTGACCTACTGCAAGATCCGTTTCGACGAGACCTCACTGGCCACGCTGCGCACGCACCTGGGCGCGCTGACCGACCCGCTGGCCCGTGCGCTGTGCTGGTCGGCGCTGTGGAACCTGACCCGGGACGCGCTGCTGCCGGCGCGGGACTTCGTCGATCTCGTCCTGCGGTTCGCGGGCCGCGAGTCGGACATCGGCGTGCTGCAGATGCTGCACGCCTGGGCCGACTCGGCGCTCGTGCACTACGCGGCGCCCGGGTGGCGGGAGGCCGGCGGCCGGCTGCTGGCCGAGGGGGCGCTGCGGGAGCTGCGGGCGGCCGGCGCGGGCAGTGAGCACCAGCTGGCCTGGGCCCGGTTCTTCGCGTCCGTCGCGTCCGCCGAGCCGGACCTCGCGCTGCTGAAGGACCTGCTGGACGGGACGACGGCGATCGAGGGCCTGGCCGTGGACCAGGAGCTGCGCTGGGCGTTCCTGGAGCCGCTGGCCGCGCACGGGGTGGCCGACGAGGGGGTCCTGGCGGCCGAACTGGCACGTGACGACACGGCCTCCGGCAAGCGGCACCAGGTGCGCTGCCTCGCGGCCCGCCCGTCGGCGGCGGTCAAGGCGCAGGCGTGGGCGCAGGTGGTGGAGTCCGACGCGCTGTCGAACGCGCTGGTGGAGGCGACGATCGCGGGCTTCGGCCGGCCCTCGCAGCGGGAGCTGACCGCGCCGTACACGCAGTTGTACTTCGCGGCGATCGAGCGGGTCTGGCGGGAGCGGTCGATCCAGATCGGCATGGACGTGGTCCGGGGTCTGTTCCCGTCCCACCAGGACCGTGCGGAGACGCTCGACGCGACGGACGTGTGGCTGGACGCGCACCGGGAGGCCGCGCCGGCGCTGCGGCGGCTGGTGCTGGAGGCGCGGGACGACCTGGCGCGGGCGCTGCGCGCACAGGAGTGCGACGCGACGGCCTGAACCCGGGGAGCCTTGGCCTGAGCTTGCCCGGTCGGTGACCGTTACGAAATTCAGGCAAGTAGAACCGTAACCCCTGGGCCGCACCCGAGTGGACCAGGGGTTTTCGGTTCCTACTCGGCACCCGAACACCTGGCCTTTAGTCCCGGCTTGTCCGCATTCCTCGACGGGCGTGTAACAGCGGTTACGAGCGGGACCAGGTGCGGGAAATTCGAGGCCATGACGCACAACACCCCGCTCTCCCCCCGCCCCCTCCGTCACCTCTCCGAGGTCCACCGCCGCGTCCTGACGGCGGCTCAGCTCCGCTCCCACGGCGTGACCGCGGCCGAACTGACCGAGCAGTGCCGCCCCACCGGCCCGTGGCGTCAACTGCTCCCGAACGTGGTCCTGCTGCACACCGGAGCGCCCACCGGCGAGGAGCGGCTGCACGGAGCCCTGCTGTACGCGGCCCGGGAGGCCGCGCCGGGCGTCCCGGCGCAGCCGACGGCCGAGGGACCGCACCGCCCGACGTACACGGAGGCGGTGATCACGGGGCTCGCGGCCCTCGCCCTGTACGGGTTCTCCGCCACCCCGTCGCTGCTCTCCCCGGACCGTGTCGACGTCCTGGTCCCGCGGCTGCGCCGGCTGCGCTCGACGGGGTACGTGCGCATCCTGCGCACCGCCGCCCTGCCGACGCCCCGCGTGGTGGCCGGCCTGCCGGTGGCACCGGTGCCGCGGGCACTGGCCGACGCGGTGGCGGAGCTGACGGACGCGGAGGCGGTGCGCCGGCTGCTGACGGAGGCGGTGCGCGCCGGCCACTGCGAACCGGCCGCGGTGGTGCGCGAGCTGACGGCGGCGAAGCTGCTGAACCGGCCGCACGTGGTGGACGCGGTGGACTCGCTGCTGGCGGAGGGCCGTTCGATCGCCGAGGACCGCCTCTACCGCATGGTGCGGGAGCACGGACTGCCCGACCCGGTGTGGAACGTGGACCTGCGGCTGCCCGGCGGCCCGCACCTCGGCGGTCTGGACGCGTACTGGCCCGAGCAGGCGGTCGCGGTCGAACTCGACACCCGTGCCCCGCGCCAGGACGAGGACGCGCTGTGGTCGGAGTACGCCCGCAAGCGCGAGCACCTGGAGCGCCTCGGGATCACGGTCGTGTACATCACGCCGAGGAAGCTCAGGGACGCGAGGGAGCAGCAGGCGGCGGTGGTGCGGACGGCGCTGATGGCGTCCGGCGACCGCGACCCGGCCGCCTATGTCGTGGTGCTGCCCCGGTAGTGACGGACCGGGGGAGCGTCAGGAGGGGAGCGGAGGGGCCACCGGACCGGTTCCGGTGGCCCCTCCTCGTGCGCCTACGCGCCGGTGGTCCCGTCCAGCAGCTCCCGTACGACGTCGAGGTGCCCGTTGTGCCGGGAGGTCTCCTCGATCAGGTGCAGCAGCACCCAGCGCAGGTCGGGGTGGCGGCCGTCGCGCATCGACCGCTTCGCCTCCGCGTCCAGGTCGGTGGCGGCGACCAGTTCCCGGTACCGGGCGCTCTGCTCCTCGTACTCGGTGAGCAGCTGCGCCAGCGGGATGTCGACGGCGATCCGCATCTCGCGGTCGGGGTCCTCGTCGGTCCACGGGCCCTCGTCCTCCTCGCCGAGGAAGACCACCTGGAACCAGTAGTACTCCACCCAGCGCACGTGGTTGATCAGACCGCACAGCGTCATGAGCGGGGAGCCCGGCAGTGGTGCCCGGCGGGCGTCCTCCGGCGAGGCACCCTCGCACTTGGCGCGGGCGGTGGCCCGCGCGTAGTCGAGGAAGGTGGTCAGCTGGGTGCGCTCGTCCCAGGAGGGAGGCGTATCGGTTCGTGTCATCGACGGGCACCCTCCCCTATTGCATGCACACCGTCAACCGAATTGATCACAGGGCGGTCGGCGGGCCGTACGCCCCGGCGCGCGCGGAGCGAGAGGTGTGCACGCCGTCCAGCAGGGCCGCGTACGCGGCGATCATCCGGGTGCGGCTGAACCGCTCGCGGCTGCGCTCCAGGGCGGGCGTCAGCTCCGCGCGGCCCGCGGCCGCAGCCGTCCAGGCCAGGGCGATCGCGCCGGGGTCCGGCGGGGTGACGAACCCGTGTCCGGCGACGATCGACGCGCTGTCGCCGATGTCGGTGGCGACCGGGACGGCGCCGCACATCATGCCCTCGATCAGGCACAGGGGGGCCGCCTCGCCGGAGACGGAGGTGAGGGCGACGACGTCGGCGGCGGCGTACACGGCCTCCATGTCGTGCCGGACGCCGAGCAGGTGCACCCGGTCGGCGAGTTCCCGCTCCCCGGCGAAGGCGCCCACCAGGTCCGCCCGGAGCCCCGGGTTGTCCCCGGCCATCCCGGCCCCGCACATCACCACGTGCCCGGCGCCCTCGCGGCCCAGCCAGGCACGGGCCGCCCGCAGGAAGAGGGGGACGTTCTTCATCGGGGCGTAGCGGGCCGCGAGAACGACCACGGGGGCGCCGGCGGGGATGCCCCGCGCGGTGCGGAAGGCGAGCCTGGCCGCCGGGTCCGGCCGGAACCGGAGCAGGTCCACCCCGTTGGGGATCACGTGCAGCAGTTCGCGCGGGACGCCCGCGGCCCGGTACGCGGCCCGGGTGGACTCGGCGCAGCACACGCACGCCACCACCGTGCCGTCGGCGATGGCGGCCTTCAGCTCGTCCAGGGCCGGGCCCTGGTTCTCGGGGTCGGAGCGGTGCAGGCAGACCACGACCGGGCGGCGGGGCAGCCCGCGCTGGTTCAGCAGCGCCAGCGGCTGCTCCTTGAGGGCGAGGACGACGTCCGCCGCCGCCGTCACCCGAGCGGTTTCGGCCAGCTCCGGGCCGCTGAAAACGTTCGCCGCGAGGGCGCCGTCGACCAGCCCGGCGGTGCGGCCGAGCGAGGTGACACCCACCCCGGCGGCCGTCAGCGCCCGGTAGCAGTGGTCGTCCTCCATGCGCTGCCGGGTGGCCTCGCGGTGGACCTCGTCATGGATGCTGAGTACCTGGTGGGACTGGCCGCCCTCGGCCAGTCCCCGTATGACGTCGCTGTGGACGATCCGGGCCCCTCCGGAGAAGAAACCCTCGTAGACCGACAGCACACGCAGTCCGTGCTCTGCGCGCACACGACCACCCGCCTTGTACAGATCGAGCCGAACCCGTGAACAGCGGGTTAGCCGATATGAGGCGGTACGGACATTGCGTCCCGGTTAACGCGCAATGACACGAATGGAACGTCGGCTAACAGAATTCCTTTTCGATCACCGCTTCCATGCCGCCCGTCCAGTCCCCGTTGAAATTCAGCGCGAGGGAATGCCGGCCGTCGGCCGTCGTCACCGCCGAGGAGGCGGAGCCGTGGATGCCGCCGTCATGGCCCCACACGTGAACGCCGCAGGTCAGCGTGCGGTCCATGAGCCCGAGACCGTACCCCGCGTTCGGCACTCCCTCGAACTTCACCGTGGTCTTCATTTCCTTCAGCTGCCGGGGCGGGAGCAGTTTTCCGCGGAGCAGCGCGGAGTAGAAGCGGTCGAGATCCGCGGAATTCGAGATCATCTCGCCCGCCGAGGAGGCGAGGGAGGGGTTGAGGGTCGTGACGTCGTACGTCGGGCCCGTCGCCGTCTCGGCCAGCTTGGAGTAGGCCCGGCTGCTGGGCCGCGGGACGGTGACCCTCGTACCGGGCAAGGAGGTGGCCCGCAGGTGCAGCGGGTCGAGGACGCGGCGCCGGATCTCGGTGGCGTACGGCCGGCCCGTCACCTCCTCGATCACCATGCCGGCCACGACGTAGTTGGTGTTGGAGTAGTTCCACGAGGCGCCCGGCGCGAAGTCCGGTGCGTGCTTCATGGCGATCGCCACCAGCTCGCGCGGGGTGAGGGTGTCGTAGCGGTGCCGGAAGAAGCCGTCCTTGAGGAAGTACCTGCGGCCGAAGTCCTCGTCGGAGGTGTAGCTGTAGACGCCGCTGGTGTGGTTGAGGAGCTGCCGGACGGTGATGCGGCGCCCGTCGTGGCCGTGGCCGCGCACCAGCCCGGGCAGCCAGGTGGCGACCTTGTCGTCCAGGGAGAGCCGGCCCTCCGCCTCCAGCTGGAGCAGGACCGTCGCGACGAAGGTCTTGGTGATGCTGCCGACGCGGTAGCGGTCGGCCGTGGAGCGGGGCGCGCCCGTGCGGAGGTCGCCGGCGCCCGCCGTGGTGGACCAGGTGCCGTGGCCGTCCACGGCGGTGGCGGTCACGCCGGGCACGCCCGCCTCGACCGCCGCCCGGACGGCCTCGCGGGTGCCGGTGTGGCCGTGTCCGCCGGCGGCGGGCCCGGCCGCCGCGACGGCGGGGGCCGCCAGGGCGGCCGTGGCGAGCAGGGCGGTGGCGCCCACCAGAGTCGTGCGTACGCGCATGTCTTCCCCCAACCTGAGGTGTGCGGTGCGGTCGGGGGAAGGGACCCGGGGGTGTTGCGCGAAGGTTGCCGCGTTGTGGACCGGTTGAGTGACTTTCAGCCCTTTTTCAGCACGAGCTCGGTGTTCCGGTCGGCCGCGCTGCCCGCGAGGGTCTTCTTGGCGCCGGGGGCGTTGTAGGACAGCTCGCGGTAGAGGGCGGCGAGGCCGGTCTGGGAGAGGTCGGCGTAGTCGGTGCGGTGCGGGGCGGCGGACTCGATCAGGGTGGTGAACAGGGAGACCGTGCCGTCCTTGTTGTCGACCAGCTCGATGACCCGGGCGAGCTGGGGGTAGTCGACGTGGGAGGCGGTGGAGATCTCCCAGAAGGAGCGGCCGCCGGAGGCCTTGTGCGGGGTGATGACGTTCTTGTGGATGTGCCCGTTCACCCAGGCGAGCACGTTCGTGTGGGCCGTCAGGACCGCGAGCACGTCGGCCCCCTCGTGCCGCTTCTCCCCCGGGCGGGCCGGGTCGGGGCGGGTGTTGGTCATCGTCTTGCTGGTGTGGTGGCTGAAGACGACGGCGTAGGAGTCCTTGTTGTCCTTGAGCGTCCGCTCCAGCCACTTCAGCTGGGCGGTGCCGATGGAGCCCTCGTAGTGACCGCCGGCGTCGGTGGTGTCGAGGCTGATGCCGATGACGTCGTCGGAGATGCGGAAGGCGTAGTACTGGGTGCCCGCGTCCAGGTTCGCCGAGGAGTAGCCGTGCCCGACGGGGCCGACGCCCTGGTGGGCCGGATCCAGGTGGGCCTTGAGGTAGTCGGCCTGGGTGTACGGGGCCCGCTTCTCGTCCGGGGTGACCGAGCGCATGGAGCGGGTGTGGGCCTTGAGGAAGTCCCGGTAGCCGCTGCCCTTGGGGTCCGTGGCCTGCTTGACGGCGTCCTGGAGCTTCTTGGCCTCGGCGGGGGTGGCGGTCATCAGCTTCTTGCCGCCGATGGCCGCCTCGGCGAGGTAGCCGTCGCCGTGGGAGCCGTAGCAGCCGAGCGGGAGCATGTCGTGGTTGCCGACGGTGGAGTACCACGGCAGCTTGAGGCCGGGGCTCTTCACCTCGCGGATCGCCGCGGCCAGGAAGCCCTTGAGGTGAGGGAAGCCGACCGCCTTGTCGTTGTCGCGGGTGGTGGAGTCCGGCTGCCAGTACAGCTTCAGGCCGCTGTTGTGCACACCCTCGTAGTGCTTGGGATCACCGGAGTTGGGGGTGATGCGGCCACCGCTCATCACCTTCATGAACCACTCCAGTTCGGAGTGGGCGTTGTTGTCGGTGTTGTCGCCGGTGGTCATGACGAAGTGGAGCGGGGCGCCGGTCACGGGGGCGCCGCGCAGCGCGTTGACCCGCTCGACCAGCGAGATCGCTCCGGGCACGGTGAGCGCCTCGTGCGGGCGCCAGGCGTGCGGGTCGTAGGCGCGCAGGTACTCCAGCCGCAGCGGGTGCTGGACGTCCATCAGGTGCAGGTCGGTGAACTGCACGAAGGCGGCGAGGGCCTTGCGGCGGCCGGCGCGGCCGGACTTGGGCGTGGCCAGCTCGCTGCGCACGACCCGCTTCCAGCCGGGCCCGTCGCCGAGACGGCGGTAGCCGGAACTGTTCCGCGGGGCGGCGACGGAGGCGACGGTGGTGCCCTTGGTGTAGGGGGCGAGCGAAGCCGCGGCGGCGGCCTGCCGGGAGTGCGCGACGGGCGCCTCCGCCGCGGAGGCCGCGGTGGCGGCCTCGCTGTCGGTGGGGCGCAGGGCGTAGCCGACGCCCGCGGAGAGCGAGACCGCTCCGGCGGCGGCAAGGACGGTACGGCGGTTGACCCCCGAAGCGGAGGTGGCGACAGAGCGTATGCGCGACATGGCGCGATCTCCCCGAGTGCGAACGCGTCGGCAGTGGTCGCGGGCCGTCGCAGGCGCGAACGCCCCGCTCGCTCTGGATGGTTGGCAGCGGGGATGACCTGCGCGTGAACGCGGCGGCAACGCGCAGCGCCGATCACCGTACGTGGATCTCGGGCGGGGAGTGCGGTCACGGACTGGATCGCGGGCGGCCGGGGACCGGTCACGCCCCGTTCATCTATCGGGGTAGGGGACGGTCCCCGGGCGGCAGATGGCCGGGGGCGGGACGTTCGCGCCAGAGCCGCAGCGCCACGTCGACCAGACGGATCCGGGTGAGACCGGGTACCGCGTCCAGGTCCTGCCAGGCGGCGAAGTCGGTCGATCCGCCGATCTCGTGCCGGAGTTCACCGCCGGTGACCCTTCCCTCGTAGAGGACGCGCACGCCCTGGTGATCGGTGCGGCGGCGCAGGCGGCCGCCGCGGAAGACGTGGCGGGAGGAGTCGATGCCGAGGAGACCGGTCACTTCGATGCGGTAGCCGGTCTCCTCGGCGACCTCGCGGCGGACGGTGTCGTACGGATCCTCGCCGTGCTCCGTGCCGCCGCCGGGCAGCACCCATTCGGGCGTGCCGTCGGGTCCCGGTGAGCGGGCGAGCAGGATCTGTCCGTCGCGGACGCACACGGCGTAGGCCGCCACCCTCAACTTCCGTCTCATTCCCCGACGTTAGCGGTCGGGGTTGGCCGGTGAGTACTCCGGTGCGGACCAGCGCAGGGGCACGGCGGCGGGGGTGCGCACGACTTCGGTCACGGCGAAGCGGACCGTCCGTCCGCCCGCGTCGGAGAACTCGGTGCGGGCCTCGCCGGTGAGCTGGAGGGTGGTGCCTGTCTCCCAGTCGAGGAAGAGCAGCCCCGCGCGCGGGTCGGCGCGCAGGTTCCCGAGGGTGAGGAACATGGCGTTGCCCGGGTAGTCCGGCCAGCTCAGCTCGTCCGGCGAGTCCACCCGGACGAAGCCGGGATCGCCGCCGCGATGGCTGGCGTCGGCGCCGGCCGGGTGCACGGTGGCCACGAAGAAGGTGTCGGCGCCCCGGACGCACTCCATGCCGGCCCGGTCCAGCCGCCCGCTCCGCCGGGCGGGACCCGGCGCGCGTGCGCCGGTCACTTCGTACGACTCCCTGCGCTGGATGTACTTCGGGCAGTTCGCGAACACCTGGTCGGCCTCGACGGCGAAGCCGCGGGCGGTGGGCCGCAGCCTGCCGTTCAGACGCATGCGGCGGCGGGTTCGCGGATCGAGGGCGATGGTGCCGACGGGCGCGCCCGGGGTGGTGAGGGCCGTCGCGAGAGGGTCGGTCGGGGGTGGCCCTCCCGCGACGGACATCTGCCGGGGCCCGGTGGCCCGGACGAACCCCGGAGTGCCCACGACCGGGGAAGCCCACACCCGGCCGGTCGCGGGATCCGCGGCGCCGACGACCAGCAGGGGCTGGAGTTCCAGGAAGGCCGCGGCGACGGGCTTGATGCCCTGGCCCAGGGAGCGGCCCACGTGCTCGGCGCGCTCCCGCACGCCCAGCTGCTGCTGCACGGCGAGCGAGCCCGCGCGGTAGCCACCCATGACTAGAAGAAACCGCAGGTCGGAGCGGATCCGTGGGGGGCGGGGGCGCCCTCGGCGCCGTGCGGTACGGAGATCTCCAGGCGGGTGCCGTCCGGGTCGTGGAAGAAGAGCCCGCCCGAGGCCGAGCCCTCCCGGTGGGCGACCACGCCCTCGTGGGCGAAGTCCACGCCGGCGGCCCTGAGGGCCGTCTCGTACTCCCGGACCCGGTCGACCGAGTCCGCGGCGAGGGCGAGGTGGTGCAGCCCGGCCCGGCCGCCCTCGTACGGCGCCCGCGCCTGCTGCCAGAGGGTGAGGACGGGCTGGTCGCCGCCGTCGCCCAGGAAGGCGTACCGCCGGTCGTCCTCCTTGCCCTCGGCGAGCAGGGCGAAGCCGAGGACGTCCCGGTAGAAGGCGAGCGAGCGGTCGAGGTCGGTGACGTTCAGGCCGATGTGCGCGGTGCGCAGGGTCATGACTCTCCCCTTCGAGGTTTCTAACCGTCGTAAGCAACAATAGACAGTTATGCTCGTCCGGGTCAACCGGTCACGTACGCTTGACCGGTTAGCAGAGAAGGAGAGGCCCATGCCCACCGCCCGCGACCCCCGCCCGCTCACCGGCGAGCCCCTCGCGCTCGACCTGCTCAACACCCGGTGGAACAAGGAGGGCGCCACCCAGGACCTGCTCGCCGATCCCGACGGTCTCGCGGTGTGGCTCGCGAGCAATGGGCTGGCCGGAAACCACCCTGCCGACACCGCCGTACTGGACCACCTCCGCGAGGCCCGGGAGGCACTGCGGGCCGCGGTGGACGGCCCTGCGGAACAGGCGGCTCCGCTCGTGGACGCCGTGCTGGGACACGGGCGCATCCGTGCCCGGCTGACCGCTGGCGGCCCGGCCGAGGAGCCCGAGTTCGCCGACCCGTCGTGGGGGCCGGCCTGGCTCGCCGCCCGGAACTACCTGGACCTGCTGAGCCGCGCCCCCGAGCGGATCCGCGCCTGCGCCGGCGGCGGCTGCGTCCTGCACTTCTTCGACACATCCCGGAACGGCACCCGCCGCTGGTGCTCGATGGCGGCGTGCGGCAACCGGGCGAAGGCCTCCCGGCATTACGCGCGTTCGAAGGAGAACTGAGCAAATACCGGACCATCAGGGCCGGATACGCTCAAATCTCATCGGGGGTTTTCCCCATACATGCATATCGATTCGGTCAACGGGTCCCCAAATGCGTGCCCTTCGGTAAAGCTGAGCGCTCTCGTCCGCTCGTTCCTTTACCTGAGGGATGCCGATGACCCACACGCCCGAGCGTGATCCCATATCCGGTCCCAGACGCCTGGCCCGCATAGCCGTGGCCGTGGGTGTGGTGGCCGCTCTCTCCGCGGCCGGGCCGGTCCCCCTGGCCCTCGCCGCGGACACTCCGCCCGCCCCGGCCGCGGACCCGGTCAAGTCCGGGCACGACAAGCTCGGTTCGGACGACGCCGACGTACTCGCGGAGGCCAAGGCCGCCGGCGACAAGAACGTCACGATGATGATCGCGACGGCCCCGGGACGGACCGAGCAGGTCGCCGAGAAGCTCGACGCGGTCAAGGGCGGCTCGGTGGGCCGCAGCTACGACAAGGTCGGCTACGTCCGCGCGACCGTCCCCACCGCCAGGGCCGACGCGGCCATCAAGGCCGCGGCGGGGCTCTCCTCGGTGCACGCCATCGACCTCAAGCAGGAGATCCCGCTCGACGACCCCGCGCCGAGCGGGGACACCGCCGGCAAGTCCGGCGCCGCCAAGGGCACCTACTCCGGACCGGGCAGGAACACCCCGGCGGAGAACCCGTACAACCCGTCCTTCGAGACCGGTGCCGTCGATTTCGTCGACGAGCACCCGAAGGCGGACGGCCGCGGAGTCACCATCGGCATCCTCGACTCCGGTGTCGACCTCGGCCACCCGGCGCTGCAGAAGACCACCACCGGCGAGCGCAAGATCGTCGACTGGGTCACCGCGACCGACCCGATCCTGGACGGCGACGGCACCTGGCGCCGGATGACCAACCCGGTCAGCGGCCCGGCGTTCTCGTACGGCGGCGCCAACTGGAAGGCGCCCGCGGGCGACTACCAGGTCAACCTGTTCCGTGAGTCCGCGACGGCCGGAGGGGACGCCGCGGGCGACGCGAACCGGGACGGCGACACCACCGACGTCTGGGGCATCCTCTACGACCCGGCCGCCGGCACCGTCCGCGTCGACCTGAACAACAACTTCGACTTCACCGACGACACGCCGATGAAGCCGTACAAGGACGGCTACCAGATCGGTTACTTCGGCACCGACGACCCGAAGACCGACGTCGTCGAGCGGCAGCCGTTCGTCGTGCAGATCCGCAAGGACGTGCCCACCGACCCGTACGGCGGCGACTGGGTCGGCAAGAAGGCCGACTTCGTCAACATCGGCGTCATCGAGTCCGAGCACGGCACCCACGTCGCCGGCATCACCTCCGCCAACGGCCTGTTCGGCGGCAGGATGAACGGCGCGGCGCCCGGCGCGAAGATCGTCTCCTCGCGTGCCTGCACCTGGAGCGGCGGCTGCACCAACGTCGCCCTCACCGAGGGCATGATCGACCTCGTCACCAACCGCGGCGTCGACATCGTCAACATGTCGATCGGCGGCCTGCCGGCGCTCAACGACGGCAACAACGCGCGCGCCGAGCTGTACACCCGGCTCATCGACACCTACGGCGTCCAGCTGGTGATCTCCGCGGGCAACTCCGGGCCCGGCGCGAACACCATCGGGGACCCCGGCCTCGCGGACAAGGTGATCTCCGTCGGCGCCACCATCTCCAAGGAGACCTGGGCCGCCAACTACGGCTCGGCCGTGGAGACCCGGTACGCGATGATGCCGTTCTCCTCGCGCGGCCCGCGTGAGGACGGCGGCTTCACCCCGACCCTGAGCGCGCCCGGCGCCGCCATCAACACCACCCAGACCTGGCTGCCGGGCTCCCCGGTCGCCGAGGCGGGCTACTCGCTGCCGGCCGGCTACTCGATGCTCCAGGGCACCTCGATGGCCTCCCCGCAGGCCGCCGGCGCCTCCGCGCTGCTGCTGAGCGCCGCGAAGCAGAAGCACATCGACCTCACCCCGGCCGTCCTGCGCACGGCCCTCACCTCGACCGCCGACCACATCAAGGGTGTGCAGGCGTACGAGGAGGGCGCCGGCCTGATCAACATCGTGGACGCGTGGGACGCCATCCGTGACGACGCCACCGCCCACGACTACACGGTCAAGGCCCCGGTCGACACGGCGATCGACTACGCCCTGAAGACCCCGGGCTTCGGCACCGGCCTCTACGACCGCGAGGGCGGCCTGAAGGCGGGCCAGAAGAAGACGTACGACGTCACCATCACCCGCACCTCCGGCCCGGACAAGGCCGTCCGGCACGAGCTGCACTTCGAGAACAACGCCGGGCACACCTTCCGGATCCTCGGCGACGACGTCGTGAAGCTGCCGCTGAACCAGCCGGTGACCGTCAAGGTCCAGGCCGCCCCGGGCTCCGCGGGCATCAAGAGCGCGATCCTGGAGGTCGACGACCCGCGCACGGAGGGCGTCGACAAGCAGATCCTCACCACCGTCGTGGTCGCCTCCCCGGTGGACTTCACCTGGTCGGCGTCGGGTTCGGTGCAGCGCAACGCCACCCGGTCGTACTTCGTGAACGTGCCCGAGGGCGCCAAGTCGCTGGAGGTCGCGATCGGCGGGCTCGAGGACAAGAGCCAGACCCGGTTCATCGCCATCCACCCGTACGGCGTCCCGTCCGACAACACCTCGACGCCCTACTGCTACAACAACTACCTGGACGGCAACGGCTGCAAGCCCGACGTGCGCGCGTACGCCGACCCGCAGCCCGGCGTCTGGGAGGTCGAGGTCGAGGCCCGGCGCACGTCCCCGCTGCTCGACAACCCCTTCCGGCTGGACGTCTCCGTCCTCGGCGCGGCCTTCGACCCGGAGACCGTGACCGTCCCCGAGGCCAAGGTCGGCACCCCGACCGCCGCGTCCTGGAAGGTGACCAACAAGTACGCCGCGCTCGACGGCAAGCTGGTCGGCGGCCCGCTCGGCTCCGCCAAGTCGGCCCGTCCGGCCATCAAGCAGGGCGAGACGCAGACCACCAAGGTCGAGGTCCCGGCCGGCGCCAAGTCCCTGGACGTGGCGATCGGCGGCGTCTCCGACACCGCCGCCGACCTGGACCTGACGGTCTACGACGCGAGCGGCAAGCAGGTCGCGCAGTCCGCGGACGGCGACTCGGAGGAGGCGGTCTCCGTACCGTCCCCGGCCGCCGGCACCTACACCATCCAGGTCGTGGGCTACTCGGTCCCGTCCGGCTCCACGGACTACGACTACCGGGACGTGTTCTTCTCCCCCTCGCTCGGTTCCGTCACGGTCGACGGTTCGGCCCCGGTCGAGCTCGGCACCGGTGACTCGGCGACGGTGACCGGCCAGGTCACGGCCGCCGCCGAGGCCCCGGCCGGCCGCGAGTTCTTCGGCCGGGTCCAGCTGGTGAACGCCCGCGGCACGGTCGCGGGCAGCGGCAGCGTGAAGATCGAGAAGGTCACGCCGTAACGGAGTGACGCGCACGGCGGGGGCGGGTGTCCGACCGGACACCCGCCCCTTCCTCATGTGCCGCACCGGCCGCACCGGGGCCGGATGTCCGGCCGACCGCCACGCTTGAGCTCACGACCCGCCTTCCGGGGTGCAGGCCGTGTGCCGGGAGCCGGGCAGGGCCCGGACGATCCAGGCGCGGTCGGCGGCCACCCGGGTGTCGCCCACCGACCACAGACTCGCGCGCTCCTCGCCGCGGGCGACCCGCACGAGCACGTGCTGTCCGGTGCGGGGCGCCGGTTCCGCGGTGCCGTCGAGCAGGAAACCGACCTCGGCCGGGCCGTGCGCGGGCCGGTAGGAGCGGGTCACGGTCAGCGTGACCCGGCTCCACGAGGAGCCCTGCCGCCGCTGCACCTTCACCACCGTGCCCTCGACCACCAGCCGGGAGCAGGCCAGCTCGCGCTCCGGATCCGCCGGGCGCCCGGCGGCCTCCGGAGTCACCGACTTCCCCCCGGCGTCGGCGGCGCTCTTCGCGTCCCCGGCGCTGTCGTCCGCGCCGAGGCCCGCCTGCGTGACCAGCCAGCCGAAGCCGACGACCAGCGAGCAGGCCGCGGCACCGGCGAGCGTGCCGAGCGCGATGCGCAGCGCACGGCGCGGGCCGGACGGACGGCCCGGACGCGGGGGCCGGGACGGCCCGGCGGGACGCGTGACGCTCCGCGGCCGTCCACCCGCCGGGCGTCCGGCCGGGGCCGGCGAGGGCGCCGGGCCCTCCGACGGCGCCGGCGACTCCGGGGACCGGTCCTCGCGCCCTTCGGCCAGGGGTTCCTCGGTCAGCGCCCGGGCCAGCCGGTCCAGGTGCTCCCTCAGCAGCGCCAGGTCGGCCTCGGCCGCCCGGTGCTCGGCCAGGAAGGCGGGGTCCCGTCGGGCGTCCGCCGGCAGGGGGTCGCCGGTGATCGCCGCCATCAGGGCGTCCATGCCGCCGTACTCCCCGGCGTCCTCCGCGCCCCGCGCACTGTCGTGTCCGGCGGTCACGTCACACCACCTCGTCGTCGTGCAGCCGCTCGCGCAGCGCGCGGACCGCCGTGTGCAGCCTGCTCTTGACCGTGCCCTCGGGAATGCCCAGCTCCTCGGCTATGCCCCGCACCGGCAGGTCGGCGAAGAAGCGCAGGACGACCACCTGCCGCTGCGCGGCGGGCAGTTCGTCCAGGCCCCGGGCGACGGCGAGGGAGAGCAGGCTGGTCTCCTCGCCGGAGGGGTGCGCGGGCTCGTGCAGCGCGGCCAGCCGCTCCCCCAGCCGTTCCCGGCGCCGCTTGGCCCGGTGCCAGTCCATGGCGAGGTTGGAGGCGACCACCGCCGCCCACGCCGACACGTCCCGCGGTGCCTCGCGGCCGCTCGCCGTCCGCTCCAGCAGCCGCAGCCGCACCTGCTGCACCCCGTCCGGCAGGTCCGACTGCGGCACCCCGCCCAGCGCGAGCACCGCCCGCACCCGGCGTTCCTGGGCCGCGTCCAGCGGATCGTCACCGGCACGTTCCGCACCGGCGTACGCCCCCTGATCGCGGCGCGCCCCTCCGCGCAGCACAAGCCACCCCCTCACGCGTTTGCCCCTACGACGCCGGAGCCGGGCGGAACGTTCGGGCGCGGCCGGGATTTCTCCGTCGCCCGCAGAGGTGTACGTCACACCTCCGTGTGGCCGGAACCCGGACGGGCAGGAACCGCACAGCACAGCTTCCGGCGCGGACGCCCCCAGGAACGAATTTCTCCAGCTCAGCCGGGTGTCCGACGGAGTTGTGGAACCGTCCGCCGGGCGCCCGTGTCCCATTCTTCGGGCACGCGGCGCAAAGAATTGGACAGGTGGACCGGGGTCGGCCGCATGATGGAAAAGCCCCGGTCATGCCAGAGACACAAAGAGGGAGACGCTGTGAGGGTCGGAATCGTCGGAGCCACCGGTCAGGTCGGCACGGTCATGCGCAGGATCCTCGTGGAGCGGAACTTCCCGGTCACGGAGCTGCGCCTGTTCGCCTCGGCCCGCTCGGCCGGGACGGTGCTGGACGGCGTGACGGTGGAGGACGCGACGACCGCCGACTACACCGGCCTCGACATCGTGATCTTCTCCGCGGGCGGCGCGACCTCCCGGGCGCTGGCCGAGAAGGTGGCCTCGCAGGGCGCCGTCGTGATCGACAACTCCTCCGCCTGGCGCAAGGACCCCGAGGTCCCGCTGGTCGTCTCCGAGGTGAACCCGCACGCGATCGCCGACCGTCCCAAGGGCATCATCGCCAACCCGAACTGCACCACCATGGCCGCCATGCCGGTTTTGAAGGTGCTGCACGAGGACGCCGGCCTGGAGGCGCTGATCGTCGCCACCTACCAGGCGGTGTCCGGTTCCGGTCTGGCGGGCGTGGCCGAACTGCACGGCCAGGTGCAGAAGGCCGCCGCCGAGGCCGACAAGCTGACCCACGACGGCGCCGCGGTCGACTTCCCCGAGCCGCAGGTATACCAGCGCACCATCGCCTTCAACGTGCTCCCGCTGGCGGGCAGCATCGTCGACGACGGTCTGAACGAGACCGACGAGGAGCAGAAGCTGCGCAACGAGTCCCGCAAGATCCTCGAGATCCCCGACCTGAAGGTCTCCGGCACCTGCGTGCGCGTCCCGGTCTTCTCCGGCCACTCCCTCCAGGTCAACGCCCGTTTCGCCCGCCCGATCTCCCCCGAACGCGCGACCGAGCTGCTCGCGAAGGCCCCCGGCGTCGCCCTCTCCGAGATCCCGACCCCGCTGCAGGCGGCCGGCCAGGACCCCTCGTACGTCGGCCGGATCCGCCGCGACGAGACGGTGGACAACGGCCTCGCGCTGTTCATCTCCAACGACAACCTCCGCAAGGGCGCCGCGCTGAACGCGGTGCAGATCGCGGAGCTGGTGGCGGCGGAGCTGTCCGCGAAGAAGTAGGGCGCGCACGGCGTGTGCGGGAAGGGGCGGTCACGGCGACGTGACCGCCCCTTCCCCGTTCCCCGGCCCCGCCCGCACCGCCACACCCACCGGCGGGAACCGGACATCGCCTTACCCCTCGATCGCATGGAAGGATGACGCAACCGACACATAACGAGGAGATGACCGCGTGCCTGGCACAAACCTGACTCGCGAAGAGGCACAGCAGCGGGCCGAGCTGCTGACCGTTGACTCGTACGAGATCGATCTCGACCTCTCCGGCGCGCAGGAGGGCGGTACCTACCGGTCCGTGACCACGGTGCGCTTCGACGTCGCCCGGAACGGCGCGGAGTCGTTCATCGACCTGGTGGCCCCGACCGTCCACGAGGTGGTCCTCAACGGCGACCAGCTGGATCCCGCCGCGGTCTTCGCCGACTCGCGGATCGCCCTGCCGGGGCTGCTCCAGGGACGCAACGTCCTGCGGGTCGTCGCCGACTGCGCCTACACCAACACCGGTGAGGGCCTGCACCGCTTCGTCGACCCGGTCGACGAGCAGGCCTACCTGTACACCCAGTTCGAGGTCCCCGACGCCCGCCGCGTCTTCGCCTCCTTCGAGCAGCCCGACCTGAAGGCCACCTTCCAGTTCACGGTGAAGGCACCGACTGGCTGGACGGTCATTTCGAACTCGCCCACGCCGGAGCCCAAGGACGACGTCTGGGCCTTCGAGCCGACGCCCCGGATCTCCTCGTACATCACGGCCCTGATCGTCGGCCCGTACCACTCGGTGCACAGCGTGTACGAGAAGGACGGGCAGTCCGTGCCGCTCGGCATCTACTGCCGGCCCTCGCTCGCCGAGTTCCTCGACTCGGACGCGATCTTCGAGGTCACCCGGCAGGGCTTCGACTGGTTCCAGGAGAAGTTCGACTACGCGTACCCGTTCGCCAAGTACGACCAGCTGTTCGTGCCGGAGTTCAACGCGGGCGCGATGGAGAACGCGGGCGCCGTCACCATCCGCGACCAGTACGTCTTCCGGTCCAAGGTGACCGACGCGGCGTACGAGGTGCGGGCGGAGACCATCCTGCACGAGCTGGCCCACATGTGGTTCGGCGACCTGGTCACCATGGAGTGGTGGAACGACCTGTGGCTGAACGAGTCGTTCGCCACCTACACCTCCATCGCCTGCCAGGCCGCCGCGCCGGGCTCCCGCTGGCCGCACTCGTGGACCACGTTCGCCAACTCGATGAAGACCTGGGCGTACCGGCAGGACCAGCTGCCGTCCACGCACCCGATCATGGCGGACATCCGCGACCTGGACGACGTGCTCGTCAACTTCGACGGCATCACCTACGCCAAGGGCGCGAGCGTGCTGAAGCAGCTCGTCGCGTACGTCGGTGAGGACGAGTTCTTCCGGGGCGTGCAGGCCTACTTCAAGCGGCACGCCTTCGGCAACACGCGTCTGTCGGACCTGCTGGGCGCCCTGGAGGAGACCTCGGGGCGTGACCTGAAGACCTGGTCGAAGAAGTGGCTGGAGACCGCCGGCATCAACATCCTGCGGCCCGAGATCGCCACCGACGCCGACGGTCTCATCACCTCCTTCGCCGTCCGCCAGGAGGCCCCGCCCCTGCCGGCCGGCGCCAAGGGCGAGCCGACCCTGCGGCCGCACCGCATCGCGATCGGCCTGTACGACCTGGACGCCGCGAGCGGCAAGCTGGTGCGCACCGAGCGGATCGAGCTGGACGTCGACGGCGAACTGACCGCCGTACCGCAGCTGGGCGGCAGGCCCCGTCCGGCGGTCGTCCTGCTCAACGACGACGACCTGTCCTACGCCAAGGTCCGCCTGGACGAGGAGTCGCTGAAGACCGTCACCGAGCACCTCGGCGACTTCGAGGCGTCCCTGCCGCGCGCGCTGTCCTGGGCGTCGGCCTGGGACATGACGCGGGACGCCGAGCTGGCCGCCCGCGACTACCTCTCCCTCGTCCTGTCGGGCATCGGCAAGGAGTCCGACATCGGGGTCGTGCAGTCGCTGCACCGCCAGGTCAAGCTGGCGATCGACCTGTACGCCGACCCGGCCGCCCGCGAGGCGCTGCTGGCCCGCTGGACCGACGCCACGCTGGCCCACCTGCGGGCGGCCGAGCCGGCCGGCGACCACCAGCTGGCCTGGGCCCGGGCGTTCGCGGCGACCGCGCGCACCCCGGAGCAGCTGGACCTGCTGGAGGCCCTGCTGGACGGCACGCAGACCGTCGAGGGGCTGGCCGTGGACACCGAGCTGCGCTGGGCGTTCGTGCAGCGGCTCGCGGCGGTCGGCCGGTTCGACGAGGCCGAGATCGCGAACGAGTACGAGCGGGACCGCACCGCCGCCGGTGAGCGGCACGCGGCCACCGCCCGCGCGGCCCGGCCCACCGCCGAGGCCAAGGCGGAGGCGTGGGCGTCGGTCGTCGAGTCCGACAAGCTGCCCAACGCCGTGCAGGAGGCCGTGATCGGCGGCTTCGTGCAGACCGACCAGCGCGAGCTGCTGGCCGACTACACGGACAGGTACTTCGAGATCCTCAAGGGCGTGTGGGACTCCCGGTCCCACGAGATCGCCCAGCAGATCGCGATCGGTCTGTACCCGTCGGTGCAGGTCTCCGAGGAGATCCTGGCCAAGACGGACTCCTGGCTGGCCGCGGCCGAGCCGAGCGCGGCCCTGCGCCGCCTCGTCTCGGAGTCCCGTGCGGGCGTCGAGCGCGCGCTGCGGGCCCAGGCGGCGGACGCGGCGGCCGCCGCGTAACCGCCGGACCGCGACGGAGGGCGCCCGGTGAGCCACCGGGCGCCCTTTCGCATGGGCCGCCACCGGGCCGCCGCGCCCGCTAGCCGCCGGCCCTGGTGGCGGCCGCGTCGTGCAGGGCCCGCAGGACACGGGTCACCGCGGTTCCGTTCTCCGCGCCCTTGCGCACCGCGCCCACCACATGGCGTACGGGCCGGTCCGGGCCCAGTTCGCGCAGGACCACGCCCGTACGGCGGCCGGCCGCCATCCTCGGTACCAGGGCGACGCCCATCCCCGCCTCCACCATGGCGAGGATCGCGGTCCAGCCGGAGGCGGAGTGGCCCTGGTGGGGGCTGAAGCCGGCCGCCTCGCAGGCGCGCCGGGTGATGTCGGACCAGGGTCCGCTGCCGCCGAAGATCCAGGGTTCCGCCGCGAGGTCCGGCAGCCGCAGCCCGTCGGCGCGGGCGAGCGGATGGCGCGGCGGCAGGGCGACGTCCAGCGGGTCGGTGAGCAGGGGCACGCGGGTGAGGCGGGAGTCCGCCGCGCTCGGCGCCTCGGCCGCGAGGGACAGGGCGAGGTCCACCTCTCCTGCGGCCAGCAGCTCGTAGGCCTCGGCGGCCTCCGCCTCCCTGACCCGTACCGAGATCCGGGGGTGCGACTCGCGCAGGGCCCGGACGGCCGGTACGACCAGGGCGGGCACCGCCGTCGGGAAGGCGCCGACGCGTACCTCGCCGGCGTCTCCCCGCGCGTACGCCGCGAGTGCCGCGTCCGCCCGCTCCAGCTGCTCGAACACCGCCTCGGCGTGGGCCAGCACCAGCCGGGCCGCGTCGGTGAGCCGCACCCGGCGGCCCTGCGCCTCCAACAGGGGCACGCCGAGCTGCCGGGCGAGGTTGGTGAGTTGCTGGGAGACGGCGGACGGAGTCATGTGCAGGGCCTCGGCCGTCGCCGTCACGGTCCCCCGCTCGCGCAGGGTGCGCAGGATCCGCAGCTTCCTCAGGTCCCACTCGGCCATGGCGCGCACGTTACCTGTCGTCACCGCGCCGGCCGGCCGCCGAGCTGCCGGGTCCCACGCCGTGCGGCACGGCCCGGCGACCGGTGCCGGCGCCGAGGACGACGCCGCCCAGGATCAGTGCCAGGCACAGCAGTTGCGGCCATCCGGTGCGCTCGCCGAGTACCGCCCAGGACAGCAGGGCCACGCAGACCGGCTGGAGGTAGTAGACGACGCCGGCGCGGGTGGCGCCGATCAGGGCGACGGCCTTGTTCCAGGCGAAGAATGCCACGGCGGAGGAGGCCACGCCGACGTAGAGCAGGGGCAGCACCGTCCCGGGGGACGGGGTGAAGCCGCCCTGCACGGCGAGACTGACGGCCTGGGCGGGCAGCAGCAGGACCGTGCCCGCCAGGAAGGTGGTGAACAGGAAGGCGGCTCCGCCGAGTTCCGCGGGCCGGCGGCGCAGCAGCGCGCTGTAGCCGGCGAAGCAGCAGGCGGCGCCGGTCATCCACAGACCGCCGGCCGAGAGGTCCGCGTCGCCGCCGACGAGCAGCGTCACGCCCGCGCAGGCGACGATCAGTCCGGCGGTGCGCCGCGTGCCGAGCCGGACGCCGGCCAGCCGGTCGCACACCGCCATGAGCACCGGGGAGGCGGCCATGATCATGCCCATGGTGGCGGCCGGGGTGGTCAGACCGGCCTGGTTCACGAGGGTGTTGTAGGCGGCCACCCCGAGCAGCGAGGCGCACAGGACGTAGCGGCCGTGCCGTCGGATCCGGGCCCGCGCCCGCCATGCCTGCCGGGCGCCGAAGGGAGCGACGGCGATCAGTGCGACGACCCAGCGCCAGAAGGCCTGCTGGACGGGCGGGACGCTGTCGTGCAGACCGCGGGAGGTGACGAAGCTGCCGGACCAGACGACCGTGGCGAGGGCGGCGCAGGCGAGTCCGAGGAGCGGGTCGGCTGCCCGGCGGGACGGAAGGGTGGGGCGGGG
This sequence comes from Streptomyces sp. 1222.5, assembly GCF_900105245.1. Lineage (NCBI taxonomy): Bacteria > Bacillati > Actinomycetota > Actinomycetes > Kitasatosporales > Streptomycetaceae > Streptomyces > Streptomyces sp. 1222.5. The sequence goes on along the minus strand of NZ_FNSZ01000001.1, from coordinate 5,598,501 downwards.
CGAGGCGGTGGTCCGGTGCAGGACGGCGGCCACGGGGGTCCTTTCCGTGCGGGAGTGGGTGCTCCCTCACCGTCCCAGCGCCCGACCTGTCAGGTCCATCGAAACTTTTCGAGTGTTTTCTTCAGCTGAACTGAACGGTTTCGGAGATCGTAGGGCCGAGGTGGCGGGTGACGGCCGTCTCGATCTCCGCCGGTGCCGGCGCGTCGGCGGCCCAGGCCGCGTAGCCGTCGGGCCGCACCAGCACGGTGGTGCGGCGGCCGCCCGCTCGGCGGACCACGGCCAGCCGGTCCGCGCGGCCGGATCCCGCCTCGTAAGGCTCCGGCGTGATCAGTACGAACCGTCCGCCGCGCAGCGCCTCGTACAGGCGGCCGCCGCCGCACAGCGTGACGTCCGGGACGCGGGCGCCGGTGAGGGCGTGGGAGCCGCGCGGTGCGGGATAGCGGTAGCCGATGCCTGTGATCTGGCCGGCGACCTTGCGGCGGGCCGGGCCGCACGCGTCGAGGAACGCGGTGAGCGCGGCGCGGGCCGCCAGCGTCCAGGGGCGCTTGGCCATGGCGAGGCGCACGATCCCTCCGCTGCTGCGCAGCACCGCCCGGCCGACCGGGTGCCGTTCGTCCTGGTAGGTGGCCAGCAGGGCGGGGTCCGCATGGCCGCCCACCACGGCGGCGAGCTTCCAGCTCAGGTTCGCCGCGTCCTGGAGGCCGGTGTTCATCCCCTGCCCGCCGGCCGGGGTGTGCACGTGCGCGGCGTCGCCGGCGAGGAAGACCCGGCCGACCCGGTAGGCCGGCGCCTGCCGCTCGTCACTGTGGAAGCGGGACATCCAGCGGGCGTCGTGCATCCCGAAGTCCCGGCCGAGCGCGAGCCGCGTGATCTCCTTGACCTCCGCCAGTTCCAGGGGCTCGTGGTCGGCGACGTCACGGCCGCGGTGCCAGCCGATCACCCGGTAGTAGCCGTCACCGAACGGCGCGAGGAAGGCGAAGGCGTCGCCGACGGCGTCGACGGTGAGCAGAGTCGGGGGCTTCTCGGCGAGCCGGACGTCGGCGAGCACGACGGACCGGATCACCGACCGGCCCGGGAAGGGCAGCCCGATCGCCTGCCGCACCGCACTGCGCATCCCGTCGGCACCGACGACGTACGCGGCCCGGACCGTCTCCGTGCACCCCTCCGGTCCGCGGGCCTCGACCGTCACGCCGGCCGCGTCCTGGGTGAGCCCGGTCAGCTCGGTCTCGTAGCGGAAGTCGGCGCCCGCCTCGACCGCGCGCCGCTCCAGCGCCTTCTCCACCTCGTACTGCGGGAGGACGAGGAGGTGGCGGTAGCGGGAGGGGAGGGCGGAGAGGTCCATGGTCAGCCGGCCGAAGAGACCGAGCCGGTCGAGGGGCTGCCCGACGGCCTCCAGATCGTCGGCGAGGCCACGGGCGTCGAGCTGTTCGAGGGTGCGGGCGTGCAGGACGAACGCGCGGGAGAGGTTGCTGATCCGGTGGGGGCGCTTCTCCAGGACGGTGACCGGGACGCCGGCGGCGGCGAGGTCGCCCGCGAGCAGGAGCCCGGTGGGGCCGCAGCCGACGATCACGACGCGGGGCACCGGGGTGGTGTCGGTGCGGTGGGTACCGGTGGGTTCGGTGGTGCCGCTCATCATGGCCTCCGGGGTGCCGACGCCTGTTGGTCAACAACTGTTGGTCAACGCTTGTTGGCAAGCGTAGGACGGCGGCGACGCCCGGTCAACACTTGTTGGCCCACGTGTGTTGGCCTACGCTCGTGGGCATGACGGGCAGCACGGAGACGAACCAGGCCGGGGAGCAGTCCGGCGCGCGGACGAAGCAGGCGGGGAAGGAGTCCGGTGCCCGCGTCACCGGGCAGGCGCGCCGTTCCGGCGCCACCCGGTCCGCCATCCTCGCCGCGGCCCGGGAGCGCTTCGCCGCCGACGGGTACGAGCGGGCCACCATCCGGGCCGTCGCCAGGGACGCGCGCATCGACCCGTCGATGGTGATGCGCTACTTCGGCAGCAAGGAGGGCCTGTTCGCGGCGGCCGTCGCGCTGGATCTGCGGCTGCCCGACCTGGCACAGGTACCGCGCGAGGACATCGGGCGGACGCTGGTGGGCCACTTCCTGAACCTGTGGGAGGAGAACGAGGAGCTGACGGCCGTCCTCCGGGTGGGTGCCACCAACGAGGCCGGCGCCGAGCGGATGCAGGACATCTTCCGGGAGCAGCTGCTGCCGGTGGCCCGGCAGGCCTGCCCCGACCCCGAGCAGGTGCCGGCCCGGGCCGCGCTCTGTGCCGCACAGCTGCTGGGTCTCGCGCTGACCCGCTACGTGCTGAGGCTGCCGGCGGCCCGCGTGCTCACCCGGGAGGAACTGGTGGCCTGGCTCGGGCCGACGGTCCAGCGCTACCTGACGGCACCGAAGCCCTAGCCGACCCCCTGACCGGTCCCCCGGCGGAAAACACCGAGGGCGCCGGTCTCACCCCGTACGGCGTGTGCGCGTACCGCGGGTGGGACGGGCGCCCCGGCGGGAGAAGCAGTCGTCAGGCCTTGGCCCGGACGTTGGACGTGGTGTCGTCCTTCTTGGCGTGCGACTTGTCCAGCAGCATCACCAGGCCGGCGATGACCACGAACAGCGCGACCGGGAGGAGCACGTAGAGGCCCAGCGTCTGGATGACGCTCAGGCCGGGGCCGGGGTCGTCGCCGTCGTCGCGGGTCAGCGCGAGCGCGGGGGACGACATGAGCAGCATCATCAGCGTCGTACCGGCGGCCAGGGCGCCGGCGCGCAGGGCGTTCTTCTTGTCCACGGAACTCAAGTTAGCGAACGGTCGTCGGGGCCGCGCGCCCGGGGTGCCCTAGCAGGGCCTGCGCACCGGGCGGGACCGCGGCCTCGCGGCGGGAGCCCCAGGCAACAGCAGGGCGCCGACCGCCCGCCGGCACCCGGACCGCACGCCGACGCCCCCTGCCGTACGCCGGCGCCCTCCGCCGTACGGCAGTCCCTCCTCCTCACGCGCCCGGCGTGCCCGACGGACCCGGCGCGCCCGACGGGCCGGACGGCCGCAGCACCTCCAGCAGGCCCCGCAGCCGCGGCGACGCCGTCAGCTCCTCCAGCGGCACCGGCCTGCCTTCCCGGTCGGCGATCGGCAGCCGCCAGTTGGGATATTGGTCCCAGGTGCCCGGCAGGTTCTGCGGGCGGCGGTCGCCCACGCCGTCCGGCAGCCAGACCCCGATCAGCCGGGCCGGAGTGCGCAGCAGGAAGCGGTGGACCGCGCGGATCTCCTCCTCCTCGTCGGAACCGGCCGGTCCGGCCGCCGGGCTGTCCAGCAGGCCGAGGCTGCCGAGCAGGGCGAGCCACTCCGCCGTGTCCGCCGCGGCCTCGGCGCGTTCCTCGACGGCCGAACGGGTGAGCAGTCCCAGGCGGTCGCGCAGGTCGACGTGGTCGCCGGTGAGCCGGGCGGCGGTGGGCGGCAGGTCGTGGGTGGTGGCGGTGGCCAGGCAGTCGGCGCGCCACCGCTCGGGCGGCAGCGGGTGTCCGTCGCCCTCCCAGTCCCGCTCGAACCACAGCACGGAGGTGCCGAGCACTCCGCGCCGCTGCAGCGCCTCGCGCACGCCGGGTTCGACCGTGCCCAGGTCCTCGCCGATGACCACGGCCCCGGCGCGGGTGGCCTCCAGGGCGAGGATCGCGAGCATGGCGTCGGCGTCGTGACGCACGTAGGTGCCCTCGGTGGGCGGGCTGCCCTGCGGCACCCACCAGAGCCGGAACAGGCCCATGACGTGGTCGATGCGCAGCGCGCCCGCGTACCGGAAGAGGGCGCGCAGGAGTTCGCGGTAGGGGGCGTGGCCCGTGGCGGCGAGCCGGTCGGGACGCCAGGGCGGCAGGCCCCAGTCCTGGCCGCGGGCGTTGAAGGCGTCCGGTGGCGCGCCGACCGACATTCCGGCGGCGAACACGTCCTGCTGCGCCCAGGCGTCGGCGCCCACCGGGTGCACTCCGACGGCGAGGTCGTGCACGATCCCGACCGGCATGCCGGCCTCGCGGGCGGCACGCTGGGCCGCCCGCAGCTGGCCGTCGGTGAGCCAGGCCAGGCGGGCGTGGAAGGCCACCCGGCCGGCGAGTTCGGCGCGGGCACGGGCGGTGGCGGGCGAGCGGGGGTCGCGCAGCCCGTCCGGCCAGCCGTGCCAGTCGGAGCCGTGCACCTCGGCGAGGGCGCACCAGGTGGCGTGGTCGTCGAGGGCCTGGCCGTGAGCGGCGCGGAAGTCGTCGTAGGCGGCCTGCCGGCCGGGGCCGAGGGGGACGGCGAGAACCAGCTCCAGTGCCTCCCGCTTCAGCTCCCACACGGCGTCCCGGTCGATGAGCGCGCCCTTGTCGAGTACGTCCTCCCGCAGCCGCCCGGCCCGCTCCAGCAGGGCGGCCAGGCGCTCGCGGTCCTCGACGTAGCCGAACTCGGGGATCTCCTCGATCCGCAGGTGCACGGGGTCGGGGAAACGGCGGGAGGAGGGCCGGTACGGGGAGGGATCGGTGGGAGCACCGGGCACGGCCGCGTGCAGGGGGTTGACCTGCACGAACCCGGCTCCGGCGGTGCGCCCCGCCCAGCTCGCGAGCTCGGCGAGGTCACCGAGGTCGCCCATGCCCCAGGAGCGGTGGGAGAGCAGGGAGTACAGCTGGACGAGAACGCCCGAGGAGCGTCCTGGCGGGGCGGGGAGGCGGTCGGGGGCGACGACGAGGTGGGCCCGGCCGGTGCGCCCGTCGGGCGCGAGGGCAGTGAGCCGGTGGACGCCGAGCGGGAGGCCGGCGGTCCCCTCGCGCTCCTGCCCGTCCTCGGTCACCACGTCCAGCCGGGTTCCGGGGGGCAGTGCGGCGAGGGCGGCGGGCGGCTCGGCGCCGGCCCACTGCACCACCGTCGGCGGCAGCAGGCGTTCGCGCAGTTCGCGTTCCCGCTCGGCGAGCGCGGCGCGGACGGCGTCCGGGGTGCCCGCGTCGACGCCGAGGGCGGTCAGGGCGGCGGCCACGGCGGAGGCGGGTACCGCGACGGTTTGGTCCGGCGCGGGACTGTAGGAGGTGGCGACCCCGTGCAGCCCGGCGAGCCGGGTGAGGTCCTCACCGGCGGGCGCGGACGCCGCGCCCGTGTCGCCGGGTCCGGCCGCGACGGTTCCGGCCGGCCCGGGCAGCTCCGCGTCGTCGTGCCCCGCGGCCATCTACAGCCCCGGGGCGTAGCAGTCCGGGACCGGGTCGGACTCGCTGGTCAGCGGGGCGGCCTCGGCGAGCGGCGGCTCACTGGTCAGGGGCTCGGCATCGGGCAGCGGCGGTTCGCTGGTGAGGGGGGCCTGGGTGCAGGCGCTCTCCGCGCTGAAGACGCACAGGCGGACCGTGTCGGTGTCGGCGGACTGCTCCGCCACGGGTTTGAACTGGGCCGGGATCGTGGGTGCGGCCACTGGGGCCTCCTTTTCGATGGTGCGGCTTTTGACGGTTTACGGCAGGCCTACCCAATGACGGCGTCGGCACGCGTGGCCGTTGCCGGAGCACCTGATGGGGTGGCGGTGATCCGTTGCCGGGCCGGTGATCGATAGAGGAGGTGTGAGACTGTTCCGCCCCATGGGGGGCCAGCGGGAGAAGGACGACGGCGCGGACGCCGCGCTGTTGCGGGCCGTCGCCGCGGGGGACGCGGCCGCGATGGCCACCCTGTACGACCGGCACGCGGGCTGGCTGCACGCGCGGCTGACCCGGCGGTGCGCCGACCCGGAGGTCGTGCGCGAGGTGGTGCAGGACACGTTCGTCACGGTGTGGCGGTCGGCGGCCGGGCACCGCGGAGAGGACGCCGGCGGCTGGCTGTGGACGATCGCCGCGCGCCGCCTGGTCGACGCCCGGCGCGCGCAGGAACGGGTCGCGCGGTTCGCCGGGCCTCCGCTGGAGCCCGGTTCCGCCGGGCGGTACGAGCCCGCCGCCGCGCCGTCCGCGGAGGACCGGGTGCTGGCGGGGCTGGAGTACGGCGATGTCGGCGCCGCCCTCGACCGGATCTCCCCCGAGCTGCGCGAGGTGCTGCGCGCGACCGTCGTGGACGGGCTGACCACGCGGGAGGCGGCCCGGCTGCTCGGCATACCCGAGGGCACGGTCAAGTCCCGCGCCCGGCGGGCCCGCGCCGAGCTGCGGGCGGCCCTGGACCTGCTGCACCCGTCCCCGCTGGGAGGCACGGCATGACGAACGGCAACGCGCGCATCTGGCACGTGTCCGACGACCTCGCCGCCCGCTACGCCGAGGGCGTGCTGCCGGAGCCGGACGCATGGTCCCTGGAGAAGCACGTGGAGGGCTGCGGGGGCTGCGCGGCCACGGTGTCGGAGGCGGTGCGCGGCACGGCGGCCGGGACGGTCCTCGCGCAGGTGCGGGACGCGGTCCTGGCCTCGATGCCCTCGGCGCCGGTGCCGGCGACGCCCGCCGTGCGGCGCGGCAGCCCGCGGAGGCCGCCCGTGTCCCACCGGTTCGCGAGGCTGCTGTGGGCCGCGGGGCCCGCGGTGCGCGGGGCGTGGCTGCCCGCGGTGCTCGTGGTGGCCGCCGGGGCGCTGGCCCTGGCGTACGGCACCGGATACCCCGGGGCGCGGGCACTGCTGCTGGCGGTCGCCCCGGTCGTGCCGGTCGCGGGGGTCGCCCTGTCCTACGGTCCGCACGCCGACCCGCTGCACGAGGTCGCCGCGGCCACCCCGGGCGGCGGGCTGCGGCTCGCGCTCACCCGGACGGTCGCCGTCCTGGCGGTGAGCCTGCCGCTGCTGACCCTCACCGGTCTGCTGCTGCCCGCGTCCGGCGCCCCGGCCGCCGCGGCCTGGCTGCTGCCGGGGCTGGCGCTGGCGCTCGGCTCGCTGGCCCTGGCCTCCTTCGTGGGGTGCCGGACGGCTGCCCTGCTGACGGGCGGCGGCTGGCTGCTGGCCGTCCTCGGCCCGGTGCCCGCCGCACCCGGCGGCGCGGCCGGCGCGCGGCTGGCCGAGCAGCTCTCCCGCTGCTTCGACGGCGTCGGCGCGCAGAGCGCGTGGGCGTCGGCGGCCGTGCTGAGCGCGGTCCTGGTGACGGCCCGCCGCCCCGTGTACGACCGCCCGCTCGGCCGGTGACGGCAGGCGGCACACCCGCCCCCGCCGACCCCCACCCTTCATCGCTTTCCTTGATCCGCCTGGAGAGACCTTGACTTCGATACGTGTGTCCGGCCTGCGGGTCCGGCACCGCAGAACGCTCGCCCTCGACTCCCTGGACCTCGGCCTCGGCCTCGGTGTGCACGGGCTGCTCGGGCCGAACGGGGCCGGGAAGACCTCGCTGATCCGGGTGCTGGCCACCGTCGCCCGGCCGGACGCCGGGCGGGTGGAGATCCTCGGCGAGGACACCGCCGGGCACCGCGGCCGGACGGAGGTGCGGCGCCGGCTCGGCTACCTGCCGCAGGAGTTCGGCTACTACCCGGGCTTCACCGTGCGGGAGTTCGTGGCGTACATGGCCTGGCTGAAGGAGATGCCCGCCGAGCGGGTGCCGGACGCCGTGGAGCGGGCCGTGGCCCGGGTGGGTCTCGAGGACCGTATCGACGCGAAGGTGCGGACCCTGTCCGGCGGCATGGTCCGCCGGGTCGGCATCGCGCAGGCCGTCGTCAACGACCCGGCCGTCCTGCTCCTGGACGAGCCGACCGCCGGGTTGGATCCGGAGCAGCGGGTGGAGTTCCGCGCGCTGCTGCGGGAGCTGGGTGTCACGGCGACGGTCGTGGTCGCGACGCACCTGGTGGAGGACGTGGCCGCCGCATGCACCGAGGTCACCCTCCTCGACGCCGGGCGGGTCGCCTACCGCGGCACGCCCGAGGCGCTCTCCGCGCTCGGCGAAACCTCCGGCGGCCCCGGCGACCATCCGATCGAGCGCGGGTACACCGCCGCCCTGCGGGCCCACCGCGCGGCGGACGCGGGCGCACGGGAGGCGGTGTGATGACCGCGGTCACCGAAGGGAGAGCACCGTCGGCGCGGCGGCGTGCGCCGCATCCCGTCCGGGCGGAGGCCGTACGCGGCTTCGCGCCGTTCGCGGGGGCCGCGGTCCTGCTGACGCTCGGCGTGATGCTGGGCGGCAATGGGACCAAGTGGCAGGGTGACTGGGGGGCGACGGCCGCCGACCTGCACACCGCGCTGCTGATCCTGGTGCCGCTGGCCGCCGCCGCGGGCTGCTGGCAGGGCGGGCGCGAGCGGCGGCGCCGTACCGAGGAGCTGTGGGCCGCGGCCGTACGGCCGCCGCTGACCGGGTTCCTGGCCTCGGCGCTCCCGACGGCCGTCTGGGTCGCGGCCGGCTACCTGACCGGTGCGGCTCTGGCGCTGCTCGCGTGCTGGCCGTACGCGCTGGGCGGCGGGCCGCGTCTCGGGCTGCTGCCCGGCGACACGGTGGCCATGGCGTCGGCCTCGCTGGCGGGCCAGGTGCTCGGCCGGGTCGTGCCGACGCGGCTGGCGGCTCCGCTGCTGGCCGTCGCCGGGTACGTGGGCCTCGGGGTGCTCCCGCGCCGCCCTTCGGGCGCGAGCCACGAGCTGAGTCCCGCCCGCGTGATCGGTGACCACCAGCTTCCCGTGTGGTGGCAGCCGGGGGCGATGGCCGTCTGGACGGGCGGGCTGGCCCTCGCCGCCGTGCTGGCGTACGCCGCCCGGCGCCGGGCGACGGCCCTGCTGCCGCTGGCCGCCGCCGTGGCCGCGGGCACCCTGCTGGTGCAGACCGGCGAGGGCCTGTGGCACTCCGATCCGCTCTCGCGCCGCCAGGTCTGTGACACCTCGACCACGCCGGCGATCTGCGTCAACGCCCGGTACGCGGGGCTGTTGCCGCAGGTCAAGGAGGCGCTGTCGGGAATCACGGACAAGCTGGCGGGCGTGGAGAACCTGCCGGAGCGCTGGGACGACCTGCCTGGCGGGCGCGACGACCGGGCGCACCTGCCGATGGTGACGCCCATCGGGTGGTCGGTCGTACGGGGACGGCTGACCGATCCGCGGCAGTACGCCTGGGAGGCGGCCGCCGCGCTGGAGGGGCACGAGGAGTGCGACGACCCGCGGGTGCTGGAACTGGACGAGCTGGTCGAGCACTACCTGGCGCCCAGCCCCGCCGAGTCCCACTTCGACGACCTGTACCGGCACGGCACCAAGGCCCAGCGTGCCGAACAGCGCAGGACGGAGGCCGCGCGGGCGCGCCTCGCGGCGATGAGCGGGAAGGAGCGCAGGGCATGGCTGTCGGCGTACTTCGCGACGGCGGGCCGCTGCGACGCCGCGGGGGTGCCGGCCCTGTGAACGCTCCCCCGCTGCACGGTCCCCTCCTGTACGCCCGCTCACGTTCGCTACTCCTCGCGCTGGCCGCCCTCGCCGCGACGACCGCCTTCGCGGTGTGGGCCGCCGGGCGGCTGGACGGCTCCCCGGACCCCTACCACCGGGTGGCGATCGTGACGTCGGCCCCACTGCTGGCGTCGGCGGTGATCGGGGCGAGTCTGTACTCGGCCTCGGCGGAGCTGGACGGCACGGCCGTACGACCGTGGTGGCCGCGGCGCCTGGCCCAGCTCGCGGCGCTGACCGCGATCGCGGCGGCGCTGCTGCCCCTGGCCGTCCTGGGGCACTCGGAGACCGTCGGGCCGGGCGCGGTGATCCGCAACACGCTGGGCTGCACGGGCGTCACGGCGGCCGCCGCCGTCCTGCTCGGCGCCCGGCTGAGCTGGCTGCCGGCCTTCGCCTACGTCTCCGCCCTGTACCTGGGCTTCCACGGCGTCCGGGGCTGGGGGGCGGCGGTATGGGCGTGGCCGATGCAACCGGGGGCGGAGCAGGGCGCATGGGCGACGGCCCTGGCCGCGTTCGCGCTGGGCACCGCCTGGTACACGGTCCGGGGTGCGCGCCCCGAGGGGCAGCGCACCTGAGACGGTGGGCGGGGCAGCCGGCCGCGAGGAGGGACTGCCCGCCCACATACAACGGGCCCGGAGCGACTAGGCGGAGATGCCGTCGATCCGGGCCAGAGCGTCGTCCGCGCCGTACGGCTGCAAGTAGGGCAGCCAGCGCGGATCCCTGTGACCTGTGCCGATGATGCGCCAGGCCAGACCGGTGGGCGGCGCCGGTTTGTGCCGCAGCCGCCAGCCGATCTCCACGAGGTGACGGTCGGCCTTCACGTGGTTGCAGCGGCGGCAGGACGCCACCACGTTGTCCCAGACGTGCTTGCCCCCGCGGCTGCGCGGGATGACGTGGTCGACGCTGGTTGCGACGCCACCGCAGTACATGCACCGGCCCCCGTCACGCGCGAAGAGCGCCCGCCGGGTGAGAGGAACGGGCCCGCGGTAGGGGACCCGCACGAATCGCTTGAGCCGGACCACGCTGGGTGCGGGGACTGTGACGGTTGCGCTGTGCAGATAGGCGCCGGATTCCTCGAGGGAGACGGCCTTGTTCTCCAGGACGAGGACGAGCGCGCGGCGGAGCGGTACGACGCCGAGCGGCTCGTACGACGCGTTGAGGACCAGGACATGCGGCACGGGTGCCTCCTTGGGCGTCGGCGGCGCGTGGCTCGCGCCGGGACGATCTGCAGTCAGTCTCCCCTCATGCCTGGTGGAAGCGCCACCATGTCCCGGTAACGGGCTGGGAGTGTTTTCGACCACACCGCATTCATCCCCAGGATCATGACCTGTTCAAGCCAGGGTGAGCCCTGTCTCTCCTGTGCCGCTCCTCGACGGATCGGCCCGGGGCACACACAATCCCCCGTTAGTGTGGTGGTCCTGTCCGACCGGTGATCTTTTCGTGACCTTGCAGACCTTGACCGCCTTGCCGGTACGGACAGCGCAGCACCTTGGAGGTACCTGCCGTGTCGTCCTTGCCCGCCGCCGTGTCGGCCGCCGGTGCATCGCCGTCCCCGTCCCCCTCCGGTTCGACGCCTCCGGCCGTGCCGACGCTCCAGGACGCCCAGGAGAGCGCGACGAACGCGGCGAGCTGGGTCGAGCAGAACTGGTCGACGTGGCTCGCCATGGGGCTGCAGATCCTGCTGATCGTGGCCGTGGCGGTCGCGCTCAGAGCGGTGGTGCGGCGGGCGATCAGCAAGCTGATCGACCGGATGGGCCGTTCCGCGCAGGTGGACGGCGGCGCGCTGGGCGGGCTGCTGGTCAACGCCGAGCGGCGCCGGCAGCGGTCGGCCGCGATCGGGTCGGTGCTGCGCTCGGTGGCGAGTTTCCTGATCCTCGGCACGGCCGCGCTGATGGTGCTGGGCACCTTCAAGATCAACCTGGCGCCGCTGCTGGCCTCCGCCGGTGTCGCCGGTGTGGCGATCGGTTTCGGCGCCCGCAACCTGGTCACGGACTTCCTCTCCGGGGTCTTCATGATCCTGGAGGACCAGTACGGCGTCGGTGACGTGATCGACGCGGGGGTGGCCTCCGGCGAGGTGATCGAGGTCGGGCTGCGGGTGACCAAGCTGCGGGGCGCCGAAGGCGAGATCTGGTACGTCCGCAACGGCGAGGTCAAGCGGATCGGCAACCTCTCCCAGGGCTGGGCGACCGCCGGCGTCGACGTGACCGTGAAGGCGAGCGAGGACCTGGACAAGGTCAAGAGCACGCTGGACGAGGTCGCCGAGAAGATGAGCAAGGAAGAGCCCTGGAACGAGCTGCTGTGGGGCCGGATCGAGGTGCTCGGCCTGGACTCCGTGCTGATCGACTCCATGGTGGTCCGCGTCTCGGCGCGGACGATGCCGGGCAAGTCGGTGACGGTGGAGCGGGAGCTGCGCTGGCGCATCAAGCGGGCGTTCGACGCGGCGAGCATCCGGATCGTGGGCGGGGCGACGGCCGCCGAGGACCTGGAGGACACCCCGGACCCGGCGGCGGCGATGGCGGCCCCGTCGGTGTACTCCAACGCGGACTCCCCCCAGTCGGCGGCGGCCTCCCCGATCGCCGCGCAGCGCCCGTCACCACCGGCGAAGTAGGGGCACGGTTCAGCGGGCTCGTTCGAGCGAACACGCGGGGCATTCCGGGGCACGGGGTGCCCCGTCGTTGTGCCGGGGCGTCCGGAAACCGGTCCCATGACGCAGTCGTGACGCGTCCCCGACGAAAGATCGCCTTCACAGGAACCCCGCGTCGCCTCCGCATTTCGTGATCGCTTAGGGTCACCTCCACATCGGGCCCTTGCTCTGGAGCGCGACGCCGCCCGGGGGCCCGTCTCGAATGTGGGGAAACATGCGCAAGCTCGCCATAGGCGCCGCCCTGTCCGGCACCCTGGCACTGGCCGGCCTGGCCGCGCCCGCCGCCTCCGCGGCCGACGCGCCGGACCTGACGTTCGCGGGCGTGACCGTGAACAAGGGCAAGGCGGTGGTCGTCGGCACCACCAACACGGTGACCGTGCCGGTCTCGTACACCCTGACCCGCCCCAAGGACCTGGTCATCGACCAGGAGAAGAACATCCAGGCGGTGATGCTGTACCGCGGCACGCTGCGGTCGGTCGACAACGAGGTGGGCCCCGACGCCCCGCCCGTCTGCACCACGGCCGTCACCACGGACACGACGGTCACCGAGAACTGCACCGAGAAGATCGTCGTCGACCCGCAGGAGGCCCTGTTCGACGTCGCCGACGCCACCACGTGGAAGGCCGCGGGCGTCTACGGCCACAGCGACAGCGTCTTCTCGGACGACTACCTGCACAGCGAGAGCGACGTCACCATGTGGGGCAACCTCGCCTCGGTGAAGGTGCAGCGCGCCGCCCGGCTGACCGTGAACGCCACCCCCGAGCCCGCGGTCAAGGGCCGGACGCTCACCGTCAAGGGCAGCCTGACGCGGGCCGACTGGGAGTACGGCACGTACCGCGGCTACCAGGGGGTGAAGGTCGTCCTGCAGTTCAAGGCGGACGGCGGCTCCTACGCGAACGTCAAGGGCATCACCTCCGGTACCAAGGGCGCCCTGTCCACCACGGTGAAGGCGACCCGGAGCGGCACCTACCGCTTCGTCTTCGCCGGTACGGCCACCACGGCCGCGAAGACGTCCGCCGGCGACCACGTGACGGTCAAGTAGCCACCACGACCGCCGAGTAGACCCGGGCCCCGCACGGGCCCGCACGGCCACGCCCCCGAGGTAACGACTCTGTTGCCTCGGGGGCGCTGTCTATTGACGCCCCCTTCGTCCTGGGCTTACGTTCCTCCCACCCCAATAGGAAAGTTTCCTAACAGTGATCTCCAGGCGGCCGGTGATCAAGACTGGACGTCCTGCGCAGGTCACTGAGAAGCTGGGCGGCTGGAAAGGCAGGTGTCGACCCCATGGCAGGAACCGCCGGCACGCCGGGCACCCCGCGCGTCCTGCGCGCCATGAACGACCGCGCCGCCCTGGACCTCCTGCTGGAGCACGGGCCGCTGTCGCGCACCCGGATCGGCAAGCTCACCGGCCTGTCCAAGCCGACCGCCTCCCAGCTGCTGGCCCGCCTCGAAGCGGCCGGGCTGGTCCGGGTCACCGGCACCAGCGAGGGCCGGCCGGGCCCCAACGCCCAGCTGTACGCGGTCGATCCCGGTGCCGCGTACGCCGCCGGACTCGACGTCACCCCGCACCGCATCCGGGCTGCGGTCGCCGACGTCACCGGCCGCACGGTCGGCGAGCACGAGCTGCCCACCCCGGGCAGACGGCCCGCCCAGCCGGTCGTCCATCAGGTCACCGAAGCCCTCGACGGCGCCGTGAAGGCCGCCGGCCTCGCCCGGTCCGACGTGCACCGGCTGGTCATCGGCACCCCCGGCGCCTTCGACCCCAACACCGGGCGCCTGCGCTACGCCTCCCACCTGCCCGGCTGGCACTCCCCCACGCTGCTCGACGAACTCGCGGCGGCGCTCCCGATGCCGGTCGAGTACGAGAACGACGTCAACCTCGCGGCCATCGCCGAACAGCGGCTCGGCGCGGCCCGCGGCCACGCGGACTTCGTCCTGCTGTGGAACCAGGAGGGCCTCGGCGCCGCCCTGGTCCTCGGCGGCCGGCTGCACCGCGGCTGGACCGGCGGCGCCGGCGAGGTCGGCTTCCTGCCGGTGCCGGGCACCCCCCTCGTACGCCAGGTGACCAAGGCCAACAGCGGTGGCTACCAGGAGCTGGCCGGCTCCCAGGCGGTACCGAGGCTGGCCCGTGAACTCGGCATCACCGACATCCCGTCGGGGCAGTACACCGACGTGGCCGCCGCACTCGTGGCCCGCGCCGCCGATCACGCGGGCGGCCCCCACCGGGAGTTGCTCCAGACCTACGCGACCCGGCTGGCCACCGGTCTCGCCTCGCTCGTCTCCGTCCTCGACCCCGAACTCGTCGTACTCAGCGGCTCCGCCCTGACGGCCGGCGGCGAGGTGCTGCGCGCCCTCGTCCAGGCCGAGCTGGAGGAACTGGCGGCGGCCCGCCCCCGGCTGGTCGTCGGCGACGTCCACGAGCACCCCGTCCTGCGCGGCGCACTGGAATCGGCGCTCGCCACCACCCGCGACGAGGTCTTCGACACCTCGCGCTGAACCCCGCAACGCCCGGCAGCACCTCCGCAGCACCTCGGTAGCACCTCGGTAGCACCTTCCCCCGCTCACCCACACCGCCCCGGGAGACCTCGCCATGCCCGAAGCCATACCCTCCCTTGCCCGAAAGACGGCTTTTGCCCTGACCGCGTCGCTGGCTCTGCTGACCACCGCCTGTACCGGCCAGTCCGGCTCGGGCGCCACGGACGACGCCTCCAAGGACACGACGATCAACTTCTGGCACGCCTGGAGCGCCCCGAACGAGGTGAAGGCGGTCAAGTCCCTGGTCGCCGGCTTCGAGCGGGCACACCCCAACATCCATGTGAACGTCGTCGGCAACATGACCGACGACAAGATCAACCAGGCGCTGCGCTCCGGCGGCGACCGGGCGCCGGACGTGATCTCCTCCTTCACCACGAACAACGTGGGCAAGTTCTGCTCCTCGGGCGCGCTGGTCGATCTGAACCCCTTCTTCGAGAAGTCGAAGATCGATCCACGGACGACGTTCCCGAAGCCGATGAACGAGTACACCCAGTTCGACGGCAACCGCTGCACGGTCCCGCTGCTCGGCGACGCCTACGGGCTCTACTACAACAAGACCGCGTTCCGGAAGGCGGGCATCGCGAACCCGCCGAAGACCTGGTCGGAGTTCGCGGCCGACGCCAAGAAGCTGACCATCGCCCAGGGCGACTCCTACCAGCAGCTCGGCTTCATGCCGAACTACCACGGCTGGGAGTCGACGACCGAGCACTACTTCGGGCAGTTCTCGCCGACGTACTTCGGCAAGGACGGCAAGTCGGCCCTGGCGAAGGACCCGGCGTTCCGGAAGGGCTTCACGCTCCAGAAGAAGCTCGTGGACGAACTCGGCGGCTTCCAGAAGCTGGAGAAGTTCCGGGCCACCCTCGGCGACGAGTGGGGACCCAAGCACCCCTTCCACACCGGCCAGGTGGCCATGCAGCTCGACGGCGAGTGGCGGCTCGGCATGGCCGAGGAGGCCAAGCCGAAGTTCGAGATCGGTGTGGCCCCGCTGCCCGTGCCCGACGACCAGGCGGCGCAGTACGGCAAGGGCTACATCACCGGCACCATCGCCGGCATCGCCGCCAACAGCCACAAGCAGAACGCGGCCTGGGAACTGGTGAAGTACATGACCACCGACACCGACGCGGTGGTCGGCTTCGCCAACGGCATCCACAACGTGCCCTCCACCCTGGCGGCGCTGAAGTCGCCGAAGCTGAAGTACGACCCGCGGTTCAAGACGTTCCTGGACATCGCCGCGAACCCGCACTCCACCACGACGCCCGCCTCCATCAACGGCGGTGTCTACCTGGTGACGATCCAGCAGTTCGGCTACGACTACGAGAGCGGCAGGGCCACCGATCTGAAGGCCGGTCTGAAGGAGACGGCCGCGCAGATCGACACGGACATCGCGCAGGCGAAGTAGCCCATGACCACGCTCACTGCGCGATCGAGGCGCCGGCGCTCGGCGCTGCGGACACTCGCCTTCATGTCGCCCTGGCTGATCGGCTTCGGGGTCTTCTTCGCCTACCCGCTGATCTCCACGGTCTACTTCTCCTTCATGCACTACGACGGCTTCCGGCCGCCGACCTGGAGCGGGGGCAAGAACTGGGCCTACGTCTTCCGGCACTACCCGCTCTTCTGGCCCGCCCTGCGCAACACCCTGTGGCTGGTCGTGATCATGGTGAGCCTGCGCGTGGTGTTCGGGCTCGGCATCGGCCTGCTCATCACGAAGATCAGGTCAGGCACGGGCGTCTTCCGCACCCTGTTCTACCTGCCCTACCTGGCCCCTCCGGTCGCGGCCACCATGGCCTTCGCCTTCCTGCTCAACCCCGGCACCGGACCCGTCGACTCGGTCCTGGAGAAGCTGGGCGTGCCGGCACCGGGCTGGTTCAACGACCCCACCTGGTCCAAGCCGGCGCTGACCCTGCTGGCGCTGTGGGGCGTGGGCGACCTGATGGTCATCTTCATGGCCGCGCTGCTCGACGTGCCGAAGGAGCAGTACGAGGCCGCGGAGCTGGACGGCGCCTCGGCCTGGCAGCGCTTCCGGTACGTCACGCTCCCGAACATCTCCCCCATCGTGATGTTCGCGGTGGTCACCGGCGTGATCCAGACGATGCAGTACTACACGCAGCCGCTGGTCGCCGGGAAGGTCGCCTCGGGCGTGATCCAGGGCGCCGGCACCCAGTTCGAGCCCGGCTACCCGGACAAGTCCACGCTCACCCTCCCCCAGCTCGTCTACAACCTCGGCTTCCAGCGCTTCGACTACGGGTCCGCCTGCGTGGTGGCACTGGTGCTCTTCGCCCTGTCGATGGCGTTCACCACGCTGCTGATGCGGCGCCGGGGCGGCCTCCTCCAGGCAGGTGACTGACCATGACCCACGTACTGGACCAGCCGGTCAAGCCGGCAGCCCCGGTGCCGTACGGCGCCGAACGCACCGCCCGCCGCCGCGCCCTGCTGGAGTGGATCGCGGTCCACTCCCTCGGCGTCGCCGCCGCGCTGTTCTTCACCCTGCCGTTCGTGTTCGTGTTCCTGACCTCGCTGATGAGCGACAGCCAGGCCCTCAGCCGGGACCTGGTCCCGCACACCTGGGAATGGGGCAACTACCGGAAGGTCTTCGACACCCCCGGCTTCCTCACCTGGTGGCGCAACACCCTGCTCTACGCGGGTCTCGGCACCGTCCTGACGGTGGTGTCCTCCGTCCCGGTGGCCTACGCGCTCGCCAAGTTCCGCTTCCGGGGCCGCAATCTGTCCCTCATGCTGGTCATCTCGATGATGATGCTGCCCCCGCAGGTGGTCATCATCCCCATGTACCTGTTCTGGGCGAAGCAGCTGGACCTGTCCGGCACGCTGTGGCCGCTGATCGTCCCGATGGCGTTCGGGGACGCGTTCTCCATCTTCCTGCTGCGCCAGTTCCTGATGACGATCCCGAACGAGTACCTGGACGCGGCGCGCGTGGACGGCTGCGGGGACCTGCGGACCCTGCTGAAGGTCGTCCTGCCCATGGCCAGGCCCGGGATCGCCGCCGTGGCCCTCTTCCAGTTCTTCTACGCCTGGAACGACTACTTCGGCCCGCAGATCTACGCCTCGGAGAACCCCGCTGCCTGGACGCTGAGTTACGGCCTGGAGTCCTTCAAGGGTGCCCACCACACCGACTGGAACCTCACCATGGCGGCGACGGTGCTGGTCATGGCCCCCGTGATCCTCGTGTTCTTCTTCGCCCAGAAGGCGTTCGTCGAGGGCGTCACCCTCACCGGAGTAAAGGGTTGATCCACGTATGAAACTCACCGTGGTCGGCGGCGGCTCGACCTACACCCCCGAACTCATCGACGGCTTCGCCCGCCTCAGGGACACCCTGCCCATCGAGGAACTGGTCCTCGTGGACCCGGCGGCGGACCGCCTGGAACTCGTCGGCGGCCTGGCCCGCCGCATCTTCGCCCGGCAGGGCCACGCGGGGCGGATCGTGGCCACCTCCGACCTGGACGCGGGCGTGGACGGCGCCGACGCCGTCCTGCTCCAGCTGCGGGTCGGCGGTCAGGCGGCCCGGCAGCAGGACGAGACCTGGCCGCTGGAGTGCGGCTGCATCGGCCAGGAGACCACCGGCGCGGGCGGCCTCGCCAAGGCGCTGCGCACGGTCCCGGTGGTCCTGGACATCGCCGAACGCGTCCGCCGCGCCAACCCCCGCGCCTGGATCGTCGACTTCACCAACCCCGTCGGCATCGTCACCCGCGCCCTGCTCCAGGCCGGGCACCGCGCGGTCGGCCTGTGCAACGTGGCGATCGGCTTCCAGCGCAAGTTCGCCGGCCTGCTGGGTGTGAGCCCCGCGGACGTCCACCTCGGCCACGTCGGCCTGAACCACCTCACCTGGGAGACGGAGGTCCGGCTGGGCGGCCCGGAGGGCGAGAACGTCCTGCCCAAGCTGCTCGGCGAGCACGGTGACGCGATCGCCGACGACGTCCGCCTGCCGCGCCCGCTCCTGGACCGCCTGGGCGTGGTCCCCTCCTACTACCTGCGGTACTTCTACGCCCACGACGAGGTCGTGCGCGAACTGCGCACCAAGCCTTCCCGGGCAGCAGAAGTCGCCGCCATGGAGGCGGAGTTGCTGCGCATGTACGGCGATCCGTCGCTGGACGAGAAGCCGGCCCTGCTGGCGAAGCGAGGGGGCGCCTACTACTCGGAGGCGGCCGTGGACCTCGCGGCGGCGCTGCTGGGCGGCGGCGGCAGCCCCTACCAGGTGGTCAACACCCTCAACCGGGGCACGCTGCCGTTCCTGCCCGACGACGCGGTGATCGAGGTGCAGGCCGCGGTCGGCCCGTCGGGCCCCGCGCCGCTGCCGGTGCCCGACCTCGACCCGCTGTTCTCGGGCCTCGTCGCGAACGTGACCGCCTACGAGGACCTCGCCCTGGAGGCCGCGGTGCGCGGCGGCCGGGACCGGGTCTTCCGCGCCCTCCTCGCCCATCCGCTGATCGGCCAGTACGCGTACGCCGAGACCCTCACCGACCAGCTGATCGCACACAACCGGGAGCACCTGGCGTGGGCCTGACCGCACCTGAGACCGCGCGCGTCCTCGCCGTCGACGCGGGCAACAGCAAGACCGACGTGGCCGTGGTCACCGCCGCCGGAGAGGTGCTGGCCACGGCACGCGGCGGCGGCTTCCGTCCGCCCGTGGTCGGTGTGGCGGCCGCGCTGGACGCGCTGGCCGAACCGGTGGCCCGGGCGTTCGCCGACGCGGGCGTGACGTCCGTCGACCACGTCTCCGCCTGCCTGGCCAACGCCGACCTGCCGGTCGAGGAGGAGCAGCTGGCGACCGCCCTCCGGGCACGCGCGTGGGGGCCGGCGGTGGAGGTCCGCAACGACACCTTCGCGATCCTGCGGGCCGGTGTGTCCGAGCCCCGCGGGGTCGCGGTCGTCTGCGGCGCCGGCATCAACTGCGTCGGTATGCGCCCCGACGGCCGCACGGCCCGCTTCCCGGCGATCGGCCGGATCTCCGGGGACTGGGGCGGCGGCTGGGGGCTGGCCGAGGAGGCGCTGTGGCACGCGGCGCGCGCGGAGGACGGCCGGGGCGGGCCGACGGCCCTGTCCCGCACGCTCCCGGCGCACTTCGGCCTGCCGTCCATGCACGCCCTCATCGAGGCGCTCCACCTGGAGCACATCGGGCACGACCGGCGGCACGAGCTGGCCCCGGTCCTCTTCGCGACGGCCGCCGAGGGCGACGGCCGGGCCCGCGCCATCGTCACCCGGCTCGCGGAGGAGGTGACGGTGATGGCCACCGTCGCGCTGACCCGCCTGGGCCTCCTGGAGGAGGAGACACCGGTCCTGCTCGGCGGGGGCGTCCTGACGGCGGGCCACGCCCAGCTGGACGACACCGTCCGCGAGCTGCTGGCCGCCCGTGCCCCGAAGGCCGACGTCCGCGTGGTGACGGCGAGCCCGGTCCTCGGCGCGGTGCTGCTGGGCCTGGACCGGCTGGGGGCGGGCGTGGAGGCGCAGGAGCGTGCCCGGGGCCACTGGGAGACGGGACATCCCTGATCACAGGGGCCGCGCCGCCCGGAACCGAACACACGCTCCCGGCGTGTACATGAGCGGCGCACGCTGCGATCCGATCAAGATCCAGTGAAGGCCGGTGCGGAATGTCGGTCCGTGCGGCGATACTTGGCGGCGTACGGATGACCATGGGGGAGGTCGAGTGACACACCCGCCGAAGAGCGCGAGCCCGCCAGCGGTGGGGCCCGGCATGCCCGCGGCCCCCGGCATCCCCGCCCAGTCCGCCCGGCCGGCCCCCGCGTCCGCCCCCGTCTCCCCCATTCCGCCCGGCCGCCGTACCGCCTTCGCCGAGGGCGTCGACCGCGTCCGGGCCGCCGCGACGACCGAGCCCGGGCGGCTGCGGATCATCGGAGCCGTACTCGCCCTGCTCGTCGTCGCGTTCGGCGCGGTCACCGCCTGGCAGAGCAGTGAGCGGGCGGCCGCCGCCGACGACGTGCTGCACAGCAGCCAGCCGCTCAGCTCCGGCGCGGCCGCCATCTACCGGTCGCTGGCGGACGCCAACACGACGGCGTCCAGCGGGTTCCTCGCGGGCGGTCAGGAGAGCGCCGCCTCCCGCGACCGGTACGAGAAGGACATCCGTACCGCCGCCTCGGGCCTCGTGACCGCCGCCGCCAACGCCGAGCCCGGCTCGGCCTCCGAGGCCACCATCGCCAAGCTGAACCGGCTGCTGCCCGAGTACAAGGGCCTCATCGAGCGGGCCCGGACCTACAACCGGCAGGGCTATCCGGTCGGCGGTGCCTATCTGCGGTACGCCAACGAGAAGATGCAGACGCGGATGCTCCCGGCGGCGGAGGACCTCTACACCAAGGAGAACCAGCGGCTCGACGCCGACTACGCGGACGCGACGCCGTACCCGTGGGCCGCCATCGCCCTCGGTCTGCTCGCGCTGGCCGCGCTCGGCTGGGCCCAGCACCGCACCTACCGGCGCACCAACCGCGTCCTCAACCACGGTCTGGTGGCCGGCAGCGCCGCCACCGCGGTGGTGCTGCTGTGGCTGGTCGTCGGGCACACGATCGCCCGGTCCGGCCTCGACGGCTCCTACGACAACGGTATCCGCTCGCTGAGCGTCCTGCACGACGCCCGGATCGCCTCGCTGAAGGCGCGCGGCAACGAGAACCTGAGCCTGGTGGCGCGCGGAGCCGAGACCATCACGGTCGGCGGAAAGCCGTACGACGCGTACTACTACGACTTCGACAAGGACATGGCCGTGCTCGGCAAGGGACTGAGCCGGGCGGCGACGCTCGCCGACGACCGGGCGGGCACCACCCCGGTCAAGGCGGCCGAGGGCAACATGGCGGTGTGGAAGCAGCGCCACGCCTCGGCCCGCGCCGAGGACGAGAACGGCAACTTCCAGCAGGCGCTGGACAAGGTGATCGGCGCGAAAGGGGCGACCGGTGAGTGCTTCGACAGCGTCGACGCCAACCTCGCCCGGGCCATCGACCACGAGCAGGCCGAGTTCCAGCGGTCCGCCGGCCACGGACGGGACGCCATGACCGGGCTCCCCGTGGGCGCGGCGGTCCTCGCGGTGCTGGGCGCGGCCGGTGCCGTGGCCGGCATCGGGCGCAGGCTTTCGGAGTACCGGTGACAGGGGGCGCAGCGATGTACGCGGCACGTGCACGGGCCTCCCTGCGGGGCTGGGGCGGGGTCGGCGCGATGGCGGTGCTGTGCGCGCTGGCGCTGGCGTTCGTCCTGCTGCTGCCCCGCACCCAGGCGCCTGTCGGGGACAGCCGGGTGGGGCAGCGGGTGGTCACCGGCAGCCAGGCCCGCGCGGACGGCTGCAAGGACTCCGAGGCGCAGAAGCAGACGCTGTCGCCGTCCGGCGCGGACGGTCCGACGATCGATGCCATCAAGGCCCGTACGGGCGCCAAGCGCAAGCTGGTCGTCGGCGTCGACCAGAACAGCTACCACTGGGGCTACCGCAACCCGAACACCGAGGGCGCGGAACTGGAGGGCTTCGACATCGACCTGGTGCGCCGGATCGCGCAGGACATCCTCGGCGACCCGGACGCCGTGCAGTTCAAGGCGATACCGACCAGCCAGCGCATACCGGCGATCCAGGACGGCCGGGTGGACATGGTCGTACGGACCATGACCATCACCTGCGACCGTCTGTCGCAGGTGGCGTTCTCGGCGCCCTACTTCAAGACGGGTCAGCAGGTCCTCGCGCCCAAGTCCTCGCCGATCAAGGGTTACGGCGGCTCCCTCGCGCACAAGAAGGTCTGCACGGCGGCCGGTTCGACCGCGTACACCAAGCTGGACGCGGACCGGAAGGCCGGCGAGCTGCCCGCCTCCACCGACATCTCCACCACCGTGCCGAACCAGCTCGACTGCCTGGTGCGGCTGCAACTCGGCGAGGTGGACGCCGTGGTGACCGACGGCGCGCTCGCCGCGAGCCAGGCCGCCCAGGACCCGACCGTCGAACTCAAGGGCGAGGCCTTCACGACCGAGTACTACGGCGTGGCGATGAAGAAGGACGCCACCGATCTGGTACGCCGGGTCAACCGCATCCTGGTGGACTATCACGAGCACGGCTGGCAGGCGTCATACGACAAATGGCTGTCGGCGACACTGGGGAAGGACTCGGCGGCGTCCGAGCCGCCCGCGCCGCAGTATCTGCGCACGAGCTGAACGCCGTGATGGACGACAGGCCGACCGGACAGCAAGCGAGAGGTGATCGATGGGCGTCACGGACCCCGCCGGGCCGGTGATGGACCGGGACGAGGTGGACCGTGCGCTGGCGCGGCTCGGCCAGGAGCACGAGGCGATCGAGACCTCGCTGCTTGCGCTGCAGGACCATGCGGGCCGCAGACTCCTCGAGGGTGCCGAACTGACCGGTCTCACCAAGGAGCGCTGGCAGGCCGCCGACGCCCGGATCACCCTGCTGTGGGGGTACTTCGACGCCTACGCGGACGCATTGCGCGCCGCCCGCGAGATCCGTGCCCGGCGCCGCTGGTCCAGCCGCGAGGACCTGGTGGAGCTGACCGAGCGGCTGCGCGGCGAGTCCGTCACCGTCGCCGGGGACGGCACGCTGAGCGAGACGTTCACGCTGTCCTCCCTGGTGGACCGGATGAACGAGCTGTACGCGACGAGCCTGGACATGGTCGTCGCCGCGGACGCCGTCTGGTCGGCGCTGCCCGCCCGGATCGATTTACTCGCCGCGGAGCTCCAGCGCACCCGCAGGCTCGCGCACTCCGTCGGCGTCCGCCCGGGCGAGCACCCCTCCGGTGACGACCTGGAGCGGATCACCCGCACGCTGACCAAACTGCGCGAGGACGTCGTCTCCGACCCGCTCGCGTTCTGGGTGCCCGCCGAGGGCAGTTCGGCGCCCGGCGGGGGCCGCCCGGACACCACGGTGTACGACCGGGAGGCGCGCGCCCTGGAGGACGTGCGGCGGGAGATCGACGCCGTGCTCACCGTCCGGCAGGACGCCGAGGCGCGGCTGATCCGGCTGCGGGACGTGCTCTCACGCGCCGACCGCACCCTCGCCGAGGCCCGCACGGCGCGCGGCGAGGTGCTGGCGAAGATCGCCGCCACCGAGGTGCCGGTGGTCAGCGGTCCGCCGACCGTGCTGCAGGAGCAGCTGGCGACGGCCGCCGAGTACCGCAGGCAGGCGCAGTGGCACCGGCTGTCCCCGCTGCTGGAGTCCCTGGAGCAGAAGGCGGAGGACGAACTGCTGCGCGCCCGCGAGTCGCTGACCGCGGTCACCGCACCGCTCGCGGTCCGCGCCGAGCTGCGCGGCCGGCTCGACGCCTACCGGGCGAAGGTCGCCCGGCACGGACTCGCCGAGGACCCGTTCCTGATCGAGCGGTACGACGCGGCCCGGCGGATGCTGTGGAGCGCGCCCTGCGATCTGCGGGTGGCCGAACAGGCCGTGCTGCGCTACCAGCGGCTGGCGACCGAGCTGCTCGGCGGCCCGGGGGCGCCGGAGGACCGTAAGGGGGACCAGTCATGAGTCAGCCGGGGCAGACGTGCCAGCGGCCGGGCTGCGAGGGGACGTACGAGGACGTCGGCGGCGGCGAGCTGTACTGCGACACCTGCGGTCTCGCGCCCGTGGTGGCCGCGAACGGCATGGTCGGCTCGCCGCCCACCGGTGTCACCAGGGGCGCGGCGGACAGCGGCAGTTCGCGCAGCGCGCGGACCTCCTCGCAGTCGTCCAAGTCGCGCCGCTCGGTGTCCGGGCGGCTCTCCCGGTCCCTGTCGGGGAAGTCGACCGGCCGCTCGGTGTCGGTGCGCAGCTCCGGCTCCGCGTCCGGTACGTCGACGCGCGGCCGGCTGGGCGCCGGTCTGGTGAGCGTGCCGCAGGTGCCGCGGCCGGACCCGCGCGCGATGGTGCTGGCGAACCCGGAGGTGCCGGAGCGGAAGCGGTTCTGCTCGCGGTCGGACTGCGGGGCGCCGGTCGGCCGGGCCCGGGGCGAGCGGCCGGGCCGCACGGAGGGCTTCTGCACCAAGTGCGGGCACCCGTACTCCTTCGTGCCGAAGCTGAAGGCCGGGGACATCGTGCACGGCCAGTACGAGGTGGCGGGCTGCCTCGCGCACGGCGGGCTCGGCTGGGTCTACCTGGCGGTGGACCGTGCGGTGTCCGACCGGTGGGTGGTGCTGAAGGGTCTGCTGGACACCGGCGACCAGGACGCGATGGCCGCCGCGATCTCCGAGCGGCGCTTCCTCGCGGAGATCGAGCACGCCAACATCGTGCGGATCTACAACTTCGTCGAGCACCTCGACCAGCGCACCGGCTCCCTCGACGGCTACATCGTCATGGAGTACGTCGGCGGCAAGTCGCTCAAGGAGATCGCGAACGCCCGCCGCACGCCGGACGGCAGGCGCGACCCGCTGCCGGTGGAGCAGGCCTGCGCGTACGGCATCGAGGCGCTGGAGGCGCTCGGTCATCTGCACAGCCGCAACCTGCTGTACTGCGACTTCAAGGTCGACAACGCCATCCAGACCGAGGACCAGCTCAAGCTGATCGACATGGGCGCCGTGCGCCGCATGGACGACGACGAGTCGGCGATCTACGGCACGGTCGGCTACCAGGCGCCGGAGGTCGCCGAGGTCGGCCCGTCCGTGGCGAGCGACCTGTACACGGTGGGCCGTACGCTCGCGGTGCTGACGTTCGACTTCCAGGGCTACACGAACGTCTTCGTGGACTCGCTGCCCGACCCGGACAACATCGAGGTCTTCCGCCGGTACGAGTCCTTCTACCGGCTGCTGGTCCGTGCCACCGATCCGGACCCGGCCCGCCGGTTCGCCTCCGCGCAGGAGATGTCCGAGCAGCTGACCGGCGTCCTGCGTGAGGTCGTCTCGCTGCAGACCGGGCAGGCGCGGCCCGCGCTGTCGACGCTGTTCGGGCCCGAACTGCGGGTCACGGACACGGAGTTGTTCCCGCGCCTGGCAGGGGACGTGTCCCGGCTGGGGAGCCGGCCGGGAGGCACCGCCGGGTCCGCGCCCGTCCTGCCGCCGCCGTCCCTGGTCAGGCCCGTCGACGTGCCGGCCGCCGCGCTCGCCCTGCCGGTCCCGCTGGTCGACCCGAACGACGCCGACGCCGGTTTCCTCGCGGGCCTGATGGCCTCCGCCCCGGCCGAGCTGATCAGCGCGCTGGACGCGGCGCCCGCCCGGACCGTGGAAACCCGGCTGCGGCTGATCCGCGCCCGGCTGGAGAGCGGCGACCAGGGGGCCGCCGCGTCGGCCCTGGCCGAGCTGGACGAGGAACGGCCGGACGACTGGCGAGTGGTGTGGTACCGGGGTGTGACCGCCCTGGTCACCGGTGACCACGAGGGCGCCGCGCTCGCCTTCGACGCGATCTACGACGCCTTCCCCGGCGAGGCCGCGCCCAAGCTGGCGCTCGGTCTGTGCGCGGAGGTGCTGGGCCAGTTGGACAATGCCGCCGAGTACTACCACCTGGTGTGGGCGACCGATCCGAGCTTCGTGAGCACGGCCTTCGGCCTGGCCCGGGTGCAGCTCGCGGCCGGGGACCGGCACAGCGCCGTGACGACGCTGGAGTCGGTGCCGGAGTCCTCCATCCACTACACGGCCGCCCGGGTCGCCGCCGTCCGGGCACGGCTCAGACAGCGCACGGCGACCGCCGGTGACGTACCGTTCCTGGACGACCTGACCGCCGCCGCCGGACAGGTCGAGGCGCTCCAGGCGTACGGTCTCGACCCGGCGCGCCGCGAGCAGTTGTCGGTGGAGGTGCTCGGTTGCGCACTGGACTGGATACTCTCCGGAGGCCAGGGCACCGCCCCGCCGGCCGCCGGCGGACGGGTGCTGCTGGGCAGCGGCCTGGACGAGCGGGGTCTCCGCTTCGGCCTGGAGCGCGCCTACCGCACGCTGGCCCGGCTGGCGCCCGGCGGCGACGAGAGGATCGAACTGGTGGAACGGGCCAACCGTTACCGCCCCCGGACGTGGGTGTAGTTGATGTCGCAGATGCCCCAGCAGGCCGCACTGCCGAAGTGCCCGAGCTGCGCGGAACCCGTCGAGACGGGTGACCTGTTCTGCGGAGCGTGCGGTCACGACCTATCGGTGGTGCCCGCCGCGCCGCAGGACCTTCCGACGCTCACCATGACCGGGTCCGCCGCGGCCGGGGACGGCGTGGACTGGCCGGCCCCGGAGCCGGCCGGCTCCGGCGGCACCCCGCCCGCGGCGCATCTGCCGACCGACCTGGCGGGCACCGACTCGGGTGGCAAGCCCCTGCCCGCCGACGGGGAACCGGCCACGCCCGGTGTCCGCTTCGACCGGCCGGCCGAGCCCGACGAGTACCCGCTGCAGGCACCCGACCCGCGGGCGTCCGCCGATGTCGCCGCGGCCGCCGTACCGGCGCAGGTGTGTGTGGCCTGCCGGGCGGGCCGGGTGGACAGCGACGGCTACTGCGAGAACTGCGGGCACGCCCAGCCCCGCGAACGCGACCACATGGAGCGGGAGTCGGGTCCGGTCGCCGTCGTCAGCGACCGCGGGCTGCGTCACCACCGCAACGAGGACTCCTTCGCCGTGGCTCACACCACGCTGCCCGACGGCACGCCCGCGGCGCTGGCCGTCGTCTGCGACGGGGTCTCCTCGGCGACCCGGCCCGACGACGCCTCGATGGCCGCCTCCCGGGTGGCCGGGGACACCCTGCTGGCCGCCCTGCCACGGGGCACCCATCCGCAGGCGGCCATGCACGAGGCGATCGTCGCCGCGGCGCAGGCCGTCAACGCGCTCGCCGAGGAGCCGGCCACGGCCCGCGAGCACTCCCCGCACCAGAACGCCCCGGCCTGCACGATCGTCGGCGCGGTCGTCACCTCCGGGCTGCTGGTCGTCGGCTGGGTCGGCGACAGCCGCGTCTACTGGGTGCCCCGCGACGCCGACGCGCCCCCGGCCCGGCTGACCGAGGACGACTCCTGGGCCGCGCAGATGGTCGCCGCCGGCCTGATGAGCGAGGCCGAGGCGTACGCCGACGAGCGCGCGCACGCCATCACCGGCTGGCTCGGCGCGGACGCCTACGAACTGGAGCCGCACACCGCCTCCTTCAAACCGGACCGCCCCGGTGTCCTGGTGGTGTGCACCGACGGCCTGTGGAACTACGCCGAGACGGCCGAGGAGATGTCCGAGATCGTGCCCCCGGACGCGGCGGTACGACCGCTGCACAGCGCCCGGGTGCTCGTGGGGCACGCCCTGGACGGCGGGGGCCACGACAACGTAACAGTGGCGGTCCTGCCGTTCCCGGCGCCTCCGCAGGGGGCAGTATCGGCCTGAGGCCGTACAAAACGGCGTGCACGACGCCGTGGGGGACGGGGAAGCGGCGGCGGGCCGGAGGGGACCGGCCCGTCCACACCACCGCCTCGCGTCAGCGGGGTGCTGTCTAGGGGGAGTCGAACAAGCATGGCCATTTTCGCCAAGTCGAACGTGCCGCAGTTCTCGATGGACGTCTACCAGAACGAGTACCTGCCGGAGGGCGGCCGCGAGGTCAACGCCATCGTCACCGTGACGGCGACGGGCGGCGGCACCGTCGGCAGCGCGATCGCCGCGCCGGTGTACACGGCGGGCGGGCGCCCCTCCGCCGCGGTGGCGATCATGGTCGACTGCTCCGGCTCCATGGACTACCCGCCGACCAAGATGCGCAACGCCCGGGACGCCACGGCCGCAGCGGTCGACACCCTGCGCGACGGCACCCATTTCGCGGTGATCGGCGGCACGCACGTGGCGCAGGAGGTCTATCCGGGCGGCGGGCGGCTCGCGGTCGCCGACGCCGCCACCCGCGAGCAGGCCAAGCGGGCCCTGCGGCGACTCAGCGCGGGCGGCGGTACGGCCATCGGGACCTGGCTGCGGCTCGCCGACCGGCTGCTGTCCTCCGCGGACGTCACCATCCGGCACGGCATCCTGCTCACCGACGGCCGCAACGAGCACGAGTCGCCGGAGGACCTGAGGGCCGCGCTGGAGGCGTGCGCGGGCCGGTTCACCTGTGACGCGCGGGGCGTGGGCACCGACTGGGAAGTGAAAGAAGTCACAGGGATCGCCTCGGCGCTGCTCGGCACCGCCGACATCGTGGCCGATCCGGCGGGGCTGGCCGCCGACTTCACGCGGATGATGGAGACGGCGATGGGCAAGGAGGTCGCCGACGTCGCCCTGCGGGTGTGGACGCCGGTCGGCACCACCATCCGGTACGTCAAGCAAGTCGCGCCCACCGTGGCGGACTTGACCGGCAGACGCACCGAGGCCGGGCCGCGCGCCGGGGACTACCCCACCGGGTCCTGGGGTGACGAGTCCCGCGACTACCACCTGTGCGTGGAGGTCCCGGCGGCCGGTCTCGGTCAGGAGATGCTCGCCGCCCGGGTCTCGCTCGTCGTCCCGCAGCCGGACGGGTCGGCGCAGAACCTCGGCGCCCAGGGTCTCGTACGGGCCGTGTGGACCGACGACATGGCGGCCTCCACGTCGATCAACCCCCAGGTCGCCCACTACACCGGGCAGGCCGAACTGGCACAAGCCATCCAGCAAGGGCTCGATCTGCGCAAAGCGGGCGATTTCGACGGAGCAACGGCGAAACTGGGGCGCGCTGTTCAGCTCGCCAATGTCTCGGGGAACGCGGATACTGCGAAACTGCTTGCGAAGGTGGTGGACGTGGTCGACGCCGCGACAGGTACTGTGCGGTTGAAGACGAGGGTCGCGGAGGCGGACGAGATGACTCTGGAGACCCGGTCCACAAAGACTGTTCGTGTAAAGAAGTGACGCTGGAAGCGATCCGAGCCATCCAGACCGACCCTTAGGAGAAGGGGAAGCACCGACATGCCGACCTGCCCGAACGGACACCAGTCGGGTTCCGACGACTGGTGCGAGGTCTGCGGTCACCGCATGGCCGGTGCCGTACCTCCGCCCCCTCCGCCGCCCCCGCCCGCCGGCGGTTACGGTTTCCCTCCGCCGCAGGGCGGCCAGCCCGGCGGCCGCCCGCAGCCGGGCGCGCCCGAGCCGGAGCTGTGCCCGCAGTGCCGTACGCCCCGGGAGGGCGGTGCGCCGTTCTGCGAGGAGTGCCGGTGGAACTTCCTGACCAACACGGCCACCTCGTACACGCCGGCCGCCCCGCGCCCGGCGCAGCCCCGCTTCGAGCCGCCGAGCGCGACGTACGGCGGCGGTGACTCGTACGAGTACCAGGGCTCGCGGCCCTCGCAGATGAACCGGCCCGCCGAGCCGATCCCGTCCTTCGGCAGCGAGCCGTCGGGCCCGACGCCGTTCGGCGGCGAGCGCCGCCCGGCCGGCCCGCCGACCTCGCCGGGCCCCTCGGGCCCGGCGCAGGGCTTCGGCGGCGGCCCCGGCCAGGGCCCCGGCGGCCCGTCCGGCTACGGCGGTCCCGGCCAGGGCCCGGCTGCCGGTGGCCCGTCCGGCTACGGCGGTGGTCCCGGTCAGAATCCCGGTTTCGGCCAGGGGCCCGGCGGCCCCTCCGGTCCGCCGCCCTTCGGCCGTGAGCCGTCCGGCCCGCCCCAAGGCCCCGGCGCCCCCGGCCCCTCGGCGTTCGGCGGCGACCCGTCGCGTCCGAACCCGTCCGCCGGTCCCGGCGGAGCCCCGCAGGCGTACCAGCAGTCCGGGCCGCCCGCCCCGCCCGCGTTCCCGCAGGAGACCGGCCGCCCCGGCGGCCCGTCCGCCGGCGGCGCGCCCTTCGGCGGCGGTGACGACGACTGGGTGCTCTCCCCGCCGTCGTCCACCGGCCCGTCCGGCCCGTCGGGTCAGGGCGGCGGCTACGGCTACCCGCAGCCCGGCGGCACCCAGGCCCCGTCCGGCCCCGGCTTCCCGCAGCAGCGGGCCACCTGGACCGCGACCATCGGTCCGGACCGCGACTACTTCATGGCGATGATGCACCGCTCCGGCCCCGAGGCCGCGGGTCTGAACCTGCCCGCGTACTCCCCGGAGCAGCAGCGCACGCTCACCGGCAACCAGGTCACCATCGGCCGCCGCCGGCACTCCACCGGCGACACCCCCGACGTCGACCTGTCGGTGCCGCCGGAGGACCCGGGTGTCTCGCACCAGCACGCGGTGCTGGTGCAGCAGCCGGACGGCACGTGGGCGGTCGTCGACCAGAACTCGACGAACGGCACCACGGTGAACATGGGTGAGGAACCGATCCAGCCGTTCGTGCCGGTCCCGCTGCAGGACGGCGACCGGGTGCACGTGGGCGCCTGGACGACGATCACGATCCGCCGGGGCTGAGAACCGCCGGGCGCCCGGGTCCAGGGGGCGCGCCCGTCAGGGCAGCGCCCACAGGTACGGCCCCTCGGGGTCGTCCAGCCAGGCCCAGGCGTGCTCGCCGTCGACCGTGACGCCGTACCGTCCGCGGTCCGGCTCCCCCTCGCGCTCCCACAGCGCGTGGGCCTCCAGCGGATCGAGCGCGCCCCGCGTCAGCGCGAGCAGGAAGCGGAACGGCTCCTGCTCGCGGGCCCGGGCCGGCAGTCCGGTCAGGGACACCTCCTCCGGCTCCGCCCGCCCCTCGCCGCGCAGCGGTACGAAGAAGGCGGCCGAGGGCAGGAAGCGGCCCTCGGCGTGCTCGGCGTCCCGCACGGTGAGCGCCAGCAGACCGGTGGCCAGCGGGGTGAGGATCCGGGCCCCGGGGCGGCACTGGGCGAGCCAGGCGCGCGGCACGGTGGACAGCGCGCAGGTGGCGATGATCCGGTCGAAGGGGGCGCGCTCGGGCACCCCGCGCGCTCCGTCGCCGGTGACGACCGGCGGACGGTGGCCGGCGGCGGCCAGGTGCTGCCGGGCCGACTCGGTGATCTCCGGTTCGAGGTCGATGGTGGTGACGAGGTCGTCGTCGCCGAGCCGGTGGGCGAGCAGCGCCGCGTTGTAGCCGGTGCCCGCGCCCACCTCCAGGACCCGGTCGCCGTCCCCGACGCGCAGGGCGACCAGCATCCGCGCCATCAGTGAGGGCTGGCTGCTGGAGGAGAGCAGTTCGCCGTCGCGCAGCCGGGTGGCCAGCGGCACGTCCTCGTAGGCGCCGCGCACCCAGCGTTCCCTGGCCCCCGGGTCGGGGCTCTCGCCCCAGCGGCGCTCGTAGCCGCCCCTGCCCGCCACGTAGTAGTAGGGCACGAACAGGTGCCGGGGCACCTCGGCGAACGCCTCCCGCCACACCGGGTCCTCCGCCCAGGCGCCGTCGGCGTCGATCTCCCGCACCAGGGCGGCCCGCTCCGCGGCGGCGAGGCCGTCGATCTCCGTGTCGTGGGCGCCCATGGGTCCACAGTAGGGTCGCGCCGCCCGCTGCGGTCCTAAGTCCCGAGTCCTCGGTCGGCGGGTCTGAGACCATGGAGGGGTGAATGAGATTCGGCGCGGCACGCTTCAGGAGCAGACCTTCTACGAGCAGGTCGGCGGGGAGGAGACCTTCCGCCGGCTCGTGCACCGTTTCTACGAGGGTGTCGCCGGGGACCCGCTCCTCAAGCCGATGTACCCCGAGGAGGACCTGGGTCCGGCCGAGGAGCGGCTCACCCTGTTCCTGATGCAGTACTGGGGCGGCCCCACCACGTACAGCGAGAACCGCGGCCACCCCCGGCTGCGCATGCGCCACGTCCCGTTCGTCGTGGACCGGGCGGCGCACGACGCCTGGCTGCGGCACATGCGGGTGGCCGTCGACGAGCTCGGTCTGTCCGAGGAGCACGAGCGGACGCTGTGGAACTACCTGACCTACGCGGCCCAGTCGATGATCAACACCCCGGAGTGATCTGGCGTCTCCCACCCGCTGATCACGGGTCACTGACCGGTCGTCACTGAAGGCCGGATTCCGGTCACCCGTCGCCGGAAACCGGTCACGATCCGGTATAGACCGGCCGCCGACCGGTTACCCCGGACCGGGCACCTCTGCCAGCATCGCCCGAAGGTTCGGAAGTCCGGACACACGGGGGCCGGGTGACGGGGTTCGTCTTCTCGCGCGCGCGTGCGCATCGCCTGCTGCTGGGCGCCGCGTTGCTCACGGTGGTGCTGACCACCACGGTACTGGCCACGCTCACCGCGTACTCGGGGGCGATCGGCGACGCGTCGCTGCGCCACGTGCTGGCCGACGCCCGCAACGCGGCCGACACCTCACTGGTCGTCAAGGCCGACGTCCCCGCCGGCGAGCGGGCCGCCGCCGACACCGCCGTACGCGAGGGCGCCGCACGGACCTTCGACGGTCTGCCGGTGACCGTACGGACCCTGCGCCGCTCGGGGCCGTACGCGCTCCCCCGGTCGCCCCGGTCGCCCGCGAGCCGCTCCGACGACCCCGACCTGACCTACTTCGCCGCCCTGGACCGGCGTCAACTGCGGCTGACCGAAGGCCGGTTGCCACGCTCCGCGACCGACCCGGCCGAAGTGGCGCTCCCGGAGGCCGCCGCCCGCACACTGCGGCTGCGGCCCGGCGACCGGCTCACCCTGGCCGACCGGCTGGACGGCCCGGCGGTCCGGGTGCGGATCACCGGTGTGTACCGGCCCGCCTCGGTGACCGCGCCGTACTGGCGGCTGGACGACCTGCTCGGCCGCGGGGTGAAGAAGGCCGGCTTCACGACGTACGGTCCGCTGCTCACCGACCCCGCCGTGCTCACCGGGGGCCGGATCAGCGCGGGTTCGACGGCCTGGCTGGCGACGGCGGACTTCACGACGGTGACGACCGCCCGGATCGGCAGGCTGCGCACGGCCGCCCGGGAGGGCAGCGCGGCCCTGCGCAGCCCCACGGCCCTGCGCGGTACGACCGTCTCGCAGACGGCGCTGCCGGACGTCCTGGACCGGGCGGACCGTTCGCTGCTGGTCGCCCGGTCCACGCTGCTCGTCGTCGCCCTGCTGCTCGTCCTGCTCGCCGGGTACGCGCTGCTGCTGGTGGCCCGGCTGCTCAGTACCGAACGGACCGAGGAGACCCGGCTGCTCAGGGCACGCGGCGCCTCGCGCGCCCGGATCGCCGGCCTCGCCGCCGCCGAGGCCCTGCTCCTCGCGGTCCCGGCGGCCGTGTGCGCCCCGCCGGTCGCGGGGCCGCTCACCGCCCTGCTGGCGGACCACGGCCCTCTGGCCCGCCTCGGTCTGCGCCTGGACCTCCCGGCCGCCGGCCGGCCCGCCGTCTGGCTGGTCGCGGCCGCGGTGGCCCTGGGCTGCGCGCTCGCGGTCACCGTGCCGGCCGTCACCGGAACCGGGGCGCAGGTACGGGACCGGGCGCGGCGCGGGCGGCCCGGCCCGTCCCGGGCGTGGTCGCCGATCGGGAAGTACCGCCGCCGGACGGCACGCGCGTCCGTGCCCCGGGCCGTCCCCGCCCCGCTGCGCGCGGGCGCCGACCTCGGACTGCTCGCGATCGCCGGAGTGGCGTACTGGCAGCTCGGCCGGCAGGGCTCCGGCGCCGTGGCCGCCGACCGGACGGGGACCCTCGGCATCGACCCGCTGCTGGTGGCAGCGCCCGCACTCGCGCTGCTCGCCGGGACCGTGCTCACGCTGCGGCTGCTGCCCCCGGTTGCCCGGCTCGCCGAGCGGTGGGCGGCCGGCGGGCGCGGGCTGCCGGCCGCGCTGGCCGGCTGGCAGTTCAGCCGGCGCACCGCACGCGGCGCCGGCCCGGTGCTGCTCCTCGTCCTCGCCGTCGCGCTCGGCATGCTCGCCGTCGGCCAGGCCGCCTCCTGGGACCGCTCGCAGGACGACCAGGCCGACTTCCGCGCCGGTGTGCCGGTGCGGGTGTTCTCCGCGGGCGAGGGCGGGCTCGGCCGCACCGACCTGTACGCCGGCCTGCCGCACGTCCGCCAGGCCGCCCCGGCTGTCCGGGTCTCCCAGCCGCTGTCCGGCGACCGCACGGCGGCCGTACTGGCCCTGGACACCCGGCACGCGGCGGACGCCGTGCTGATGCGCCCCGACCTGGCGGACCGGCCGGTCCGGCCGATGCTGGCCGGCCTCGCCCCCCGCGGATCCCCCGCCGGAACCCCGGTCCCCGCGGGCACCGCCCGGCTGCGGCTGACCGCGCGCCTGCACAGCTCCACCGGGCCGGGCACCGCCACCGAGGTGACCATGACCCTGACGGACCGGTACGGAGTGCCGTACCAGGTGCCGTTCGGTCAGCTCCCCGCCGACGGACGCGAGCACACCCTGACCCTCGGCCTCGGCGCCCCGGCAGGCCCGCTGACCCTCACCGGGCTCCGGCTGGACCTGGCGCAGCCCGCCGACCGTGCCGAGCGGCACCGGCTCACCCTCGGCGGACTGACCGCGGCCGGCCGCGACGGCCGGGAGCACCGGCTCGCGCTCCCCACACGGTGGACCACCGACGCCCGGGCCGGCGGTGCCGCCGTACCCAGCGCAGCCACCAGCCCCACCCGCCCCCGGGTCACCGGCACCCGGCCGCCGACCTTCACATACAGCACCGGCTACCTCCCCGACGCGGACATCTGGACCGTCGCCTCGCTGACCGTCCGGCTCCGGCCCACCCAGCCCGCACCGGCCGAGGTCCGCGCCGTCGCCACCGACCGCTACCTGGCCTCGGCGAACGCCCGCCCCGGCCAGCGGGTCGACCTGACCGTCGGCGACCGGACGCTGCCGGTGCGGATCGTCCGCGCGGTACGGGCGCTGCCCGCCACCGCCGACCCGGCCAGCACCGGTGACCGCGACGGCGGTGCCGTCCTGCTCGACCTGCGCGCCGTGAACCAGGTGCTCCAGGCCCGGTACGGCGAGAGCGTGCCGCCCACCGAGTGGTGGCTCGCCACCGCACCCGGCGACGCCGCGCGGGTCGCCGCCGCCGTACGGAACCTGCCGGACGTCGGCCCGGGACAGGTGGTGGTGCGCGACGAGATCGCCGCCGAACTGCGCGACGACCCGTTCGGCGCGGGCCCCGCGGCCGCGTTCACGGCCGCGGCCGTGGTGGCGGCGGCGCTCGCCGCGGTCGGCTTCGCGGTCGGCGCGGCCGGGGCCCGGCGGGCCCGCCGCCCGGAGTTCGCGGTGCTGCGGGCCCTCGGGGCGCCACGCGGCCAACTGGCCCGGACGGTCGCCGCCGAACAGGCCGTGCTGGTGGGCCTGGCGCTCGGGGTGGGCCTCGGCCTGGGCACCGTACTGGCCCGTGCCGTACTGCCGTTGATCGTCCTCACCGGCGAGGCCACCCGGCCCGTACCGGACGTCCTCGTCCGGCTCCCCGCCGGACAGGTGGTGCTGCTGCTGGCCGGCGTCGCGGCGGCCCCGCTCGCCGTGGCGGCGGTGACCGCCCTGCGCCGGGCGGACCCGGCGCGGGACCTGCGCGCACAGGGAGGTGAGTGAGATGAGCCGACCGGCGCCCCACCCGGTCGCCCCCTGGGTACGGACCCGGCTGCGGGCCGCGCCCGGAGCCGCCGCCGCGCTCGCGCTGCTGGTCGCCCTGACCGCGTGCCTGGCCGGCGCCTACCCGCGCGCCGTCGACCGGTACGAGGACGCGGGCCTGCGGACCACGCTGCGGCAGGCCCGCCCGGAGCACACCACCGTCCGCGTCACCGCGCCCCAGCCCGACCTCGGTCTGCCGGCCCGACAGCGGGCCGAGGCGATGCGCGCCGCCGCCCTGGAACGGCAGTACAGGAAGGTGCTCGGCACGGCCGGCGGCCCGCTGACCGTCGACCGCGCCCAGTCCGCGTACGGGGTCGCCGCCACCGTCAGCCCGGAGGTGCCCGACCCGTTCCTGCCGCGCCCCTCCGGACTGCCCGCCCGTGTCCGGCTGGTCGCGCCCAGCGGCCTGGCCGGCCACTCCCGGGTCCGCGCCGGCCGGCTGCCGCGCGCCGCGCACCCCGTCGGCTCCGCCACCCCCGAGGTGGAGGCCGCGGTGACCGCCGCCACCGCGAAGAGCATGAACATCGAGGTCGGTTCGGTCGTGCACGTACCGGCCCCCGGCCGGAGGCCGCTCGCGGTCCGCGTCACCGGCGTCCTCGCCCCGCGCGCACCCGACGGCGCCTACTGGTCGACCGTGCCGCTGCTGCGCACGCCCGAACTGGTGACCCTGCCGACCCCCGGCCCGGACCCGGTGAAGTACTGGCGCGGCGCGCTGCTGCTCCCCCAGGACGCGGCCCCCGCCCTGCTCGGCACCAGCACCGACCCGGTCCGCTACTGGTACCTCGCGCCCGCCCTGCGCGGTCTGCGCGCCCATGACCTGGACCGGCTGAAGTCGGCCGTGGCCGCCCTGGAGTCGGGGCCCGCGCTGCGCCGCACCCGCGCCGTCACCGACTCCGGCACCGACGTCTCCACCGAACTGGACGACACCCTCACGCTGTTCGCCCGGCTGCGCTCCGGCATCTCCCCGCTGGTGTCCGTCGCCGCGGCGGGGACCGCCACGGTCGTCGCCGCGGTCCTGCTGATGACGGGCGGCCTGGCCGCCGACCGGCGCCGCGCCGAACTCGCCCTGCTCCGCGCCCGCGGCGCCTCCCTGCCCGGACTCGCCGGGCGGCTGCTGGCCGAGACCGCCGTGGTCGCCGTACCGGCGGGCGCGCTCGGCCTGGCGGCGGCCCTGCCGGCGGTACCCGAGGGGCGCCTGTGGGCCGCCGTCGTCACCGCTGCGGCCGTCACGCTCACCGGCTGCGCCGCCCTGCCCCTGCGCGCCGCCCTCGCCCACCGCACGGTACGGGTCACCGCCCCGCGTGAGGACGTGGCGGGCGTACGGCCCTCCCGGCGCCGTGCCGTCGCCGAACTGACCCTGCTGGTACTGGCGGTCGGCGCCGTGGCCGCCCTGCGCCGCCGCGGCACCTCGGGCGACCAGCTGGTCGCCGTGGCGCCGGTGCTGATCGGCGTCGTCGCGGCCCTGGTGCTGCTCCGTCTGTACCCCCTGCTGCTGCGCCGGCTCACCGGTCCGGCGGGGCGGCTGCGCGGCGCGGTGGGCCACCTCTCGCTGGCCCGCGCGGGCCGCACCTCGGCCTCCGCGGTCCTGCCGCTGCTGGCCCTGCTGACCGCGCTCACCACGGCGGCCTTCGGCGGCTCGGTGCTGGCGGGCGTGGCCGACGCCCGCGACCGTGCGGCGCTCCTCACGGTCGGCGCCGACGCCCGCGCGGACGCGGACGGCCCGCTCCCAACCGCCGCCCCCGGCCGGGTGCGGGCCGTGCCCGGGGTGCGGGCGGTGGCCCCGGTCAGCATCGACTACCAGGCCAAGCCGGAGGACGGCCAGGACTCGGTACCGCTGGTGGGCGCAGACCCGCGCTCCTACGGGGAGTTGACCGCCCACACCGGACTCGGCGCCGTACCCGCCGGCCGGCTGGCGGGCCGCACGGGCACGCTGCCCGCGGTGGCCTCCCCGTCGGTCGCGTCGGCGTACGGCACCCGGCGACCCTTCCTGGTCCGGCTGGAGGACGGCAGCGCGGTCACCGTACGCATCGTGCTGGTCCGCGACCGCACCCCGGCCGTCTCCGGCGGTGACTTCCTCCTCGTGGACCGCGCCGGGCTCGCCGACCCGGCGAACCGTCCCACGGCCCTGCTGGTGACCGGCGCGCACCTGGACACGGCCGCGCTGCAGCACGCCGTCGGCGGCTCGGCCGGAATCCACGTCCGCGCCGAGGAACGCGCCCGCTACGCCGACTCGCCCCTCCAGACCGGTGCCGTCCACGTCTACACGGCGGCGGTGGCGGCCGGCGCCGGCTTCGCGGTCCTCGCGCTGCTCCTGGGCCTGCTGCGCGCGGCACCCGAACGGGCCGCGCTCCTCGCCCGGCTGCGCACGATGGGCCTCACCCGCGCCCAGGGCCGCCGGCTGCTCGTGCTGGAGTCCCTGCCGCAGGCCCTGCTCGCCGCGCTCGGCGGCGTCCTGACCGGCTGGTCCGCCATCCGTCTCCTCTCCCCCGGCATCGACCTCACGGCCATCGCCCTGCCCTCGGCCCCGACACCGCTCACCGAGGCCGAGTTGCACGCCGACGCCTGGTCCCTGACGGTCCCGGCCCTGCTGGTCCTGGTCGCGTCGATGGCCGTGGCGGCCCTCCAGGCATGGTGGACGGGCCGACAGGGCTCGGTACGCGAGCTGCGGGCGGGGGAGGCGGGATGAACAGGGGCGGACACGGACCGCGCCGGCACGGCCGGGCACCGCGGAGGGCGAGCCGCCGACCCGCGCCCCGCACCCACGGAACGCAGGAGACCCCATGACAGCGAACCCGAGCCTGCCCGAGCTGGCGAACCGCGTCACCGAGGCCAGGGACCGCCCGGTCTACGGCCATGACGCCCTGATCACCTGCGACCGCCTGGTCCGCGTCTTCACCACGGACGGCGTCGAGGTACAGGCCCTCCAGGGCCTCGATCTCCTCGTCCGTGAGGGCGAGTTGATGGCCCTGGTCGGCGCGTCCGGCAGCGGCAAGTCCACTTTGATGAACATCCTCGCGGGCCTGGACACCCCGACCGCCGGAGCCGCCCGGGTCGCCGGCCGCGACCTGCTCACCATGACCGCCCGCGACCGCCTCGCCTACCGCCGCGAGGTCGTCGGCTTCGTCTGGCAGCAGACCTCCCGCAATCTGCTCCCCTACCTCACCGCGGCCCAGAACGTCGCCCTCCCCCTCCAGCTCTCCGGCACCCGCAAGGGCCGGCGCGCCCGCTCCGAACGGGCCCTGGAACTGTTGGAGTTGCTGCACGTGGCCGACTACCGCGACCGGCACCCGCGCGAGCTGTCCGGCGGTCAGCAGCAGCGCGTCGCCATCGCCGTGGCCCTGGCGGGCGGACCCTCGGTCCTGCTCGCGGACGAACCCACCGGCGAACTCGACTCCCAGACGGCCGCGCAGATCTTCGAGGCGTTCCGCACAGCCAACGAGACCCTCGGCACGACGATCGTCATCGTCACCCACGACCAAGCGGTGGCGGGCGAGGTCCGCCGCACGGTCGCCATCCGCGACGGCCGCACCTCCACCGAGGTGCTGCGCCGCAGCGAGATCGACGCCACGACCGGCCACGAGACGGTCGTCGCCCGCGAGTACGCCATGCTCGACCGGGCGGGCCGGCTGCAACTGCCCGCCGACTACCTCCGCGCCCTGGACATGCGCGAGCGCGTGGCCCTGGAACTGGAGGCCGACCACATCGGGGTATGGCCGGACGACACGCGCTGATCCGCCGGCGGGGCGGGGGATGCCGTCGGGTGACCGGGGGCCGCGCCCGCTCAGCGCACGCTGACGCCCAGCGAGCCGAGACCCGCGCGGCGGACGGCGACGGAACCGTACGGCGTACGCAGCCTGAGCCACGCCCCCGAGGAGAACAACCCGGTGTCCTCCGCCCCGGTTCCGGGCCGCAGGAAGCCCAGGGACTGCGCCGCGTGCACGGCCCGCACCGGCAGCCGGGTGCCCCCGACCTCGCGGGACCAGATGTCCCGGCCGATCCGGTCCAGCTCGGCGCGGGTACGCCCCTCGGGCGCCAGCTCCTCCGTGCGCGACCGGAACTCGGAGACCGCCGCGGCGACGGTCGCCCGCAGCGCGTCCGGGGCTGGCAGCCCGGGCTCGGGCTGCCAGCCGCCGCGGGGCGGCAGCACACCGGCCCACGGCGGACCGGTGACCGCGCCCGGAACGGCGGCGGTGGCCGCACGCTCGTCGACGGACTCCAGGAACTCACCGGCGGAGACGGTCACGTCGAGGGTGACGTCGAGCCCGTCCTCGTACGGCTTCGCCAGCCGGACCGCGCGGACCGTCAGCACCTCGAACGACGGCGGCCGCCCGAAGACGGCGAGTGCCGTACCGGCCGCCTTGAGGCGCACCGCGGCTCCGCGGTCGTAGCGCAGCAGCCGGGTGAGGAAGGCGGCGAGGTCCGCCGCCTCCGTCTCGTCGGCGAGGTGCAGCACCGTCATGCGGCGACGGCCTTCTCTCCGGGCTTGCCGGCCCCGTCCGTGTACTCCTGGAGGAACTCGCGTTCCTCGGCGGTGATCCGGCGCGGCCGCTGGGTCTCGAAGTCGAACGGTACGACGACCGTCGAGGCCCGCACGTAGACCTGGTCGTCGTCCTTCACCTCGTAGGCGATGGTGAAGGACGCGGCCCTGATCTCGGTGATCCACAGCTCGATGTCCACGGGTTCGTGCCGGTGGACGAGCTGCATCTTGTAGTCGATCTCATGGCGCGCCACCACGGACCCCTGCTTGAACTCCTTGTCCGGGCGGAACAGGAAGTTGATGCGGGCCTCCTCCAGGTACCGGATGAAGACCGCGTTGTTGACATGGCCGTAGGCGTCCATGTCGGACCAGCGCAGTGGACAGCGATAGACGTGCCGCAAGATCGATCAGCCCCGGGTCAGCTTCTTGTAGGTGGCGCGGTGCGGACGCGCGGCGTCGGCACCGAGTCGCTCGATCTTGTTCTTCTCGTACGACTCGAAGTTGCCCTCGAACCAGAACCACCGCGACTCACCCTCGTAGGCGAGGATGTGGGTGGCGACCCGGTCCAGGAACCACCGGTCGTGGGAGACGACGACGGCGCAGCCGGGGAAGTCCAGCAGGGCGTTCTCC
Source organism: Streptomyces sp. 1222.5 (assembly GCF_900105245.1). Taxonomy (NCBI): domain Bacteria; kingdom Bacillati; phylum Actinomycetota; class Actinomycetes; order Kitasatosporales; family Streptomycetaceae; genus Streptomyces; species Streptomyces sp. 1222.5. The sequence goes on along the minus strand of NZ_FNSZ01000001.1, from coordinate 5,557,694 downwards.
AGGCTGGAGAGCGTCTCGACGTCGAGGTCGTTGGTGGGCTCGTCGAGGAGCAGCAGGTTGCCGCCCTGCTTGAGGGTCAGCGCCAGGTTGAGGCGGTTGCGCTCACCACCGGACAGGACGCCGGTCGGCTTCTGCTGGTCCGGGCCCTTGAAGCCGAAGGCGGACACGTACGCCCGGCTCGGCATCTCGACCTGGCCGACGTTGATGTAGTCGAGCCCGTCGGACACGACCTCCCACAGCGTCTTCTTCGGGTCGAGGTTCTCGCGGCTCTGGTCGACGTAGGAGATCTTGACGGTCTCGCCGACCTTGATGTCACCGGAGTCCGGCGTCTCCAGACCCTGGATCATCTTGAACAGGGTCGTCTTGCCGGCGCCGTTCGGGCCGATGACGCCCACGATGCCGTTGCGCGGCAGCGTGAAGCTGAGGCCGTCGACGAGGATCTTCTCACCGAAGGCCTTGTTCAGCTTGTCGACCTCGACGACCACGCTGCCCAGACGCGGGCCCGGCGGGATCTGGATCTCCTCGAAGTCCAGCTTCCGCATCTTGTCGGCCTCGGCCGCCATCTCCTCGTAGCGGGCGAGACGGGCCTTGGACTTGGCCTGGCGCCCCTTGGCGTTCGACCGCACCCACTCCAGCTCTTCCTTGAGCCGCTTCTGCCGCTTGGCGTCCTTCTGGCCCTCGACCTTGAGACGGGTGGCCTTGGTCTCCAGGTACGTGGAGTAGTTGCCCTCGTACGGGTAGGCGCGGCCGCGGTCGAGCTCGAGGATCCACTGGGCCACGTTGTCCAGGAAGTACCGGTCGTGGGTGATCGCCACGACGGTGCCCGCGTACTTGGCCAGGTGCTGCTCCAGCCAGTTCACCGACTCGGCGTCGAGGTGGTTGGTGGGCTCGTCGAGGAGCAGCAGGTCGGGCGCCTCGAGCAGCAGCTTGCACAGCGCGACGCGGCGCTTCTCACCACCGGAGAGGTTGGTGACGGGCCAGTCGCCGGGCGGGCAGCCGAGGGCGTCCATGGCCTGCTCCAGCTGGGCGTCGAGGTCCCAGGCGTTGGCGTGGTCCAGCTCCTCCTGCAGCTTGCCCATCTCGTCGAGCAGCGCGTCGGAGTAGTCGGTCGCCATCAGCTCGGCGATCTCGTTGAACCGGTCGAGCTTGCCCTTGACCTCGGCGACACCCTCCTGGACGTTCTCCAGGACGGTCTTCGAGTCGTTCAGCGGGGGCTCCTGCAGCAGGATGCCCACGCTGTAGCCCGGCGCCAGGAAGGCGTCACCGTTGGACGGCTGCTGCAGTCCCGCCATGATCTGCAGGACGGTCGACTTACCCGCGCCGTTCGGCCCGACGACGCCGATCTTTGCCCCCGGAAGGAAGCTCAGGGTGACGTCGTCGAGGATCACCTTGTCGCCGTGCGCTTTGCGCGCCTTGCGCATGGTGTAGATGTACTCAGCCAAGAGAAACCGTCCGGCAGCTTGAAATCTGGCAGTGGGCAGATACACCCCATCTTGCCTGACCGCCACCCCTGGATGGAAACCCGATCAGTCCGGGCGCCCTGACCTGGGGGTTCGCCGGGGCTGCCTTGAGGCTCGCCTGTCCCTGCCGGTCGCCGCCACTCGGCCTCGGGCGCCCTCGCACGGCCCAGAGACGGCCCAGAGGCGGCCCAGAGACGATCACTCGTTCTCCGCCGGTCACTCATCAAGTCCGGCCCGATCCCTGGTCACGCGCTGAGCCGCGGTAGCCGCTTCACCTACTCGGCCGGGTCCTCGTCGGTGTGCCGGACCGCCTTCTTCACGGCCCGCTCCAGCTCGTAGCGACGTGTAGCTCTGGACCGGGTCTCTCGTCCTGCACGCGAACAGCGACCGGTCGTGGGTCCGCGGCGATCCGGTGATCTCGGCGAAAGCGCCCGAATCCGGTGGCGGCCCCGGCTAGCCTGCTGAACCTGTGCGGTGGGGGGTCGTACGGGACCGCGTGTCGACGCCGATGCCCCTGTTCGCGCTGCTCGGCCGGACCGGCGCCCGCCATCTTCGGGAGCCGGCTCACGTCACGGGACCAGGAGGCTCGCCATGACCACGACGCTCTCAAAGGGTGGCAACGCCCCGCTGCCGGCAGCACCCTGCCATGTCACGCTCACCGCGGCCCGCGTGGGCATCGACGTCTGCGCCGTCCTGCTCGCCCAGGACGGCAAGGTGCGCGGTGACGACGACCTCGTGTTCTACAACCATCCCGCGCAGGACGGTGTTCACCTCACGGGTGCGACCATGATCGCGGACCTGACCGCGATACCGGCCTCGGTGGACCGCGTCGTGATCGTCGCCAGCACCGACCCCTCCCTGCCCGACGCCCGGTTCGATCCGGGCAGCACCCCGAGGGCGGACATCCGGTGCGGTGACGTACAGCTGGCCTTCGTCCCGCCGCCGCTGCTCCACGGGGAGACCGCGGCGGTGCTGGTGGAGATCTACCGCCGTGCGGGCGCGTGGAAGGTCCGGGCGGTCGGCCAGGGCTGGGACACCGGGCTTGCGGGACTGGCCACGGACTTCGGTGTGGTGGTCGACGAGGAGGCCCCCGCGCCTCCTGCCGCACCACGGCAGGGCGGCGGGGGCGGCGGGGCGGTCCCTGCGCCGGCCATCAGTCTGAGCAAGGTCGAGCAGTCGGCACCGGGGCTCGTCAACCTCTACAAGGCCGCGCAGGTCTCCCTGGACAAGGCCGGTGTCATGGGCCGGCGTGCGGCCGTCTATCTGGTCCTCGACCACTCCGCGAGCATGCACGGCTTCTACCGCAACGGCACCATGCAGCACCTCGCGGAACAGGCCCTGGGGCTGTCGGCGAACCTCGACGACGACGGCAGGGTGCCCCTGGTGTTCTTCTCCCACCGCGTCGACCTCGTCACCGAGATCGGCCTGGACACCTACCAGGGGCTGATCGACCGTTTGCACGGAGGCCTGGACTGGGGCGGTACCAGTTATGCGCCGGCCATGCAGGCCGTCATCGACCACTACCGGTCGAGCGGCGCCACGGACCCCGCCTTCGTGATCTTCCAGACCGACGGTGAGCCGTCCGACCGCAGAGGTACCCGAGAACTGCTGCGCGCCTCCAGCTCCCTGCCGATCTTCTGGCAGTTCGTCGGGTTCGGACCCGGCCGGAACATGCGGTTCCTGCGCAGCCTGGACACCCTCGACGGCCGGGTCGTCGACAATGCCGGCTACTTCGGCGCCGGCCAGCATCCCCTCACGCGCTCCGACGACGACCTGTACGACTGCCTCATGAAGGAGTTCCCCGAGTGGCTCGCCACCGCGCGTACGGCCGGAGTCATCCGGTAGGGCGCGGCGATCGGGCGGTGGGTGTCACCGCTCGGCGGTGGACGTGGCCATCGGGGCGGGCGCGGTGGTCGTGACGTCCGCCGTCCTGGTGGCGGGGATGCGCTTGCCCAGGGTGATGAACAGGAGCACCAGTCCAACGGTCAGCAGGATGTGACCGAGACCGGCGACACCGGCCGTCGCCGCGCCGCTGGAGCGGCCGAGCACCGTCGACGTCCCGTGCAGGGTCTCTCATCTCTGGTCGCCCCCCCGGAGCGCTGGTCGGTGATGTCCCAACCTTGCGCACGGGCCCCCGGTCATCAACCGAGCTCCGAGAACGAGCCGTTGACCGGGCCGGGCCGGTCAGTCGAGCGGCTGTTCGCGGTTGCGCAGCAGCACCAGTACCGCACCGCCGATGACGACCAGGCCGATGGCCACGCCCGCGATCAGCGGGGTGATCGCCGAGCCACCGGTGGCGGCCAGGTCGGTGGTGTCCGGGGCGACACCGCCCACCGTGGCGGGGCTGGGCAGGCTGCGGACCTCGGCGGTCTGGGTCGTGAGGGTGCCCTGCGTCTTGCAGTCCAGGACACCGGTGAAGCGGTGGCTGAGGCCGTTCGGGCCGGTGACCGTGAAGTCGTAGGCCTGGTCCTCCTGGAGCGGGACGGTCACCGTGCGGGAGGCACCCGCGGGGATGGTGTGCTCGGCGCCCATCAGCTCGAAGGTGAACGGCTGGTCGCCCTTGTTGGCCGCGATGATGTCGACCCCGCCCTCGGCGCAGTTCTTCCGCGCCGACACCGCCGGTACGGCGCCCTTGGCCGCCCAGGTGGCCGTCGCCGTCGCGGAGACCGTGGACTCGCTGGATCCGGCGAGGATCTGGGTCTGGCTGCGGCTCTCGGAGGCGAAGGCCCGGCCGACCGGCACGGTCGTCGACGCCTGAAGGGTCAAGTCGGCGGTGCCGTCCGCCGCGTCCTCGGGGATGTCGAAGTAGACCCGGCTGCCGTCCCGCACCGAGGTGACGACCTTGCCGGTCGCGTCGATGATCCGCACCCCGCTGGTGTCCGCGTCCGCCGGCGGGACGACCGTGGCCGCACCGGCGTTGGTGTGCACGGTCAGCGGTCCCAGCAGGTCGCCCGGCCGGCCGGAGATCGCGGGCGGGTCCAGGGTGAGCGAGGCTTGCGGCTCACCGCTGTTCCGGGCGCTCTTCTCCAGGTAGTCGGCGAGCTTCTCGGCCTGCGGGTCGACGGCGTCGACCGCGGCGCCGTCCGAGTACCGCCAGATGGCCACCTGGGTGCCGGCCGCCGCGTCCTGCTCGCTGAGGGCGCCGACTCCCGCCTGCCGGGCGAGCGAGGCGAGATCGTTCACCTGCGGGTAGGAGTGCTGCAGGATCCAGTGGATCTTTGCGGCGTCCTTGTTGGCGCCCAACGAGGTGCCGCTCCAGGGTGTCTCCTGGTACCGGGCGTCCCGCTGGGTGGGGTTGTGCAGGTCGACGCAGTACGTCTGGAGGGTGCCGCCGCCGTCCACGGACATCTCGAACAGGCCGGCGTCGACCCGCTGATCGCCGCCGTCCGCGTGTATCACGGCCTCGCCGTAGACCTTGAGACCGTTGATGGTGGCCGCCGCCCCGCCCTGCGTCTGCGGGCTGACGTCGGCCACGGCCGTACCGGCGCCGGACAGCACACCGGCGGCCACGAGACCGGACACCGCGGTGGTGGCGGCCACGCGGACCGTTCCGGTGGACCGGCAGAACCCAACGAGCGCAGCAAGCACAGAATTCCCCTTCGAGCAGGACCCGTTGAACGTGGGGGACGGTCCCACCAGCAGAATCGGCAGCCCCTAGGGGCACGCCCGGCATCCTATGGATCGGACGGAGCCTCACCTGCCGGTGGGATCATCCGATGGCCGATCCGATCCGCAATCGTTATCGCGGATACGGTTCATGAGCTGCGCTTATCGACAAATCCACCCATGGCGTGCTCTCGAACGACGGTGCCCCGGACCGTCCCTGACGTCATGTCACCGCTGCGGGTTCCTGCTCGGTGGGTGGTGCCGCCGTACCGTCCGTGGCGGGCGCGGGAGGTGGTGTCTCCCAGGTCGGCTCCGGTCGTGCCGCCGTCGCCGCCGACTCCGGTTTGGCCGCACGGTGGAAGACCGCGGTGCCCCGTGACAGGTCGTGTCCGATCGCCATGGCGTCGATGTCGGCGGAGGCCCACTGCTGCTGTCCGTCACGCACTTCCGTGCGCACCTTCAGCCGCCCCTGGATCAGCAGGGGCTGCCCCACCTCCACCGACGCGGCCACGTTGACCGCGAGCTGTCGGTTGGCCCACACCGTGAAGAAATTGGTGTGCCCGTCCGTCCAGACGCCCTTCTCCCGGTCCCAGTAGCGGGCGGTCGCCGCCAGCCGGAACCGGGCCGACGGCCCCGTCGGCAGCTCCCGGTACACCGGTGGCGTCGCCACGTTGCCCACCACGCACACGATGGTCTCGTTCATCGTCCTCGCTCCCCTCCCCCGCCCGGTCCCGGCCGGACAGGTCACCCACCCGGTCCCTGCCGGGCGGGTCGACACACGCACGGGCCCTTCCCGTACGGCTGCCATGCCTGTGCGTACGACCGCCGTGCGATCGCCGCGACCTCAGACTGCCTCCGCCGGGCCGGGCCCGCTGAGCGCTGTGGACGAGCCCCTCACCTGTGGAAAAGCCCGCCACTCGCACGGGTGACACCGCCCCCCGGGCCAACCCTTCACCGACCCCCGGACACGGTCGTGGGCGACCCCGAGAGTCCGGGACCGCCCACGACCGGAAAAGGACCTCCTCCCCGCGGGAGGCCCGCCTCACCCCACGCCCACGCCCGCCCCGGCGCCGGCACCGGTGCCGGCACCCACGACGCGCCCGTACTGCTCCCGCACCTCCCGGTACCGCAGCAGTTCCGACGCCACCGGGTCCAGGACGCGGGCCCGGCCACAGCTGGCGGAGGCTTCCCGCAGGCGCCGTTCCGCGTCCTGGCCGTAACGCCGTGCGGGGGCCCGGGCCGCCATCCGGCAGGCCCACTCCACCAGCGGGCCACCGACGATCCCGCAGACCATCAACAGCACCGGCACACCCAGGTTGGGGGCCATGACCCCGACGATCTGGCCCACCAGCCACAGGCCGCCCACGATCTGCAGCAGCGTCATCGACGCCTGGACCAGCACCGCGACCGGCCACCATCCCGGCCTCGGCGGCCGGCCCGGCAGCGCGGCCTTCGCCGCCAGTTCGTCCAGCGCCTCCGACAGCCCCTGCGACCCGCGTACGGCCGCCTCGCGCACCGCCTGCGCCCACGGCACGGGCAGCCCGGCCGAGGCCCGGTCGGAGACCGTGCGGACCGCCTGCTCCACCCGCTGGCGGGCGGTGGCCTCCTCGTCGGCCTGGTTACGGACCTGGATGCGGCCCGTGTTGGGCTCGCCGCGGCCCTGGTACCAGCGCCACAGCCGCAGCCACGGTGTGCCGCAGGCCCGGTTGGCGTTGCGCAGCCAGGCGCGCTCGGCGGCCTCGCCCGCCGCGGTGGCGCCCACCGCGTCCGCGAGCCGCGCGGCGAACTCCTCGCGTGCCTCCTCGCTGAGACCGGCGCGCTGTCCGGTGGCGTAGACGGGCCGCAGTTCGGCCGCCGCGAGGTCCACGTCGGCCGCGACCCGGCGGGCCGCCGCACCGCGTTCGGCCACGAACTCGCCGAGGGCCTCGCGCAGATCGCCGACACCGTCGCCGGTGAGGGCGGACAGCGCGAGCACGGTGGCGCCCGGTTCGCCGTACTCGCCGAGCGCGACGCCGTCCTCGTCCAGCAGCCGCCGCAGGTCGTCCAGGACCTGGTCGGCGGCCTCCCCGGGCAGCCGGTCGACCTGGTTGAGCACGACGAACATGACCTCCGCGTGCCCGGCCATGGGCCGCAGGTAGCGCTCGTGCAGGACCGCGTCGGCGTACTTCTCGGGGTCGACCACCCAGATCACCGCGTCGACCAGCTTGAGGATCCGGTCGACCTGTTCGCGGTGCTGCACGGCGGCGGAGTCGTGGTCGGGCAGGTCGACCAGGACGAGGCCGCGCAGCTGCGCCTCGGCCTCGGGGCTCTGCAACGGACGGCGGCGCAGCCGGCCCGGGATGCCCAGCCGGTCGATGAGGGCCGCCGCGCCGTCGCTCCAGCTGCACGCGATGGGTGCGGCCGTGGTCGGGCGCCGTACACCGGTCTCCGAGATGGCGACTCCGGCCAGGGCGTTGAACAGCTGGGACTTGCCGCTGCCGGTCGCGCCCGCGATGGCTACGACGGTGTGCCTGCCGGAGAGCTTGCGGCGGGCGGCGGCCTCGTCCAGGACACGGCCCGCCTCGGCGAGGGTACGGCTGTCCAGGCGGGTGCGGGAGAGGCCGACGAGTTCGCGCAGGGCGTCCAGACGGGACCGGAGGGGGCCGTCGTACGCCAGCGGCGTGGGGGCCTGACTGCCCGGGGCACGGCTCGGGGTCTCCAGTGCGGCGGCGCGTTCGGCGGCGAGCGCTGCGGCGTTGGCCTCCGTGACCCGCCGGGCGATCAGCCCGTCGTCCCAGGCTTCCTCGGACTCGGCATCCGCGTCGGCATCGACGGTCGTGGCGGTGGGGATGGCGGCACTGTCACCGGGGGCGTCGTCGGCCGACCGCTTCTTCGCGGCCTCCTTGGCGGCGGGGCGGGCCCTGGGCGCTTCCTCGACGGACCGGGGCTTCGACGTGTCCGCGGACCGCGAGTTCGGCGCGTCCTCGGAGCGACGCGGCTTCGGCGAGTCCTGCACGGGACGGGATTTCGGTGCCCGCTCGGTGAGCGGGGTCTTGGACGCATCCTTGCCGACGATCCGGGAGTTCGACGCCTCCTCGCCGGCGGCCGGGGAGTCCGGCGCCTCGTCGGAGGACCGGAGCTCGGCCTTCTCGTCGGCGGGCCCGGACTTCGGCGTTCCGCCGGTGGCCCGGGACTTCGCCCCCTGGTCGGTGTCGGTGCTGCCGGACGTCGGCGGCTCTTCTCCGGACCGGAGCTTCGGCGCCGCCTCGGCGGAACGGGAGTCCGGCGCCTCCCCCGCGAGCGGGGACTCCGGCGCCTGCGGGCCGGCGCCGGGCTTCAGCGCCTCGTCGGGGGGCGTGAGCGCCGGTGCCTCTCCGGCGGGCTCGAGGGCGGGTGCCTCGTCCGCGGGCGGCTTGACGGCCGGGGCTGCCTCGGCGGCCGGTTCTTCCTCTGCGGCCGGCGACTTCGGTACGTCCTCGGCGGACCGGGAAGCCGGTGCGGTGTCGGCGTGCCGGGACATCGGTGCGGTGTCGGCCGGCCGGGGCGTGGACAGCTCCCTCAGGGGCCGGAACGAGAGCGAGCCGGTACCGGCGGAGGCCTTCGGCACCTCGCCGGTGGGCCGGAGCCTCGGCGTCTCCTCGGCGGGGCGGGACATCGGCGCGGGGAGCAGCCGGGGCCGGATGCCCGTCTCGGGACTGTGCCCGCGCGCGGGGCCCACCGAGCCCGCGTTCTCGCCCGTACCGCGCGCGTTGCCGTTTTCGTCCTCCACACGCGCGTGCTGCCCGCGCTCCCACTCACGGACGGCGGCGGCCGAGGCGTCGGCCGCGGCGCGGGGCACGCCGCCCGGGCGGTCACCGGCGCGGCCGTCCGGCGACCTGTCCTCCGCCGAGCCCGTCCGGCCGCCGCTCGACGGACGGGCAGCGTCGGCATCCCCGTGGTGGTCATTACGCGAGGGGCCCTCGCCGGTGCCCTCCTTGCCGGCGTCCAGCAGGAGCTGCTCGCCGGTGCCGCCCCTGCCGTCCGTGCCGGCGTCCTCCGCGGCGCTCGCACCCGAACCCGTCGGCCCGTCACCCGCCTCGCCGGACCTCGCATCGCTCCCCGGCCCGGCCTGTGAACCCACGCCGACTCCGGTGCCGGCTGCCGGAACCGTGCCCGGACTTGGGTGGCCGTTGCCGGGCTGACCGTGGCCCGGGTGACCGTTGCGCTGCACGGGTCCCCTGTCGTCGCCGTGCTCCATGCGCCCCATGTGGTCGGTGTGCTCCGTGTGGTCCTGATCAGTGACGGCGGTCACCGGTCACCTCTCCTTCTGCAGTACGGACAGCGCGGCGATGAGCTCGGCCTGCGGCTCCGCCCGGACGTCCAGGGCGTCGAGTGGCGCGAGGCGCCGCTCGCGTTCGGCGTGCATGACTCGGTCCACGTGCTCCGCGAGCAACCGCCCGGCCCGGTCGCGCAGGCGCAGGGCGCCGTGCGCCCCGAGCCGCTCGGCCAGCCCCTCGCCGGCGTTGCGGGCCCGGCGCCCGCCGAGCAGCGCGGTGGCGACCACGGCGGCGACGACCTCCGCGTCGGGCGCGGCCGTACGTTCCAGATGGCGCACTTCTTCCTCCGCGTGTTCCTCCAGCTCGCGCCGCCAGCGCCGTACGGCGATCCCGATACGGTGCTCGGCGCGCTCCAGGGAGGGATCGCGGCCGGTGAGTCCCGGGGCGCTCGCGGCGGGTTCACGACGCCAGGCCTCGTCGACGCGCTCGTCGGCGGCGGTGACGGAGCACAGCAGCAGCGCGGCCAGGCTCTCCACGAGGGCGTCGAGGAGTTCCCCGGCGGTGCAGTCCAGCGGGAAGGCGCGCCAGCGCTTGAGGGCGTCCCCGGCGAGCACGGCGCCGGACTGGAGACGGCCGCGCAGGCGTGCCTGCTCGTTGTCGTAGGCGGCGTCCACCGCGGAGGTGAGCCGCAGGGCGGCCGCGTACTGCGCGGCGGCGGCACTGGCCAGCTCGGACATGCGGGGCTTGAGCGAGTCGAGCACGCCATGGATCGTCCGGGCCATGACCTGCTGCCGGGCGGTGGAGTCCTGGGCATGGTGGACGAGCCACGTGCGCAGGGCCGCGACGGCGGTACCGGGCAGCAGCCCCGCGCCCCAGGCGGACTCGGGCAGCTCGGGCACGGTGAACCGGGGTACGTCCCCGAGACCGGCCTTGGTGAGCAGGGCACCGTACTGCCGGGAGACCTCCGAGACCACCTGGTGCGGCACCCGGTCCAGCACGGTGATCAGGGTGACGTCGTACTCCTTGGCGGTGCGCAGCAGGTGCCAGGGGACGGCGTCGGCGTAGCGGGCGGCCGTGGTCACCATGATCCACACGTCGGCGGCGCAGATCAGTTCGGCGGCGAGCCTACGGCTGTCGGACAGCAGGGAGTCGACGTCCGGTGCGTCGAGGAGGGCGATGCCGGGCGGGAGGCTGTCGGCGGTCTCGATGCGCAGGACGCGTCCGCGCCCGGAGTCCTGGCCGGGCACCGCGAGGTCGTCCGAAACCTCCTGGAGCGGCTCCCACACGCGCGCAAGATCGGGCAGCACGCGCACGCCGCTGAACCAGTGATGATCCTCCGGGTGGCAGACGAGCACCGGCGTCCGGGTCGTCGGCCGCAGCACGCCCGCCTCGCTCACGCGGCATCCGACGAGCGAGTTGACGAGCGTCGACTTGCCGGCGCCGGTGGAGCCGCCGACGACCGCGAGGAGCGGTGCGGCGGGCTCCCGGAGCCGGGGTAGCAGGTAGTCGTCGAGCTGTGCGAGCAACTCGTCGCGGTTGGCACGCGCGCGTGGGGCTCCGGCCAGGGGCAGCGGAAAGCGTGCGGCGGCGACACGGTCGCGCAGAGCGGAAAGTGTGTCGAGCAGCTGAGGCCGTACGTCCAAGGTCACCACATGCGAAGAATGCCCAATTTTAGGGGAATTCTGAAGCATATAGACATGTCTGCGCGCCGACGGGACAGATCAGGCACAAGGGATGACCGGGACACGGGCACAGTCCAGGCATAACGAGTGCACAACACCCGGTGCGTCCCGCGCCAAAAGCGGTGCACGATTCGTACCTGCCTGCGATTATCAGGACCGCTTCACCGAACCTCCACATCGAGTCACGGAGGTGAAGCGGCAGGGTCAAGGAACCGGGAGCCCTATCCTTGTCCCCGGCAACGTCACGGATCAGCCCTCACCGGGGCACCAGGCACGAGGCCACCACACCGGCCCCCGTAGCTCAGTGGATAGAGCAGGCGCCTTCTAAGCGCTTGGCCGCAGGTTCGAGTCCTGCCGGGGGCGCCAGTCTCCGCCCTCCCCATGGGAGGGCGTTTTTGCTGCTCAGAATGGGTGACGCGCGACACGCCGAAGCCCCGGGCCCACCCTTGATGATCAGGACGAGACTCCGGGGCTGTCCGGCTGTCACCGGGTTTTCGCGGGTGGCCGTGTCGAATACGTGTCGAAGTTCTCGGAGGCCGGCCGGGGCGGATCAGCCGCCGTCGGGCGCCTCAGGGAGATCCCCCGCAGCCTCCAGCCGCCGCTTCAGATCGGGCAGCTGACCATCGACGCACCGCGCGTAAGTGGCCAGAAGGACGGCGACACTGTTCCCGGCCCACTCCGCCACCTGAGCGGGCGGAATCCCGTCGTTGAGCCACTTCGTCAACCGCGTGTTCCGGTTGTCGTACACACGCCGCCCGGTCGGCGACTCGAAGACGTGCGACGGCAACACGGCCTTGCGGGCACTGCGCCAAGCCCGGCGGATGACGGAGCCGGCCAGGATGCCACCGGTCTCGCCTTGGAAGAGAAGATCACCCGGTTGGAGGTGCTCGTCGAGGATGTGTTGCCGCAGGATGCGCGTCAGAGCGGGATGGCCCGGCACCGTACGCGTCTCTCCCTCGGCACGGCCCTTCAGATCGCGCCGCTCGTGGATCTCCCCTGTGTCGGTCCACTGCTTCCCGACCTCTGGTGTGGCCGTGTGGAACAGCAGCTCGCACCACTGATCCTCGGCGTCGGGGTGCGGCAGCGTCACGTCCTCCACGCGCATGGCCACGGCTTCTTCGGGCCGCGGACCGCAGTAGTACAGCGTCGCGAAGAACGCGTGCAGCCTCTTGCCCCCGCGCGGCCGGCGCCGGATCCAGTCGAGGATCGCGGCCGCCTGCTCAGGGTTCAACAAGGACCGCTTGTCCACGGCGTTGGTGGTCTTGGTGACGGCCGTCGTCTCCTTCCCCTTGGGCAGGGGGTTGACCCGCAGGATGCGCCGCCTGACCGCGTGCTTCATGACGACGTTGAGGATTCGCCGGTTGCGCTTCCGCGACCAGGCCGCCGCCCGCTTTCCGTCCAGGCGCGTGTCGACGGCACGGAGGACCTGGTCGACCGTCTCCGGGTCCTCCCAGGCCGAGACCGGCAGGGAATGCCGCTCGACCCACCTGAGGATGTTCACCACGGCGCCCGGCGGTTCGCGTTGAACCCCCACTCACGCAGGGCGGTACGCACGGCCGCCGGCTCGAACTGGGCGGGCTGCGTCCGGAGCAGCGCCACGGTGGTCGCCGTCAGGGCCTTGGCGAACTCACCGGCGTCTACAAGAACACGACCCGGGGCATCGTGGCCCTGGTCTTCAGGTGCAAGCTTTCCGGCGGGACCGAGCGCACATCCAGCGAGTCGACGGCCGTGGACTGGCTTACGCCACGAGAAGTATCGGAGCGCATGTCCGAAGTCTTCGCCATCCGTCTCCTGGACGCTCTGGACAACGACGGCCCGCACGTACGCAGCCACGACGGCAGGCACCTGCTTCGCCAGGAGGGGGACGGTCATGACAGCGGAGAACACAGCGGCCAGAGAGCCCAGCCATCTCACCGAACTGACGGGCGTCTACGCGTTCCTCGACGAGATACGGCTACGCCCTGGCATGTGGGTGCGTCACCGATCCCTCCAGCACCTGGACTCGATCCTGATCGGCTACAGAGTCGCAATGGAAGTCCACGGCGTCCACGAGGACGACTTCCCCTTCTGGGGCGTCGACAACCGAGGCCCGTTCGAAGAGTGGCTCCAGCAGCGTCGCGGCCAGCACAGCGCCCTGGGCTGGCCAGTCGAGATCGAACGTGACGCGGAAGCAGCAGGCGTACCCGCGATCGAGCTGTTCTTCAGCCTGCTCGATGAGTACCGAGCCGAGCAGGCACGGACCGAGGGATAAGACTTTCCCTACTTCATCAAGCACCCGTCGTCGCTTCGCTCCTCCGGGCGGGCACACGGAGCATGAGGTCAGAACACGTCGTGGCTGGGGCGGTCGGCTCCACGGCTTTAGGCAGCCACTTTGGCGCGAGCCTCGCAGATCATGGCCCCGACGTCGTGCTTTAGCGGGCAGGTCCACGGACTGCCCGACGCGCCGGGAGCTTACGGGGCCATGATCACTCGCGCCAAAGCAGCTCCAGCCCAAAGCCGCTCCACCGACCGCGTAGCGCGAAGCGGGGCGCTGGCTAGCGTCAGAGGTGTCACCTGGGGACGACTGACGCGTTGACATAGCGAGCAGGCAACGCCTCCCGTCGGGCATGGCGTGCCAGAAACCTCAGCAAAGGATCGAGTGACGCAAATGATCAAAACCCCGCGGATTGCGGCTGTCGCGCTTCTCGCTGCTGGCGGGCTCGGCGTGACCGCCTTCAATGCCTCGGCGGCCGCGCCTCTCGCGGACCCTCAACCAGTGGGTCTGAATGTCGGGGGTCTCCTTCAGTTCCCGCCACCGGCCCAAGGCACCAACCCCGACGGGTCGCCCACCGGCGGGGTGCTGTACCAGTTGGTGAAGCCCATCCCATTGGTGTCGAGCGCGCTGTAGGGGCAACCCCGACTAGGACGTCCATCGTCCGGGAAAGCCGTTACCGGACGGCCCTCGCAAAACGGTGACTGCGATACAGCATGGAAGTACAGAGACCGTGCCGACCACAGGCAGCCGCCTTGGACCGTTACCGTCCCCGTCACCTGCGCGGGAACATCCAACAGCCTGGTGCCCGTAGTTCGCATCCAGGTGCCATGCACGACACCCCCGCTCGGGCCGTCTCCGGGCCGTGCGGGGGTGCTCAGCGACGACCAACGCTGAGAACCACCGACAGCTAAGTCGCAGGTCGCAGCGTTGATCAATTGCACGGTCGCAGGTCAGAGGCCCGGCCTTTCACTTCTTCGGCTACTGGGCCCGAGGTCCGCCCCCAGACTCCTCGGCCGGCGCCCCCGGACCGTCGCAGTACAGCAGCGAAGTACAGCAACCCCACCAACCAGCGCCAGCCGTCTTCGCCCCTAGCCAACTGCGCCACCAGCCGAGGCGACCTCAGCGACCACCTTGCCCATAGTTCGCATCGAGGAGGCCGCGCGGCGTGCCACTTCCGTGCCAGAACGGTCGGGGACTCACGGGGAATCGAGGTTCCCTAGGGTGCGCACGGCTCTAGGCCGCCCAAGACAGGGATTCCCAGGTCAAGCCCAGGGTCCCCCAACCTCGCACCTAAAGCGGGTGTCGCAGGTTCGAATCCTGCCGGGGGCACAAGGAAAAGGCTCCGGACCGATCATGGTCCGGGGCCTTTGACGGCAGGGTTTGACGGCAGTGGTGACTCGCGCCCTCAGGACCGAGCGCCTTCCCTGGATCCGCTCCTCCCCCGCGCCTCGCCAGTCTCAGCGAGCCACCAGCCGCTGAACTCCTGTGGCCGGTGTCCGGCCAAGCGTCGGTGTCCAGTCAGGCAGTGGAGACCGCGCACTGGCCGCGGTCGGCCGTCGTGGGGCCGGCGGTGGTGGGCCGGACGTCGAAATCGAAGATGGCGGTGGGGAGGTACAGCGAGCAGCAGGCGTTGGGAATGTCCACGATCCCGCTGATGCGTCCCTCGATGGGGGCCGCGCCGAGGATCAGATAGGCCTGCTCTCCGGAGTAGCCGAACCTCTTCAAATACTCGACGGCGTTGAGGCAGGCGCGGCGGAAGGCAACCGTCGCGTCCATGTAGTAGTTGGTGTTGGTGTCGTGGTCCACGGAGATCCCGATGAAGGACATGAACTCCGAGTAGCGCGGCTCGACATTGCCCGGCATGAAGACGGGGTTGGTGCTGATGCCGTACTTCTCCATGCCGCCCTTGATCAGGTCGACGTGGAAGTCGATGTAGCCGCCCATCTCGATGGCGCCGCAGAAGGTGATCTCCCCGTCTCCCTGGCTGAAGTGCAGGTCACCGCCTGACAGCTTGGCGTCGTTGACGTGGACGGGGTAGAAGACTCGGGCGCCGCGCGTGAAGTTCTTGATGTCGTGGTTGCCGCCGTTCTCCCGTGCGGGAACGGTGCGTGCTCCTTCCTCGAGGATGCGCTGGGCATCCGATCCGGTTGCCTTTCCTGCGAGCCCCCCGTCGGCATCGGGCGCGAGCCCCAGCGGGGGGATCCGGTCGGGGTCGGTGTCGATCAGCGCCTGCTCGCGCCTGTTCCAGCTCGCCAGCAGGTCCGCGGAGGGGGCGGTGCCGAAGAGACCGGGGTGGGTGATGCCGGTGAAGCGGACACCGGGCAGGTGCCTGGACACCGCCTGCTGACCGTGGAAGTCCCAGATCGCCTTGTAGGCGTCCGGGAAGTAGTCGGTCAGGAATCCTCCGCCGTTGGCCTTGGCGAAGACGCCGGTGTATCCCCAGCCCTGACCGGGTGCGGCCCCGACCTGCTGCGGTACGGGCCCCAGGTCGAGGATGTCCACGACGAGCAGGTCGCCCGGCTCCGCGCCTTCGACGCCTATCGGCCCGCTAAGCATGTGCGTGGCCTTCAGGTCGACATCGCGTACGTCGTTGGCGGAGTCGTTGTTGCCTATCTGCGCGTCGGTCCATTCGCGGCATTCGAGGCGGAACTCGTCCCCCGGGTGGACCATGGCTGCGACCGGAACATCCGGATGCCACCTGTTGTGTCCCGGGACGGTCTGATCGCGCATGGACTTGCTCTGGTCCACTGTGAACTTGACTTCAGGCATGACGGCTTCCTTGGTCCTTCTGAATCGGTCACACGGATGCACCCGGGCCGGCTGGCGTTGTGGTGGCGGGCGCCGGTTGCCGCGATGCGCGGGTGAGCGGCCACAGCGCCGCGAAGACGACGACGGCGAAGACGCCCAGTGCGATGGCGGTCTCGTCGGGGTGTTTCCAGTAGCCGGAGAGCAGCAGAGCGGCGGGGATCACGCCGGTGACCCAGCCCTCGATCGCCGTGACCCAGCCGACGTAGCTGCCGAGCCTGTCCAACTTGAGGCCAAGCAGTAGGAAGAACAGAAACCACAGGAACGCCCAGTAGAGCCAGATCACCCCGAACGGGTTGTCCTTGGCGAGGTGGAAATTGACGAACGAATACCCCAGGGCGGCGACTGCCACAAAGAGCGAGTAGTAGCCGACACCATCGGTTTCGATACCGGCCAGGAGACAGATTCCCACGTAGAGGTAGGTGAATCCGAAGAGATAAATCCCGGACGCCGCCAAAATCTTCTTAGGGTCGTTGTCGGCGGCGAAGATGAGGTACGTCGGCGTCAGCACCTGGAGTGCACCGACGAAAAGGTTGAAAACTGCTGCCGAGCGGGGATCGACCTTTTTGAGGAGGAGCAGTCCGTTCAGGAAGAGCACCGCACCGACGAAGAGCAGTCCCACGTTCGCCACAGGACGCACCTCCCAAGTCCTTCAGGGACGGGGCAACTTCGAGAGCGCGGGGTGCGGTCGTCTGCGCACTCTCCTGCCGGGCGGCACTTCGGAGACCACCTCCGGGGCCTCGCGGGACTGCTCCTCGCGGGCATGGACGGCGGCGACCGCGTTCGAGGTTCGTGCGAGAGAGGGGGCCGAATACACACGCCGTGCGGCGCCTCCGCAAACGGGACAGCCCGAGGACTTGGGTGCCGTGCCGATCGGCAACTTCACATCGAAGGTTCCGCAGCGGATGCACCGATATTCGTAGGTTGCCATCAGCAGCCTCCGACGCGTTCCTTTGTCCTTTCCAGGAGACGTCTCGTAAATCTCCGTGTCAAGTGGATGATGAACGGAGGAAGATCCATCTCACCCATACCTCCTGTGAGCCGACTCACCCTGCAAGCCCTGGACTGGCGCAACCCGGGTCTTTAATGTCCTTAAATAAGGTTTTTCCTTCTCGGAGGTGGATCAGTGAGCAGCATGGACGCTGTATGGGTCCGTGGCGTGAACGGCATTCAGATGCATCACGTGACCGACCTCCAGGACGCGAGCAGGTTTCTCGGCAACGCCGCGATGGCGCTGCGGGCCGCGCACGTGAGGACCGGCACCGACCTCTACGCTGGCATCGCCGCCGAGCTCAAGAGCCTGGCGGAACGCGTGCGGCATCTGGAGGACGAAGCGCGGTCGAAGATGCACGACCTGCACTCCACCGATCCCGAGCGGTTCGCCCGCTGCAGGGACGGCCACGAGCCGTGGCCCGGCGAGATCCCCGCGGGGTTCATTCCGCGGCACACCTGCAAAGACGAGTGCCTCTACCACGACCGCGGGGTCATCGACGCCCTCATGCAGTGCACCTGCGGCCAGCCCCCGTGCCGCGCGTGCGAGATCGGCGGAAAGCTCTAAAGAGGCGGCTCGCGGGTGGCCGTATGAGCGTGGCGCGCGATCGGCGTCCTGAGTAGTCCCCGCCGGCCCCGGGCCGTACAGCCGAGACGTGCAGCGACGAGCAAGCGGTCACCTCTCGCGTCGCTGAGGATTGTCTCAGCAACAGCTAGACCGGGGCAGCTGATCTTCGTGGGCTTCGACTCCAGGCATCTGACATCCACGGCTGACATCAACGACGCCGGACGGGGGCATACACCAGCGTCTGTGCCCGACCGTCGCACCGGTCGACGGCAGTAGGCGGAGCAGGCTCGGATCGAACTTGTAAAGCGGTGCTCATCCCGGGCCGTCCCCGGGCCGTCCGAGGTCACCCGACACCGACCGACAACGACAGAAACCCACAGTGTCTGAGCTGGTCAGAGCCGTGGGCTTCTTCGGTCCCGCCGGTGGGCGGGACCGGTGGTCAGTAGACCAGCTACTGAGGACCGCCCCTATGGTCCGGAGGCAGCGTGTCGAATGGGGGTCGAAGTCGGTGGGCGCGGCGTCGCCAAGCCGTATGAACACCCAGGTCAGCGGCCCAGCACGGGCGAGCAGGAGATGCGCCTTCTAAGCGCTTGGCCGCAGGTTCGAGTCCTGCCGGGGGCGCCAGTCTCCGCCCTCCCCATGGGAGGGCGTTTTTGCTGCTCAGAATGGGTGACGCGCGACACGCCGAAGCCGGTGTCCCGGACCGGTCGGCATCGTTGGCCGGGGCTGAAGATCACCCGGTCGGAGCTCTCCGTGCGCGCCGGGTCCCCCGCTGATGCGCGCCCCCGGCCTGCCGTTACAGTCGCCCTCGGGAGCGTCGGGAGCGTCGGAGGGGTGGGATCGCGTGCGACTGCGTTGTGTGGTGCTGGACGACTTCCAGGGCGTGGCCACCGGCATGGCCGACTGGTCGGTGATCGAGGACAGGGTCGAGGTGGTCGCGCTGCGCGAGCACCTGGACGGGGAGGACGCCCTCGCCGCGGCCCTCGCAGGCTTCGACATCGTCGTCACCCTGCGCGAACGCGTCCCCTTCCCCGGCTCCCTCCTCGCCCGCCTCCCCCGCCTGAAGCTGCTCGTCGCCTCCGGCATGCGCAACAGCGTCATCGACTACGACGCCGCCGAGGCGCACGGCGTCACCGTCTGCGGCACGGCGAGTTCGGGGACCCCGCCGGTCGAGCTGACCTGGGCGCTGCTGCTGGGTCTCGCCCGGGGCATCGTCGAGGAGAGCACCGCGCTACGGGCGGGCGGCCCCTGGCAGTCCACCGTCGGCACCGACCTGCACGGCAGCCGGCTGGGCCTGCTCGGGCTCGGCCGGATCGGCAGCCGGGTGGCGCGCGTCGGGCTCGCCTTCGGCATGCGGGTCAGCGCGTGGAGCCAGAACCTCACCAAGGAGCGCGCCGAGGAGGAGGGCGTCGAACTGGCCGCCTCGAAGGAGGAGTTGCTCGCGGAGAGCGACTTCGTCTCCGTGCACCTGGCCCTCGGCGACCGCACCCGGGGCCTGGTCGGCGCCGCGGAACTCGCGGTGATGAAGCCGACCGCCTTCCTGATCAACACCTCCCGCGCGGCCATCGTCGATCAGGAGGCCCTGCTCGCGGCGCTCCACGAGGGCCGGATCGCGGGTGCCGGCGTCGATGTCTTCGACGTCGAGCCGCTGCCCGCCGGCCACCCGCTGCGCACCGCGCCCCGCCTGCTCGCCACGCCCCACCTCGGCTATGTGTCGCGGGCCAACTACACGACGTACTACGGCCAGGCGGTGGAGGACATCCAGGCCTACCTGGCCGGCTCCCCGGTACGGCGACTGCCCTGAGCGCCCGTCAGGACGCCGCCACGCGCGTGTAGACGCCGTCGCTGCGGCGCAGATGCCCCAGGTCCACCAGGTAGCGGCGGAGCGTCACATGGTCGGTGTCGTCGGAGTCCTCGCACCAGCCCCGCAGCCGTTCGTTCACCACGCGCTCCGGGTACTCCACGCCCGGCTCGAAGCTCCGCTCGGCGATGTGCCGCAGCACCTGCTTCTTGCGGGTCCACCGGGCGGGCAGCCGGACGAGCCGGCCGCCGCGCACGAAGGTGTCCAGAACGGCGTCCCCGGACGGCCGCGAGGACCGCTCGGTGCGGGCCAGCTCGCGCAGCAGGCCGTAGGAGACGGTGAGTCCGCCGTCCGGACGGTCTGTCACGGCGCCCTGCTCGCGCAGCCTGAGCAGCGCGAGGGCCGTGTCCTTCGCCGGGAGCCCGGCCGCCTCGGCGACCTGCCCGGCGCTGTCCGCGCCCAGCACCACGGCCGCGAAGGCCCGCAGTCGCCGCTCCTCGGCGAGCAGACCGATCAGCTGCCGGGACCGTTCGGCCGGCTCGGGAGGGTTGTCGGTGTCCATGGCCGGAGGCTAGGTCAGCGCCCGGGCCCGCCGCCCCCGAATATCGCCGGGTGCGGGGCCGGGTGTGTGGCCTCCCGCCGGGCGGCTGCCGTTGAAAGGGTGATCCCCCGCCGATCACCGTGACCAGGTCCGTGTGCCGCCGTTGAACGGGGAGTGCGGTGGCTGGCCTGCTGCTGCGCCTTACCGAGCAACAAAAGGAGAACGTGATGTCTCGCATCGCGAAGTCAGCCGTTGTCGCCCTCGGCACCGGTGCCGTGGTGGTCGGCGGGGCCGGGCTGGCTCTGGCCGACGCGGGTGCCCATGGTCTGGCCGCCGGCTCGCCCGGCGTGCTGTCCGGCAATGCCGTCCAGGTTCCGCTCCACGTCCCGGTCAACCTCTGCGGCAACACGGTCGACGTCGTCGGCCTGCTGAACCCCGCCTTCGGCGACGACTGCCTCAACCACAGCGGTGGCGACAGCATGCCGGGCAACCCCGGCCCCAGCCACGACGGCGGCTACGGCAACTGATCCGGCCGTACGAAAAGGAAGGGCCCCGGCACTCCGAGCGCCGGGGCCCTTCCTGCTCCTCTTCCCCCTCCCGTTCGTCTCTCAGGCGTAGCGGTAGATCCCGCTCATGTCCTCGAGCTGGTCCGGGGTGTCGTTCCACGGCGGGAGTTTCTGATGCCGGGCCACCACCCGCTCGTGCTGCTCGTCGCGGGCGCCGGGCGGCTCGGCGGGCAGGTAGCGGTGGCTGCGGTGGGCACGCTGCCAGCGGTACCACTGCAGGTCCAGGAAGGCGTGGTGCAGCCAGAACACCGGGTCGTTGACCGAGGCGCCGCCGAGCATCGCGCCGCCGACCCAGCGGTGCACCCGGTTGTGGTTGTGCCAGGACGCGCTGCCGGAACCCGACCCCCAGCCCTCCAGCTTGTTGCGGAAGCCCTTGCGGACCGTCGAGTTCCAGGGCCAGGCGTCGTAGACCGGGTCGTCCAGCGCCCCCTGGAGCTCCTTCTTGGTGGGCAACTGGATGGGGGAGGCGGAGCGGCCCAGGTCCCTGGCGAGGAACCGGCCGTCCGTGACGCCCTCCTTGATGGTCCAGTGACCCGACGCGTAGGCGAAGGGACCGGTCATGACCTGCCGGTCGGAGCGCCGGCCGTTGCCGCCGAGCAGATCCTTCGTCCAGGGCACGGAGGTCGTCGAGCGGTCCCGGGTCCAGTCCCAGTACGGCACCGTCACCGAGGAGTCGATCCGGCGCAGCGCCCGCTCCAGGTCCAGTACGAACCTGCGGTGCCAGGGCAGGAAGGACGGGGCCATGTGGGCGGTACGCAGACCGTCCTCGCCGTCGGCGGTGTAGTAATGGATGTGCATGCGCACGAAGTCGTCGTACTCGCCGCGCCGTTTCAGGGCCAGCAGCGCGTCGACGAACCGCCGCCGCTCCGTCGCGGTGAGATTGCGGACGTTCTTACGCACGTACGCCATGCCGACCCCCCATCGCCATGTGCAGGTGACCGCCGGGGTGCTCCCCGCCGACCGGTCCGGGTGCCAGGTCGCGCAGCCGCTGGCGGGGGCCGATCTGGTCCACGGCCGCGCGCGTCGCCTCCAGTGGCGTCGCGTACGACGTGTAGTGGTCGACCATGCTCAGCCAGCTGCCGTCGGCGCGGCGCATCAGGTGCAGCGGGCGGCCGTCGATGGTGATCTGCCATTCGACGTCGGTGGCCTTGCGTCCCCCGGTCGGCACGAGGAAGCCCTGGATGAGGCGGCCCCGGTAGGTCTCGTCGAAGGAGTCGCCGTCGGGTTCCTCGTTCACGGGCACGGGCCGGGAGGCGGCGACGACCGGTGCCAGCGCAAGCGCCGCGGCCGAGGCGATCAGGCCCCGCGTCACCTCCCTCCGCGACGGTCTGCCCGCTCCCCCTGACACCTGCTGTTGTTCCGCGCCCACAGCCACGCCACCGGCACCGATGACCATCGCGCACTCCTCGTCCGGATTACAGATCTTGTCCGGAGTGGTAACCGCTGAAGGCCGCGCTGAGTCACCGTCGGAGGGCCATCCGGTGGTACGACGACGGCTAACGGGCGAATGCCGCACGGCAGTACGGGCGATACGGCGAGCGGCGGGCCCCGAGGGGACGACCGACGGAACGGCCCGCGCAACGGCAGACGAGACGCGCACGGAACGGTCGATGGGACGGCCCACGGAACGATCGGCGGGGCTGGCGATGCGGCGGTGACACGGGGGGGAGGAGGCACCCTCCGAGAGGCCCCGGATCCCGGACGGCGCCCCGGCCGATGCGGCGGCCGGGGCGCCGTCGGTGCGCCCGTGCCGGACGCGGATCGGCGGACCGGGGCAGGGGCCTGCGGCAGGCCCGCCGGGCCATGGGCCCCGCGCGCCCTACAGACCCGGCCCCGACTCGAGGTTCGCGTCGGAGACGTTCTGGAGGGCCGGGGTGAGGATGCCGACCTGGGGCAGCTTGGGCCGCGGAAGGCCGAAGTTCCCCGCGTCGGGGCTCGTCACGGGCGCGTCCACGGACAGGCCGGGGGCGAGCGCGCGCAGGTCGGAGGCGGGCGCGTCGAGGCCGACGTGGTCGAAGCCGCCGTCACCGAGGACATGGGGCAGCGGGGACCTGGCGTCCGCCCCGGGCAGGCCGCTGCTGACGGGCAGCTGGGGCAGCGTCCGCTCCGGGAGCAGCCGGCCCCTGACGTACCGGGGTCCTTCCGGGGCGCCAGGCTTCACCAGCGGCACCTGTGCGCCGAGGTGGGGCAGCTCCATGTCGAGGGCCGTGGAGACGCCGCCCAGAGGCACGGGGACGGGGACCGCGCCCGACGCCGCCGCGGGACCGGCGGCTCCCACGGTGGCAGCGATGCCCGTGACGACGGCGGCAAGGGTTCCTCGGGTGGTCGACTTCATGTCAGGTACGGTCCCTTTCAGGATGCGGGGGGGGTTCGGCGTCCGTACCGCGTAACGAGCCGAAAACGCCGCCAGTGCACAATTCCCCCGGGTGCCGTAATAGTCAGCTCGTCCAGAAGTCCCACCAGCGCGTCAGCACGAGCATGCCGATCACCCCGATGTGCAGCACCGGAAGCACCCAGGTGAACTCGGCGAAGAACGTCCTCAGCCAGGCCGGAGCGGGCAGGAAGCCGTGGCGCACGCAGAGGGACGTCACGTACCAGAAGAGCAGGATCGTCGCGATCCAGGCCAGGCAGCACCACAGGCACAGCGCGTCGATCCGGTACAGCGACTCGAACTGGAGCCAGGTGACGAAGCCGATCCCGAACAGGCAGCCGGCCTCGAAGACCAGCCAGTACCAGCGGGGGAAGCGGGCCCCGGCGAGCAGACTCACGCCGACGCAGACGACGATCCCGTAGGCCACCAGGCCCAGCATGGGGTTCGGGAAGCCGAACACCGAGGCCTGGTCGCTCTTCATCACGCTGCCGCAGGACACCACCGGGTTCAGGCTGCACCCGGGCACGAAGGCGGGGTTCTTCAGCAGCTCGAACTCGTCGAGGGTGATGACCCAGGAGGCGAGCAGACCCGCCGCCCCCGTGAGCACGACCAGCAGGGCGAAGGCACGGCCGCCGCCCGCGTGGCGTTGCATCAGGTGCGCAGGCCGCGGGCGGGCAGGAAGACGTGGGCGGCGGCGTCGGTGGTCTCCGGGGAGCCGGCGAACACGGCCAGCTCCTGTCCTTGGACCGGCCGGCGGGGGCCGGTGGAGGGGCAGATCCGCGTGGTGAACATGAAGTAGGTGTAACCGAGCTTCTCGACCGCCTGCACCCACTCGGCGGGCGGGGTGACCTGGCTGCTGACGTTCGGCAGCTGCAGGACGATCTGCCCGGCCACGACGAGCATGCTGACCTTGAGGCCCGGCCGGGTGGTGCCGTCGACGGGCTCGCCGCCGATGGACAGTCCGACGTCGCCGAGGAGCCGCTCCACGGCGGCGGACGCGGCCTCGGGGCCGTCGGGGCCGTCGCCCAGGGAGCAGGCGAGGAGACAGGGTGTCCTGCCGTCCCCCTCCTCGTTCCTGGCCATCCAGGCGAGCAGGACGAGCGTGCCGAGGTCGGCGGCGCGGAAGGGACGGGTTTCACTTGTCGCTGAGGTCACCGCGCGACCATACCGACGGGCCGTGGGGCGACCTGACGGCTTCTCACCCGTCCGGAGCAGTGGCCCGGAGCGCTCCACACGAACGAGGGAAGCCGTCCCGGACACGGCGCGGGCCGGTTCCGCGGCTGCGGTACCGGCCCAGTTGTGCGGGGTGAGGAGGTCAGCGCAGGGGAAGACCGCCGAGCAGGCCCGGCTTGTTGAGCGTGGTCGTGGCGTCCTTGACGGTGCTCAGCACGGAGTCCTTGTTCTCGGTGTCGAGCGCGTCCGACTGGTGCTGGAGCGGCATCAGGTCCTGGACCGTGGGCGGGTGCTCGGCGATCGAGGCCAGCCCGCCGTTCAGGCTCATGGGCGGCAGGTCGTGGGCGGTGGACGCGAACGCGGGCGCGGCGGCGCCGGCGAGGGCCACGGAACCGGCGACGACGACGGCGGCCTTCAGGGACTTCATCGTGCTCCTTTCTTCGGCGACTCACGTCACCCCGGGGAATGTCCGGCGCCCTGCCTAACGAGTCGCGAGCGGGCGGGAAACCCTCGGGTCACAAGACATATGAGATCCCCGAGGAGCCCTCACCCGGCTTCACCTCGGCGTCCCAGCCGTCACACCCGGGGGCGTGACGGCTGGGACGCGGGGGGGGAACGGCGTCAGCCGGCCGGCAGTTCCGGGGCCGCGGACGTGCTCGTCGACGGCAGGGCGGGCAGCGACGGTACGGCGTCGGCCGGGGGCAGCGACGGCACGGCCGCGTCCGGCACCGCCGCGGCGGCGACGGAGACCGGTGACGGCAGGGTGGAGGGGACGCCGCCGAGGACCGAGTCGATCAGGTCGAGGAGGCCGTCGACCAGACCGTCGGCCGAGGAGAGCACCTGGTCGAGGTGGGCGGTGATGGCGTCGACCAGGTTGTCGATCGCCTTGTCCAGTGCGGCGAGCAGGTCGTCCACGGCGTCGCGGGCCGCCGGCTTGGCGTCGTCACGGTTCTTCGCGGCCACCGACTGCGAGGGGCTGGCCGCCACGTCCGGCGCCACGGACTGGCTCGGAGAGGCGGACGCGGAGGAGGACGCGGCGGGGGTGGAGGCCGCGGGCTTGACGACAGCCGGGGTCGACGCAGCGGGCTTGGCCGCCGCCGGAGTCGAAGCAGCAGGCGTCGAAGCCGCCGGAGTGGCGGCCGCGGGCTTGGCGGGAGTCGTCGGCGCGGCGGAGGTCGTCGGCGCGGTGGATGCCGGGGTGGAGGCCGCCGGTGCCGTCGGCGTCGCGGTGGGGGCGGCGGCCGTGGCCGTCGCCGACGGGGCGACCGCGGACGCCGGGCGCGCCGCGGCCTCGGCGAGGGCCTTCTTCGCCGCGTCACCCAGTCTCCGGGCCTCGGCGGCGGGCAGCTTGCCCTTCTCCAACGACTGTTCGAGCAGGTCGAGCACCGGCCTGGGGACGGTACCGGTGTGGTCCAGGGCTCTGACCTGGGCCAGCAGCTTCTCGGCTGCGGGGGCGAACGCGGGCGAGGCGGCTCGCGCGTGTTCCTGGGACGAGTCGGCGGCGACGACGGCAGGGCCGGTGATGCCGACCAGGACGGCGGCGCAGAGGACAGTGGACGCGAGACGCCGGGGCGGCAGACCACGCATGAGTGTTCCTTCCGGTGAACTGGGGGACCTGAGCCCACCGTCCGTGCACCGACGACTCGCTGCAACCGCGCGAACGCGTCGCGTGACCCATCCGGGGGAGCGCAAAACCGGCCGGCCGCCCCGCGAGGAGATCGCGGGGTGACCGGCCGGCCGAAGGGGGGCGCCCCGACGTCAGTCGCTGTAGCAGGCGTTGCCGAACGCCGGGTTCAGCAGAGCGATGACGTCGACGGTGTTGCCGCAGACGTTGATCGGCACGTGGACCGGAACCTGAACGGCGTTGCCCGACAGCACGCCCGGCGAGTTGGCGGCAGCGCCGTGGGCACCGGAGTCGGCGGCGGCCACACCGGCACCACCGGCGACGGCCGCGACGGCGGCGGAGGTCAGGACCAGGCCCTTCGCGATACGCGACATGGAGAGGAGCTCCTTGGGATCGACACAACATTCGGGCGGATGCCCGGCGCTGTGTCAACGCGTGGCGCCCCCAGGGGTTGTGCCGCCAATGGAGTGATGTGCGTGGGGGCCACTCACGGCTGCGGAAGGAAGCCCGGGCGATTCCGTCACAATTGCCCACTTCCTCCCTCGGGAGCGCCGGTGCGTACGCGCGCTCTCCCCTCCGCCCTCCGGCGCACGCCGACACGCCCGGCCGGTGCGCCGCCGTGTTCGATCCCGGCGCCGCTTCGCGGCGGGGTGGTGACCAGCCGGGCTTGCGGCTCGTTTTCACGGGGACGCGGCGTGGGCCGGCGCACTCCGCGTCCCGGTGGACGCCCGGCAGTCAGGCGCGTCCCCGGCCGCACGTCCCGAGCGCCCCGTGAGCGAGGAACCCGCGTATGCACCAGTCAGCACCCGATCCCCGAACGCGGGTCCTGCACCTCGCCCAGCCCGTCGACGGCGGTGTCGCACGGGTCGTACTGGATCTGGCGCGGGCCCAGCTCGCGGCGGGCCTGCACGTCACGGTGGCCTGCCCCGGCGGCGAACTCGGCGCGCGACTGCGCGAACTGGGGGCGGACGTCCGGGACTGGCGGGCCGCCCGGTCCCCGGGGCCGGGCCTGCCGGGAGAGGTACGACGGCTCGTACGCCTGATCGACGAGGTACGGCCCGAACTGGTGCACGCGCACAGCGCGAAGGCGGGACTGGCCGGCCGGCTGGCCGTCCGCGGGCGGGTACCGACCGTGTTCCAGCCGCACGCATGGTCGTTCGAGGCCGTCGGCGGACCGACCGCCGCCCTCGCCCTGCGCTGGGAGCGCCGGGGAGCGCGCTGGGCCGACCGGGTGGTGTGCGTCAGCGAGGCAGAGCGCGCGACCGGACTGCGCGCCGGGGTGCGCGCCCTGTACACGGTCGTCCCGAACGGCATCGACACCGTCCGCTTCTCCGCGGCACCGGCCGGGGGCGGCAACGGGCCGGGCCCCCTGGTCGTCTGCGTGGGACGTCTGTGCCGGCAGAAGGGCCAGGACGTACTGCTGCGCGCCTGGGACGACGTCCTCGCCGCGCATCCGGGGGCCCGGCTGGTGCTGGTCGGGGACGGGCCGGAGCGCGAGGCGTTACGCCGTCGCGCCCACCCCTCCGTACGGTTCACCGGCGCGGTCGCCGACGCCGTGCCCTGGTACCGGGCCGCCGATCTCGTGGTGCTGCCCTCGCGCTGGGAGGGCATGGCGCTCGCCCCGCTGGAGGCGATGGGCTGCGGCCGGCCGGTCGTGGTCACCGACGTCGACGGCGCCCGCGAGAGCCTGCCGGCCGCCCTCGCCGCGCGCTGCCTGGTGCCGCCCGACGACCCCGGGGCGCTGGCCGGGGCGATCACCCGTCTGCTGTCCGACCCGCCGCTGTGCGCGGCGCTCGGCGGGCAGGGGCGCCGGCACGTCCTCGCCACGCACGACGTGCGGCACACCGCGGAACGGATCGCGGGCCTCTACCGCGAACTCCTCGGCGCCGCCCAGGAGGTACGCGGCCGGGACGGTGGCGCGCCGGCCGCGTCCGTGCCCTCGGAGCGCAGGGAGTCCATCCACTCGTGACCACGGAAAGCACCGTCTCCTCCCCCGCCACGCGGACCCGGGGCCGCGCACCGGCGTCCGCCCCCCTCCGGCCGGCCCACGCCGGCGGCGGCTTCCGGTTCCCGCCGCGGCGGCGGCCCGCGCGGCCCGCGTCCCCGGCGCCCCTGCTCGCCGCCGACCTGCTCGCCGCGCTGGCCGGCACGGCCGCCCTGGACGGGGCCGCCGGCCGGCCGCTGCCGGCCGCCGCCCTGCTCACCGGCACCCTGGTGCTGCGCCCGCGCTCCGCCCGTCCGCGGCCGGGTGTGCTGGACGAACTGCCCCTGGTGTGCGGACGGACGGCGGTGGTCTGGCTCGGGCTGGCCGCCCTGATCGCCGCCCACACCCCCGAACGCGCCCTGTCCGCGCGGACCCTGCTGCTGGGCTGGGCGCTGCACGCGGCGGCGTCCTGTGCGGGCCGGGCGGTGGTCCACTGGCGGCGCCGGGTCGCGCAGCTGCGTCACCCGCACACGGCGCTGGTGATCGGGCCCGCCGCGACCGCGCAGCGGGTGGCCGCCGCACTTTTGCGGTACCCGCGCTGCGGTGTGCGGCCCGTCGGTGTCGTCGCGGAACACCCGGACGGCAGCGGCGGGTTGCCCCTGCTCTCCACCGGCGAGGAGGTCGAGCGGGCGCTCATCCAGAACGGGGTGCGGGTCGTGCTCACCGTCGACCCTGCCGTGCGGACCGAGAAGGGGCCGCTGCTGCGGGCGCTCGCCGAATCGGGCTGCACCGTCTGGGAGGTGGACGCGGACTGCCCGTCGTACGAGATGCGCGACCAGCTCGCCGGGTTCTCGGTGCGCCGGCTGGAGCTGGGGTCCCGGAGGCGGACGAGCGTCGCCAAGCGGGCGCTGGACATGGTGGTGTCCGGGGCGCTGCTGGTGCCGGCCGCTCCGCTGCTGCTGGTGTGCGCGGTGGTGCTGCGGCTCACGGCCGGGCCCGGGGTGGTCTTCCGGCAGGAGCGCATCGGCAGGGACGGGCGCCCCTTCACACTGCTGAAGTTCCGCACCCACCGTCCGGTCGACGAGCAGGAGTCGGCCACCCGGTGGAGCGTGGCCGGCGAGCGGCGGATGAGCCCCTTCTGCCGTTTCCTGCGCCGCACCTCGCTGGACGAACTGCTCCAGCTGTGGAACGTGTTCCGGGGCGACATGAGCCTGGTCGGCCCGCGCCCCGAACGGCCGTACTTCGTCGTCCAGTTCAGTGGTCTGCACGCCGGTTACGCGGCCCGGCACCGCATGCCGGCCGGCATGACCGGGCTCGCCCAGATCAACGGGCTGCGCGGGGACACCTCCATCGAGGACCGGGCCCGCTTCGACAACGCCTACATCGACAACTGGTCGCTGTGGCAGGACATCTGCATCCTGCTGCGCACCGCGGCCGCGCTCGTGCGCTCGACGGGAAGCTGACCCATGGCCCTCGCCCCGCCGCTCCGCCGGCCCCCGCGGTTCCGCCCGGTGCTGGCCGTGGTGGCCGTCGTCGCCGCTCTCGCACTGCCAGTCACGCCCGGCGGCGAAGGCGGCGCGGGTCCCGCCGACGCACTGTCCGCGCTCGTCGTCGTCTTCTGCGCGGTACGGCTGCTGCGCGACCGCCGCCGCCCGCTCGACCGCACCGCGGCCCTCGTCCTCGGGCTGCCGGTGGCCGGCCTGACGCTCGCCGCGATGAACGCGGTCGCACCGGGCGCCGGGATCAGCGGCCTCGGCCGCTACCTCCAGATCTTCGTGCTGGTCCCGGCGGCCGTCGTGCTGCTCGTCCGCGACCGGTCCGACTTCCGGCTGCTGGCCTGGTCGTTCGTGGCCCTCGCGGGCTGGCAGGGCGGGATCGGGGTGCACCAGTACCTCACCGGGACCGGCGCCTCCTACCAGGGCGAGGACGTCCGCGCGGTCGGCACCTTCGGGGCGAGCGACGTGATGGGCATGGCGACGGTGGTGGCCTTCGGGCTGGTGTGCGCGGTGGGCCTGGCGCTCGGCCGCTCGGCGGCCCGGGAGCGCGCTCTCGCCGCCGGCTGCGCCCTCGCCCTGCTCCTGCCCCTCGCCCTGTCCTTCAGCCGGGGCGCGTGGATCGCCACCGCCGTCACGCTCACCGTGCAGCTGACGCTGTCCGGGCTGCGCCGGGCGCTCCGGGTCGGCACGGTCGTGGTGGCCGCCTGCGTCGTCCTGGTGGGCGGGCTGGGCGTGGGTACGGCGATGCTGCAGGAGCGGATCGACAGCATCGGGCAGGTCGCCGACGCGCCCGACCAGTCGGTCACCGACCGGTACACGATGTGGGCGGCGGCCGCCGACATGTGGCGCGAGCACCCGCTGACCGGGGTCGGGCTGAAGGGCTTCCCGGAGTACCGGGACGGGCACGCCTCGCTCGCGCTGTCCTCCGGGAGCGACACCGAGGGCGCGGGTGCCGCCTTCCGCAGGCAGCCGCTGCTCTCCCCGCACAACATGTACCTGCTGGTCCTCGGCGAACAGGGACTGATCGGGCTGCTGTGCCTCGCGGGCGGCTGGCTGGCCCTGCTGGTGTGCGCCCTGCGCGGACTGTGGTGGGTGCGCAAGGCCGGCGGGGTGGATCTGGAGTGCCCGCTGATCGCCTGCGGACTGCTGGTCTGGCAGCTGGTGGACTTCGCGTACGCCGACATCGGCGGTCCCTCCACCGTGCTGACGGCGGTGTGCATCGGTCTGGTCGCCTGGTGGGCCCTGGTGGGCGGCGACCGGGCCGGCACCGGTCCGGGCACCGCCGTGCCGGGCGGGCTGCGGGCGCCGGCCGGGCAGGCGGCACTGAGATGAGCGACACCCGCGGGCCCGGACGGCCGCCGGGCCCCGAGACCGGCAGGGCGCGCGCGTCCGGCGCCGCGCACGGACCGGCGGCGGACGTCGTACGCCTGCCGCGGGCCGACGCGGGCACCGGCGGCCGCACCGTGCCGAAGGCCCGTTCCGGGGAGCCGGCCGGCGCTCCCGAACACGCCCCGCCCACCGGCCGTTTCCTCGCCAGGGCCACCCTGCTCACGGCCTCCCTCACGGTCGCGGCGGCGTTGCTCGGGCTGGTGCGGGACCAGTCGCTGGCCCGTCTGTTCGGTGCCGGGCGGGGCACCGACGCCTTCCTGGTCGCCTGGACCGTGCCGGAGTTCGCGGCCACGCTGCTGATCGAGGACGGGCTGGCGTTCGCGCTGATCCCGGCGTTCAGCCTGGCCCTGGCCCGCCGTGCGCAGGGCGCCGCGGGGGACCCGGTCCGCTCACTGGTGGCGGGCACGCTGCCGCGGCTGGCGCTGGCGTTCGCGGCGGTGGGCGCACTGCTCGTGCTGGCGGCACCGCAGTTCGTCGGGGTCCTCGCGCCGGGCCTGCCCGATCCGGGTCTCGCCGTGGACTGCACCCGGCTCTCCGCGACCTGCGTGCTGAGCTTCGGCCTCGCCGGGTACTGCAGCGCGGCTCTCCGGGCGCACCGCCGCTTCCTGGCGCCGGCCGCCATCTACGTCGCCTACAACATCGGGATCGTCACGGCGATGTACGCCCTCGGCGGCCGCTGGGGGGTGCGGTCGGCCGCGGTCGGGGTCGCGGCGGGCGGCTGCCTGATGGTGCTGGTGCAGCTGCCGTCCCTGCTCGGGCAGTTGAGCCGCCGCCGTACCGCCCGGGCGCGCCCCGGGGACACCCCCGAGACGCGGCCGATGGACGTGCCGCTGCTGGCGAGCGTGCTGCTGTTCGCGCTGGGCCGGCAGTCGCAGGTGCTGATCGAGCGGTTCCTCGCCTCCGGGCTGCCCGCCGGTGCCATCTCGCATCTGAACTACGCGCAGAAGGTCGCGCAGATCCCGATGACGCTGTCGACGATGCTGTGCACGGTCACCTTCCCGGTGGTGGCGCGGGCGCTGGCCGAGGGCGACACCGAGCGGGCCCGGGCACGGGTGGAGCGGGACCTGGCGGTGGCCGCCGCCGTGGTGCTGCTGGGCGCCGCCGCGGTGATCGCCTGCGCCCCGCAGCTGATCGGCCTGCTGTTCCAGCGGGGTGCGTTCACGGCCGCGGACACCGCGGCGACCGCCGCGGTGATGCGCGTGTACGCGCTCGGGCTGCTCGGCCAGACGTTGACCGGGGTCCTGATCCGCTCGTACTTCTCGGCGGGCCGCGCCACCTGGTACCCGGCCGGTGCGATGGCCGTGGGCCTGGCCGTGACCTTCTGGATCGGCGACTGGACCGTCGGCACCCGGGGCGTCACCGGGATCGCCGCCGCCAACGCCGCCGGCATCACGGTCACCGCTGTCCTGCTGCTGGCCGGCACGGGCCGCCGTGGTGTGCCCCTGCGGACCCGGCAGGTGCTGGGCGGGCTCGGCCGGCCGCTGGTGGCGGCCGCGGCCGCCGGCGGGGCCGGCGCCTGGGTCGCGACCCTGCCTCCGGCGCCGCTCGCCGCTCTCGTGGCCGGCGGCGCCACCGTCACCGTCGTGTTCGCCCTGCTGGGCTGCGCCCTGGGGGCCCAGGGTTTCGCACCCGCACTCCGTCTCGTAAGCACCCGCACCCGAAGGGTCGCCCATGCCGTCTTCCGCTGAGCCCGCCGTCCCCGTCCGGCCGGCCACGACCGGACCGGTCCCCTGGATCGCCATGTACCACTCCGTCGGCGACTGCACCGACGACCCGTACCGCGTCACGGTCACCCCCGAGCGCCTGGACCGGCAGCTGCACTGGCTGCGCCGGCGGGGGCTGCGCGGGGTGTCGGTGGCCGAACTGCTCGCCGCGCGGGCGCGCGACGGGGGACGCGACCTGGTGGGCCTGACCTTCGACGACGGCTACGCCGACTTCCTCGACAACGCCCTGCCCCTGCTGGAGCGCTGGGGATGCACCGCCACCCTGTTCGTCCTGCCCGGCCGGCTCGGCGGCGACAACGCCTGGGACCCGCTGGGCCCGCGCAAACCGCTGCTGACCGCCGCCGGCATCCGGCGCGTGGCCGACGCGGGGGTGGAGATCGGCTCGCACGGCCTCACCCACGTCGACCTCACACGGGCCGACGACGCCCTGCTCACCGCCGAGACCACCGAGAGCCGGGCCCTGCTGGAGGAGCTGACCGGGCGGCCGGTCACCGGCTTCTGCTATCCGTACGGCACGGTCGACCGGCGGGCGGTGGACGCCGTGCGGGACGCCGGGTACGGCTACGCCTGCGCCATCGACCCCGGCCGGCTGAACGGCCCGCACGTCCTGCCGCGCGTCCACGTCGGGCAGAACGACACCGCCGTACGCCTGTTCCTCAAGCGGCGGCTGCACCGGTTGCGCCGGCGGCCCGTGGAGGGGCTGTGAGGGCGCTGCACATCATCACCGGGCTCGGTGTCGGCGGTGCCGAGCAGCAACTACGGCTGCTGCTGCGGCATCTGCCGGTGCGCTGCGACGTGGTGACGCTGACCAACCCCGGCCCGGTCGCGGCCGGGCTGGCCGCCGACGGGGTGCGGGTGGTGGACCTCGGCATGACCGGGAACCGGGACCTGGCCGCGCTGCCCCGGCTGGCCCGCATCGTCCGGCGCGGCCGTTACGACCTGGTGCACACGCATCTGTACCGGGCCTGTCTGTACGGGCGGATCGCCGCCCGGCTGGCCGGGGTCCGCGCGGTCGTCGCCACCGAGCACTCCCTCGGGGACTCGCAGATGGAAGGCCGTCCGCTCACGGCGGGCGTGCGCGGCCTGTACCTCCTGGGCGAACGGCTGGGCCGGTCGACCGTCGCCGTCTCCCCCACGGTCGCCGAACGGCTCGGCCGCTGGGGCGTGCCCGGGCCGCGGATCGCGGTCGTCCCCAACGGCATCGACCGGGCGCGGTTCGCCTTCGACCCGGCGGCCCGTCGGCGGGTCCGGGACGAACTCGGTCTCGGGGCCGACGCGTTCGTCGTCGGCGGCATCGGCCGGCTCGCCCCTGGGAAGCGCTTCGACGTCCTGATCCACGCCCTGGCCGGGCTGCCCGCCGACTGCCGGCTGCTGCTGGTCGGCGGCGGCCCGGAGGAAGGGGCCCTGCGGCAGGCGGCACGGGCGGCGGGGGTCGCCGACCGGGTGCTGTTCGCCGGCGAGCGGCCGTACCTGGCCGACGGCTCGCCCGGACCCGCCCTGCCCGCGCTGGCCTCCGCGATGGACGTGCTGGCCTCGCCGTCCCCCGAGGAGGCGTTCGGGCTCGCCGCGGTGGAGGCGCTCGCGGCCGGGCTGCCGGTGCGCTACACCTCCTGCCCCGCCCTTCAGGACCTGCCGCCCGAGGCCGCCCCGGACGCGGTGCGCGTCCCGTGCGACGCCGGCGCCTACGCCCGCGCGCTCGCCGCCGTCCGCGCCGCCGGCCCCGGCCCGCGCACCGCCCCCGAGGCGGCCCGTCACTACTGCATCACCCGCAGCGCCGCCCGCCTCATGGAGGTCTACACGGCGGCGCTCGCCCCCGCGTCCACCCGAGTCCCCGTCCAGCAGGGAGCAAGACCGTCATGACCGACCATCACAGCCGGCGCCACCGCACCGCCCGCCTCGCCCGCGTCCGCGCGCTGCCCCCCTGGTCGCTGGTGGCCGCCGGGGTCCTCGCGGGCGGGCTGCTGGGCGGTGCGTACGGCGGGCTGAAGACGCCGACGTACACGGCGACCAGCTATGTCGTCGTCGTACCCACGGACCGGTCGGACACGTCCTCGGCGCTGGGCTTCGCGCAGGCCTACGGCCGGGTCGCCACCCAGCTCGCGGTGCTCGGCGACGCGCAGGGGCTGGCCGGAGTGCCGGTGGACACCCTGCGGGAGAGCGTGCGCACCGCGACCTCGCCGGACGCCCCGATGGTCGCCGTCTCCGCCACCTCCGCCCGCCCCGCCCAGGCGGCCGCCATGGCCAACGCGGTGGCCGCCGCGCTCACCGCGCAGGCGAACGGCACCAAGGCCGACACGCACGTCCAGCTGGTGCAGTTCTCCCGGGCCGTGCGGCCGGCCTCGCCCACCTCACCCTCCGCCGGGCTGACCGGTCTGGTCGGGGCGAGCGGGGGCGGCCTGCTCGGCGGGCTGGCGCTGCTGGTACGGCCGCGGCGCCGCCCGGAGGGGGAACTGCTGCGGCCGGCGTCGGTGCCCGCACCGGCCGTGGCCGCCGACGCCCGCGGCCGGCTGTGACGGCGACGCGCACGGCGCCCACCACCCGGGCCGCCGTCACCGCCGAACTCGTCACCGACGAGAAGGTCTTCGCGGCCCTGGCCCCGGCATGGGGACGGCTGCACGCGCGGTGTGCCGCCGCGACCCCGTTCCAGAGCCACGCCTGGCTGCACTCGTGGTGGTTGTCGTACGGCAGGCGCGGCCGGCTGCGGCTGCTCCTCGTGCGCTCCGACGGTGAACTGCTGGCCGCGGCCCCGCTGATGCTGGTCCGCCGCCCGCTGCCCGCGCTGGTACCGCTCGGCGGCCCGATCTCCGACTACGCGGACGTGCTGCTGGACGACGGCGACGACGGGCGCGTGGCCGACGCGCTCACCGAGGCGCTGGCGGACGCGGCACGCACGGCACTCGTCGACTTCCGCGAGGTGCGCCCGGGCGGCACCGTGCAGCGGGTCCACGACCGCTGGCGCGGACCGCACCGCACGCTCGGGGACTCGCCGTGCCTGGAGCTGCCCGCCCTGCCCATGGACGGACTGGTGGCGCGGCTGCCGTCGCAGAAGGCCCAGCGGGTGCGGGCCAAGCTGCGCAAGTTGGACGCGCTCGGCGTGACCCGGCGCACGGTCGGCCCCGAGGAGGTGGACGCCGCACTCGGCCGGCTGCTGGAGCTGCACCGGTTGCAGTGGCAGGGGCGGAAGGTGACGTCCGAGCACCTCCAGCCGCGGTTCCGCGCGCATCTGGTGCGGGCGGTCGGTCCGATGGTGCGGTCCGGGAACGCGGTGGTCACCGAGTTCCTGATCGACGGCGAGGTGGTCGCCGTCGACCTGACCCTGCTGTCGCGCAGCCTGGTCGGCGGCTACCTGTACGGCGCGCATCCCGGCCTCCGGGAGCGGAAGGCGGACGTGGCGGTGATGCTGCTGGACGCGTGCGCGGAGCACGCGGCGGGCTGCGGCCCGGGCGGGCGGGGCACACTGAGTCTGCTGCGCGGTGACGAGCCGTACAAGCACCACTGGCGTCCCGAACCGGTCGTCAACCAGCGGCTGCTGCTGGCCCGGCGGCGCACCGCCCCGCTGCTGACGGCCGCGCTGTGCGACGCGGCCGCCCGGCACCGGGGCAGGGAGGTGCTGCGCCGGTGGCGGGAACGGGGGCGGGGCTAGCGGTTCGCCGACCACCGGCCGAGGGGCAGGCAGAGTTTCCGGCCGAGCAGGGACTCGATCCAGTCGCCGAGGTCCGGCGGCGAGCAGTCGGCGGGTGCCGGCTGCGGCGGGGTCGGGACCGGCTCGGACGGGGTGCGTTCGCCGGTGCGGCCGTACAGCGCCGTCCGATAGGCCTGCGACGCCCTGGGGTTGGCGGCGCACTGCCACACGCCGTGCGGGCAGTAGTCGGTCAGCGTGTTGTACACCGGTCCGTGCTCGTCGAACCAGGCGAGCATGCGCCGCATGTACTCGGCGTCGTCACCGTTGCGGAACAGCCCCCACTCCGGGTACGAGACGGGCTTGCCGTGGGCTCTGGCAAAGTCCACGTGCTGCTGGAGCCCGTAGGGCTCAGCCACCTGCTCGTCGAACGACATGCCCGCCGGCTGGTCGTAGGAGTCCATGCCGATGATGTCGACGGTGTCGTCCCCGGGGTAGCAGTCGGTCCACGGCACGGCGTCCCGGCCGCGGGAGGGCGTGAAGTCGAACCGGAACCTCTGGCCGGGCACCGCGCGCATGGCCGTGACGATCCGTCTCCAGTACGTCTTCCAGGCCTCGGGGTCCGGTCCGCAACGGTGGGTGTAGGTGATGCCGTTCATCTCCCAGCCGAGCACGATCACCGTGTCCGGGACGTCCAGCCGCACCAACTGTTCGGCCAGGGTTCTGAAATGGTGGTCGAACGCGCCTGCCGCTGCCTGGCTCAGCAGCCCCCGTACCTCGTCGTCGGACAGGCCCTCCTCGTTGCGCTCCTGCATCGGCACGTTGAGGACGAGGGTCCGGTCGGACTTCTGCCGCCGCCACTGCGCCCACGCGTCGAGGAAGCCGGGCGGCCCCTCGATGTCGCGCCAGGTTCCGCCGGGCAGGTAGGTGTGGGCGACCTTCAACTCGGTCCCGCCGAGCCAGGCGCTCATCGCGGCCATGCGGGCCACCCCGAGCGGCCCGGAGTCGAGGAAGACGCCGAAGGGCGGGACGGTGTCGGCGGCGCTGCCCGCCGCCGGGGCGGGCGCGGACGGTTCCACGGTCCGTGCGCCCCCCGCTCCGGGTCCGGGAGCGGCCGCCAGCACGAGCGACGCGGCGACCGCCGCCGCGATGCCGGTCAGCCGCCCGAGGCGGCGCCGCCGCCGCTGTGGAGCCGCGTACTGCTGAGAAGCCCTGTGCCGAGGAGCCACGCTGCTCCTCCCTCCGCTCGACTGCGTTCCCGCATTGCTGTCCCTGTTATTGACGGACGGTCATACCGATATGAATTCCGCCCGGCGCGGTTACGGCTAACAGGTGACCCGAACCCCCGCACGGGCGAACGGACGAGAAGGTGAGCAGCTGCTGATGCACGACCTGCTGGTGGTGGGCGCGGGCCCCTACGGCCTGTCCATCGCGTCGCACGCCACGGCGGCCGGACTCGACGTCCGCGTACTCGGACGGCCCATGCAGACCTGGCGCGAGCACATGCCCCGCGGCATGTTCCTGACGTCGGAGTCCTGGGCGTCCGACCTCTCCGACCCCGAGGGCCGCTGGCGCCTCGACGTCTTCTGCGCCTTCCGCGGGGAGCGGTCCCGGCACGCCGAGCCGATCCCGCTGGAGGTGTTCGCGGAGTACGGCACGTGGTTCGCCCGCAACGCCGTGCCCATGCTCGAACAGCGGACCGTGACCCGGGTGGCGCCGCGCACCGGCGGTTTCGAGGCCGTCACCGAGGACGGCGGGACGCTGACCGCGAGGACGGTCGCGCTGGCCGTGGGCGTCCTGCCCTTCGCCGAGATCCCGGCCCCCTTGCGCGGCCTGCCCCCGGCCCTGGTCTCCCACAGCAGCGACCACGCCTCCCTCGACCGCTTCCGCGACCGGGACGTCACCGTGGTCGGCGGCGGCCAGTCGGCGCTGGAGACCGCCGCGCTCCTCGCCGAACAGGGCACGCGGGTGCGGGTCCTGGCCTTGGCCGACCGGCTGCGCTGGAACGAGGTGCCGCCGCCCCGGGAGCGTCCCTGGTGGCGTGCGGCCCGCTCCCCGTACAGCGGGCTCGGCACCGGCTGGCGGAACGGGTTCTACGCCGGGCGGCCTGACCTGTACCGGCGGCTGCCCGAGCGGACGCGGGTACGGATCGCGTCCCGGGCGCTGGGCCCGGCGGGTGCCTGGTGGCTGCGCGAGCGGGTGGAGCAGCGGGTGGAGATCCTGACCGGACGCACGGTGGTCGCGGCGCACGAGGTGCCGGGCGGGCTGCGTCTGGAGACGGCGGTCCGGCAGGGCGGTGCCGGGGTGCTGGCGACGGGTCATGTGATCGCGGCGACCGGCTTCCGCGCCACGGTCGACCGGCTGCGCCTGCTCTCCCCCGAGCTGCGCGCGCTGCTGGCGGCGGGCGCCGACGGGGCACCCGAGGTGGGGCTGGAGTTCGAGTCGTCGTACCCCGGGCTCTTCCTGGCCGGTCCGGTCACCGCGGCGGGCTTCGGCCCGGCGATGCGCTTCGTGCACGGCGCGGCCTTCACGGCGGGCACGCTGGTACGAGGGGTGCGGCGGCGGCTGCGCGCGGGACCGGCCGGCTGGCGGATCCCGGCCGGCCGGACCGGCGGAGCACCGCACGCGGTACGGCACTGAGGACGCCGGAGGTCGCGGGGTGCCGGGCGCTCGGGACCGGCACCCGGCGCCCTACCGACGGGAGGTTGCCCGGCCGCGGCGGTACAGGATCGTCCCGGCCGCGATCAGCGCGGCGCTGGCGGCCGAGGTCGCGAGCATGGCCCGGGCGTCACCGCCGGTGTGCGGGAGGCTGGGCCGGTGGTGATGCCCACCGTGGGGCGGGGTGTCGTCCTCGCCGTATCCGGGCGGGGTGGAGTGGTCCTCGCCGCCGTAGGGGGGCGCGGTCGTGTGGTCGTCGCCGCCGTACGGAGGCGGGGTGGAGTGGTCCTCGCCGCCGTAGGGGGGCGCGGTCGTGTGGTCGTCACCGCCGTACGACGGCGGCGTCGACGGCGGGGTGGAGGGCGGGGTCGTGTGGTCCTCGCCGCCGTAGGGAGGCGCGGTCGTGTGGTCGTCACCGCCGTACGACGGCGGCGTCGAGTGGTCCTCGTCCCCGTACGACGGCGGCTTCGAGTGGTCCTCGTCGCCGTACGAGGGCGGCGACGAAGGCGGCGTCGACTCCTCGTCCTCGTCGCCGTACGAGGGCGGCGCGGACTGGTCGCCGCCGGAGCGGGGGTGGTTTCCGTGGGCGCGGGTGCCGGCCCCGTCGGAGTCACCTCGGGTACGGTGCAGGCTCCTGCCACCGTTGTCCTGCGCTTCGTCGTCGTTCGCGCAGGCGTTGGCGAAGGCCGGGTTCAGGGCGGCTGCCACGTCCACGGAGTTGCCGCAGACGTTGACCGGGACGTTCACCGGAACCTCGACGCTGTTGCCGGACACCAGGCCCGGCGAACCCTGGGTGACGCTGTGCGCCTCCGTGTCGGCGAGCGCGGCGCCGCCGCACAGGGACAGCATGCCGGTCGCGGCCGCGGCCACGACCATGCCCTTACTGAGGGTCTGTCGCAATCTCGTTGTCTTCCTGCTCGTAGAAGTGGAAGAGCCGGCCTCGGAGCGCAGAGTCGAAAGCGATCGACGATCCGAGGCCGGCGGTACACAGCCGGAGGCTGGTGAGTTGTGGTGCGTCTCAGCTGTTGGCGCAGCCGCTGCCGAGCGCCGGGTTGAGCAGACCGATGACGTCGACCGAGTCACCGCAGACGTTGACCGGCACGTGGACCGGAGCCTCGATGACGTTGCCGGACAGGGCGCCCGGGGAGTTGGCGGCGCCGGCGTTGGCGCCGGAGTCGGCGAAGGCCGGAGCGGCCATGCCGAGGGCCAGGAGGGCGCCGGCGACGAGAGCAACGCTCTTCTTCATGGATGTTCCCTTCTCTGGGGTCATGCCCCAATGACGGCCAGAACCGTGCAGACACGACGTGGACGGTCGTGGCACGGAACGAGGGATTGACGGAATTCGCCATCTCGGAACGCGAACTGATGGATTATCACTCGATCGCACCCGCTATGCCCCGTACAGCTCCCTCGAAATGAACGTGGAAAGGCCCGGGCAGCCCGCAGACAAAAGCAGCGGACGGCCCGGGCCCGACCCGGTCGGCTCAGCCTTCGCCGTTGGACGAAAGAACCGACAGGTCTTCCAGAACGTGAGAGACCGCACCGTCCCGCTTGGTGTTCGACGAGTTGTCGTCGCACTGCTGCTGGAGGTGGTCCGACAGGATCGGGATGTCCTGGGCGGTGACGCCGATGAGGGCGTCGACCGCGACGTCGACGTCCTGGACGCCGACACACGGCTTGTTGAGCGTGCCCTGCACCAGCGACAGCTGCGGGCTCATGCTGCCCTTCGTCGCGGAGTTGCCGAACGACGACACGGCGCCGTTGCCGTTGGCGACGGTCGGTCCGTCGTCGTTGCCGATGGCAAGCGCCTGCGGCGCGGCCGCCACCGCCATTCCCACGACAGAAGCGGCGGTCGCAGCGGCGACCATTGCCTTCTTGAGCACTTCGCGTTCCTTTCCTCGTAGCGACGCATGTCCTACGGCGACATCAACCCGGCCCACCAGGAATGGTTGCGCCCATTCACCCGGTTGGCCCGCACGGCCGTGGACGGGGCCGGAAATCACCAAAGCCTAAAAGTGCACCACCAGTCCGCGCTGT
The DNA here is from genome assembly GCF_900105245.1 of Streptomyces sp. 1222.5. Classification (NCBI taxonomy): domain Bacteria; kingdom Bacillati; phylum Actinomycetota; class Actinomycetes; order Kitasatosporales; family Streptomycetaceae; genus Streptomyces; species Streptomyces sp. 1222.5. The sequence goes on along the minus strand of NZ_FNSZ01000001.1, from coordinate 5,517,171 downwards.
CCGCCGTGGGAGTGAACGGGAGAAACCACACGGGGCCGGGGGAGTTGTCCAGAACGCTCCGGTGGACGGGGTTTCCTCAGAAAGGACTGGCCAGTGATCAGGAAGATTGTTGCCACTGCGGCCGTCGCCGCTTCCGCCATGGGCGCCTCCGCTGCCGCGGCACCGCAGGCGCTGGCGATCGGGAACGACAGCGGGCCGACCGCCGCGAACGGCAACGGTGCTTGGCAGAGCTACGGCAACTCGGCCACGTACGGAAACATGAGCCCCCAGATCGCGCTGATCCAGGGCTCCTTCAACAAGCCCTGCATCGCGGTCAACGACATCCCGGTCGGTGTCGGCGCCCTCGTCGGCGTCAATGTCCAGGACCTCCCGATCCTGTCGGACCACATGCAGCAGCAGTGCACCGAGAACAGCACCAACGCCAAGCGCGACGGTGCGCTGGCGCACCTGCTGGAGGACGTGTCGGTCCTGTCGCAGAACTCGGAAACCGGTAACTGACCCCGGTCCGTGCAGCGGGTCGCCGAGCAACTCGGCGGCCCGCTGCGGCGTTTCAGCGACGGTAGAGCGCCTCGATCGTCTCCGCGTACGCGGCCGTCACCGCGTGCCGTCTGACCTTCAGCGACGGGGTCAGCAGTCCGTTCTCCTCGGTGAACTCCCCCTCGACGAGGGCGAAGGCGCGGATGGACTCGGCGCGGGAGACCGCCTCGTTCGCGTGGTCGACGGCCTTCTGCACCTCGGCCCGCAGCCGTTCGTCGCCCGCCAGATCCGCGACCGGTGTGTCCGCCGGCAGTCCACGCACCGCCAGCCAGTGGGCGAGTGCCTCCGGGTCGAGGACGACCAGGGCGGCGACGAAGGGCCGGTTGTCCCCGACGACCACGCACTGGCCGACGGGTGAGCGGCTGCGCAGCCGGTCCTCCAGGACGGCCGGGGAGACGTTCTTGCCGCCGGAGGTGACGAGGACGTCCTTCTTGCGGCCGGTGATGGTGAGGTAGCCCTCCTCGTCGAGCGCACCGAGGTCCCCGGTGGCGAACCAGTCGTCGGTGAGCACGGCGTCAGTGGCAGCCGGGTCGTTCCAGTACGACCCGAAGACGATCTCCCCCTTGATCAGCACCTCGCCGTCGTCGGCGATGCGTACGGCGGCCCCCGGGACGGGCAGGCCGACGGTGCCGGGGCGGGGGCCGAGCGGGGGCACGAGGGTGGCGGCGGCGGAGGTCTCCGTCAGGCCGTAGCCCTCGTGCACGACGATCCCGGCAGCGTGGAAGAACAGGTTGAGGTTGCGGTCCAGGGGGGAGCCGCCGCTGATGGCGTACCGCATGCGGCCGCCCAGCTCGGCGCGGATGCGCCGGTAGACCAGCAGGTCGTACAGGGCCCAGGCGGCGTAGAGGCCGGGGCCGGGGCCCCTGCCGGTGCCGAGGAACTTCCGCAGGTACGCCTCGGCGAAGCGGACGGCGACCCGCTCGGCGCGGTCGAAGGAGGCGGCGCGGCCGATCTTCTCGGCGGTGGCGCGCCCGGTGTCGTGGATCTTCTCGAAGAGGTACGGCACCCCGACCAGGAAGGTGGGCCGGAACTCCTTGAGCGCGGGCCTCAGTTCGTCGGGCCGGACGCTCGGGAAGTGGCCGATCTCGATGCGGGCGAGCAGGCAGGCGAGTTGCAGGGTGCGGCCGAGGATGTGGGCGAGCGGCAGGAACAGCAGGGTGGAGGCGGTCCGGCCGGTGACGGCCTGGAAGACCGGATGCAGCAGCTCGACGGTGTTGGCGGCCTCGGCGTGCAGGTTGGCGTGCGTGAGGACGCAGCCCTTGGGCCGGCCCGTGGTGCCGGAGGTGTAGCAGATCGTGGCGACGGTGTCGGGGGTCGTTCCGGCGCGGCGCTTGGCGAGGTCGTCGTCGGGGACGTCCGCGCCGAGGGTGGTGAGGTCGGCGAGGGCGCCCGCGTCGAGCTGCCACAGGCGTGGGGGGCGGGTGTGGCCGGCGGTGCCGGCGGTGACGGTGGCGGCGTTTCCGACGGTCTCGGTGACGGCGAAGCGGGCGCCGGAGTCGCGCACGATCCACTCCACCTGCTCGGCGGAGGAGGTCGGGTAGACGGGTACGGACTGGCCGCCGGCCGCCCAGATCGCGAAGTCCAGGACGGTCCACTCGTAGCGGGTGCGGGACATCACGCAGACCCGGCCGCCCGGTTCGAGACCGGCGGCGATCAGTCCCTTCGCGACCGCGGCGACCTCGGTGGCGAAGGCGGCCGCGGTGACCGGGTGCCAGGCGCCCTGTAGGCGGCGGCGCACGAGCACCGTGTCGGGGGTCTCGTCCGCGTGCGCGAACGGCAGGTCGGCCAGGGACCCGGTGGTGAGCGCGGGCGCGAGGGGCGCCGCCCGCACCTCGCGCACGGTGCCCCTCTCGTCCCTCACGAGTTCCACCGCGCTCCGGGCCGCCAGATCGGTCCGCCGCCGTGCCCGCTTCAGATCCCTGCGTACGCCCATGACGGCTCCCGGTCGCGGCTCGTGCCCTGCCAAGCTCCTTACCGGTGCGTCAACTTACTCATAAGTAAGGAAAGGTCAATGGGGCGTGCGCGATCTCCCGGGCAGCCGGGCGGGGTCAGGAGACGATGTCCTTGCGGGCGAAGCCCCGGAACGCCAGGGCGAAGAGCACGAGGGCGTACGTCACGGAGATCGCCGCGCCCTGGATCATGCCGGACCACTCCGGACGGGGCTGGACGGCGTCGGCCCAGGCGAACTGCCAGTGCGCGGGCAGGAAGTGGCGCCAGTCGCCGAGCGCGGTGACGGCGTCCAGGACGTTGCCGACGATGGTCAGGCCGACCGCCCCGCCGACCGCGCCCAGCGGGGCGTCCGTCTTGGTGGACAGCCAGAACGCGAGCCCCGCTGTGACGAGTTGGGACACGAAGATGTACGCGACCACGACCACCAGGCGCTGGGCCGCCGTGCCCGCGTCCAGCACGCCGCCCGTCGGGATCTGGAGCGGGCCCCAGCCGTAGGCGGCCGTGCCGACCGCGAGGGCCACCACCGGCAGCAGGACCATCGCGGCGAGGCTCAGCCCCAGCGCGACGACGAGCTTGGACCACAGCAGCCGGGCCCTCGGCACGGGCGCCGCCAGCAGATAGCGCAGGGAGGACCAGCCGGCCTCGGAGGCGACCGTGTCCCCGCAGAACAGGGCGACCGGGATCACCAGCAGGAAGCCGGCCGAGACGAACAGGTTGACCGCGGCGAAGTTGGCGCCGGACGCGGTGGCCGTGTCCATCAGGGTGACCTGGTTGTTGCGGCCCCCCGGCTCGCCGCCGATGGCGAAGGCGATCAGCAGCACGAACGGCAGCACGGCGAGGACCGCGCCCATGACCAGGGTGCGGCGCCGCTTGAGCTGGCGGACCAGCTCCACCCGCAGGGGCAGGGTGCGGCCCGCGCTGTATCCGGACGCCGTCTCGGCGCGCTCGGCGAGCGTGCTCATGCGGTACCTCCGATCAGGGTCAGGAACGCGTCCTCCAGCCGGCGGTGCGGGCCGACGGAGGCGACCGGCACCTCCAGCCGCACCAGCTCCACGACCAGCCGCTCGGCCGTGCCGCCGGGTTCGAGCCGGACGAGCAGCCCGTCGTCGGTGCGCACGGCGGAGGCGACACCGGGCAGCGCGGCCACCTTCTCCGCGACCGGCTCCTCCACGGGCGTGGCGGTACCGACCAGCAGGGTGTCGCCGGAGCCGACGATCTCCCGGACCGGGCCGGCCTGGACGAGCCGGCCGCGGTCCATCACCACCAAATGGGTGCAGGACTGTTCCACCTCGGCGAGGAGATGGCTGGAGACGATCACCGTGCGGCCTCCGGCCGCGTAGCGGATCATCACCTCGCGCATCTCGCGGATCTGCGGCGGGTCGAGGCCGTTGGTGGGCTCGTCGAGGATGAGCAGGTCGGGCAGTCCGAGCATGGCCTGGGCGATGGCGAGGCGCTGGCGCATGCCCTGCGAGTAGGTGCGCACCGTGCGGGCGAGGGCGTCACCGAGGCCGGCGATCTCCAGGGCCTCCTCCAGGTGCGCGTCCTCGGCCGGACGGCCGGTGGCCCGCCAGTACAGCTCCAGGTTCTCCCGGCCGGACAGGTGCGGCAGGAAGCCCGCGCCCTCCACGAACGCGCCGACCCGGGACAGCACCGAGGCTCCCGGCCGGACGGCGTGCCCGAAGACGCGGATCTCGCCGTCGTCCGGGGTGATCAGACCCATCAGCATGCGCAGGGTGGTGGTCTTGCCGGCGCCGTTGGGGCCGAGCAGGCCGAGCACCTGGCCCTTCTCGACCCGGAAGGACAGCTCGCGCACCGCGTACCGGTCGGTGGATCTGGCGTACCGCTTGGCGAGGTCGGTGATCACGAGCGGGACGTCGGTGAGCTCGGGGTCGGGTCCGGGGGCGGCCGTACGGCGGCGGGTGGTCAGCAGCAGCGCCAGGGCGGCCGCCGCACCGGCCGCGGGCAGCCACCAGACCCAGGAGGGCAGAGGTGCCGCGGCGGTGCTGACGGCCGGGGCCGTTGGCACGGCGAGGTCTCCCTTCAGGGAGACGGTGTAGGTCGCGGGGGCGGCCGGTGAGGCGTAGCCGAGGTCGGTGGAGGCGAGGACCAGGCGGATCCGGTGGCCGCGCTGCACCTCGTGGTCGATCGCCGGGAGGGTGAGCGTGACGTCCCTGCCCGCCTTGGCGCCGCTCACCCGGACGGGCGCGACCAGCTGGGAGGGCAGGACCTGGCGGGTGCCGCCGGGGCCGACGTCGTACACCTTGCCGAACAGGACCGCGTCGTCGCGGGTGGAGGTGACGTGGACGGTGGCGGTCGGGGCGCCGGTGATCCGCAGGTCGCGGGTGAGCGGCGCCGAGTCGAACCGCGCGTACTGCCCGGGGAAGTCCAGGGAGACCCCGACACCGAGCGCGGAGAGCTGACCGAGACCGCCCGAGCCGCCGAGGCCGGGCAGCGCGGAGACGCCGGGCGGGCTGGCGCCGGCCGGGTTGGCGACGCGCTGTGTGCCTCCGGTGAGGGCGACGGTGCGCGGGTGGTCGTGCAGGCCGGGGTAGGCGGGGGCGGTCGCGCCGCGGTGCTGGGCGGTGCCGTCGGTGGAGTCGACGCCTCCGGTGCGGGTGATCCGGAAGGCGGGACCGGTGGCGGTGCCCTTGTCGCCCTTCAGGTACCGGTCGAACCAGCTCTGCACGCGCGCCTGCACCCGGCCGGTCTCCATGTCCCCGCCGTCGTGTCCGCCGGCGATCCAGTCGACATCCACCGGGGCGCCGTTGGCTCTGATGGCCTTCGTGGCGGCGTCGGCCTGGTCGAGGGTGAACAGGGAGTCGGTCTGGCCCTGCATCAGCAGGGTGGGCACCTTGACGCGGTCGCCGACGGCGGACGGCGAGCGCTCCTCCAGCAGCGCGCGGGCTGCCGCGTCCGGGGTGCCGGACTCGGCGACCCGGTCGTACATCCGGCACAGGGCGGGCTCGAAGCGGGCGCAGCCGCCGCCGGTGTTGAAGAACATCCCGGTCCACAGCTTCTTGAAGACGCCACCCGGGAACAGGGCGTCCGCGAGGTTCCAGTAGGTGATGGCCGGGGCGATGGCGTCGACGCGGTCGTCGTGTCCTGCGGCGAGCAGCGCGATGGCGCCGCCGTAGGAGCCGCCGGCCATCCCCACGCGCGGGTCGCCGGGCTTGTCGAGGCGGACCTGGGGCTGCTCGGCCAGCCAGTCGACGAGCCGGGAGACGTCGGCGACCTCGGCCTTCGGGTCGTTGAGGCCGATCTTCCCGGTGGAGTGGCCGAAGCCGCGCGCGGACCAGGTGAGGACCGCGTACCCGTGCCGGGCGAGGTCCTCCGCCTGGGTCCGCATGTCGTCCTTGCTGCCGCCGAAGCCGTGGCCCAGCAGGACGGCGGGGTGGCGGCCGGCGTCGGCCGGGGCGAAGAAGGAGGTGTCCAGGCGCACACCGTCGAAGGTCATGATCCGGTCGCTGACGCGCACGGACCGTGTGCCCTCGGAGCCGACGGCCGCCGTCGCCCACGTACCGGCGCCGGTGAGCACCACGACGGCGGCCGCGGCGGCGATCAGCCGGCGCGGCCGCTTCAGCAGCCCCCGCAGCGCGGGTACGCCCTTCCTCATTCGCCCCCGGGGGGACGGGCGAAGATCCATGCGTCAACCGTACGGGGCGGCGCCGACAAGCGATGCTGCCGCCGGTCTGAACCGGGGACCCTCCTCGCGGAGTACGGGCCGGTCCCGGCGTACGCCAGGCGCGGTACGTACCCCCGTGGTCATGCCTGCGGGTGCTCCGGGAGCTGAGTGTCCTCCGGGATGGACACCAGCCAGCGGGTGTCGCGGCGCGGGCGGAGGTAGAGGGCCCAGTAGAGGGTGGCGACGGCGGTGATGCCGCCGGTCCAGATCAGGTAGCTCGCCTCCTGCTGGGTGAGGATGTAGGCGAGGACCACGATCAGCACGATCGGCATCGCGGGCCACAGCGGCATCCGCCAGGCGGGGGTGTGCTTGTGGGAGCCGCGGCGGGCCAGCAGGGCGGCGACCGCGACCAGCAGGTACATGGCGGTGACGGAGACGCCGGTGACGCCGTACAGGGTGTCCAGGTTGACGAAGCAGAGCAGCGCGCCGGGGACTCCGACCGCGAGCGTGGCGACCCAGGGGGAGCCGAAGCGGCCGAGCTTGGAGAAGACGGTGTTGACCGGGCCGGGCCAGGCCTTGTCGCGGGCGGAGGCGAACAGCACGCGGGAGTTCTGGATGACCATGACGATGCCGGCGTTGATGATCGCGAGGGCCACGCAGAGGCTGACGAAGGTGCCGACCGCGGAGTTGGACCAGGCGGTGACCATGGAGCTGATGTCTCCGCCGGTCAGCTCCTGGAGGTCGGAGGCGCCCATGGTGATGGCGGCGACCGGCACCAGGATGATCACGGTGGAGATGGCGAGGGTGGCGAGCACCGTGCGGGCGACGTTGCGGCGCGGGTGCTCCAGTTCCTCGGAGAGGTAGACCGCGGTGGAGAAGCCCTGGGTGACGAAGAGGGCGATGGCGAGGCCGGAGACCACCAGCATCGCGGTCACGGTGTCCGTGTGCCCGCCGGAGCCCGCGACCTGCATGGAGGTCAGGCTGCCGAGGCCGCGGTGGCTGTGGGAGAAGCCCAGCAGCGCGACGACACCGGCCGCGATGACCTCCAGGACCAGGAAGATGCCGGTGATCCAGGCGTTGGCGCGCAGGTCGAGCAGGCCGGCGAGGGTGGCGAGCAGCATGACGCCGGCGCCGGTCATCGCGGGGTCGAGGTGCACGATCGGGGCCAGGTAGTCGGCGGTGCCCATCGCGATGACGGGCGGCACGATCATGACGACCAGCAGGGAGAGGACGAAGACGAGCCAGCCGGCGAGGCGTCCGGCCATCGTCGACACCATGGCGTACTCGCCGCCCGCGCTGGGGATGAGGGTGCCCAGCTCGGAGTAGCAGAACGCCACGGCGATACAGAGGAGGGAACCGATGGCGATCGTCAGGGCGGTGGCGGTGCCGAGGGAGCCGAACAGGTCGGGGACGACCACGAAGAGCGTGGAGGCCGGTGTGACGCACGAGAGGGTCAGGAGGGTGCCGCCGACTACGCCGATGGAGCGCTTGAGCCTCTGGGGACTGTCGGGGGCCTCTACGAGGGGAGCCTCGACAGGGCGGAGCGTGTCGGTCATGCGGCGGAATCCGATCGACTCGTGCGACTGGGGGTGGGTTCGGGAGCGCTATCGCCTCCGGCGGATCGTCGTACGTTCGTCTCGTCCGCTCCCGGTGCTGCCATAGGGAACCCCGACGAAAACCACTGCGTCAATGGCTGTTTACCTTCGAAATCCGCAGTTGTGGAACGATCTCCTCTGCATCACTTTCACAGGCCGTTACGCCCAATAGGCGCATCCATCAAGACTCAGGCGTGCGTGACCTTGCTTTCGAAGGTCATTTTCCGTTCACCCCTTCGCCACCCGTTTCGTCCAGCACTAACGAGAATCGCAGCCGAGGCGTCAAAAAAAAGTCAGGCCGTCCGGAATCCGGACGGCCTGACGGGGACCGGAGGCGACCTCCGGGCGGCACTCAGTGGTTGCGCGGGAAGCCCAGGTCCACGCCTGCCGGGGCGTCGGCCGGGTCGGGCCAGCGCGTGGTGACGACCTTGCCGCGGGTGTAGAAGTGCGTGCCGTCGTTGCCGTAGATGTGGTGGTCGCCGAAGAGCGAGTCCTTCCAGCCACCGAAGGAGTGGTAGCCCACCGGCACCGGGATCGGCACGTTCACGCCGACCATGCCCGCCTCGATCTCCATCTGGAAGCGGCGGGCGGCGCCGCCGTCCCGGGTGAAGATCGCGGTGCCGTTGCCGAACGGCGAGGCGTTGATGAGCGCCACGCCCTCCTCGTAGGTCTCGGCGCGCAGCACGCACAGCACCGGGCCGAAGATCTCGTCCCGGTACGCCTTGGCGCTCGTGGGCACCTTGTCGAGCAGCGAGATGCCGATCCAGTGGCCGTCCTCGAAGCCGTCCACGGTGTAGCCGGTGCCGTCCAGGACCACCTCGGCGCCCTCGGCGGCGGCGCCCTCCACGTAGGAGGCCACCTTGTCGCGGTGCGCCTTGGTGATCAGCGGGCCCATCTCGGAGGTCGGGTCGTTGCCCGGGCCGATCTTGATCTTCTCGGCGCGCTCGCGGATCTTGTCCACCAGCGTGTCGCCGATGCCGCCCACGGCCACGACCGCGGAGATGGCCATGCAGCGCTCGCCGGCCGAGCCGTACGCCGCCGAGACCGCCGCGTCGGCCGCCGCGTCCAGGTCGGCGTCCGGCAGGACCAGCATGTGGTTCTTGGCGCCGCCCAGGGCCTGCACGCGCTTGCCGTTGGCGGAGGCGGTGGTGTGGATGTAGCGGGCGATCGGGGTCGAGCCGACGAAGGAGACGGCCTTGACGTCCGGATGCTCCAGCAGCCGGTCCACGGCCACCTTGTCGCCGTGGACGACGTTGAAGACGCCGTCGGGCAGACCGGCCTCGGACAGCAGCTCGGCGATCCTGATCGCGGCCGACGGGTCCTTCTCCGACGGCTTGAGCACGAAGGTGTTGCCGGTCGCGATGGCGATCGGGAACATCCACATCGGAACCATCGCCGGGAAGTTGAACGGCGTGATGCCGGCGACGACACCGAGCGGCTGGCGGATGGACGCCACGTCCACGCGGCTGGCGACCTGCGTGGACAGCTCGCCCTTCAGCTGGACGTTGATGCCGCAGGCCAGGTCGACGATCTCCAGGCCGCGCGCGACCTCGCCGAGCGCGTCGGAGTGCACCTTGCCGTGCTCGGCGGTGATCAGCTCGGCGATCTCGTCGCGGTGGGCGTCGAGCAGCGCGCGGAACCTGAACAGGATCGTGGTGCGCTGGGCCAGCGAGGACTGGCCCCATGTCGCGAAGGCGTCCTTGGCCGCCGCGACGGCCGCGTCCACCTCCTCGACCGATGCGAACGCGACCTTGGTGGTGACCGCGCCGGTCGCCGGGTCCGTGACCGGCCCGTACGCACCCGACGCGCCTTCGGCGGTCTTCCCGCCGATCCAGTGGTTGACGATCTTCGTCATGCCCAGAGACTCCTTATTACAGATGGCGGCGTCGGGTCGAGACGTGCCGTTCGTACAGCTCTCGTGCCTTGACCGCCGACGGTCGGGTCGCGGTCTCGGCCACAGGAACATCCCACCAGGCCTGCGCCGGAGGCGCGCCCGACACAGTGTCGGACGTTTTGGTCTCCACGTAGACACATGTGGGAGTGTCGGCGGCCCGCGCCTCGGCGAGCGCCTCGCGCAGATCGCCCACGGTCCTCGCGCGCAGCACCCGCATGCCCAGGCTGGCCGCGTTGGCGGCGAGGTCGACGGGGAGCGGGGCGCCCGTCAGGGTGCCCTCGTCGGTCGGGAACCGGTAGGCCGTGCCGAACCGCTCGCCGCCCACCGCCTCCGACAGGCCGCCGATGGACGCGTACCCGTGGTTCTGCAGGAGCAGTACCTTGATCGCGATCCCCTCCTGCACGGCGGTCACGATCTCCGTCGGCATCATCAGGTACGTGCCGTCGCCGACCAGCGCCCACACGTTCCGCTCGGGGGCGGCCAGCTTTACGCCGATCGCGGCCGGGATCTCGTAGCCCATGCAGGAGTAGCCGTACTCCAGGTGGTACTGGTCGGACGACCGGGCCCGCCACAGCTTGTGCAGGTCGCCGGGGAGGGAGCCGGCCGCGTTGATGATGATGTCGGACTCGTCGACCAGCGCGTCGAGGGCGCCGATGACCTGCGGCTGGGTCGGCCGTACGTCGGGTTCGTCCGCCTCGAAGCAGGCGTCGACCCGCTGCTCCCAGCGCTCCTTGTCCTCGGTGTACTCGGTGACGTAGGAGCCGGCGACCCGGTGCCCGTGCATCACGAGTGCCTCGGTCAGCTCGCCCAGGCCGCTGCGGGCGTCCGCGACCAGTGGGAGTCCGGCCAGCTTGTGGCCGTCGAAGGGCGCGATGTTGAGATTCAGGAAGCGGACGTCCGGGTTCTCGAAGAGGGTGCCGGACGCGGTGGTGAAGTCCGTGTACCGGGTGCCGATCCCGATGACCAGGTCCGCCGTACGGGCCAGCTCGTCGGCGGTCGCCGTGCCGGTGTGGCCGATGCCGCCGACGTCCTGCGGGTGGTCGTGGCGCAGGGCGCCCTTGCCGGCCTGGGTGGAGGCGACCGGTATCCGGGTGGCCGCGGCGAACTCGGCGAGGGCCGCCTCGGCACGGCTGTGGTGGACCCCGCCGCCGGCGACGACGAGGGGCCTGCGGGCGGCCCGGACCGCGCGGACCGCCTCCGCCAGTTCGGTCGGGTCGGCACCCGGCCGGCGGACGGTCCACACCCGCTCGGCGAAGAACTCCTCCGGCCAGTCGTACGCCTCCGCCTGCACGTCCTGCGGCAGGGCGAGGGTGACCGCGCCGGTCTCCACGGGGTCGGTGAGGACCCGTACGGCCTGCAGCGCGCTGGGGATCAGCTGCTCGGGGCGGGTGACGCGGTCGAAGTACCTCGACACCGGACGCAAGGTGTCGTTGACGGAGACGTCGCCCGCGTACGGCACCTCCAGCTGCTGCAGGACGGGGTCGGCGGGGCGGGTGGCGAAGACGTCCCCGGGCAGCAGCAGGACCGGGAGGTGGTTGACGGTCGCGAGGGCGGCGCCGGTGACGAGGTTCGTCGCGCCGGGGCCGATCGACGTCGTGACCGCGTGCGTGGACAGCCGGCCCGACTGGCGGGCGTAGCCGACCGCCGCGTGCACCATGGACTGCTCGTTGCGGCCCTGATGGTAGGGCATGACGCCGGCGTACTCGATCAGCGCCTGGCCGAGCCCGGCGACGTTGCCGTGGCCGAAGATGCCCCAGGTGGCGCCGATCAGCCGCCGCCGTTCGCCGTCCCGTTCGGTGTACTGGGCGGCGAGGAAGCGGACGAGTGCCTGCGCGACCGTGAGCCTCGTCGTCGAGGTGGTCATCGGTACCCCCCTGTGCTCTCTACGTGGTCGGGGTGGAAGCAGATCCGCCACTCCCGCGTCGCGCCGGGTCCGGCCATGACGTTCAGGTAGTACATGGCGTGGCCGGGCTGGGCGATCGACGGGCCGTGCCATCCGTCGGGGACGAGGACGGCGTCACCGGAGCGGACCTCGGCGAGGACGTCGCTGCCGCCCTCGCGCGAGGGGAATACGCGCTGGTACCCCAGACCGTTCGGACCCTCGATCTCGAAGTAGTAGATCTCCTCCAGCTCGGACTCCTCGCCCGGCCGGTGCTCGTCGTGCTTGTGCGGCGGGTACGAGGACCAGTTGCCACCGGGGGTGATCACCTCGACGGCGATCAGCCGGTCGCAGTCGAAGGAGTCCGCGGAGGCGAAGTTGCGCACCCGGCGGGCGCAGGTGCCGCTGCCGCGTTCCTCGACGGGGACCTCCGGCGCGGGGCCGTAGCGGGCGGGGAGTCGTCGCTCGCACTTCGCTCCTGCCAGGGCGAAGCGGCCTCCCGCGCCGGAGGCGATCTGGACCCGGGCGTCCCGGGGTGCGTACGCGAAGTCGGAGACCGACGCGAACACAGTGTCCCGGCCCAGGAGTTGAAACTCGCACTGCTCGGTTGACGCAGTCTCAATTTGTACGGTACATCCGCCTTCCAGCGGAAGCACGATCCATTCACTGTCGCCGGTGGGGAACGTATGACGGCCGCCCGGCGCCAACTCGACGACGCGCAGGCTGCTGTACGCCCAGCCGGCCGACTCGGGGCCGATGTCGACGGCGTACCGGGCGTTCGCGGTGGCACCCCGGGGCAGATGCAGGTCGGTGCTGGTCATGCGGTCCTCACAGCAGTCCTACGGCGGTGTCCACGGCGGCGGCCACGTCGCCGTCCGCCGGGTACAGCAGCGAGCGGCCGACCACCAGGCCGCGCACGGTGGGCAGTCGGAGCGCACCGCGCCACTTCTCGTAGGCCGCCACCTGGTCCTCCGGGGAGTCGCCGATGTCGCCGCCGAGCAGCACGGCCGGCAGCGTGGACGTCTCCATGACCCGGGCCATGTCGTCGGGGTTCTCGGTGACCGGCACCTTCAGCCAGGTGTAGGCGGAGGAGCCGCCGAGGCCGGAGGCGATGGCGATGGACCGGGTGACCGCCTCGGCCGACAGGTCGTTGCGCAGCTTCCCCTCCGGGGTGCGGCGGCTGATGAACGGCTCCACGAAGACCGGCAGCCGGTGTGCCGCCATGGCGTCGATGGCCCGGGCGGTGGACTCCAGCGTGGTCAGGGAGCCCGGGTCGGCGTAGTCGACGCGCAGCAGCAGCTTGCCGGCGTCGAAGCCGAGACGGCTGATGTCCTCGGGCCGGTGGCCGGTGAAGCGGTCGTCCAGCTCGAAGCTCGCGCCCTGGAGGCCGCCGCGGTTCATGGAGCCCATGACGACCTTGTGGTCGAGGGCGCCGAGCAGGAGCAGGTCGTCGAGGATGTCGGCGGTGGCGAGGACGCCGTCCACACCGGGCCGGGACAACGCGAGGCACAGGCGTTCGAGCAGGTCGGCGCGGTTGGCCATGGCGAGCCCGCGGTCGCCGACGCCGAGCGCGCCGCGGGCGGGGTGGTCGGCGGCGACGATCATCAGCCGGCCGCTCTCGCCGAGCAGCGGGCGCCGGGCCCGGCGGGCGGCGGCCTCCTCGATCGCCTCGGGGTGGCGGGTGCGGATGCGGACCAGCTCGGCCACGTCCACCAGGGGGCGCCGGGCGGCCCCGTCGCCGCCGTGGGTCCACGTGCCCGCCACGCGGCCGGCCCTCACAGCACCGCTCCGGCGTCGAGCGCGGCGGCCACCTCGTCCGGGGTCGGCATCGCGGAGGAGCACTCCAGGCGGGAGGCGACGATGGCGCCGGCCGCGTTGGCGTACCGCATGACCGTCTCCAGGTCCCAGCCCGCCAGCAGGCCGTGGCAGAGGGAGCCGCCGAAGGCGTCCCCGGCGCCGAGGCCGTTGAGCACCTCGACCGGCAGCGGCGGGACCTCCGCCAACTCGCCCGCGCGGTCGACGGCGAGCACTCCCTTGGGTCCCTGTTTGACGACGGCCAGCTCGACACCGGCGTCGAGCAGGGCGCGGGCGGCGGCGTGCGGTTCGCGCACCCCCGTCGCGACCTCGACCTCGTCCAGGTTGCCGACGGCGACCGTGGTGTGGCGCAGCGCCTCGGCGTAGAAGGGGCGGGCGGCGTCCGGGTCGGTCCAGAACATGGGGCGCCAGTCCAGGTCGAAGACCGTCGTGCCGGACTTCGCCCGGTGGGCGAGGGCGGCGAGGGTCGCCGTGCGGCTGGGCTCCTCGCTCAGGCCGGTGCCGGTGACCCAGAAGATCCGGGCGTCGCGGACGGCGTCCAGGTCCAGTTCGGCGGCGTCGATCTCCAGGTCGGGGGCCTTCGGCCGGCGGTAGAAGTAGAGCGGGAAGTGGTCCGGGGGGAAGACCTCGCAGAAGGTGACCGGGGTCGGGAGCCCGGGCACGGGGGTCACCCAGCGATCGTCGACGCCGAAGCCGCGCAGCGCCTCGTGCAGATAGACGCCGAACGGGTCGTCCCCCGTACGGGTGATCACGGCGGTGCGTCTGCCGAGCCGGGCGGCGGCGACCGCGACGTTCGTCGCCGACCCGCCGAGGAACTTGCCGAAGGACGACACCTGGGCGAGCGGGACACCGGTCTGCAGTGGGTAGAGGTCCACTCCGATCCGCCCCATGGTGATCAGGTCGTAGGCCATCGGCTTCCCTTCGTCACGGCTCTCCCCGGCTTTGTAGTCCCGCACGCCGGACCCTGTCAATGTTTTGTCCAGACATTCGGACCAGCCCTTGACACCCCCTGGCCCCGCCCGCACGCTGGCGGCCATGACGTCGCTGTCGCCCTCCTCACTGTCCCGCATCCGCATCGGATCGGCGCCCGATTCCTGGGGCGTCTGGTTCCCCGACGACCCCCGGCAGGTGCCCTGGCAGCGCTTCCTGGACGAGGTCGCCGCCGCCGGCTACGAGTGGATCGAGCTGGGTCCCTACGGCTACCTGCCCACCGACCCCGGGGTGCTCGCCGAGGAGACCGGCCGGCGCGGCCTGAAGGTGTCGGCCGGCACGGTCTTCACCGGCCTGCACCACGGCGAGGAGGTGTGGGAGGAGACCTGGTCCCACGTCTCCGGGATCGCGGACCTCACCCGGGCGATGGGTGCGCGGCACCTGGTCGTCATCCCGTCCTTCTGGCGCGACGACCGGACGGGGCAGGTTCTGGAGCCCGCCGAACTGACGGCCGGCCAGTGGCGGAACCTCACCTCGCTGACCGAGCGGCTCGGCCGGGAGGTGCGCGAGCGGTACGGCCTCACGATCGTCGTCCACCCGCACGCCGACACCCACATCGACAGCGAGGAGAACGTCACCCGCTTCCTCGACGGCACCGACTCCGGCCTGGTGTCGCTGTGCCTGGACACCGGGCACTACGCCTACTGCGGCGGGGACAGCGTCAAGCTGATCGAGACCTACGGCGAGCGGATCGGCTATCTGCACCTCAAGCAGGTGGACCCGGAGGTCCTGGCCGACGTGCGGGCCAAGGGCACGCCGTTCGGCCCGGCGGTGGCCCAGGGCGTGATGTGCGAGCCCCCGTCCGGTACACCTGAACTGGGACCGGTGCTGGAGGCGGCGCAGCGGCTCGGCGTGGAGCTCTTCGCGATCGTCGAGCAGGACATGTACCCCTGCGAGCCGGACCGGCCGCTGCCGATCGCCCGGCGGACCCGGGCGTTCCTGCGCTCGTGCGGGGCCTAGGAGCCCGCGCCCGTGCGGAATCCGGGAACGCCCGCGCCCGTGCGGAATCCGGGGACGCCCGCGCGGTGAGCACGCGCCGGCCCCCGGGTCGACGCGCCACGCCGCCGTGCGGACGGAAGTCTCTGCCCCAGCTCTGTCACAAACACCCCCCTTGTGTCACACATGTCGCGTGTACGCGGGTGCTCGGTCACACCCGGTCGACAGGCACTGCCCACCGGTCACTCTGCGTCGTTCACCGGGCACAGGCTTGGTGATCGCCAGCGCAGCGCCCGGCTCCCCCGACGGCCGTCCTCGGTCGCCGCCGCGGCGCGCGCAGGGAGGTGCAACTCATGACCGACCGAAGGCTCTGGTCCTACAAGGAGATCGCGGCGCACATCAAGGTGCAGCCGGACACCGTGCGGTCCTATCGCAAGCACGGGCTGCTGCCGCCGCCCGACCATGTGGAGGGCGGCAAGCCCTACTGGTACGCCGACACCGTCCGGGCCTGGGTCGCCTCCCGTCCCGGCAACCGGGGCCGAAGAGTGGACTGATCGACGGCCCGGCGTCCGTGCCGGGCGGCCACTGCCGTGCGGCGCCGGGCTCAGGCCCGGCGCCACGGCTCGATGACCGTGACCCCCGCCCCCGCCGCCGTGCCCATCGCCGCGAGCGCCGCCGGGGCCGCGTCGAGGGGGATGGTGGAGGTCACGAGGAGGTCGGGGCGCAGGGCGCCCGAGCGGACCAGACGGAGCATGGCGGGGTAGGTGTGCGCGGCCATGCCGTGGCTGCCGAGGAGTTCGAGTTCCAGGGCGATGGCGCGGGCCATCGGCACCGGGGTCGTGCCGTCGGCGGAGGGCAGCAGGCCGACCTGGACGTGCCGGCCGCGGCGGCGCAGGCCGTTCACGGAAGCCGCGCAGGTGGCGGGCGAGCCGAGGGCGTCGAGGGAGAGGTGGGCGCCGCCGCCGGTCAGCTCGCGGATCGCGGCGGCCGTGTCGGGCACACCGGTGGCGTCCAGGCACTCGGCGGCGCCGAACTTCCGTGCCAGGCCGAGCGCTGCCGGGGAGACGTCGACGGCGATCACCCGGGCTCCGGAGGCGGCCGCGATCATCACCGCCGACAGGCCGACCCCGCCGCAGCCGTGCACCGCGACCCACTCCCCCGCGGCCACCCGGCCCTGCTGCACCACGCCACGGAAGGCGGTGGCGAAGCGGCAGCCGAGGCCGGCCGCGGTCGCGTGGGCCATGTCGTCGGGGACGGCGACGAGGTTGACGTCGGCGTGGTCGAGGGCCACGTACTGCGCGAACGAGCCCCAGTGGTGGAAGCCCGGCTGCGTCTGGCGCTCGCACACCTGCTGGTCGCCCGCCGCGCAGGACGGGCAGGTGCCGCAGGCGCACACGAAGGGCACGGTCACCCGGTCGCCCGGCCGCCATCCGGTGACCCGCGCGCCCACCGCCTCGACGACACCGGCCAGTTCGTGCCCGGGCACGTGCGGCAGGGTGATGTCGGAGTCGTGGCCCATCCAGCCGTGCCAGTCGCTGCGGCACAGCCCCGTCGCCTCGACCCGCACCACCACCCCGTGCCCGGCGGGCTCGGGATCGGGGACCTCCCGCACCTCGGCCGGCTCGCCGTACCGCTCGAAGACCACCGCTCGCATGTGCCTCACCCTTCCCCGGTCACCGGACGAGTCCACTGTGCCCGGCCCGCGGAGGCCGGGCGGGACCGGCCCCCGCCGGGGCTCACACCGGTACGGGCTCCTTCTCCTCTGCCACGGCGGCCGGTTCGCCCTCGCTGAGGCCGAACCGCTGGTGGAAGCGGCGCAGCGGGGCCGGAGCCCACCAGGTGGCGCGGCCGGTGAGCCGCATGATGGCCGGGACGAGCAGGCTGCGCACCACCATCGCGTCCATCAGCACGGCGAGCGCGATGCCGAGGCCGAGCATCTTGGTGTTGGTCACCCGCGAGGTGCCGATGGCGACCATCACCACCGCGAGGATGACCGCGGCGGCGGTGATCAGCCCGCCGGTGCGCTGGAGGCCGTGGCGCACGGCTTCGTCGTGGTCGCCCGTGCGGTCGTACTCCTCCTTGATGCGGGAGAGCAGGAACACGCCGTAGTCCATGGAGAGGCCGAAGGCCACGCAGAACATCAGGACGGGCAGGGTCGTCTCGATGGAGCCGGGGCTGGTGAAGCCGAGCGCGCCGGAGAGGTGGCCGTCCTGGAAGACCCACACCACCGCGCCGAACATCGCCGTCAGGCTGAGCGCGTTGAGCACCACGGCCTGCAGGGGTATCAGCACGCTGCCGGTGAGCATGAAGACCAGCAGCAGGGTGACCACGGCGATGAACAGGGCCGCCCACGGCAGACGCTCGGATATCGCGTGCTTGGTGTCGACCAGCACGGCGGCCGTGCCGGTGATCCGGGTGTCGAAGGGGGCCCGCAGCGAGCGCAGGTCGCCCACCAGGCGCTGGGCCGGTTCGTCGACCGCCTCGCCCTTCGGCTGGACCGTGAAGTAGGCCGCGTCGCCCCGGACCAGGGGACCGTCGACACGGGCGACCTCGGGCAGGGCGGCCACCCGCTGCCGGTAAGAGGCGTACTGGGCCTCGGTGCCCTTGCCCTGGGCGAGAATCTCCAGGCCGCCGCCGGGGCTGCCCGGGAAGCCCTCACGGATGTGCTGCTGCACGACGTGGGACTCGGCGGTCGACGGGAGCTGACGGTCGTCGGCGGTGCCGAACTTCACACCGGTGAAGGGCAGTCCGAGGAGGACGAGCAGGGCGGTCGTGCCGAGCGCGAAGAGCGGGGCGCGGCGCATGACCAGAGACGCGGCGCGGGCCCAGGCGGTGCCGTCGGCGGCCGCGGACGCGTGGCCGCGCCGGAAGAGGCGGCGCAGGTCCAGGGAGTTGACCCGGTGTCCGAGCAGGACGAGCGCGGCGGGGAGCAGGATCAGTGCGGCCGCGGCCGCGAGGAGCACCACGGCGATACCGGCGTAGGCGAAGGACCGCAGGAAGTACTGGGGGAAGACCATCATGGCGGCCAGGGACACCGCGACCGTGAGCGCGGAGAAGAGCACTGTGCGGCCGGCCGTGCGCAGGGTCGTGCCCACCGCCGTGAGCGGATCGGCGCCGGTGGACAGCTCCTCGCGGTACCGCCGGACGATGAACAGGGCGTAGTCGATGGCGAGGCCGAGGCCCAGGGCCGTGGTGAGGTTCAGCGCGAAGACCGAGACGTCGGTGAAGGAGGTCAGACCGCGCAGGACCGCGTTCGTCCCGAGGATCGCGACGATGCCGATGCCCAGCGGCAGCAGGGCCGCGACCGCGCTGCCGAAGACCATGACGAGCAGCACCAGGGTGACGGGCAGCGCGATGAGCTCGGCGCGGGTCAGGTCCTCCTTGATGATGCTCTGCATCTCGTGCCGGACCGCGACGATGCCGCCGACCTTCACCCGCACCGGGCCGTGCGTGCCCCGGTAGTGGGGGGCGATGCGGTCCAGGGTCCTGCCCATCGCGCTCTCGTCGCCGGTGATGCGGGCGGCGATCAGCGCCTCGTGGCCGTCCTCGGCGCGCAGGGCGGGCGACTCGCTCCGCCAGTAGGAGCCGACGCCCGTGACCCCCTTCTCCGCCGCCAGCCGGGCGGTCAGCTCCCGGGCCCGGGCGGCCACCGCGGGATCGTCGACCGAGGCGCGGCCGGCGTCGACCAGGAGCAGCAGGTTCGGCTGGGAGCCGGGGAACTCGCGCTCCAGCGCCTTGGTCGCGTACGTCGACTCGGCCGCCGGGTCCTCCCAGCCGCCGCTTCCGAGACGGTCGGCGACACCGCTGCCGGCCACCACGGCGAGGGCGGTGAGCAGCAGGGCCACCAGCAGCGACAGGCGCGGCCGTGCGGTCACGAGCCGGGTCCAGCGGCCGGGCCGGGGTGGGCTGTTGACTTCGGTCATCCTGCGGTGTCCCCTTCACCAGGAGCCGTGCCTGCAAGGACGGAGGCACGGAGGAGCCATCGCCATAAAATGGCAAACACGAGACGTCGCTCGCGTTTCTCAAGAATGCGAGCGACCACTCGCGTTTGTCAATCGTCTTCGGAGAGCTGGGGATCACGCGTGTCGGACACCTCGGAGAAGGAGCAGCCGCGGCGGCGCCAGGCCCGCGGCGAACGCCGTATCGCCCAGCTGCTCAAAGCCGCGGCCCAGGTCTTCTGCACCACCGGCTACACGGCCGCGAGCACCAACGCCATCGCCCGGGAGGCCGGCGTCTCACCGGGCACGCTCTACCAGTTCTTCCCGAACAAGGAAGCGATCGCGATCGAGCTCGGCGACCGGCTCATGCACGAGATGCGGGAGGCCTACGGCGAGGCACTGGCACCGGTCCCTCCCGGCACCCCGCTGGAGGAGGCGATCGGTTCGGCCGTCGACCGGTTCATGGCGTTCAACACCGACCACCCCGTGTTCTTCGCCCTCATGCACGGCCCCGACATCCCGGGCCGGATGGCCGAGGCGCACGACCAGCTGCACTCCACCGTGGTCGGCCGCATCGAGGCGCTGCTCACCTCCCTCATGCCCGGCACCGCACAGGCCGACATCACCCGCACGGCCCACGTCTGCCTCGGCATCTACAAGGCGGGCCTGGAGCTGGTCCTCGGCCGCGAGGGCGCCGAGCGCGCGGCGTACGTCCAGGAGACCAAGGACGTCCTGGTCCGCTACCTGGACCCGCTGGTGGGCGCCTCGCTCGGCCGCGCCTGACCCGGTTCCGCCGAGATCCCCCGGACTGCGACTTCCGGCTCACCTGCCTAAGGTGCGGGTAAATCGCCCAGCAGCAGTCCGAGGGGACGCACGTGACCCACTCCCCGCCGCCCGGCAGGCCCAGGGCCCGCATCCCCCGCCCGCAGCAGCCGCCACCGCCGTACCCGCACATCGGGGCGGGCCTGTGGCGGCGCGCCCTGTGCGGCGCCCTCGCCCTGTGGGCGCCGGCCGCCTGCGTGGCGTACCTGACACGGAGCACCGCGACGCTGCCGATGCTGATCCTGCTCGGCGGCTTCGCCGTACCGGTCGCCTACGTGCTGTGGGCGTACGAGCGGCACGCCCGCGACCTGGGCGTGAGCGCGGTCCTCGGCTGCTTCCTGGCCGGCGGCGCGCTGGGCGTGCTCGGCGCCGCGCTGGCGGAGGGGCACCTGGCGCACCCCTCCCTCGGGCGGTTCCTCGGTGTCGGCGTGATCGAGGAGGCGGCCAAGCTCGGGGCGCTGGTCTTCGTGCTGCACCGCCGGCCGGGCATCCGCGGGATGCGGGCCGGACTGGTGCTCGGCGCGGCCGTCGGCGCCGGTTTCGCCGCACTGGAGAGCGCCGGACACGGCCTCGCCGCCGTCGCCTCCGCCGGCGGAACGGACCTGCGGACACTGCTGGAGACGGAGTTGCCCCGCGGGGTACTCGCTCCCTTCGGGCAGGCCCTGTGGACGGCGGTCGCGGGCGGCGCGCTGCTGTCGCTGCGCCGGCCGACCGGAACCTTCCGGTACGCCCCGCCGGTGGTCGCCGCCTTCATGGGCGCCTGCCTGCTGCACACCCTGTGGGACTCCACGCACGGCATCGCGCTGCGGCTGGTGGCCCGCCTGTCCGGCACCGGCCCCGCCACCCGGCCGTTCGCACCGGGGTACCCGGCCGGGCCGGGTGCCGGGCAGGAGCACCTGTTCGCGCTGTTCGCGGCCGGCGGCACGGTCCTGGTCGCGCTCGCCGGGATCGGCTGGGTGCGGTCGCTGGCGCGCCGGGACTCCTCTTGGAGAAATACCCCCTAGGGGTATAGTGTGAGAACCGTTGGGCCCCCCGTGGGCCCCGCCGGCCCCACACGCCTCGACGAGGAGAACGACATGAGCGCCCAGACCGACACCCCGGGCTCCGTCACCACCGTCTACCGGGTGACCGGCATGAGCTGCGGCCACTGCGAGGGCTCCGTCTCCGGTGAGATCTCCGAGATCCCCGGCGTCAGCTCCGTGAAGGCCGTCGCGTCGAGCGGCGAGGTGACCGTCGTGTCCGCGGCTCCGCTGGACGACGAGGCCGTGCGCGCCGCCGTGGACGAGGCCGGCTTCGAGCTGGCCGGCAAGGCCTGAGGAACACCCTCCCCTTCCCCGACCGGGCCGCACCGACCAGCTGATACTGGATCCGTACGGCCCGGTCCGATGTCTGGAGTCCGGACATGACCAGCACCACCGCAGAGACAGCGATAGCCACCGGCCCGGTCGCCGAGGTCGAGCTGCTGATCGGCGGGATGACCTGCGCCTCCTGCGCCGCCCGGGTGGAGAAGAAGCTCAACCGGATGGACGGCGTGAGCGCCACCGTCAACTACGCCACCGAGAAGGCGAAGGTCACCTACTCCGACGGCGTCCAGGTCGCCGACCTGATCGCCACCGTCGTGAAGACGGGCTACACCGCCGAGGAGCCCCCGCCGCCGGAGCCGGCGCCCGAGGCCGGACCCGGCACCCCCGAGCCCGACCCCGAGCTCGGCACCCTGCGCCACCGCCTGCTCGTCTCCGCGGCACTCGCCGTCCCCGTGGTCCTGCTCGCGATGATCCCCGCGCTCCAGTTCGACGACTGGCAGTGGCTCTCGCTCACCCTCGCGGCACCCGTGGTGGTCTGGGGCGGCGCCCCCTTCCACCGGGCGGCCTGGACCAACCTGCGGCACGGCGCGGCCACCATGGACACCCTCGTCTCCGTCGGCACGCTGGCCGCGTTCGGCTGGTCGCTGTGGGCGCTGTTCCTCGGCGATGCGGGCATGCCGGGCATGCACGACGAGTTCCGCCTCACCGTCTCCCGGACGGACGGCGCCTCCACCGTCTACCTGGAGGTCGCCGCCGGAGTCGTCGCGCTGATCCTGCTGGGCCGCTATCTGGAGGCCCGCTCCAAGCGGCGCGCCGGTGCGGCCCTGAAGGCGCTGATGGAGCTGGGCGCCAAGGACGTGGCGGTGCTGCGGGACGGGCGCGAGGTGCGCGTCCCGGTGGCCTCCCTGGCGGTCGGCGACCGGTTCCTCGTACGACCCGGCGAGAAGGTCGCCACCGACGGCACGGTGGTCGAGGGCGTCTCCGCCGTGGACGCGTCCATGCTGACCGGCGAGTCGGTACCGGTCGACGTCGGCCCCGGCGACCGGGTCACCGGCGCCACCGTCAACGCGGGCGGCCGGCTGGTCGTGGCGGCCACCCGGGTCGGCGCCGACACCCAGCTCGCACGGATGGCGAGGCTGGTGGAGGACGCGCAGAACGGCAAGGCCGAGGTGCAGCGGCTCGCCGACCGGATCTCCGCCGTCTTCGTCCCCGTCGTCATCCTGATCGCGCTCGGCACGTTCGGCGTCTGGCTGGGCTTCACCGGGGACACGGTCGCCGCCTTCACGGCCGCCGTGGCCGTCCTGATCATCGCCTGCCCCTGCGCGCTCGGCCTCGCCACACCGACCGCGCTCATGGTCGGCACCGGCCGGGGCGCCCAGCTCGGCATCCTCATCAAGGGCCCCGAGGTGCTGGAGTCCACGCGCCGCGTCGACACCGTCGTGCTGGACAAGACCGGCACCGTCACCACCGGCCGGATGACCCTACAGGCGGTGTACACCGCCGACGGCGAGGACGAGAAGGAGCTGCTGCGCCTCGCGGGCGCCCTGGAGCACGCCTCCGAGCACCCGGTCGCCCGCGCCGTCGCCGCGGGCGCCGAGGAACGCGCCGGGGCACTGCCGGCGGTCGAGCACTTCGAGAACGTCCCCGGCCGCGGCGTACGCGGGCGGGTGGAGGGCCGCGAGGTGGCCGTCGGGCGCCTGTACGACGACCTGCCGCCGGAGCTGGACCGCGCGGCACGCGAGGCCGAGCGGCAGGGCCGTACGGCCGTCCTGGCCGGTTGGGACGGACGCGCCCGGGGGGTCCTGGCCGTCGCCGACGCGGTCAAGGAGACCAGCGCCGAGGCGGTACGCGAGCTGCGCGCCCTCGGGCTCACGCCGGTGCTGCTCACCGGGGACAACCGGACGGTCGCCGAGGCGGTCGCGAGGACCGTCGGCATCGACGAGGTGATCGCGGAGGTCCTCCCCGAGGACAAGGTGGACGTCGTACGGCGGCTGCAGGGCGAGGGGCGGAGCGTGGCCATGGTCGGCGACGGCGTCAACGACGCGGCCGCGCTCGCCACCGCCGACCTCGGCCTCGCCCTGGGCACGGGCACGGACGCGGCGATCGAGGCGGGCGACCTGACGCTGGTCCGCGGGGACCTGCGGGTGGCGGCGGACGCGATCCGGCTCTCCCGGCGGACCCTCGCCACCATCAAGGGCAACCTCGTGTGGGCCTTCGGCTACAACGTGGCCGCGCTGCCGCTGGCCGCCGCGGGACTGCTGAACCCGATGATCGCGGGGGCCGCGATGGCCTTCTCGTCCGTCTTCGTGGTGACCAACAGTCTGCGACTGCGCCGATTTCACTGAAGTCGGGCGGGGTTACCGGGGGTTCGGGGGTGCGGAAGTAAGAGTCCCCCTGGAGTCCGGCGCGAGCCTCACATAAGCTCTTCACAAGGCTCGCGCATCATCCTTACGCTTGAGTCCCGATCGGCGTACCGGGGCTCTTGCGCACTTAAAGGACATATGCAAGAGACGCAGATCACAGTGATGCGAACGTAACCATCGAAGGGGTTCGAAGGTCTAAGTTGGCGATGTCGGGCCGGCGTCTTGGGGGGCGCCGACCGGCATCTGGGGATGTCTTGGGGGACTTCCTCAGAGATGCGTTGCCGGGGCACGTACACCGGGAAGCTTTGAGCGGCCCTCCCGGGCGTGCGTTGTCCCGGCAGATCGCACCGTGTCACTGGAGTACGGCGGGTTCGCCCGTCGTACTCACCGACAGCGAATTCAGGCGCTGTCCTCTCCGAGCGCCCGGCCGGATCCCGTGGGGGGAATCCGCACCGGGACATGGGAAGGCGCCCTGGTCGTCGGCCCGTGGGGGGACCGGCGTGTCAGGGCGCCTTCTGCTGTCCGGATCCCGGTATCGACAAAGGGCCCGCCGTTTCGGCAGGCCCTTTCCGCGCGGGTGCGCCCGGCGCCCCTGGTCCGCACGAGCCAGGCGGCGCCGAAGCCGGGATTACGACCGGTCAGGGCACCTGAACCGGTGCCCCCACCGGCAGGTGTCAGCGCTCCTCGACCGGGACGAAGTCGCGCTCGACGACGCCCGTGGCCGTGCCCACCCGGGGATACCCCCCGGACCCCCGGCCGTCCGGGCCGCCGAAGGTCCGCACGGACCACGTCGGCCGGCGGCACCGAAGCCGGCAGAGCCACCGGTCAGGACACCGGGACCGGTGCCCCCACCGGCAGGTGTCAGCGCTCCTCGACCGGGACGAAGTCGCGCTCGACGACGCCCGTGTAGATCTGGCGGGGGCGGCCGATGCGGGAGCCCGGCTCCTTGATCATCTCGGTCCACTGGGCGATCCAGCCCGGCAGCCGGCCGAGGGCGAACAGGACCGTGAACATCTCGGTCGGGAAGCCCATGGCCCGGTAGATGAGACCGGTGTAGAAGTCGACGTTCGGGTAGAGGCTGCGCGAGACGAAGTAGTCGTCGGAGAGCGCGTGCTCCTCCAGCTTGAGCGCGATGTCCAGCAGCTCGTCGGACTTGCCGAGGGCGGACAGGACGTCGTGCGCGGCGGCCTTGATGATCTTGGCGCGCGGGTCGAAGTTCTTGTAGACCCGGTGGCCGAAGCCCATCAGGCGGACGCCGTCCTCCTTGTTCTTCACCTTGCGGATGAAGGTGTCGACGTCGCCGCCGGAGGCCTGGATGTCCTCCAGCATCTCCAGCACGGACTGGTTGGCGCCGCCGTGCAGCGGGCCCCACAGGGCGGAGATGCCGGCCGAGATCGACGCGAACATGTTGGCCTGCGAGGAGCCGACGAGGCGGACCGTGGAGGTCGAACAGTTCTGCTCGTGGTCGGCGTGCAGAATGAGCAGCTTGTCCAGCGCGGCCACCACGACCGGGTCCAGCTCGTACTCGTCGGCCGGCACCGAGAAGGTCATGCGCAGGAAGTTCTCGACGTAGCCGAGGTCGTTGCGCGGGTAGACGAACGGGTGACCGATCGACTTCTTGTACGCGTACGCCGCGATCGTCGGAAGCTTGGCGAGCAGGCGGATCGTGGAGAGGTTGCGCTGCTTCTCGTCGAACGGGTTGTGGCTGTCCTGGTAGAAGGTGGACAGCGCCGAGACGACCGAGGACAGCATGGCCATCGGGTGGGCGTCGCGCGGGAAGCCCTTGTAGAAGTTCTTGACGTCCTCGTGCAGCAGGGTGTGCCGCGTGATGTCGTTCTTGAACGTCGTCAGCTCGTCGACGGTCGGCAGCTCACCGTTGATCAGCAGGTACGCCACCTCGAGGAAGGTGGAGCGCTCCGCCAGCTGCTCGATGGGGTAGCCGCGGTAGCGGAGGATGCCTGCCTCGCCGTCGAGGTAGGTGACGCCGGATTTATAGGCGGCCGTGTTGCCGTAACCGCTGTCCAGAGTCACCAGACCGGTCTGGGCGCGGAGCTTCCCGATGTCGAAGCCCTTGTCGCCGACGGTGCTGTCGACCACCGGGTAGGTGTACTCGCCGTCGCCGAACCGCAGTACTACAGAGTTGTCGCTCACGTCTTCCCTCACCGACGTAGTGCCTCATCTTCGAGGTGCCCTGACTGTCTCTACCATCCCCCATTTGGCTCAGGAGAGTGCACTCGGGGTCGACCATTGGGCCTATTGGCGGCACTCAGTGCCGCCAACCTGCTCATCCTGCCCCCTCGGAACGGCATCGGGAAGTGCTCTGTGACCTTCACGACTCGTTTGATCGATCATTTTTTTCGCCGCGGGTCGCCGCCCCTGGTCAGAGGCCGTCAGGAACCGCCGAGCCTGAAGTCCAGTGCCGTGCACCGCCGTCCCGCGGACACCGTGCGCACCGCCTGCCCGATCGCCTTGCGTGAACCGACGAGGACGACGAGTCGCTTCGCCCGCGTCACCGCCGTGTACAGCAGGTTCCGCTGGAGCATCATCCACGCCCCCGTGGTGACGGGAATCACCACCGCGGGATATTCACTTCCCTGCGAGCGGTGGATGGTCACCGCGTACGCGTGTGCCAGTTCGTCCAGTTCGTCGAAATCGTACGGGACCTCCTCGTCCTCGTCCGTCAGCACCGTAAGACGCTGGTCGACCGGATCGAGCGAGGTGACTACGCCCACGGTGCCGTTGAAGACACCGTTCTTCCCTTTCTCGTAATTGTTGCGAATCTGGGTGACCTTGTCGCCGACGCGGAAGACGCGACCGCCGAACCGCTTCTCCGGCAGGTCGGGCCGGCCGGGTGTGACGGCCTGCTGGAGCAGGCCGTTCAGCACTCCCGCACCGGCCGGTCCCCGGTGCATCGGCGCGAGCACCTGCACGTCCCGGCGCGGGTCGAGGCCGAACCGGGCCGGGATCCGCCGTGCGGCCACGTCCACGGTGAGGCGTCCGGCCTCCTCGGTGTCGTCCTCGACGAAGAGGAAGAAGTCCTCGAGCCCGTCGGTGAGCGGATGCTGTCCGGCGTTGATCCGGTGCGCGTTGGTGACGACGCCGGACTGCTGGGCCTGGCGGAAGACGCGGGTGAGCCGGACGGCGGGCAGGGGGCTGCCGTCGGCGAGCAGATCCCGCAGCACCTCCCCCGCGCCGACACTGGGCAGCTGGTCCACGTCCCCGACGAAGAGCAGGTGGGCGCCCGGCGGCACGGCCTTCACGAGCTTGTTGGCCAGCAGCAGATCGAGCATGGAGGCCTCGTCCACGACGACGAGGTCGGCGTCCAGCGGCCGGTCCCGGTCATAGGCGGCGTCGCCGCCGGGCTTCAGCTCCAGCAGGCGGTGCACGGTGGAGGCCTCGGCGCCGGTCAGCTCGGCCAGCCGCTTGGCCGCCCGGCCGGTCGGCGCGGCGAGCAGCACCTTGGCGCGCTTGGCCCGGGCCAGTTCCACGATCGAGCGGACCGTGAAGGACTTGCCGCAGCCGGGCCCGCCGGTCAGCACGGCCACCTTCTCGGTCAGCGCGAGCCGGACGGCGGCCTCCTGCTCGGGGGCGAGGTCCGCGCCGGTGTGGGACTTCAGCCAGCCGAGGGCCTTCGCCCAGTCCACGTCCCGGAAGACCGGTAGCCGGTCCTCCCCGGTGCGCAGAAGGCGCAGAAGCTGGGCGGAGAGGGACAGTTCGGCGCGGTGGAAGGGGACCAGGTACACGGCGGTGACGGGTTCGTCGCCTCCGCCGTCGGGGCCGGGGACGCTCTCCCGTACGACTCCGGGGTCGGCGCCGTCCTCCGGGGCGCGGGCCAGCTCGGCGAGGCACTCGATGACCAGCCCCGTGTCGACCTGGAGCAGCTTCACCGCGTCGGCGATCAGCCGCTCCTCCGGGAGGAAGCAGTGCCCCTGGTCGGCGGACTGCGAGAGGGCGTACTGCAGGCCCGCCTTCACCCGCTCCGGGCTGTCGTGCGGGATGCCTACGGACTGCGCGATCTTGTCGGCGGTGAGGAAGCCGATGCCCCAGACGTCGGCGGCGAGGCGGTACGGGTGGTTCTTCACGATCGAGATCGAGGCGTCGCCGTACTTCTTGTAGATGCGCACGGCGATGGACGTCGAGACCTCCACCGTCTGGAGGAAGAGCATGACCTCCTTGATCGCCTTCTGCTCCTCCCAGGCGTCGGCGATCCTCTTCGTCCGCTTCGGGCCGAGGCCCGGCACCTCGATGAGCCGCCCGGGCTCCTCCTCGATGATCCGGAGGGTGTCCAGCCCGAAGTGCTGGGTGACGCGGTCGGCGAAGACCGGTCCGATGCCCTTGACCAGGCCCGAGCCGAGATACCGGCGGATGCCCTGGACCGTGGCGGGCAGCACGGTCGTGTAGTTCTCCACGTGGAACTGCTTGCCGTACTGCGGGTGCGAGCCCCACCGGCCCTCCATCCGCAGGGACTCCCCCGCCTGCGCACCGAGCAGCGCGCCGACCACCGTGAGGAGGTCTCCGCCGCCCCTGCCGGTGTCGACCCGGGCGACCGTGTAGCCGTTCTCCTCGTTGGCGTACGTGATCCGCTCCAGCACGCCCTCGAGCACGGCGAGCCGCCGCTCGGCCGTCGGGTTCCCCTCCTGGTGAGCCATGGTCCCGACGGTACCGGTGGGGTCCGACAGCGGCGCACTGTTACCGTGCCTGCCCGTGACCGAGGACATCAACAGCACAGACGCCGGGTTGCAGTTCTACGACCGCGTCGAGGCCGCCACCGCCGGTACGCGGTACCGCATGCGCCGCACGGTGCCGGGATTCGACGTGACCGTGGACGTCGAGGACCCGCAGTTCCGGGAGACGCTGACCAGGCACCGAGTCAGCCAGGTGCATACGTACCGGGTGGCGCTGCGCCCACACGAGAGGCGCTACACGCTGACGGACGTCGTGCGCACCGTCGAGTACGGGGCGGGACCGGACGGCGTGCGGCTCGGCAGGACGGTGACCACCGGCCGGAGCATGTACGCCGAGAAGCGCTGGAGCCTGAACGGCACGCTGGAGTACTCCTTCTCCTCCGCCGACGGCCACCGCCTGATCCGGGGCGCGGCCCGGGAACTGGGCTGGCGGGAGATCCGGCCCGCGAGCGTCAAGGTGGCCATCGCCGCGGGCGCGTTCGGCGGCGCCATCGCCCTCGGCACGCTGATAGCCCTGGCCGCGGTGTTCTGGCTCTGAGGCCTCAGCAGCGGGTCCGCGGTGCGTTCTTGAGCCCGTCGAGGAAGACGGTGAACGCCGGGGCGGGGAAGGTGAGGAGGGCGCGGGCGGGGGTTTTCGAGTCACGGACGGCAACGTGAGTGGGGCTGTTCGCGATCTCCACGCACTCGTTGCCGTCGCCCGGGCCCGAGTAGGACGACTTCCGCCAGTTGTCCATGGGGTTCCTCATAGCTCCTTCGTCAACTTGTGGATGAGATCGCGCGACTGTTCGGAATCGAGTGACGCGGCCTCCACATTACGGAAAGTCTTTCGATAGATGTCGAGTTGGGCTTCCGAGTCGATAAAGGCCGATCCGTGCAGCGCGTCGCGGACCACCGTGTCCAGCCTGGGCAAGGGACCGCCCACGTAGGTCATCGTGCTGGAGGCGCTGGCGAAGCCGTCCAGGTCGAAGGGGACGACGCGCAAGGTGATGTGGTCCGCTTCGGAGAGTTCCAGGAGCCGGGCGAGTTGCGCTTTGGACGTCGCGCGGTCGCCGACTCGGATGCGAAGTGCCGCCTCGTGAATCACCGCTTCGTAGGGAATGGTGATCTCCTGGCGTGCCTTGCGGTGCCGGATGCGCAGCTCAAGCTCTTCCGGGGTGAGCGCCGGCATCCTGGACGAGAAGACCGCACGCGCGTAGTCCTCGGTCTGCAACAGACCCGGCACGTACAGGATCGCCACGTGCCGCTGGAACCTGGCGTGGTGCTCCAGTTCGGACAGGTCCAGGAACGAGGTGGGCAGCAGGCCTCGATACTCCTCCCACCAGCCTCGCGTCCGATCAGTGGCCATGACGACGAGGGAGTTGATGAGCTCCTCGTCCGTACAGGCGTAATGAGTGGCCAGGCGGCGCAGTCGCTCTTCGCTCACCCCTGCGATGCCGGACTCGATCTGACTGATGACCGGGGCCGTCACCCCGAGCAGGGCTGCCGCCTCCCGGGAAGTAAGACCTGCTGCATCGCGGAGCCTTCGCAGCTCCACCGCCAGCCGCATCTGCCGCGCTGTGGGCTCGCTCCTCAGTGCCATCCGGCCGACCTCTCAACCTGCCTGCGACGCAACTCGTTCGGGGTCACATTACGGGAGCCGGTTGCCGGGGCTAAATAGTTAGCCCTACTGTCTGTAACGCATCCGATACGCAGCGGAAGTGCACCGCCCTGTCCTGCCATGACGGCCGCGGCAACGCCACCGCTCACGAAACACCCCTGTGCTCAACGGAGTTGATGACGCATGCCCGAGAACGGGTTCTGGGACTACACGCTCTACATCCCCAACGACGTCAGAGCCGTGACCGTCTGCCGGCGCACCCTGCGCCTGATCCTGACCCTGCACGGTCTGATCGGCCTGGTGGACACCGCGGAGCTGCTGGCGACGGAGCTGGTGTCCAACGCGGTACGGCACACCAAGGGGCCGGCGGCGCTACGGGTGCGCCGTACCGCGCAGGGGGTGGTGTGGATCGGGGCGTGGGACACCGACCCAGGACCCCCGCCCGCCCCACGGCCGCTGGGGCAGGTCGTGGAGAGCGAGGACGGTCGGGGGCTCGGGCTGGTGCGGGCCTGTGCGGACCACTGGGGCTGGCAGCCGTCGGCCCGGTTCGGGGACCGGGGCAAGTACGTGTGGTGCGAACTTGTGGCCGCCTAGCTCGTTGATCACGTCGGGTGAGCAAGTCCCCGCAGCGCCGCCCCCTCCGCCTCTTCGGAAGGGGCGGCGCCGCGAAGCGCAGATGTGGAGGGACCTGATGACCGCCGTCCAGTACTTCTGGCGCCACCCACTGGCCGAGAGCAAGGCTTGGAGCAGGGGCTGGAGCAGGGGCACATCCAGACCCGCAGGGAAATGACACTGCGCATCCTCGAACGGCGCGCCATCCCCGCGCCCGACGCCGTCCGCGAACGAGTCGAGACCTGCACCGACCTCGACCAGCTGGATACCTGGGCCCGACGAGCCGTCCACGCCACGGACGCCACGGAACTGTTCACCGAGCAGTGAGCACGTGGGCGTAGGCCGCCCACCCCGGGTCACGATCCGGTTTCGGCCGCTCCTCACCCCCTTGCTTCGCGCCATGTAATCGATTCCAATACCTCCTACAGCTCATGTAATCGTTTCCATGAGGTCCACAAGGAGGTGGAACCGGCGATGGCGAGCATCAAGGACGTCGCCGCCGCGGCCGGCGTGTCCGTGGCCACGGTGTCGCGGGTGCTGAACGCGCATCCGTCCGTCAGTGCCGACGCACGCGCACGCGTGCTGGCCGCCGTCGAGACGCTGGGCTACCGGCCCAACGCCGTCGCCCGGTCGCTGCGGACCGATCAGACGCACACCCTCGGCCTCGTCATCAGCGACGTGATGAACCCGTACTTCACGGAGCTGGCCCGCTCCGTGGAGGAAGAGGCCCGCGCCCTCGGCTACAGCGTGATCATCGGCAACGCCGACGAGCGGCCCGACCTCCAGGACCACCACGTGCGGAACCTGCTGGACCGGCGGATCGACGGGCTGCTCGTCTCCCCCACCGACGGGGGCTCGCCGCTGATGCTGGACGCCGTGCGCGCGGGGACGCCGATGGTGTTCGTGGACCGGTGGATCCCGGGCGTGGACGTACCCGTCGTACGGGCCGACGGGCAGGCTGCCGTACGGGACCTCGTGGCGCACCTGCACGGCCTCGGGCACCGGCGGGTCGCGATCATCGCCGGACCGGCGGCCACCACCACCGGCAGCGAGCGGGTCGAGGCCTTCCGGGCGGCCCTCGCCGAGTACGGCATCCCGCTGCCGGACGCCTACACCGGACAGGGCGACTTCCAGGCCGAGAGCGGGCGGCGGGTGATGGAGGGGTTCCTGGACCTTCCCGAGCCGCCGGAGGCCGTGTTCGCGGCCGACAACCTCATGGCGCTCGGTGCCCTGGACGCGATCCGCGCGCGCGGACTGAGCGTGCCGCGGGACATCGCGCTGGCCGCCTTCGACGACATCCCGTGGTTCGTGCACACCGATCCGCCGGTCACCGCGATCGCCCAGCCCACGGGCGAGCTGGGCCGGGCCGCCGTACGGGCCCTCGTCGACCGCATCGAGGGGCGGACCCCGACGTCCGTCACACTGCCCGCCCGGCTCGTCGTGCGCCGCTCGTGCGGCGAGCCCGCCCCGCCCTTCCCCTCCCCCACGCAGTCCCCCTCCCCAGTGCAAAGGAGCACGTCGTGAGCAACCCGGACGAGTTGCTGCGCATCGAGGGCATCCGCAAGGCCTTCCCCGGCGTGGTCGCGCTCGACAGCGTCGACTTCGACCTGCGCCGGGGCGAGGTGCACGTGCTGCTCGGTGAGAACGGCGCCGGCAAGAGCACGCTCATCAAGATGCTCTCCGGTGCCTACACCCCCGACGCCGGCCGGATCCTGGCCGGTGGCGAAGAGGTACGCATCAACGGTGCGCAGGACTCCGAGCGGCTCGGGATCGCCACCATCTACCAGGAGTTCAACCTGGTGCCCGACCTGACCGTCGCCGAGAACATCTTCCTGGGCCGCCAGCCGCGCCGCTTCGGGATGATCGACCGCAAGCGGATGGAGGCCGACGCCGAGGTGCTCCTCGCGCGCGTGGGCGTCGACGTGTCGCCCCGCGCGCGGGTGCGCGAACTCGGCATCGCCCGGCTCCAGATGGTCGAGATCGCCAAGGCGCTCAGCCTGAACGCGCGCGTGCTCATCATGGACGAGCCGACCGCCGTGCTCACCTCGGAGGAGGTGGAGAAGCTGTTCGCCATCGTGCGCTCGCTGCGCGCGGACGGCGTCGGCATCGTGTTCATCACCCACCACCTGGAGGAGATCGCCGCCCTGGGCGACCGGGTCACCGTGATCCGGGACGGCAGGAGCGTCGGGCAGGTGCCCGCCGACACGGCCGAGGACGAACTGGTCCGGCTGATGGTGGGGCGCTCCATCGAACAGCAGTATCCGCGCGAACGCGCCGAGCGTGGCGCCGCGCTGCTCACCGTCGAGGGACTCACCCGCGACGGTGTCTTCCACGACGTGAGCTTCGAGGTGCGCGCCGGTGAGGTCGTCGGCATCGCCGGGCTCGTCGGTGCGGGCCGTACCGAGGTGGTGCGGGCCGTGTTCGGCGCCGATCCGTACGACGGCGGCGTCGTGAAGGTCTCCGGGAGCCGGCTGCGGCGGCACGACGTGAACGCGGCGATGGCGGCCGGGGTCGGCCTCGTGCCGGAGGACCGCAAGGGACAGGGGCTGGTGCTGGACGCTTCCGTCGAGGAGAACCTCGGGCTGGTGACCATGCGTGCCGCCACCCGGGCCGGGCTGGTCGACCGCAAGGCGCAGCACGGGGCGGCCGAGCGGATCGCTGGCCGGCTCGGCGTCCGGATGGCCGGGCTCGGGCAGCACGTGCGGACCCTGTCCGGCGGCAACCAGCAGAAGGTCGTCATCGGCAAGTGGCTGCTGGCCGACACCAAGGTGCTGATCCTCGACGAGCCGACGCGCGGTATCGACGTCGGCGCGAAGGTCGAGATCTACCAGCTGATCAACGAGCTGACGGCCGCCGGGACCGCCGTGCTGATGATCTCCAGCGACCTGCCGGAGGTGCTCGGCATGAGCGACCGGGTGCTGGTCATGGCCCAGGGCCGGATCGCCGGTGAACTCGCGGCCGACGAGGCCACCCAGGACGCCGTCATGGCGCTCGCCGTCTCCACCCCGACCACCGAGAAGGAGGCCCCCCGTGGCCGCTGACACGCTCAAGAGCACGACGGGCGCGAGCGCCCCGGGCGGCCTGCGGAGGCTGCTGCTCGACAACGGCGCGCTGACCGCGCTGATCGTCCTGGTCATCGCCCTGTCGGCGCTGTCCGGCGACTTCCTGACGACGGACAACCTGCTCAACATCGGTGTCCAGGCCGCCGTGACGGCGATCCTCGCCTTCGGCGTGACGTTCGTGATCGTCTCGGCGGGCATCGACCTGTCGGTGGGTTCGGTGGCCGCGCTGTCGGCGACCGTGCTGGCCTGGAGCGCCACGAACCACGGCGTGCCGGTGTTCCTGGCGCTCGTGCTGGCAGTCGCCACCGGTGTCGCGGCCGGTCTGGTGAACGGGTTCCTCATCGCCTACGGCAAGTTGCCGCCGTTCATCGCGACGCTGGCGATGCTGTCGGTGGCGCGGGGTCTGTCCCTGGTGATCTCCGGGGGCGTGCCCATCCCGTTCCCGGACTCGGTCTCGCACCTCGGGGACACCCTCGGTGACTGGCTGCCGGTACCGGTGCTGGTCATGGTGCTGATGGGCGTGATCGCGGCGGTCGTGCTCGGGCGGACGTACATCGGCCGTTCCATGTACGCGATCGGCGGCAACGAGGAGGCGGCCCGGCTGTCGGGTCTGCGGGTGAAGAAGCAGAAGCTCGCGATCTACGCCCTGTCCGGGGTGTTCGCCGCGGTGGCGGGCGTCGTGCTGGCGTCCCGGCTGTCCTCTGCGCAGCCGCAGGCCGCCGACGGCTACGAGCTGGACGCGATCGCCGCGGTCGTCATCGGCGGTGCCTCGCTCGCGGGCGGCACCGGCAAGGCGTCGGGCACGCTGATCGGCGCGCTGATCCTCGCGGTGCTGCGCAACGGCCTCAACCTGCTGAACGTCTCCGCGTTCTGGCAGCAGGTCGTGATCGGTGTCGTCATCGCCCTGGCCGTACTGCTGGACACCGTGCGCCGCAAGGCCGGGGCGACCCCGGTGGCCGCCGGCACCGGAGGCGGGAACAAGGGCCGGCAGGCGGCGACGTACGCGCTCGCGGCCGTGGTGACGGTGGCGGTCGTGGGCGCGACCTCCCTCCTGCACGGCGGGTCCACCTCGACGACCCCGAAGATGGGTCTGTCGCTGTCGACGCTGAACAACCCGTTCTTCGTGCAGATCCGGACGGGTGCCCAGGCCGAGGCGAAGAAGCTGGGGGTGGACCTGACCGTCACCGACGCCCAGAACGACGCCTCGCAGCAGGCCAACCAGCTGCAGAACTTCACCACGGCCGGCCAGGGCGCGATCATCGTCAACCCGGTGGACTCGGACGCGGCGAGCAACTCGGTGAAGGCCGCGGACAAGGCGCGGATCCCGGTCATCGCGGTCGACCGGGGTGTCAACAAGGCGTCCGTGGATGCCCTGGTGGCCTCGGACAACGTGGCCGGCGGTGAGCTGGCCGCGAAGACACTCGCGGAGAAGCTGGGCGGCAGGGGCCGGATCGTGGTGCTCCAGGGACAGGCGGGCACCTCCGCGGCCCGGGAGCGGGCGGCCGGCTTCGCGCAGGGTCTCAAGGCCTACCCGGGCATCCAGGTGGTGGCCCAGCAGCCCGCCGACTTCGACCGGACCAAGGGCCTCGACGTGATGTCGAACCTGCTCCAGGCCCACCCCGACGTGCAGGGCGTCATCGCCGCCAACGACGAGATGGCGCTCGGCGCGATCAAGGCGCTGGGCTCCAAGGCCGGCCGGTCGGTGCAGGTGGTCGGCTTCGACGGCACCCCGGACGGGCTGAAGGCGGTGCAGGACGGCACGCTGTACGCGTCCGTCGCCCAGCAGCCGACCCAGCTGGGTCGGATCGCCGTGGACAACGCCCTGCGGGCGGTCCAGGGCAAGAAGGTGGAGCCGACGGTGAAGGTGCCGGTGAAGGTGGTCACAAAGGACAACGTGGCCGGCTTCAGCGGCTGACAAGGACGGACGGGCGGGTCGCCGTACCGGGCGGGAGTCCGGTACGGCGGCCCGCCCCGCAGTCATCTCTCAGGGGAGTCAACTGATGTACGACTACGACCTCCTGGTCGTGGGTTCGGCCAACGCCGACCTGGTGATCGGCGTCGAGCGGCGGCCGGCCGCCGGGGAGACGGTGCTCGGCGGCGACCTCGCCGTGCACCCGGGGGGCAAGGGGGCCAACCAGGCGGTCGCCGCCGGCCGGCTGGGGGCGCGCACGGCGCTGCTCGCGCGGGTCGGTGACGACGGTCACGGGCGGCTGCTGCTCGACTCCCTGCGCGCGGCCGGGGTCGACACGGCGGGCGTGCTGGTGGGCGGGGCGCCGACGGGCGTCGCGCTGATCACGGTCGACCCCTCCGGGGACAACAGCATCGTGGTGTCGCCGGGTGCCAACTCCCGTCTCGTGCCCGCGGACGCCCGGGCGGCCGTGCCGCTGCTGCACGCCTCGCGGGTGGTGTCGGCGCAGCTGGAGATCCCGCTGGAGACGGTCGTGGAGGTCGTACGGAATCTGGCTCCCGGCAGCCGTTTCGTGCTGAACCCGTCCCCGCCGCGCCCGTTGCCGGCCGAGGTGCTGGCGGCGTGCGACCCGCTGATCGTCAACGAGCACGAGGCGCGGGTGATCCTGGGCGACGCCTGTGTGAGCGAGGACCCCGAGGACTGGGCGCGGCTGCTGCTGGCCGAGGGCCCGCGCTCGGTGGTGGTCACGCTGGGCGCGGACGGTGCGCTGGTGTGCGACGGCTCGGGGGTGCGGCGGGTGCCGTCGGTGAAGGTGGACGCGGTGGACACGACGGGGGCGGGCGACGCGTTCACGGCCGCGCTCGCCTGGCGGCTCGGGGCGGGTGCCCCGCCGGCCGAGGCGGCGGCCTACGCGGCGCGCGTGGGCGCGGCCGCGGTGACGAGGCGGGGCGCGCAGGAGTCGTACCCGACGGCGGCGGAGGTCGAGCTGTGAAGAGGGCGGGCATCCTCAACCGGCGGCTGTCCGGTGCCCTCGCCGAACTGGGGCACGGGCACGGTGTGCTGGTGTGCGACGCGGGCATGCCGATACCCGACGGCCCGCGGGTGGTGGACCTCGCCTTCATCGCCGGTGTGCCGTCCTTCGCCGAGGTCCTGGACGGTCTGCTGGCCGAGCTGGTGGTGGAGGGCGCCACGGCCGCGGAGGAGGTGCGGGCGGCCAATCCGGCGGCGGCCGCGCTGCTGGAGGACCGTTTCCCGGACCTGGCGCTGGTGCCGCACGAGCGCCTGAAGGAGCTGTCGGTGGGGGCCCGCCTGATCGTCCGCACCGGCGAGGCCCGGCCGTACGCGAACGTCCTGCTGCGCTGCGGGGTGTTCTTCTAGACGTCTCCGGCCGAGGGCATCGGCCGGAGACGTTTCGAGGGGGTGTCCCGGCCCGTCGGCCGGGGACACCCCCTCGTCTTTCCCCACCTCGTCAGAACCCCCGCGAATCCCCCCCGGGTCCCCTCCCGGGGTTCTGACGACAGGTACGACACGCAAGGTGCGGGAAGGGTTGCACGGCTCCTGAAGATTTTTCCGGGTCAGCCGACGACCTGCTGAAGGAACCGTTCCGCCGTCTCCGTGAGCACCTCGTGGCCGTCCCTGGCCCACAGGTCCTCGTTGAAGATTTCGACCTCGATCGGGCCCGTGTAGCCGGCCGCGTCCACGTGGGACTTCCAGGCGCGCAGGTCGATCGCGCCGTCGCCGAGCGGGCCGCGGCCGGTGAGGACGCCCTCGGGGAGGGGGGTGGTCCAGTCGGCGAGCTGGAAGGTGTGGATGCGGCCGGACGCGCCGGCGCGGGCGATCTCGGCGGGGGCCCGGTCGTCCCACCAGACGTGGTACGTGTCCACGGCCACCCCGACCTGGTGCGCGGGGAAGCGTTCGGCGAGGTCCAGGGCCTGGGTGAGGGTGGAGACCACGCAGCGGTCGGACGCGTACATGGGGTGCAGGGGTTCGACGGCGAGGCGGACGCCGTGCTCCTCGGCGTAGGGGGCGAGTTCCGTGAGGGCGTCGGCGACGCGTTCGCGGGCGGCGCGCAGGTCCTTGGCACCGGCCGGGAGGCCGCCGGCGACGAGGACCAGGGTGTCGGTGCCGAGGACGGCCGCCTCGTCGACCGCGCGGCGGTTGTCGGCCAGGGCGGCGGCCCGCGCGGCCGGGTCGACGGCCGTCAGGAAGCCGCCCCGGCACAGGGTCGTCACCCGCAGGCCCGCGTCCCGCACCAGCGCGGCGGTCTCCGCCACGCCGTATGCCCGGACGGGCTCCCGCCACAGGCCCACCCGGCCGATGCCCAGCCGTGCGCAGCCGGCGGCCAGTTCGGGCAGGGACAGCTGCCTGACCGTCATCTGGTTGACGGAGAGGCGCTCCAGTCCGGTGCCGGTCATCGGGTCACCCCGTACAGCGACAGCAGGGTCTTCATGCGCTCCTCGGCGAGTGCCGGGTCCGGGAACAGGCCGAGGCCGTCGGCGAGTTCGTAGGCGCGGGCGAGGTGCGACAGGGAGCGGGCCGACTGGAGGCCGCCGACCATCGTGAAGTGCGACTGGTGGCCCGCGAGCCAGGCCAGGAGGACCACGCCCGTCTTGTAGAAGCGCGTGGGGGGCTGGAAGAGGTGGCGGGAGAGCTCGACCGTCGGGTCCAGCAGAGCCCGGAAGCCCTGGACGTCACCGGTGTCGAGGAGCCGTACCGCCCGCGCGGCCGGCGGGCCCAGCGGGTCGAAGACGCCGAGCAGGGCGTGGCTGAAGCCCTGCTCGTCACCCGCGATCAGCTCGGGGTAGTGGAAGTCGTCGCCGGTGTAGCAGCGCACGCCGAGGGGCAGGCGGCGGCGCAGGCCGACCTCGCGGCCGGCGTCCAGGAGGGAGATCTTGACGCCGTCGACCTTGTCCGGGTGCGCGGCGACGACCTCCAGGAACACCTCCGTGGCCGTGTCGAGGTCGGTGGATCCCCAGTAGCCCTCCAGGGCCGGGTCGAACATCGGGCCCAGCCAGTGCAGGATCACCGGCCCGGCGCACTGGCGCAGGAGGTGGCCGTAGACCTCCAGGTAGTCCTCCGGCCCGGCGGCGCCGGCCGCCAGGGCGCGCGAGGCCATGAGGATCGCCCGGGCGCCGGCCTCCTCCACGACCGCCAGCTGTTCCTCGTAGGCCGCCCGGATCTCCGCGAGGGTGCCCCCGGTGAGCTGGTCGGTGCCGGCCCCGCAGGCGATGCGGCCGCCGACGGCCTTCGCCTCCGCGGCCGACCGGCGGATCAGCTCGGCCGCGCCGTCCCAGTCCAGGCCCATGCCGCGCTGCGCGGTGTCCATCGCCTCGGCGACACCGAGGCCGTGGGACCACAGGTGGCGGCGGAAGGCGAGGGTGGCGTCCCAGTCGACGGCGGCGGGCGAGTCGGGGGACACGTCCGCGTACGGGTCGGCGACGACATGGGCCGCGGCGAGGACCGTGCGGGAGACGAGGGGGGGCACCGGCCGCCGGGGGGAGGGGTTCGGTGCGGGGCCGGTACGTCCTCAGGGTGCCGTCGGCGGCGGGGAGCCGGAGGGTCACAGCACGATCTCCGGCACGTCGACGCGGCGGCCCTCGGCGGAGGACCTCAGGCCCAGCTCGGCGAGCTGCACGCCGCGGGCGCCGGCGAGCAGGTCCCAGTGGTAGGGGGTGCCGGCGTGGACGTGCCGGAGGAACAGCTCCCACTGGGCCTTGAAGCCGTTGTCGAACCCGGCGTTGCCGGGCACCTCCTGCCACTGGTCGCGGAAGACCTCGGTGGCGGGCACGTCCGGGTTCCAGACGGGTCTGGGGGTGGCGCTGCGGTGCTGCGCGCGGCAGTTGCGCAGGCCCGCCACCGCCGAGCCCTCGGTGCCGTCGACCTGGAACTCGACGAGTTCGTCGCGGTGGACGCGGACCGTCCAGGAGGAGTTGATCTGGGCGACGGCGCCGCCGTCGAGTTCGAAGATGCCGTAGGCGGCGTCGTCGGCGGTGGCGTCGTAGGGCCTGCCGTGCTCGTCCCAGCGGTGCGGGATGTGGGTGGTGGCCAGGGCCTGGACGGAGATCACCCGGCCGAACAGCTCGTGGAGCACGTACTCCCAGTGCGGGAACATGTCGACGACGATGCCGCCGCCGTCCTCCGCGCGGTAGTTCCAGGAGGGGCGCTGGGCGGACTGCCAGTCGCCCTCGAAGACCCAGTAGCCGAACTCGCCGCGGACGGAGAGGACACGGCCGAAGAAGCCGCCGTCGACGAGCCGCTTCAGCTTGCGCAGGCCCGGCAGGAAGATCTTGTCCTGGACGACGCCGTGCCTGATGCCCTTCCGCCGGGCGAGGCGGGCGAGTTCGAGGGCGCCGTCGAGACCGGTGGCGGTGGGCTTCTCGGTGTAGACGTGCTTGCCGGCCGTGATCGCCTTCCTGATCGACTCCTCGCGGGCGGAGGTGACCTGGGAGTCGAAGTAGACGTCGACGGTGGGGTCGGCGAGGACGGCGTCGAGGTCGGTGGAGACGTGGGCGAGGCCGTGCCGGGCGGCGATCTCCCGCAGGGCGTGCTCGCGGCGGCCGATCAGGATCGGCTCGGGCCAGAGCACGGTGCCGTCGCCGAGGTCGAGGCCGCCCTGGTCGCGCAGGGCGAGGATGGAGCGGACGAGGTGCTGTCGGTAGCCCATGCGCCCGGTCACGCCGTTCATGGCGATACGCACCGTCTTGCGTGTCACGTCAGTCCCCTTCGTGGGCGCCGGGCGCCCCGTTCAGCAACGGCGTCGTGGTGCGACAGGCGAGCAGCAAGCGCTTTCTACCTGGTCCGAAGCTAGCCTCGAACCGGGGTGTGTACAAGACCGTGTCCTCTTCGAGTTGTTCGAGGGGGCGAACAACCGGGGCGCATGGACTTAGTGTTCGCTCGACAGTCCCTCGGAACCAGGACCGGGACCTGGCTGTCTACGAGGGCGTACGACTTGATGCGCGACCGGAGGACGAAAGATGACGGTGACCCTGGCGGACGTGGCGGCCCGCGCGCAGGTCTCCCCCGCGACGGTTTCGCGCGTGCTCAACGGCAACTACCCGGTGGCCGCCTCCACGCGCGAGCGGGTGCTGCGCGCCGTGGACGAACTGGACTACGTCCTCAACGGTCCGGCCAGCGCGCTCGCCGCCGCCACCTCCGACCTGGTCGGCATCCTCGTGAACGACATCGCCGACCCCTTCTTCGGGATCATGGCGAGCGCGATCCAGGCCGAGATCGGCGGGCCGGGCGGGCGGGCGGGCGGTGAGCGGCTGGCGGTGGTCTGCAACACCGGCGGATCACCGGAGCGCGAGCTGACCTACCTCACCCTTCTCCAGCGGCAGCGGGCCGCGGCCGTGGTGCTGACCGGCGGGGCCGTCGAGGACGCGCCGCACGCGGCGGCGGTCGGGGCGAAGCTGCGCAAGCTGACGGAGGCGGGGACGCGGGTGGTGCTGTGCGGACGGCCGCCGGCGCCGGACACCGGGGCCGTGGCGCTCACCTTCGACAACCGCGGGGGCGCTCGCGCGCTGACGGACCATCTCATCGGCCTCGGCCACCGCCGCCTCGGCTACATCGCCGGTCCCGGGGAACGTACGACGACCCGGCACCGCCTGGAGGGGCACCGTGCGGCGCTGGCCGCGGCGGGCATCGAGGAGGACCCGCGCTGGACGGTCCACGGCCGCTACGACCGCCGGTCCGGGCACGAGGCCACGCTGGAGCTGCTGCGCCGTGATCCGGCCCTGACGGCGGTCGTGGCCGCGAACGACTCCGTCGCGCTGGGCGCGTGCGCGGCGCTGCGCGAGTCCGGCCTGCGCGTCCCCGAGGACGTGTCGGTGGCCGGCTTCGACGACCTGCCGTTCAGCATCGACGCGGTGCCCTCCCTCACGACGGTCCGCCTGCCGCTGGCCGAGGCGGGGGCACGGGCCGGCCGCATAGCCATGGGCCGCGAGGAGCCTCCGCTGGGGGGCGTCGCGTCGGTACGGGGGGAGCTGATGGTGCGGGGCTCCTCCGGAGTGCCGCGGGGGTAGTTGCGGGCCGATTGCCGGGTGCGGGTCCGTCGTGGCTGGTCGCGCAGTTCCCCGCGCCCCTGAGGTGGGTCGGGTCGGCGTTGGCCGGGTGGTGCGGGCAGTCCGGTGCGGGCGGTGTGCTGCGTGCGGGTCCGTCGTGGCTGGTCGCGCAGTTCCCCGCGCCCCTGGCCCGCGCACGTCGCCCGTCGCCCCTCGCCCCGCGCCCCTGGCCCGCGCACGTCGCCCGTCGCCCGTCGCCCCTCGCCCCTCGCCCCTCGCCCCTCGCCCCTCGCCCCTCGCCCCTCGCCCCTCGCCCCTCGCCCCTCGCCCCTCGCCCCTCGCCCCTCGCCCCTCGCCCCTCGCCCCTCGCCCCTCGCCCCTCGCCCCTCGCCCCTCGCCCCTCGCCCCTCGCCCCTCGCCCCTACCGGAGCATGCGGGGTGGTTGGAGGTGCGCGGCGTCCGGACAGTACGCCGTGGACGTGGGTCGGGTGGAGGGCTACGGTGGGATCTCTGACTGGGTCAAGTATCCGGGGGGTGAGTATGTCCGTCCAGGACGTGCGGGCGTTCAACCGGTTCTACACGGGCGTCATCGGCGCTCTCGACTACGGCCGTCACCTGTACGCGCCGTACACCCTCACCGAGGCCCGGGTGCTGTACGAGCTCGCGCACGCCGCGCAGCTGGACGCGGCCGATCTGCGGACGCGGCTCGGGCTGGACGCCGGCTATCTGAGCCGGATCCTGAACAGGTTCGAGGACGCCGGGCTGATCGAACGCGGGCCCTCGGACAGCGATCCCCGTCGGCGCCGGGTGCGACTCACCGACCCGGGACGGGAGGCCGCCGGGCTGCTGGACGAGCGGGCCCGCGACTCGGTCGGGACGCTGCTCGGCACCGTGGCCCCGCAGGACCGGACACGGCTGGCCGAAGCCATGCGGACCATTCGGGGCATCCTCGGGGACGATCCCGCCCCCGGGCCCGGCGAGGTCGTGCTGCGCGAGCCCGGCCCCGGTGACCTCGGCTGGATCGTGCAGCGCAACGCCGCCCTGTACGCGGCCGAGTACGGCTGGAACTCCGCCTACGAGGGCCTCGTCGCCCGGATCGTCGCCGACTTCGCGCAGGACCACGACCCGCACCGGGAGCGGGTGTGGATCGCCGAGCTGGACGGCCGCCCGGCGGGATGCGTGATGTGCGTACGGGACGACGTGCCGGGCACCGCGCGGCTGCGGCTGCTGCTCGTCGAGCCCGAGGCGCGCGGGCACGGCATCGGCGACCGGCTGGTGCGGGCCGTCATCGGCTTCGCCCGCGAGGCCGGCTACCGGGACCTGGTGCTGTGGACCAACGACGTGCTCGGCAGCGCCCGCCGCATCTACCAGCGGCACGGCTTCACCCTCCTCGCCGAGAAACCGCACCACTCCTTCGGCCAGGATCTCCTCGGCCAGGACTGGCGCCTGGAATTGCATGGACCCGGCGATTGAGGGGTACTTTCCGTGCCCATGAAGCTGGCGTTCTCCACACTCGGTGTCCCCGGCCTGCCCGTTCCTGAGGTGCTGGCCCTCGCGACCGCCCACGGCTACCACGGCGTGGAACTACGCGCCCACCCCGAGGAACCGGTGCACCCCGGTCTCTCCCCCGCCGACCGTGACCGCACCGCGGCCCTGTTCAAGGACGCCGGGGTCGAGGTACTGGGCGTCGCCGGGTACACGCGCGTGGCCGCGCCCGGCGACGACGCCCCGGTGCTGGAGGAGATCCGCGGACTCCTCGGACTCGCCCACGACCTGGGCGCGCCGTTCGTCCGTGTCTTCCCCGGCGCCGACCCTGCCCTGCCGCCGGAGGAGTCCGACGCCGTCGCCGCCCGGCGGCTCGGCACCGCCGCCGAGGACGCCGCCGCGCTCGGCGTCCGCATCCTGCTGGAGACCCACGACTCGCACCGCACCGGCGCCGACGCGATCCGCATCCTCGGACCGGTCGGCCACCGGCAGGTCGGCGCGCTGTGGGACGTGATGCACCCCTGGCTGGGCGGCGAACAGCCTGCGCAGACCTACGCCTCCCTCAGCCCGCATCTGGGATACGTGCAGGTGAAGGACATCGCCTCGGCCGAGGACACCGCCCCGCTGCCGCTCGGCGCGGGCGTGCTGCCGCTCACCGAGTGCGTCGACGTCCTGTGCCGGCACGGCTGGGACGGCTGGCTGTGCTGGGAGTACGAGAAGCGGTGGTACGAGACGGCCGCCCCGCTCCCGGAGCTGCTGGGCCCGGGCCGCGACCACCTCGTACGGCTGCTGGGCGAGGCGGCGTAGCGCCCGCCGGGGAAGGGCCGCGCCCCCGCTCCGAAGCCGGGGCGCGGCGCCCTTCTCCGCTCATGAGCCTCGCCCGCTCGCTCATCGACGTACGGCCGCTGCGCACCTCACCCGTCTTCCGGCGCCTGCTCGCCCGCTGGACCCCGGGCGCCACCGCCCTGATCACCGGCGGCCTGCTGTGCGTGCCGGCGGTGGCGTCAGTCGCCGCGACGGCACCGGAGTTGCGGGCGGGGAGAGTCCCCACGCCCGGCCCGGCGAAGGCGTGAGATCCGAACACCCGCGCACGGGCGGTCACTTCGGCGGCCCGGCGTCGGGCTGCTCCTCCCCGGTCGGGAACCCGGCCGCGGGGCGCGCCGTCCAACGGGCAGGCTGCCGGACGAGTCTCCGTGCCGTGGTGCCGGCCCCTCGCGGCTGGACGCGAGCCGGCTCACCCTTCCGCCGCGGCACGGCCGGCGGTCCGCCGTCACCGGCGCGCCCCCCTCCCATGCGCCGGTGGCGGCCCCGTCCGCCGGTACTGTGCATTGTCTTGACGGAAAGAAACTTCCCGGATATTGCTGATTCCTCGGAAGTTTCCTTCAGCGGTTCTCCTCCGGAAGGAGCGCACGTGCCCGACACCAGCACGGGAAGCACCGCACGGCCGTCCAGACGCGCCGTCCTCGCCGCGACCGCGGGTCTCACCGCCGCGCTGACCGTACCGACGACCGCCCGCGCCGCCACCCCTGACGAACACCGCCTGCGTGCCCTCATCTCCCGGATGACACTGGAGGAGAAGGTCGGCCAGCTCTTCGTCATGCGGGTCTACGGCCACTCCGCCACCGCCCCCGACCAGGTGGACATCGACGCCAACCTCAGCGAGATCGGCGTCCGCACCGCCGCCGAGCTGATCGCGAAGTACCGCGTCGGCGGGATCATCTACTTCACCTGG
Organism: Streptomyces sp. 1222.5; assembly: GCF_900105245.1. Taxonomy (NCBI): domain Bacteria; kingdom Bacillati; phylum Actinomycetota; class Actinomycetes; order Kitasatosporales; family Streptomycetaceae; genus Streptomyces; species Streptomyces sp. 1222.5. The sequence continues at coordinate 5,472,445 of NZ_FNSZ01000001.1, read as the reverse complement.
GCGCACAACACCCGGGACCCGCACCAGATCACGGACCTGTCCAACGGCATCCAGCGGGCGTCCCTGGACCAGCCGCGCGGGCTGCCCCTGCTCGTCGCCACCGACCAGGAGCACGGCGCCGTATGCCGGGTCGGCAAACCCGCGACCCTCTTCCCGGGCGCCATGGCGATCGGCGCGGGCGGCTCCCGCTCCGACGCCCGCACCCTCGGCCGGATCTCCGGCACCGAGCTGCGCGCCATGGGCATCAACCAGGACTACTCCCCCGACGCCGACGTGAACGTCAACCCGGCCAACCCGGTCATCGGCGTACGGTCCTTCGGCGCCGACCCGGAGGCGGTGGCCGGGATGGTGGCCGCCGAGGTGAAGGGCTATCAGGCGGCGCGGGTCGCGGCGACCGCCAAGCACTTCCCCGGCCACGGGGACACCGCCGTCGACAGCCACTACGGCTTCCCGGTCATCACGCACAGCCGGGAGCTGTGGGAGAAGCTGGACGCGGTGCCGTTCCGGGCGGCCGTCCGTGCGGGCATCGACTCCGTCATGACCGCGCACATCCAGTTCCCGGCCCTGGACGACTCCGGCGACCCGGCCACCCTGTCCCACCCGATCCTCACCGGCATCCTGCGTGGCGAACTCGGCTACGACGGGGTCGTGATCACCGACTCCCTCGGCATGGAGGGCGTCCGCAGCAAGTACGGCGACGACCGGGTGCCGGTGCTGGCGCTCAAGGCCGGCGTGGACCAGCTGCTCAACCCGCCGTCCATCGACGTGGCCTGGCACGCGGTGCTCAAGGCGGTCCAGGACGGCGAGCTGACCGAGGCCCGCCTCGACGAATCGATCCTGCGCATCCTGCGCCTCAAGGCGCGGCTGGGACTCTTCACCGACCCCTACGCCGACCGCGCGGGGGTGGACCGCGCGGTGGGCATCCCGTCCCATCTGGCCGCCGCCGACCGGATCGCCGAACGGACCACGACCCTGCTGGTCAACGAGGGCGGTCTGCTCCCGCTCAGCCGCCGCACCGAGCCCCGCGTCCTGGTCGTCGGCGCCGATCCGGCCTCCCCGTCGGGCACCACCGGGCCGCCCACCGGCGTGCTCGCCGCCGCCCTCACCGAGCTGGGCTTCACCGCCACGGCCCTGTCCACCGGCACCACCCCCTCGGCCGCGACCATCACCAAGGCGGTCGCCGCGGCACAGGACGCGGACGCGGTCGTCGTGGCCACCTACAACGTGACGGCGGGCAGTGCGCAGCGGACCCTGGTGGACCGGTTGCTGGCCACGGGCAGGCCGGTGGTCGCGGTGGCCGTCCGCAACCCCTACGACGTGGCCCAACTGCCCTCGGTGAAGGCCTGCCTGGCGGCCTACTGCTGGACCGACGTGGAGGTGCGGGCCGCCGCACGGGTGATCGCCGGACGCGTGTCCCCGCGCGGCAGGCTGCCGGTGCCGGTGCAGCGGGCGGACGATCCGGCGCGGGTGCTGTACCCCATCGGGCACGGGCTGTCGTACTAGCCGCCCGTCACGCGTCGGGCGCCCCGCCCCCGGCGGGGCGCCCGGGACCGTGAACGCGACGGGCGGCCACGACGGCGGTGGCCGGTGGCGCCGTGCCGGGCCGTCGTGGCCGCCCGTCAGGTGTCAGGGCCGCAGCGCCGGTTCGCGCTCCACGTCCCGGACGTCGAGCTTCGCGTCGTGGCGGGCCAGCGGCCTGGCCGCCGACGGGTTCGCCAGGACCGCCGGGGAGGCCACGCCCGCCCACCGCAGGATCCGCGCGGTGGCCAGGGACTTCTGGTCGGGGACCAGACCCGCCACGTTCGCGCCGTGGTTCATGCCGGGCGCGGTGAAGACGTACGAGTCACGCGCCCCGTCGCCCAGCCGGAACCGCTCCGAACCCCAGGGGTCGTTCTGGCCGTAGACGAAGAGCATGTGCGAGGCGTGGTGGCGGACCCAGGTGTCCACGTCCCGCATCGCCCGCGGCTGGAAGCGCATCGGGATGGACCGGGGCACGAAGTTGCGCGGCGGCTGGTAGCCGTAGCGGATCAGCTTCCGCTCGATGTACGGGAAGTGGATCGTCGGCGCGCCCAGCTGGGTGCCCGCCTGGTAGTAGTACGGCGTGTACTGCTCCAGGCCCTGGTCGGTGTAGGCGGAGAAACCGGAGATGGTGTCGACCGAGTTCCAGATCTCGTCGTCGGTCGCGGTGGCCGCGTGCGCCGGGACGGTGTCGCAGTCCGCCAGCAGGCTGTACTGCCAGAAGCCCCACACGTAGTCGAGGACGACCGCCTCGTACGCCTTGTCCAGGCTGCCGATGGTGCCGAACGTGTAGCCGTTGTCGGCGGCGTACTGCGCGTACTTCTTCTCCAGCGGCTCGCGGCGCACCAGCGCCTCCCGCTGCACGGCGTTCAGCCGGTCCCGGCACTCCTTGGTGCCGACCCGGGTGAAGAAGCGGTCGTAGGCCGAGTCCTCCTTGTTCACGACGTCGTTGGGGGCCACGTAGGCCACCACACCGTCCATGTCGCGGGGGTAGAAGCGCTCGTAGTACGTGGCCGTCATGCCGCCCTTGGAGCCGCCCGTGGCCAGCCAGTTGGCGGGGTAGACCGACTTGAGGGCCGTGAAGACGCGGTGCTGGTCGCTCGCGGCCTGCCAGATGTCGAGCTTGGACCAGTCGGCCGGTGCGGGGCGGGACGGGGTGAAGAACCGGTATTCCAGGGAGACCTGGTTGCCGTCCACGATCTGGGTGGGCTCGCGGCGCGAGGGCGTCGTGGAGACGTTGTAGCCGCCGGTGTAGAAGACCGTCGGGCGGCTGGTGTCCTTGTGCAGCACGGTGATGCGCTGCTGGAAGGTCCCCCGCTCCGGGTGGCGGTGGTCGATCGGCTGGGTGTAGTTCAGGACGAAGTAGCGGTAGCCGGGGTACGGCTTCTCCTGGATCAGGCTCATGCCCGGTATGGACAGCAGCCGGTCCTTGATGTCGGAGGGCTCGGACTGGGCGGCGGTGGCCGCGCCCGCCGTGCTCAGCGTGCCTATGAACACGGTGAGCGCCAGCAGCCATCTGAGCACCTTGCGCATGCGCACTCTCCCCTGTGAGACAGATGTGCGCCGGAAGCTATCCCAGCAACTGCCGTCACACCAGGGGGGATTGAGTGTTCTTCAGGATCTGGTCAAGTGGGTCAGCACAGGATCCAGCCGGAGCTGACCGCGTAGTGGTCCACCACGCCCTTGATCCACACGCAGCGGTGCCCGGCGTGCACGGTGACCGGGCCCGCGTGGTGCTTGTAGCGGCCCCGGTCCACGACGGGCCGGTTGCCGCGGGCCTGCACGCTGACCGACATGGTGCGGGTGGCCCCGGGGTGCCGGGCGACCGTGACGGCGCAGACGTAGCCGCCGCGCTTGTAGACGTGGGTGACACCGGTGCGGAACGGCAGGGTGCGCACCTCGCGGCCCGCGCAGCCGCCGGCCGTGGCGGCCTGCGCGGTGCCCGTCGCCGTGAGCCCGAGCAGTCCGGACGCGGCAAGCACGGCCGCCCCGAGCGCCAGTCTCCGGCGTATCGCACCCATGTCCATGTCGACCTCCCCGAACACCTGTCCCGCGTTCCCCGGTCACCGTACTGATGTACGGACGCAGGACATGTGTCGGATGGTTGCACGACCGTCAGCGGGACGCGCCGACCGGCTCCTCCGGCTCGGACTGGCCGACGAAGGTCCGCCACAGTCCGGCGTACCGGCCGCCACGGGCCAGCAGCTCCTCGTGCGTGCCGTCCTCGACGACCCGGCCGTGGTCCATCACCACCACCCGGTCCGCGCGGGCGGCCGTGGTCAGCCGGTGGGCCACCACCAGCGTCGTACGACGGCCCGCCAGGCGGTCGGTGGCCAGGTTGACCTGCGCCTCCGTGGCCAGGTCCAGGGCGGCCGTGGCCTCGTCGAGGAGCAGGACGTCGGGGTCGACCAGTTCGGCGCGGGCGAGCGCGATCAGCTGACGCTGGCCGGCCGACAGGTTCCGGCCGCGCTCGGCGACCTCGTGCAGATAGCCGCCCTCCAGCGTGGCGATCATCTCGTGGGCGCCCACCGCGCGGGCCGCCGCCTCCACCTCGGCGTCGGTGGCGTCGGGACGGCCGTAGGCGATGGCGTCGCGGACGGTGCCGGGGAAGAGGTACGCCTCCTGCGGCACGACCCCGAGGCGGTGCCGGTACGAGGTGAGGTCCAGGGCGCGCAGGTCGGTGCCGTCGGCGGTCACCCGGCCGGCGGTGGGGTCGTAGAACCGGGCCACCAGCTTCACCAGCGTCGACTTCCCGGCGCCCGTCTCCCCCACGAACGCGACGGTCTGCCCGGCCGGGATCGTCAGGTCGACGCCGGTCAGGGCCTCCTCGCCGTCCCCGTACGCGAAGTGCACGTCCTCGAAGGCGATGTCCCCGCGCAGGGACCGTACGCCGAGCGGGTCGGCGGCCGCCTCGGTGGAGGTCGGCTCGCGCAGCAGCTCCTGGATGCGGCCCAGCGACACGGTGGCCTGCTGGTAGCCGTCGAACACCTGGGAGAGCTGCTGGACGGGGGCGAAGAACAGGTCGATGTAGAGCAGGTACGCGACGAGCGCGCCGGTGGTGAGGGTGGCCGCGTCGACCCGTCCCGCGCCGGCGATCAGCACGGCCGCCGCGGCGATGGAGCTCAGCAACTGGACGAACGGGAAGTAGACCGAGATCAGCCGCTGGCCGCGGACGCGCGCGCCGCGGTAGCTGTCGCTGCGCTCGGCGAACCGCCGCGCGCCGTCCCGCTCGCGCCGGAAGGCCTGCACGACCAGCAGTCCGGACACCGACTCCTGGAGGTCGGCGTTGACCAGCGACACGCGCTCGCGGGCGAGTTCGTACGCCTTCACGCTGGCCCGCCGGAAGAAGAAGGTGGCGACGATCAGCGGGGGCAGGGTGGCGAAGACGACGAGGGCCAGCCGCAGGTCGATCACCAGCAGCGCGACCATGATGCCGAAGAAGGTGACCACCGAGACGAACGCCGTGACCAGACCGGTCTGGAGGAACGTCGACAGCGCGTCGACGTCCGTCGTCATCCGGGTCATGATCCGGCCGGTCAGCTCGCGCTCGTAGTAGTCGAGGCCGAGCCGCTGGAGCTGGGCGAAGATCTTCAGCCGCAGCGTGTACAGGACGCGCTCGCCGGTCCGCCCGGTGATCCGGGTCTCGCCGATCTGCGCGGCCCACTGGACGACGACGGTCAGCAGGCCGAGCAGCGCGGCCGCCCAGACGGCTCCGACGGCCATCCGGGTCACGCCCTGGTCGATGCCGTGCCGGATCAGCACCGGCAGCAGCAGTCCCGCGCCCGCGTCCACGGCGACCAGCAGCAGGCTGACCAGCAGGGGGGTGCGGAAGCCGCGCAGCAGGCGGCGCAGGCCGTAGGAGTCCTCCGGGCGGACCGCGCGCTCCTCGTCGACGTCCGGGACGTCGGTGGCCGGGGGCAGCGCCTCGACCTGGGCGAGCAGCTCGGGCGTGGCCGGGGTGCCGCCGAACGCCCGGTCCTTGGGCTCGCGGTCGCCGGTCCACAGCCGCGGGGTGACGCCCCGCTCGGCGTCGAACTCGGCGTCCAGCTCGTCGCGTACGGAGGTGTCCTCCTGCGGCTCCGCGGGGCGCTCGTGGCCCGGGGAGACCCCGCCCAGCTCGTCCGGGTCGGTCAGCAGCCGGCGGTAGAGGGCCGAGCGCTCCTGGAGCTCGTCGTGGGTGCCGATGTCGGCGAGCCGGCCGCCGTCCAGGACGGCGATGCGGTCGGCGAGGTTGAGGGTGGAGCGCCGGTGGGCGATGAGCAGGGTGGTCCGGCCCCGCATCACCTGCTGGAGCGCCTCGTGGATCTCGTGCTCCACCCGGGCGTCCACGGCCGAGGTGGCGTCGTCGAGGACCAGCAGGCGGGGGTCGGTGAGCAGGGCGCGGGCGAGCGCGACGCGCTGGCGCTGGCCGCCGGAGAGGGTGAGGCCGTGCTCGCCGACCTTGGTGTCGTAGCCCTCGGGCAGCTCGGCGACGAACCGGTGCGCCTGGGCGGCGCGGGCGGCGGCCTCGATCTCCTCCTGGCTCGCGTCCGGGCGGCCGTAGGCGATGTTGGCGCCGACGGTGTCGGAGAAGAGGAAGGAGTCCTCCGGGACCAGTCCGATCGCGGCCCGCAGCGAGTCCAGGGTCAGCTCGCGCACGTCGTGGCCGCCGATCAGGACGGCGCCGTGGGTGACGTCGTAGAAGCGCGGCAGGAGCAGGGAGAGCGTGGACTTGCCCGAGCCGGAGGAGCCGACGACGGCCAGGGTCTCGCCGGGCCGGATCTCCAGGCTGAGCCCGTCGAGGACCTTCGGGCCGCCGGCGTACCCGAAGGACACGTCGTCGAACTCGACGGTCGCGGGCGCGTCGGCGGGCAGCTCCTTCGTGCCCTCCGTCAGCGTCGGCTCGGTGTCGATGAGCTCCAGCACCCGCTCGGTGCCGGCGCGGGCCTGCTGGCCGACCGTGAGGACCACGGCGAGCATCCGGACCGGGCCGACGAGCTGGGCCAGGTAGGTGGAGAAGGCGACGAAGGTGCCGAGGGTGATGTGGCCCTGTACGGCGAGCCAGCCGCCGACGGCCAGCATGGCGACCTGGCCGAGCGCGGGCACGGCCTGGAGCGCGGGGGTGAACCTGCTGTTCAGGCGGATGGTGCGCAGGCGTCCCGCGAAGAGGCGGCGGCCGACCTCGCGGAGCTTGCCGGTCTCCTGGTCCTCCTGCCCGAAGCCCTTCACCACGCGGACGCCGCTGACGGCGCCGTCGACCACGCCCGCGACGGCGGCGGCCTGCGCCTGGGCGTACCAGGTGGCGGGGTGCAGCTTGGACCGGCTCCGCTTGGCGATCCAGCCGAGCGCCGGCGCCACGGCCAGCGCGACCAGGGTCAGCGGCAGCGACAGCCACGCCATGATGACCAGGGAGACCAGGAAGAGCAGGATGTTCCCGATGGTCATCGGGAGCATGAAGAGCAGGCCCTGGATCAGCTGGAGATCACTGGTGGCCCGGCCGACCACCTGCCCGGTGGACAGCTCGTCCTGGCGGCGGCCGTCGAGGCGGGTGATCGTGTCGTACATCTCGGTGCGCAGGTCGTACTGCACGTCGAGGGCGAGCCGGCCGCCGTAGAAGCGCCGGACGTACGTGGTGACGTAGACCAGGACGGCCGCGCCTATCAGGGCGCCGGCCCAGGGGCCCATGGCGCGGCTGTGGTCGCCGATCACGTCGTCGATGATCACCTTGGTGATCAGCGGGACGACCGCGAGGACGGCCATGCCGACGAGGGACGAGCCCAGGGCGAGGACGACGTCCTTGGGGTACCGCCATGCGTAGGCCGCCAGCCGTCGTGCCCATCCCCGTTGCGCTGCCACGCCGGTGCCTTCCTGTCGACCTGCTCTACCGGAAGGCACCAACGCCGTGAGCGGGTGATTTCATCCCGCCGTAACAATCGCGCGGTCCGGGCGGCCGGCGCCGTCACGTTCCGTGACGGGTGGGCGGTCGAGCCGGTGTCCGCGGGCCCGGCGGCGGGCCGAGAGGCCGTCGCCGCCGGGTCGCGGCCGGGGCGCCCGGAGTCAGCCCTGGGGCGGGGTGGCGACGAACGCCTCGCTGGGGCGGCTGGTCGGGGTGTAGCGCGTGACGCCGGAGGTGGTCGGCACCAGGTCCTTGTGGATGGCCTTGGCCACGTTCTGGATGGTGGTGACGCCGTAGCTCATGGTGCTGTTGTCCTGCGTCAGCACCGAGATCATGTAGTCGTGCCCGGCACCGTTGAAGGTGCCCAGGCTGTGCACGCGCCAGCCGTGCGTGGAGCGCTCCAGCCAGCCGTTCTTGACGTGCACGGCGACGGAGGACGGCGCCCCGGCGGGGGTGCCCCAGCGCTGCGAGGAGACGACCTGGCCCATCAGCTTCAGGATGTACGCGCGGGAGTTGTCGCTCAGCACGCTGTTCTTGGCGGTGACGAGCTTGAGCAGCTTCTGCTCGTCGGTGACGTTCTCCTGGGTCAGGCCCCAGTAGCCGTTCGCGCCGGGCGTGGTCTTCGTCATGCCGGCGGCGGTCAGGAAGCCCTTGATCTTCGTCGTGCCCAGCTGCTTCCACAGCTTGCTGGTCGCCTCGTTGTCGGACTTGGTGATCATCGCCTTGGCGAGCGTGGTCTCGGTGTCCGTCAGGTACCGGTTGTGCTTCTTCGCGTCCCACAGCAGCGTGGCGAGCACGGTGACCTTGACGGTGCTGGCCGAGTCGTAGGCGCTGGTGGCCCGCAGGGTGCACGTGGTCTTCGTGCTGCGGTCGTACAGGCCGACGGCGACCGTTCCCTTGCGGCCCGCCAGGGCGGCCGTGATGTCCTTCTTCAGCTTGGCCGCGAGGTCCGCCTTCGCGGACGTGCAGCTCACCGCGGGCGTGACCGCGGCGGCCGGCGTGGCGGCGGTGACCGCCGGAACGAGCAGCGCGGCGCCGACGGCGGCCGCGAGCGCCCGACCGGATATCCGGTAAGTCATGGAAAGTTCCCCTAAAACGTCTACGGGCGTCCCCCTGAACGCCGTCGAGCGCACCCGTGCGCTGCCTGACTGGACTCGCGAGGGCACGCGAAAGTTGTACACGCTTTCGCCGTGCGGGAGTTCGAGGGGTGAGGGCGTGGGGCCGCGGCAATGCTTCGCCCATGACGGGACAGGACGAGAGCCGCGTCCGGCTGGCCGGGCGGCTGTTCGCGGCGGTGACACTCCTGCGGTACCTCGCGAAGGCGGGCGGCGAGCCGCCGCCCGCTGTGAAGGACATCACAGGAAAGACGGGCCCGGCCGAGCGGATCAGGGAGGTGCGCCCGAACCCGTACGACTGCATGCGGCTCGCCCGGGGACGCGGTGAACCGTACTGGGGCCCGGCGGCGAGCCTGTTCGACTCCCTCACCGGCTTCCTGAAGCACGGCCCGATACCCGACGCCACCCTCGACCCGCCGCGGCAGAAAGAGTTCGCCGCGGGCTACGCCGCCCAACTGGCGGACTTCAGGGAGCGGTTCCCCGGCCTGCTGGAGTGACCGGCGACCGACCGGCCGTCACAGGACGACGCGGCCGGTCGCCGCGTCCACGAGGGTGACGGACGGTTCGCAGGAGCCCGCGCCCCACATGTCCTCCTCACCGGTGTCCGTGACCGGCTCGCACTCCGTGTCGGTGACCTGTACGGACCACACGGCGCGCCAGGGGCCCCGGTTGCCCTTGGTGCGCTCCGTCGTCAGTTCGAGGGCATGGATGCGCAGCTTCCGGGTGCCGGCGCCGTCCTTGCGCTGCCGCTGCCCGACGGTCTTCTCGGCCTGCCGTGCCGACAGCAGCCCGGCCGGCAGGTCCAGGTGCCGGGGGCCGAGGTCGACCAGCAGCCCGTGCAGGCGCCCGGCCCGGTCGATCCGCACGTCGAGGCTGCGGGGCATGGTCACCCCGCGCTCCTTGAACCGCCAGGAGGTGACCCACCCGCGCCCGCCCTGGTCCTTGCCGACCGGCCGTGTCGCGTGCCAGGAGGCGGACTCGGCCCACGGGTAGTGGGCGCGCATGTAGGAGCGGGCGATGCGGTACGCGTCCGGGGCGCCGTGCGGCCGGGTGGCGCCGGGGACGGCGAAGCCCTGGCCGGTGGTGCTCTCGAATTCGACGGTGAGGCGGCGTCCGCCGGGCCACATCAGCTCCGCCGGGAAGCCTCCGGCGAACTGGACGGACATGAACCCGTTGTAGCCGTCGAGTCCCGGGTGGATCTGTACGGCCCCGACCCGGTACCGGCCCCCGAAGGCCTGCCGTACCGCACGCTCGGCGGCCTGACGCTCGTCGCCGTGCGCGTCCCGGACGCCGGTGCCGTCGACGTGGTCGAGGCGGACGGCGCTCTGGAGCACGACGGCGCCGAGCACGCCGAGCACCCCGCCGAACACCAGGGCGGGCTTGGCCCAGGCCCGCCAGGCGACCCGTCCGCGCACCGCCAGGAGCCCCGCGCCGAGACCGAGCAGACCGCCGACGGTGTTGATCTCGGCGTCGGCGCTGTCGCAGACGCCGGCGGCGAACGGCGCCAGTGCCTGGGCGAGTTCGATGAGACCGGGCAGGACGAGGACCCCGGCGAGCACGGCGGCGGGGCGCCGCAGCGCGAGCACCCCGAAGAGGCCGACCGGCACGAACATGGCCAGGTTCCACTGTCCCTGGGTGGTGTACAGCGGCTCGGTGAGCTCGTGGTTGATCACGCAGACGGCGCTGCCGTGCTCACCGGCCCGCAGGGCGAGCGTGACGCCGAGGACGCCGGTGAGGGCGAAGCCCAGCGGCAACCACCAGAAGGCGTGCGCGGCCTGTCGTCTCCGGGCCACGCCCCAGGCCGCACACCCCACCACCACCGCGACGACGACGAGCCCGCTCAGGAACCCGAGTTCGTCATGGAACACTGCCTCGAACACGTCGTGCTCTCCCCCGATCGGTACCGGCCTGGTCAGGGCCGGAAAGTCAAGATCACCGGGGAGGACGGCCGCGACGCGCAGGACGGTTCCCTTCCGCACCGGCCCGGGGTCCGGGGGGGCCGGCATCGGCCCAGCAGCACCGGAGCGCTGGGCGGCGGCAAGGTCTTCGACCCGGCCGACCTGCCGGGGAGCCAGTCCCGCTCATCACACTTCGTCGCTCACACCGGTGAAGACGATCTCCTTCCGGGCATGTTCCGGCCCCCGCCCAGGACGACGGTGAGAACCCGGCACGTCCGCCGGAACCCCACAACTCCCCTACCCGAAGGCCGCTATGAAGCCACGCCCTTGGTCACCGACCGCCGCTCTCGCCGTCTCCGCCCTGCTGCTGCCGGCCACCTCCGCCCGGGCGGCCCCACAGCGCCCCTCTATCCGGCATGCCAACCCGCTCCCGGCCGACTGAACGGGACTTGAAACCTGACACGTCACGGGAGCCGGTCTTCGTTGACGCGCTCGGCGTACCCAGGCCGGCAACCAGACGGAAGCGGACTGGCCGACCAGCCACCCCGGCGTCGAGGCGACGGGCCTCCGTACCTACACGGGCACTCGCATCACCCGAGCCGGCGATGTCCGCTACGAACACGACGCGCTGGGCCGCATCACCCTGCGCCAGAAGACCCGCCTGTCGAGGAAGCCCGACACCTGGCGTTACGAATGGGGTGCCGAGGACCGTCTGATGTCGGTGACCACCCCCGACGGCACCCGGTGGCGCTACACCTACGACCCTCTGGGGCGCCGCACGGCCAAACTCCGTCTCTCTCCGGACGGCGAATCGGTGCTGGAGAGGGTGGACTTCACCTGGGACGGCACGACTCTCTGCGAACAGACCACCACTTCCCCGGGCCTTCCCCACCCGGTGACCCTCACCTGGGACCACCACGGGCTGCGCCCCCTGTCCCAGACGGAACGCATCGCCGCCGCCGATGCGGCACAGGGGTTCAACACCGTGCAGGTCGAGATTTCGTTCAGCGGCCTTGAAGAGGTCACGCTGACAGGCTTCGGGACAACCGTCACGGCCGACATTCTTCTTAGCGCCGACAACGGCGTCACCCTCGAGGTGACTTCACCCGCAACCCGCATTCGGGCTGTCGCCACAACCGCCTTTATCTCGAAGTTGACTGCCTACCTAAACGGCTGAGTGACTCGCAGCAGCCCTCGGCCCCGTCGGTTCGCGTGACTTCGCGCGCCGACGGGGCCGGCATGTGTTCAGCCTGCCTCCGCCTAACCCAGATGCGTAGGCGCGAACATCCGCAGCACCGCCGGGAGTACGACCACCGACGGTCCCGGGGTGGCCAGGGCCTTCGTCAGGTCCGTCTCCAGGGTTTCCGGGGTCGTGCGGGTTCCCGGGACGCCGAAGGACTCCGCCAGGGCCACGTAGTCCGGGCGGGTGAGTTCCGTCGCCGTCGGCTGGCCGAAGGCGTCCGTCATGTACTCGCGGAGGATGCCGTAGCCGCCGTCGTCGACGATCAGCCAGGTGACCGGCAGGTCGTACTGCTTCGCCGTCGCCAGCTCGGCGATCGAGTACAGGGCCCCGCCGTCGCCGGACACCGCGAGGACCGGGCGGGACGGGTCCGCCGCGGCAGCGCCCAGCGCCGCCGGGAAGCCGTAGCCGAGGCCGCCCGCACCCTGCGCCGAGTGCATGGTGTTGGCACCGCGCGCGTCGAAGGCCGACCACGCCCAGTACGCCAGGATCGTCATGTCCCAGAAGGACGGGGAGCCGGCCGGCAGGGCGCGGCGGACCGAGGCCAGCACGTCCTGTTCCAGGGTGAGTTCCTGGGCGGCGATGCGCTCCGCGACCCGGGCGAGCAGGTCCCGTACCCGGCCGGCCGCCTTGTCGTCCTCGCGCGGCGACACCGTCTCCAGCAGCGCCTGGAGCGCGAGGCGGGCGTCCGCGTGGATGCCGAGGGCGGGGTGGTTGGACTCCAGCTTGCCGAGGTCGGCCTCGATCTGGATCACCCGGCCACGCGGCTTGAACGTGTGGTAGTTCGAGGAGAGTTCACCCAGGCCCGAGCCGACCACCAGCAGCACGTCCGCGTCCTCCAGGAGGTCCGTGGTGTACCGGTCCTCCAGCCAGGACTGCATCGACAGCGGGTGCTGCCAGGGGAACGCGCCCTTGCCGCCGAAGGTGGTCACCACGGGGGCGTCGAGCCTCTCGGCCAGCTGCAGCAGCTTTCCTGAGGCGTCCGCGCGTACGACGCCACCGCCCGCGATGATCGCCGGACGGGCCGCGCGGGACAGCAGGTCCGCCGCCACCGCCGTCAGTTCGGGGCGCGGCGCCAGGTCGTCCGGCGTCGCGTCCATCGCCGTCACCACCGGCAGGCCGGTCTCGGCGAGGAGGACGTCCTGCGGGATCTCCACCCACACCGGTCCGTGCGGAGCCGTCAGCGCCGACTTCCAGGCCGCCGCGATCGCGGACGGGATCTGGGACTGGCTGCGCACCGTGTGGACGGACTTGACCACGCCGCGGAACGAGGCCGCTTGGTCCGGGAGTTCGTGGAGGTAGCCGTGGCGGCCGCCGCCGAGACCGGCCGTCGGGATCTGGCTGCTGATCGCCAGGACGGGAGCGGAGGCGGCGGCGGCCTCCTGGAGTGCCGCCAGGGAGGTCAGCGCGCCCGGGCCGGTCGAGAGCAGCAGCGGGGCCGCCTCACCGGTGATCCGGCCGTACGCGTCCGCGGCGAAGCCCGCGTTGTTCTCCACCCGCAGGCCGATGTAGCGCAGGGAGGAGCGGCGCAGGGCGTCGAACATGCCGAGGGCGTGCTGGCCGGGCAGGCCGAAGACGGTGGTCGCGCCGAGCCCGGTCAGGGTTTCCACGACCAGGTCTCCGCCGTTGCGCCCCGGGGGCGGGTTCAGCGCGGTCGAGATCTGTGCCGCCGTCGGGCGGAGTACCAGGTCGTGGTCGTGAGTCACTGCGCTTACGCGTCCTTCCGGGCCGCCGCGATCTGACGGCTCATGATGGTGGTGAGTTCGTACGCGGTGTGCGAGGCCGCGACCGAGGTGATCTCCGCGTGGTCGTACGCCGGCGCGACCTCGACGACGTCCGCGGAGACCAGGTTGCACGAGGCCAGGCCGCGCAGGATCTCCAGCAGCTCGCGGGAGGTCATGCCGCCCGCCTCCGGGGTGCCGGTGCCGGGCGCGTGGGCCGGGTCGAGGCAGTCGATGTCGATGGAGATGTACAGCGGGCGGTCGCCGATGCGCTGGCGGAGCTGGTCGGCCACCTCGTCGGCGCCCCGGCGGTAGACGTCGGCCGAGGTGACGATGCCGAAGCCCATCTTCTCGTCGTCGGTGAGGTCCTGCTTGCCGTACAGCGGGCCGCGGGTGCCGACGTGGGAGAGGGCGGAGGTGTCGAGGATGCCCTCCTCCACCGCACGGCGGAACGGGGTGCCGTGCGTGTACTCGGCGCCGAAGTAGGTGTCCCAGGTGTCCAGGTGGGCGTCGAAGTGGAGCAGGGCGACGGGGCCGTGCTTCTTCGCGACCGAGCGGAGCAGCGGCAGCGCGATGGTGTGGTCGCCGCCGAGGGTCATCAGACGGGCGCCGGTGCCGAGCAGGTCGTCGGCCGCGGCCTCGATGGTGTCGACGGCCTCGTTGATGTTGAACGGGTTCACGGCGATGTCGCCGCCGTCCGCGACCTGCGCGAGGGCGAAGGGGGACGCGTCCTGGGCGGGGTTGTAGGGACGCAGCAGCCGGGACGCCTCACGGATGGCGTTGCCGCCGAAGCGGGCGCCCGGCCGGTACGAGACGCCGGAGTCGAACGGCACGCCCACGACGGCGACGTCGGCGGTGCCGACCTCGTCGAGGCGGGGCAGCCGGGCGAAGGTCGCGGGACCGGCGTACCGCGGGATGCGGGAGGAGTCGACGGGGCCGCGGGGCGTCTCGTTGCTGCTCATGATGAAATGCCTTCTTTCCTGCGCTTCGTCGCGCATGTACTGCTTCTCATACGACTCTACTGGTGAGCCGGGACCGGTTCGGACACGAGTTCGGGGTTCCGCCCGGCCAGGCGCTCGCGCCAGGTGGCGAGGACGGCCGCGTCGGTGGGCTTCGTCGCCAGGGACACGGCGACGTAGGCGACGAGGGAGGCCAGCAGGCCGTAGTAGACGGGCTCGTTGGCGAGGATGCCGTAGCCGGCCATCAGGCCGATCACGGCGAGGCCGCCGACGATCACCGAGGCGAGCGCGCCCTGGACGGTGCCGCGCTTCCACAGCAGGCCGCCGAGGATGGGCACGAGCAGGCCGCCGACGAGGAGGTTGTAGGCCACGGTCAGCGCCTCGACCACGTTGTTCAGGGCGATCGCGGTGCCGATCACGCCGATGCCCATGATCAGGATGAAGACGCGGTTGCCCTTGACCTCGTCGTGGGTGTCGTCGGTGCGGCGCACCGCGCCCCGCAGCCGGGACCAGATGTCGTTGTTGGCGACCGTGGCGCAGGCGATCAGGGCGCCGGAGGAGGTGGACATCACGGCGGCGAGGGCGGCGGCCAGCACCAGGCCGCGCACGCCGACGGGCAGTTCGTCCTTGACGATGGTGGCGAAGGCGTCGTCGGGGCTGCCCAGCTTGGGGTAGATCACCTTGGCGGCCGTACCGATCACCGCGCCGGCGAGGGCGTAGACCAGGCAGTAGGTTCCGGCCACCGTGCCGCCCCACTTGGCGGTCCGGTCCCCGCGGGCGGTGAACACGCGCTGCCAGATGTCCTGGCCGATCAGCATGCCGAACGTATAGATCAGGACGTACGTGAAGATCGTCTCGCCGCCGATGCCCAGCGGGTCGAAGTACGAGGTGGGGAGCTTGGCCTTCATCTCCGAGAAGCCGCCCGCCTTGACCACGGCGATGGGCAGGAGCAGGAGCAGCACGCCGATCGTCTTGACGACGAACTGGACCATGTCGGTCAGCGTGATGGACCACATGCCGCCGAGGGTGGAGTAGGCGACGACGATCGAGCCGCCGAGGATGATCGCGACGGTCCG
The DNA here is from genome assembly GCF_900105245.1 of Streptomyces sp. 1222.5. Classification (NCBI taxonomy): domain Bacteria; kingdom Bacillati; phylum Actinomycetota; class Actinomycetes; order Kitasatosporales; family Streptomycetaceae; genus Streptomyces; species Streptomyces sp. 1222.5. The sequence goes on along the minus strand of NZ_FNSZ01000001.1, from coordinate 5,457,043 downwards.
GTTCATGTCGAACAGGACGTCGAAGATCGTGGCGTAGGCGATGGTGGACGTCACCGCGAGCATGAGGGTGTACGCCCACATGACCACACCGGAGATCACCCCGGCCCGGCCGCCGTAGCGCAGGTCCAGCATCTCGGAGACGGTGTAGACCTTCAGGCGGGCGATGCGGGCGGAGAAGAACACCGACAGGGCCAGCAGGCCGAGGCCGATGGTGAAGACCATCCAGGCGCCGGAGAGGCCGTACTGGTAGCCGAGGCCCACGCCGCCGATGGTGGACGCGCCGCCGAGGACGATCGCGGCCATGGTGCCCGAGTACATCACGGGGCCGAGGCGCCGGCCGGCGACCAGGAACTCGCTCTTCGACCTGGCGCGGCGCATGCCCCACCAGCCCATGGCCAGCATGCCGGCGAGATAGACGACGATCACTGTGTAGTCGACGGCCATGTGGGGCCCTCCTTCGCGCACTGTCGGTGGCGTGTCGTGCAGAGACGTGGGGGTTCCTCGGGAGGGGGTCCTCGGGTCGAGGGATTCCTCCGGAGCGGGGGTGACGGCAGCGGATCGCGGGGACATCCGCCCGTACCCGCGGCTGCCGTTCCGTGTTGACCCTAGGTGGCCGGAAAGCGACTGCGAAGAGTACGTTTCATCCATATGAACGGGGTGGGATGGAGGAAACGCACATCATGCCGGAGACGATCACCCCAGCCGTCCCACCGACCCCACCGGTCCCGCTGACGGCCCTGCTGGCCCGGGAGGACCTGGGCCTGCGGCAGATCGCGGGCCCCACCGATCCGGACACCGTCGTGCACTGGGCGCACACCTCGGAGATGGCCGACCCGTACCCGTACCTGCTCGGCGGCGAACTGCTGCTGACGGCCGGGGTGCACATCCCGGAGGCGGCCGGAAGCGGCACGTACTTCGACGACTACGTGTCCCGGATCGTCGCGGCGGGCGGCGCGGCTCTCGGCTTCGGGCTGGCTCCGGTGCACGACACGGTGCCGCCCGCGCTGGTCACCGCCTGCGAAGGCCACGGCCTGCCGCTGCTGGAGGTCCCTCCGCAGACCACCTTCTCCGGGGTGGCCCGCGCGGTGTGGCAGCTGATGGCACAGGCCCGTCTGGCGGAGCTGCGGCGCGTCACCGAGGCCCAGCAGAGCCTGGCCGCGGCGGCCGCGCGCCCGGATCCGGTCCCCGCCGTCCTGCGGCAGCTGGCCCAGCGCCTGGGCGGGCGGGCGGTGCTGTACGGGCCGGACGGCACGGAGGTCGCGGGGGCGGGCCGGGACGCCGCACGGGAGGTGCGGCCGGCGCTGGCGGAGCTGGCCGGGGTGGTCAGGCCGCCGGCCGCGGTGGGCGCGGACCACGCGGCGGGCGGCGCTCCCGCCGCCTCCCGGCCGCTGCCGGCGTCCGCCACCGACACCCTCGGCCCGACCCATCTCGCCGTCTACGCCCTCGGCGCCGGCGAGGGCTTCGTACTGGGCGTGGCCACCACCCGGCGCGAACCCGGCGACCACACCATCGCCTCCGTGGCCGCCGTCCTGCTGTCCCTGCTGACCGGTGAGCACCAGAGCGGGGCCGGGGCGGCCCGGTCCTCCGCCCTGGTACGGCTGCTGCTGGGGGCTCCGCCGGAGGAGGCGGCGCCCTTGCTGGGCGGGGAGGGAGGGTGGCGGGTCGTGCACGCGCGGCCGGACTCCCAGGCGCCGGACGCCGTCGCCGCCTCCGCCCTCGGCGCCGCCCTGGGCTCACCCCTGGTCGACCTGGCCCGTGACGTCGTACGCGTGCTGGTGCCGGCCGGGCGCGAACCGGAACCGCAGCCCGGCTGGACCCTCGGGGTGAGCGCCGCGGCCGAGCCGTCCGAGTGGCCGTCCGCCGACACCCAGGCGGCCCGCGCCCTCGCCCGCGCCCGCGCCACCCGCACCCCGCTGGTCCGGCACGCCGCCCGGCCGGCGCTGGAGGACCTGGTGCCGCGCGCGGACGCCGAGTCGCACGCCCGCACGCTGCTCGCTCCCCTCGCGGGGCAGGCCGCGCTCGCCGAGACACTGCGCACCTGGCTCTCCCTGCACGGCAGTTGGGACCGTACGGCGGTGGCGCTGGACGTGCACCGCAACACCGTGCGGCAGCGGATCGCCCGCTGCGCCGCCCTGTTGGACACCGATCTGGACGACGCGGACGTCCGCATGGAGTTGTGGTTCGCGCTGCGGCGGGGCTGAGGGCGGGAGCCGAGTGACCCCCGTCCCACGGGGCGATATGCCGAGGACGCCCGCGGCGCGCTGCCCCACAATGGGAGGCATGCCGATATCCGGGACACCCAGCCGCGCCCAGCTCGTCGACCACCTGGTGAGGACCCGTATCGCGGGGGACGTCGCCACGCCCCGCGAGAACAACCTCTCCCACTACCGTCAGCTCGCCAACGGTGTCCGCAACTTCTGGTTCGGCCTGGAGCTGGGCGACCGCTGGACGGACGAGCAGGACGTGCTCGCGGTCATGGCCGAACGGGTGGGTGTCAACGACGATCCCGAGTACCGGTACGGGCAGGACACCATCGACCCCGAACTCACCGTGGACGCGCTGGACCGCATGGCGGCGCGGCTGCGCAAGGCGGCGGAGGGGCAGCAGCGGGTGCTGTTCGCGACCGGCCACCCGGGCGGCCTGCTGGACGTGCACCGGGCCACGGCCGACGCGCTGCGGGCCGCGGGCTGCGAGATCGTGGTCATCCCGGAGGGGCTGCAGACGGACGAGGGGTACGTCATGCAGTTCGCCGACGTCGCGGTGCTGGAGCACGGGGCGACGCTGTGGCACACCCACTCGGGCGAGCCGATGCGCGCCATCCTGAACGGGCTCGAGCGCGCGGGGCGTCCGCTGCCGGACCTGGTCGTCGCCGACCACGGCTGGGCCGGGTACGCGGGCCAACACGGCCTGGACTCCGTCGGATACGCCGACTGCAACGACCCGGCGCTGTTCCTCGGCGAGTCCGAGGGCACCGTGCAGGTGGTCGTGCCGCTCGACGACCACGTCGTGAGCCCGCGCCACTACGACCCCATGACGGCGTATCTGCTGGCGGGGGCCGGTCTGGCCTAGGGGCCGCGCGACCGTCGGCGGACGCGACGGTGCGGCCCCGCGAGCAGGGCCGCACCATCGCCTCAGATCGTGTTCGGGTCAGTGACCGCCGTGGCCGCCGCCGCCGTGGCCGCCGCCACCGTAGCCGCCACCATCGTGGCCTCCGCCGCCGTAGCCGCCACCACCGTGGTCGCCGCCGTAGCCGCCGCCACCGTGGTCGTAGCCACCGTGGTCGCCGCCATAGCCGCCGTGGTCGTAGCCGCCGTAGTCGTCGTCATCGTCGTCCCACCAGCTGTTGTGGCCGTTGTGGCCGCCCCAGCTGTCGCTGTAGGAGCCGTGGTCGCCGTGATCCGACGCCGAGGCAGTGCCCGCCGCCCCGATCGCGGCTCCGCCGGCCAGCAGAATTCCGGCTGCGGACGTCGCGACAAGACGCCTCGTGCGTGTAGCTCGCATGGGAAGTACCTTCCATCGTCTCTCGCACGTTCCCGACGGGGACGTCACGAGGTGGATGGCCGTCACCGCACGGAAAGACGGAAAGTGTGCGGCGCGGTCTTCTGATGTCGCCGCTGGCTCATGAGCGGCACCTGGGTCCGGCCGACGCCTGTGACCCCTTGCCTCGGGTGTCACGGCTGAGGTCAGAGCTTCCCCGGGACCTCGTCGGCCGCGTGTGCCGTGCATTTGCGGCTTTCACTCGAAGAGCCTAGTACCGCACCCGTCACTCGTCATCTCGGGCGACTAATCGCGCCACAGCTATCTCCCGACACGCACGCCAATGGAAGGGCAAGCTCCAGGACGCCGACAACGGTGACGGGCACAACGTGTACTACAACTGGGACGGCGCCGAGCGCCACGCCGTCAACGCCTACCTACGCGTCTGCCGTGACAAGGGATCGCTCCACCCCGACAACTGCTCGGTGACCAAGCACTACAAGCGCCCGTGATCGACGGGACGGCGAAACCGGGCCCAGGCGTCGTGCCTGGGCCCGGCCGGTATTCCTGGGGGAAGACATCAGCAGCTCACACATCATCTCCGCCCTCGGAGTCGACCTCTTCTACGGCAGTAGGCGGGCCGTGCACGGTGCTCATCTCTCCGTCGCGCCCGGCGAGGTCGCGGCGGTCACCGGGCAGAGCGGCTCCGGCAAATCCTCGCTTCTGTACTGCCTGGCCGGGGTTCTGCCCGCCGCGCGCGGCCAGGTGCGGTTCGACGGGCGCGTACTCGGCGAGCTCCCCGACGAGGAGATGAGTGCGCTGCGCCGTGAGCGCTTCGGCTTCGTCTTCCAGTACGGCGAGCTGCTGCCCGAGCTGACCGTCGAGGAGAACGCGGCCCTGCCGCTGCGTCTGGCCGGGCGGAGCAAGAAGCACGCCCTGGCGGAAGCCGGCCGGGTACTGGACCGGCTCGGTCTGGGCGAGCTGCGCGAGCGTCGGCCCTCACAGGTGTCGGGCGGTCAGAGTCAGCGTGTCGCGGTCGCCCGGGCCCTGGTGCACCGCCCGGCGGTGGTCTTCGCCGACGAGCCGACCGGATCGCTGGACAGCGCCAACGCCGCCGCCGTACTGCGGGAGTTCCTCGACCTGGCACGCTCTCAGGGCACGGCCGTGATCCTGGTGACGCACGATCCCGCGGTCGCCGCGCAGGCCGACAGCCACTACGCCATGGCCGACGGAGTCCTCACCCCGCGAGGTGCGGCGTGAGGGAGTTCCTGCTCGGCCTGCGGCTGCTGTCCGGCGCCGGCCGGGGCAACCGCGTCCGCTTCTTCCTCATGGCCGTCGGAAGCTCCCTCGGCGTGTGCTGTCTCGCCCTCGTGCTGACGATCCCGGCCATCCTGGACGCGCACGACGGACGGACCGCGGCCCGCGAACCGCAGACGACCTCCGCCGGCAAGGCGCCGGCGGGCTCGACGCTCGTACTGCAGCGGCGGGATCCGCACGGCTCCAAGCCGTTCACCCGGGTGTTCGTGGCCCGCGGCGACAAGGACACCCCCCAGCCACCGCCCGGCCTGGACGCGCTCCCCGGCCCCGGCGAGCTGTTCGTCTCCCCGCGCCTGCACGAACTGATGCGCGCGGAGCCGGCCCTCAAGGGGCTGCTGCCGGGCCGCGAGAAGGGCCGGATCGGCGGGGCCGGCCTCGGCGATCCGGACGAGCTCTACGCCTACGTCGGCACCTCCCGGGCCGCCCTCGCGCACGACCCGGACACCGGGGCTCTGCGGTCCTTCGGCTCCCCCTACGCCCCCGTCCCGGTGGTCGAGCCCTCCACCCTCACCAACCTCCGCTTCGCCCTCGCCACGCTGGTCCTGCTGCCCCTGGCCGTCTTCCTGTCGGTGTGCGCCCGGCTCTCCGCCGCCAGCCGTACCCGGCGCCTGGCCTCGCTGCGCCTGCTGGGCCTGAGCACCAGGGGCACCCAGCGCGTCAACGCCGCCGAGACCGTGGCCGCGGCACTGCTCGGCGCCGTGCTCGGACTCGGTGAGTACTGGCTCCTCAACCAGGCGATGTCCCGCTCCGGCCTGCCCGCGCTGCGCTGGTACCCGGCCGACGGCAGCCTGTCCTGGACCACCGTCGTCGTCTGCCTCCTCGGCTGCCCGGCTCTCGCCTGGTTCGTCGGCCGGGCGAGTGCGCGCAGCGCCGCGACGAACCCGCTGGCGGTCCGCCGTACGGCCGTGCCGAAGCCCCCCTCGAAGTGGGGCGGGCTGCTGCTGGTCACCGGGCTGGGCATCGTCTCCGGCTTCTGCGCGACGGGCCTCACGGACCATCCCGCCACGAGCGACGGGATCTTCGCGGTCCTCGTCGTGGGCGGAGTCCTGCTGACCGGGTCGGGCCTGGTGCTGACCCTGCCGTGGCTGTCGTACCTCCTCGCCCGCAAGGTGGCCGGGACCACCCGGTCCCTGACGCTGAACCTGGCCATGCGCCGCAACGAGGTCGAGCCGGGCAGCACCATGCGGGTCGTCACCGGCCTGGTCCTGCTGGTTTACGCGGCCTCTCTCGCCCAGGGCGTCCTGATCGAGTTCGAGCAGGTCAGCAAGCCCGGCAACCCCGTCCAGGACTACTCCCTGCCGCTGTCGGCCCTGTCCGAGGAGCAGGAGAGCCGGCTCGCCGGGGTGCCGGGAGTACGCGCCCACGCCCGGACGATGGTCTCCTGGAGCAAGCCCGGGCCCGCCGGCATCCCGCCCCGAGCCACCGCGCTGGTCGCCACCTGCGCCCAGCTGACCCGGCTGGTGCGGCACACCGAGGGCTGCCGGGAGGGCCGGGTCATGCGTCTGGTGGACCCGAACAGCTCGGCCGATCCGGACATGCGCCCCGGCGCCTCGTTCCCCTTCGAGCTGCGGACCGGCCGGCGCCATGGGGCGGTCACCCTGACCATCCCTTCGGCCACGGTCGTCATGCGTCCGTACGACCCGTCGGCGATCGGCGACGCGTCGATGATCGTCCCGCCGACGGCGCTGCCGGCGCACGCCCGTCCACGGTCGGGCTCCCTCGTCCTCGACAGCGACTCCGAACCGCGGGTGGTCCGCGGGGTTCTGGACGGCATCGGCGGCGTCGCGCCGACGGTCTCCGTGGAGCCGGTCGGCGTCAACGTGGACAGCCTGCAGCAGATCGCCGTGATCGAGACCCTGCTGGTGCTCGGCATGATCATGGGCCTGGTGATCGGTGTCGCCGCGTTCCTGGTCGCCGTCACGGACCGGGCCGTCGAGCGCCGTGCCCAGGTAACCGCGATCACCCTCATCGGGGCGCGGGCCCGCACGCTGCGCGCCGTGCAGAGCACCCAGGTGGTGCTGCCGCTGGCCGTCGGCCTCGTCCTGGCCCTGGTGACCGGCAAGCTCGCCGAATCCAGTTATCTGGTCACCGGGGGCGGTGAGGTCTTCTGGGACTTCGCCGGGATCCCGGTCCTGGCCTGCGCGGCGCTGGGTGTGGTCGCGGTCGCGGCCCTGGGCACCCTGCCGCTGGTGGGACGCCGTATCGATCCGGAACTCATCCGCCGGGACTGAGCCGTCGGCCCGCCCACGGCCGTCCCGGGCACGGGCCGGCGGGTGGTGCGCGTCACCTGGGGACGCGCACCACGCCCTCCTGGATCACCGTGATCGCGAGGCGGCCGTCCTGGGTGTGGATGCGGGCCTGGCCGAGACCGCGGCCGCCGTGGGCGGTGGTCGACTCCTGGTCGTACAGCAGCCATTCGTCGGCACGGAAGGGGCGGTGGAACCACATCGCGTGGTCCAGGGACGCCCCCACGACGTCGCCGACGGCCCAGCCGCCGCGGCCGTGCGCGAGCAGCACGGAGTCCAGCAGGGTCATGTCGGAGACGTAGGTGGCGAGGACGACGTGCAGCAGGGGGTCGTCGTCGAGCTTGCCGTTGGTGCGGAACCACACCTGGGAGTGCGGTTCCCGCGGCTCGCCGAAGCGCCCGTACGGCGGCTCGTCCACGTACCGCAGGTCGATCGCCTCGCGGGCCTCCAGGAAACGCTCCACCACGTCCGGCGCGAGATGGTCGTACCCGCGCAGCCGCTCCTGGGAGGTCGGCAGGGTCGCCGGGTCCGGTGCGGGCGGCATCGGCGCCTGGTGGTCGAGTCCCTCCTCGTGGACCTGGAAGGACGCCGACAGGTGGAAGATCGGCTTGCCGTGCTGCACGGCGACCACGCGGCGGGTGGTGAAGGACCGGCCGTCGCGGATCCGGTCGACCGTGTAGACGATCGGCGCGCCCGGATCACCGGGGCGCAGGAAGTACGCGTGCAGGGAGTGCGCGGGCCGGTCCGCGGGGACCGTCCGGCCGGCGGCGACCATCGCCTGCGCCGCCACCTGCCCGCCGAAGACGCGGGGGACGACGGCGGCGCGGGACCGGCCGCGGAAGATGTTCTCCTCGATCTGCTCGAGGTCGAGCAGATCGAGGAGATCCTGGAGTGCATGGCTCATGGCTTGTAGGTGTACCCGCCGGTGATTGCGGGGACCTTACAGACCCATGTCCTTGGCGATGATCGACTTCATGATCTCGCTGGTGCCGCCGTAGATACGGTTGACGCGGTTGTCCGCGTACAGGCGGGCGATCGGGTACTCGTTCATGTAGCCGTAGCCGCCGTGCAGCTGGAGGCAGCGGTCGATCACACGGTGGGCGACCTCGGTGCAGAACAGCTTCGCGGAGGCGGCCTCGGCGGGCGTCAGCTCACCGGCGTCCAGGGCCTCCGTGGCGCGGTCGGCGACGGCCTCGGCGGCGTCCACCTCGGCCTGGCAGGCGGCCAGCTCGAACTTGGTGTTCTGGAAGTGGGCCACCGGCTTGCCGAAGACGGTGCGGTCCTGCACGTACTGCTTGGCGAACCGGACGGCGGCCTTGGCCTGCGCGTAGGCGCCGAAGGCGATGCCCCAGCGCTCGGAGGCGAGGTTGTGGCCGAGGTAGGAGAAGCCCTTGTTCTCCTCGCCGAGCAGGTCCTCGACCGGCACCTTGACGTCGACGAAGGCCAGCTCGGCGGTGTCGGAGGTCTTCAGGCCGAGCTTGTCGAGCTTGCGGCCGACGGAGTAGCCCTCGGACTTGGTGTCCACGGCGAACAGCGAGATGCCGTGGCGGCGGTCCTCGGCGGTGGGCGCGGCCGTACGGGCGCAGACGATCACCTTGTCGGCGTGCACACCGCCGGTGATGAAGGTCTTGGCGCCGTTGAGCACGTAGTGCGTGCCGTCCTCGGACAGCTTGGCGGTGGACTTCATGCCCGCGAGGTCGGAGCCGGTGCCCGGCTCCGTCATCGCGATCGCCCACATCTCCTCGCCGGTGACGAACTTCGGCAGGAAGCGCTTCTTCTGCTCGTCGGTGGCGAGCATCTTGATGTACGGCAGGGCGAGCAGCACGTGCACGCCGGAGCCGCCGAACTGGACGCCGGCGCGGGCGGTCTCCTCGTAGAGGACCGCCTCGAACTTGTGGCTCTCCATGCCCGCGCCGCCGAACTCCTCGGGCACGTTGATGCCGAAGATGCCGAGCTCGCCGAGCTTGTAGTAGAAGTCGCGCGGCGCCTGGCCGGCGGCGAACCACTCGTCGTACACGGGTACGACCTCGGCCTCGATGAAGGCGCGGATGGTCTCCCGGAACGCCTCGTGATCCTCGTTGAACACCGTACGGCGCACGCCGCCCACCTCCACGTACCTCGGCATCGCCATGTCTAAGCGCTTGCTCACTCAACCGTACCGGCGGGTAGGTAACCCCGTCCAGGGGTATCCGTCCGTAACGCTCGTCACGCCGGGCACGACGGCGGACCGAGGCGGGTCCCCGTCCCGGTCGAGGTTCTGGCGGTACGCGACGGCTCCGCCGAAGGAGGGCCCTAGCGCTCCCCGGCCGCCGCGAACGCCCCGCGCGCCATCCGGTGCAGCAGCGTCGCCATGGCCCCGCGGCCGGGCAGCGTGCCGGCGCGGCCCAGGTGGGGCGTGGAGTTCAGCAGGCCGAAGACGGAGTGGACGGCCGAGCGGGCCGACGGCTCGGTCAGGGCCGGGTAGACCTCGCGGACCACCTCCACCCACAGCTCGACGTACTGCCGCTGGAGCTGCCGCACCAGCTTGCGGTCGCTGTCGCGCAGGCGGTCCAGCTCACGGTCGTGCAGGGTGATCAGCGGGCGGTCGTCGAGGGCGAAGTCGATGTGGCCCTCGATGAGCGAGTCCAGGACCTCGGGGGTGCCGGTGGCCCCGTCGGCCTCCGCCAGACGGCGCTTGGCGCCCGTGAGCAGCTGGCCGCTGATGCCGACCAGCAGCTCGGCGAGCATCGCGTCCTTGCCCGGGAAGTGGCGGTACAGGCCGGGGCCGCTGATGCCGACCGCCGCGCCTATCTCGTCGACCCCCACACCGTGGAAGCCGCGCTCGGCGAAGAGCCGGGCGGCCTCCTTGAGGATCTGCTCGCGCCGGGTCGGGGCGTCGGTTCTGGTGACCATGCAGGCAATTCTAGACAGGGAGGTTAGCGGTCGTTAACCTGTTGGAAATGGTTAACGCTCATTAACAGGTTCGATCACCGGGTGAGGGGACCGCAGGATGCAGGAGGCACCGGAGCTTCGGAGCGCGGCAGATCCCGCGTCGGAGGCCTGGCGGGCCAACGAACAGGGCCATCTCGCGCTCGTCGAGGAGCTGCGCGGCAAGCTGGCCGCCGCGGCGCTCGGCGGCGGCGAGAAGGCCCGGGCCAGGCACACCGCGCGCGGCAAGCTGCTGCCGAGGGACAGGGTGGACACGCTGCTCGACCCGGGCTCGCCCTTCCTGGAGCTGGCCCCCCTCGCGGCCGACGGGATGTACGAGGGACAGGCCCCGGCCGCCGGCGTGATCGCCGGGATCGGCCGGGTCAGCGGGCGCGAGTGCGTGATCGTCGCGAACGACGCCACCGTCAAGGGCGGCACGTACTACCCGATGACCGTGAAGAAGCACCTGCGCGCGCAGGAGGTGGCCCTGGACAACCGGCTGCCGTGCGTCTACCTGGTCGACTCCGGCGGCGCCTTCCTGCCGATGCAGGACGAGGTGTTCCCGGACCGCGACCACTTCGGGCGCATCTTCTACAACCAGGCCCGGATGTCCGGCGCCGGGATCCCGCAGATCGCGGCCGTGCTCGGCTCGTGCACGGCCGGCGGCGCGTACGTCCCGGCGATGAGCGACGAGGCCGTGATCGTCCGCAACCAGGGCACGATCTTCCTCGGCGGTCCCCCGCTGGTGAAGGCGGCCACCGGCGAGGTCGTGACGGCGGAGGAGCTGGGCGGCGGCGAGGTGCACTCCCGGGTCTCCGGAGTCACCGACCACCTCGCCGAGGACGACGCGCACGCCCTGCGGATCGTGCGCGACATCGTCGCCACACTGCCGGCCCGGCGGTCCCTGCCCTGGGAGGTCCGGCCGGCCGTCGAGCCGAAGGTCGACCCCTACGGCCTCTACGGCGCCGTCCCCGTCGACTCCCGCACCCCCTACGACGTGCGCGAGGTCATCGCGCGCGTGGTGGACGGCTCCCGGTTCGCCGAGTTCAAGAGCGAGTTCGGGCAGACCCTGGTCACCGGCTTCGCCCGGATCCACGGCCACCCTGTGGGGATCGTCGCCAACAACGGCATCCTCTTCTCCGAGTCCGCCCAGAAGGGCGCCCACTTCATCGAGCTGTGCGACCAGCGCGGCATCCCGCTGGTGTTCCTGCAGAACATCTCGGGCTTCATGGTGGGCAAGGACTACGAGGCGGGCGGCATCGCCAAGCACGGCGCCAAGATGGTGACGGCCGTCGCCTGCACGCGCGTGCCCAAGCTGACCGTGGTGGTCGGCGGTTCGTACGGCGCGGGCAACTACTCGATGTGCGGCCGGGCCTACTCCCCCCGCTTCCTGTGGATGTGGCCCAACGCCAAGATCTCCGTCATGGGCGGCGAGCAGGCCGCCAGCGTCCTCGCCACGGTCAAGCGGGACCAGCTGGAGGCGCGCGGGGAGGACTGGCCGGCCGACGCCGAAGACGGCTTCAAGGCGCCGATCCGCGCCCAGTACGAGCGCCAGGGCAACGCCTACTACGCCACCGCCCGCCTGTGGGACGACGGCGTGATCGACCCGCTCGAGACCCGTCAGGTGCTGGGACTCGCCCTGACGGCCTGTGCCAACGCGCCGCTGGGAGACCCCCAGTTCGGCGTCTTCCGGATGTGAGGAGGGGAACCGTGTTCGACACAGTGCTGGTGGCCAACCGGGGCGAGATCGCCGTACGCGTCATCCGTACGCTCCGCTCCCTGGGCGTGCGCTCGGTGGCGGTCTTCTCCGACGCGGACGCCGACGCGCGGCACGTGCGCGAGGCCGACACCGCGGTACGGATCGGTCCGGCGCCCGCGGGCGAGAGCTATCTGTCGGTGGAGCGGCTGCTGGAGGCCGCCGCCCGTACCGGCGCCCAGGCCGTCCACCCCGGGTACGGCTTCCTCGCCGAGAACGCGGGCTTCGCGCGCGCGTGCGAGGAGGCGGGGCTGGTCTTCATCGGCCCGCCGGCCGACGCGATCGCGCTCATGGGCGACAAGATCCGGGCCAAGGAGACCGTGCAGAAGGCCGGGGTCCCGGTGGTGCCGGGTTCGAGCGGCAGCGGGCTGTCGGACCGCGAACTCGCCGCGGCCGCCCGGGACATCGGGGTGCCGGTGCTCCTGAAGCCGTCCGCGGGAGGCGGCGGCAAGGGCATGCGCCTGGTGCGCGAGGTGAGCGCGCTGGAGGAGGAGATCGCCGCCGCCCGCCGTGAGGCCCGCGCCTCCTTCGGCGACGACACCCTGCTGGTGGAGCGGTGGATCGACCGGCCCCGGCACATCGAGATCCAGGTGCTGGCCGACGGCCACGGGAACGTGGTCCACCTCGGCGAGCGCGAGTGCTCCCTGCAGCGGCGCCACCAGAAGATCATCGAGGAGGCGCCGAGCGTGCTCCTCGACGAGGCCACGCGCGCGTCGATGGGCGAGGCGGCCGTGCAGGCGGCCCGCTCGTGCGGGTACCGCGGTGCGGGCACGGTGGAGTTCATCGTGCCCGGCGGCGACCCCTCGCAGTACTACTTCATGGAGATGAACACCCGTCTTCAGGTGGAGCACCCGGTCACCGAACTCGTCACCGGGCTGGACCTGGTGGAGTGGCAGCTGCGGGTGGCGGCCGGCGAGACGCTGGGCTTCGCGCAGGACGACGTCACGCTGACCGGACACGCGGTCGAGGCCCGGATCTGCGCCGAGGACCCGGCGCGCGGCTTCCTCCCCTCGGGCGGCACGGTGCTGCTGCTCGACGAGCCGCGGGGGGACGGCGTCCGCACCGACTCCGGCCTCAGCGAGGGCACCGAGGTCGGCAGCCTGTACGACCCGATGCTCTCCAAGGTCATCGTCCACGGCCCCGACCGCGAGACGGCCCTGCGCAAGCTGCGGGCGGCCCTCTCCGGGACGGTCACCCTGGGCGTGCAGACCAACGCGGGCTTCCTGCGCCGGCTGCTGGCCCACCCGGCGGTGGTGGCGGGCGAGCTGGACACCGGACTGGTGGAGCGCGAGGTGGACGGGCTCGTCCCGGACGGGGTGCCGGCGGAGGTGTACGCGGCGGCGGCGCTGCTGCGCCATGCCGCGCTCGCGCCCGCCGGCGGCTCCGGCTGGACGGACCCGTTCGCCGCGGCCGACGGCTGGCGGCTGGGCGGCGAGGCGGCCTGGACACCGCACCACCTGCGGGTACCGGGCCAGGAGGCCGTGACCGTCCGCGTGCGCAGCACACCGGGCGGCGGCACGGAACTGCTGCTCCCCGGGACGGACCAGCCGCTCCGGGGGTCCGGCGGCACGACCGTGCGGTCCGGCGCCGGGCACCGGTTCACCTTCCGGCTCGACGGCCTCACCCACACCTTCGCCGTCCTGCCGGACGGCACCTGGCTGGGCCGCGACGGCGACACCTGGCAGGTGCGCGACCACGATCCGGTGGCCGACTCCCTCTCCCGCTCCGCGCACGCGGGCGCCGACTCGCTGACCGCCCCGATGCCCGGCACGGTGACCGTGGTGAAGGTGGCGGTCGGCGACGAGGTGACCGCGGGCCAGAGCCTGCTGGTGGTCGAGGCGATGAAGATGGAGCACGTCATCTCCGCCCCGCACGCCGGCACGGTCGCCGAACTGGACGTGACCCCGGGATCGACGGTCGCCATGGACCAGGTGCTGGCCGTCATCGCGCCCACGGAGGAGGCGGAATGAGCGCCGAGCCGCTGCCCATGGTCGTACCGGCCCAGGACCTGCCCGCGCGGGTGCGGATCCACGAGGTCGGCGCCCGCGACGGGCTGCAGAACGAGAAGACGGCCGTACCGACCGAGGTCAAGGCGGAGTTCGTCCGCCGGCTCGCCGACGCGGGCCTGACGACGATCGAGGCGACCAGCTTCGTGCACCCCAAGTGGGTGCCCCAGCTGGCCGACGCCGAGCAGCTGTTCCCGATGCTCGGCGGTCTGCCCGGGGTGGACCTGCCGGTGCTGGTCCCCAACCAGCGCGGCCTGGACCGGGCCCTGGCCCTCGGCGCCGAGCGCGTGGCCGTGTTCGCCAGCGCCACCGAGTCCTTCGCCAAGGCCAACCTCAACCGCACGCTGGACGAGTCGCTGGCCGTGTTCGAGCCGGTGGTGCGCCACGCGAAGGACGCGGGCCTGCATGTGCGCGGCTATGTGTCGATGTGCTTCGGCGACCCGTGGGAGGGGCCGGTCCCCCTGCACCAGGTGGCCCGTGTCTGCACGGCGCTGCGCGACATGGGCTGCGACGAGCTGAGCCTCGGCGACACGATCGGCGTCGCCACCCCGGGCCATGTGCTCGAACTCCTCAGTCTCCTCAACGAGCTGGGCGTGCCGACGAACGTCATCGGCGTGCACTTCCACGACACCTACGGCCAGGCGCTGTCGAACACGCTGGCCGCGTTGCAGCACGGCGTCACCACCGTGGACGCCTCCGCGGGCGGCCTCGGCGGCTGCCCCTACGCCAGGTCCGCCACCGGCAACCTCGCCACCGAGGACCTCGTGTGGATGCTGCACGGCCTCGGCATCGAGACCGGGGTCGATCTCGGCCGTCTGACCGCCACCAGCGTGTGGATGGCCGAACAGTTGGGCCGGCCCAGTCCGTCCCGCACCGTCCGCGCTCTCTCCCACAAGGACCAGTGATCAGCATGGACCACCGCCTCAGCCCCGAGCTGGAGGAACTTCGCCGTACCGTCGAGGAGTTCGCGCACGACGTCGTGGCGCCGAAGATCGGCGACTTCTACGAGCGGCACGAGTTCCCGTACGAGATCGTCCGCGAGATGGGCCGCATGGGCCTGTTCGGGCTGCCGTTCCCGGAGGAGTACGGCGGGATGGGCGGCGACTACCTCGCCCTCGGCCTCGCCCTGGAGGAACTGGCCCGGGTGGACTCCTCCGTGGCCATCACCCTGGAGGCAGGTGTCTCGCTGGGCGCGATGCCGCTGCACCTGTTCGGCACGGAGGAGCAGAAGCGCGAGTGGCTGCCCCGCCTGTGCGCGGGCGAGATGCTCGGCGCGTTCGGCCTGACGGAACCGGACGGCGGCAGCGACGCGGGCGCCACCCGTACGACCGCCCGGCTGGACCCGGACACGGACGAATGGGTGATCAACGGCAGCAAGTGCTTCATCACCAACTCCGGTACGGACATCACCGGCCTGGTGACGGTCACGGCGGTCACCGGCCGCAAGCCGGACGGCAGGCCGCAGATCTCGGCGATCATCGTGCCCTCCGGCACTCCGGGCTTCACGGTGGCCGCGCCCTACTCGAAGGTCGGCTGGAACGCCTCGGACACCCGCGAGCTGTCGTTCCAGGACGTCCGGGTGCCCGCCGCCAACCTGCTCGGCGAGGAGGGCCGCGGCTACGCCCAGTTCCTGCGCATCCTGGACGAGGGGCGCATCGCCATCGCGGCGCTCGCCACCGGTCTGGCGCAGGGCTGTGTGGACGAGTCGGTGAAGTACGCGAAGGAGCGGCACGCCTTCGGCCGGCCGATCGGCTCCAACCAGGCCGTCCAGTTCAAGATCGCCGACATGGAGATGAAGGCCCACACGGCCCGCCTGGCGTGGCGGGACGCGGCCTCGCGGCTGGTCGCCGGCGAGCCGTTCAAGAAGGAGGCGGCGCTGGCCAAGCTGTACTCCTCGACGGTCGCCGTCGACAACGCCCGTGACGCCACCCAGATCCACGGCGGCTACGGCTTCATGAACGAGTATCCGGTGGCGCGCATGTGGCGCGACTCCAAGATCCTGGAGATCGGCGAGGGCACGAGCGAGGTGCAGCGCATGCTGATCGCGCGGGAGCTGGGCCTGGCGGGCTGAACCCCGAGACGGCGGTGGGGCGCACCACCCCCTGGACATCGAGTGAGGTTAGGCTAACCTGACCTTCGAACCAGTCCGGTGGGCGCCCCACCCTGTTTTGAAAGCAGCCGAGCCATGCCCAACGTCCGTACGACGCCCTCCCCTTCCCGCCGCGGCCTGCTCGCCGCCGGCGGCGCCCTCGCTCTCGGTGCCGCACTCGCCGCCTGCGGGGACGACAAGGGCAAGGACGCGGGCTCCGGCAAGGGGACGACGGCCGCCAAGTCCGGCCCCTGGTCCTTCACGGACGACCGCAAGAAGACCGTGAAGCTGGACAAGGTCCCCGCGAACATCGTCGCCTTCACCGGTGTCGGTGCCGCGCTGTACGACTACGGCGTGCAGGTCAAGGGCGTGTTCGGCCCGACGAAGACCACGGACGGCAAGCCCGACGTCCAGGCCGGGGACATGGACGTCAGCAAGGTGACGGTCCTCGGCAACACCTGGGGCCAGTTCAAGATCGAGAAGTACGCGGCCCTCGCGCCGGACGTGCTGATCTCCACGATGTTCGACGCCGCCGGCACGCTCTGGTACGTCCCGGACGAGTCGAAGGACAAGATCGCCCAGCTCGCCCCGAGCGTCGGCATCTCCGTCTACGACCGTCAGCTCCCGCAGTCGCTGCAGCGCATGTGGCAGTTGGCCGAGTCGCTCGGCGGCGACATGAAGGCCGCCAAGGTCACGGCCGCCAAGAAGCGCTTCGAGGAGGCGGCCGCCCGCCTGCGCGCCGCGGCCAAGGCCAAGCCCGGGATCAAGGTCATGGCCGGCTCCGCGAGCGACCAGCTCTTCTACGTCTCCGGCACCAACCTCTCCGTCGACCTGGAGTACTTCAAGGCCCTCGGCGTGAACTTCGTCGAGCCCCCGGAGAGTGCCAAGGCCAAGGGCGGCGGCTGGTACGAGTCGCTGAGCTGGGAGAACGTCGACAAGTACAAGGCCGACATCATCATGATGGACGACCGCTCCTCGACCATCCAGCCCGCCGACATCACCAAGGCGACCTGGAAGAAGCTCCCCGCGGTCACGGCCGGTCAGGTCATCTCCCGCTCCCCCGAGCCGATCCTGTCCTACGACAAGTGCGTCCCGCTCCTGACGACTCTGGCCGAGGCGCTGGAGAAGGCCGAGAAGGTCGCCTGACCCCCTCGGGTGCCACCCCTGACAAAGCCCTGAATCCCACGCTCAGGAGCCACACATGACGACGGCCGTAGCCGCCCCGTTCCGTTTCTTCTCCCTCCGGGTCGTACGGACGAGGCGGCTCGGCCCGTCTCTGGTCCGGGTCACCTTCGCCGGTGCCGACCTGCACGCCTTCCACTCCGACGGGCGGGACCAGTCCCTGTCCCTGTTCCTGCCGCACCCCGGCCAGAGCGACCCCGTGGTCCCGCTGGAGCTGGGCGACGGCTGGTGGCAGGGCTGGCGCGAACTGCCCGACGACGTACGGGCGGTCATGCGCTCGTACACCCTGCGGGCGCTGCGCCGGGACGCCGACGGAGGCACCCGCGAGATCGACGTCGACTTCGCGCTGCACGGCGTCGAACCCGGCGCGGCCGTCCCCGCGGGCCCCGCCTCCCGCTGGGCCTCCCGCGCCACGGCCGGGGACCGGGTCCTGCTGCTCGGGCCGGCCGTCGCCGACAACCGCGCGATCCGCTTCCGCCCGCCCGGGGACACGGACCTCGTGGTGCTGTGGGGCGACGCGACCGCCGCACCCGCGGCCACCGCGATCCTCGAGTCCCTCCCGGCCGGCACCCGGGCGCGCGCCTGGCTGGAGGTGCCGCACGCCGGTGACATCCAGGACGTGGTGACACGGGCGGACGCGGAGCTCACGTGGCTCGTACGGCACGACAGCTCCCCCATGGCCGTCGATGCCGTACGAGCCGCCCGGCTCCCCCTCGCCGAGCGGCCCTACGTCTGGATCGCCGGCGAGTCCGGGCAGGTGAAGGCGCTGCGCCGGCACTTCGTCGGTGAGCGCGGGATCGACCGGCGGCGGGTGACGTTCGTCGGCTACTGGCGCCAGGGCCTGACGGAGGAACAGCTCCGCGCCGCGGAGTAGCCCGGCCCGACGTGACGCCGGTCACGGGAGGGGTGCGTTTCGAAGTGGACAACTTAGGTTAGGCTTACCTAAGTTGATGTTGCGATCACCGGCTTCTCCCGTTCCCCGCACGGACTGTCCCCTCGGAGGACCCCCACATGCGCTCGCACCTGCTCAATGGCCTCACCGCGGAGCACTACCGCCGCTCCGTGACCGAAGGAGTCGAGCGGGTGGCGGCCAAACTCGCCACCACCGACCGTCCGTTCACCGGCGTCTCCGTGGACGCCCTCGCCCCCGACATCGACGCGATCGACCTGGACCGGCCGCTGGGTGACACCACGGCCGTCCTGGACGAGCTGGAGAACGTCTACCTGCGGGACGCGGTCTACTTCCACCACCCCCGCTACCTGGCCCACCTCAACTGCCCGGTCGTCATCCCCGCGGTGCTCGGCGAGGCCGTGCTCTCCGCCGTCAACTCCTCCCTGGACACCTGGGACCAGTCGGCCGGCGGCACCCTGATCGAGCGCCGGCTCGTCGACTGGACGGCCGCCCGCATCGGCCTCGGCCCGGCAGCGGACGGCGTGTTCACCTCCGGCGGCACGCAGTCCAACCTCCAGGCGCTGCTGCTGGCACGGGAGGAGGCCAAGAGCCGGGACCTCGGCCGGCTGCGCGTCTTCGCCTCCGAGGTCAGCCACTTCAGCGTGAAGAAGTCCGCCAAACTCCTCGGCCTCGGTCCGGACGCCGTCGTCGTCGTCCCCGTCGACCACGACAAGCGCATGCAGACGGTCGCCCTCGCCCGGGAGCTGGAGCGCTGCGTCGAGGACGGCCTGGTCCCCATGGCCGTCGTCGCCACCGCCGGCACCACCGACTTCGGCTCCATCGACCCGCTGCCCGAGATCGCCGAGCTGTGCGCCCAGTACGGCGTCTGGATGCACGTGGACGCCGCCTACGGCTGCGGACTGCTCGCCTCGCTGAAGTACCGGGACCGCATCGACGGCATCGAGCGCGCCGACTCGGTCACCGTCGACTACCACAAGTCCTTCTTCCAGCCCGTGAGTTCGTCCGCCGTGCTGGTCCGGGACGCGGCCACCCTGCGGCACGCCACCTACCACGCCGAGTACCTCAACCCGCGCCGCATGGTGCAGGAACGTATTCCCAACCAAGTCGACAAGTCCCTGCAGACCACCCGCCGCTTCGACGCCCTCAAGCTGTGGCTGACGCTGCGCACCATGGGCGCCGACGGCATCGGACACCTCTTCGACGAGGTCTGCGACCTCGCGCGGAAGGGCTGGACGCTGCTGGCCGCCGACCCCCGCTACGACGTGGTCGTCGAGCCCTCGCTGTCCACCCTCGTCTTCCGCTACGTCCCGGCGGCCGTCACCGACCCCGCCGAGATCGACCGGGCCAACCTGTACGCCCGCAAGGCCCTGTTCGCCTCCGGTGACGCCGTCGTCGCGGGCACCAAGGTCGGCGGCCGCCACTACCTGAAGTTCACCCTGCTCAACCCCGAGACGACGACGGCCGACATCGCCGCCGTCCTTGACCTGATCGCCGGCCATGCCGAGCAGTACCTGGGAGAGTCCCTTGACCGCGCGT
This sequence comes from Streptomyces sp. 1222.5, assembly GCF_900105245.1. Lineage (NCBI taxonomy): Bacteria > Bacillati > Actinomycetota > Actinomycetes > Kitasatosporales > Streptomycetaceae > Streptomyces > Streptomyces sp. 1222.5. Next base: position 5,437,614 of record NZ_FNSZ01000001.1, on the reverse strand, counting down.
CCTGAAGCCCACCACCAGACCTACGACTTCGTGGGGATCGGGCTCGGCCCCTTCAACCTCGGCCTCGCCTGCCTGACCGAGCCGATCGCCGAGCTGAACGGCGTCTTCCTGGAGTCCAAGCCGGACTTCGAGTGGCACGCGGGCATGTTCCTCGACGGCGCCCACCTGCAGACGCCGTTCATGTCGGACCTGGTCACCCTCGCCGACCCGACCTCGCCGTACTCCTTCCTCAGCTACCTGAAGGAGAAGGGCAGACTGTACTCGTTCTACATCCGCGAGAACTTCTACCCGCTGCGGGTCGAGTACGACGACTACTGCCGCTGGGCGGCGAACCAGCTGAGCAGCGTTCGCTTCGGCACGACGGTCACCGAGGTGACGTACGAGGACGACCGGTACGTCGTGCGGACCGCGGCCGGCGACACCTTCCACGCCCGCCACCTGGTCCTCGGCACCGGGACGGCCCCCTACGTCCCCGAGGCGTGCCGGGGGCTCGGCGGAGACTTCCTGCACAACGCGCAGTACATGCACCGCAAGGCGGAGCTCCAGGCGAAGAAGTCCATCACCGTGGTGGGCAGCGGCCAGAGCGCGGCGGAGATCTACTACGAGCTGCTCTCCGAGATCGACGCCCACGGCTACCAGCTCAACTGGGTGACCCGCTCCCCGCGGTTCTTCCCGCTGGAGTACACCAAGCTGACGCTGGAGATGACCTCCCCGGACTACATCGACTACTTCCGCTCGCTGCCCGAGGAGACCCGCTACCGGCTGGAGAAGCAGCAGAAGGGCCTGTTCAAGGGCATCAACTCGGACCTCATCGACGCGATCTACGACCTGCTCTACCAGAAGCACGTCGAGAGCGGCGACCGCCCGGTCCCCACCCGTCTGCTCACCAACTCCTCGCTGGTCACCGCGTCCTACGCCGACGGCGCCTACTCCCTCGGCTTCCACCACGACGAGCAGGGCAAGGACTTCGGGATCCGCACGGAGGGATTGCTGCTGGCCACCGGTTACCACTACGAGCCGCCGGCCTTCCTCGCGCCCGTCCGCGACCGGCTGCGCCTCGACGGCCACGGCCGCTTCGACGTCGCCCGCAACTACTCCATCGACAACACCGGACGCGGGGTCTTCCTCCAGAACGCCGGCGTCCACACGCACAGCATCACCAGCCCCGACCTGGGCATGGGCGCGTACCGGAACTCGTACATCATCCGCGAGCTGCTCGGCAGCGAGTACTACCCGGTCGAGAAGTCCATCGCCTTCCAGGAGTTCGCCGCATGACCACGAAGGACCTGACCTTCTCCGTCCGCCCCCTCGACCCGCTGAAGGACGCCGAGCTGCTGCACGGCTGGGTGACCCACCCCAAGTCGGCGTTCTGGATGATGCAGGACGCGAGACTGGAGGACGTCGAGCGGGCCTACATGGAGATCGCCGCCGACGAGCACCACCACGCCTTCCTCGGCCTGAACGAGGGCAGGCCCGCCTTCCTGATGGAGAAGTACGACCCCGCCCACCGGGAGCTGGCCGGGCTGTACGAGCCCGAGCCCGGCGACGTCGGCATGCACTTCCTGGTCGCGCCGACCGACACCCCCGTGCACGGGTTCACCCGGGCCGTCATCACCGCCGTGATGGCGTTCCTCTTCGAGGACCAGGCGACCCGGCGGGTCGTGGTCGAGCCGGACGTACGCAACACGGCCGTGCACGCCCTGAACGCCGCCGTCGGGTTCGTGCCCGAGCGTGAGATCCGCAAGCCGGAGAAGCAGGCGCTGCTCAGCTTCTGCACCCGGGAGCAGTTCACGAAGGCGGTGGCCGCATGAGTCTCGCCGACACCGTGGCCCACCTCTCCCCCGAGCGCTGGGAGACCGCCGGCCGCCTGCTGATCCGCAAGGCCCTCGCCGAGTTCGCGCACGAGCGCCTGATCACGCCCGAACCCGAGGGCAGCGGTTACGTCGTCCGCAGCGACGACGGGCTCACCGCCTACCGGTTCACCGCCGTCCGCAGGGCCCTCGACCACTGGCAGATCGACGCCCCGTCCATCACCCGGCACCACGACGGCGTCGAGGTCCCGCTCGCGCCGCTGGACTTCTTCATCGAGCTGAAGGAGTCCCTGGGGCTGAGCGACGAGATCCTGCCGGTGTACCTGGAGGAGATCTCCTCCACCCTCTCCAGTACCTGCTACAAGCTCACCAAGCCGAGGACGACCTCCGCCGAGCTGGCCCGCGGCGGTTTCCAGGACGTCGAGACCGGGATGACCGAGGGCCACCCCTGCTTCGTCGCGAACAACGGACGGCTCGGCTTCGGCGTCCAGGAGTACCTGTCCTACGCCCCGGAGACCGCGAGCCCCGTCCGGCTGGTGTGGCTGGCCGCGCACCGCTCCCGGGCCGCGTTCACGGCGGGCGTCGGGATCGAGTACGAGGACTTCGTCCGGCAGGAGCTGGGCGAGGCGACCGTCGAGAGGTTCCACCGGCAGCTGACCGATCTGGGTCTCCACCCCGCCGACTACCTCCTCATCCCCGTCCACCCCTGGCAGTGGTGGAACAAGCTCGGCGTCACCTTCGCCGCCGAGGTGGCACGCCGGCACCTGGTGTGCCTCGGCGAGGGCGACGACGAGTACCTGGCCCAGCAGTCCATCCGGACCTTCTTCAACACCGGCGACCCGCGCAAGCACTATGTGAAGACGGCCCTGTCGGTCCTCAATATGGGCTTCATGCGCGGCCTCTCGGCCGCCTACATGGAGGCCACGCCGGCGATCAACGACTGGCTGGCCCAGCTGATCGAGAACGACCCGGTGCTGAAGTCGACCGGCCTGTCGATCATCCGCGAGCGGGCGGCCGTCGGCTACCGGCACCTGGAGTACGAGCGGGCGACGGACCGCTACTCGCCGTACCGCAAGATGCTCGCCGCGCTGTGGCGGGAGAGCCCCGTGCCGTCGCTCCGGGACGGCGAGTCCCTCGCGACCATGGCCTCCCTGCTGCACGTGGACCACGAGGGCGCCTCCTTCGCGGGCGCCCTGATCGAGCGGTCGGGCCTGGCCCCGGCGGAGTGGCTGCGGCAGTACCTACGGGCCTACTACACCCCGCTGCTGCACAGCTTCTACGCCTACGACCTGGTGTACATGCCGCACGGCGAGAACGTCATCCTGGTGCTGGCGGACGGGGTCGTGCAGCGAGCGGTCTACAAGGACATCGCCGAGGAGATCGCGGTGATGGACCCGGACGCCGTCCTGCCGCCCGAGGTCCGCAGGATCCGGGTCGAGGTCCCGGACGACACCAAGCTGCTGTCGATCTTCACGGACGTCTTCGACTGCTTCTTCCGGTTCCTCGCCGCCCACCTCGCCGCCGAGGGCGTCCTGGAGGAGGACGGCTTCTGGCGCACGGTCGCCGAGGTCACCCGCGAGTACCAGGAGTCGAACCCCGAACTCGCCAACAGGTTCCGGCAGTACGACATGTTCGCCCCGGAGTTCGCGCTGTCCTGCCTCAACCGGCTCCAACTGCGCAACAACCGGCAGATGGTGGACCTCGCCGATCCGTCCGGCGCGCTCCAGCTGGTGGGGACCCTCGAGAACCCGCTGGCAGGCCGGTGACGGCGCACAGGCGGACGGGCACCCCGGAGTACGGTCCTCCGGGGTGCCCGTCGTTCGGCCGGGGCGGTCAGCGCTTCGGCCAGGGGACCTGCGGCGACCGGTAGTAGTGGATGCCGAGGGCGTCCCAGCGCGGTCCCTGGGCGGCCAGCCGCACCTTGTAGCCGTTCCAGCCGTGGGTGGCCGCCGGCGACCAGCCCAGCTCGGCCGCGCCCGCCAGCCGCGGGAACGCCAGGTACTCGATGTCGGCGGACGTCTTCACGGTCTCCGTCCACAGGGGTGCCTCGACGCCCCGGATCGCGGACGCCGGGACTCCCGGCAGATAGGCGCCCGGATTCCAGTCGTAGGACCGCTTCACCTCCACCATGCCCGCCCACTTCGTGCCCAGCCTGGTGTCCTTCGTGTACTTCATGTCCAGGTAGACCCGGTCGGCCGGGGACAGGACCAGCCCGGTGCCGTGCCGGGCGGCCTCGGCGACCTGGGCCTTCTCCGCCGCGGCGGTGCCGTCGAGGCCCCAGTACTGGGCGAGGGCGCCCGCGGCCGGGTGGGCGCCGGTGAGCTGGTGCCAGCCGACGGCCTTCTTGCCGTACTTGGCCACGACCGGCTGCACGCGGTCCATGAACTTCACGTAGTCGGCGTGGCCGGTGGAGTGCGCCTCGTCGCCGCCGATGTGGAGGTAGCGGCCCGGCGTGATCGCCGCCAGCTCCCTGATCACGTCGTCCACGAAGTCGTAGGTGACCGCCTTGGGCACGCACAGCGAGCTGAAGCCGACCCGGGTGCCCGTGTACAGCGGGGGTGCCACGCCGTCGCAGTTGAGCTTCGCGTACGAGGAGAGGGCCGCGTTGGTGTGGCCGGGCATGTCGATCTCGGGGACGACCTCCAGGTAGCGGGAGGCCGCGTACCGGACGATCTCCTGGTAGTCGGCCTTGCTGAAGTGGCCGCCTCTGCCGCCGCCGACCTGGGTGGACCCGCCGTGGGTGGCCAGGCGGGGCCAGGAGTCGACGGCGATCCGCCAGCCCTGGTCGTCGCTGAGGTGCAGGTGCAGCTCGTTGATCTTGTAGAGCGCCAGCTGGTCGATGTAGCGCTTGACCTGCGTGACGGTGAAGAAGTGCCGGGAGACGTCCAGCATGGCGCCTCGGTAGGAGTACCGGGGGCGGTCCTCGATCGTGCCGCCGGCGATCTGCCAGGGACCGGACTGGACGGTCTTCCTCTCGACGGCGGCCGGGAGGAGCTGGCGCAGGGTCTGGACGCCGTGGAAGAGGCCGGCGGGGGCGCTCGCGGTGATCGTGACACCCCCCGGGCCGCTCTGCAGCCGGTAGCCCTCCGCCCCGAAGCCGCCCTGGACCAGGTGGAGTCGGATGCCGCCGGTGCCCTGCTCGGTGAGCGGCAGCGGGTAGCCGGTGGAGGGCCGCAGGATGCCGGTGAGGTACGTACCGATCCGGCGGACCTCGGCGGAGCCGTCGACCCGGACGCCGGTGGTGCGGGTGATGCGGTACGGGGCGCCGTCGGCTCTGACCGAGGCCGGTGCCGGGACCACCCGGTCCAGCGGGGCCGGGGCGGCCGCGGGCGCCGGGTGGGCCGCGCCGAGGGTGAAGACCCCGGCCGCCGCCACGAGCAGCAGCGATCCGAGGATGCGGGGTGTCCGGGGAGTCGTGCTGTGGTTCCGTCTCACATGCGCTCCCGTCAGATGAGGCGACTGGCCGCTGTGTTGGCCGTCGGACGTGGTCGAGACCACTCTCCCGCAGATCCGGTGAAACAATCCCCGCATGGCGGAAATCATCCAGAAGGACGGCACCTGGGTCTTCGACGGCGATGTCCTGCGGCTGACTCCGGGCCGGGACCGGAACGTGAGCCCCCTCCGCCGCGAGCTGGGTGAACTCGTCGTGCCGCTGGGCGCGTCGGCCGGTGTCTCCTTCGAGCAGGGCCGGCGGTCGGGACGGCTGAGGCTGCGGCTGCGCGACGGCGCCGATCCGCTGCTGCACGCCACCGGCGGCCGGCTCACCGAGGCGAACGACCCCTATCAGCTGGCCGTCGAACCGGACCGGTACGGCGTCGCCGAGTACCTCGCCGACGAGGTCCGCAACGCCTCGCTGCTGGACGGGGTTTCGCCCGACCCGGTCGGCTCCTACCTGCTGCCGGGGCCGTCGCTGCCGGTGTCGGCGTCCGCCGGGGACGGCACGGCCGGTTTCGACGGGGAGCGGGTGCGGCTGGAGTGGAACTGGAAGACGGAGGACGCCAAGGCCGCCACCGGCCCCCGGACGATCCCGCTCGCGGAGATCACCGGCGTGGAGTGGCAGCCGGCGGCCGGGCTGGAGAACGGGTATCTGCGGTTCCGGGTGCGGGGCGCCCCCGTCACGGCGCCCCCGAAGTACGACCCGAACGCGGTGGAGCTGTGGGGCTTCAAGAAGGACCCGCTGATGGCGCTGGTCGCGGCCGCGGTCCAGGCCCGGCTGCCGCACCCGTCGGCGCCCGCCGCCGGTGGGCACGCCGTCCTCCCGAAGCAGCTGCCGCCGGCCGGGGAACCGGCCGGTGACGGCCACGACGCACTGCTTCGGCGGCTGCGCGAGCTGGGTGAACTGCATCGCGACGGTGTGCTGACGGACGACGAGTTCTCGCTGGCCAAGCAGGCGGTCCTCAAGCGCCTGTGAGGACCGCCCACTAGTACGAAGCGGCTACTTCGCCCGGCGGGACACCGTGAAGTGGTCGATGCGGTCGCCGGTCTCGGCGATGCCCGACACCTTCAGCGTGGCCTGCCGGCCCTTCGGCGCGGGCACGACGTCCACCCGCAGGAAGGAGTAGTTGAGGTAGCGCACCCGGGACCAGGCGACGGTCTCGTCGACCTTGCCGTCCTTGGTGTTGATGAACGAGGCGACCGAGTCGACCTCGTGCTCGTGACCCTCGTAGGAGTCCGGGGCGGAGAAGGCGTAGAGACTGCGGCCCGCCGCGCCCGCGGTGACGTAGACCACACCCTCGGTCTCGGGGTAGGCCGTGCCGCCGATCGGCAGCTTCTTGGTGACCTTGTCGCCCTTGATGACGTCGGTGCGCTCGTACTGGTGGTTGTGACCGTTGATGACCAGGTCCACCGTGTACTTCTCGAACAGCGGCACCCACTCCTGGCGCACGCCCCCCTCCGAGGCGTGCGCGGTGGAGGTGCAGTAGGCGCAGTGGTGGAAGAAGACCACGATGAAGTCGACGTCCTTCGACGCGCGGAACTTCTTCAGCTGCCCTTCAAGCCAGTTCGTCTGGGTTCCTCCGGAGATGCCCAGGTTCGCCGGGATCTCGAAGGAGATGTCGTTGGCGTCCAGCGAGATGACCGCGGTGTTGCCGTAGACGAAGGAGTAGACGCCCGGCAGGTTGCCGGCGTCCGGGCCGTTGTCCGGGAGGGTCCAGCGGGCCTCCTCGCCGCCGTAGCCGTTCGGCGAGTACCAGGCCTCCATGTCGTGATTGCCGTACGCGGGCATCCACGGCACCTGCTTGGCCACGGACTCGGTCTGGTACAGGAACTGGTCCCAGGTGCGCGAGTCGAAGCCGGTGTCGGTGGTCCGGCCCTGGCCGGCCGGGTCACCGTAGGCAATGTCACCGGCATGCAGGTGGAAGGCCGGGTCCTGGCCGAGGATCAGGGCGTTGTTGGCCAGGCCGTGGTAGCTGACGCCTTCGTCGCCGAAGGCGGTGAAGGTGAACGGCTCCTTGTGCGCCGGGGCGGTGGTGAAGGTGCCCAGGGTGCCCGCCAGGTGCGGCTCGGCCGGGTCGAAGCCGTGGTGGCCGACGCCGTAGTAGTAGGTCCGGCCCGGGCGCAGGTGGGTGAGCTTGGCGTGCAGGTAGTACTGGGTGCGGTCGCCGCTCGCGCCGACACCGGCCGGGGTGTAGAGGGTGCGGACCTCGGCGTCGATCCTGCGCGAGAGGTCCCAGGGGTGGGCGCCGATGCGGATGAAGGGCTTCTTCACCGCGACCGGGACCTGCCAGGAGACGGTGACCTCGGTCCGCGGGTCGCTGCCGAAGGCCAGGTGGCGGCCGAAGGGGGCGACGAGGGAGCCGTCGACCGACTCGGCGGTGGCGACGGTGCGCTGCGTGGGCACGGCCGCCTGGGCGGTGGCGCCCGGCACGAACGCGCCACCCGTGACGGCGCCCAGCGTGACGGCGCCGCCCCTGATCATGGTGCGCCGCGAGAATCTGGCGCGCAGGTACTCATGCCGCTCGGCCATGCTCATGCGCTCGGCCAGCTTCTCGGGTACGCCCATACGAGGAATGTCCATGACGTCCGAAACTCGTGGCCCGGGGCAACGAGACGCAAGACACAGGATGGACAGCTTGCGAACAGCGCCCCATAAGAGATTCAACAGGCGCTTGCCCGAAATCGGGCACGATTCTTGCGAAACGGCGGCCGGTGCCCGAGGATCTACCGGGTGCACGACGAACTCGTTGATCATCTGTCGCGGTCCACGCCCCTGAGCCGGGGCGAGGCGCTGCGGGTGATCCAGGACGTGCTCGCCTTCTTCGACGAGACGACCCCCGAGTTCGTCCGTCGCCGCCACCGTGAACTGCAGGCCCAGGGCCTGGTGAACACGGAGATCTTCGACCGGATCGAGGCGGACCTGAAATACCGGGCGGTGGCGCCGCCGGAGCTGACGCTCAGGCAGCTGCGCCGCATGGTCTACGGCTGAGAACAGCCGGACCGGACCGAGCGACAGTCAAGGGATACCTCTATATATGTGCGGAATCGTCGGATACATCGGGAAGCGTGACGTCGCGCCCCTCCTCCTGGAGGGCCTGCAGCGGCTGGAGTACCGCGGCTACGACTCCGCGGGCATCGTCGTCACCTCCCCGAAGGCGCCCGGCCTGAAGATGGTCAAGGCCAAGGGCCGGGTGCGCGATCTGGAGGCCAAGGTCCCGGCGCGCTTCAAGGGCACCACCGGTATCGCCCACACCCGCTGGGCCACCCACGGCGCCCCCTCCGACGTGAACGCCCACCCGCACATGTCGGCCGACAGCAAGGTCGCCGTCGTGCACAACGGCATCATCGACAACGCCACCGACCTGCGCCGCAAGCTGGAGGCGGACGGTGTCGAGTTCCTGTCCGAGACCGACACCGAGGTCCTCACCCACCTCATCGCCCGCTCGCAGGCCGAGAAGCTGGAGGACAAGGTCCGCCAGGCGGTCCGCCTGATCGAGGGCACGTACGGCATCGCCGTGCTGCACGCCGACTTCCCCGACCGGATCGTGGTGGCCCGCAACGGCTCCCCGGTCGTCCTCGGCATCGGCGAGAAGGAGATGTTCGTCGCCTCGGACATCGCCGCGCTGGTCATGCACACCCGGCAGATAGTGACCCTCGACGACGGCGAGATGGCCACCCTCAAGGCCGACGACTTCCGCACCTACACCACCGAGGGCACCCGTACGACGGCCGAGCCCACCACGGTGGAGTGGGAGGCCGAGTCGTACGACATGGGCGGCCACGACACCTACATGCACAAGGAGATCTTCGAGCAGGCCGACGCGGTCGACCGCGTGCTGCGCGGCCGCATCGACGACCGGTTCTCCACCGTGCACCTCGGCGGCCTCAACCTGGACGCCCGCGAGGCCCGGCAGATCCGCCGCGTGAAGATCCTCGGCTGCGGCACCTCGTACCACGCGGGCATGATCGGCGCCCAGATGATCGAGGAGCTGGCCCGCATCCCCGCCGACGCCGAGCCCGCCTCCGAGTTCCGCTACCGCAACGCGGTGGTCGACCCCGACACCCTCTACGTGGCCGTCTCCCAGTCCGGTGAGACGTACGACGTGCTCGCCGCCGTCCAGGAGCTCAAGCGCAAGGGCGCCCGGGTCTTCGGTGTCGTCAACGTGGTCGGCTCGGCGATCGCCCGCGAGGCGGACGCCGGCATCTACGTGCACGCCGGCCCCGAGGTCTGCGTGGTGTCGACCAAGTGCTTCACCAACATGACGGTCGCCTTCGCGCTGCTCGCCCTGCACCTCGGCCGCACCCGTGACCTCTCGGTCCGCGACGGCAAGCGGATCATCGAGGGCCTGCGGAAGCTGCCCGGGCAGATCACCGAGATGCTCAAGCAGGAGGAGCAGATCAAGGAGCTGGCCGAGCTGTACGCCGACGCCCGCTCGATGCTCTTCATCGGCCGGGTCCGCGGCTACCCGGTGGCCCGCGAGGCCTCGTTGAAGCTCAAGGAGGTCTCCTACATCCACGCCGAGGCCTACCCCGCCTCCGAGCTGAAGCACGGTCCGCTGGCGCTCATCGAGCCGGCCCTCCCCACGGTCGCGATCGTCCCCGACGACGACCTGCTGGAGAAGAACCGCGCGGCCCTGGAGGAGATCAAGGCACGCGAGGGCAAGATCCTGGCGGTGGCCCACCAGCACCAGGAGAAGGCCGACCAGACGATCATCGTGCCCAAGAACGAGGACGAGCTCGACCCCATCCTCATGGGCATCCCGCTCCAGCTCCTCGCCTACCACACGGCGAAGGCCCTGGGCCGTGACATCGACAAGCCGCGGAACCTCGCCAAGTCGGTGACGGTCGAGTAGCACCCGCTCACGAACGGACCCCCGCGTGTGCCACCGAACACGCGGGGGTCCTTCCGGTGCCGCTGTGGATCAGCCGGTGGCCGTCACCCCCCGGCCGGCGGCACGCCGAGGAAGCACGGTGGGCCAGTGCGCGAGAGCCGCGGTCGCCGCGTACCAGGCGACCGCGCCCGAGAGGGCCGCGAGCCAGCCGCCGGCCTTGGTCAGCGCGGAGCTGTCGGCGAAGGCCGCGACGGCCAGCACGAGCATCGCCAGGAACAGCAGCCCGTGGGTGACCTGGCCGAGGGTGTCGCCGCCGGCGACGGTCAACGTGAGTGCCACGAGGGCGAACAGGAGCAGGAACAGCCCGGCCGCGTTCGCCGACCCGGGATCCGACACGGCCCAGGTGAACCAGAGGGCGCCGAGCACCACGTACCCCACGCCGGAGGCGGTGGAGTCGCGGAGGGCCAGCAGGCCGACGAGGAAGAGGGCGACCCCGCCCACGTAATGGGCGACGGTCACGGCGTCGGAGGTCCCCACGCCGTCGATCACGCCGGTCGTGCCGAGCCCGAACGCCAACAGGGTGACACCCAGGGCGAGTCGGCCGACCACAGTAGAACTCACGCTTCCCGCAGAGACGTCGTTGTCCACGGCGGGCTCCCTTCAGCTGTGCAGTTGCGCGGTGAGCGGTATATGCCCTTCACAAGGGCACAAACCACCTCTACGCGCGAGTAGTTTCGCGCTGCACAAAGGAAGTTGACGAGCGGTCGGGAGACTGCGCGACCGAGGTGACCGGGCCGGCGCGTCAGGGGATGACGATCACGGGCCGCTGCGCGCGCTTCGCGAGCCGGCCCGCGACGGAGCCGAAGATCCGGCCGACGAGACCGTGCGTGGAGCCGACGACGATCGCGTCCGCCTCGTACTCCCGCCCCACCTCTTCGAGTTCGTGGCAGATGTCGCCGCCCCGCTCGACCAGGATCCAGGGCACCTCGGCGAGGTAGTCCGCACAGGCCAGTTCGAGCCCCAGCACCTCGGTGCGGTGGTCGGGCACGTCGACGAAGACGGGCGGCTCGCAGCCGGCCCACACGGTGGTGGGCAGCCGGTTGGCCACATGGACGATGATCAGGCCGGACCCGGAGCGATGGGCCATGCCGATCGCGTAGGCGAGGGCGCGCTCACTGGAGGTCGAGCCGTCGAAGCCGACGACCACTCCGTGCCGGAAGGCTGGGTCGCAGGAGGGGCGTGCCTCTGACGCCGCCAGGGGATCGGCCGCCGTGGGATCGGCGACCGGCCGCTTGCGGTCCGCGGGTTCGAAGAATTCGTGACCGGCCATGGCTGTCTCGGCGTTGTGATCCTTTATGGGAGGGGACGCAGTGTGCGGCGAGGTGCTGCGGAGCTGTGTCCGGGAAACATCTTCCCAACCCCATACCCCCAAGGGTACGGCGGCACGCCTCCTGAGCACAGATCCCGCACACGCTCCGTAAGCGGTCCCCCGACGTCCGTAGGGGTTCACCGGAGCATGCACGAGCGACGCCCGTAACGCAATGGTTGCTGCCCCGTACAGGCGGTTTGCACACGATCACGGGTGCACGGCCGGTGACCGTCCCGTCGAACGGGCGTTGTACCGGGGTGAGCCACCGCCACAGGGAGTACGAGATGCCCGGACCCCGCCCGACCTCCGAGCCGCGCCCGGCCCCGGACACCGCGAGCGACGTGATCCGCTGGGCCGCCTTCAGTTGCGTGCTCGTCCCCGTGGTCCTGCTCTGGTACGGCACCTCGCTGGCCGGCGCGACGGGCACCGCCCTGGGCCTGGCCGCCGTCACCGCCGTGTGCCGGCTGCTGCTGCGCCGCTCCGAGCGCTGCGCCGCGCACCGGTCGGAACGTTGCGCCACGCAAAGAGGCGGACGTCACACGCGGGGGCAGACACGGCGGACACCGGTCGACTGACCGGTTTCCGTACCCCCGAGCGCATCTTTTCAGCCAACTTCCGGATACCGCCCCGGAGGGGGCCGAAAGGCCCCCCGACCCCCGTTCCACCTGCACGGAAAGGGTCCAGGGACGGCTGCGCACCCTACGCGGTTTGGCCACTGCGACAAGGCGTACTTCCCAGTGCGGCCCGCGAGTGCAACGCTTCGTGATCGAATGCTTCACGCCAAGTTGTCATGTCGACAATCCACGGCGTGTCGAACTGGCCACCGTCAGACCGCGGGAGCCAGTAGATTCGATCTTGACTGTCTTTACGGCGGGGGACTCGTGCAGGACCGAGGGGAAACGTGCAGGAGCGACACAACCGAGGAGCCGCGACCACCGAGGGGGGCTTAGCAGTATGAGCCACGACTCCACTGCCGCGCCGGAAGCCGCGGCCCGGAAACTCTCCGGGCGACGCCGCAAGGAGATCGTCGCGGTGCTGCTGTTCAGCGGCGGCCCCATCTTCGAGAGTTCCATTCCGCTTTCGGTGTTCGGGATCGACCGCCAGGACGCCGGAGTGCCGCGCTACCGACTACTGGTGTGCGCCGGCGAGGAAGGCCCGCTGCGGACCACAGGGGGCCTGGAACTCACCGCGCCGCATGGGCTGGAGGCGATCTCCCGCGCCGGGACGGTCGTCGTGCCGGCCTGGCGTTCGATCACCTCGCCGCCGCCGGAGGAAGCGCTCGACGCGCTGCGCAGAGCGCACGAGGAGGGTGCCCGCATCGTGGGCCTCTGCACGGGTGCCTTCGTGCTCGCGGCGGCCGGACTGCTGGACGGGCGGCCGGCGACGACCCACTGGATGTACGCACCGACGCTGGCCAAGCGCTATCCGTCGGTGCACGTCGATCCACGGGAGCTGTTCGTCGACGACGGCGATGTGCTGACGTCGGCCGGTACGGCCGCGGGGATCGACCTGTGTCTGCACATCGTGCGGACCGACCACGGCAACGAGGCGGCCGGCGCGCTGGCCCGGCGCCTGGTGGTGCCACCGCGCCGCAGCGGCGGTCAGGAGCGCTATCTCGACAGGTCTTTACCCGAGGAGATCGGCGCCGACCCGCTCGCCGAGGTCGTCGCCTGGGCGCTGGAACACCTCCACGAGCAGTTCGACGTGGAGACGCTGGCGGCACGCGCCTACATGAGCCGCCGTACGTTCGACCGCCGGTTCCGCTCGCTGACCGGCAGCGCACCGCTGCAGTGGCTGATCACGCAGCGGGTGCTGCAGGCGCAGCGGCTGCTGGAGACGTCGGACTACTCCGTGGACGAGGTGGCGGGCCGGTGCGGCTTCCGCTCCCCCGTCGCGCTGCGCGGGCACTTCCGCCGCCAGCTCGGCTCGTCCCCGGCCGCCTACCGGGCCGCCTACCGGGCCCGCCGGCCGCAGGGCGACCGGCCGGGTGATCCGGACGCCCTGTCGGCTCCCGGTCAGCAGGGGCAGCCCTCGGGTCTGCCCGGCGGCCCGGGACCGCTGGGTCATGTGCCGGCCATGCTGCACCCGGACAACGGGGTGCCGATGCAGAGCCGCCGCACGGCCGGCGCGGTGAGCCTGCTGCCGGGTCCGCGCAGCGGCAGCTGAGCGAGGAACGCGAGGGGGCGGAGTCCGACTCCGCCCCCTTTGCCGTGGCCGCGGACACCAGGTCACCGCATGCCCGGTCCGGCGCGGCGCGGCGCGCCGTAAGGTGAGACACATGAACGATCGCATGGTGTGGATCGACTGCGAGATGACCGGCCTCTCGCTGTCCGACGACGCTCTCATCGAGGTGGCCGCCCTCGTCACCGACTCCGAGCTGAACGTACTCGGCGAGGGAGTGGACATCGTCATCCGTCCGCCGGCCCGGGCACTGGAGACGATGCCGGAGGTGGTGCGTCAGATGCACACCGCGTCCGGGCTGCTCGCCGAACTGGAGAACGGCACGACCCTGACGGACGCCGAGGAGCAGGTCCTCGCCTATGTCCGCGAGCACGTCAAGGAGCCCGGCAAGGCTCCGCTGTGCGGCAACTCCGTCGGCACCGACCGCGGCTTCCTGCTGCGGGACATGCCGACCCTGGAGGAATACCTCCACTACCGGATCGTGGACGTCTCCTCGATCAAGGAGCTGGCCCGCCGCTGGTACCCGAGGGCGTACTTCAACAGCCCGGAGAAGAACGGCAACCACCGGGCGCTCGCCGACATCCGCGAGTCCATCGCCGAGCTGCGCTACTACCGCGAGGCCGTCTTCGTCCCGCAGCCCGGCCCGGACACCGACACCGCCAGGGCGATCGCCGCCAAGCACGTCGTGCCCGCGCACTAGTCCCGCCGGGGTCCGTTCGGAAGGCCCGCGCGAAAACCTGTGCGCGAGCACCCCTTCGGACCCTGTAGACTTCTTCTCAGCCGGTCGGGGAGGGCACTCCTCGAAATGCCGGTCATGGTGGGTGTAGCTCAGCTGGTAGAGCACCTGGTTGTGGTCCAGGATGCCGCGGGTTCAAGTCCCGTCACTCACCCTGTGTGATCAGCCGGTGACTCCGTCGGAAGACGGGGTCACCGGCTGATTCGTTTTCCCCTCCCGTGGGCGCTTCCCCTCTCGGGCGCGCGGCCGGCGCCGGGAGCCGGGTACGCCCGGCATCCGGGCGGACCTCCGGGGCGCCCCCTAGGACGACGCCCGCGTCACCAGCTCCGTCGGCAGCACCGTGTGCCGTCGCTCCAGGTCCCGGGTGGCGGACGGGCGGCGGTCGGCGATCTCCGCCAGAAGCAGGTCGATCATGGCGCGGCCCATCTCCTCTATGGGCTGGCGGACGCTGGTGAGCGGCGGATCCATGTGGCGGGCGATGGCCGAGTCGTCGTAACCGACCAGGGCCACGTCGTCCGGGATGCGGCGGCCCGCCTCGCGCAGCACCTGGCGGGCGCCGGCCGCCATCACGTCCGAGCCGGCGAAGACCGCGTCCAGGTCGGGGTGGCGGCCGAGCAGCACCGACATCGCCCGGCGGCCGCCCTCCTCGGTGAAGTCCCCCGGCTCGACCAGGAGATCGTCCACCTCGTGGCCCGCGTCGCGCAGCGCCTCGCGGTAGCCGTCGACACGGCGCTGGGCGCCGTAGACGTCCAGGCGGCCGGTGATGTGCGCGATCCGCCGGCGGCCCCGGGACAGCAGGTGCTCCACCGCCGAGCGGGCGCCGCCGTAGTTGTCGGAGTCCACCGAGGTGAGCGTCTCGCCGGCCGAGCGCGGGCCGCTGATCACGGCCGGGATCTCCAGTTGGGCGAGGAGATCGGGCAGGGGGTCGTCGGCGTGCACCGAGACCAGCAGGACGCCGTCGACGCGGTGGGCCGCGAGGTACTGGGCGAGCCGCTGCCGCTCGCGGTCGCTGCCCGCGAAGATCAGCAGCAACTGCATCTCGGTCTCGGAGAGTTCGGCACCGACACCGCGCAGCATGTCCGAGAAGTACGGCTCCGCGAAGAACCGGGTCTCCGGCTCGGGGACGACGAGCGCGATGGCGTCGGTGCGGTTGGCGGCGAGGGCGCGGGCCGCGGTGTTGGGCACATAGCCGAGTTCGGCGACCGCGGCCTCGACCGCGGCCCGGGTGGCGTCGCTGACCCGGGGCGAGCCGTTGATCACCCGCGACACCGTGCCCCGGCCGACCCCGGCCCGGGCGGCGACTTCCTCGAGCGTGGGCCGCCCACCGCTCCGGCCCCGCCCTCCCTGGCCTGCCATGGGCTCCGCCTCTCTCGCCGCGTCGATCGTGCTGGCCGAATGTAACAGCACCGTTCTCCGTGGTCGCCGCCCGTGTGCGCCCGCCGCCCCGCTGTTCCGGAGGCCGCCGGTCCAGTTAACGTCCCGATAACTGAACGGACTTGGCCCCGTCCCCTCCCTTGACACCCCGCCCCGGACCCGCGAATCTTCAACACATCACTTGTGGGAGCGCTCCCACAGTACCTGACACCTACACATCCCGCACGTTCCCCGCCCGAGCCGCAGCGAGTACGAACGGGCCTCATTCCAGTGCAGTTGGCCGGGGGGTCGGCACGTCAGGCAACAGGAGGACGCAATGCGCACGAGCATCCGCGGGTCACGCAGGCTGGGGGCCCTCGCGGTCGTCGCCGCGCTGGCCACAGGGCTGCTGGCCGGCTGCGCCAACGACTCGGACGACGGCTCGTCGAACTCGGACGGCGGTGGAAACGGCGACGGCAACGGCAGGATCACGCTGACCGTCGGGACCTTCGGCGTCTTCGGCTACAAGCAGGCCGGCCTCTACGACGAGTACATGAAGCTCCACAAGGACATCAACATCAAGGAGAACGTCACCACCCGTACCGACGTCTACTGGCCGAAGGTGCTCACCCGCCTCCAGGCCGGCTCCGGCACCGACGACATCCAGGCCATCGAGGTCGGCAACATCACCGAGGCCGTGCAGACGCAGGGCGCGAAGTTCGCCGACCTCGGCAAGGACGTCGACAAGTCCCAGTGGCTGGACTGGAAGAACGCCCAGGCCACCACCAAGGACGGCAAGCTCATCGGGCTCGGCACCGACATCGGCCCGATGGCGATCTGCTACCGCAAGGACCTCTTCCAGAAGGCCGGCCTGCCGACCGACCGCACCAAGCTCGCCGACGCCTGGAAGGGCGACTGGGCCAAGTACGTCGACCTCGGCAAGCAGTACATGAAGAAGGCGCCCAAGGGCACCAAGTTCGTGGACTCCGCGTCCTCCGTCTACAACGCGGCCCTCGGCGGCGGGAGTGAGCGGTACTACGACAAGGGCGACAACGTCATCTGGGACAAGTCCGAGGGCGTGAAGACCGCCTGGGACGTCGCGATGAGCGTGGCCACCAGCGACATGTCCGCCAAGCTGAAGCAGTTCGACAAGCCGTGGGACCAGGGCTTCGCCAACGGCACCTTCGCGACCGTGGCCTGCCCGGCCTGGATGATGGGCTACATCGAGCAGAAGTCCGGCGACTCCGGCAAGGGCAACTGGGACGTGGCGGCGGCGCCCACCGCGGCCAACTGGGGCGGCTCCTTCCTCGGGGTGCCGACCGCGGGCAAGCACCAGAAGGAGGCCATCGCCCTCGCGAAGTGGCTGACCGCCCCGGAGCAGCAGGCGAAGGTCTTCGCCAAGCAGGCGAGCTTCCCCTCCACCCCGTCGGCGTACGGCAGCCTGAAGCCGGCCGCGGACACCACCGCGTACTTCTCCGACGCGCCGATCACGCAGATCTTCTCCGACTCGGCGAAGACGATCCCGACGCAGTACTTCGGCATCAAGGACCAGCCGATCAACACCGCGCTCACGGACGTCGGCATCCTCCAGGTGGAGCAGAAGGGCAGGACGCCCGCCCAGGGCTGGGACGCCGCGAAGAATGAGATCAAGGACGTGCTCGGCCAGTGACCAGCTCCAAAGAGGCTCTCGCGCATCCCGCGTCGAGCGCCGAGGCCGCGCCCGGCACCCCGCCGGGCGCGGCCCGGGGCGCTCAGGGTCGCGGTACGCCGGCAGGCGCCGACTCCTGGCGCAGCCGGCTGTACCGCTGGGACATGAAGGCGTCGCCGTACGCCTTCGTCGCCCCCTTCTTCCTTCTCTTCGGGGCCTTCTCCCTGGTCCCGCTGCTCTACACGGCCTGGTACTCGCTGCACGACGTGCAGCTGTCGTCCCTCGACCACCAGACCTGGGCGGGCCTGGACAACTACGAGAACCTGCTGTCCTCGGACTTCTTCTGGAACGCCCTGAGGAACACCTTCACCATCGGCCTCATCTCGACCGTTCCGCAGCTGCTGGCCGCGCTCGGGCTGGCGCACCTGCTGAACTACAAGCTGCGCGGCTCCACCGCGTGGCGGGTCGTGATGCTGACCCCGTACGCCACCTCCGTGGCCGCGGCGACCCTGGTGTTCACGCTGCTGTACTCCTGGGACGGCGGCATGATCAACTGGATCCTGCACTTCTTCGGCGTCGACCCGGTCAACTGGCGTGAGTCCGACTGGGGTTCGCAGTTCGCGGTGTCGTCGATCGTGATCTGGCGGTGGACGGGCTACAACGCCCTGATCTACCTCGCGGCCATGCAGGCGATCCCGGCCGATCTGTACGAGTCGGCGGCGCTCGACGGCGCCAACCGCTGGCAGCAGTTCCGGCACGTCACCGTCCCGCAGCTGCGGCCGACGATCCTGTTCACGGTCGTCGTCTCCACCATCGGCGCGACCCAGCTCTTCGGCGAGGTCCTGCTGTTCGGCGGGGTGAGCGGGTCCAAGGGCGGCTCGGAGCACCAGTACCAGACGCTCGGTCTGTACATGTACGACCAGGGCTGGATCATCGGCAACCTCGGCAAGGCGTCCGCGATCGCGTGGTCGATGTTCCTGATCCTGCTGATCGTCGCCGCGGTCAACCTGCTGCTCACCCGACGGCTGAGGAAGTCCCAATGACCACCAGTGAACTGACGCTGCCCCAGGCGCCCGCCAAGGAGCGCCGCCGGCGGGCGACGGGCGCGGGCAAGCAGCTGCACGCGGGCCCGGTGACGTACGTGGTGCTGACGGTGTTCGCCCTCGTGTCGCTGGCTCCCCTGGTGTGGACGGCGATCGCGGCCTCGCGCACCGACCGGCGGCTCGCCGAGACCCCGCCGCCGCTGTGGTTCGGCGGCAACCTGTTCAAGAACATGGAGGCCGCCTGGGACCAGGCGGGCCTCGGCACCGCGATGTTCAACTCGGTGCTGGTGGCGGGCACGATCACCGTCAGCACGGTGCTGTTCTCCACGCTCGCCGGTTTCGCCTTCGCCAAGCTGCGGTTCCGGTTCTCGGGCCTGCTGTTGCTGCTGACCATCGGCACCATGATGATCCCGCCGCAGCTGGCCGTCGTACCGCTGTACCTGTGGATGTCGGACCTGGGCTGGTCGAACCAGCTGCAGACGGTGATCCTGCCGAGCCTGGTGACCGCCTTCGGTACGTTCTTCATGCGGCAGTACCTGGTGCAGGCGCTGCCCTCGGAGCTGATCGAGGCGGCCCGGGTGGACGGCGCGAGCAGTCTGCGGATCGTGTGGCACGTCGTCTTCCCGGCGGCCCGGCCCGCGATGGCGGTGCTCGGCCTGCTGACGTTCGTGTTCGCCTGGAACGACTTCCTCTGGCCGATCATCGCCCTCACCCAGCAGAACCCGACCGTGCAGGTGGCCCTGAACTCGCTCGGCACCGGCTATGTCCCGGACCAGGCGGTGATCATGGCGGGCGCGCTGCTCGGCACGCTGCCGCTGCTGATCGCCTTCCTGCTGTTCGGCAAGCAGATCGTGGGCGGGATCATGCAGGGCGCGATCAAGGGCTGACGCCCGTTCCCCAGGGGCCGGGCCACCGCAGTCCCGGCCCCCCTTCCCGCCCACGGGCACCGTCTCCTCCCCCCTTACCTCGTCGGTCACCTTCGACCCCCTCTGGGAGCGCTTCCATGCCTGACTCCGTTTCCCCCGTCTCCTTCCCTCCCTCCTTCCTGTGGGGTGCCGCGACCTCCGCGTACCAGATCGAGGGCGCGGTGCGGGAGGGTGGCCGCACCCCCTCGATCTGGGACACCTTCAGTCGCACGCCGGGCAGGACGGCAGGCGGCGAGACCGGTGACATCGCTGTGGACCACTACCACCGCTACCGCGACGACGTGGCGCTGATGGCGGAGCTGGGCCTCGGCGCGTACCGCTTCTCCGTCTCCTGGTCCCGGGTGCAGCCGACCGGCCGGGGCCCGGCCGTGCAGGTGGGCCTGGACTTCTACCGCCGACTGGTCGACGAGCTGCTGGAGCGCGGCATCAAGCCGGCCGTCACCCTCTACCACTGGGACCTGCCGCAGGAGCTGGAGGACGCGGGCGGCTGGCCGGAGCGGGACACCGCGCTCAGGTTCGCCGAGTACGCACAGCTCGTCGGTGAGGCGCTCGGCGACCGGGTGGAGCAGTGGATCACCCTGAACGAGCCCTGGTGCAGCGCCTTCCTGGGCTACGGCTCCGGGGTGCACGCCCCCGGCCGCACCGACCCGGTGGCCTCCCTGCGCGCGGCGCACCACCTCAACCTGGCGCACGGGCTGGGCGTCTCGGCGCTCCGCGCGGTGCTCCCGGCCCGCGACAAGATCGCGGTCAGCCTCAACTCCTCGGTCGTACGGCCCCTTTCCCAGGACCCCGCCGACCTCGCGGCGGCCCGCCGGATCGACGACCTGGCGAACGGCGTCTTCCACGGACCGATGCTGCACGGCGCCTACCCCGAGACCCTGTTCGCCTCGACGGCCTCCCTCACCGACTGGTCGTACGTCCTCGACGGCGACGTCCGCACCATCCACGCGCCCGTGGACGCGCTGGGCCTGAACTACTACACCCCGGCGCTGGTGTCGGCCGCCCCCGGCGAGGTCAGGGGTCCGCGGGCGGACGGCCACGGCGCCAGCGACCACTCCCCCTGGCCGGGCGCCGACGACGTGCTGTTCCACCAGTCGCCGGGCGACCGCACCGAGATGGGCTGGTCGATCGACCCGACGGGCCTGTACGACCTGCTGATGCGCTACTCGCGCGAGGCTCCGGGCCTGCCCTTGTACATCACGGAGAACGGCGCGGCCTACGACGACAAGCCGGAGCCCGACGGCAGCGTCCACGACCCCGAGCGCATCGCCTACCTGCGCGGTCATCTGGCGGAGGTGCGCCGCGCCCTCGCCGACGGCGCGGACGTCCGCGGCTACTACCTGTGGTCCCTGATGGACAACTTCGAGTGGGCGTACGGCTACGACAAGCGGTTCGGCGCGGTGTACGTGGACTACGCGACGCTGGAGCGGACGCCGAAGTCGAGCGCCCGCTGGTACGCCGAGGCGGCGCGGACGGGCGTGCTGCCGCCGGTGGAGCCGGTGGTCTGACACGGAGAGGGGCGCGGCACCCCCCCGGAGTGCCGCGCCCCCGCGCCCTGTTGGTGCGGGTCAGCCGATGGTGGCGAACGCCTTGGAGAAGGCGAACCTGTCCTGGGTGACGGAGCTGCAGGTGGCGTCGGCGGTGGGCTTGGTGCCGCCGGCGCACTGCTTGTCGCGGGTCGCGGACCACATGGAGAGCCCGCCGAGTCCCTTGGACTTGGCGAAGCCGGCCAGCTGGGTGGCGTCGTCGACCGTGAAGACCTCGGAGGAGACGTCGTTCACGCCGATCATCGGGGTGACGGCGACCGTCTTCCAGGCGGCGGAGTCGGACAGCCCGAGGACGCTCTTGACCTGTGCCTGGGTGGCCGTCGCCGCCTGCTCGGCGTAGGTGCCCATGTCGCCGCTGTAGGCGGGGCCGTAGTCCATCGCCATGATGTTGACGGTGCCGGTCTCCACGCCGTTGGACTTGGCGTCGGCGAGGAGGTTCACGCCGTCCTGGGTGAGGCCCTCGGGCATCACGGGAAGGGTGAAGGAGACGTCCAGGCCCGGGTGCTGCTTCTGGAGCTTGGCGATGGCCTGGGCACGGCGGTTGTTGGCGGCCGTGTTGGGCAGTGCGCCGCCCTCGACGTCGAAGTCGACCTTGGTCAGCTTGAAGGCGTCGACGGCCTTGCCGTACGCCGCCGCCAGCGCGTCCGCGGAGGAGCAGGTGGTGGCGAGCTCGGAGCCGGAGGCACCGCCGAAGGAGACCCGGACGTCACCGCCCTTGGCGCGCAGCGCGCCGATCTGCGCGGCCACGCCGTCGCCGGTCAGCTCCGTGACGCCGCCCCACTTGGGGGTGCAGCCGCCGCCGTCGGTGACGAAGGCGAGGTTGTAGTTCTTCACGCCGGTCGCGTCGGCGGCGGCCACGAGGTCGAACGCCGGGTAGAGGGAGGTGTCGACGTAGGGGGCGAAGCCGGCGGAGGCGGTGGTCCCGCTGCCGGTGCTCCCCGTGGGCGTGGGGGTCGCGCTCCGGGTGGGGGTGGCCGTCGCCGTCGGGGTGGCGGACCTGGTGGGGGCCGGCGTGGCCGTCGGCGACTGGCTCTGCGTGGGCCGGCCGCTGGGTTCCGGGGTCGCACTGCCGTCCGCGGAGCACTGGGCGTCGTCGATACGGCAGCCGGTCGGGTCGCCGCTGCCGTTGACCACGAAGCCGACGGTGACCGACTTGCCGACGGCGAGGCCGTCGGTGTCCCACTTCGCGGGCTTCACGGTGACGTGCCGGCCGCTGACGCTCGACTCGCCGTTCCAGAGCGAGGAGAGCGTGGCGCCCGCCGGGAGGTCGAACTCCAGCGTCCAGGTCTTCTCCGTCGCACCGCTGTTGTTGGTGACGACGTACTGGCCGGTGTAGCCCGTCGACCACTCGCTGGTCCTGGTGAACGCGGCGTTCACGCCGGCCGCGTTCGCCGTGCCGGTGAGCAGGACCGCGCCGCCACCGACCACCGCGGCGGCCACCAGGCCGCCTATCGCCTTGTTCCTGCCACTGATCCTGCGCCGGTGGGTGCTCATGCGCGTGCCTGCTTTCGCTGTTCACGGGGAGTGAGGTGCGGCAGCACGCTAGCGAGCCGGAATCGGACAAAGCGCTTGATCGGGGCGGCCGTTGACAACCTTAGGGTTCGCTTAAGGAAGCGATCGGGGGCGGTTAAAGGTCGAGACCAATCTGCGGGCGCGGCGTCTCCGCGCGGACCCCCGGTGCCCCCGCCCGGCCGGCCCCCGGCCGTCGAGCTGGAACCAGATGCGCACCTCGGTGCCGCCCAGGACCGAGGAGCCGATGCGGACGTCGCCGCCCGTGGACTCGGCGAGCCGGCGGACGATGTCGAGGCCGAGGCCGGTCGAGCCCGCCGCGCCGGAGCCGCTGCCGCGGGCCATGGCCGCGTCCGGGTCGGGTATGCCGGGGCCCGCGTCGGAGATCAGCACGATCACCGCGTCGTCGCCGTTGTGCACGTCGACGGCGAAGGCGGTGCCCTCGGCGGTGTGCCGGAAGACGTTGCCGAGCAGGGCGTCCAGCGCGGCGGCGAGGTCGGCGCGGGCCACGGGTATGCGCACCGGGCGGTCGACACCGGCCACCCGCCATTTGCGGCCCTCGTCCTCGGCGAGCGCGGACCAGAACTCCATACGCTGGCGGACCACCTCGGCGGCGTCGCACCCGGCGCCGGGACCGGCCGCCGCCGTCTGCGGTTTGGCCTCGCGCGCGGTGCGGATGATGGTGTCCACCTCGCGCTCCAGCTGGGCGACGGCGGACCGGGTCTGGTCCGCGGCCGGACCGGCGCCGAGGGAGGCCGCGTTAAGGCGGAGCACGGTGAGCGGGGTGCGCAGCCGGTGGGAGAGGTCGGCCGCCAGCTCCCGTTCGTTGGCGAGGAGCTGCACCACCTGGTCGGCCATGGAGTTGAAGGCGACCGCGGCCAGGCGCAGTTCGGCCGGGCCGTCCTCCGGTACCCGGGCGCCCAGCCGGCCCTCGCCCAGTTCGTGGGCGCCCTCGGCCAGCCGCTGGGCGGGGCCCACCATGCGCACACCGAGCCGGTCGGCGACGGCGACCGAGCCGACGATCAGCGCGAGTCCGACGGCGGCGAGCACCGCCCAGGCCGTGCCGACGCCGTTGGTCACCTCGGACTCGGGGACGTAGACCTCGACGACCGCGATCGTGCCCGAGCCGAGCGCCACCGGCTGGAGCAGGGTGGAGCCGCCGGGGACGGTGCCGGTGGAGGCGCGGCCCATTCTGCGTACGGCCTCGATGTCGTGGTCGGCGGCGCGCTGCCGGCCGAGGTCGATCGCGGCCCGGCCGCCGCTCGCGGGCAGGTGCACGGCCATTCCGGAGTCGGCGCCGGCGGACGCGACCACCCGCTCCAGCTTGTCCCGGTCGGTGGTGATGGACAGCGCGGGCGCGACCGCGGCTGCCTCCCGCTCGGCGTTGGAGAACGCGCGGTCGCGGGCCATCTCCCTGACGACCAGTCCGAGCGGGACGGCGAAGGCGACCACGACCATGGTGGTGACCGCCAGGCAGACCTTGACCAGGGCCCATCTCATCGCGGCGGCACCCCCTCGCCGGCGTGCGACACCGGGGGCTCCAGCTTCACGCCGACCCCGCGCAGGGTGTGCAGAT
Source organism: Streptomyces sp. 1222.5 (assembly GCF_900105245.1). Taxonomy (NCBI): domain Bacteria; kingdom Bacillati; phylum Actinomycetota; class Actinomycetes; order Kitasatosporales; family Streptomycetaceae; genus Streptomyces; species Streptomyces sp. 1222.5. The sequence goes on along the minus strand of NZ_FNSZ01000001.1, from coordinate 5,413,648 downwards.
AGCGGGGCCGCGCAGCCGTCTCCCCCAGTTTCCGGCGCAGCCAGGACAGATGGACGTCGATGGTCTGGTCGTCGCCGTAGGACTGCTGCCAGACCTCGGCGAGGAGTTCCTTGCGCGGGACGACGACACCGGGGCGCCCGGCGAGGAAGGCGAGCAGGTCGAACTCGCGCCGGGTCAGATCCAGGCGCACGCCGTCCAGTTCGGCCTGCCGGCGCAGCGGGTCGACGGTCAGTCCGCCGACGCGGAGGACGGAGGAGGGCGGAGCCTCCGTGCCGCCGGCGCGGGCCCGGCGCAGCACGGCCGCGATGCGGGCGGAGAGGTGCTCGACGGAGAAGGGCTTGGTGAGGTAGTCGTCCGCACCGGCGTTCAGCAGCCGGACGACCTCCGTCTCGTCGTCGCGGGCGGTGGCGATGATGACGGGGACGTCGGTGATGCCGCGCAGCATCTTCAGGGCCTCGGATCCGTCCAGGTCGGGCAGTCCGAGGTCCAGGATGACCACGTCGAAGCGGAAATGGGCGACCTCGCGCAGCGCTTCCAGTGCCGTACCGACGCTGCGCACGGTGTGCGTGGCGTCGGTGAGATGCCGGATGAGCGCCGAGCGTACGAACTGGTCGTCCTCGACCACGAGCACACTTGCCATGCGCCGCACCGTACGCCATGTGCGGGACGGGGGTCCGGCGCCTGTGGACAACTCGGGGCATGTGCGCACGGCGGTGTCCCTGGGGCAGTATGGCCGCGATGCGCAGAGGACTCGTACACGTACTGGCATGGCTGCTCGCGACGGGAGCGGCGGTCACGCTGTCGTGGTGGGGTGTGCACACGGTGATGGCGGGGACCGCCTACGACCCGCCGCGCGCCCTGCCGGTCCTGGCTGCCGACGCGAAGGCCCGGGACGTGAGACCGGCGTCGAACGGGCCGTCGGCCTCCGCGGCCCCGTCGCGCGGCCGGCCGGCCTCACCGGCTCCCTCGCCGTCGCGGACACCCGTCGCCCACAGTCCCTCCCCCAGCGCCACCGCCCCGTCGTCCGGTCGGGTCAAGGCCTACGACACCGACGGCGGGAGGGCGGTGTTCGAGCTGGGTCCGTCCAGCGCCACACTGGTCTCGGCGACCCCGGGGGCGGGCTGGTCGATGCAGCTGTGGAAGACGGAGACGTGGATCCGGGTGGAGTTCAGCCGGGGTGCGGACCGGGTGTCGGTGTTCTGCACCTGGCACGACGGCCCGCCGCGGGTGGAGGTCGGCACCTACTGACCGGGACGGGCGTTCAGCGGAAGACCGAGGGCGGCGGGGCCGGGGAGGCCACCGCCGCCGAGTCCGTCACCGGGAGCGCGCCGCCGGTGAAGTCGGTGAGCTGCCTGCCGTGTTCGACCCGGCCGGGGTGGGGGTCGGACGCGGCGTGGCGGGTGAGTTCGGCGACGGGCAGCGGCAGGCCGGAGGCCACCAGGACGGCGTTGCCGAAGCGCTTGCCGCGCAGTACGGCGGCGTCGGCGATCAGCGCGAGTTCGCCGAACCGGCCGCCGGCGGTGGCGATCTGGCCGCGCAGGTGGGCGAGCGGGGGGCCGTCGGCGAGGTTGGCGGCGTAGACGCCGGAGGGTTTCAGCGCGCGGAGGACCTCGTCGAGGAATTCGACGGAGGTGAGGTGGGCGGGGGTCCGGGCGCCGCTGAAGACGTCGGAGATGATCAGGTCGGCCCAGCCGTCCGGCACCTTGGCGAGGCCTTCCCGGGCGTCCACGGACCGCACCCGTATCCGCGCGTTCGGATCCAGCGGCAGTTCCCGGCGCACCAGTTGGACCAGCGCCGCGTCCCGCTCGACGACCTGCTGGGTGGAGCGCGGCCGGGTGGCGGCGACGTACCGGGCGAGGGTGAGGGCGCCGCCGCCGAGGTGCACGGCGTGCAGGGGCTTGCCGGGCGGCGCGGCGAGGTCGATGACGTGGCCGAGGCGGCGCTGATACTCGAAGGAGAGGTACGCGGGGTCGTTCAGGTCGACGTGCGACTGGGGCGCGCCGTCGATCAGCAGGGTCCAGGCCCGGCCGCGGTCGGGGTCGGGCACGAGTTCCGCGAGTCCGCCGTCGACCGGTTCGACGACGGCTTCGACGGTGGCGGACCTGCGCCGCGGGTTCCTGGACCTGCCCATTCGTCCAGTCTCGCAGGTGGGCCGGGCGGGCGCTTCACCGGCAGCTGTCGGCCGCCTCGATCATCCGGGCCGCCTCGCCGAGGGCCCGGCGCAGCACGGCCGGGTCGGTGGCGAGATCGGCGTCACCGGGCGGCAGCAGCCAGTGGGAGCCCTCGACCGGCGGCGCGGGGTCCAGCCGCAGCCCGCGGCCGTCCGTCTCCGTGCAGGTGCTGCCCGGTACGTCCCAGCCGGCCGCGGTGCCGGCCGGGACCAGGAAGCCGAGGGTGTCGCAGCCGCCGTCGTGCAGGACGGGTCCCACCGCGTCGGCGGCCCCGCGCCGCAGGATGTCGACCGCCTCCAGACCCTGGCGGGACGGCACCGTCACGAGGTCGCATCCCGGGTCACCCGGGGGTGCGGCCACTGCCGACGACGGCGGCGTACAAGGTTCGTTGCTCTGGCTGGTCTCCATGCCGGCCTCCACCACACAGCCCTGTTGCGGTCCGTGCAGTCCAACGCGCGAGCCCGTCAACGGCTACGGCGCAAGTGCGCCGCAAAGGATGGCACTTCATGGCAGAACGTGGGTGAGATATCCGGTTTGTAGCCAAACACTGCGTGGCGGGTCCTTCACAGCAGGTACGTTCATGCCCGCCGGAACCAGGGCGTCACTCGGACAACTCGTCCCGAATCCGCCCCGGCTCCGGCATGGTTCGACGGTTCGCACGAGAGGACCCGGCCATGGCGTCGTCAACGGAGACCTCGTCACAGCCCGACCGGCCGCTACGGCCCAACCTCGCCTTCCGGCAGTTACGCGGCAGGCGTTCACCGGCCGAGTTCGCGGCGCTCGTACGGCGCGCCGCGCGCGAGATCGGCGAGCGGGTGAGCTGTGACGCGCGCTACGTGGGCCGGGTCGAGGCGGGCGAGATCCGCTGCCCCAACTACGCGTACGAACGGGTGTTCCTGCACATGTTCCCCGGCCGCACGCTCACCGACCTCGGCTTCGCGCCCCGCTCGTCCGTCCGCGGACGCGCGGCCCGCACCTCGGCGGACGCCTCCGGGGCACCGGAGGCACCCGCCACCGGTGGGACCCCGGGCTTCCCCCCGGCGGGCGGTGCCCTTGAGGCGCCGGGGGCGGTCGAGCCGTATGACACGCAGGACCCGTACGGGCCGCCCGGACCGTTCGACCCGCAGGACCCGTACGACCCGCACGCGAAAGACCACCTGAACCACGAGGAGAGCGACGTGCTGCGTCGCGCATTCATGACCGGCGGAGGCGCCACGGTGGCCGCCGCCACGCTGGGCCCGCTGCGGCTCACCACGGACGCGGTGGCCGCGGCCCGGCCGTCGCGCCGGCCCGGCAGCACCGAGGCGACCGCCCTGGAGGAGGCCGTCCGCCGCATCCGCCTGCTGGACGACCGGCACGGCGCCGACGGCCTGTACCGGCGCGCCGCGGCTCCGCTGCGCGCGGCCTTCGCGCTGCTCGACGCCGGTGCGACCCGGCAGACCACCGCCGACCGGCTGCACTCGGGCGCCGGCGAACTCGCCATCTCCGTGGGCTGGCTGGCCCACGACTCCGGCCGCTTCGACGACGCGCGCTCGCACTACGCGGAGGCCCTGGCCACCGCCCGGATGACCGGGGACGCGGCGCTGGAGGCGCACGCCTTCTGCAACACCGCGTTCCTGGCCCGGGACGCCGGCCGGCCCCGGGAGGCGGTCCGCGCCGCGCAGGCCGCCCAGCGTGCCGCCCGCCCCCTCGGCTCGCCCCGCCTGATGTCGCTGCTCTCCCTGCGCGAGGCGGGCGGCTGGGCGGGGCTCGCCGACCGCACCGGCTGCGAACAGGCGCTGGTCCGCGCGCAGACCCTGTTCGCGCGGGGCCGCTCGGACGCCGACCCCGAGTGGATGAGCTTCTACGGCGAGGCCGAGCTGGAGGGCCTCGAAGCGCAGTGCTGGTCCACGCTGGGCGACTGGCGCCGTGCGTCCCGGCACGCGCGCAGGGCGGCCCATCTCCAGGATCCGCACTTCACCCGCAACATCGCGCTCTACACCGCCGAACTGGCCGACGACCTCGCGCGCGAGGGCCGTCCCGACGAGGCGGCCCAGGCGGGTCTGCGCGTCCTGACACTGCTGGACCAGGTCCAGTCCTCCCGCATCCAGACGATGCTGGCCGGCACGGCGCGGGTCCTGCTGCCGCACCGGCGGGCCTCGGGGGTGTCGGAGTTCCTGGACCGGCACGCCTCCATGCCGAGGACCGGGAAGGCGTAGTCCCCCCGGGGCCGGGGGCAAACGGAAGCCGCCGGATCAGGGCATCAGGTGACCCAGGTCGTTCCAGCTCTCGATCGCCGGTTCGCCGTAGGCCCAGCCGAGCACGGACAGCGAGGTCGGGTTCAGGCGGATGCGGGCCGCGAACTCCAGCGGCAGCCCCAGCCACCGCGCACCGATGGACCGCAGGATGTGCCCGTGGGCGAACACGAGCACGTCCCGGTCGGCGGACCTCGCCCACGCCACGACCTCGTCGGCCCGCGCGGTGACCTCCGCGATGCTCTCCCCCTCGGGGACACCGTCGCGCCAGATCAGCCATCCCGGCCGCACGGCCTGGATCTCGGCCGGGGTCATGCCCTCGTAGGCGCCGTAGTCCCACTCCATGAGCGTGTCCCACGCGGTGGCACGGTCGCCGAAGCCGGCCAGTTCGCACGTCTCCCGCGCGCGGGACAGCGGGCTGGTGCGCGCCTCCGCCTCCGCGAGCCCGTCCAGCGGAGCGCGGTGCAGCCGCTCGCCGAGCAGCTTGGCCCCGCGCCGGCCCTCCTCCAGGAGCGGCACGTCCGTCCTGCCGGTGTGCTTGCCGGACAGCGACCACGCCGTCTGTCCGTGCCGGGCCAGCAGGATGCGCGGTGCCATGGGAGACCTTTCCGGGAGGCGGACGCCGGACGGACGCCGCGGAAACACGAGGACGGGGTCCCTCCATCATCGCTCAACCGCGGGCCGGGCAACCCGGCGGGCGATCCCGGCGTCTTCCTGGACCGAGCGCCCGCACGGGCGAGACCCGGTCGGCCTGAGGGGCGGCGACGGGACACCGTAAAGTGGCACGGTCGCCTCGCCGGGGGCGGTCCGTACAGCAGGAGGGGGAGGGCGATCGGATGGCGCGCACCGAGACACCGGGCACCGAGGTGGGCCAGCCTGCCCGGTCGCGCTGGTGGACCGAGCTGCCGCTGATCCTGCTCGTCTACGGCTGCTACTCGGCCGGCCGCCTCCTCGCGCGCGGTGACGTCTCGGGAGCCGTCGACCACGGCCTGTCGATCCTGCGCATCGAGAAGACGCTGCACCTGAACGCCGAGCACCCGCTGAACCGGCTGTTCACCCGGGAGCCGTGGCTCGGAGTACCCGCCGACTTCTGGTACGCCTCGCTGCACTACCTGGTGACGCCCGCGATCCTCGTCTGGCTGTTCCGGTCCCGTGCCCGGTACTACCGGGCGGCCCGCACCTGGCTGATGACGTCCACGTTCATCGGTCTGATCGGCTTCACGCTGCTGCCGACCTGCCCGCCCCGCCTGCTCTCGGCCGGCCACGGCTTCGTCGACACCATGGCCCAGTACAGCTCGTACGGCTGGTGGGGCGGCGAGGCCAGCGCGCCGCGCGGCCTGGGCGGCATGACCAACCAGTACGCGGCCATGCCCAGCCTGCACTGCGGCTGGGCGCTGTGGTGCGGCGTGATGCTGTGGCGTCACGGCGGCACCCGCCTCACGAAGGTTCTCGGCGTGGCCTACCCGCTGCTGACCGCGATCGTCGTCATGGGCACCGCCAACCACTACTTCCTGGACGCGGTCGCGGGCGTCGCCGTGATGGGTGCCGGCCTGCTGCTGGCACCGCACGTGACACGGGTCGCGGACGCACTCCGGGCCCGGCTGTCCCCGCGCACCGCACCGGTCACGGACGGCACGGGTTCCCCGATTGTCAGTGCCGGATGCCAGACTTCCGCGGGTGAGCGAATTCCACGGCAGCGCGAGTCGCAGCTCGACGCCGGAGGCGAACCGGACACCTCCCCCGCGGACGCGGGAGAAGGCGCTCCGGCACCGGCTCGCTGAGCTGCGCGGTCCCGACGTACCGGCCAAGGCCCTGGACGCGCGCGCCCTCGCGGCGCTCGCCGCCAACCCCGGGTGCCGCAGGCGGGCGATCCTGGACGGCGCCGGGGTGGACAAGGCGCGGCTGGCGGGCGCGCTGGGCGCGCCGTCCGGATTCGGGCAGTCGCAGTTCGCGCTGACCCGGGGCAACGCGTTCGAGGCGAAGGTGAAGGCGGACGGCGGTGCGGAGCTGCTGCGGCTCGCGCACGCCCGCCTGGACCCGGACGCCGACCGGCCCGAGGCGGCCGCCGTACCCGACCTGACCGCGCAGGGCCCCGAGGGGCGTACGGCCCGTACGGCCCTGGCGCTGCGCGAGGCCACGCGCGCGGGCGGCTGGACGCTGCTCGACCACCCGATGCTGGCGCTGGACGTGGCGGGTTCGCTCGCCTTCCTGGAGCCGGACGCCGTGGTGGTGCACCCGGACGGCAGCTGGTCCGTGGTGGAGATCAAGTCCTTCCCGATGGTGGACGGTTCGGCGGACCCGGCGAAGGTGGGCGCGGCCGCCCGGCAGTCGGCGGTGTACGTGCTCGCGCTGGAGGACGTGGCCGCCCGGCTCGATCCTCCCCCGCGCGTCCACCACCGGGTGCTGCTGGTGTGCCCCAAGGACTTCTCCAACCTGCCCGCGGGCCGCGCCGTGGACGTGCGCAGGCAGCGCGCGGTCACCGCACGCCAGCTCGCCCGGCTCACCCGGATCGAGGAGATCGCCGACTCCCTGCCCGAGGGCACGTGCTTCGCGCCCGACCGGCCGGCCGAGGAACTGACCGCCGCCGTGGAGGCGGTACCGGCGACGTACGCGCCCGAGTGCCTGTCAGCCTGCGAACTGGCCTTCCACTGCCGGGAACGCTCCCGCGCGGCCGGCGCGGTCACCCGCCTCGGCAGGCCCCTGCGCGCCGAACTGGGCGGGCTCAGCACGGTCGAGGACGTCCTGGCCGCCGCCCGCGGCGAGAGCGGCGACCCCGACGACCCCGCGGTGGCGGCCCTGCGCCGCGCGGCGGAACTGCGCGCCGAAGCCCTCCGGGCGGCCGGCCCGGCCGCCCCCCGCCCGCATGCGGACGCCCCCGTGGAGGTGCCCGCGTGTCGCTGATCACCACCCTCGCCCGGCTCGAGGCGGTCGGCTCCGGCCGCGCGCAGCCCGACGCGACCGTCCGCCACCGGCATCTGTCCGACCGCCCGCTGGTGTTCGTGCCGCTCACCACCGCCGGTGAGGCGGGCGCACCGCTCGGCGCGCTGGTGGGCACCGACCGGGACGCGCCCCGCCTGCTGGCCGTGCCCCAGCCCCGCGACCGCGACCTGCGCTTCGCGTTCCTCGCCGCACTGGCCGACGTCGTCCTGCCGTACGTCGACTCCTACGCCGGGTCGGTGGAGGCGGCCGAGCGCACCGAGACCGACCCGGAGACCGGCAAGCGGGTCAAGGTCGAGGTCGAGCTGTGCTCGGACGCGCCCCAGCTGATCGTGCCGAGCCGCGCCGGCCTGGACTACGTACGGCTGCTCGGCCGCTCCATGCGGTTCCGCCGCACGGCCGAGCAGGACCCGGAGGCGCCCCATCCGGCGCCGCCGCGGGTGCCGCTGCTCGGCCGGTGGCTGACCCACTTCGGCGAGCGGTCCCGGGTGCCCGGCTCCTCGCTGCTGCTGGCCCTCACCGAGGTGCTGTCCCGGCACTGGGCCACCGGCCAGTCCGGGCTGGAGGACCAGCACCTGGGCGCGCTGCTCGCCTGGATCGCCCCGCCGGACGGCCTGACCGGCGCCGAGGCCGCCGGGCGGGCCGAGCTGGAGCGTGACCGGGACGGGCAGCTGCTGTGCCCGCCGGCCGGTCCGGCCACCGACCCGGCGTTCGACAACAAGCTGCTGGCCCCGGCGATCACGCGCTACGACCGCGCACGCGGCGCCCTCGCCGCCGCCGAGGACCCCCTGGAGGCCGACGACCGGCTCGCCGCGCTCACCGCCGCCGAGCGGGACGTCCGCGACCTGGTCGAGAGCCGTACGCGGCCCACCTGGGACGCGGTGTGGCGGGGCCTGGACCTGCTGCGGGAGCTGCCGGCGGGCGCGCACGTCGAGGAGCGGTGGACCCGGGACCGCTGGTCGTTCACCGGCCACCGGGACCGGGTGGTGGCCGGCGAGCCGCCGCAGCCGCGCCGGGACGACGCCGTGACGGCGGCGAACAAGCTGGCCACGCGCGAGCGGGAGCAGGGCCGCCTGGAGGCACAGGAGGCGCTGGACGATCCGCTGGTGATGGCCGGGCGGCGGCTGGCCGGTGAGGCCTTCGCGGGCGAGGTGACCGACGTCGTCATGACGTACAGCGAGGGCAGGCGGCCGAGCCCGCGCCCGCTGGTGACGGTCCGCACGGACGACCGGCCGCATCTCGCCGAGCGGGCGAAGGTGTACCGCTCGCTGGGCGGCAGGCCGCAGTCGGCGGAGTTCGCCGGCGCCGAGGCCGACGGTGTGCTGGTGCTGCGGATCGTGGACAAGATGGGCCGCGGCAAGGAGCCCGAGCCCGGCTCGGTGCCGGAGAAGGGCGACCTGGTCTGTTTCACCCTCTTCGAGCACGAGCAGCGCGGCGGGGCGAAGCTGCCGGACCCCGAGGAGACGCCGTGGACGCACGGCGGCCCGCCCGGCGAGCCCGCGGCGGAGGCCCCCGACACCGTGACCGAGGAGGACGTGCTGTGACGACCGTCGACTTCGATCCCGGAGCCGCGGCCGCCCGCGCCACCGACGCGATCCTGCACGACACGCTGCACGGCACGGAGCGGGGCGTGGTGGTCGACTCCCCGCCCGGCGCCGGCAAGTCCACCCTGGTGGTCCGCGCGGCCCTCGAACTGGCCGGGGCCGGCCGCTCGTTGATGGTGGTGGCCCAGACGAACGCCCAGGTGGACGATCTGGTCCTGCGGCTCGCCGAGAAGAGTCCGGACCTGCCCGTGGGCCGCCTGCACAGCAGTGACAGCGACCCGTACGACAAGGCGCTGGACGACCTGCCGAACGTCCGCCCGTCGGCGAAGGCGGCCGACCTGAACGGCCTGCCGGTGGTGCTCTCCACGGCCGCGAAGTGGGCGCACGTCAAGGTGGACGAGCCCTGGCGGCACGCCATCGTGGACGAGGCGTACCAGATGCGCTCCGACTCCCTGCTCGCCGTGGCGGGCCTGTTCGAACGGGCGCTGTTCGTGGGCGACCCGGGCCAGCTGGACCCGTTCGCGATCGTCGGCAGCGAGCAGTGGGCGGGCCTGTCGTACGACCCGTCGGCCTCGGCGGTCACCACCCTGCTGGCGCACAACCCGGAGCTTCCCCAGCACCGCCTCCCGGTGTCCTGGCGGCTCCCGGCGTCGGCGGCCCCCCTGGTCTCCGCCGCGTTCTACCCGTACACCCCGTTCCGCAGCGGCACCGGCCACGGCGACCGCCGGCTGGCCTTCGCGGTGCCCTCCGACGGCTCCGGCCCGGACCGGGTGATCGACGAGGCGGCGGAGTGCGGCTGGGGCCTGCTGGAGCTGCCCGCCCGGCACACCCCGCGCACGGACCCGGAGGCGGTGCGCGCGGTGGCGCTGGTCGTACGGCGGCTGCTGGACCGGGGCGGCGCGGCGGTCTCGGAGCGCTCACCGGACCCCGCCCCCCTCACCGCCGACCGGATCGCCGTCGGCACGGCCCACCGCGACCAGGCGGCGGCGGTCCGCGCGGCGCTGGCCGACCTCGGCGTGCGGGACGTGACGGTGGACACCGCGAACCGTCTCCAGGGCCGTGAGTACGACGTCACCGTGGTCCTGCACCCGCTCTCCGGCCGCCCCGACGCGACCGCGTTCCACCTGGAGACCGGCCGCCTGTGCGTCCTGGCGTCCCGGCACCGGCACGCCTGCATCGTGGTCTGCCGGGCCGGCGTGGAAGACCTCCTGGACGACTACCCGTCCACGGAACCCGTCCAGCTGGGCACCCTGGTGAAGTTCCCGGACGGCTGGGAGGCGAACCACGCGGTCCTGGCCCACCTCACAGAACACCGCGTCACCCGGCACCCCTGACGGACACCCCGAGCGCCCCGGCTCACCCGTTCGGCCGAGCGTCGGGGGATCCGGCCGTGGTGACGCGTGGTGAGCGGGAGGGGCAGTAGGTGCCCTTGCGCGGGCGCGGGACAATGGACGGTGGCCCACCTGAAGGCGGCGCCCAGCGAACCGTACGAGGAGGAGACGAGACATGGCGGAGCCCACGCCGCGTCGCAACGAACCGCGGCTACGCCCCGCGCCCCTGCTCTTCGAGCCCGCGGAGGCGGCCGGAGACGCCGAGCACTTCTTCGACCTGGAGTCGATCGACGACCCGCGGGCGCTGCTGTCGCGGGCGACGGAGCTGACCCAGGCGTTCCGCGCGGCGGCCGACCGGGCCGTGGAGTTCCAGGCGATCGCGGCGGCCCAGCTGGCCGACCCGCGCCGGTTCGACCGGCTGACCGCGGCGGACATCGCCGAGCGGGCCGAGTGGACCGAGGACTACGCGAAGAAGATGGTCGAGTTCGGCCGGGACCTGATGCGGGGCGACAGCGAGGGACGGACGTCCCCGGACCCCGTGTAGCCCCCGGTTGGTGCCTGTGGGGCTCCCGCCTGGCATATGCCGGGCGGCAAGATACTCCCCCGCCGCTCCCTGTGTCCCGATTTTCGGCAACCCAGGGAATCCGCGCGGTCACGGCCGGTACACCTGTTTGCCATGAGCAGCACACCGAACGTCACGCGTGCCACCGGCGACGGCATCGCCTGGATGGCCTCGGCGAGCACGTACCCCCGCAGCACCCTGGCCCTGTGGGAGGAGCGCCCGGACGCCCCGGTCGTCCTGCCCTGCGGCACGGCCTTCGACGTGGTGAGCGCACCCGCGGTCTTCGGCCGCCGCATGCTGGACCGGCTGTGGGACGAGGGGCCGGGTTCGGGCCCCGTCGCCGCGTTCCGGGGCCGCGTGCTGCTGTTCACCGCCCCCGGCACCGCCCAGCGGCTGCCCTCCCTGCTGGCCTGGGAGGAGTGGGGCTCCACCCGGGCGGACGCGGTGCCGCCCCTGCTGTGCCACGGCCCCGGGGACGCGGTGACCGTACCGCCCCTGACCACGGGCGACGCCTCCGGGAGCGCCCGCTGGCTGGTCGCCCCCGACACCCGGCATCCGTGGCTGCCCGGCCCCGAGATCGCCCTGTGGGCGGCCGTACGGGCCGCCCGGGCCGCCGTACGGATATCGATTTTTCCTCCCGCCGATCAGGATGCTAAGGTCTACGACGTCAGCAGGCGCCGCTAGCTCAGTTGGTTAGAGCAGCTGACTCTTAATCAGCGGGTCCGGGGTTCGAGTCCCTGGCGGCGCACGTTGGGCGATGGCGAGCCGTGATCGCAGAAATGCGATGACGGCTCGCCATCGTTGTTTTTCAGTCCCGTACCGCCGGTGTGATCTTGACCGTCCAGGCGCCCGACGCCGTCCGGTCCTCCACCTCCACCTTCACGCCCTCCCCGGGCACGGTGAAGCTCTCCCCCAGCGCCACCGGGGCGTCGGCCAGTGGAGGGTAGACCGAGTTCTCCCAGCAGGCCTCGGTGCGCGGATGGGCGTCGACGACCTCGACCGGGCCGCCACCGGACTCGGCACCGCTGTGGACCCGGTAGACGAGGACGCCCTGCCGGCAGGAGGCGTGGTCGTTCCCGGCCGCCCCGCGCGCCTCGAAGGCCAGGGCACTGTCCGGCCCGGTGCGCACGACGGCCAGCTTCACCCCGTTGCCGAGGCCGAAGGCGGGCGCGCCGCCCGCGCCCTGCACCGGGACGCCCGGCCCCGCGGCCAGGGGTTCCAGCGTGAGACGGGTCGGAGCGGCACCGCGGACGCACGCCACCTGCCGGGGGTCGAGCCAGCCGAGCTTCCACTTGTGCCAGGCGAACACATCCGGTGACAGTCCGAACTGGCTGCCCATCAGGTCCCAGTCACCCACATAGGTGTCCCAGTCGCCCTTGCCGTCGACGGGGCGGTGGTAGAGGTCGGGCAGGTCGAAGACATGGCCGGTCTCATGGGCGAGAACCAGTCGGTCCGGCGGATGCTTCTCGAACACGGTGACGACCCGGCGGACGTCCGTGCCGTCCACCTGGATGGGCGTATCGAGGTTCACGACCTTGGTGGCGTCCGAGTCCACCCCGGGCGCGTCCGGATCGGCGACGAAGTACACCACCGGGTACCGCGAGAAGTCGACCTCCTTGTCCGCCGCGGCGAAGGCGTCCCGCAGGTAGGCGGCCCGGTCCTCGGCGCTCCAGTCCCGCCTTATGGCGTACGCCGTCGACGGGCGCGGCATGCGCAGCCAGTGCTTCAGCGGGTGCGGGTGCAGCGTGAACCTGCCGTAGGAGGCCTGCTCGTAGAAGCGGCTGGTGGCCGGGAAGTGGTCGGACGTCAGCTCGGCCGGGGTGGTGCGCGGAGTGGCGTCCGGGAAGGACAGGAAGACCATCACGGCGTCGAGCGCGCCGGTCGGGCGGGTGTAGACCGGGTTCCAGGTGTCCACGCCCTCCGAGTGGTGGGCCGCGCTGCGCTCCAGGGCGCAGGGTGCCGTCGAGAAGGGCTCGGCGACCGACGGGCCGGTGAGGATCGAGGTCGCGGCGAGCGCCGACAGCGTGGTGCACACGGCGGCGGTGCTGCGCAGCATGGGCACGGACATGACCTCCGGATGCGACTCTCGGGACCCGCACCCAGATTGCTGGGATTCGCCACGCCATGCCCTGTTTGTCTGCACCAGAAGGGTGAGTGCGCCCCGCCCGCGCCCCGGCGCGCTCCGGCGCTCGACACCCCCGAAACACTCACGGAACGTCACAACTGGTCGGGGGCCTGAAGAACCCGTCCAGGTGCGGGCAGAAACGATCTGTCAGAACCTGTACTCCGTCCGGGAGACTGGAGAGTGGCTGGAAGGCCTCCGGGCCAGCCTCTATGATCGGCACACTTTCCGGCACGGACAGAGATCGAGTGCACTGCGGGAGCGAGCGGTGAGCGGAACGTCCGAAGGGCCGACGCCCGCGGCAGACCTCGACCGGTCAGCCGTCACAGACAGTGATCAGTCCACCTATCGCCGTGTCTTCGCGGCCGCCCCGCTCGCCATGGCGGTCGTGGACGCCGCGGGCATCGTCACCGGCGCCAACTCCGCCTTCGGCGAGCTGCTGGGCACCGATCCGGAGTCGTTCCCGGGGCAGGTCGCCGCCGATCTGGTGGACCTCGCCTCGGACGCCCGCACCTGGCACGCCTACCGCGAGGTCCTGCGCGGCCGGCAGGCCCGGCTGCGCTGCACCCGCCGGCTGAAGCATCCCGACGGGCGCTCGCTGTGGGTGCAGGTCACCGTCGCCCCGCTGGCCGACGGCGGCCCCGGTGTCCTGCTGTCGGTGACGGACGTCGGTGCCCGCCGCGAACTCCAGGCGCGGTTGCGGCACTTGCAGATGCACGACCCGGTGACCCGGCTGCCCAACCGCACGTTGTTCTTCGAGCGGCTGACGGCCGCGCTGGAGGCGGAGTCGTACGAGCAGAGCGGCACCGGCCGGATCGGCCTGTGCTACCTGGACCTCGACGGGTTCAAGGCCGTCAACGACACTCTCGGCCACCGCGTCGGCGACCGGCTGCTCGCGGCCGTGGCCGAGCGCCTGAACCGGGTCGCCGACGAGACCGGGTACGCCCGCGCCGCCACTCCCCTCGTCGCCCGGCTCGGGGGCGACGAGTTCGCCCTGCTCGTGGAGGACTCCACCGGCACCGAACAGCTCGCGGATCTCGCCGAATCGGCGCTGAAGGCCCTGGAGGCGCCCTTCGACCTGGCCGGGCAGCGGCTGTCGCTGACGGCGTCCATCGGTGTGGTCGAGCGGCACGCGGCGGGCACCACCGCGACGGGTCTGATGCAGGCGGCCGATACGACCCTGTACTGGGCGAAGGCGGACGGCAAGGGCCGCTGGACGCTGTTCGACCCCGAGCGCAACGCGCACCTGATGACCCGGCAGGCCCTCTCCTCCACTCTGCGCCCCGCCATCGAGCGCGGCGAATTCGCCCTGGAGTACCAGCCGTTGGTCGGCATGGAGGACGGGCGGCTCAGCGGGGTCGAGGCGTTGATCCGCTGGCATCATCCACAGTTCGGCACGCTGACGCCGAATCGGTTCATCGGACTGGCCGAGGAGGACGGTTCGATCGTGCAGCTCGGCCGCTGGGCGCTGAAAACCGCCTGCCGGCAGGCCCGCCGCTGGCAGCTGGACCACCCGGACGAACCGCCGATCTTCGTCAGCGTGAACGTGGCCGTGCGCCAGGTGTGGGACTCCGACCTGGTGGCGGACGTGGCGCAGGTCCTCGCCGAGACCGGACTCGCCCCGCACCTGCTGCAGTTGGAGCTCACCGAGTCCGCGGTGATGGGCTCCGCGGGCCGTCCGCTCCAGGCCCTCCAGGCCCTCAGCGACATGGGCGTGCGCATCGCCATCGACGACTTCGGCACCGGCTACTCCAACCTCGCCTATCTGAGCAGGCTGCCGGTGTCGGTCCTGAAGCTGGACGGCTCCTTCGTGCGGGGCTTCCAGTACGAGGGCGAGAAGAAGACGATCGCACCCAACCCGGCCGACGAGGTGATCGTGGAGGCGATGATCCAGCTGGCGCACCGCCTGGGGCTGACCGTCACCGCCGAGTGCGTGGAGACCTCCGCCCAGGCCACCCGGCTGCGCCGGATCGGCTGCGACACCGGACAGGGCTGGCTGTACTCCCGTCCGGTGCCGCCGGATCGTATCTCCGAGCTGCTCGGGGAGCAGACCTACGCGGTCGGCAATCCGTAGGCGTCCGCGATCAGTTCGTAGGAGCGCAGGCGGAGTGCGCCGCGGTGGGCGTGCGAGGTGAGCATCAGCTCGTCGGCGCCGGTGCGCTTGTGCAGCGCGTCCAGTCCCGAGCGGACCTCGTCGGCGGTGCCGTGCACGATGTTGGCCGTCCAGGAGCCGATGAACTCCTCCTCCATCGGGCTGAACTCGTGCCGCTCGGCCTCCTCCGGGTCGGGGAACAGGCCGGGGCGGCCGGTGCGCAGCCGGAGCATGTTCAGGGCCATCGCCCGGGTCTGGCGGCGGGACTCACGCTCGTCGTCCGTGGCGAGGGTGGAGACGCCGATGAGGGCGTACGGCTCGGCCAGCACCTCGGAGGGGCGGAACGTCTCCCGGTACAGGTCGAGCGCCGGGACGGTGTTCTGCGCGGAGAAGTGGTGGGCGAAGGCGAAGGGCAGGCCGAGCAGGCCGGCCAGGCGGGCGCTGAAGCCCGAGGAGCCGAGCAGCCAGATGGGCGGCCGGTGCGGGGACTGGACGCCGCCGGGCGCGGTGGCCTGCACCGGGCCGGGGATCGCGTGGATCCGCCGGTAGGGGTGGCCGTCGGGGAAGTCGTCGTCCAGGAAGCGGGTGAGTTCGGCGAGCTGCTGCGGGAAGTCGTCGGCGCCCTCGTCGAGGGTGTCGGTGCGGCGCAGCGCGGCGGCCGTGGCGCCGTCGGTGCCGGGGGCCCGGCCGAGACCGAGGTCGACCCGCCCCGGCGCGATCGCCTCCAGCGTGCCGAACTGCTCCGCGATCACCAGCGGGGCGTGGTTGGGCAGCATGACGCCGCCCGAGCCGAGCCGGATGCGCTCGGTGTGGGCGGCGAGGTGGGCGAGGATCACGGCGGGCGAGGAGGAGGCGACGCCGGGCATGGAGTGGTGCTCGGCGACCCAGTACCGGTGGAAGCCGCGGGATTCGGTCAGCCGGGCCAGCTCGACGCTGGTGCGCAGGGCGTCGGTGGCGGTGCTGCCCGCGCCGACGGTCACCAGGTCCAGTACGGAGAGGGGGACGGGGGCGGTCCCGTGCGTCGTGCCCCGGATCTCGTCTGCCGACACGGTGTGGGCCTCCTGTTTCTGAGCGTGCTTCCTTCGGAGAGCTAACAGGAGGGTGTCCCCGCTTATTCCGTCCGCCCGTGCTTCCCGGCCGCGCGCCCTGGTCGCCGGGGCGCCCTTGCCGTCGTGGGGCGCCCCGGTGTCCGGCCGGCGAGGCAGGGTGCCTCGCCGGCCGGGGCGTACCGCGATGGCGGTCCGGCGGTGTCAGGCCTGTACCAGGGGTTCCCGGGTGAAGAGGGTGCCGAGGGTGGGGGCGTTCACGCGGCGGTCGGCCAGGCGCAGCCCCTCCCAGACGCTGACCTGGTTCGCCGTGAGGACCGGCTTGGACAGGGCCTTCTCCAGCAGCGACAGGTGGGCGGCGGTGTGCAGCGCGGTGTCCGGGAGCAGGACCGCCTCCGCGTCGGCCACGTCCGCCGCGCGGGCCAGCGTCAGCACGTCCTCCTCCCCCCACGTGCCGACCTCCGCCGCCGTGACGATCCCGGACGACCGCATGCCGGTCACCTCCAGGCCACCGGCCCCCAGGAAGTCCGCGAACAGGGCCGCCACGTCCTCCGGGTAGGTCGCGCCCACGGCGACCCGCCGCACCCCGAGCTCCCGGGCCGCGTGCACGAACGCGAACGACGTCGAGGAGGCCGGCATCCCGGCCAGCCGGGCCAGCGTCCGCACCTGGTCCTGGGCGCCGTCCCAGCCGTGCACGAAGCCGCCGCTGGTGCACGCCCACACCACCGTCTCGACGCCGGCGAGCCGCAACCCCTCCATGCCCGCCGCGAGCCGCTCGGCGGAGCCCATCTCGCGCAGGGCGTCCACCCGGTGCGCGTCCTCGCCGATGTCCGTGTGGACCAGGTCCACCCGGATGTCGCTCCCCAGGAGCTGCTCCATGCGTGGATAGTCGTCCTCGGCGGAGTGGCCCGGATAGAGGAAACCGAGTGCGGTCATGTCCAGCCTTCCTGCGTCTCTTCGGGCAGTACGGGCCGCTCCCGCGCGGCCGCGTCCAGCAGCGCCTGGTAGGGCCCCACGGCTCGGGTACCCAGTCGGCGCAGGGCAGCCCACATCGTGACCTGGTTGGCCGAGAGGACCGGCATGCGCAGTTCGGCCTCCAGTTGCGGGATGACGTCGTAGGTCGGCAGGTTGGTGCAGGAGATGAACAGCGCGTCGGCCGCGCCGGGGCGGATCGCCTGCCGTGCCATTCCGGCGACGTCCCGGTACGGCACCTGCCAGATGTGCCGGGTCAGCCCCATGTAGGCGCACCCGGTGATCCGTACGCCGGCCTCCGCGACGTACTCCCGGAGCGCCCGGGTCAGGGTCACCGTGTACGGCGTGACCAGGGCTACCCGCCGCACGCCCAGCTCCGCCAGGGCCTCCAGCAGCGCCCCGGAGGTGGTCACGGCGGGCAGCGCGCCCGCCCGGGTCATCGCCTCGCACATCGCCCGCTCCCCGGCGATCCCGCCGACGAAACTGCCGGAGGTGCAGGCGTAGGCCACGACCTCGGGGGCGACGGCGGTCAGCGCGCGGACGGCCTCACCGAGGGTCTCGTGCTCGCTGACCAGCCGCGCCAGGTCCAGGCTCACCTCGACGGGCACGAACGGGGTCCGGGTCAGATGCAGCGACACCTCGTCGGGCACCCAGCGCCACAGCTCGCGGTCGAGGGCGAAGTCGAAGGGGGCCACCACGCCGACGCCGCGCTGGGGGCGGGGGCCGCCGAGAAAGGAGACGTCCATGGCACCGGCCTCACGCTGGGAGACGAGGGAGCAACGGATCGCGATAACGCCCGTGTTGACGACGGTAGGTTCGGGTGCGAGCGTGGTCAATCCACGCATGTCAGACGCCGGGAGCCGCCCCGCATGACACCGACCCCGCCGACCCTTCTCGTTCTCGACGCCGACCCGCCGCCCCGGCTCGGCCGCCTCACCGGCCGCGCCCGGATCGTGCACACCGACGCCGGGCACCTGGCCGAGCGGCTGCCCGAAGCGGACGCCCTGCTGGTGTGGGACTTCACCTCGCACGCCGTGCGCGAGGCCTGGCCCGGGGACGGGCCCCGGCCGCGCTGGGTGCACACCGCGAGCGCCGGCGTGGACCATCTGATGTGTCCGGAACTGGCCGCGTCCGACACGGTGGTCACCAACGCGCGCGGGATCTTCGACCAGCCGATCGCCGAGTACGTGGCGGCCCTGGTGCTGGCGGTCGCGAAGGACCTCCCGCGCACCCTGGGGTACCAGCGTGAGCGGACCTGGCGGCACCGGGAGAGCCGGCGGGTGGCGGGCACGCGCGCGTGCGTGGTCGGCTCGGGCCCGATCGGCCGGGCGATCGCCCGCACGCTCAAGGCCCTGGGCGTGACGACGGCACTGGTCGGCCGGCTGCCGCGCACCGGCATCCACGGCCCGGACGACCTGGACCGGCTGGTCTCCCGCGCGGACTGGGTGATCGCCGCGGCACCGCTGACCGAGCGGACGTACCGCATGTTCGACGCCCGCCGGTTCGGCATGATGCAGCCCTCGGCGTTCTTCGTGAACGTCGGCCGCGGGCAGCTGGTGGACGAGGACGCCCTCGCGGAGGCGCTGACCCGGCGCTGGATCGCGGGCGCCGCGCTGGACGTCTTCGCCACCGAACCCCTGCCCGCGGACAGCCCGTTGTGGGAGCTGCCGGAGCTGATCGTCTCCCCGCACATGAGCGGGGACACGGTGGGCTGGCGGGACGAACTGGGCGTGCAGTTCGTGGAGTTGTACGAGCGCTGGGCGGCGGGCAGATCACTGGTGAACGTGGTCGACAAGAAGCGTGGTTACGTGCCCGGTCACTGAGACCCGATGGAGGGTGCATGCAGCTCACCGACCTCACCGCGGCCCGGCTCCTGGACGGTTACCGCAAGGGCGAGTTCAGCCCCGTGGAGGCGACCGTCGAGGCCCTGGAGCGGGCGCGCCGGATCCAGCCGGAGGTGAACGCGTTCGTACGCTTCACCGAGGAGGACGCACTCGCCCGGGCCCGGGAGTCGGAGGAGCGCTGGCGGCGCGGTGAGCCGGCCGGGCTGCTCGACGGGGTGCCGGTGACGGTGAAGGACATCCTGCTGCTGCGCGGCCATCCGACCCTGCGCGGCTCCCGGACCATCTCCGAGCAGGGGGCGTGGGACGAGGACGCGCCCCCGGTGGCCAGGCTGCGCGAGCACGGCGCGGTGTTCCTGGGCAAGACGACGACCCCGGAGTACGGCTGGAAGGGCGTCACCGACTCCCCGCTGACCGGGATCACCCGCAATCCGCACGACCCGGCACGCACCGCGGGCGGCTCCAGCGGTGGCAGCGCGGCGGCCGTGGCCCTCGGCGCGGGCCCGCTGTCGCTGGGCACGGACGGCGGCGGCAGCATCCGTATCCCGGCCGCGTTCTGCGGGATCTTCGGCCTGAAGCCGACGTACGGCCGGGTGCCGCTGTATCCGGCGAGCGCCTTCGGCACGCTGTCGCACACGGGGCCGATGACCCGGGACGCCGCCGACGCGGCCCTGCTGCTCGACGTGATCGGCGCCCCGGACCCGCGCGACTGGTCGGCGCTGCCGCCCGCGCCGGGCTCCTTCTCGGAGGCGCTGAAGGGGGGCGTGCGAGGGCTGCGGGTGGCGTACTCGCCCACCCTGGGCGGGCAGGTGGCGGTGCGGCCGGGGGTCGCCGCGGCGGTGCGGCGGGCGGTCGCCCGGCTCGCGGACCTCGGTGCGTACGTGGAGGAGACCGACCCCGACCTCAGCGATCCGGTGGAGGCCTTCCACACGCTGTGGTTCAGCGGTGCCGCCCGGCTCACCCAGCGGTTCCCGCCCCGGCTGCGGCAGCTGCTCGACCCGGGACTGGGGGAGATCTGCGCGCAGGGGTCCCGGTACTCCGCGCTGGAATATCTGGCGGCGGTCGACGTCCGGATGGGCCTGGGGCGGCGCATGGGACGCTTCCACGAGACGTACGACCTGCTGGTCACGCCGACGCTGCCGGTGACGGCGTTCGAGGCCGGTGCGGAGGTGCCGCGGGGTTCGGGGCTGCGGCGCTGGACGGGGTGGACGCCGTTCACCTACCCCTTCAACCTGACCCAGCAGCCCGCCGCCACGGTTCCGGTCGGCACGGACGGGGACGGGCTGCCGGTGGGCATGCAGCTCGTGGCCGCCCGGCACCGGGACGATCTGGTGCTGCGGGCGGCGCACGCGCTGTACGAGGCGGGGCAGGCGCTGCCGGGGCTCGTCAGGCCCGCCGGAAGCTGAGCGTCTCCCCCGCCGCTCCCGTCCGCCACAGGTCGTTGCAGGCCTCGGCCATCGCGTCGAGGCCGTCGGTCACCTGACCCCAGACGATCCCCGGCACCCAGCCGACGTCCCCGTTCAGCAGCAGGTTGTTGCGCTCGTAGAACAGGGCGAGGTCGACGACGGTGGTGCCGGGGCGGACCTCACGGTCGTAGCCGTAGGCCTTCGTGCCGAGTTCGGCGCCGGTGAAGGAGAAGTAACAGAGGTCGCCGGGAATCGGGGTGACCGTCGGGTTCTCCAGTGGGGGTTCCGTGGAGGCGAAGGGTGGGAACAGGGCGTAGATCTCGTTGCGCGCGTACTTGGCGTGGTAGACGTCGCCGGTGAGCGGCAGTGCCTCCCACACTGCCGCGCAGGTCAGAGGCGCGCGGTCGTCCAACAGTCGTGCGGTGCAGTGAACGTCCCGCTTGTCGAGCGAGACGGTGACGAATCGATCGGCCATGAAATCCAGGGTGCATAGCCGGGAGGCCCTTGGGTAGCCGCGCCGCCATGGCTCCACCACTTGGGAACGACGTACACACATCCGGGCCGGATCACAGACGCAGCCGCCGCTCGGTCCTCGCGGGCGTCTCCGCCCTCGGCGCGCTCGGCGCGCTGGGTGCCGCGGGCTGCACACGAGTGGCGGTGGCGTCCGGCAAGAACGGCGGCGACCTGCTCGGCCGGCTGCGCGCGCAGGGCGTCGTCCGGCTCGGGATCGCCGGTGAGATCCCCTTCGGGTACATCGACACGGACGGACAGCTCACCGGTGAGGCGCCCGAGCTGGCGAAGGTGATCTTCAAGCGGCTCGGGGTGGACCGGGTGCAGCCGGTGCCGACGGAGTTCGGCTCGCTCATCCCCGGACTCAACTCGCAGCAGTTCGACGTGGTGGCCGCGGGGATGTACGTGAACCCCGAGCGCTGCGAGCAGGTGATCTTCGCCGATCCGGACTACCAGATGCTGGATTCGTTCATCGTCCGCAAGGGGAACCCGAAGGGGTTGCACTCCTACCGGGACGTCGTGGCGAAGAAGGCGAAGTTCGCCACCGGCACCGGCTACGCCGAGATCCAGTACGCGGTGGAGGCCGGGTACGAGGAGAGCGACATCCTCATCGTCCCGGACCAGGTCGCGGGGCTGAACGCGGTCGAGGCGGGCCGCGTCGACGTCTTCGCGGGGACGGCGCTGACCACCCGCGAGGTGGTCAAGAAGTCCTCCAAGGCGGAGGCCACCAAGCCGTTCACCCCACTGGTCAAGGGCAAACCACACGTCGACGGCGGGGCGTTCGCGTTCCGGCCGACCGAGACCGGGCTGCGGGACGCCTTCAACGCCGAGTTGCACAAGCTGAAGAAGAGCGGGGAACTGCTCCGCATCCTGCGGCCGTTCGGGTTCACCGAGGCCGAGATGACGGACCTGACCGCGAAGGGGCTGTGCGGCGGATGACCTCGGGGCTCTGGGAACTCGTACTGACGGGCGTATGGACGACCGTCCAGTTGCTCGTGTTCAGCGCGCTGCTGTCCGCGGCAGTGTCGTTCGCCGTCGGCATGGCGCGCACCCACCGGTTGTGGATCGTGCGCTTCGCCGCCGGTTTCTACACCGAAGTGTTCCGCGGCACCTCGGCGCTGGTGATGATCTTCTTCATCTTCTTCGTGCTGCCCGTCGCCTTCGGCTGGCAGCTGGTGCCGATGTGGGCGGCCACGCTGGCGCTCGGGCTGACGTACGGCGCGTACGGCTCGGAGATCGTGCGCGGCGCGCTGAACGCGGTCGAACCGGCGCAGAAGGAGGGCGGGATCGCGCTCAGCTTCACGCCCTGGGAGCGGATGCGGCTGATCGTGCTGCCGCAGGCGGTGCCGGAGATGATCCCCTCCTTCTGCAACCTGCTCGTCGAACTGCTCAAGGGCACCGCTCTGGTGTCGGTCATGGGCATGGGCGATCTGACCTTCAGCGCCAACCTGGTGCGGCTCGCGTTGCAGCAGAGCGCGGAGATCTACACGTACGTCCTGCTGATCTACTTCGCCATCGCCTTCGTGCTGACCCGGCTGATGCGCTCCCTGGAGAAGCGGCTGAAGGCCGGGGTCGGCAAGGACGCCGGGACGTTCTCGGCTTCGCGTGAGCTGAAGCGGGCGCAGACGACCGGAGTGGGGGGACGGGTCGCATGAAGTGGGACTGGAACGCCGTGAGCGACTTCATGCCGGACTTCTGGAAGGGGCTGCTGGTCACCCTTCAGGCCGTGGCCCTCGGGTCGCTGCTGTCCTTCTCCCTCGGTCTGGTGTGGACGCTGCTGATGCGGACGCCGACCCGGTGGGTGCGCTGGCCGGTCGGGGTGGTCACCGAGTTCGTGCGCAACACCCCGCTGCTGGTCCAGCTGTTCTTCCTCTTCTACGTGCTGCCCGAGTGGGGTCTGACCTTCTCGGCGCTGGCCACCGGCGTGTTCGCGATCGGCCTGCACTACTCGACGTACACGATGCAGGTCTACCGGGCCGGCATCGAGGCGGTGCCGGCCGGCCAGTGGGAGGCGGCCACGGCGCTGAACCTGCCCCGGGCGCGGACCTGGACCGCGGTGATCCTGCCGCAGGCGATCCGCAGGGTGGTGCCCGCGCTGGGCAACTACGTGATCTCCATGCTGAAGGACACGCCCCTGCTGATGGTGATCACCGTGCTGGAGATGCTCGGGCACGCCCGGCTCTTCTCCCAGGAGCACTTCCAGTTCACCGAGCCCCTGACCGTGATCGGGGTGGCCTTCATCCTCATCTCCTATCTGGCCTCCCTTCTGATGCGAGCCCTGGAGCGACGCCTTGTCCGCTGACACGCCTTTGACGAAAGAATCCGCCGCGAGCGCCGGCACGGTCCTCGCCGGCGGTGAGCTGGTCCGGCTGGAGGGCGTCACCAAGCGCTTCGGGACCAACACCGTCCTCGACGACCTGAACTTCGCCGTCGAGCCCGGCAAGCACGTGACCCTGATCGGTCCGTCCGGTTCCGGAAAGACCACGATCCTCCGGCTGCTGATGACCCTCACGAAACCGGACGAGGGCGTCATCACCGTCGACGGGGAGCGTCTGTTCCCCGCGCCGGAGAAGCAGATCCGGGAGGTGCGCAAGAAGATCGGGATGGTGTTCCAGCAGTTCAACCTGTTCCCGAACATGTCGGTGCTGCGGAACATCACCGAGGCACCGGTCCGGGTGCTCGGCATGTCCAAGGACGAGGCCGAGGCACGGGCCCGGGAGCTGCTGGACCTGGTGGGGCTCGCCGACAAGTGCGACGCCCGGCCCACCCGGCTCTCCGGCGGCCAGCAGCAGCGGGTGGCGATCGCCCGGGCGCTGGCGATGCGGCCCCGGGTCCTGCTGCTGGACGAGGTGACCTCGGCGCTGGACCCGGAGCTGGTCGCGGGGGTCCTCGATCTGCTCAGGGACATCGCCCGCAGCACCGACATCACCATGCTGTGCGTGACCCACGAGATGGGTTTCGCCCGCGACATCTCCGACCAGGTGCTGATGTTCGACTCCGGTCGGGTGATCGAGGCGGGTCCGCCGGAGCAGATCTTCGGTGATCCGGAACAGGAACGCACCCGGGAATTCCTCAGCGCGGTCCTCTGACTACGAGGTGTGAAGGACGGAACCCCCGAGGTCCGGCCGCTGGGTCATGACTTTGGCATATGCCAGAGGGCCTGCGGCGCAGTTGAGCGGGAGGGTGCGCGAGACACAATCTCGCCAACCCCCTCTCCTCGACGGGCCTTTGGCGGCTATCGTGGAGACGATCCGCCGACCGGATCCGTGGCTTCAGGCCCGGAGTGCGAGCGCAGGGGGGACCCGTCGTGGCGCCACCGTGCCTGGCCGGGGGCCGGCCCCCGGCCTCCCGGCCGCACCTGCTCGACCCCAGGACTTCGAGGCGAGGGGGACTGTCATGAGGATCGAGCCGACCGCCCCGTACCACTCCGCCCAGGACGCCCTGCGCGTGCTGGAGATCGTGGCGGGCCACTCCGCCGGCGTCACCGAGACCGAGCTGGCCCACGGCACCGGCCTGGGTGCCGAGCGGCTCACCGCCCTGCTGCGCATGCTGCGCCGCGAGGGCTACGTGGAGCAGATCACCGACGGCGCGTACGTCACCGGCGACACCCTGCGCCGCCTCACCTCGGCGCACGACCGCGAGCGGGCCCTGCGCGAGAAGCTCCAGCGCACCCTGGACGAGCTGCGGGACTCGGTCGGCGCGGCCGTCTACATCAGCCGGTACGTCGACGGCGAGGTGAAGGTCACCCAGTACGCGGCGGGGCCGACCACCCCGGCGGTCAACGAGTGGGTCGACTTCCGCTACTCCGCCCACGCCACCGCGGTCGGCAAGAGCCTGCTGACCCAGCTGGACCACAACGCACGCCGGGACCACCTCTCCCGGCACAAGATGGCCCGCCTCACCTCGCGGACCATCACCAGCGACAAGCTGCTGCTGTCCCGGCTGGAGTCCCAGCCGCCGACGGTGCCGGTCCTCGACCTCCAGGAGTACGCCGTCGGCACGGTCTGCGCGGCCGTCCCGATCACGGCGGGCGCCGCGGTGGGCTGCCTCGCGCTCTCGCTCCCGGTGGAGCACGCGCACCGCCTG
Source organism: Streptomyces sp. 1222.5 (assembly GCF_900105245.1). Taxonomy (NCBI): domain Bacteria; kingdom Bacillati; phylum Actinomycetota; class Actinomycetes; order Kitasatosporales; family Streptomycetaceae; genus Streptomyces; species Streptomyces sp. 1222.5. The sequence goes on along the minus strand of NZ_FNSZ01000001.1, from coordinate 5,388,794 downwards.
AAGGAGGCCGCGGACGCGCTCAACCGCAGCGCGGCGCCGGTGCTGCTGTCCCTGACGATCTAGTCCGTTCCGGGGTGGTCATGAGCACCCCTCCGGACCAGGTAGTATTTTCTTCGTCGCCGGCCGCGGGAGCAGAAATCCGCGGAAGGCGGGAGTCATGCGCCGCTAGCTCAGTTGGTTAGAGCAGCTGACTCTTAATCAGCGGGTCCGGGGTTCGAGTCCCTGGCGGCGCACAGATGAAGGGCCCCTCGCGCAAGCGAGGGGCCCTTCGGCGTCCTCCGCGGTCAGCGGCCGGTACGACTCCTCCCCCGGCGGCCGCCACCACACCGGGTCGGCGCACCGCAGGCCCTCCCCTCGCAAGCGTGCCCGCTGGATCTTGTTCGTCGCCGTCACCGGCATCCGCTCCACCACCCGCACGAACCGGGGCGCCATCTTCGTCCCGAGGTCCGGCTGGGCCCGCAGGAACTCCGCGAACCCCGCCGGGTCGAAGGTCCCGGCGACGGTCGCCATCACCTGGTCGCCGGTCACCGGGTCCGGCACCCCGTACACGGCGACGGCCTCGGCGCCCTCGTAGCGGGCGACGATGTTCTCGATCGTCGCGGCGGCGAGGTTCTCCCCGTCGACCCTGATCCGGTCGTCGGTGCGGCCGGCGAAGTAGAGGTAGCCTTCGGCGTCCCGGTAGAAGAGGTCACCGGTCCAGTACGCCCCTCCCCGGCGGCGTTCGGCCTCGGCGGCCGGGTTGCGCCAGTAGCCCTCGAAGGGGTTCGGCGCCCGGTTGACGAGTTCGCCCATCGCCTCGTCCCCGTTGAGGAGCAGCCCGGCGGAGTCGAAGACGGCCGGCGGGCACTCCTCGCCCGTGGCCCGGTCGAGCACCACCAGGCCCGGCCCGGCCGGTCCCACCGCACCGGCCGGGGTGCCCGGGGCCCACTGGATCGCCGCCCCGCCCTCGGAGGAGCCGTACCCCTCCACCAGCCGTACGCCGAACCGCCGCTCGAAGGCCGCCGCGTCCACCGCGCCGGCCTCGGTGCCGAAGCCCAGCCGCAGCGGGTTGTCCCGGTCGTCCGGCCGGGGCTCGGTGGCCAGGACGTACTGGATCGCCCGGCCGACGTAGGTGAAGTAGGTGGCGCCGTGGCGGCGCACGTCGGCCAGGAACCCGGAGGCCGAGAACCGGGGGCGCAGCGCCACCCCGGCGCCGGCGGCCAGCGCGGGCGCCCAGTCGGCGATCACCGCGTTGCCGTGGAACATCGGCATGCAGACGTAGTGCACGTCGTCGGCGCGGACCCCGAACTGCCGGACCAGGGCCCGCCCCGCCGCCGCGAGCCGCCCCTGGGAGCAGATCGCGGCCTTGGGTGCGCCGGTCGAACCGGAGGTGAAGTAGAGCAGCAGCCGGTCGGCGGGTGCGGCCCGGGACGGGTCCGGCACGGCTCCGGCGTAGGGGGCGAGGAGGGTGGCGTACTCCTCGTCGTCCGTCACGAGGATCCGTACGCCCGGCAGCTCCAGGTCCGCCAGCAGCGGCAGCCGGGCCCGCTCGGTGACCAGGACCGGGCACTCGGTGTGCAGGATGTCCCGGGCCAGCTCGGCGCCCCGTCGGGTGGGGTTGATCCCGGCGACGGCCGCCCCGGCGAGGGCCGCGGCGGCGAGCCACAGCGGGAACTCCTCACGGTTGTCGAGCAGCACCCCGAGATGCGGTACGGCGCCGGAGGGCAGCAGGTCGCCCAGCAGCGCGGCCCGGGCGGCCGCCCCCGCGGCCGTCTCGTGGTGCGTCAGCGCCCGGTCCTCGCACCACAGCCCCGGCCGGTGGTCCCCCCACCGCGCCGCCACCAGCTCGGCGACCGTACCCGTCGTGGACTCCATGGCCGGGCACGGTAGCTGACGCGACGTCAGAAGTGGAGGGTCACGGCATCAGGCCGCCGGCCTCCTCGAACATCGCGTGCGCCACGGCCATGAAGCCCAGGCAGAAGACGATGATCAGACCGAGGAAGGCCAGCAGGCAGCCGGACTCGGCGGCGAGCCTGCCGCGCGACGGCGGGAGCGCGGTGGCCAGATCAGGCCGCTCCGGGAGGTAGTGCACGGTGACGACGTCGCCCTCCAGGACGGTCGCGGGACCGCCCCGCTCCTCGAACCGGACCCGGCGGCCGTCCCGGGTGGCGTACTCGTAGACGTGGTGCAGGGTCGTGCTCACGGACGTGTCCCCGCCGCCCCCGCTGGTCGTGGTGTACATGCGCAGGCAGCGCGCCTCGGCCGTCAGCCCGTGCTCCCACGTCCTGCCGATCCGCCGGGCGCGGCGGATCAGCAGGTACGCGCCCCATCCGGCACCCGCGATCATGAGGGTGGGCACGAGGTAGAAGAACAGTTCGAACATGAGGTTCCCCCGAGGTCGGTTCGCCGCTCCGGAAGACCGGCGTGGCGGGAACCTATCCGGCAGGGCGCACGGGGGTGCTCAAGGGAACCTCAGTTTCCGTGCTGTGACGGTCCGTCGGTCAGAAGGCGACGTCCGAGCAGGCGTAGAACGCGTTGCCCGTGTCGGCGATCGTCCACACCGCGAGGATGACGTGGTGCCCGCTCAGCCCGCTCGGCAGGGTGCCGCTGTGGCTGAGCGTGGCCGGCGGACGCTGCCCGTTGTACGGCACCGTCAGGAACGGGGTGAGGTTGAGGTCCGAGCGGGCGAGGTTGTGGTTCTGGTTCCAGCCCGGCTTGGTGACGTAGTACTTGAAGTCCGTCGTGGCGTGCATGGCGGTGAACTGCCACCGGAACGTGTACGACTGACCTCCTGTCACCCTGGTGGTGGGCCAGGCCGCGCCGTTCGGGGTCCTCGGTGCGCTGAGCTGGGCGAACTGACTGAGTCCGCCGTTGCAGAGCTGGCCGTCGGCGGGACCGGCGGCCGGGAAGCCCTTGGGGCCCTCGACGCTCTGCGGCTCCCACTGGATGGAGCCGCAGTTCGTCACGGTGCCGTTCTGGCAGAGCTTCTGCCTGCTGATGGGGAGGTCGGTGTAGCCGTGCCCGCTGGCACCGCCGGTGGAGAGCGCGAAGGCTCCGGCGGTCACCGCACCCAGCACGACTGCGGACAACTTGGTCTTGGTGCGCATGCTGCCGCTCCTGGAGAACGTGGGGAGTTCAGTGAGCTGTGCAGAGGGTAGGTCTAGACCAAGTCTCAGGCTATTACCGGTAGTTGAACATGTCCATACCAATCGCAGAGCCGACTACACCGGCTCCGAGCGTCCCGAGCAGAACGCCACCGTCAGGTCGCGGACCAGCACCTTGCGCTCGTAGTCGTCCAGTTCCACCAGTCCCCGCATGGTCAGCCGGGTCACCGTGTCCTCCACCGAGTCGACGACCGAGGTGAGCATGCTGGCCCGCTGGCGGGCGTCCAGCGCGGCGATCCGGCGCCGGTGCATCACCGGGGCGACCTCGGGTGCGTACTCCACCCGCACCGGCTGCACCGCGAACACCTCCACGCCGACCCCGGCGGTCTCCGTCGCCACCAGGCGCGTCAGCGCGTCCCCGGCCGCCGTCACCCCGCCCCGGGTGCCGCCCGCCGGTTCCACCGGCACCCGGGCCAGGGCCGCCTCCACGCACTCGCGCAGATACGTCTCGTGGTCCTCGATGCCGAGCACGGCCCGCGCGGTGTCCCGCACCCGCCACACCACCAGCACGACCACCCGCAGCGCCAGGCCGTCGGGGTCCGTCGCGGGCATCGCCTCGCTGCGCCAGTGCCGCAGCCGCACGTCCACCCTGCGGCGCAGCACCAGCGGGTTCACCCACAGCAGCCCGGTGCGCCGGACGGTGCCGCGGTAGCTGCCGAACAGGCCGAGCACCCAGGCCCGACCGGTCTTCCCCCGGGCCAGCCCACCGAAGCCGAGCAGCCCGAGCGCGCCGGCCCCGGCGTACGCCGCCCACTGCGCCGGCCCCAGACCCGCCCCGGCCTGCACGGGCAGCCGCAGGGCCTCCGCCACGGAGGACGGCAGCAGTCCCGCCCACCAGGAGGTGGCGAGGCAGCCGGTGAGCCCGCAGGTCCCGGCGAGGACCCCGGCCGTCCCCGGCAGGACCCGCGCCGGGCGCTCCACCAGCTCCGGGTCGGCCTCCACCACGGGCCGTCTGCGCACCGCGACCGGCCGCCGGAGCCGCGGCTGCTCGCCGGTGCCCTGCCGGCGGCCCACCACGGCCGGCTTGAGGGGCACCTTCACCGGGTCGGGATCGTCCCGGAACAGCAGGTGGACGGGGATCTCGGTGGTCGCCTCGTTGTGGATCAGCCGGACCGGGCGGGTGCCCGCGCCCGCGGCCTTCTCCGGCGGTCCCTCGGACTCGGGTGGGGTGTGTGACGTGGTCGTACTCATGCGTGCCTCCAGCCTCCGCGCCAGATGCGTCATGAACAGGAGTAGGAAATGGACGAGGGCCGCCCGGGCGGCCGGCGCCGGCTAGGCGAACAGCCGGCGCCAGGTCTCCGGGCCCGGGTAGCCGTCCGCCGCGCCGCCCCGCCAGCCCTGGGCGCGCTGGAAGGCGTCCACGGCGCGCCGGTCCGCCTCGCCCCAGTGCGGACCCGGACCGAGGGCGTAGAACCTGCCGAAGCCCTTCTTCACCAGCTGGACGCCCAGCCGGGTGACGTAGTCGTTGTTCGCCCCCGGCCGGAAGAAGTTGCGGCCGGGATAGCCGGGCACGCCGTGCGAGCCGGGCCGCCCCGGACCGGCCGCGCCCGGCGCGATGTCCTTGCCCTTGCCGGTGACGAGCAGGTCCCAGGTGCGCGGGCCGGGCAGCCCGTCGGCGTCCGCGCCCGTCCAGCCCTGGGCCTGCTGGAACGCCTGGGTCGCCCGACGGTCCGCCTCGCCCCACACCGGCCCCGCGCCCTGGGCGTAGAAGGAGCCGGCGCCCCGGGCGATGAGCATCTCGCCGAGCTGGGTGACGTACTTGTTGTCGGCCCCGGGACCGAAGTAGGCGGCGCCCGGGTAGGCCGTCACCGTCCTGCCGCCGGCCGGTTCCGAGCCCGCGGTGCCGGCGGTCACCCCCTTGTAGCGGTAGGGGACGTATTTGTCGGCGTGGCTCCAGTAGGGGTACGGGGTGGTCTGCCGGCGGGTGTGCGGGGGCGTCTGCTCGTAGACCGTGTAGTAGGTGTGCGTGAAGTCGGTCCAGCCGCCGAAGAGCACCACGTGGGAGCCGCTCTCGGGGTTGTCGGGGTTGTGGTAGAGGAGCATGTCGCCGGGCTGCAGCTCCTCCTTCTTGATCTTCACCCCGAACGAGCCGAGGCTGCCCGTCCACTCGTTGTTCGGCAGCCCCCAGGCCATGGAGACGTAGCCCGAGCAGTCCTGCCGGTACCCGTCGGACCAGTAGGAGGTCATGCTGTACGGAACCTGCGCCGCCACCCAGATCTTGGCCCGGTTGATGATCTCGGTCCGGGTGGTGGTGGGCAGGGGGGCCGTGGCGGGGTCGACGGGCTTGCCCGCCGGGCCGTGCAGCGGGGCCTTGGCGCCCTGCGGGGTGGCGGGCTCGCCGTCGCCGGGGACGGCTTCGCGGTGCGGGGAGTGGCCGGGGGCGAGGGCCGCGGCCGGGTGGACCGCGCCGAGGACGGCGGACGCGGCGGCCATGACGACGACCCCGCGGGCCGCCGGGTGGCCGCCGAGGCGGCCGGGGGACAGGCGGGGACTCAGCTGCCGCCAGTGGACACAGCCGGGGCAGTCGCAGTCGCTCGCGGGGTCGACTTCCTCGAACACCGGAACGGTCATGCGATCTGCCTCACATTCGGGGTGGATTTGTCCGCGAGTGTGCACGTTGATCAGTTTCACAACTGTCCCCGGGGCGCGCATGTTGACGGTCCGAATGATGTACGCGGCCCTCCGGGCCACCGCCGGGCGGTCAGGAGCACCCGTGGAGGTCATGTAAAGTTTTCCTCGTCAGCAGGCGCCGCTAGCTCAGTTGGTTAGAGCAGCTGACTCTTAATCAGCGGGTCCGGGGTTCGAGTCCCTGGCGGCGCACGATGACGATGGCGATCCACGTCCGCGGAAAGCGCGGACCTGGGTCGCCATCTCTGTTTCCGCGCGGCTCCGCCGTGCGCGGTGGGGGCTTCGCCACCCACACCCCCCTGCCGCAGGCCCCGGTATCGGCCAGCCGGAAGAGGGCCCTCCCCCCGATTGGCCGGATACCCTCTGGCCATGGCAGCCCGGGACCTTCAGGAGCGGATCAAGAAGCTGATCGTCGACCGGCGGCTGCCCTCGGGCGCCCCGCTGCCGACCGAGCCCGAGCTGATGGAGTACCTCGGGGCCAGCCGGAACTCGGTGCGCGAGGCCCTGAAGGCGCTCCAGGCCATGGGGATCGTGGAGATCCGGCACGGCTTCGGCACCTACGTGGGCTCGATGTCGTTCGCACCGATGATCGAGGGCCTGGCCTTCCGCACCGTCGCCGGGCACTACCGGGGCGAGGACTCCCTGCTCCAGCTGCTGGAGCTGCGCGAGGCCGTGGAGACCGGACTGGTGTCCCGGCTGGCCGGACGGCTGCCGGAGGCGGACCTCGTTGAACTGAACGCGCTCGTGGACCGTATGGAACAAGAGGCCGCGGAAGGGACCGGCCTCGCCGAGACCGACCGTGCCTTTCACGCCACCCTCTACCGGGGGCTGGACAACGTGCTGCTGAGCGAGGTGCTGGAGGCGTTCTGGGACGCCTTCCACCGGGTGCAGCGGGACCTGGTGGACGTGCCGCAGGATCCGCGCGTCACCTGCCGTCAGCACCGGGAGATCCTGGACGCGGTCCGGTCCGGTGATTCGCTGCGGGCGGAGGAGGCCATAAGGGACCACTTCGGCAACATCCGTACCCGTCTGTCCACCACCGGCGCATCCGAGCCTCCCGAGCCCCACGCACGACGCAATGAACGGGTTTGAGGGGTAAACACGGCGTTTCGCGTCTTGCGATCTGCTGACCACCGTAGAACCCTGTTGCCCGAGGCCGCTCCGGCCGACGGCAGTTGGCGGGGAGCGGCGGTCGCGCACCGGCGGGGGAGGGGGCCCCGTTCACGAATCGGTGCCGAGGGGGGCATCATGCAACCGGAGGGTCGCCGTCCCATGTCTATAGGGTGGGCAGGACGTGGTGATACGACCCATCACTGACTCCGCACGCACGGACCGAGGGGACCCGGGCGGGCGGTAAGGACCGACGAAACACGCGGTGACCTGCGTGTGGGGGGAATGACTCATGACGTCGACGCCGACGGGCGCCGGACAGAGCCACACTCACGACGACCCGTCACAGACCACACAGCTGAGGGCGGTCAGCCATCGGACGGGGCAGCTCCGCCGAATAAAGAAGACCCTGCCCAGATACGACTACGAGCACTACAGCCGGCTCTCGGGGCCCCTCACCCAGCCCGATCCGACGAAGCCGTACACGGTGCAGTACCGCTCGCTGCTCTCGCAGGAGCCGCACCGGATACGCGCCGCGCTCATGCTGGGCGCCGCGCCGGTGCTCTCGCTGGTGCTGCTGTTCTGGCTGCTCCAGCCGGAGCACTGGACCGAACGCGACTATCCGGCCTACGACTTCCTGCCGGCCCTCGACATCGTCATGCTCGTCGCGATCGGCCTGATCGAGTTCTTCCGCTGCATGAACGTGCTGTCCAACGCGCACGCCACACTCGTCGCCCGGGACCCGGTCCCGGTGGTGCCCGAGACCGGCACCCGCGTCGCCTTCCTCACCTCCTTCGTGCCCGGCAAGGAGCCGCTGGAGATGGTGACGAAGACCCTGGAGGCGGCCGTGAAGCTGCGGCACCGGGGCCTGATGCACGTGTGGCTGCTGGACGAGGGCGACGACCCGGCCGTGAAGGAGGTGTGCGCCCGGCTCGGCGTGCACCACTTCTCCCGCAAGGGCGTCGCCCGGTGGAACCAGCCCAAGGGCCCGCACCGCGCCAAGACCAAGCACGGCAACTACAACGCCTGGCTGGCGGCGCACGGCGACGACTACGACTTCTTCGCCTCGGTCGACACCGACCATGTCCCGCTGCCCAACTACCTGGAGCGGATGCTCGGTTTCTTCCGCGACCCCGATGTCGGCTTCGTCATCGGCCCGCAGGTGTACGGCAACTACGACAACTTCGTCACCAAGGCCGCCGAGTCGCAGCAGTTCCTCTTCCACGCCCTGATCCAGCGCGCCGGCAACCGCTACGGCGCCCCGATGTTCGTCGGCACGTCGAACGCGGTGCGGATCAGGACGCTCAAGCAGATCGGCGGTCTGTACGACTCGATCACCGAGGACATGGCGACCGGCTTCGAGATCCACCGGGCGAAGAACCCGGTCACCGGCCGCAAGTGGAAGTCGGTGTACACCCCCGACGTGCTCGCTGTCGGTGAGGGACCCGCCGCCTGGACGGACTTCTTCACCCAGCAGATGCGCTGGTCGCGGGGTACGTACGAGACGATCCTGAAGCAGTACTGGAAGGGCTGGTTCTCGCTGCCGCCGGGCAAGCTCTTCAACTACACGATGATGATCATCTTCTACCCGATGTCCGCCCTGAACTGGATCCTCGCGGCCCTGAGCTGCGCCCTGTTCCTGGGGCTGGGCGCCTCGGGTGTGAACATCGACCCGACCGTGTGGCTGATGCTGTACGGCAACGCCTCCGCGCTCCAGATCGGCCTGTACATCTGGAACCGCCGGCACAACGTCTCCCCGCACGAGCCGGAGGGCTCCGGCGGTGTGGCCGGCATGGTGATGTCGGCCCTGTCCGCGCCGCTCTACGCGAAGGCGCTGATCGACTCCCTGCTGCGGCGCAAGAGCAAGTTCGTGGTCACCCCGAAGGGCGACTCGGCGAGCCCGGACACCTGGTTCGGCACCTTCCGGTACCACTGGTACTTCATCGGGATCTTCGCCGCGTCCGTCGTCGCCGGTTTCGTCCTCGGGCACTCCCACCCGGCGATGGTGACCTGGGCCGCGTTCGCCATGCTCATCACCAGCTTCCCGGTCTTCGTCTGGCGCCACGAGCTGCGGCAGGCGAAGAAGAGGCCCCGGGCCGTCGCGGACGCGCCCGCGGGGGCCGGCACGGGACCGCAGGACACGGTGCCCGCGCAGGGCTCGCCCCGTGCCCCGCACGCGCCGCAGCGGCGCCCCGGCTGGGCCGCCCCGCACGGGGCTCCGGGCGCCGGCCCGAACGGGGAGTACGACGAGAACATGCAGACCGCCCTTGGTGGACTTGGGGGACGTAAGGAATGAAGGACCAGGCCGGCCGCCGCCGCGCCCGTCGACTCGCGATAGGCACGGCGGTGGTCATCGCGCTGGCCGGGATGAACGGGCCGTGGCTCTACCGCTTCGGCACCGAGCGCTACCACCAGTACAAGATCAACAAGCCCGAGTACAAGGCCGAGAACGGCCACTGGGACATCGTCGAGTTCCCCGAGGAGTACCGCCAGGACACCATCCACGCGGCGCTCCTGCACACCGGCAAGGTGCTGCTGGTCGCGGGTTCCGGCAACAACCAGGACAACTTCGACCGGAAGAAGTTCGACACCCGGATCTGGGACCCGGTCAAGGGCACGATCAAGAAGATCCCCACGCCCGCCGACCTGTTCTGCACCGGGCACACCCAGCTGGCGAACGGCAACCTGCTCATCGCGGGCGGCACCCGGCGGTACGAGAAGCTCAAGGGTGACGTCACCAAGGCCGGCGGCCTGATGATCGTCCACAACGAGAACCCGGACAAGCCGATCACGCTGCCCGCGGGCACCAAGTTCAGCGGCAAGACCAACGGCAAGACGTTCGTCTCCAAGGACCCCGTGCTGGTGCCCCGCGCGAAGAAGGTGTTCGACCCGAACACCGGCGTCTTCCAGCGCAACGACCCGGGCCTCGGCCGGATCTACGTCGAGGCCCAGTCGAGCGGCTCCAAATACGAGACCGGCACCCAGGACAACTACCGGATCCAGGGCCTGACCGGCGTCGACGCCCGCAACACCTACGGCATCGCGCAGAAGCTCGCCCTCGACAAGAAGGACTTCCAGGGCATCCGCGACGCCTATGAGTTCGATCCGGTCGCCGAGCGGTACATCAAGGTCGACCCGATGAACGAGGCCCGCTGGTACCCGACGCTGACGACCCTGTCGGACGGCAAGGTGCTCAGCGTCTCGGGGCTCGACGACATCGGGCAGCTGGTGCCGGGCAAGAACGAGATCTTCGACCCCAAGACCAAGAAGTGGTCGTACACCTCGAAGCTCCGGCAGTTCCCGACGTACCCGGCGCTGTTCCTGATGCAGAACGGAAAGGTCTTCTACTCGGGCTCCAACGCGGGCTACGGCCCCGACGACGTGGGCCGCAAGCCCGGTGTCTGGGACGTCGGCACCAACAAGTTCACCAAGCTGCCGGGGCTCTCCGACCCCGGTCTGCTGGAGACGTCCGGCACGGTGCTGCTGCCGCCGGCCCAGAACGAGAAGTTCATGGTGATCGGCGGCGGCGGGGTCGGCGAGTCGAAGCTGTCGAGCAGGAAGACGCGCCTGATCGACCTCAAGGCGAAGAACCCGCGCTTCACCGACGGGCCCGAACTGGAGAAGGGCACCCGGTACCCGCAGTCCTCGATCCTGCCCGACGACACCGTCCTGGTGTCCGGCGGTTCGGAGGACTACCGGGGACGCGGCGACTCCAACATCCACCAGGCGCGGCTGTACCACCCGGACAGCAACAGCTTCACGCAGGTCGCCGATCCGCTGGTGGGCCGCAACTACCACTCCGGGTCGCTGCTGCTGCCCGACGGGCGGGTGATGTTCTTCGGGTCCGACTCCCTGTACGCGGACGCGGCGAACACCAAGCCGGGGAAGTTCGAGCAGCGGATCGAGATGTACACCCCGCCCTATCTGTACCGGGACTCCCGGCCGACGCTCAGCGGCGGACCGCGGACGATCGCCCGCGGCGCCTCGGGGACGTTCACCTCACGGGACGCGGCGGCCATCAAGAAGGCGCGGCTCATCCGGCCGAGCGCGTCGACGCATGTGACGGACGTGGACCAGCGGTCCATCGCGCTGGACTTCAGGACGTCCGGGAACAAGGTCACCGTGACGGTGCCGAAGAGCCGGAACCTGGTGCAGTCGGGGTGGTACATGCTGTTCGTCGACGACGGCCGGGGCACCCCGAGCAAGGCGCAGTGGGTGAAGGTGCCGTAGCGCTCCCCCGGCGAAGGGCGCGGCGGCCCGGCGGCCGGCCGCGCCCGCGCGCCTAGGAGTCGGACGCCTTCGCCAGCTTCAGGGCGTAGGCCGGCCACCACTGGCCCGCCTTGGGGCCGCCCTTGCAGGTGCCGTCGGACTCCCCGGGGCGCTTGACCCACAGGTAGGCGTCGACCAGGGGGTCCGCCGTCTTCGTCGTCGGGGTCTCGCCGAGCGCCCGGCCCGGCGGGTTGCACCACCGCTCGGCCGGATCGCCCTGTGCGTAGGGGCCGTTGCCGTTCCGGCTGGTGTCGAGGACGAAGTGCTTGCCGCCCACCTTCGCCGACAGCTGCCTGCCGTAGGCGATGGAGTCCTTGGTGGAGTAGAAGTTGGACACGTTGACGGAGAAGCCGTCCGCCTGCGCGACCCCCGCCCACTTCAGGGGCTCGAAGATCTGGTCGGGGTGGCCCCAGCCGGCGTTCCCGGCGTCCAGGTAGACCTTGGTGTTCTTCAGGGACTTGAGCTTGGCCGTCGCGTTCTTGAGGAGGTCGTAGCGCTCCTCGTGGAACTCGTCCGGGGTGCAGCCGTCCACGAGGTGGAGCACGGCGTCGGGTTCGAGGACGACCGTGGCGGGGCGGTCGCCGATGCCCCGGGCCACCCCGTCTATCCAGCTGCGGTAGGCGTTGCCGTCGGCGGCGCCGCCCTGGGAGTACTGGCCGCAGTCGCGGTGCGGGATGTTGTAGAGGACGAGCAGGGCGGTGCGGTCGGACTTCTCGGCGGCCTCGGTGAAGCCGCGGGCCTCCTGCTCCGGGTTCTCCGGGCCGATCCACTCCCCCGTCGGCTGCTCGGCGATCTTCCGTATCTGCTCGGCCTCGGGCTTCCGGCCGTCCTTCACGTAGGCGGCGACCTGCCGGGCCGCGCTGCCGTCCGGGTTGACCCAGAACGGGTCGGCGGACTTGGGCTGCTGGGTGATCCGGGCCGCCGGGTCCTGGTCCCCGTCCCCGTCGCCGGACGAGCAGCCCGCGGCCAGCAGTGCCGCCCCCAGCAGCACCGCGGTCGCCGCCCGTGCCCGTGCCGGAGTCCGGGCGCTGCTGCTGTCGTACATGCGATTCCCCCCTGGGCGCGCATTGGTCCGGGTGCCAATCCTGGCATATCCCGTCGTGGCGTCACGAGGTCGCGCCGTGCGGTCAGGGGCCGCTGCCGGTGAGGTACGCGGAGACGACGACGTTGGCCGTGTACCTGCCGGTGGCGTGGTCGAAGGTGCCGCCGCAGGTGATCAGCCGGAGTTCGGCGCGGCCCGGTTCGTGGGGGCCGTAGGCCTGCCGGGCGTCGAAGTCTTCGCGGGGCAGGACCCGGACGTCGTCGATGGTGAACTCGGCCACCTTGCCGTCGGAACGGACCACCCGGACCGTCTCGCCGGGCTCCAGGGTGCTGAGCCTGTAGAACACGGCGGGCCGGGTCGCGGTGTCGACGTGGCCGACCATCAGGGCCGCCCCCCGCGCGCCGGGCGCGGTGCCGGAGCCGTACCAGCCGACCACGCCCGGCTGGTCGAAGGGTGGCGGGTCGATGGCTCCCCGGGAGTCCAGGCCACGGGACACCACGGGCGCCTGGACGCCGAGTTGGGGGATGTCGACGCGCTGCGGCCGCGCGTCGCCCAGCGGTTTCGCCGGGCGGGGCAGCGACGCCGGGTCGGCGGGACTCCCGATGGCGAACACGTCGCCGCGGTCGGTGCCCGTGCCCTGCGGTACCCCGCTCACGCCGCGTCCCCAGAGCCACAGTCCGAGCAGCAGCACGGTCCAGGCGAGGGCGGTGATGAGCCGCCCCGTGCCGGCGGCGCGCTCGCGGTCGTCGGTCATGGAGGCGTCAGCGCGTGCCCCGGCTCCGGCGGGCGCGGAGCCCGAGGCCGGCCGCGGCGAGTCCCGCGAGCAGCAGGCCGGTCACCGCCTGGAGGCTGCCGGGACCGGACCCGCTGGTGGCCACGGTGGCGAAGTGCGCGGTGCCGCCGCCGCCCGCCTGGACCGGGGCGACGGGCGTGGCGGAGTCGGAGGGCGGCCGCAGGAGCTGCTCGAGGCCCCCGGCACCCAGACCGCCGGCCCCCTGCTGGGCGACCGTGACCCGGCCGGTGATCGAGGAGCCGCCGCAGGTGACCCGCACCTCGTAGACGCCCGGCTGGACGGACGACCGGACGCGGGTCTCGCCCGTCAGGCCGCCCTCGGCGCCGGTCAGGGCGGCGTCCGCGACGAAGGCCGACGAGGAGGCGGTGCCCTGCGTGCTCGTGCAGCCGCTGACCCGCAGGGTGACGTCGGAGCCGGGCGTCGGGACGGCGGGGGTCAGGCTGACCGCGCCGGCGGCGTCCGCCGCGTGCGCCGCCGGGGTGAGCGCGGCCATGGCCAGGACGGCTGTACAGAGAGTGAAGCGTAGTGAGCCCATCGTGAACCTCCAGTACGAGGAGGTTCTCCCGGCGGGGGCGCTCCCGCATCCTCGGGGGCGCCGCCGCTGCTCCGAACGGGTGACACGGGGTTTCGGGCCGGTGGGGCCCGGCCGTCGGGTCAGACGAGGTCGACGAGGTCCGCGATGGAGTCGGCGACCTGGGAGGGGCGGAAGGGGTAGCGGTCGACGTCCTTGGGCTGGGTCACGCCGCTGAGCACGAGGAAGGTGCGCATGCCGGCTTCCAGGCCCGCGAGGACGTCGGTGTCCATGCGGTCGCCGATCATCGCGGAGGTCTCGGAGTGGGCGCCGATCGCGTTGAGGCCGGCCCGCATCATCAGCGGGTTCGGCTTGCCGACGAAGTACGGCTTCTTGCCGGTCGCCGCGGTGATCAGGGCGGCGACGGAGCCGGTGGCGGGCAGGTCGCCCTCGGTCGACGGGCCGACGTTGTCGGGGTTGGTGGCGATGAACCGGGCGCCGTCGTTGATCAGCCGCACGGCCTTGGTCAGGGCCTCGAAGGAGTACGTGCGGGTCTCGCCGAGGATCACGAAGTCGGGCTCGTGGTCGGTGAGGATGTAGCCGATGTCGTGCAGTGCGGTGGTCAGGCCCGCCTCGCCGATGACGTAGGCGCTGCCGCCGGGCCGTTGGTCGTCCAGGAACTGGGCGGTGGCCAGTGCGGACGTCCAGATGTTGTCGACCGGTACGTCCAGACCCATCCGGCGCAGCCTGGCGTGCAGGTCGCGGGCGGTGTAGATGGAGTTGTTGGTGAGCACCAGGAAGGGCCGGCCGGAGTCGCGCAGCTTCTTCAGGAAGGCCTCGGCGCCGGGGATCGGCACCCCTTCGTGGATCAGCACGCCGTCCATGTCGGTGAGCCATGACTCGATGGGCTTGCGGTCTGCCATGTTGTGCGTCTCCTGGCGTACGTACGGGCGAGAAGCGGGGGCGCCGGAACCACGGCGTACCGACGCCCCCAGCCTAATCAGGCCTGCGTGATTCGTACCCCGTCGATCACCCAGTACCAGTTGTTGCCGCCGGTGTACCGGAAGCGGACGCGGACACCGGTCGCGCCCGGCGGGACCTGGAGGGTGACGGTCTCGGTGCGGGAGGGCACGTCGGCGGTGTACGTCCGCACGCTCACCGGGGTGCCGCCGTCGTAGGAGACGAGGACCTCGCCCTTCTGCGGGGCCTCCTGCCGGTAGTAGGTGGTGTACGTCAGGGTCGCCGGGCGGCCGCCGGTCCGGGTTCGCGGTCTCGGCGCGGGTGAGGAAGTCGGGGTACTGCGTGAACCTGTTGCCGGCGAAGGCGTTGTCCTTGACGTTGTGCTTGTCGGGCCAGACGCCGGTGACGATCGTGGACCATCCGGGGCCGGACAGGGTGGGCGCGAGCGGGTCGGCGTAGAGGCTGCTGGGCGCGGTGAGGCCGGCGGCCGTCAGGGCGTCCAGGTTCGGGGCGTCGGCGTCCTTGATACGGCTGAGCAGGGCCCCGTCCAGGCCGATGACCAGCACCTTGGGTTTGCGGACGGCCGCGCGGGCGCCGCCGGCGAGCGGCCCGGCGGAAGCGGCCACGGCAACGGCGGTGGCGAGGAAGGAACGACGGGAGTGGTGAAGCACGGAGACCTCCGAGAAAGAGGAACGGACGTGCAGACGGACACGGCACCGCCCCCGGCGGAACCAGGGGCGGCGACGGCATGACGGACCCCGTCGGCCGGTACGACACAGCCGACGCCACGGACAACTCCCCAAAGGGCGCGGGGAACTGCGCGACCGGCCACGACGGCGGGGCGGGTTCCCACGTCGGGCGGAAACCCATTGAGCGACACGGCACGAACAACTCCCTCAGGGGCGCGGGGAACTGCGCGACCGGCCACGACGGCGGGACGAATTTCCACGGCGGGCCGGAACCCGCGGCCGAACCCCCGGAGGGATCAGCTGCCGGTCGCCGACTTCCAGTCGTCCACGTACGTCGTCAGGTTTTTGTCGATGTCGGTCCAGTCCGGCTCGAAGACGTCCACGCCGTCCATCAGCTTCGCCAGGGCGGTGGCATCGGCGTCGGTGGCCTTGACGTCCTGGCGGGCGGAGAAGCCACCGCCGACGGAGCTGACCTGCTGCTGGGCCCGCCGGGAGAGCATGAAGTCGAGCAGCTTCCGGCCGTTCTCGCCGTGCGGGGCCCTGGTGACCAGGCCGGCCGCGTAGGGCAGGGCGAAGGTGGTGGCCTTGCCGTCCTTGCCGGCCGGGAACCAGATGCCGAGGTTCGGCATGTCCTTGGACTGGGCGTGGTTCATCTGCACATCACCGTTGGCGACGAGCAGTTCGCCCTTGTCGACCTTGGGGGCGAGCTTGCCGGTGGAGGCGGACGGGCCGACGTTGTTGGCCTGGAGCTTCTTCAGGTAGGCGAGCGCCCGGTCTTTGCCGCCGAAGTCGTGGATGGCCTTGATGAGCACGGCGGTGCCGTCACCGGCGACGCCCGGGGTGGAGTACTGGAGCTTGTTCCTGTAGGCGCCGTCGAGCAGTTCGTCCCAGGTCCGTGGGGCCTGCTTCAGCTCCTTCTTGTTGTAGACGAAGCCGAAGTAGTTGTTGACGACGGCGGTCCAGGTGCCGTCCGCGGCCTTGTTCGCGCCGCCGACCCGGGCGGCCCCCTCGGGGGTGTACTTCTGCAGCAGGCCCTTGCCGTCGGCCTGCTGGATGAAGGGCGGCAGCGTGACGAGCACGTCGGCCTGCGGGTTGGACTTCTCGCGGGCGGCGCGCTGCACCATCTCGCCCGAACCGCCCTCGACGTACTTGACCTTGATGCCGGTCCGCTTCTCGAAGTCCTTGAAGACCTGGTCGTACCAGCCGTCGCCGTTCTCGCCCTTCAGGCCGTCGGCGCTGTAGACGGTGACGACCTTGGCGTCGGCGGCGGAGGAACCTCCGCAGGCGGACAGCAGCGGGGTGGCGAGCAGGGCGAGGGCTACGGCGAGCGTGACGCGGTTTCTGGGCATGACGGCATGAACTCCTTGCGTTGCGGAGGGGCGTGGGGAGGCTCAGCGGTACGAGGCGCGGGTGCGGATCCGGGAGAAGGCGAACAGCACGAGCAGGGTGGCGGCCATGAGCACCATGGCGACGGCGGAGCCGGTGAAGAGCGCGCCGCGGTCGGTGGCCGCGTGGATCAGGACGGGCAGCGGGGTCCAGTCGGGCGGATAGAGCATCATCGTGGCGCTGAGCTCGCCCATGGAGAGGGCGAAGCAGAGGCCGGCGGCCGCGGTGAGCGAGGGCAGCAGCAGGGGCAGCCGTACCCGCCACAGCACGTAGGAGGGCCGGGCGCCGAGAGAGGCGGCGGCCTGTTCGTAGGCCGGGTCGAGGCGGGTGATGGCGGCCGACACGGACTGGTGGGCGAAGGCGGTGACCAGGACGGTGTGGGCGAGGATCACGATCCACCGGGTGCCGTTGAGCAGCATCGGCGGCTGGGAGAACGCCACCAGGACGGACAGTCCGACCACGACCGACGGCACGGCGACCGGCAGGACGAACAGGGCGTCCAGCACCCTGCGGTACCGCTTGCCCAGTGCCGCCCCGGCCAGCGCGGCCCAGGTGCCGGCGGCCAGGGCCAGCAGGCTGGCGGCGACGGCCGTGACCAGGCTGGTGGTGAGAGCCTGGAGGGCCTCGCCGCGGGTGGCGGCACGGTAGTTGGCCAGGGTCGGGTCCGAGGGCAGGGCGCCGGACCAGTGGGTGGCGAAGGACGCGCCGAGGACGACGAGGAGGGGCAGGGCGAACAGCGGCACGAAGAGGACGAGGAACACCGTCCACACGGCCCACCTGGCCTTGCGGCTATGCACCAGCACGACGGCTCACCACCCGGTAGAGGCCGTAGAGCCCCACGGAGATCAGGACGTTGACGACGGCGACCACGCACGCGCCCGGGTAGTCGGACTCCAGGATCGCCTTGCTGTAGACGAGCATCGGCAGGGTGGTGACCCCTTTCGCGCCGGTGAACAGCACGATCCCGAACTCGTTGAGGCAGAGCACGAGGACGAGGCTCCCGCCGGCCGCGAGCGCGGGCAGCGCCTCCGGCAGGATCACCTGCCGCACGATCCGCGGCGCGCGGGCCCCGAGGGAACTCGCCGCCTCCAATTGCGCGGTGTCGAGCTGCGAGAACGCGGCGAGCAGGGGCCGCATCACGAACGGCGTGAAGTAGGTGACCTCCGCCAGCAGCACTCCCCAGGGCGTGGTCAGGAACTGGAAGGACCCGGTGATGCCGGTCGTGCCGTAGATGAACAGCAGTGCCAGCGTGATCAGGAAGGACGGGAAGGACAGGTACACGTCCACGAACCGGGCCACCGCCTTCACGCCGGGAAACGGCACGAAGGCGATGACCAGCGCGAGCAGGAACCCGAGGACCAGGCACCCGGCGGTGGAGGCCAGCGCGATCCAGACGGTCGTCCACAGGGCGTGGCGGAAGGCGGCGGAGGCGAAGACGTCGGTGTACGGCTGGAGCGAGGTGCCGCCGCCGTCCGGCTGGAACGACTGCTGGACGACGAGGGCGAGGGGGTAGAGGAAGAAGAGGGCGAGCAGCGCCACCGGGGGGAGGGCCCACAGCAGCGCTCTGGCGGAGTGCGGGGCGGGTCCACGGCCGCCGTCGCGCGGCGGGCGCGAGCGGTTCGGGGCGGGCCGCGCCTTCGTCACGGACTCAGCCACGGCTCACTCCCGCGGGGAGCAGCACCGCGTCCTCGGGGGCGAAGTGCAGGTGCACGGAGTCCCCGTGCCGGGGCGGGTCCCTCAGCTCGCGCACGTCCGCCATGACGGTGTGCCCGCCGACCTCGACGTACAGCCGGTGCGTGGCGCCCCGCCACTGGATCTCGGTGACCGTGCCGGTGACCCGGTTGGGGCCCTCGCCGAGTCCGACCAGGTGCGGCCGTACGCACAGCGTGGCCCGGGCACCCGGCACCGCGTCGGCGGTGCCGACCTCCAGCTCCACGCCGGCGAAGGCGACTCCCCCGGTGTGCGTGTCGACCGGCAGCAGGTTCGCGTTGCCGACGAAGGAGGCCGTGAACTCGTCGGCCGGCGCCCGGTACAGCTCTCTCGGCGTGCCGCAGGCCCGCAGTCGCGCGCTGTCCATCACGGCGATCCGGTCGGCCAGGGTCAGCGCTTCGACCTGGTCGTGGGTGACGTACAGCATCGACACGTCCGGCAAGTCGCGGTGCAGCCGCGCCAGTTCGGCCAGCATCCCGGAGCGCAGCCGGGCGTCCAGCGCGGACAGCGGCTCGTCGAGGAGGAGGACGCCGGGCCGGACGGCCAGGGCGCGGGCGATGGCGACGCGCTGCTGCTGGCCGCCGGACAGCTCGCGCGGGTGGCGGCGGGCGTAGGCGGCCATGCCGGTCATCTCCAGCGCCTCGGCGACCCGTCGGCGGATCTCGCCCCTGGTCGGCCTGGCGGCCCCGGGGGCCTTGCGGGCCTTCAGGCCGAAGGCCACGTTCTCGTCGACGCGCAGGTGCGGGAAGAGGGCGTAGCTCTGTACGACCATCCCGATGCCCCGCAGGTACGGCGGCAGGTCCGTCACGTCCCGGCCGCCGAGGAACACCCGCCCGGACACGGGCCGTACGAATCCGGCGACCGCCCGCAGGGCGGTGGTCTTGCCGGAGCCGGACGGTCCGAGCAGTGCCATGACCTCGCCCGGTTCGACGGTCAGGTCGAGCGAGTCGAGGACGACGTTCCCGTCGTAGGCAACGGTGACGGAGTCGAAGCGGATGCCCATCTCACCGGTCTCCGGCGAGCAGCGCGGGCAGGGCGGCGACGGAGTCGAGGACATGGGTGGCGCCGGCGGCACGGAACGCGTCGTCGCCGTGCGCCCCGGTACGTACGCCCGCCACCAGGCCGGCGCCGGCCCGGACGCCGCTGAGCACGTCGTAGGAGGTGTCCCCGACGACGGCGACCTGGGTGACGTCCTCGGCCGCCTTCGTCCGGAGGAAGGCCTCCAGCACCATGTCCGGGTAGGGCCGCCCGCGCCCGCCGGCGTCGGCCGGGCACAAGGTGAGCGGCACGAGGTCCTGCCAGCCCAGGGCGGCGAGGATGGCGTCCTGGGTGACGCGGGCGAACCCGGTGGTCAGGACGACGGTTCGGCCGCTGCCCGCCAGTTCCCCGATGGCCTCACGGGCCCCGGGGACGGAGGCGATCTGGCCGTCGTCGACCAGTTCGCCGTACGCCTTCTCGAAGGCGGCGTTGGCCCGCTGGGCGCGGTCCTCGGCGCCGAACAGGTGCCGGAAGACGGAGATCTTGGACTCGCCCATGGTGGCGCGGACGTAGGAGAGGTGCTCGGCGTGCTCGGCCGAGCCGGGCTCGACGCCCAGTTCGGCGGCGGCCGCGGCGAAGGCCCGCTCGACGAGGCCGCCGTCGGCGACGGTCGTGCCGGCCATGTCGAGGACGACGAGCCGGATGTCTCGGGTTTCCGTGGTCATTTTCGTCACCAGCCCAGTTCGTTCGCGGTGGTCTCGGCTATCGCGGGGGAGCAGGTCATGCCGCGCCCGCCGGGCCCGGTGACGAGCCACACCCCGTCGCGCACCTGCTGCCGGTGCACCACCCGGCCGGGTTCGGTGCACTGCGCGTACACCCCGGCCCAGCGGTGCCGGATGCGCGGCAGCGGCCGGCCGAGCAGGGACTCGACGACGCCGGTGAGGTGCTCGTACGGCTCCTCGACGGTGTCGAAGGCGAAGGGGTGCGCGTACTCGTGGGTGTCGCCGATGGTCAGTCCGCCGTCGGCGCGCTGCACCATGAGCAGCTGCATGCGGTGGGCGGCGGCGGTCTCGGCCTGCGGCTGCCGGGCGTTGAGCTCGTCCAGCGCGGGGGAGGCGTAGGCGGGGTAGTAGCGGAAGCTGTCGGCGTCGGCGACCGAGGTGGTCAGCGGCTCGCCGAGCGGGTCGGTCTGCATCATCTGGAGCCGGACGCGGCGCACGGGCAGGTCGGGGCCGGCGAGCTCGCGGACCAGGCCGCCCAGCCAGGCGCCGGTGCACAGGACGACCGCGTCGGCGTGGTGCACGTCTCCGTGGTCGTCCCGGACGGTCCCGGCGCCGACGACCTCCCGGACCTCGCGGCCGGGCAGGAAGGTGTAGGCCGGGTTCTTCAGCAGTTCCTCGCGCAGGGCGAGCTGGGCGGTGCGCGGCTCGACGGCCGCGTCCCGCTCGCAGTACAGCGCGGCGGTGAACTCGCCGCGCAGGGCGGGGTTGATCGCGCGGGCCTCGCCCGGCGTGAGCAGCTTGTAGCCGCGGGCGGGGGCGTCCGGGCGGGCCACGGCGGCCTCGGCGACGGCGAGTTCCAGGGGGCCGCGGACCGGGGTCAGGGACCCGGTGGCCCGGAAGCCGAGCGCCGGTACGCGCGCCCCGATCTCCTCCCACAGTTCCCGCGCCCGCAGGGCGGCCTCCAGCTCTTCTCCACCGGCGCGGCCGCTGACCCAGATCTGTCCGAAGTTGCGCAGCGAGGCGCCGCGCGCCTCGGTCTCGCGCTCGATCTGGACGACCTGGTGGCCGCGGTCCACTGCCTGCCAGGCGTGCATGGTGCCCACCACGCCGGCTCCGACGACTGTCACTCTCACGGCGGCGACGCTCCTCTCGAACAGGTAACCGGAGACATCCGGCTCACAACGAGAGCGTGAACGACCCGTCACGTTTGGACTAGACCCGTTATCTTTTCGTGATACTCCGTCGAGGTTGCGGAGGGGGTCGCTCTCAGCCTCCGAGGTGGGCGGTGAAGGAGAACCGGTCGCCCCGGTACAGGGACCGGACCCGCTCCAGCGGCCGCCCCTCGGTGTCCCGGGACACGCGGTGGATCAGCAGCATCGGCAGGGCGGGCGGGGTGCCGATGAGCAGGGCCTCACGGGGGGTGGCGAGCACGGTCTCGATGCGCTCGTCCGCGTCGCCGAAGGTGATGCCCTGCGCCTCCAGATAGGCGTAGAAGGAGGAGTCGGGATCGAAGTCGGCGGCCAGGCCCGGCACCCGCTCGACGGCGACGTAGGTGCTCTCCAGGCCGACGCGCTCGTCGTCGGCGAGCAGCACGCGCTCCAGGTGCCAGACCGGTTCGCCCCGGGTGAGCCCCGTCTCGGCGGCGAGGGGCTCCGGGCACGGGAACCGGTCCAGGGTGACGAGCGTCCGGCCGGGCGTACGGCCCTGCCGGCGCACGCCCTCGGTGTAGCTGGCGAGGGACAGCGGCTGGGCCAGCTTGGGCCCGGCCACGACGGTCCCGCGGCCCTTGCGCCTGAGCCGCCCCTCCAGCACCAGCTCCCGCACGGCCTGCCGCACGGTCTCGCGGGCGACGTCGTAGCGCTCGGCGAGATCCCGCTCGGTGGGGATGACGCTGCCCTCCCCCAGCTCCTCCAGCAGGGCCGCGATCCGGGCCTTGACGGCGTAGTACTTGGGAATGCGCCCGTGCTCCGGAATGCCGGACCGGACGGGCGCACCGGGTGCCTGCTCGTTCGGGTAGTCCACGCAGGGATCGTCGCAGACGGGCGCCGGGACACGGCACGGGGTGCCTCCGGCGACCGGCCGGCGACCCGCGCCCGGGGGCGCGGGCCGCGGGCCGGGAGGCGCGGAGCCGCGTCCTCGCAAGCGGACGGGAGCGGGTCCGTGCGGAGACGGGCGCGGGATCCGTGGAGAGCGACGGACGGCGGCGGAGGGCGGGCGCTGCTGCCGGTGCGGGCGAGCGGGCCGGGGTGCGAGTCGGCCCGCAGGGGCCGGTGCGCCCCGGGGTGCACGCGGGGCGGGGGCTCGGGTCAGCGGCGGCGGCGCGCCAGGAGGAAGGCGCCGCCGGTGACGGCGACGGACTGCGGCCGGGGCCCGGAAGAGGCGGGGTGCGGCCGCTGGTGCCGGTGCGCCCCGGGCGGAGCCCGGGGCGGGGGCTCGGGTCAGCGGCGGCGGCGCGCCAGGAGGAAGGCGCCGCCGGTGACGGCGAGGAGCGCGGTGACGGCCGCGAGCAGTCCGTGGGCGAGCCCGGGGCCGGTGCGGGCGAGCTCGCGGGCCCGCTCGCCGGCCTCCTCGGCCTCGACGGCGACGGGCAGGGAGGTGCCCGGTACCGCCGTGCCGGACGGTGTCGCCCGCGCGGTGCCGGACGGCGCGGCGGGCGAGGGCTCGGCGCTCCCGTCGTGCCCGCCCCCTTCCTCACGGGTGCCGTCCTCGTCCTCCCCCTGCCCCGGCTCCTCGGTGCCCTCGTCGATGCCGAAGCGGTAGTCGTTGGACTGCCCCACCCAGTCGCCGTCCGCACCCCGGCGCTGGATCACGGCCGCGTTGGCGGTGACCTGGTCGGGTACGGCGTCGGAGGCGAGCGAGAGTCTCACCTTCACGGTCACGGTCCGGCCCGGCGCCACGGTGAACCCCTTGAACCCGGCCGCGTCCATCACCCCGACCAGCTCCTGCTCGTCGGTGCTCTCGAACCTGACGGGCAGGGCGCGGCCGCCGTCGTAGAACTCCAGCCGGGGCTGGGACGGCTTCAGACGGCGCTCCCGGTCGGTGAGGACGACCACGGGGTGAATGTCGGTGCAGGTCCGGCCGGTGGTGTTGGTGAGGTCGAGGTACCAGGTGCCGAAGTCTCCGCCCGCCTCGTAGGAGCCCGGCCCGCCGTGGATGCGGGTGGTCAGCGGAAAGGCGCGGTCGCCGGGCGCCGCGCAGGAGGGACTCGCGGCCGCGTGGGCGGCGGCCGGCGACACGGGCGCGAGAGCGGCGGCTGCGGCGACGCAGAGGGACGTGGACAGGCACAGTCGCATGAACACATGACTATGCCGGTCCGGGGGCGCGGACGGGGCACGCCACTCCCGTGGCGGCGGGAAGTCCGCTCGATCAGCCGTACGAGCCCCCCCAGGGCGACGGGCCGGTCCGCCGCACGAACCGCGCCCCCGGCCCCGCCCTGGCCCCGTCCCCCAGGGTCCCTACAGAGAAGCCACGACCTGGCCGGACATCACCTGCGGAGGCTTGGGCAGCAGCGACGCGAGATGGTCCCGCACGAACACCGCCGCCCGTCTGACCGACTCCCCCGCTCCCGCCTCGTCGTCGAAGACGCTCGTGGAGATCATCACCCCGTTGCCGGCATCGACCCAGTAGTAGGCCCGCAGCCCCGGAATCTCCCGGATGAGCGGCACGAACCCCTCGTTCACCCGCCGGCCCGCCTCGGCCGGGTCGGTCACTCCTTCGTACCGTCTGACGACTGCGTACACGGCTGCGCTCCTCACGGACGGCGGCACCTGGTGCGAAGACGCCGTACCCGTGCGCCGTCCGCCCCGCACGCGACCCGTGCGGCAATCACCCGTCCGCCCGCCCGAACAACGGCGCCAGCAGCAACTGGGCCGCGCCCTCCGCGACGACCCGCTCGCCCCGCTCGGCGACCCGCACCGGCACCTGCCCCCCGGCCGTCCCCTCCCGCCGGGCCCGCGCGTCCAGCACCTCGCCGACCCCGCGCGCGTACGCCTCGGGCGCGCCGGCCACCGTCCGGCCGCCGAGCAGCACCACGTCGATGTCCAGCAGCCCGACCAGGTTCCCGGCGGCCACCCCGAGGACCCGCGCGGCCTCCGCCGTCTCCCCGTCCGCCACGGCCGCCAGGCACAGCACCTCCACGCACCCCCGGTTCCCGCACTCGCACCGGGGTCCGTCCAGCTGGAGCACCTGGTGCCCGAACTCCCCCGCCCCGGTCCGCGCCCCCCGATGGACACCGCCGCCGAGCACCAGCCCGGCGCCGAGACCGGTGCCGAGGTGCAGATACGCGAAGGACCCGCCCGCCCCGCCCTCGGCACCGGCGACCGACAGCCCGAGAGCGGCGGCGTTCGTGTCCTTGTCCACCACGACCGGCACGCCCAGCCGCCCGGCGAGCGCGTCCCGCAGCGGGAACCCGTCCCACTCGGGAAAACCGGTGACCCGGTGCAGCACCCCCCGCGCATGGTCCAGCGGCCCCGGAAGCGCGACCCCCACGCCCAGCATCGACGGAATCCGGGTGAGACCGCGCGCGTCCGCGTCACCCCCGGCAGCGGCGGACGGCTCGTCCCCGGCGCTCCCGAGTACCGCCGTCACCAGCCCTTCGACCACGTCCCCCACCGCCCCGAGCACGGCCTCCGCCCCCGCGCCCAGGTCCAGTTCCCCGCGCCGCTCCCCCACCACGGTGCCGTCCAGGTCGACCAGGACCACCCGCAGCTCGTCCCGGTCCAGGTGCACGCCCACCGCGTGCCCCGCCTCCGGCACCAGCCGCAGCACGGTCCGCGGTTTCCCGCCGGTCGACGCCCGCCGCCCGGCCTCCGCCGCGAGCCCCGACTCCCGCAGCCGCGCGGTGATCTTGCTGACGGCCTGCGGGGTCAGCCCGGTGCGCTCGGCCAGTTCGAGACGGCTGATCCCCTCCGCGCCGGCCGCCCGGAGCAGCCCCAGCACGAGCGCGGTGTTGTGGCTGCGCACCACGCCCAGATTCGCCCCCGCCGGCCCGCCGCTGGTCGTCCTCGTCCTGTTCACGCCACCCATTGTCCCCGCCGCTTGCACTTTGGCAACAGCGTTGCGAAAGTAGGACGCATGACTGCTACCCCCCTCCGCGTCGGCCTGATCGGCTACGGCCTCGCAGGATCCGTCTTCCACGCCCCGCTGATCGCGGCCACCGAGGGCCTCGCCCTGGACACGGTGGTGACCTCCAACCCCGACCGGCAGGGGCAGGCCCGCGCCGAGTTCCCTGACGTGCGGGTCGCCGCCACCCCCGAGGAGCTGTTCGCGCGCGCGGACGAGCTGGACCTGGTGGTGATCGCCTCCCCGAACAGGACGCACGTCCCGCTGGCGACGGCCGCCCTCGAGTCGGGCCTGCCGGTGGTCGTGGACAAGCCGGTCGCCGGCACGGCGGCCGAGGCACGCGGCCTCGCCGACCTCGCCGAGAAGCGCGGCCTGCTGCTGTCGGTCTTCCAGAACCGCCGCTGGGACAACGACTTCCTGACCCTGCGCGGACTCCTCGCGGACGGCCGCCTGGGCGACGTGTGGCGCTTCGAGTCCCGCTTCGAGCGCTGGCGCCCGCAGCCGAAGGGCGGCTGGCGCGAGTCCGGCGACCCGGCGGAGATCGGGGGTCTGCTCTACGACCTCGGCAGCCATGTCGTCGACCAGGCGCTGGCCCTGTTCGGCCCGGTCACCGAGGTGTACGCGGAGACGGACGTCCGCCGGCCCGGCGCCGAGGCGGACGACGACACCTTCATCGCGCTCACCCACGCGAACGGCGTCCGCTCCCACCTCTACGTCTGCGCGACGACCGCCCAGCTCGGCCCGCGATTCCGGGTGCTGGGATCGCGCGCGGGCTATGTGAAGTACGGCCTGGACCCGCAGGAGGCGGCCCTGCGCGAGGGCAGCCGCCCCGGTACCGGCGCCGAATGGGGTGCGGAGGACCAGTCCCTGTGGGGCCGGATCGGCTCCGGCGAGTCCCCGCTCACCGGCGGCGGCACGCCCGTGCCGACCCTCCCGGGCGACTACCCCGCCTACTACACGGCCGTCGCCCGTGCCCTGACCGGCGCCGGCCCCAACCCGGTGACCGCCCTGGAGGCGGCCGCCGCCCTCGACGTACTGGAAGCGGCCCGCAGGTCCGCCCGAGACAAGGTGACGGTGACCCTCTGATGTCCCAGAGCAGCCCCACGCCCACGCCCGAGCCGGTCCCGTCGGTCGAGGAACTCCAGGAGCAGGAACGCCGTCTGGTCTTCCGGCGGTTCACGCACGACGACGCGTGGGCCCTCGGTTCCCTGCTGGTGGAACTGGCCCGGGAGCGCAGGGCACCGGTCGCCGTCGACATCCACCGCGCCGGCCAGCAGCTCTTCCACGCGGCGCTGCCGGGCTCCACCCCGGACAACGACGCGTGGATCGCCCGCAAGCGCCGGGTGGTGGAGCGCTACGGCGCCGCCTCCTATCTGGTCGGCGCCCGCTTCCGCGCCAAGGGCACGACCTTCGAGGACTCCTCCCGGCTCGACCCGGACACCTACGCGGCCCACGGCGGGTCGTTCCCCGTCCATGTCGAGAACGTGGGTGTCGTCGGAGCGGTGACGGTCTCGGGCCTGCCGCAACTGGAGGACCACAGGCTCGTCGTGGAGGCGCTGGAGCGGTTCCTGACGGGGTGACACACACCGGTGCGATCGGGGGAGTTCACCGGGATTACGCCGGGCACTTCGAAGGTTGGGAAAGGCTGTGGACATGATGATCACGGCCCCATCCGGAGGGATCGCCCCATGAGCAGCTTGAAGGACAGGATCGGCCGCTACGGCGTCTGGAGCGTCGGCCTGCGCGCGGAGGACCCCGCCCGGCACGGTGAGCTGGCGGAGGCGGCGGCCGAGCTCCAGGAACTCGGGTACGGAGCCGCGTGGCTGGGCGGCAGCAGCGCGGCCCGGCACGCCGTTCCGCTGCTCGGGGCGACCAGCTCGCTCGTCGTGGGCACCAGCATCCAGAGCATCTGGCAGTACGAGGCCGGGGAGAGCGCGGCGGCCTTCGCGGAGGTCGAGGCGGCTCACCCCGGCCGCTTCCTGCTGGGTCTCGGCGTGAGCCACGCCAAGCTCGCCGACCAGTACCGCCGCCCGTACTCGGCGCTGGTCGCCTACCTGGACGCGCTGGACGAGGCCGGGGTGCCCGCCGAGCGCCGGGTCCTGGCCGCGCTCGGCCCGAAGACCCTGGAGCTGTCCCGGGACCGGGCGGCGGGTGCGGTGCCGTACCTGGTCACCGCCGAGCACACCGCCCAGGCCCGCGGGATTCTCGGCGACGACGCGCTGCTCGCCCCGGAGTTGATGGTCGTCCTGGAGACCGACCCGGCACGCGCCCGTGCCCTCGCCCGCGAGGCCCTGGCGACGTACCTCGACATGCCGAACTACACCAACAACTTCCTGCGCCTCGGCTTCACCGAGGAGGACATCGCCGGCGGCGGCAGCGACCGTCTGGTCGACGCGGTCTTCGCCTGGGGTGACGAGAACCGCGTCCGCGACCGCATCGACACCTTCCGGTCGGCCGGCGCCGACCACCTGGCCCTCCAGATCGTCTCCGACAGCCCCCGGGACTCCCTGCCCCGAGCGGAATGGCGCCGCCTGGCCGATCTCCTGGAGTGACACCCGGGGCCACCCGCGGAACGCGGGGCGGGGCGGGCGGCGGACCGCGACGGACCGGCGCCCGCATCTCCCCGCGGGCGCCCCCGTACTCCTGTCAGGCGTCCTTCAGTTCCTGGCGCTGGCGGCCGAGGCCCTCGATCTCCAGCTCGACCACGTCGCCGGAGCGCAGGTACGGCTTCGGCTCGGGCTGCCCCATGGCCACACCGGCCGGCGTCCCCGTGTTGATGACGTCGCCGGGGTACAGGGTCATGAACCGGCTGACGTACCGCACGACTTCGCCCACCGGGAAGATCTGCTCGGCGGTCGTCCCGTCCTGCTTGAGTTCGCCGTTGACCCACAGCTTGAGCGGCAGCCGCTGCGGGTCCGGCACCTCGTCCGCGGTCACCAGCCACGGGCCGAGCGGGTTGAACGTCTCGCAGTTCTTGCCCTTGTCCCAGGTGCCGCCCCGCTCGATCTGGAACTCCCGCTCGGAGACGTCGTGCGCGACGGTGTACCCGGCGACATGCGCGAGCCCCTCCTCGGCCGACGCCAGATAGCGGGCCGTACGCCCGATGACGACGGCGAGTTCGACCTCCCAGTCGGTCTTCACCGAACCGCGCGGCACCAGCACGGTGTCGTTCGGCCCGACGACCGTGTCCGGCGCCTTGAAGAAGACGACCGGCTCGGAGGGGGGCTCGGCGCCCGTCTCCCGGGCGTGGTCGTGGTAGTTGAGCCCGATGCACACGATCTTGCCGATACGGCCGACCGGCGGACCGATCCGCAGCTCCGCCGCGTCCAGCACGGGCAGCGCACCGGCTTCGGCCGCCGCGCGTACCCGGCCGAGCGCCACGTCGTCGGCGAGGAGCGCGCCGTCGACGTCGTCCACGAGGCCCGACAGGTCGCGCAGGGTCCCCTCGGCGTCGAGCAGCGCGGGCCGCTCCGCCCCTGCCGTGCCGACTCGCAGCAGCTTCATGGTCACCATCTCCCTCGATCGCGGGGCGCCCGGCCGATGGGTGCAGCCATCGGAGGACTTGGCAGATCCTCCAATCCCACCGTCCATTCGGCAAGACCCTGTTCACGTACTGGACCGTAACCGTCGCCCCTTACCGGTAGAGGGCGGCCCGTTCCAGCGCGCTCCACGTCGTGCTGGTGACGACGTACAGCGCCGCCGCGAGGGGGACGACCGCGACGGTGACGAGGGTGAGGAACGACAGGAAGGGCATGACGCGGTTGACGGCGCCCAGCCCCGGCAGCTGCTCGTCCCCGATGGCGGCCGGGCCGGTGGCCGTCATCCGCTTCGTCCGCCGGAAGTTCACGGCGGCGACGGCCGCGACGAGGGCGAAGAGCCCCAGGTAGACGAGCCCGGCCGGCCCGAACACCCCGCCGTCGCCGAGCGCGTCGGCCCACCGGCCGCCGAGCGGTGCCGCGAGCAGCCGGTGCGAGAGCAGACCGTCGCTCGCGCCACCGCCGGAGAAGAGGCGGTAGAGCAGGAAGAAGGCAGGGAGCTGGAGCAGTCCGGGCAGGAGGCCGGACAGCGGCGACACCTGTTCCTCAGTGTGCAGTTCGAGCACCGCCCGCCGCAGCCGCTGCGGGTCCTCGCCGTGCTTCTCGCGCAGCGCGGCGATCTTGGGCTGGAGTGCCGCACGGGCCCGTTGGCCGCGCGCCGCCGCCCGGGACAGGGGGTGGACCAGGAGTCGTACGAGCGCGGTGAACACCACGATGGCGGCGGCGGTCGCGGAGCCGTGGAAGAGCGGGGCGAGCAGGTCGGCGAGCCGCTCGACCAGGTGCGCGAAGACGGAGAAGACGGACATGGGTGAGCCCTCCGGGGGGTCTCGTCGTGCCGGAGACGGGGAAGTTCGGCATGACGACCCGCGCGGGGTCACGCGTGTGGTGGTACGTGCCCTACGCGGCGGTCGCCGGGAGGGCGTGCCCGGGTGCCCTGGGCCGTCGGCGGCCGGACGCGTCGGGGTCGCGCTGGGGCAGGAAGGCCGTACGCCGGGCCCGGTCGCGCAGGGCCGTACGCACCCGGGTGGGCGGCACAGCGGGCGCGGAGCGTGCGGCGAGCAGGGCGCAGACGACGAGCGCGGACCCGGCCGCGGCGGTCGCGGCGAGCGCCACGGTCGTGACGAGGCTGCCGGTGTCGAGCAGGAAGAGCGGCAGCAGCAGGAGCAGCAGCGGAGCGAGGCGACGGGAGCTCGCGAGTCTGCGGATCACCGGCCCCCTCCTCTCAACTACCCATGTGTGCTTACCCATTTATACCTGACCTGCGAGAATGTACACCCGGCAGGCGCCCGCCGGTCCACCGGCCCCTCGCCCGCCCCCTGCCCCGCCGCCATCCGTCCCGTTCCGCCGAAGGGCCTCCCCATGCACCGCGTACCGACCTGTGTGCTGAGCGACGCGGCCGCGCCCCGGCTCGTGGACGGGCACGCGGTGGACCGCTTCGTCGAGATCGGCTCGTTCACCAAGGTGCTCACCGGCACCGCGCTCATGCGCCTGGCCGCCGCGGGAGTCCTCGACGCCGACGACCCCGTCGAGCGCTGGCTGCCCGCGGCTCCCGGCACCGGCATCACCCTGCGGCACCTGGCCGAGCACACGTCCGGCCTGCCGCGCCTGCCGCCCGGCACCACCGGCCGGGATCCGTACGCGGCGTTCGACCGCGCGGCCCTGCACCGGCTGCTCGGCGGCCTGGACGGGGTACGGGTACGCCCGCCGGGGCGCGAGGAGGAGTACTCGAACCTCGGCTACGCCGTGCTCGGCGAGGCACTGTCCCGGGCGGCCGGCACCTCGTACGAGGAGCTGCTCGCCACGCACGTCCTGCGCCCGCTGGACGTCCGTGAGGTGAGCGCGCGCCCGGCGGCGGCGGACCGGCTGCTCGCGCCCGGGCTCTTCGGCCGCCCCCGCAGGCCCTGGACCATGACCGGGGCGATCCTTCCGGCGGGCGGCCTGTGGGCGACCCCGCGCGCGGTCGCCGACCTGGTCGTCCGGCTCGTCGTCGAGCGCCGGCTGGGCCCGCCCGCCCCGTCCTGGCAGCGGTCCGGGCCGCTGTTCTGGCACAACGGCGCGACCCGGCACGCCTCCGTGTTCGCCGGGGCCACGGCGGACGGCGGATGGGCGGTCGTCCACCGGCTGGGCGGCGACCCGGAGCGGACGGACCGGGCCGGCATCGACGCACTCAGGGGCGGCGGCTCACCCGGATGAGGCTCTCGGCGCCGGCCCGGGCGGGCGCGGCGGCGGACACGGAGGCGCGCACGGCTGCCGCCGGGACGATCACGCCGGTTCCACGTCCAGCGGCTCCAGCAGCCGCTTCGGCCTGAGCAACGCCCGGCTGACCGGGTCCGCCGGGTCGGGGTCGAGCCCGGGTGCCGGCTCCATGAGGACGTCCGCGACGGGTACGACGACCCCGCAGGCGGGGCATTCGCCGTACGGCCCGAGCTCCGTGCCGCAGTCCGCGTGCCGGAACCAGCGCAGCCGGGGCTCGTCGAAGTGCTCGCGCCCCCACAGACCGAGGGCACGCAGGGTGGGCCACAGGGCGAGGCCTCGCCCGGTGGGGACGTACTCGTCACGCGGCGGCGACTGCTGGTAGCGGCGCTTCTCCAGGATGCCCTCCGCGGTGAGGGCCTGGAGCCTGGCGGCCAGGACCGCGCGCGGAATGCCGAGGTGGACCAGGAAGTCGTTGTACCGCCGCACGCCGTACAGCGCGTCCCGGACGACGAGCAGCGTCCAGCGCTCGCCGACGATCTCGAGCGCGCGGGCGATCGAGCACTCCTGTGTCGCGTAGTCCTTGCCCAGTGCCATGCCGTCCACTGTAACCACTCTCCCCCGTGGGTTCAGTGACCGAACCGACGGTGCTACGGTGGCCGGAGCAGCTAGGTTCAATGAACGAACCTGAGACGACCAAGACATCACGGCGGCCGGACAGGCCGGTCCCACGACCGGACCGCGTGCCCGCCGGCCCCGGAAGGACAGGACAGGCCATGACCGGGCTCCGCTCCCTCACCGCATCCGCCGTCACGACGACCGGCGCGGCCCGGGACGCTCCGCTGCGCCCCCGCGCCACCCTCGCCCTGACCAGCGCCGCGACCGCCGTGACCCTGATGACCTACACGGCCCCGATGGTCACGCTGCCGGACACCGCGGCCGCCCTGCACACCCCGCTCTCCGCGCAGGCCTGGCTGCTGAACGGCACCCCGCTGGGCCTGGCCGCCCTGCTCCTAGTGGCCGGCAGCCTCGCCGACGACTACGGCCGCCGCCGGATCTTCCTCGCCGGCACCCTGGCGCTCGGCCTCACCACCGCCCTCGGCGCGTTCACCACGACGACCTGGCAGTTCACCCTCGCCCGTATCGCGCAGGGCGCGGCGAGCGCGGCGATCCTCGCGAGCAGCCTCGGCCTGATCGTCCACGCCTTCCCGAGCCCCCGCGGCCGGCTGCACGCGACCGGGGTCTGGGGCGCCTTCGTCAGCGGCGGCATCGCGGTCGGCCCCCTGGTCGCCGGCGCACTGCCGAACTGGCGGGTGGCGTACGCCGTCCTGGGCGCCGCCGCCCTCGCGGTGGCCGCGCTCGGCACCCGTGCGCTCGCGGAGTCCCGCGCCGCCCGCGGCGGCCGCCCCGACATACTCGGCGCACTGACCTTCGGGCTGGCGCTGGTGTCCCTCATCGCGGCCCTGACCCTGGGCCGGGACGGCTGGCTGCGCGCGTCGGTGGGCCTGCTGCTCGCGGCGGCCGTGGTGCTGGTGGCCGCGTTCATCGCCATCGAGCGCCGGGCCGGCACCCCGATGATCGACCTCGGCCTGCTGCGCCGGCCCCGCTTCCTGGCCTCCTCGGCGGGCGGCCTGTTCACGGGCCTCGCGGTGATCGGCATGTTCAGCTTCCTGCCGGCCCTGCTCCAGCAGACGCTGCGACTGTCACCGCTCGCCACGGCCTGGCTGTTCCTGCTGTGGTCCGGACTGAGCTTCGCGGTGGCACTCCAGGTCAAGCACCTGGCCGGCCGCGTCTCCCCGCGCACCCAACTGGCCCTCGGCTTCGCCCTGCACACGATCGCCGTGATCACGATGCTCGGCGCGATCGGCTCCGGCTCCTGGACCCGTCTGCTGCCCGGCCTGATCCTCGGCGGAGTGGGCAGCGGCCTGCTCAACGGCGCGCTGCCGCTGCTCGCCGTCGAATCGGTGCCGCGCGAGCGGGCCGCGATGGGCTCGGGCGCCCAGCAGACCTTCCGCTACATCGGCTCCTGCGCGGGCGTGGCCCTGACCATCGCCCTCGCCACGTCGTCCGGCAGCCTGGCCCACGGCACGAACACCGCCCTGCTGGTGTCGGCGGTCCTGGCGGCGGTGGGTGCGGGGGCGGTGCTGGTGCTGCGGGAGCGGGAGCGGGCGGAGTAGACGCCGCGGGAGCGGGCCGGTGCTCGTCTCGCCGCGGGCCGGTGCTCATCTCGGCCGCATGGACACGAGCTTCCCCCACACCACCATCCGGTACCGCGAGGTGAACTCGGGGGTGCAGGTGGTCAGGGTGATGTAGTGGCCCGGCTCGTGGTACCCGCGGCCGGGCCGCACGAGGGAGCGCGGCACGGGCCGGACGACCCCCGAATCCCGCGCCGTGGTCTGCGGCAGCACCTGGTCGACGTCGTACGTGTACGTCGCCGACCGCGTCTCCACCTCCACGACGTCCCCGCGCCGCAGCCGGGACAGGTAGCGGAACGGCTCACCATGGGTGTTCCGGTGCCCCGCGACCGCGAAGTTCCCGGCCTGCCCCGGCTGTTGGGTGCCGGGGTAGTGGCCGACGTACCCCTTGTTCAGGACGTCCGCCTTGCCGACGCCCTCGGCGACGGGGACGCGCAGGCCCAGCCGCGGGACGGTGAGGACGGCGTAGGCCTGGGACCGCCGGGGCAGGACGACGGGAGTGAACGGCC
Source organism: Streptomyces sp. 1222.5 (assembly GCF_900105245.1). Classification (NCBI taxonomy): domain Bacteria; kingdom Bacillati; phylum Actinomycetota; class Actinomycetes; order Kitasatosporales; family Streptomycetaceae; genus Streptomyces; species Streptomyces sp. 1222.5. Next base: position 5,355,359 of record NZ_FNSZ01000001.1, on the reverse strand, counting down.
GCTGCCGCGCGGGCGCCCCGGAGGCGGACGCGGACGGGGAGGCCGTAGCGGAGCCGGGGCCCGGGCCGGAAACGGTGCCGCCGTCCGCTCCCGCGCCGGCGCTCGCGTCACCGGGGCCGTGCCGCCACTCCCGCTCCAGCGCCTCCACCTTCCGCTCGGCACCGCGTCGCGCCTCCCGGTTGGTCCACCACAGCTGGTGGACGACCAGCAGCAGGAGCAGCACCCCGACGGTGACCAGCACCTCGCCCCCGCTCCACAGGGCCCGTCTGCGCCGGGCACGCCTGCGCCGGTCGCCGTGCCCTACGACCCGTACGCGCGGCGAACCCCGCATCAGCGCCACCTCCACCGGAGCCGCCCGCACGATAGGCGCACCGCGCCGAACTGGCCAGAGGGACGAGGGGACGCGGACGGGCGGACGCGAGAAGGGCCCGGGAGCAAGGCCCCGGTGGACGGCCGGAGCGAGCCGACGAGGGGTGTACTCCCTCCTGTCACCGCTCGGCAGTACGGTGTCCCCCATGCGCCCCGACACGCCTGCCGAGAACGTCGACCACACCGCCGAGGCGGCACGCCTGGAGCGGACCGCCGGACTGTACCCCGAGGACGCGGAGGCCCTGCTCCTGCGGGCAGCGGCCCATCTGGAGCTGTCCGGCGACCGCCCCGCGGCCACCGCGCTCTACGACCGCCTGCTGTCGTCCTCCGACGCCCTGGCCGACCCCGCCCTGGTCCGCGCCCTGAAGGCCGCCAACCTGTGGGAGTACGGCCACGAGGCGGAGGCGAGGGCGATCATCGACGGCATCCGGCTGACCGCCCCGCGCGACCCGGCCCCCTGGGTGATCGTCGCCGAGGCCCTGGAGTCGCACGACGAGCTGGAGGCGGCGGCGGAGACGTTCACGGAGGGAGCGCGGCTGCTGCTGGCGGACGTGGCGGAACCCCCGGCCGCGACCCACCCCCTCCTCTACGGCCGCCACCGCGTCCGCCGCATGCAGGGCCTGGAGCACGACGACTGGGACACGCTGGCGGACACCCTCCACTCGGCCCCGGTGTCCCTGGACGAACTCCACGACCCGAAGCGCGTCTGGTCGCTGGGCTCGGAGAACCCGGCGGAACTGGCGGCGGAGATCACCCGCCTCCGCGCCGAACTGGGCGCCTACCGGCAGGCACTGTCCCGCCCGTTCCCGGTGGCGATGCTGCACTGGCCGGCGGCGGAACTGGCGGAACTCCTGTCGGCGTACCCGACCCTCGCCACGGAGTACCCCTCCCACGAGGAGCACCTGTCGACCATAGAGTCGTCGCTGCGCGAGCTGTCCTCCTCGGGCACGGGCAACCTGGGCATCGTGACGGGCACAGTCCCGTCGTACGAGGCGTTCGCGGCATCGGAAAGCTCCTCCCCGACGGACCCCACGCTCCTCCCGCAGTACGCGACGACGCTCGCGGCCCGGGGGCGGGCGGTCTCCTGGCCCCCACAGAGGGGCACGGAGTGCTGGTGCGGGTCGGCGGAGGGGTATGAGGGGTGCCACGGGGGCCCGGAAGCCTGAGACCGCTGCTGCTCGGCCTCAACTGCCGCCCCGAGGGCATTCAAGAGCACAGAGAGCTTTTGTTCCGATTCCGTTATTCCTTCACGGCTGACGCACGCTAACGTCACATGTGCCCAGCCCAAGCTGGCATGCCCGCGCGCCGACCGGGCATGTCCCGGCCCGCGAGGAAAACCCGTATGCCGCCCCAACAGCCGTCGTCCGACTGGCAGTTCGATGTACCTACCACCGGAAGCAAGCGGCTCCCTCCGGCGGCGAGGTCGTTCGAGTCGCTGGCCCACCAGGGATACGGCTTCGAGGCGGCCATCGCGGACCTGATCGACAACTCCATCGACGCGGGCGCCCGCAGCGTGGTCGTGAGCTTCCTGCGGGACACCGGTGAACGCGGGGGACGGGACCGTCTGGTCGGGCTGCTCGTCATCGACGACGGCGAGGGCATGGACGAGGCGGGCCTGGACACGGCGATGACCGTCGGTGGCCGCGAGAGCTACGCGGAGGGTGCCCTCGGGCACTTCGGTGCCGGGCTGAAGGCAGCCTCGCTCTCCCACGCCGATGCGCTGACCGTGATCAGCCGGACGAAGCGAAGCCCGTCGGCGGGCCGGCGCTGGCTCACCGCCCGCGCACAGGCCGACTTCAGCTGCGACATCGTCGACGCGACGTACTGCCAGAGCCTGGTCGACCGCTACGACGGGATCATCGGCTGGCACGGCACGATCGTCCGCTGGGACCAGGTCCGCACGTTCGAGACCATCACCGCCGGTCAGACCGACCGCTACCTCGACGACGCGATCGAACGGCTCGAAACGCACCTCGGACTTCACCTCCACCGCTTCCTCGCCCGAGACGGCTTCCACATCGACATCGTCGTCGAGGACGTCCACACCCGGGAGGAGCTGGACCACCGGGGCGTGGAACCCATCGACCCGTTCGGCTACCGGCTCCCGGGCCGCCCCGGTTTTCCCCGTACGTACGTCGCGCCCGTGGAGGGTGTGGGCGACGTCCCGCTCACCGCTCACATATGGCCGCCCAAGTCACCACTTGTCGCCTACCGCGGCATCGGGCCGCTCGCCGAACGCCAGGGCTTCTACCTCTACCGCAACGACCGGCTCGTCCAGGCCGGCGGCTGGAACGACACCCGGAGCCCGGAGGGCCACCTCGCCCTCGCCCGCATCGCCGTCGATCTGCCGACCGAACCCAACGACGTGTTCGCCCTCACCGTCAAGAAGGACGGCGTCCAGGTCACCCCGGCATTCGCCCGAGGACTGGAGAAGGCCGCGACCACCACCGGCCACACGTTCACCGAGTACGTCCACGAGGCGGAGGTGACCTACCGCGAAGCCGCCAAGCGGCGTACGGAGGTCAAGCGCGCGACCGTCATCCCGCCCGGCAAAGGCATCGACCCGAAGCTCAAGCGGACACTGCGGGACGAACTGCCGCAGCTGGACGGGGACGACCCCATCGCCTTCACCTGGGCCAAGCTCGACGTGCCTGCCGGCGCCGACTCCGCCGACCTGCTCTTCACGATCGACCACAAGGAGCGCCTGGTCGTTCTCAACAAGGACTACCGGCACGCGTTCAACGGCGGACGGCGCGGTGGCTCCAACGACGCGCCGGTCCTCAAGAGCCTTCTCTATCTGATGCTCAACGAGATCTTCCAGAAGGAACGCGTCTGGGCCAACCAGACCGACAAGGTCGCGCTGTGGAACAGCGTTCTCGTCACCGCGGTGCGTGCCGAACTCGCCCGCGCAGAGGACTGACCGCACCCTCGCCCACGTCCTCCCGTACCTCCAGAAAGGCCGCCCAGCCGCCGTGACCGCCGAGCACCCGCCCACCCCCGACCACCTCACCGACCTGCACGGCGAGGTTCTCGACGCGATGAGCCGACGTGGGCCGAGACACTTCGCCAAGCTCGCCTTCGCGCTCTCCGACGCCGACGATCCGGCGGACGCGGACATGGGCCGTTTCCACGACCGTCTGCTGGCCGCGGATCCCGGCGACGAGCTGCTCGCCCTGTGGCGCCGCAGGCTCACGGCATGGGACTTCGAACAGTCCCCCACGTGGTCGGCCGACACCGCGCCCCGCACCTCGGAGCGCCGCGCCGAGGTCTACGAGAAGCTCGTGTTCGGCGCGGATCTGCGCAAGGCGCTCAATGCTGCGGTGCCCGTGCACGAAGAAGCGGGTCCGGTCACCATCAGCCGCGAGTTCCAGCCCTGGTACACCCGCGAGCAGGCCGCGAACCGCTCCTTCTACTGGACGTCGTACGAGCGGCTGCTGCGCCGAAAGGGCTGGAGCGACGCGGCGGTGTCCAGCCTGGACGAGGCGGCCCACGCAGTCGTCGAGCGGCTGGCCGACCCCACGCGCGAGACTCCTTACGGCGCACGCGGACTCGTCGTCGGCTATGTGCAGTCCGGCAAGACCGCCAACTTCACCGGTGTCACCGCCAAGGCCATCGACGCGGGCTACCGCCTGGTCATCGTTCTGGGCGGCACCCTGAACCTGCTGCGCGGCCAGACCCAGCGCCGGCTCGACATGGAGCTGATCGGCCAGGAGAACATCCTGGGAGCCGCCGACCGGGACGACCCGGACGCCCTGGTCGGCATCGACTACCAGGACGACGAGGACTGGCCGGCGAAGTTCGTCTCGTTCGGCGCCCGTCCGTCCGACCTCGGCGCCTTCGACATCGAGCGTCTCACCTCGCGCGACCGCGACTACATGTCCCTGGAACGCGGCATCAGCGCCCTGGAGTTCGAGAAGCCGGACCGCTCCCGCCCGCTGCACGACCCGGCGAACCTGCACGCCGCGCGCGCCCGCGTCATGGTCGTGAAGAAGAACAAGTCGGTGCTGGAGAAGCTGGTCAAGGACCTCAAGAAGATCGGTCCGATCCTCGGCGAGATACCCGCTCTGATCATCGACGACGAGTCGGACCAGGCCTCGGTGAACACGACGGACCCGAAGAAGTGGGAGGCCGGCACGGTCACCCGGACCGCGATCAACGGCCAGATCAGCAAGCTCCTCGGACTGCTGCCCCGCGCCCAGTACGTCGGCTACACCGCGACCCCGTTCGCCAACGTGTTCGTCGACCCGGGCGACGAGGAGGACATCTTCCCGCGCGACTTCCTGATCTCTCTCCCCCGTCCCACCGGATACATGGGCGTACAGGACTTCCACGACCTCGACACCGTCGACGACGAGACGGGGGACGCCGAGGAGACGCATGTCCGGGGCATCTACGACTCCACCGGCGACCGTCTCCAGGAGGCTCTGGACGCGTTCGTCCTCACGGGCGCCCTGAAGCTCTACCGTGCCGAACACGGCGTTCCTTCCGGCCCGTTCCGGCACCACACGATGCTCGTGCACGAATCGGTCCGCATGGCCGAGCACGCGGCTCTGGCCCTGCGCATCAACACCATGTGGCACAACGCCGCGTACACCGGCCCGGAAGGCCACAGCCGCCTGGCGTCTCTCTTCGACAGGGACTTCCACACCTACGCGGACGGCTCCCTGCCCACTCCCGGGTCATACGCGGACCTCAAGCCGTTCGTCTCCCGCTCCTGCCAGCTGATCAAACAGGGCGGCAGCCCAGTCATCGTCGTCAACGGCGAGAGCGAGCGCGACTACGCACAGCCCGACCTGGACTTCGACCGCACCCCCAACGTCTGGAAGATCCTCGTCGGCGGCACCAAGCTGTCCCGCGGCTTCACGGTCGAAGGCTTGACGATCACGTACTACCGCCGCACTACGCAGCAGGCCGACACCCTGATGCAGATGGGTCGCTGGTTCGGCTTCCGCCCCGGCTACCGCGATCTCGTACGTCTCTACATCGGCCGTGAGGAGTCCCTCGGCCGCGGCCGGAACGCCAAGACGGTCGACCTGTACGAGGCCTTCGAGGCGATCTGCCGTGACGAGGAACTCTTCCGCGCCGAGCTGGCCCGCTACGCGGACCTGGTGGACGGCCGCCCCCAGGTCACTCCCGCCCAGATCCCGCCCCTGGTCGCCCAGCACCTGCCTTGGGTGAAGCCGTCGGCCCGCAACAAGATGTTCAACGCGGAGTTGGTGGAGGTTCGGTCGCCGGGTACGCCGATCGAACCGGCTGCGTACCCGCAGGACGCCAAGATGACGGCACGGAACACGGAGCGCTGGAAGCCCGTCCTAGCGGCAGTCAGCGGGGCTCCAGCCACGTGCCGGCTTCTTCCCGACGACACTTCACCGCTGTCCCGCAGCTTCCAGGCCGCTTCCACGGTGATCTCGCACGCCCAGCTTCTGTCCGTCCTCAGCTCCCTGGAGTGGGAGGACGGCAATGTGTTCGCTCCGCACCTGACCTACCTGTCCCAGCTCGACGGCCGCCTGGCCAAGGTCGACGACTGGCTGGTCATCGCCCCGCAGCGCACACAGCGCAGCCGGATCGAAGCCACCGTTCTGGGCCAGGGTCCCTTCTCTCTCTTCCGCCGCAGCCGCCAGTCCGGAAAGCTGTCCTTCGGCCGTATTTCGGGTCTGGAACACCGTTTGTACGCCCAACAGTTGATCGAGCGGCCAGAGCCAGCCGCAGCCACAGACGGCTTCCCTGTGCTCGGTGCGACTCGCGGTGTAATCCTCCTGTATCCCGTCGTCGAGGCCGCCCATGACGATGAGGTGAAAGCAGTCGCCGCGACCGGCACCGCGGCGTCCGACCGGGTCATCATGGCGTTCACCGTGATTCCGCCGAAGACGGCCATCGACACGAAACAGCGGCTCGTGCGCTTCAGGACAAAGGACTCCACTCGTCCGGACGCGGTGTACGTCGATGCGCTCTGAGGTGCTGCGGCAGTACACGTCACGGATGACTAACTGACGGGGAGAACGTGCTTCCTTTCGAAGAAGCCGATATCAGGGCCGCCGCGTCGGTCGCCATGCAATACGCGGGGGCGGCAGAAGACCCTGAACTCGAGAGGGTCTACGAGCACGTCAAGGCGCTGGACCCCGCCGGCCGGCGGTTCGGCAGGGTCCTTCGTGACACCATCGATCAGCTGCTCAATGGCGAGGTGACCGGACGCTACGACTGGAAGACGCTCTTCAAGACCGAGAAGACTCACGCGGGGACTCTGGTGGAGATCAATCTGCAGCGGGAGTTCCGGTTCGCGGACGGCAAAGCCATGGACTACCAGATCGCCGGCGTCGATGTGGACTGCAAGTACTCCCAGCAGTTCGGAGGCTGGATGATTCCGCCTGAGGCGGTGGGCCACCTCTGCCTGCTCGCTTGGGCGGACGACTACAAGTCCCTCTGGAGCGTCGGTCTCGTCCGGATACACAACGAGTGGCTGAACACGGGGAACAACCGTGACCTCAAACTCACGATCAAGGCGGCCCACCGGGACAAGATCCGGTGGATCTGGCACGACGAGGACCTCCCGGAGAACGTGCTGCTCCACATGGACGCCGCGGACCGGGACGCGGTGTTCACGGCGAACTCGGGGCAGCGCCGCCTGAACGAACTCTTCCGGCGCGTCCAGAACCGACGTATCGGCCGTAACGTGGTGCGCACGGTGGCCCAGCAGAAGGACTACATGAAGCGGGTCCGCGGCAACGGCGGCAGCCGGTCCGCGCTGCGGGCGGAGGGCATCCTCATCATGGGGGACTACGCCAGCCACCGGGATATCGCCGGCCAGCTAGGGCTCCCTCTCCCCGACGAAGGCGAATTTGTCAGCGCCCGGGTGGTCGCCGCAGGACCTCATCACAAGGACGCCCCGCGAGTCTCCCTGGACGGGAAGCAATGGGTCATCGCCCAGCCAGATGACCCCGTCGAGGCCGCCCCGGCTTTGCCGTCACACACCAGACAGGACTGACGGTGCGCGCCTGTCCATATCGGGACGCCGCGGTATCCTGCAAGTGGACTGTCAGGTCAGACCACCTACGACGCTCTGCTCAGCGGGACGGTGCCGCCAACTCTGTCCGGCTGGTAACTCACTACCGATGACTGCTTCCCCTTCAGAACCAGATCCCCAGACCACCTGGGTGCCCCCCGAGGGCTCGTGGGCGTCTTCTGCCGCGCGCCGCCGCAACATGCAGGCGATCCGGAGCCGGGACACCACTCCGGAGCGGCTGATCCGTCGGCTGGTGCATGCCAAAGGACTGCGATACCGAGTGGCGGCTCGCCCGGAGTCCGCTCTTCGCCGCACCGCCGATATGGTTTTCCGGCCCGCGAAAGTAGCCGTCTTCATCGACGGCTGCTATTGGCACGGCTGCCCTGAGCATTACGTTTCCCCGAAGACCAATCCTGGCTACTGGTCCGACAAAGTGGCCCGGAACATGGCCCGCGACCGCGACACTAACGAGCGATTGCGGGCAGCTGGCTGGCTTGTCTTGCGTTTCTGGGAGCACCAGTCAGCGGAGGAGTGCAGTGAGGCGATCTGCCAAGCGGTGATATCCAGGCGTCCCGCCTCCCCCGCCAGCGGGCCGGACGTCTCTACTGAGCCAGGGACATCCTGAGTACTCGCCGGGCCATGGCGTTGTCCTCGATCCTCATGAACTCGTAGGCGATCTCGGCGAGCTGGCGCCCGTCGCGTCCGGTCTGCGCATACCGAAGGATCAGGTCCGCCTCCGCGTGCAGCCCGCGCGCCCTGCACGCGGCCACCGCATGAGCCACCTCTGCCGGCTCGCCAGTGGTACCGACGTGCCGCAGGATGCCGGCTACGTCCTCGGCTCGCCTCGTCCGTTTCATGTCCAGCAGGGTCGACGCCGTGGGCCACTCCCCTGTCCCGTGTTGCCGGTCCCCCCGCACTCGGGGGACCGGCAACACGGACGCCTGGCAGCTCGTACACAGGAGCGCCGGCGGTTCACACGCCTTCAGCCGGAGCGCCTCAAGTTCTGCCCAGGTGACCGGCATCGGGGCGCGGCTCGTCCGCGCGGCGGTCTCCGCCAGGTCGTAGAGCGCCCGGACCACCTCTCGCCTGGGCCTTTGTATGCGTGCGTTCAGCAGATCAGAGAGAGCGCTCGCTGACGTATCGCAGCCTCGATTGCGCCTCGCCAGCTCCTCATGTGTCTGCCTCAGCGACCGTCCGACCACCCGCATCAGGCCGCGCAAGGCCCTGGCGAGGGCCTTTCTCTCATCCGGAATTTCTGCATCCAGTTCTCGGAAGTGGCCCGGTCGCGGCACGCCAGCTCCTTCTTTCCTCACCCCACGGCGAAACACCGGCTTTCGACAACAGTGTGCCGCCACCCTTCCCTGCCTGGCGTCTCACCTATGTCCGGATCCCCATCTGAACACGCAACCACTTTCTTTCCTGGTCGACTTGGAGTTCTGTTACGCCCAGCGGGCCACTGTCAGGCATCAACCGCCCTGACATGCAGTCGGGCTGGCCCGCTCAGGCTCTGCGAGGTGGCGGATGAGCACGGCCTTGCCTTCATGGCAGGACAGCAAACTGGGCACGATGAAGCGCGCCGCACTCTGGCTCGTCCAGGTGGTCGGTGAAGGGAACGTCTTCACCAAGGCAGAGCTCCGTGAAGCCTTTCCGGATGTGGCACAGATCGACCGACGCATGCGGGATCTCCGTGATTTCGGGTGGAAGATCGACACCAAGCGCGAGGACGTCGACCTCGACGCCAACGAACAGCGCTATGCACAGCGCGGCGAGCCCGTCTGGGAGCCTGGCCGCGGCACCCGGCCGAAAAGTGCGATCACGGTGAACCAACGCCGGGAGCTGCTGGCCGCCTACAACCACAAGTGCAGTTCGTGTGGTGCCACCCCGGGAGACACGTATGCCGACTCGGAGGTCACAGCTCAGCTCGACGTGGCCAAGCGTGAAGTCCTGCTGCCGAACGGCACTAAGGCTCTCCAGTACGTCGTCGAGTGCAACCGCTGCCGGGTCGGCGGCATCGGTTCCACGTACGACGTACCGGCACTGCTCTCCGAGGCCGCCTCGCTGCCCTCGCTCGAACTCGACATCCTGAAGTCCTGGATCAAGCAGGACATCAGGACGTTCAGTTCCATTGAGAACGTCTGGGCGAAGTACCGGGCGCTGCCGGCCGAAGCACGCGAAGCCTTTCGCGACGGCCTGGCCTGAACGCCCGCGGGGGCGGGCCAGCCGGCGGCGACCGCCCCTGTCAGTTCCATCTCACCACCCACACGTCACTCCAGCTACGAGAGGTAGTCATGCCGACGGACTTCGGCGTCCCGCCGACAGCGGACGAGATCCGCGCCCAGGTGGAGCAGCGGCTGCAGGATGCGCGCTCGGGAGTCTCCGTGCCCGAAACACTCCGCGTGGAGTTCCGGGGCCGCCCGATCCACGTCGAAGTCATCGACATGCCGGTCGACCGGCTCTACTACAACCCCGCAACTCACAGAGTCAGTGCACAGCGTGCCTACGACCCCGCCCGGGAGGAGGCACTGACGAAGGATCACTGGTCCGAGGCCGGCCAGGGCTATCTGCACGAGCTGCTGATGGCGAAGCCGTCTGACCCGCACCAGCGCGACCCTGACTTCGAAAAACTGAAGCAAAGCCTCCAGGAGCACCGGCAGAACGAGCCGGGGCTCATCTCCCGTGATGGAGTTCTCGTCAACGGAAACACCCGGCGAGCCGCTCTCAGGGAACTGGGCATCCAGTCCATCCGCGTGGGTGTGCTGCCCGCCAGCTGCACGTGGGACGACATCCGCTCTGTCGAATTGTCATTGCAGCTCAGGCCCGACCGCCGGCGCGAGTACTCCTACATCAACCGGCTGATGGCCGTTGAAGAGCAGATTCAGCAGGGCCTTCCCCTCGCTGCGATCGCCAAGCTGTTCCACACTTCGACGCCAGCACTTGAGCGGGACACGTGGGTTCTCGGCCAGTTGCGTGACTTGGTGAAGCGCAGCGAGCACGGCCAGACCAAGCTGCGCCTGATGGACTTCGAAGACGCACAGGAGCGCTTCGCCGAGCTGTACCGGGCCTACGTCAAGGAGAAGGCCAGGGACAAGGAGAAGGCAGACACCCTTCTCGAGTACCGGCTGGCAGCGATCGTCCTTGATGTGGCCAAGACCGACATCCGCTTCATCCGCACGGACTTCCGGGAGAACTATCTGGCTCATCGCCTGCCTGAGGGATCCCGGGAGACGGCGCCGGAGCCACCGAAGGCGGTCTCCATCCCCGGCCTCAACCGCACGGTGCCGGGGCCGAGTTCCGAGACAGCCAAGGCCCGCGCCCTCACGGACTCGCTCCTCAGGGCCAAGGCCACGCAGAAGTCCGGGACCAGCGCGACTCCCGAAGAGATGACTGAGGCCAACCGCTCCGTCTCCCTGCTGGAGAAGGCATTCGACGAGTCGATCCAAGCCGCTCAGGACGCCATCCGTAAGCAGAAGAAACGGCTTGTCGCTCCCGACCGCATCATCGCCGCAGTCGATGATCTCCAGCAGTGCGTCACCGACCTGGCACTGGCGCGGGGCAACAATAGCCTGGACGAGGGTGCTTTCGATGACACGCTGATCGTGCTCAGGCAAGCGCTGGCCAAGCTGTCAGCTGAAGCGTCACGGAGCATCCAGCTTCCCGGAGAAGGCCTGGCGTGGCTGCGTGAAGCCGTGGCAGACCAGCGATGACCGACTCTGATCTCCCGTCTCTCCGGATCACCTTCGACATCACCAGGACGCGGGCAGTGCTGCGTGCGCGGCCTGGCCTGGAAGGGGACTTCGGGATGCTGGCCACCCGCGTGACTCCGGGTGGCCAGCGCGGCCCGCTGACCTCGGACGCTGATCTGGACAGCTTTCTGTTCTCCATCGGCGAGCTGGCCGGCTGGCCCCACTCTGATGTCGAGTGGGAGCCTGAGCTGGCCAGCCTGGTCACCGGCGTCCTTGATGACGCCGAGACCGTGCAGGCCCGGCTCAGCTCCCCGGCCTTCAGCTCTCAGGCACCGCTCGCACCAGATGATGTCCACGCGTTGCTGGGCGCAGGCTGGCAGGCGGACCTCACTTCGTTCCAGCTGCGGGATATCGCAGAGCTGCTGTCTCTGGGACACGGAGCGAACTTCAGCGTTCCTGGTGCTGGCAAGACCCGCACGGCGCTGGCGGTCTTCAGCGCCTTGCGTGAGCGGGGAGAGGTCCGGCGCCTTCTCGTCGTATGCCCCAAGCCAGCCTATGAGGCGTGGCAATTCGAAGGGGAGGTCTGCTTCAAGGAGCCCGTGCTGATCTCCGTCATGGACAGCGGATTTCCGGACCCGAGAGCCGATGTCGTCCTGGTCAACTACGAGCGGCTGGCCGGCTCCGTCAGCCACCTGTCAGAGTGGTTGCGCACGGCCCCGGCGATGTTCGTGCTTGATGAAGCGCACCGTATGAAGCTCGGAGCCCGCGGCGCTTATGGTTCCGCCTGTCTCTCGCTCGGCCCTCTGGCCCGGCGGCGCCTCATCCTCACCGGGACACCGGCTCCCAATGGCGCCCGGGACCTGGAAAGCCTGCTCTCGTTCGTCTGGCCAGGACGGGGGAAACAACTCGTCGTCGAAGCGGTCAGCGGCGGCGATCTCGCCTATGCCAGTCAGGCCCTGCGCCCGCTGTTCACGCGGACGACGAAGAAGGAGCTGGGCCTCCCTCCCTTTGAGCCCGTGGTCCGCTATGTCGACCTACCGCCCGTGCACCGCGAGTTGTACGACGCGCTCAAGGGGGAGCCGTCCGCACGCAGAGGTGACCTGACCTCACTCGGCAAGGCAGCGATGCGCACGCTGATGGCCGCGATCAGCCCCGCCCTGCTAGCTCCCAGCGACACCCCCTATGAAGCGCTCGCCTATCAGCTGCCGGCGCTTGACGTCTCCGATGGGGACTCGCTGCATACGCTGCTTCAGAGGCTTCCGCGGCATGAGTTGTCGCCCAAATACGAGGAAACAATTCGTATCGTCGCGAAGAACGCGCGAGCTGGCCGCAAAACACTGGTCTGGACAGGGTTCGTCCGAAGCCAGAAGACTTTGGAGGAGCTACTGGCGCCGCATGCCCCCGCTTCCATCCATGGGTCCACCTCGGCCCAGGAGCGGGAAACTGAGCTCACCCGCTTCCGCGAGGATCCGTCATGCATGGTCCTGATCTCCAACCCCGCGACTCTGGGTGAGGGGATTAGCCTTCATCAGGTCTGTCACGATGCCGTTTACGTGGACCGCGACTTCATGGCCGGCCGCTTCCTCCAGAGCCTCGACCGTATTCACCGGCTTGGGCTGCCTCCAGGCACCGATACGCGCGTAACCGTGCTGGCGGCCCGGGGAACGATCGATGAAATCGTCGCCGTGCGTCTCGAAAAGAAGCTGCACTTCCTGGGCAGCGTGCTCGATGACCCTGCGGTGCGGCAACTCGGCGATCTCCAGGAGGAGGAGACCACGGGCCTCGGCATGGATGCCGATGACATCCATGCCCTCCTCGCACACCTGGACAGCCGACTCCCCTGACGGGCGGCTGAGCCGCGGACCCCTTACGTTCGCCGCTCCTCAACCGCCCTCAGTCACCGACTGGCACCGCGCCTGCGGTCCGCTTTGAGCACCTCGATGATCGATTCGCCGATGGCCTGCGCGACGGGCGGCGGAAACGCGTTCCCTACCTGCCGGTACTGGGCGGTCTTGCGTCCTGCGAAGTCCCACTCCAGCGGGAACCCTTGAATGATCGCGGCCTGCCGGACCGTGAGCATCGGACCATCGGCACCGAACAGATCCCGGTCCTCAGAACCGGTCGGCTCACCGTCCACTGGCGCGTTGGCCACACCCATGCCCGAAACCCCCAGAGAGCGCCAGGCCTTCTTGGCCCGGCTGGGACCGAGGTCAGCGCCTCCGTGCTTCTTCGAGCCGCCAACCAGCGTGGGGGCGACGTCCTTGCGGGCGTCCCTCTTCCAGTCCTCGAACACCCTTTGCGCCTGGGCGGCCCGAGGCCCGTCCTCGAACAGCTTGAAGCGCTCGTTCATCGTCTCCTCGAGCGCATCGAAGACCGTGACCCTTTCGGCACTGGGCGTCGGGGCTTCGTACTTCAGGTCCTTGAGGACGTCCTTGCGGAAGGCGACGAGGATGGAGCGCGGCCGAAGCTGCGGCACGCCGAACTTCTCGGCCTCGTAAACCTTCCAGCTCACTACCTCGTAGCCCGGCAGCCCGTCGTCGTCAGGCTCCATCTCCTCAAGGATGGCCTGGATCCGCGACCTGTAGTCGTCGAACTTGGCGTCCATGAGACCGCGTACGTTCTCGATCATTACGGCGCGCGGACGGATGATCTCAGCCAGTTGAAGGATGCGCGGGAAGAGATCACGCTCATCGTCTTCGCCGAGCTGCTTCCCAGCGTGGGAGAAGGGCGGGCACGGGACACCGCCCGCGAGCAGATCAACCTCGCCCCGCCGGTACAGGCCAGCGCTCTTCTCCAGGTCACGCTCGGGATCGAACTCAAGCACGTCCTTGCAGAGAACGTCGCAGTTGTCGCGCTCCCAGTCCCACTTCGGGTGCACTTCGATGTTTTCACGCAGGGTCGCCGCTGCGTACTTGTCGATCTCAACGAGGGCAAGGTGTCTGAAACCGGCCAAGTGCAGTCCGATCGCCTGTCCGCCCGCGCCGGCACAGATCTCGATCGACGTGTAGCCCCGGTCAGTCCCGGTCATGGCCCCTCCTCTTGCACGAATTCCAGTGACGCCTATACGGCAGCCATCACAGAGGGTGACACGACCCACTGACATTGAGACTGGACACGGCGGCATACACCAGTGTGCGGCATCCCCTGCCTCACCGCGGTCATCAGCAGCATGACAATTTCGAATGCGCGTACGACATCGCCGAGGCTTGCAGCGCATGGACCCGCGAGGAGCTCAAGCCGACGCCTGCCTGATACTCGCCGCCTAATCAGCTGGTACGCGCCGCGGCCTGTGCCGACGCGGCTGTGGCCGACTTCACAGCGAACGGGACGCCCCTCGCCGTCCGGGATCGCCGCCCTGTCCGACGGCCGCGGCTGTTACTCACTTTCGGGTGAGAGGCGTCGCAGCGGCGGCCAGGCCATGGGGCGTCGGGCTCACTCGTTCCCCTTGTTCACGCGCTCTCCACGAATGACGACGCGTCACCATTCGTCCGTTTACGGGATGAATGTGCCATACAGGCGAGAGTTGTGAATTTGTCCAAGGAATGTAACAGGCGCCGCGTGGCGCCCGGCGCCCGGCGCGTCCCGGACCCAGGGTGTGGCTGTGCGGCCGACCGGCCGCCACCCGTACACCGCACCCCTGGTCACGGTTCTGGGCCGTGGCCGGCGGGGTGTGCACGACCCTGCAAAGGGGGACCTCGTGTCCGTTTCTGTTTCTGTGATCGCGCGCCGTGTCGCCGCCGCCGCTGCCGCGGCGGCCGCCCTCGTGGGCGCGGCGGCGCTGCCGGCGTCGGCCGCCGACCACGACCACGGCCGCTCGTTCGGCGAGCACGTGGTCATCAGTGACGTGCAGTACCGCTCCCCGGGCCGCGACGACCGCTCCAACCGCGTCCTGAACCGCGAGTGGGTGCAGCTCACCAACCAGGACCGCCGCGCCGTGAACCTCGACGGCTGGACCCTGTCGACCGAGAACGGCCGGGTCTACACCTTCCGCGACTACCGTCTGGACGGCCGCTCGACCGTCCGCGTCCACACCGGCATCGGCCGGGACAGCGGCAACGACCTTTACCAGGACCGCCGTCGGGACGTCCTGGACGACCGCAGCGGCACCGCCACCCTGCGCAACGACCGCGGGCGGTACGTCGACTCCGTCTCCTGGGGCCACGACGACCGCGGCCACCGGGGCGACGACCGCTGGGGCCACGACAACCGCGGGCACCGGGGCGACGACCGCTGGGGTCACGACAACCGCGACCACGACCGCTGGGGCCACGACAACCGCGACCACCGCGGCGACAACCGTGACCACCGCGACGGCGACCGCCGGGGTCCGGGCCACGACGGCCGTCGGCACGGCGGCCACCGCTGAGCCTCACCGCTCGACGCGCCGGTGATCACTGAACCGGCACATCTCTTCCCCTGACCCGACGGCGTACCGGTCATCCTCCCGACCGGTACGCCGTCGGCCTGTGCGCCCCGGGGAGAAGGCCTGAGCCGCGAGCGCTACGCCGTCGCCGCGAGGTCCGCCCGGCCGAACAGGAGGGCGAAGCCCGGCGGGAGTTGGGCCAGGACGCGAGTCGTCAGGGGCTCGCCGATCCGGTCCGCCAGCACGCTCAGGACCGAACCGGCGTCCCAGCGGGCCGTCGCCGGGGTCGAGCCCTCGAGCCGCGCCGCCACCGACTCGACGAACTCGCGGGCCGACACGGCGTGCGCGGCCGGGATCTGGGACACCATCACCTGGGCCGCCTCAGGCGGCAGAGCCTGCGCCAGCGCCACCCGCTCGTCACCGGTGACGTGGGCGCCCAGGGCGCGGAGGACGATGCGGGTGACGCGTTCGGCCTCCGCTCTCGTCGGGTACTGGCCCGCCTCGCGCACCGCATCCGCCAGCATCACCCAGCCGGCGCCCTCGGGCGTCTCGTGGGCCGCGGGGCGCAGGGACGCGGACGGGGCGGGAATGGTCGCTCTCGGCTGCGGGGTCGTCACGGTCATCGTGGTGGCTCCTCCTCGGGGCACGTCGGGACACCGCAAGCCCGGTACCCCGTAAGGCGGTGGTCATGGGCGGGTGTTCGGCCAATGCGCGGCATGTGGCGCGATGCGGCCTGTGTGGCGAAAAACGGCACACTCGAGGGACCTGGACCCGGGTCCGGCCGGTCCGGTGTCCGCGCGTTAGCCTCGGGGCAGACCTCGGGGATGATTCAGGGACACAGGAGGCAGTCATGGCCAGGGTTCCCAGTGCGGTCGTCGCCGCGACCGGGCTCGTCGGCGGTTACGGCGTCGCCCGCTGGACGAAGAAGCGGCAGCTGGGCGGGGTCGTCCTGGCCGTCGCCGGCGCCACCGCCGCCCAGCAGTGGCGCGCGCGAGCCGGCGGGAAGGCGGCGGGCGCGCTGACCGCCGCGTACGTCGCCGGGTTCGCCGGTTCCCATCCGCTGGCCAAGAAGGTCGGGGCCTGGCCGTCCGTCCTCGGTGTCGCCGGCGCCGTGGCCCTGGCCTCCTGGGCCGTCGCCGACCGCAAGGCCTGAACGCCGGGCCACCTGCCTCCGGCGCCTACGGCACCCTCTCCCCCGCCCGGAACGCCCTCCGGTACGCCTGCGGGCTCGTCCCCACCACCCTCCGGAACCGTTCCCGGAACGCCGTCGGGGAGCCGAAACCCGCCTGCCCTGCGATGCGTTCCACCGAGTACGGGGTCGTCTCCAGCAGATACTGGGCCCGTCGTACCCGCGCCCGGTGCAGCCACTGCAGCGGTGTCGTGCCGGTCTGCTCCCGGAAGCGGCGGTTGAGGGTACGGCTGCTCATGCCCGCCTGCGCCGCGATCTCGTCCAGCGTCAGATCGCGGTCGCAGTGGTCCTCCAGCCAGTGCAGCAGGGGCTCCAGGGTCGCGCCGGCCGGGGCCGGGGGCAGGTCGTGCACGATGAACTGGGCCTGCCCGCCCTCCCGCTCCAGCGGCATCACCGACATGCGGGCCGCGTGCGCGGCGACCGCGGAGCCGAAGTCCCGGCGGATCATGTGCAGGCACATGTCCATCGCCGCCGCGGCGCCCGCCGAAGTGAGGAACTGGCCGTTGTCGACGTAGAGGACGTTCGGGTCGACGGTCACCGCCGGGTGGCGCTCGGCCAGGTCCGGGGGGGCGACCCAGTGGGTTGTGGCGCGCAGGCCGTCCAGCAGACCCGTCGCCGCGAAGAGGAACGCCCACGCAGATCGAGGCGATACGGGTGCCGCGGGCCGCCGCCGCGCGGAGCGCCTCCGCGACGCCGGGCGGCAGCGTCCCGGGCGGTTCGGCGACCCCGGGCAGGACGATCGTGTCGGCGTCGGCGAGCGCCTCGACGCCGTACGGCGCCCGGACCGTGAAGGCGCCCGCGCTCACCTCCTCCCGCACCGAGCAGACCCGCACCCGGTACGGCGCCCTGCCGTCGGGCAGCCGCGCCCAGCCGAAGGTGTCGATGGGAGCGGAGAGGTCGAACGGGATGACCCCGTCCAGCGCCAGTACGGCCACGGTGTGCATGGCGGGATCGTAGGCTTGCGACGGATTGTCGCCAACAGCGCCCTCCGGGGTGCGACAGCGGAGTCCTGGTCGGGTGACTGGCGGGAATCCGTCGAAGCCTGGCACTTCCGCCACTTCTCGAAGATCGTCCCGGGCCCTAGCGTCACCGCCGTGACCAAGTTCCTCCTCGCCGTGCACGTCCTCGCCGCGATCGTCGCCGTCGGCCCCGTGACCGTCGCCGCGAGCATGTTCCCGCCCGCCGCCCGCCGGGTCCTCGCCGCGCCGCCCGGCGGCTCCGGGACCACCGCCCCCGCGGACGACGACTCCGGTGCCGCCGCCCTCGCGGACGACGCCGGTGCCGCCGGTGATCCCGCCGGGACACTTCGGCTGCTGTACCGGATCTGCCGGGTGTACGCCGTCGTCGGGGTCGTCGTACCCGTCTTCGGGTTCGCCACCGCGAGCCGGATGGGTGTGCTCGGCGACGCCTGGCTGATCACCTCGATCGCGCTGACCGCCCTCGCGGCCGTGGTCCTCGCCGCGCTCGTGCTTCCCGCCCAGACCGCGCTCGTCGAGGGCGGTGGTACGGTCCGGCACACCGCGCGACTCGCCATGTACACCGGGGTGTTCAACGTGCTGTGGGCCACCGTGACGATCCTGATGATCGTCCGGCCGGGCTCCACGACCGGCGCGTGACGGCCGGGCACGGACGGGGCACGGGCCGGACGGGGACCGGGCACGGATCGGGCCCCGACCCTCGGGTGTCACTGCCCGAGGACCGGGGCCCTGGGATCGCGGGGCCGGCCACGCCGTTCTCGCACCGGCACCGGTGCCGGTACCTGGAACCGGTCACACCGATTCCAAGCGCCGGAACCGGCACCGGACGTTACGGCCGGCTCGCCGCCGGTGGGGTCGTCGGGCCCTGCGTGCCCGGTGAACGCCGGGACGGCCGGGCGTTCTTCGTCGCCTCCCTGGCCCGGCCCGCCACGGCCGTCAGCGGGCGGGCGATGTCCTCGAGGGAGCGGCGCTCGGCCTTCACCGCGAGGAACGCCGCGACCAGACCGGCCAGGCACATCAGGGTCGCACCGATCGAGAAGGCGAGGACGGTGTCACCGACCTTGCCCGTGCTCGTGAGGTCGGCGAACAGCAGCGGGCCGCTGATACCGCCGGCCGCCGTACCGAGGGCGTAGAAGAAGGCGATCGACATCGCCCGCGTCTCCATCGGGAAGATCTCCGACACCGTCAGGTATGCGCTGGACGCACCCGCCGACGCGAAGAACAGCACCGCGCACCAGCAGGCCGTCAGCGTGCCCGCGCTCAGCGAGCCGCGGTCGAACAGCCAGGCCGTCCCGAACAGCAGCAGACCGGAGAGCAGGTACGTGCCGGAGATCATCACCCGGCGGCCGACCGTGTCGAACAGCTTGCCCAGCAGCAGCGGACCGCAGAAGTTGCCGACCGCGATCACCGCGAAGTAGTAGCCGGTGTGGTCGGACGGCACGTCGAAGAACTTGGTCAGGATCGCGCCGAAGCCGAAGGTGATCGCGTTGTACAGGAACGCCTGGCCGATGAAGAGGGAGAAGCCGAGCACCGCGCGCTTGCGGTACTGGCCGAACACCGTGCGGGCGATCTCCAGGAAGGTCACGTTCTTGCGCTGGCGGATCTCCAGCTCACCCTGCGGCTCGGGCAGCGCCGCGCCCTTCTCCTCCCGCACCTGCCGTTCGATGCCGGAGACGATCTCCTCCGCCTCCCGGTCCCGGCCGTGGATGAGCAGCCAGCGCGGACTCTCGGGGACGTGCCGTCGTACGAGCAGGATGACCAGGGCCAGGACCGCGCCGAGGGCGAAGGTCAGGCGCCAGCCGACGTTCGCCGGCAGCAGGCCGGTGTTGAGCGCGACGATCGAGAGCAGGGAGCCGCCGACCGCGCCCAGCCAGAAGCTGCCGTTGATGATCAGGTCGACCCGGCCGCGGTAGTTCGCGGGGATCAGCTCGTCGATCGCGGAGTTGATCGCCGCGTACTCGCCGCCGATGCCGAAACCTGTCAGGAAGCGGAACAGGAAGAACCACCAGGCTTCCCAGGACACGGCCGTCAGGGCGGTCGCCGCCAGATACACCGCCAGGGTGATCATGAAGAGCTTCTTGCGGCCGAAGCGGTCGGTCAGACGGCCCCAGAACAGGGCGCCCACGCAGGCACCCGCCACGTAGAGCGCCGCGGCGACACCGGTGATCTGCCCGGAGGAGATCGCCAGACCGCTGCCCGGCTCGGCCAGCCGGCTCGCGATGTTGCCGACGACCGTGACTTCCAGGCCGTCCAGGATCCATACGGTGCCCAGGCCGATCACGATCGTCCAGTGCCAGCGGGACCAGGGCAGGCGGTCGAGCCGGGCGGGAATGTCGGTGGTGATGCTCCGGCCGGACTCGGCCTCAGCTGTGCTCATGGGCTCCCTTCCTCCTCGAAGGACGGATACCGGGTGCCCGGCCCCTGCCGATATAGGCCGCCCAGCGCGGCGGCCGCCGGCGGCACGGCGGCACTGCAGAGGGGCTCACTCCGGCCGAGAGGCCGGCGCGGTCGGCGGGCCACTCGGACGGACGGGTCCAGCAGGCCAGTGGGTCAGGCAGCCGAGCGGCCGGAGCGAGCCGCAAGCCACAGGCGCGGCAAGCCACGGGGCGGTACCCCCTCCAAGTGCGCCCCCGGAGCCGAGCTCACCACCCCGCCGAGCCCCCGGCAGGGCTCACGCTCCCAGCGCCCGTGACACCACGTAGATCAGCAAGCCCGCCAGCGATCCCACCACCGTGCCGTTGATGCGGATGAACTGGAGGTCGCGGCCGATGTGGGCCTCGATCTTGCGGGTGGTGTGCTCCGCGTCCCAGCCCGCCACCGTGTCCGTGATCAGCGAGGTGATCTCCTTGCGGTACGTCGTCACGACGTGCACCGCCGCACCCTCCACCCAGCTGTCGACCTTCCCCTGCACCTTCGGCTCGGTCGCCATCCGCCGGCCCAGCGACAGCAGCGCGGCCCGCACCCGCAGCCGCAGCTCGCTGCGCTCGTCGTCGGCCGCCGCCACGATCATCGACCGCACGGCCGTCCACGCCGACGCGATCAGGTCCTGCACCTCGCCGCGGCCCAGCACCTCCCCCTTCAGCCGCTCCACCCGCGCCCGGGTGTCCGTGTCGGACTGCAGGTCGGAGGCGAAGTCGGTGAGGAACCGGTCCAGCGCGCCCCGCGCCGGATGCGACGGCATGTCCCGCATCTCGGTCACGAACCGCAGCAGCTCCTTGTAGACCCGCTCGCCGACCTTCTTGTCGACGAACCGCGGGGTCCAGCCGGGCGCGCCGCCCTCCACCGCGACCATCACGTCACCGCGGTGCAGCACCAGCCAGTCGTGGGCGCGGGCCACCACCAGGTCCACCACCCGTTTGTGACCACCGTCGGCGACGACCTTCTCCAGCATCTTCCCGATGCCCGGCGCGATCTCCTGCGCGTTCGCCCGCCGGGTGATCGCCTCCCCGACGACCGCCTGCACATCGGAGTCCCGCAGCACCGCCAGCGCGCCCCGCAGGGCCGTCGCCAGCTCGGCCGTCACCCGGTCCGCGTGCTCCGGCTCCGCCAGCCACGCGCCCAGCCGGCTGCCGATGCCGACCGCGCGCAGCCGCTGCCGCACGACGGCCTCCGACAGGAAGTTCTCCCCCACGAACTCACCCAGCGAGACGCCCAGCTGGTCCTTCTTCGTGGGGATGATCGCGGTGTGCGGGATGGGCAGGCCCAGCGGATGCCGGAACAGCGCCGTGACCGCGAACCAGTCCGCCAGCGCACCCACCATGCCCGCCTCGGCGGCAGCGGCCACATAGCCCGCCCACGCCCCGGCGCCCTCGTGCTCGGCCAGCTTCGCGAGGACGTAGACCAGCGCCACGAACAGCAGCATCCCGGTCGCCGTGAGTTTCATGCGCCGCACACCGGCCCGGCGCTCCTCGTCCGCGGGGGTGAACGCCGTCATGGTCCGGTACGACGCCGCGCGCCCCGGCGCGGCAGGCGCACGCTCCGGTGCCCGCACTCCCCGTGTTCCCGTCTCCGTAGGTTCCATCAGCTCCACCCGCTCGGTGATCCCGCACACAATTGTCCCTTCCTGACCGACTCCCGGAACGAAACAGGAGTTCCCGGCGTCTCTCGGGAAGGGGATTTTGGGCAGGGCCCTGTCAGACCGGCCCGGCCCATGACGCATCATGGATTCATCGGATCGGAGCCTCGGGCTCCCATCTATCAAGGAGAACAACGCAAGCGTGACCAAGCGTCATGAGGGGGGTGCGGGGCCCGCCGCGGAGCAGCCGGAAGCCGCCGTCCCCGCCCGACACGGTGTGATCCTGGGCGCGCTCGTCGCCCTCGTCGTCGCACTGTCCACCGTCATCTACCTCACCGTCGCCGCCGACGACGGCACCCCCGGCAGCGCCCTTGCCGGCAACCGCACCCACCGCGACTCCGCCGCCGCCCCCGCCTCCACCGGCACCTGGGTCGGCTCCTGGGCCGCCGCACCCGTGGGCGGCGAACCCGGCACCGAGGGCACCGGCCTGGCGGGCCGTTCCGTCCGCAACGTCGTGCACGCCGACGCCGGCGGTACGGGTGCCCGGATCACCCTGTCCAATCTCTACGGACAGTCCCCGCTGACCATCAGCCACGCCTCGCTCGCCCTCGCGGCCGGCGACGGAACCGCCGCGGCCGCCGCGGAAACGATGCGCCGCCTGACCTTCAACGGCAGCGCCGGTGTCGTCATACCCGCCGGCGGACAGATCGTCAGCGACGCCGTGCGCCTCGCCGTTCCGCACGGCGGCGACCTCCTGGTCACCACCTACTCCCCCACCGCGTCCGGCCCGGTCACCTACCACCCGCACGCCCGGCAGATCTCCTACGTGGCCGACGGTGACCGCACCGAGGACACCACCGCAGCCCCGTACACCCAACAGACGCCGTACTGGCGCTATCTGACGGCCGTGGACGTCCTCAGCAACGAGGCCGAGGGCACCGTCGTCGTCTTCGGCGACTCCATCACCGACGGCGTCACCTCGACCATCGGCGCCAACCGCCGCTGGCCCGACGTCCTCGCCGGACGGCTGCGCACCGCGCTCGGCGGCGGACGCCAACTCCCGCGCTACAGCGTCGTCAACGAGGGCATCAGCGGCAACCAGGTCCTCGCCGACGGCTTCGGCCGGCCCGCGGAGAACCAGAGCGGACTGGGCCGCTTCGGCCGCGACGCGCTCTCCCGCACCAACGTCAAGGTCGTCGTCATCGACCTCGGCATCAACGACATCCTGCGCAACCCCCGGCTCGCCGACCCCGACCGCATCACCGCCGGGCTGCGCACCCTCGTCCGCCAGGCACACGCACGCGGCCTCAAGGTCGTCGGCGCCACCCTGATGCCCTTCGAGGGCCACCGCGGCTTCACCACGGCCCGGGAGGCGGTACGGCAGCAGGTCAACGCGCAGATCCGGGCCGGCGGGGTGTACGACGCCGTCGTCGACTTCGACAAGGCCCTGCGCGACCCCTACGCCCCCCACCGCCTGCTCCCCGTGTACGACTCCGGTGACCATCTGCACCCCAGCGACCTGGGCTTCGCCAAGATGGCCGAGACGTTCGACCTGTACACGCTCAGGGGCGCGGGCCAGGCGGAGCTGTAGCCGACGGGGGCGGGGCGGGCGGCACCGGGCACGGGCGGCCAGGAATACTGGCCGCATGACCCGCCTGATCCTCGCCACCCGAAACGCCGGAAAGATCACCGAGCTGAGGGCGATCCTCGCCGACGCCGGGCTCCCCCACGAACTGGTCGGCGCCGACGCCTTCCCCGAGATCCCCGACGTCAAGGAGACCGGCGTCACCTTCGCCGAGAACGCCCTGCTGAAGGCCCACGCCCTGGCCCGGGCGACCGGTCTTCCCGCCGTCGCCGACGACTCCGGCCTCTGCGTGGACGTTCTGGGCGGCGCCCCCGGCATCTTCTCCGCCCGCTGGGCCGGCCGGCACGGCGACGACAAGGCCAACCTCGACCTGCTCCTCGCCCAGCTCTCCGACATCGCGGAGGAACACCGGGCCGCGCACTTCGCCTGCGCCGCCGCGCTCGCCCTGCCGGACGGCACGGAACGGGTGGTCGAAGGCCGGCTGCGGGGCTCCCTGCGGCACGCTCCGGCCGGCACGAACGGCTTCGGCTACGACCCGGTCCTCCAGCCGGAGGGCGAGACCCGCACCTGCGCCGAGCTGAGCCCCGCCGAGAAGAACGCGATCAGCCACCGCGGCAAGGCGTTCCGCGCCCTGGTACCGGCGGTCCGGGAACTGCTGGACTGAGGATCACAGAGAGGGCCCGGCACCTTTGATTCAAAGGTACCGGGCCCTCTCTGCCTGTGCGCCCGGTCGGACTTGAACCGACAACATCAGGCTTCTAAGGCCTGCCTCTCTGCCAATTGGAGTACGAGCGCCTGTAGCCCCCTACTTTACTGGGCGAGAGTATGCCGTCGCGGGTCGTCTCGGCACCAGGCGGTTGTCGTCGCGTGGCAGTTGGCACAGCAGGCGAAGGTTGCTCCGACTGTCGTCGCTCCAGTCGCCGTTGATGTGGTCGACCGTGGAGTGCACGGCTAAGCAGACAGGTGCGCGTCCGACGTCGGCCGCGTGCTGGACCAGGATGTCCTCCGCGCGCCTGACCCGGTCCGAGCGCCGCCTGCCGTGGTGGGCCTGTCCGAGGAAGGGCGCGGTGGAAGGCGGTCCTCGGCGATCCATGTGCGCAGCATGGCGCGTTGGGTGCCGTCGTCCGGGCGCCCGAGGCGGCGCAGCGCCTCGGCGACGGAGACCGACTCGGTGACGGCCCTGCACGACTCGTCGGGTTCGGGGCGGGCACGCCTGCACCTCGTCGAGGCTCGCACACCGCTCGGCGGCTTCGGCCAACCGTTCACGTGTGTACCGCACGCCACCGCTCATCGGACGCCACCCCGGGGCCTCTTGGCCCGACCGCGGTGATTGTCCGTATCGAGTGGCAGTCGGGGCAGAGCAACCGAAGGTTGCCGATGCGGTTGTCGCACCAGTCGCGCCACAGCCGGCGCAGCGCTCCTCGATGCCGAGTTCACGCACCACCTCATTGATGCCGACGGACACCGCCACCACCGGCTCGAGAACTTCGCGCGTCCACCGCGCCCCCTCCCGCTCGAAGTGGGAGACGTCCACGCCGAGTTTCCTCATCCGCTCCAGCACGTACCGCCGCGACGGGCTTCCCGGGTCCACCCCCAGCCGTTCCAGCGCCTCCGACCGTGTTCGTGATGCACGAGCCGCTGCCTCCAGCCGGTCCTTGGCATACGTACCGGCCGCCATCGAGTTGCCTCCATCACGGGCAGGCGTTCCCCGCCCGTCCGGAGTAACGAACCGGTTATCGGACAGTCACGTCCGGAATGACGGCAGACGGCCCGCGCCGGGGTCCGGGGCGGGCCGTGGGTGGGAAGCGCGGCCTCAGATGCCGAGGTCCTTGATGATCTTGGCTACGTGGCCCGTCGCGCGGACGTTGTAGAGGGCGCGTTCCACCTTGCCCTGCTCATCGACGACGATCGTGGAGCGGATCACGCCCATGTACGTCTTGCCGTAGTTCTTCTTCTCGCCGTGGGCGCCGTAGGCCTCGGTGGCCTTCTTGTCCGGATCGGCGAGGAGGGTGACCCGGAGGGACTCCTTCTCGCGGAATTTCGCCAGCTTCTCCGGGGCATCCGGGGAGATACCGATGACGTCGTAGCCGGCGCCCGCGAGGACGTCGAGGTTGTCGGTGAAGTCGCAGGCCTGCTTGGTGCAGCCGGGAGTGAGGGCGGCGGGGTAGAAGTAGACGATGACCTTGCGGCCCTTGTGGTCCGACAGGGAGACCTCGTTGCCGTCGGCGTCGGGGAGGGTGAAGGCGGGGGCCACGTCCCCCGGCTGGAGTCGCTCGCTCATCTGGCCAGCGTAACCGGGGGGCCTTGCGATGCGGCGCGGGGATGAGCTGACAGACTGTTCGGAACAGCATCAGAAGACTTCGGAGGCCGTACGGTGGCGGACACGTCGGACACGAGAACACCGGCGCAGATCGAGGCGGACATCAGGCGCCGCCGCGAAGTGCTGGCCGAGACGCTCGACGAGATCGGGATGCGGGTGCATCCGAAGACGATCGTCGGGGATGCCAGGGCCAAGGTCGTCGCCAACATCGATCACACGGTCGGGCGGGCCTATGTGCAGGTCAATCGGGTGGTGAGCGAGGTCAGGGCGCAGTTCGTCGACGAGGACGGGGCAACCAGACTGGAGCGGGTCGTGCCGGTGGCGCTGCTCGCCGTCGGGGTCGTGGGGCTGCTCGCTCTGGGCGCCCGGCGGCGCAAGGGCTGACCCGGCCCGGTACGGACGTGTCGAAGGCAGGTAGGTTCGAGGCGTGAGCGCCAACAGAAACCAGCAGAGCACCCCCCACCACGACAAGCTGCCGATCCGGATGCTGCACGACCGGGTCCTGGTCAAGCAGGAGACCGGTGAGGGCGAGCGGCGGTCGGGCGGGGGCATTCTGATTCCCGCGACCGCGGCGGTCGGGCGGCGGCTGGCGTGGGCCGAGGTCGTCGCGGTCGGCCAGAACGTGCGCACCGTGGAGCCGGGCGACCGGGTCCTGTTCGACCCGGAGGACCGGGCCGAGGTGGAGGTGCGGGGCGTGGCGTACGTGCTCATGCGGGAGCGTGATCTGCACGCCGTGGCCGCGGACCGTTTCGAGGGGTCGGAGGACTCCACGGGGCTGTATCTCTGAGCCCCCTCGATCCTCGATCCTCCCTGTCCCACCTCTGATTCGATGGCGGAGGGGGCCGGTGACCGCGGTCACCGGCCCCCTCCGCCGTTCTTTTGCTATGTTCGAAAGCGAGCCCGACGAGACGCGCCGTACCGGGTCGAAGGCAAAGACGACGCACCGGAGGAAGAGTCGTCGCCCGTCTCGGAGGTGCCTGTCATGGCCTGGGTTCTGCTTGTCGTCGCCGGTCTGCTGGAAGTCGGCTGGTCGATCGGGATGAAGTACACCGACGGATTCACCCGGCCGCTGCCCAGTGTGCTCACCGGTGCGGGGATCGTCGCGAGCATGGTGCTGCTGTCGTACGCCGCGAAGTCGCTGCCCATCGGTACCGCCTACGGCGTGTGGGTGGGCATCGGGGCGGCCGGGGCGGCGGTGCTCGGCATGGTGTTGCTGGGTGAGCCGGTCACCGCCGCCCGGGTGTTCTTCGTGTGTCTGCTGCTGGTCGCCGTGGTGGGGCTGAAGGCGACCGGCGGTCACTGACGTCTCAGCCGCGGCCCATGGGGGCTCACGGCCGCCGGGCGGTCAGTGGCTGGCCGCCCGTGCCGGTGGTGGTGCCGCCGCCGGTGGTCCCGCCCCCGTCGGTTCCGCCGCCGGGGGTGCCGCCGCCGGTCGTGGTGCCTCCGCCGGTGGTGTCGCCGCCCGTGGTGGTGCCGCCGGTCGCCGTGTCCCCGCCGGTGGTGTCGCCGCCCGTGGTGGTGCCTCCGTCGGTGGTCGTGCCGCCGTCGGTGGTGCCTCCGTCGGTGGTCGTGCCGCCGTCGGTGGGGGTGCCGGTGGTACCGCCGTCGGTCGGGGTGGCGGTCGCGCCGCCGTCGACCTGGCCGCCGTCGGTGGTGCCGCCGTCGTCCTGGCCGCCCGTGCCGGGCGTGGCGGAGCCGGTGGCGCTGGGCTCCTCGGTCCTGTCGGCTCCCGGTTCCAGCCGGAGGTCGAACTCGGCGGTCGGCTTGCCCTTCAGCGCCTCGCCCGTGTACTGGGCCCAGATCTGGGTGGGCGGGCCGCCGCCGTTCATGCGGGCCTGGCCGAGGGCGCCGTACAGCGGCCGGTGCTTGGCGGTCACCGGGTCCTGGCCCATGACGGAGACGACCGTGGCGAGGTCCGGGGTGTAGCCGGCGAACCAGGCGGCGGTGTCCTCCTCCGCGGTACCGGTCTTGCCGGCCGCCGGGCGGCCCGCGGCCTGGGCGGCGGTGGCGGTGCCGCTGTCGACCACGCTCTGCAGGATGGAGGTGGTGGTGTCGGCGGCCTCGCGGCTCACGGCCTGCTCGACGGGCTCCTCGGGCAGCTTGACGACGTCGCTGCCGTCCTTGGTGATCTTCTCGATCATGGTGTACGTGCCGTGCTTGCCGTGGTTGGCGAGCGTCGCGTACGCCTCCGTCATGTCCAGGACGCTGGCGTTGGCGGTGCCGAGGGCGATGGACGGGTACGGCTGGAGGTCCGGGGTGCCGGCGGGGATGCCGAGGTCGACCGCGGTCTGCTTGACCTTGGCGGGGCCGACGTCGACGGCCATCTGCGCGTACACGGAGTTCACCGACAGGTCGGTGGCCTTGCGGACGGTGATGTCGCCGTACGACTTCTCGTCCTCGTTGGACGGGGCGTAGCCGCCGCCGGTCCAGCCCTCGACGGGGCGCCGGCTGGTGCCGTCGTAGACGGTGTTGGGGGTGATCGTGCGGCCGTCCTGGGTGGTGGAGCCGTTCTCCACCGCGGAGGTGAACACGAACGGCTTGAAGGTGGAGCCGACCTGGAAGTCACCGCGGGTCGCGCCGTTGGTGTACTGCTTCACGTAGTCGATGCCGCCGTACATCGCGACGATCTTGCCGGTCCTGGGGTCGATGGAGGCGCCGCCTGCCCGGACGTAGCTGTCGACCTTGCGGTTCTTCTTGTCCAGCTTGGACATCAGCTGGTCGTCGACCGCCTTGACGAAGGCGTTCTGCTTTTTCTTCTGGATGGTCGTGGTGATGCGGTAGCCGCCGGCCTCGAGCTGGTCGGCGTCGATGATGTCGTTCTTGACCAGGTAGTGCTTGATCGCGTCGACGAGGTAGCCGCGCTGGCCGGACAGGCCGGTGGAGACGGTCTGCTCCTTGGGCATGGGGAACTTCAGGCCGACGCGCTCGGACTCCTTGAGCCAGCCCTTCTTGACCATGCCGTCGAGGACGTAGTTCCAGCGGGCGACGGCCGCCCTCTTGTTCTCGGGGTGGGCGACGACGTCGTACTCGCTGGGCGCGTTGACGAGCGCGGCGAGGTAGGCGGCGCGGGCCGGGTCGAGGTCCTGGGCGTCCATGCCGTAGTAGGCCTGGGCGGCGGCCTGGATGCCGTAGGCGTTGCGGCCGAAGAAGCTGGTGTTCAGGTAGCCCTCGAGGATCTCGTCCTTGGACTTCTGGCGGTCCAGCTTGATCGAGATGAAGAACTCCTTGGCCTTACGGGTGACCGTCTGTTCCTGGGCCAGGTAGTAGTTCTTCACGTACTGCTGGGTGATCGTGGAGCCGGACTGCTTGCCCTTGCCGGTCGCGGTGTTCCAGCCGGCGCGGAGCATCGCCTTGAGGTCGACGGCGGACTCGGTGTAGAAGTCGCGGTCCTCGGCGGCCAGGACGGCGTGCTGGGCGGGCTTGGAGATCTGGGCGAGGTTGACGTTCTCGCGGTTGACGTCGCCGTCGCGGGCGAGCTGGGAGCCGTCCGAGTAGAGGAAGACGTTGCTCTGCTTGGTCGCGATGGCGTTGGCCGGCGGGATCTTGACGAGGGAGTAGCCGAGGAAGAACAGGCCGATGATCAGGAGGACGCCGATCACGAAGGTGCCCAGCACCATGCGCCAGGTGGGCAGGAGCCGCCGCCAGCCGGTGCGCTTGGGGCGCTTGCCCTTCTTGCCCTTGCCCGCGGGGGCGGGGCCGTCCGGCGTGGCGGCGCCGGCGGCGGTCTGCCGCGGGTCGTCGGCCTGCGTGGCCGGGTGGGCCGCCGTGGTCTCCGGGCCGCCGCGTCCGGCCGCGCCGACGGCGCCTGCCGGGGAGCCCTGGGCCGTACCGGCGGCGCGGGCGGCACGAGCGGCGCGGGCGGCGCCCACGCCGCCGGCGGCCGCGGTTCCGGCGGCCGCGGTTCCGGCGGCCGCGGTTCCGGCGGCCGCGGCCTCGCCTGCGGCACCGGCGGCCTTGCTGAGACCGGCCGCGCCCAGGGCGCCGGCACCGGCAGCGCCCGCGGCCTGGGCGGCGCGGTTCGTGCCGCCCTGACGGGGCGCGGGCGGCCGGGGCGTGCGGCCGGGGCTGTTCTGCGCGTCGGCGGCCCCCTTGGCGGGAGCGTCCGGCTCGCCCGCGCGCGGTGCGTTGACGCGTCGGAGGATCTGGGTGCTCTCGGGCGCCCGGTCCTCGCCGCCGCCCGAGGCTGCCCCGCCCGCCGTGCCGCTCGGCGCCGACTGCGTGGGGCCGGACGGCGAGGACGACGTCTGGGGCCGGCGGGGCGGCGTGACACGGCGGAGCACCTGTGTGCTGTCGGCCGGCCGGGACGCCTCCGCGTCGACCGGCCCCTGCTGCTTGCCGACGGCGGGCCGCTTCGGGGCGGCGCCGGCGCCCTGCCCACCGGTGGCTCCGCCGGTCGCGGACCCGCCCTGGTCAGCCGAAGGCTCACCGGACGCCGAGCCCTTGCCCGTCGCCGAGCCGCCACGGGACGCCGACGCACCACCGGAAGCGGCACTCCCACCGGACGTCGGCGCGTCACCGGGTGCCGGGGAACCACCGGACGCCGAGCCCTTGCCCGAGCCGCCACGGGACGCCGACGCACCACCGGAAGCGGCACTCCCACCGGACGTCGGCGCGTCACCGGGTGCCGGGGAACCACCGGACGCCGAGCCCTTGCCCGAGCCGCCACGGGACGCCGACGCACCACCGGAAGCGGCACTCCCACCGGACGCCCCCGAACCCGGAGCCGCCTGGCCGCCGGGCGTCGGTGCGTCACCGGGTGCCGTGGAGCCGCCGGAGGCCGCCGCGCCGTTCGAACCCTCCCGGGATGCCTCGCGGGCTCGGGCGATGGAGGTCGTCCGGTCCTGGGCCGTGCCGGAGCGCGGGCCGTCACCCGGACGGGTGCGCTCGGCGTCACCCCCGCGGGTAGCGGCCCGGCTCGTCCCCTTCTCCCCCTCGGCGGCCTTCTCCTCGCGGCCCCCCGGGCTTCCGGGCCCTTCAGCCGGCAGCGGCTTTTCCGGCGCCACGCCTTCGTTCGGCTGCTGCGGCTGCGGCTCGTCGCTCATCTCGTGCACGGACTCCTGTTTCGCGTCGTACGTTTCCCGTACGCCTCGTACGCCTTCTGCGCCCCCTGTTTGAAGACTCTCGCACCTGGCGTTCCGTTCCCGAATTCCGGCACGCTTCGGCCACGGAAATGCGTGGCCGGGCGTCGGGCCTCCGGGCTAGGCTCCTGCGCTTCGGTGTCGAGCTGTCCAGGGAGGTCGACTGACGTGGGCGCGGGACGGTTGTACGGGGCCGTCGCGGCGGGGGGATTCAGACGGTACGCGACCTATCGGGCGGCCACCGCGGCAGGGGTGTTCACGAACACGGTCTTCGGGCTGATCCTCGTCTACACCTATCGCGCGCTCTGGGACGAGCGTCCGCACCTCGGCGGGTACGACCAGGCGCAGGCCGTGACCTACGTGTGGCTGGGGCAGGCGTTGCTGTCGACCCTCGCGATCGGCGGCGGCGGTGTGGAGAGCGAGCTGATGGACCGCATCCGTACGGGGGACGTGGCGATCGACCTGTACCGGCCCGCCGATCTGCAGCTGTGGTGGCTGGCCGCCGATCTCGGGCGGTCGTTCTTCCAGCTGCTGGGGCGGGGGGCGGTGCCGTTCTTGTTCGGGGCGCTGTGCTTCCCGGTGTACCTGCCGTCGGACGCCGGTACCTGGCTGGCCTTCCTCGTGGCGGTGCTGCTGGCGATGCTGGTCGGTTTCGGCATCCGGTATCTGGTGGCGCTGAGCGCGTTCTGGCTGCTGGACGGCACGGGGGTGGGGCAGATGGCGTGGCTCGCGGGGTATTTCTGCTCGGGGATGCTGCTGCCGCTCAACGTGTTCCCGGGCGCGCTCGGGGATGTCGTGCGGGTGCTGCCCTGGTCGTCGCTGCTGCAGGCGCCGGCGGACGTGCTGCTGGGGCACGCGGATCCGCTGGGGACCTATCTGTTCCAGGGGGCGTGGGCGGTGGTGCTGCTGGGCGCCGGGCGGCTGGTGCAGTCGGCGGCGACGCGCCGGGTGGTGGTGCAGGGTGGGTGAGCGCGGCCGGGTGCTGGAGGGGGCGCGGGCGTATCGGCTGATCGCGGCGATGTGGGTGCGGTCCACGATGGCCTACCGCCTCTCCTTCGCGATGACCACGTTCGGGAACTTCGCGGCGACCTTCTTCGACTTCGTCGCGATCATGCTGATGTTCTCGCGGGTGGACGCGCTGGGCGGCTGGTCGCTGCCGGAGGTGGCGTTCCTGTACGGGCTGTCGGCGACCGCGTTCGGGCTGGCGGACCTGCTGATCGGGTCGATGGAGCGGCTGGGGCGGCGGGTGCGCGACGGGACGCTGGACGCGCTGCTGGTGCGGCCTGTGCCGGTGCTGGCGCAGGTGGCGGCGGACCAGTTCGCGCTGCGGCGCCTCGGCCGGGTGACGCAGGGGCTGCTGGTGCTGGGCTGGGCGGTGTCCGGGCTGGACGTGGTGTGGACCCTGCCGAAGCTGCTGCTGATGCCGGTGATCGTGGCGAGCGGCTGCGGGATCTTCTGCGCGGTGTTCGTGGCGGGGGCGGCCTTCCAGTTCCTCGCGCAGGACGCCTCGGAGGTGCAGAACGCCTTCACGTACGGCGGTACGACGCTGTTGCAGTATCCGCCGTCGGTGTTCGCGAAGGAGCTGGTGCGCGGGGTGACGTTCCTGCTGCCGCTGGCCTTCGTCAACTGGCTGCCCGCGGCCTATGTGCTGGGGCGGCCGTATCCGCTGGGGCTGCCGCGGTGGGTGGCGTTCGTCTCGCCGCTGGTGGCGGTGGGGGCCTGCGCGCTGGCGGGGCTGGCCTGGCGGGCGGGACTTCGTTCGTATCGGAGCGCGGGGAGTTAACGGATGACGGACGGCGACTTCACGGGAGCGGGGCGGGGCCTCGCCGGGTCCGGGGACGGTTTCATCGCGCTGGAGGGCGTGGAGAAGGTCTTCGAGGTGCGCAGGAAGGCCGGGTTCCTCCGGCGGGAGCGGCGCGAGGTGCGGGCGGTGGACTCGCTCTCGTTCACGGTGGGGCGTGGGGAGATGGTCGGCTACATCGGGCCGAACGGTGCCGGGAAGTCGACGACGATCAAGATGCTGACCGGGATCCTGACGCCGAGCGGGGGGCGGCTGCGGGTGGCGGGGATCGATCCGTCGCGGGACCGCAGGCGGCTGGCGCACCGGATCGGGGTGGTGTTCGGGCAGCGGACGACCCTGTGGTGGGACCTGCCGCTGATCGACTCGTACCGGCTGGCGCATCGCATGTACCGCATCCCGGACGCCCGTTACCGGGAGAACCTGGACCGGCTGGTGGAACTGCTGGAGCTGGGGGCGCTGTTGGACGTTCCGGTGCGGCAGCTGTCGCTGGGGCAGCGGATGCGCGGGGACATCGCGGCGGCGCTGCTGCACGATCCGGAGGTGCTGTACCTGGACGAGCCGACGATCGGCCTGGACGTGGTGTCGAAGGCGAAGGTGCGGGGGTTCCTGCGGGAGTTGAACACCGAACGCGGTACGACGGTGCTGCTGACCACGCACGATCTGCAGGACATCGAGCAGTTGTGTTCACGGGTGATGGTGATCGACCACGGGCGGCTGATGTACGACGGTCCGCTGGCGGGGCTGCACGAGGCCGGGGAGAGCGAGCGGACGCTGGTGGTGGACCTGGAGCGGGAACTGCCGCCGGTGGAGGTGGCGTCGGCGCGGGTGGTGCGGGTGGAGGGGCCGCGGCAGTGGCTGGCGTTCCCGGCGGGGCAGTCGGCGGCGCCGCTCGTGGCGGAGCTGGCGGCCCGGTATCCGCTGGTGGACCTCTCGGTGCGGGAGCCGGACATCGAGGCCGTCATCGCGAAGATGTACGCGGAGAAGGCGGTCTCGTAGGCTGCTGCCATGACCGACGACGCAGTCCCGGATCTCCGGGCGTCCGACGCCGACCGTGAGCGGGTCACCGAGGTCCTGCGGGACGCTCTGGCCGAGGGCCGGCTCGACATGGAGGAGTTCGAGGAGCGGCTGGAGGCGGCGTACAAGGCGCGTACGTACGGCGAGCTGACGCCGCTGACCCGTGATCTGCCCGCCGCCGGCGCGGCGGTGTCCGCTCCCGTCTCGTTCACCAAGGCACCGGCGGAGCAGGGCGGTTGGGCGGGTCGGATCGTCGGGGGCGGGGGCACCTCGACGGGCGG
The DNA here is from genome assembly GCF_900105245.1 of Streptomyces sp. 1222.5. Lineage (NCBI taxonomy): Bacteria > Bacillati > Actinomycetota > Actinomycetes > Kitasatosporales > Streptomycetaceae > Streptomyces > Streptomyces sp. 1222.5. Next base: position 5,321,684 of record NZ_FNSZ01000001.1, on the reverse strand, counting down.
GTTCGCGGTCATGTCGGGGTTCGAGCGCAAGGGCCGCTGGACGATGCCCAAGCGGTTCAACGCCTTCGTCCTCATGGGCGGCGGCGAGATCGACCTCCGGGAGGCGGACTTCGCGGACCGCGAGGTCGAGATCAACGTCGTGGCCGTCATGGGCGGGGTGCAGGTCGTCGTGCCGCCGGGCGTCGAGGTCGTGGTGCGCGGCGTCGGGGTGATGGGGGCGTTCGAGCATCCCCGTGACGACGGGCCGCCCGAGCCGGGCGCGCCTCGGGTCGTCATCGGCGGTTTGGCGTTCTGGGGCGGGGTCGGGGTGGAGCGGAAGGTCACCCGGGCCGAGCGGCAGCGGCTGAAGGAGCAGCGCCGTCAGGAGCGGCTGGAGCGCAGGGAGTCCCGGCACGAGCTGCACCGGACGCGCCGCGAGGAGCGGTACGAGGAGCGGGAGCGGCGCCGGGACGACCGGTACTGACGGTTCGCCGAGCGGCCGCGGGCCGGTTCGCGGCCGGTCGCGTGGTTCTCCGCGCCCCGTCGGGGCGCGGAGCCCGCTACGAGGTGCAGACCTTGGTGAGTTCGCCGGCCGCGTCCGTGACGGGGCTGACGTCGGGGGTGTTGTCGCCGTTCCTGATCGACGCGCGGACGTTCGCGACGGCCTTGTTCAGGTCGTCGACGGCCTTGTTGACGTCGGCGTTGTCGGTCTTGTCGCCGATCTTGTCGAGGTTCTTGTCGATGGCGGCGAGGGAGGCGTCGAGCTGTGTGGGGTCGTCGGAGGCGTTCTCCACGGCCTGCTGGAGGTCGGTGACGCTGTCCGCGATGGAGTCGGCGGTCTGCACGCAGTCCAGGGCCTTGTTCACGGCGTCGCAGCCGGTGGTGAGGCCGGCGGTGAGCGCGGCGGCGGCCACGGTGGCGGCGATGGTGGTGACGCCACGGCGTCGACGGCGGCTGGCGGCCATGGTGATGGGTCCCTCCCCTGGTACGGCTGGCCGGGCGCACGGTGGTGGGCCGTGCACCCGTACCCGTAGGACGCCGGGAAGGGGCGCCTGGTTGCCCGTGAGTACGGGCAGTCTTGGCCGTCCCTTTACTCGGGGGCGGGGTGGCCGCTACGCGCCGAGGGTGGTTTCCAGGGCTGCACGCTGGAGGGCGGTGAGCTCGGTGCAGCCGGCGACGGCGAGGTCGAGCAGGGCGTTGAGTTCGGTGCGGTCGAAGGGCTGGGCCTCGGCGGTGCCCTGGACCTCGACGAAGCGGCCGTCGCCGGTGCAGACGACGTTCATGTCGGTCTCGGCGCGCACGTCTTCCTCGTAGCAGAGGTCGAGCAGGGGCACGCCGCCGACGATGCCGACGGAGACGGCGCTGACGGTGCCGGTCAGCGGCTGCCGGCCGGCCCTGATCAGCTTCTTGCCCTGGGCCCAGGCGACGGCGTCGGCGAGGGCGACGTAGGCGCCGGTGATGGCGGCGGTGCGGGTGCCGCCGTCGGCCTGGAGGACGTCGCAGTCGAGGACGATGGTGTTCTCGCCGAGCGCCTTGTAGTCGATGACGGCGCGCAGGGAGCGGCCGATGAGCCGGGAGATCTCGTGCGTACGGCCGCCGATCCTGCCCTTGACGGACTCGCGGTCGCCGCGGGTGTTGGTGGAGCGGGGCAGCATGGCGTACTCGGCGGTGACCCAGCCCTCGCCGCTGCCCTTGCGCCAGCGCGGGACGCCCTCGGTGACGGAGGCGGTGCAGAACACCTTGGTGTCGCCGAAGGAGACGAGGACGGAGCCCTCGGCGTGCTTGCTCCAACCGCGTTCGATGGTGACCGGGCGGAGCTGTTCGGGGGTACGGCCGTCGATGCGAGACATGGCGACGAGCCTAGCCGTACGGACGGAAGGGGCTCCTCCCGCGTCGGGAAGAGCCCCTTGAGGGTGAACCGTGGGGTTCACATCATGTCTTCGATCTCCGCGGCGATCGGGTCGGCGTCGGTGCCGATGACGACCTGGATGGCGGCGCCCATCTTCACGACGCCGTGGGCGCCGGCGGCCTTCAGGGCGGCTTCGTCGACCAGCGAGGGGTCGGACACCTCGGTGCGCAGCCGGGTGATGCAGCCCTCGATCTCCTCGATGTTGTCGATCCCGCCGAGTCCGGCGACGATCTTCTCAGCCTTGCTGGCCATGTTGCTTCTCCCTGATCCGAACCGCTTTGTCGCAGTAACCCACAGTTGGCCCATCTTCGCGAGCGGTCATGCCGTCCGTGCCGAATGATGGCGATCACGACAGCGGAACCGTCCGCCAACTGGTCTACACCACCGTGGGGACGGTCGCCAAACCGCGTCCGAGTCGAGTGGCCGGAGGACGCCCATGAGCGCCGAGAGCGCACGCCCCGACGGTACGGCCGGTCCGGCGCGGGCACGCTGGAACCGTGTGTTCCAGGGTCTGCAGAAGATGGGCCGCAGCCTCCAGCTGCCGATCGCCGTGCTGCCGGCGGCGGGCCTGCTGATCGGACTGGCCCAGCCGGGCGTGGTCGGGGAGGGTGGCCTCGGCTGGACGACCGTCTCGAAGGTGATGCTGGGCGCGGGCGGCAGCCTGCTCGACGGTTCCCTCGGGCTGCCGCTGCTGTTCTGCGTCGGTGTCGCGATCGGCATGGCGAAGAAGGCGGACGGCTCCACGGCGCTCGCGGCGGTGGCGGGCTTCCTCGTGTACTACGGGGTGCTGCGTCAGTTCCCGGAGGACTGCCCGGGCGGCTCCACCGCGGTGGCGAACGTCGGCTGCCAGGTGAGCGACGGGTCGGTGACGGCCTTCACCTATCAGAACCCCGGCGTTTTCGGCGGCATCGTGATGGGGCTGCTGGCCGCGTCCCTCTGGGCCCGCTTCCACCGCACCAGGCTGGTGGACTGGCTGGGCTTCTTCAACGGCCGCCGGCTCGTCCCCATCATCATGGCGTTCGTCGGCATCCTCTTCGCGGCCCTGTGCCTGTGGATCTGGCCGCCCATCGGGGACGCGCTGGAGACCTTCAGCCACTGGCTGCGGGACACGGGCTCGTGGGGGGCCGGCATCTACGGCGTGGCCAACCGGGCACTGCTCGTCGTCGGGCTGCACCAGTTCCTGAACGTGCCCATCTGGTTCCAGTTCGGCACCTACACCACGCCCGGCGGCAAGGTGGTGCACGGCGACATCAACATGTTCCTGGCCGGCGACCCGAACGCGGGCCAGTTCACCTCGGGCTTCTTCCCGATCATGATGTTCGCGCTGCCGGCGGCGGCCCTGGCGATCACGCACTGCGCGCGTCCGGAGCGGCGCAAGGAGGTCGGCGGGCTGATGCTCTCGGTCGGGCTGACGTCCTTCGTCACCGGCATCACCGAACCGATCGAGTACTCCTTCCTGTTCATCGCCCCGTTCCTGTACGCGATCCACGCGGTGCTCACGGGGGTGTCGATGGCGGTGACCTGGGCGCTCGGGGTGCACGACGGCTTCGGGTTCTCCGCGGGGCTCATCGACTACCTCATCTACTGGCACCTGGCGACGAAACCGTGGGCGATCATCCCGATCGGCCTGTGCTTCGCGGCGGTGTACTACGTGGTCTTCCGGTTCGCGATCAGCAGGTTCGACCTCAGGACACCGGGACGCGAACCGGCGGAGGAGGTCGAGGACGTCACGAAGGTCTGACGGCACGGCGTCCACGGCCCCCGCGAACCCCCGCTGACCCGGCACTTTGCGTAGTGCCGCGGTAGCGGATTTCGTGGTTCCTTATACGCCCTTCATCGTGCTACAACAGGTCTACACCACTGAGTGGTGTAGACCACCACCCGATGGAGGAACCATGAGCACCGCCACCGCAACGGCGGCTCCCGCGAAGAAGCGGGGATCCGGGCTGCTTCAGGGCCTGCAGAAAGTCGGCCGCAGCCTCCAGCTCCCGATCGCCGTCCTGCCGGCGGCCGGCATCCTGCTGCGCCTCGGCCAGGACGATGTGTTCGGCAAGGACGGCCTCGGCTGGAACAAGGTCGCCGCCGTCTTCGCCACCGCCGGTGACGCGGTCTTCAGCAATCTTCCCCTGTTGTTCTGTGTGGGCATCGCCATCGGCTTCGCCAAGAAGTCCGACGGCTCCACGGCGCTGGCGGCGCTGGTCGGTTTCCTCGTGTACAAGAACGTGCTGACCGCGTTCCCGATCACCGAGGCGAAGATAACCAAGGGCGCGGACGTCGCCGCGACCTACAACGACCCGAAGGTGCTCGGCGGCATCGTGATGGGTCTGATCGCCGCCGTGGTCTGGCAGCGCTACCACCGCACCAAGCTGCCCGACTGGCTGGGCTTCTTCAACGGCCGCCGCCTGGTCCCGATCCTCATGGCGTTCATCGGCACCGGCGTCGGTGTGGTCTTCGGTCTGATCTGGGAGCCCGTCGGCAAGGTCATCACCAACTTCGGCGAGTGGATGACGGGCCTCGGCGCCGTCGGTGCCGCCATCTTCGGCGCCATCAACCGCGGACTGCTCCCGGTCGGCATGCACCAGTTCGTCAACACCGTGGCCTGGCAGGAGATCGGCAGCTACAAGGACTCCGCCGGCACCGTCTGGCACGGTGACCTGCCGCGCTTCTTCCACGGCGACCCGACCGCCGGCCAGTTCATGACCGGCTTCTTCCCGATCATGATGTTCGCCCTCCCGGCCGCCGCGCTGGCGATCACCCACTGCGCCCGCCCGGAGCGCCGCAAGGCCGTCGGCGGCATGATGCTCTCGCTCGCGCTGACCTCGTTCGTCACCGGCATCACCGAGCCGATCGAGTTCGCGTTCATGTTCATCGCCCCGCTGCTGTACGCGATCCACGCGGTCCTCACCGCCCTGTCGATGGCCATCACCTGGGCGCTGGGCGTCCACCACGGCTTCAGCTTCTCGGCCGGCGCGATCGACTACTTCCTCAACTGGGGCCTCGCCACGAAGCCCTGGATGATCATCCCCATCGGCCTGGTCTTCGCGGCGGTCTACTACGTCGTGTTCCGGTTCGCGATCACCAAGTTCAACCTCCCCACCCCGGGCCGCGAGCCCGAGGAGGAGGTCGAGGACCTCACCAAGGCGTGAGACCCGCCGGCACGGCATGAGTCAGGCCCCCGGAGCCGCTGCTCCGGGGGCCTCGTCGTGCGCCGCTCCGTCGTCAGATGTCGTACACGCGCCGCGGAGCGGCCAGCTCCACCGGGCCCGTGAAGACCTCGCCCGCGTCACGGAGGTTGACCTGCGGGTCGGTCCACGGCGGGATGTGGGTGAGGACCAGGCGGCGGGCTCCCGCGCGGGCCGCGGTCTCACCCGCCTCACGCCCGTTCAGGTGCAGGTCGGGGATGCTCTCCTTGCCGTGCGTGAAGGCGGCCTCGCACAGGAACAGGTCGGCGTCCCGGGCCAGCTCGTCCAGCGCCTCGGTGACACCCGTGTCGCCGGAGTACGTCAGGACCTTCCCGCCGTGCTCGACGCGGATGCCGTACGCCTCCACGGGATGCCGGACGCGCTCGGTGTGCACGGTGAACGGGCCGATCTCGAACGTGGACGGCTTCACCGTGTGAAAGTCGAAGACCTCGCTCATGGAGGAGGCGGAGGGGGTGTCCGCGTAGGCGGTGGTCAGCCGGTGCTCCGTGCCTTCGGGTCCGTGGACCGGGATCGGATCGCAGCGGCCGCCGTCGTGCCGGTAGTAGCGCGCGACGAAGTAGCCGAGCATGTCGATGCAGTGGTCGGCGTGCAGATGGCTCAGGAAGATCGCGTCGAGGTCGTAGAGACCGCAGTGGCGCTGCAGCTCGCCGAGGGCGCCGTTGCCCATGTCGAGAAGCAACCGGAAGCCGTCGGCCTCGACGAGGTAGCTCGAGCAGGCCGATTCCGCGGACGGGAACGACCCCGAGCAGCCGACGACGGTGAGCTTCATGAACCAGAAACCTCCGTTGGCGGAAAGCCGGTGGACGGGACACCGGCGGGCGGGTTGTGGAGCCGGAGAACCGGGGGCGGACGGGGGTCGTGCGGTTTGTCGAGCGTAAGGCGCGAAACCACGGGTCGCTCCTCCGCCAGGGGCCGTTGTGGGCGAACTCACCTGCGCTGTCACCGGTTCGGCTGGAACCGCGGCGCATAGGGATCGTGAGAGGGCGCGCGCGGCGCGGCGCGCGCCGGTAACGTCGTCGTATGGACACGTCCTGGTGGCTGGCGCTCGCGGCGGTCGTACTGCTGGCGCTCGTCGCCACGCTCGTCGACGGCTGGGGCCGCGGCCGCCGGCCGGGCGGACGGCGGCTGCGGCCGCCGGGCCGGCCGGGTACGCGCCCGGCCCGGGCCGGGCGCCCCGCCCCGGGGGACATCTGGTGGGCCGACGTCCCGTACGAGGACCGCCTCGAGGCGAAGGACCGGCCCTGTCTGGTGCTGGCCGTGCGCGGCGACCGGGCCACCGTCGCGAAGATCACCAGCAAGTACCACGACGAGCGCGCCGGAGTGATCCCGCTGCCGCCCGGTGCGGTCGGAGACGCCCGGGGACGCCCGAGCTTCCTGGAGACCGACGAGCTGCGCGAGGTCCCGGTGGGCGACTTCCGGCGCCGGGTCGGCGTGGTCGACCCGGTCCTGTGGGACCAGGTACGTCATCTCGCCGGTTAACGTACCCGCACGGTGACCGACCACTCCTGGATGCCCTTGCAGGAGACCTGCCCGGGGGCGGTGGGCTCGGCGCACAGGGGGCGGGAGGACGTGAGCCGCACGGTGCCCGCGGACACCGCCTGATACGCGGCCGTGGCGTCGCCCGGCTGGATGACGAAGCCCGCGTTGATGCCCTTCAGGGCGGTGCCGCTCGCGGAGACGGGCTTCCACGGGCGCTCCTTGGTGCCGTCCAGGGTGACCCGGACCTCGCCGCCCTTGGTCACGCAGACGGTGTGCCCGTCGTCCCCGGCCTTCAGTTCCGCCTGGCTCGCGCACGCGCCGCCGTCCGTACCGGGCGCGTGGCTGGAGGGGGCGGGTGACACCTTGCCGTTGCTGCCGGTGTCCCCGTCGCTCTGGGAGCCGCAGCCGGCGAGGAGCAGTGCTGCCGCCGCGAGGGCGAGGGGCGTCGTACGGCGCATGGGGGGTCCGCCTTTCTGCGTCCGTTGGCGTGGCCGGCCGACCGGCCGCCTGGTGCGGATGAGACGTACCACGATCGCAAACGGATCCCGCACGCGCCGCGTCGGCGCGTGCGGGATCACGGGGAGTGCGGCTCAGCCGGTCGTCAGCGCGGTGTCGTCGACGACGAAGCCGGTCTGCAGGGAGGAGTCCTCCGCCCCGCTGAACTTCAGGGTCACCGTGCGGCCCGCCAGCGAGGACAGGTCGAAGGTCTTCTGCGCGTACCCGGGGGAGGCGTTGGCGTTCGAGTACGTCGCCAGGGTCGTCGAACCGGCGGTGACCGTCAGCTTGTCGTAGGCGGTGCTGCCGGACTCGGCGGTGTCGATGTGAAGGTAGAAGGTGAGGGTGGCCCTGCAGCCGGACGGGATGGTCACCGACTGGGACAGCGTGTCGGTGTGTGTGGAGCCGTACCCGTCGAGCCAGGCCTTGTAGGACCCGCCGTGGGCCGCCTCACCGGTGTCGCTGGTGATGACGCCGCTGGACGCGGTCCAGGTGGTGTTCCCGGACTCGAAGCCCGGGTTGCCGAGCAGCTGGGCCGAGGAGCAGGTGCCGCCGCCGGAACCGACCGTCCAGGTGAAGGAGGCCGAGCCGGAGGCGCCGGTGGAATCGGTCGCGGTGACCGTGACCTGGTAGGTGCCGGCGGTGGTGGCCGTACCGGAGATCAGGCCGGTGGAACCGCCCATGGACAGGCCGGCCGGCAGGCCGGTGGCGCTGTAGGTGAGGGCCGCTCCCGCGCTGTCGGTGGCCTGGATCTGCAGGCCGGCCGAGCCGCCGACGGCGGTGGACTGGCTGCCGGGGTCGGTGACGCTCACCGTGTTGCCGGTGCCCCCGCCGCCGGAGGTGAAGGCCGTGGTGCCGTTCGGGGTGCCCCAGCCGGTCGGGCCGTCGTAGCCGGTGCGGGCGGTGCAGAAGTACGAGGTGGTGCAGCTGCCGTTGTTGCCGCTGGTCACGTCGTACAGGTTGGCGGTGTGGGCGTACGGGTACTTCGCCGGGTAGTCGGCGCCGGCCGGGGTGCCCGCGAGGGCGTAGACGCCGGCGATGATCGGGGCGGAGGCGCTGGTGCCGCCGTAGACGGCCCAGCCGGAGCCGCCGTAGGTGTCGTAGACCGCGACGCCGGTGGCCGGGTCGGCGACGGCGGAGACGTCGGCCTCCATGCGCTTGGTGCAGCCGGTGTCGGTCTGCCAGGTCGGCTTGGGGTCGTAGGCGGAGCAGCCCGAGCCGGTGCCCTCGGTGGAGTTGGTGTGCCACACCGACTCGCTCCAGCCGCGGGAGTTGGCCGCGGTGGTGAGCGCGGTGCCGCCGACGGCGGTCACGTACTGGGAGGTGGCCGGGTACTCGGCGCCGTAGGCGGAGTCGCCCGCGGAGACCGTGATGGCGACGCCCGGGTGCTTGAAGTACTGGGTGTCCTCGGTGGTCTGGTTGGCCGCCTCGTCGCCGCCCCAGCTGTTGGAGACGAACTTGGCGCCGAGCGCGACGGCCTCGTTCTCCGCGATGCCGAGGTCGGTGTCGTTGGCGGAGTCCGCCTCGACCAGGACGATGTTGCAGTTCGGGCAGACCGCGCTGACCATGTCGAGGTCGAGGGCCTCTTCACCGGCCCAGCCGGTGTCGTCGGCGGGCAGCGAGGTGGTCGAGCCGGTCTGGCCGACCTGCTTGAAGCAGCCGCTCGCCTTGGTGCAGGCGGACAGGCCGTAGGTGGAGCGGTAGGTGGCCAGGTCCGACTCTGCGTTGGGGTCGTTGTACGCGTCGACGACGGCGACGGTCAGGCCGGAACCGCCCGTGCTGGGCAGGTTGTACGCGCTGTGCAGGTTGGCCGGGGAGAGGCCGGAGGGCGCGGCGGCGACCGTGGCGGCCAGCCGCTGCTTGATGTCGGTGCGGCGCTGGGCGAAGCAGGACGCGTGACCGGGTGCGGCGGTGGCGCACAGGTGCCGGGTCGGCACCTTCTGGCCGGCCTTGCCGGTGGCGTGGAAGGTCTGCCGCTTCGGATCGGTCAGGGCCCTGGCGTTCTGCGCGGACCTGCCGGTGTGGGGGTGGGCCGCGGCGGCCTGCGCCCCGGCGGTCGGTGCCGCTACGAGTCCGGCGACGGTGAGAGCGAGGGCGGGGAGGGCGACGGCGAGGAGTCTTCGCAGACTCCGTCTCCGCCTGCTCGGGCGTGACTCACGCATGGGGAACTGCCTCCGGTTGACGTGGGGATGCACTGGGTGGGCAGGCCCGTGACGCGCGTAGCGGCGGCGGCCGCGAGTCATGAGCATGACACTCGTGGACACCCCGCATGCCGCGCTGAGCGTGACATGACAGGGTGCGCGAGGAACGTAGACCCGGCCCCAGGGGCACCGGCAGTACCGGAGGGATTTCTTTGCCCCTCCATAGAATGAGGTTGGCCCCCTCATAGGAGGGGGCTGGCGAGCGCTTGAGCAGGGCCCGCGCCCGGACGCGGGGAGTCCCTTACGCCCAGAGCTGGCCCTGCAGCGTCTCGATGGCCTCCTCGGTGGTGGCCGCCGTGTAGACGCCGGTGGAGAGGTACTTCCAGCCGCCGTCGGCCACGACGAAGACGATGTCGGCGCTCTCGCCCGCCTTGACGGCCTTCCGGCCGACGCCGATCGCGGCATGCAGGGCGGCGCCGGTGGAGACGCCCGCGAAGATGCCCTCCTGCTGGAGGAGTTCCCGGGTGCGGGTGACCGCGTCCGCCGAACCGACCGAGAAGCGGGTGGTGAGGACGGAGGCGTCGTAGAGCTCGGGCACGAACCCCTCGTCGAGGTTCCGCAGCCCGTACACCAGGTCGTCGTAGCGGGGCTCGGCGGCGACGATCTTCACGTCGGGCTTGTGCTCGCGCAGGAAGCGGCCGACGCCCATGAGGGTGCCCGTGGTGCCGAGGCCGGCGACGAAGTGCGTGACGGACGGCAGGTCGGCGAGGATCTCCGGGCCCGTGGTGGCGTAGTGGGCACCCGCGTTGTCCGGATTGCCGTACTGGTAGAGCATCACCCAGTCCGGATGCTCCGCGGACAGCTCCTTGGCCACCCGCACCGCGGTGTTGGACCCGCCCGCGGCCGGGGAGGAGATGATCTCCGCGCCCCACATGCCGAGCAGGTCCCGGCGCTCCTGCGAGGTGTTCTCCGGCATCACGCACACCATGCGGTAGCCCTTGAGCTTGGCCGCCATGGCGAGGGAGATGCCGGTGTTGCCGGAGGTGGGCTCCAGGATGGTGCAGCCCGGGGTCAGCCGGCCGTCCTTCTCCGCCTGCTCGATCATGTGCAGCGCGGGCCGGTCCTTGACCGAGCCGGTGGGATTGCGGTCCTCCAGCTTGGCCCAGATGCGGACGTCGGCGGACGGCGAGAGCCGCGGCAGGCGCACCAGAGGGGTGTTGCCCACCGCGGCCAGCGGGGAGTCGTAGCGCATCGCTGCTCAGCGGCCGATCAGGCCATGCCGCCGGCCACGGCCGGCAGGATCGTCACGGTGTCGCCGTCGGACAGCTTGGTGTCGATGCCGTCGATGAAGCGGACGTCCTCGTCGTTCAGGTACACGTTGACGAAGCGGCGCAGCTTACCGTCGTCCACGATGCGGGCCTGGACGCCCGCGTGCCGGGTCTCGAGGTCGGCGAACAGGTCGGCGAGGGTGTTCCCGCTGCCCTCCACCGCCTTCTGGCCGTCCGTGTACGTGCGGAGGATGGTGGGGATGCGGACCTCGATGGCCATGGTGGCGGGCTCCTGTCGGAAAAAGGGTTCGTCGTCTTGGTGTGCGCGCGCCCGGGGGTCCCCCCAGGCTTCACGCACTGAGGGAGCGCCGCGGCAGCAGCGGCCGTGCGGCCGCGGGGAACGTCAACAGATGGCGCTGTTCAGCCGGCACAGGTCGACGTGCAGCCGCGCCACGAGCAGCATGCCCGGCGTCTTGTCGCTCACGTCGTTCAGAACCATGGGCTCATCGTATCGATTCCTGGTCCGGATCCCGGAGTGTGATTCCGTATGGTGGACGGAATTCGTCCACACCATGGGATCCGCCTCCCGCCGGACCGGCGGGCGGCACGGCGGCCCGGATCAGTGGGCCTCCACGATCCTGACCTCTTCCTCGGTGACCTCGCCCTCCAGGATCCGGAACGAGCGGAACTGGAAGTCGCCGAGGCCGTCGGTGTCGGCGGTGGAGACCAGGACGTAGTGGGCGCCGGGCTCGTTCGCGTAGGAGATGTCCGTGCGGGACGGGTACGCCTCGGTCGCCGTGTGGGAGTGGTAGATGACCACCGGCTCCTCGTCGCGGTCGTCCATCTCGCGGTAGAGCTTGAGCAGATCGCCCGAGTCGAACTCGTAGAACGTGGGGGACATGGCCGCGTTCAGCATCGGGACGAAGCGCTCGGGGCGGTCCGAGCCGGCCGGGCCCGCGACGACCCCGCACGCCTCGTCGGGGTGGTCCTTGCGCGCGTGCGCGACGATCTGGTCGACGAGTGCCTGGGTGATGGTCAGCATGGTGGCCAGGATAAGCAGACGGGCCGTCCCGTACCGAGGTGTGGTACGGGACGGCCCATATGTTGGACGTCCTGAGCGGCGGCCTCCGGGAGCGCCACGAGTGCTCCCGGCGGCCGGACGTCCGGGGGGAGGTCAGCCCACGTTCTCGAGCTCCGGCTCGCGACGGTTCGCGATCTCCGGGGTACGGGACTTCAGGACCAGCCAGCCGACGCCGAGGGCGGCGGCCCAGACCGCCATCACGTACAGACAGACGCGGGAGTCGGCATCGTATGCGATCAGGCCGGTGACGAACAGCAGGAAGACGATCGCGACGTACGAGCACTTCGCGCCGCCCGGCGCCGGGAAGGAGCTGGCGGGCAGCCGGCCCGCGTCGACCGCGCGGCGATAGAGGACGTGGCTGACCAGGATCATCAGCCAGGTCCAGATGCCGGCCGCGGTGGCGACGGAGGTGACGTAGCCGAACGCCTTCTCCGGGACGATGTAGTTCAGGATCACGCCGATGCCCATGAAGGCCACCGAGACGGTGATGCCGAGCGCCGGGGTCTTCGTGGAGGACAGCCTGGAGAAGACGCGCGGCGCCTCGCCGTTGTCCGCCAGGGTGCGCAGCATGCGGCCCGTGGAGTACATGCCCGAGTTGCAGGACGACAGGGCCGCGGTGAGCACCACGAAGTTGACGATGCCGGCGCCCGCCGGGATGCCGATGACCGCGAACGCCTTCACGAAGGGGCTGACCCCCTCGGCGAACTGCGTCCACTTCACCACGCACAGGATGACCGTGAGGGCACCGACGTAGAAGAGGGCGATGCGCCAGGGCAGGGTGTTGATCGCCTTCGGGAGGGTCTTCTCCGGGTTCTCGGACTCGCCCGCGGTGACGCCGACCAGCTCGACGGCGAGGTAGGCGAACATCACGCCCTGGAGGGTCATCAGGGAGGAGCCGATGCCCTTGGGGAAGAAGCCGTCGAACTGCCAGAGGTTGGCGACCGAGGCGGTGTCGCCGGCCTGGCTGAAGCCGAGGGTCAGCACGCCCAGGCCGATGACGATCATGCCGATGAGCGCGGTCACCTTGACCATGGAGAACCAGAACTCGATCTCGCCGAACAGCTTCACCGAGATCAGGTTGGCCACGAACAGGACCACGAGGAAGACCAGCGCCGTCACCCACTGCGGGACGGACGGGAACCAGTAGTTGACGTAGATCGCGGCGGCCGTCAGTTCGGCCATGCCGGTCACGACCCACATCAGCCAGTACGTCCAGCCGGTGAAGTAACCGAAGAACGGGCCGAGGAATTCACGCGAGTACTCGGCGAACGAGCCGGAGACCGGGCGGTAGAGCAGCAGCTCGCCCAGGGCTCGCATGATGAAGAAGATGATCACGCCCGCGAGGGCGTACATCAGGATCAGACTGGGGCCGGCCTTGGCGATGTTCGCCCCGGCTCCCAGGAAGAGTCCGACGCCGATGGCGCCGCCGATCGCGATCATCTGGACCTGGCGGCTGCCGAGCCCTCGCTCGTACCCCTCCTCAGGGGCGGTGGTGACCTTCTCAGAGGTCATGTGCGGTGCGCCTTTCTCCATGCCGACCCGGGCCTGTCGTCGGCCTCGGATCGGGTTTCGATCCCCCCGGATGATGGAGCTGTCTGCCTGGCCGACGGTCGTCGACTCGGTGGCGCACCCGGCCGGACATGGGTGGTGTCGGCCGGGCGGTCGTGAAGATTTATCACGGCCGCCATACTGATCACAGAGGCGCGATGTGGCGCATCACACAGGAAGAACCGGACAAAGAGCGCCCTAAAGCGTCAAATCAGGCCGCAAGGGTGACGGGATCGTTATCCGGATTTGAGCGTCCGCTGAGCGAACACGAAATCACCACATTCAGGGCATGAGTGTGGTGACGAGGGTCTCCTGGAGCCCGCCCAGCCACAGGTAGGCCATCACCATCGGTTTGCGCGGGTCCTCGTCCGGCAGCCGGTAGAGCAGATCGGTGTCGTCCTCGTCGGTGATCTCCAGCCGGGACCCGATCGCGAGCCGCAGGTCGTTGAGGGCGCCGAGCCACTGCCGCGACTGCTCCGGGGACAGCTTCAGCACGGCCCCGCCCTCGTCCACCGGCGCGAGCGCGTCGAGGGTGCGGACCACCGCGAGCGCGTTCTCCCGCTTGCCGGCCCGCAGGTCGTTCTCGGTGTAGCGGCGGAACTCGGCGGAGTGCGCGCGCCGCTCCTCGGCCAGGTCCGGCGAGCCGGCGGCCTCCTCCGGGTCGCCGTAGGCGTCCGGGAAGAGCCGGCGCAGCACCGGATCGGCGGGCGGCTCGCTCGGCCCCTCGGCGAACAGCTCGGCGAGCGGGTCGTCGGGTGCGTCGGCGCCGGGGCCGGGGCCGATGAGCTCCAGGAGCTGCACGGCCAGCGACCGGATGATGGAGATCTCGACGTCGTCGAGGGCGACGGCCGCGCCGCCGCCGGGGAGCGGTTCGAAGTGTCCGGGCATGTGAGTCGGTCGCTACTTCCGGTCCTGCTGGAGGGTGGCCCACAGACCGTAGCCGTGCATCGCCTGCACGTCGCGCTCCATCTCCTCGCGGGTACCGCTGGAGACGATGGCCCGGCCCTTGTGGTGGACGTCGAGCATGAGCTTGGTGGCCTTGTCCTTGGAGTAGCCGAAGTACGACTGGAAGACGTACGTCACGTAGCTCATGAGGTTGACCGGGTCGTTGTGGACGATCGTGACCCAGGGGACGTCGGGCTCGGGTACGGCGAAGACCTCCTCCGCCGACTCGGTGCGTTCGATCTCTACGGGCGCGGGTGACGTCACACAGCCCATGCTGCCACGACGCCCACAAATCGTCACACCGACGAAAAGGGAGTACGATCCGTTGCCATGAACACAGCGGACCTTGGGCTGCCGGTGGACGTTCCCTCGACGGCGCTCTTCACTGACCAGTACGAGCTGACGATGCTGCAGGCCGCGCTGAAGGCCGGAACGGCCGAACGACGCAGCGTGTTCGAGGTCTTCACCCGGCGGCTGCCGGACGGGCGCCGCTACGGCGTGGTGGCCGGCACCGGGCGTGTCCTGGACGCGGTGGAGAACTTCCGCTTCGACGAGGGCGTCCTCGCCTTCCTGCGGGAGCGGGGGATCGTCGACGACCAGACCCTGGAGTGGCTCGCCGGCTACCGCTTCAGCGGCGACGTCTGGGGCTACCCGGAGGGCGAGGTGTACTTCCCGGGCTCGCCGATCATGCGGGTCGAGGGCACCTTCGCCGAGTGCGTGCTCCTGGAGACCGTGATCCTCTCCATCCTCAACCACGACTCCGCGATCGCGGCGGCCGCCTCCCGCATGTCCTCGGCCGCGGGCGACCGCCCGCTGATCGAGATGGGCGCCCGCCGCACCCACGAGCTGGCCGCCGTGGCCGCCGCGCGGGCCGCGTACGTCGGCGGCTTCGCCACCACCTCCGACCTGGCGGCCGGCTTCCGGTACGGCATCCCGACCGTCGGCACCTCCGCCCACGCCTTCACCCTCCTGCACGACCGCGAACGAGACGCCTTCCAGGCCCAGGTGGACACCCTCGGCCGGGGCACGACCCTGCTCGTCGACACCTACGACGTCACCGAGGCCGTCCGTACGGCGGTGGAGGTGGCCGGCCCCGAGCTGGGCGCGGTCCGCATCGACTCCGGAGACCTGCTGCTGGTCGCCCATCGCGTCCGCCACCAGCTGGACGAGCTGGGCGCGCGGAACACGAAGATCGTCGTGACCTCCGACCTGGACGAGTACGCCATCGCCTCCCTGGCCGCCGCCCCCGTGGACGCGTACGGCGTGGGCACCCAGCTGGTGACGGGCTCCGGACACCCCACGGCGTCCATGGTCTACAAGCTGGTCGCGCGCGCCGAGACCGCCGATCCCGGGGCACCGCTGGTCCCGGTCGCGAAGAAGTCCAGCGGCGGCAAGACCTCCGTCGGGGGCCGCAAGTGGGCCGCACGCCGGCTGGACGAGGAGGGGTTCGCCGAGGCCGAGGTCGTCGGCACCGGACCCGTCCCCGACGGGCTGGCCGACCGGCAGCTCCTGGTGCGGCTGGTCGAGAACGGCGAGGTCGTCGCCCGGGAGCCACTGGACGTGCCGCGCGACCGGCACATCGCCGCACGCGCGAACCTGCCCCTGTCGGCCATCCAGCTGTCCCGGGGGGAACCCGTCATTCCGACGGAGTACGTCCAGGGGCGCTCGGGTAGCTAGAGCGGGACCGACCGTCCGCCCCCCGGAACGCCCCCTCCCGCACGGGGCCGGAAGTCTCTAGGCTCAGTTACTTAACTCTCAGTCGAAGGACACCCACCATGCGCCGCGCCTTGATCGTCGTAGACGTGCAGAACGACTTCTGCGAAGGGGGCAGCCTCGCGGTCGCCGGCGGCGCGGACGTGGCCGCCGCCGTCACCGAGCTGATCGGCCAGGCGGGGGGCACCGGATACCGCCACGTGGTCGCCACCCGCGACCACCACATCGCACCCGGCGGCCACTTCGCGGACAACCCCGACTACGTCCGCTCCTGGCCCGCGCACTGCGTCGCGGGCACGGAGGGCGTGGGCTTCCACCCGAACTTCGCCCCCGCCGTCGCCTCCGGCGCGGTGGACGCCGTGTTCGACAAGGGGGCGTACTCGGCGGCCTACAGCGGCTTCGAGGGGGCCGACGAGAACGGGCTGCCGCTGGCCGACTGGCTCCGCGAGCGGGAGGTCACGGAGGTGGACGTGGTGGGCATCGCCACGGACCACTGCGTGCGGGCCACGGCGCTGGACGCGGTGCGCGAGGGCTTCCGCACCCAGGTGCTGCTCGACCTCACGGCCGCAGTGGCCCCGGGGACCACCGAGCGGGCGCTGGAGGAGCTCCGCGAGGCGGGCGTGGAACTGACCGGCAAGCCGGTGGTCAGCGGCTGACCGGCCCCTCCCCCGCGCCGCGCGTCACCCCTGCGGAACCGCCGGAGGTCTGCGCAGCAGCGCCCGGATCGGGTGCCAGAGCTCGACGAGGACACCGTTGTCGGGGGCCGTGCGCCATATCAGGCCGTCCGGGTGGTGCAGCACTGCCGTGACCTCGTCCGGCGTGGGCGGCTCCGCGTTCCCCCGCAGGTACACCGCACGCAAACCCAGGTTGCGCAGCCGGGTCAGCGCACGGGCCCGGTTCTGGGCGTGCACGAGCACCCGTACCCCGGCCGCGCCCCCGGCGGGGCTCGGCAGGTTCAGCGCCACCACGACGGTGCCGTTCGGTAGCTTGCAGAAGCCTCCTGCGGCCATGCGGTCACATCCCCGTTCCGGTCGGTGTCAATAAGCGGCCCACTGGACGCACCTAAACACGATCGGCGGCAACCCGCCAAGGGGTTGCCGCCGATACGTCTCTGACCTGCGGTGATGCGGACTACTTCACTGCGGGGCCCACCTTGAGCTCGATCGTGGAGCCGTCCTTGGCCTCCTTGACGATCGTTACCTTGGTGTTGGTGTCAGTGACCTTCACCCCACCCGTCGGGTTCGACGCGTCGTAGTAGGTGCTGGCGTGGTCGTTGAAGACCGAGACACCCTTCGACGCCTTGATCTTCAGGGCGACGTCGGCCTTGTGCAGGGTGATGCCGTCCGTACCGTAGAGGCTGAACGGCGAGTCGTACGCCTGGATGCGGTTGCGCAGCAGCGTGCCGTCGGACCACTTCAGCGCCTTCGGGTGCGAGTCGATCGGCAGGATCAGACCGGTACCCGGGTGGCCGTTGCTGGAGTTGGTGTTGTTGTCCGCCTGGGAGGTGTCCCACTTCCAGATCAGCAGGCCGTTCTGGTACGGGTAGTGCTCCACCCAGTCGGGACGCGACGCGAAGCCGAAGTTGTACGGGCCGGACTTCAGCGTCTTGTCGTACGACACGTACTGGCGGTTCTCGGCGATGTAGTACTGCGCGTAGTCCTTGGTGAAGGACGTGCCGATGCGCGAGAAGCCGGCCGCGGTCCAGGCGGCGTCCGCCGTCTCGGCGTTGTCCGAGAACACCGGGGTGCCGTCGGCCGTCACCGCGATCTGGTCGGCCGCGAAGCCGAGCTCCGCGACACCGCCGTCGGTGGCGTAGCGGAAGCGCAGGTCGATCTTCTTGCCCGCGTAGGCGTCCAGCGAGTACGACAGCTTCTTGTGCGTCTGCGAGAAGCCGCTCAGCGCCGGCTTGCCGCTGCCGTCACGCGGGATGGCCTGGCCGTCCGCCGTGCCGTCCAGGGCGGTCCAGTTGGCGCCGCCGTCGGTCGACACCTCGGTGTAGAGGTAGTCGTAGCCGTCTTCGATGGCCCACCAGCCGTCCAGGTCGAGCTTCGCCGACGACTTGCCGGTGAGGTCGACGGAACGGGTCAGCGTGTTCTTGAGGTTGTCACCGCTGCCGCTCCACCACTGGTTCGCGCCCTCGGCCGGCTGCGTGACCGTGGTCTTGACCGCCTTCTGGGGCAGGGTGACCACGAGGGCCTGCTTGTCCCAGGTGTTGTACTCGGCGACGCCCAGCTTGTGGGTGGACTGCTTGCCGGCCTTGGCGGTGTCGTAGTTCAGCCAGCCGAGCTGCAGCTTGTCCCAGGCGTTCATGTCGCCGGGCAGGTCGCCGATGGACTCCTTGCCGGTGCCGAGCCAGGAGCCGGACGACATCAGGGTCCAGAAACCGGTGGAGTTGTCGCCGCCGGCGGTGTCGTACTCGTCCGGCAGACCGAGGTCGTGGCCGTACTCGTGGGCGTAGACACCGAGGCCGCCGTTCTCCGGCTGGATGGTGTAGTCGCCGACCCAGACACCGGTGCTGCCGACCTGCGTGCCGCCGAGCTTGTTGTTCACCGGGCCGGTGGCGCCGGCGTCGGTGCCGAAGGCGTACCAGCGGTGGGCCCAGATCGCGTCCTTGCCCTGGGCGCCGCCGCCCGCGGACTCGTCCTCACCGGCGTGCACGATCTGGAAGTGGTCGACGTAGCCGTCGGGCTCGTTGAAGTTGCCGTCGCCGTCGTAGTCGTAGCGGTCCCACTGGTCGTACTTGGCGAGGTCCTTCTTGATGTCCGCGTCGGTGCGGCCGGCCTTCTTCTGCTGGGCGACCCAGGCGTTCAGGCCGTCGGTGACGACGTTCCAGACGCTCGGGCAGTTGGTCTGGCCGCACGCGTTGTTGCCGTAACGGGCCTCGTTGTACGGGACCTTGACCCAGTCGGTGACCTCACCGGAGACCGAGTAGCGGCCCGAGGACTGCTTCTCGTAGTACTTCTTCAGCGACTCGGTCTTCTTGCCGGTGCCGAAGTACAGGTCCTGGAAGTGCTTCTTGTTGTAGTCCTTCTGCCAGGCCGTCGAGTTGTCCTTCTTGCGGTTCGGCTTGGCGATCTTGTTGTGCAGCGGGCCCGCCGTGCCCCCGAACTTGGGGTCGGTCTGGTTGCCGAACTCCACCAGGATGGTGAAGATCTTGTCGGTCTTCTCCCGGCTGAGCTCGACGTACTTGCTCTGGCCCTTGCTGCTCTTGAGCTTGACGACCTTGGAGCCGTTGCGGTCCTGCGCGGTGGCCTTGCCGGCTATGAGCTGCTTGAGGGCCTCTGCGCGCTGGGCGTCCTGGGTCTTGCTCAGCGGACCGTCGAGGTCGTGCTTCTGCTGCTTCACCGGGGCCGGGTCGTGCCGGTTCGCGGCGGCCGACGGGGCCGTGGTGCTCGCCTCGGCGACGGCGAACGTCGCGAACGTGGCGGAAGCCGCCGCGAGCGTCACACCGATCGCGGCCGCTCTGAACGTCCAGGATCTACTGGTCACTTGAGTTCCTCCCCCGCGCCGCGCACACGGACAGGGGGTTCCGAGTCTTGGAGGAATCCGTGCGCGCACGTTCAACGCGTGTAATCAAGTGACGACATTTGACTAGAGGTTAAGGAGAAAAGACAGACCTTGACTTGAGCAGGACAAGTGCACTATGCGGAGCTGACGTTCGCTTTACGAACGCCCCGGCTCCCGCCCGTGAACAGTGCGCATCCGCCCGGCGGGCGCAGGAACCCGCCTGCTCGGCGGGGCCATGACTCCGTGCGCCCCCCGTGCACCGGTACCGTGGGTTAGGTCACGCTTACCGGGGGTTCGACTCGGGCATGCACGCGGTGAGAGTCGAACGGCACCCCCCAAGTCCCCCTGAAGCCTTCCGAGGACACGATTGCCATGCCTCGTCCGACCGTCGCACAGCTCGCCTACGGATCCTGCACCGTGGTTCTCTCGACACTCGCCATGCTGCTGCTGTCCCAGACGAGTTCGGGTCTCGCGGTCACCGTCATCGCCCTCGCGGCACTCGCCCTGGGACTCCTGGTCGCCATGACGGTCCCCACGCCCCGGCCCGCCGAGGCGCCCGCCGAGACCACCGCCGAGAAGGAGCGCGTCCCGACGACCCTGTGACAGGTGCGCGGACGCGGACGACGGGCCCGGCACACCCCGGACCCGCCGCCCACGTCCGCGCAGCCGTACCGCGCCGGTTCAACGCGTGCTGACCACCACCGTCTTGGCCGCCTTGTCGTGCAGACCCTGTTTGTACGGTTTGTCGAAGAAGCTCCAACCGCCGCAGATCGCCGTCCAGATGCAGGCGCAGCAGAAGGCGAAGGGCACCCACAGCACCAGGGCGCGGATCAGCGAGGTCTGCCCGGACGGCGTCGCGCCGTTGTCCAGGTTGGCGACCCGCATGTTGAGCCACTTCTTGCCCAGGGTCTGCCCGGTCCTGCTGATCAGGTAGGTGTCGTAGGCGACGTAGAGGACGGCCGCGATGAGGGACTGCGCGAGCGACCTGCCGACCTCGATGCGGTCGCTGTTCACGTCGTACTCGCGCACGCCGAACACCCAGGTGAGCAGCCAGACGACGATACCGACGAGGATCATGTCGATGATCCGCGCGAGCGTCCGCTTGCCGCTGTCGGCCAGCGGGGGCATGCCGGCCAGCGGGTCACCTGGGTGCCCGCCGCCGGCGCCGGCGTCGTAGGGGCCGCCGCCGTACGAAGGGGGCTGCTGTCCGCCGTACGGAGGCTCCTGGCCGCCGGCCGGGGGCGGTTGCCGCTCGCCCCAGGAGGGTGGCTGCTGCCCGCCCGGCGGCGGGGGCTGCCCGCCGCCGTGCGGGGTGTCGTACGGAGAGCCCGCCCCCGGGTCCGACGGGGGCCGCTTCCTGAACGGGTCGTCCTCGGGGGGCTGGTCCCCGGAGCCGGGGGGCGGTTGGCTGCTCATGGCCCGAGTGGAACCCGAACACCCCGGCTCCGCATCCGGCGGGCGGCCGTACGGAGTAGGCGCGGCGCGGTCAGTCCGCGACGAACGTGTGCGCCGCCTTGTCGTGCCAGCACTGGTGCCAGGGCCGGTCGAACAGGCACCACAGCACGCCCACGACTCCGATGCCGAGCAGCCCCGGCACGCTGTAGACCAGCCAGCGGAGCAGCGCCCGGCCGAACGTCGGCGGCTCGTGCGCCTCGATGTCCCGCACCTCCAGACCGCACAGCTTCTTGCCGAGGGTGCGGCCCCACCGGGCGGTCGGCAGCACCTCGTACAGCACGCCGGAGACGAGGAGGACGGCGAGCACGATGCCCAGGCTGAGGCCGGTCGTACCGTCGACCAGCCAGACGGTGACGGTACGGCCGGACAGCCGGGCGGCGTCGATCTTCTGCTGGATGTGGTCGGCGGCCCGCGTGCCCAGGGGGACGGCCGCCGCCGCGGTCACGGCGCCCACGACCAGGCTGTCCACCAGCCGGGCGGCGAACCGCTTGCCGAGTCCGGCGGGGCGGGCCGCGGCCTGCCGGCGCGCGGCCGCCTGGAACACGTCGTCCACGGGCGGCTTCCACGGCGCCACGGGCTGTTCGTCCCCGCCTCCGGCCAGCCGGTGCACCTGCTGGGCCCAGGAGGACTGCCCGCCGCCGGCACCGGCGGCGAGCGGGGTGGCGGCGGGCTGCGCGGGCCCGGCCTGCTGCGGCACCGCGGGCGACACGGCGGCGGGCGCGGCCGGCGGCTGCTGGGCCGCGGGCGCCGGGTGGCCGAGGGCTCCCTGGGCGGACTGGGCCGCGGCCTGCGGGGCCTGTGCGGCGGCGCGGGACGCGGCGGCCTTGCCGGCGCCGAAACCGGGACCGGACGCGGGGGAGGCCGGCGAAGGGGCCGGGGCGGCGACGGAGGGCGAGGAGGAAGGTGACGGCGCGGGCGCGCCGGCCGGACCCTGCCCGCCGAAGCCCCCGCCCTGGCCGGCCCGGCTCGAGCCGGACGCCCCCGTCCCGGCCCCCTGGCCGCCGAAGCCCGCGCCCTGCGGGCCCTGGCCGGTGCCGGGCGTGCGGTTCTGACCGCCCCCGCCCTGGCCGGGCACCGGACGGAACGCCGCCGCGCCGTCGTCATGGACGGCCGCGGGACCCGGGACCGGTCGGCGGAAGATGAAGGTGCCGCCGGGGTCGGGGGCGTCGTCCGCGGGCGGGATCGAGGCTGTGCCGTCGGTGCGCGCGGCGTGGCCGGCCGGCTGCGCCGGACCGCCCGCCGGGACCCGCGGATCGGTGTGCCGGCCGCCGGCGTCGCCCGCGGCGGAGCGCGGCTGGGGGTCCTCGTCGAAGAAGTGGGGGCCCGTTTCCTCCACGGCAGGGGCCGCCGGGCGGACGCCGGGCGGCGGGGTGAGCGGCTCGCCGTCCTTCGGCGCCGGCCGGCTGGTGCCGGGCACCCAGGAGGCGCCGTTCCAGTACCGGACGTAGCCGGGGATGGACGGGTCCGGGTAATAGCCCTCGCGGGGCCTGTCGTCACCTGGGGCCGGGGTTGGGGCGCTCATGTCCGTCGTCCCGTATCTGCTCGGGGGTGGGATGGGAGCCTCCACATCTATCAGACGCGGGCATGCCCCATGGCCAGTCCGGCCGTACCCACCCCTTTCCGGGCAACGCCGCACCGGACTTCCGCCGGGCCGCGAAAAGAATCTCCCCGAACCCGCGTAATGGCCGGGCCCCTGCCCCCCTCTCCCCGGTGCGGGCGCCCACCGGGCGGCCGTGGGGAACGCAGACGACAGAGGAGACGCAGGTCATGCAGCACACCGTGGTGGAGCGCGAGCTGGAGTTGAGGCTCGTCCTGTCGCCGGAGCGCGGCATCCCGGTCCCGGCCCGGCTCAGCTACCGCTCCGACGACCCGTACGCCGTCCACATCGCCTTCCACATCCACTCCGAACACCCCGTGAACTGGACGTTCGCCCGCGAGCTCCTCGTGGAGGGGGTGTTCCGGCCGTGCGGCGGCGGGGACGTACGGGTGTGGCCGACGAAGGTCGACGGGCGCGGGGTCGTCCTCATGGCGCTGAGTTCGCCGGACGGGGACGCTCTGCTGGAGGCGCCGGTCCCGCAGGTCTCGGCCTGGCTGGAGCGGACGCTGCGGGTGGTGCCCCCGGGCACGGAGGGCGGGCAGCTGGGCCTCGACGACGCGCTCGACCAGCTGCTCGCCCGGTGAGGGGTGCCCGGGCGCGGGGGCTCAGAAGATCTTGCCGGGGTTGAGGATGTCCAGGGGGTCGAAGACCTGTTTCACCGCCCGCTGCATCTCCAGACCGACCGGGCCGATCTCCCGCGCCAGCCACTCCTTCTTCAGCACGCCGACGCCGTGCTCGCCGGTGATGGTGCCGCCCAGCTCCAGGCCGAGGGCCATGATCTCGTCGAAGGACTCGCGGGCCCGCCGGGACTCGTCGGGGTCCTGGGCGTCGAAGCAGACGGTGGGGTGCGTGTTGCCGTCGCCGGCGTGCGCGCAGACGCCGATGGTCAGGTCGTACTTCTCGGCGATCCGCTCGACGCCCTCCAGCATGGCGCCGAGCTTCGAGCGGGGCACGCACACGTCGTCGATCATCGTCGTGCCCTTGACCGCCTCCAGCGCGGTCAGCGAGAGCCGCCGGGCCTGCAGGAGCAGCTCGGACTCGGCGGCGTCGTCGGCCGGGACGACCTGGGTGGCGCCGGCCGCCTCGCACAGGGCGCCGACGGCGGCGAGGTCGGCGGCCGGGGCGGGGGTGTCGAAGGCGGCCAGCAGCAGGGCCTCGGTGGTCTCGGGCAGTCCCATGTGGGCGAGCGCGTTGACGGCCTTGACGGTCGTGCGGTCCATCAGTTCGAGGAGGGACGGGACGTGACCGCCCTCCATGATCCGGCAGACGGCCTCGCAGGCCGCCGCCGCGGACGGGAACTCGGCGGCCAGCACCAGCTGCTGGGGCGGCTTGGGCTTCAGCGCCAGGACCGCCCGGACGACGATGCCGAGGGAGCCCTCGGAGCCGACGAACAGCCGGGTGAGGTCGTAGCCGGCGACGCCCTTGGCGGTGCGGCGACCGGTGGACATCAGCCGGCCGTCGGCGAGGACGACGTCCAGGCCGAGCACGTACTCGGCGGTCACGCCGTACTTCACGCAGCACAGACCGCCGGAGGCGGTGCCGATGTTGCCGCCGATGGTGCACATCTCCCAGCTGGACGGATCCGGCGGGTAGCACAGGCCGTGTTCCTCGACGGCGCGGGACAGGGTCGCGTTGATCACGCCCGGTTCGACCACGGCGATCCGGTCGACGGGGCTGATCTCCAGGATGCGGTCCATCTTGGTGAGGGACAGCGCGATGCAGCCCTCGGTGGCGTTGGCGGCGCCGGACAGACCGGTCCGGGCGCCCTGCGGGACGACGGGGACGCGCAGTTCGCTCGCGGTGCGCATGACGTGCTGCACCTGCTCGACGGTGCGCGGCAGTACGACGACGGCCGGGGCACCGGCCGGGCAGAAGCTCGCCATGTCGTGGGTGTAGGAGGCGGTGACATCGGGGTCGGTGAGCACGGCCTCGGGCGGCAGGCCGGCCAGGAGCCGGTCGGTGAGGTTGCTGGTTGCCTCGTCACGAGGCGCTTCGATGCGGCTCATGATCAAAGGTTCGCACTCGCGGCCATCGGTGTGAACCCCACCCGTGCCGTCCTTGGGCCGCCCGGGTGCGCTCGTCGTATTGACGCACAGTGAGCGCCATGGACAACCGACTGAGCGTGCCGGGTACGTCCCTGAGCGCGGAGCCGCCGCCGGGGCGGCGCCGATCCTCGCGATGGCTGCGGCGGGTTCTCGTCACCGCGCTGGCGGGCGGTGTCGTCGCGGGGGCGGTGCTGACGCTGCTGCCCGGGGAGCGGCAGCCGGAGAGCGGGCGGGCGGGCGGCCTGCCCGCCGCCGGACCGCAGGCGCAGGCACGGACCGAGGCGCGGGCGCGGGCACAGGCGCTGACGGCGGTGACCTCCGGGGTGCCGGCCGCGCTGCCCCAGCTGACGTCGCTCATCGGGCAGCAGGAGGAGCGGGTGCGGGCGCGTCCCCGGGACGCGAAGGCGTGGGCGGTGCTGGGGTCCGCGTACGTGCAGCGGGGAAGCCGGACGGCCGACGCGGCCGACTATCCGCGGGCGGAGCAGGCGTTGCGGACCTCGCTCCAGGTGCGCGGGGAGCGGAACACCGAGGCGCTGGACGGGATGGCCGCGCTGGCGCTCGCGCGGCGGGACTTCCCGGCGGCGAAACGGTACGCCGAGCAGGCGCTGAAGGCGGCGCCGAAGCGGTGGTCGGCGTATCCCCCGCTGATCGACGCCTACAACGGGCTCGGCGACTACGAGGCGGCCCGCAAGAGCCTGGACAAGCTGCTGGGGCTGCGCACCGGCACGGCCGCGCGGCCCGCCGTGATGGCGCGGGCGTCGGCGGTCTACCGGGACCGGGGCTGGCGCGAGGACGCGGTGGCCCAGCTGACCGACGCGGCGGCCGCGGCCCAGGCCCCCGCCGAGCAGGCCGCCTATCTGGCCGGGCTCGGCCGGCTCGCCTGGGAGCGGGGTGACCTCGAGGACGCGCTGCGGCACTTCGAGGCGGCGCTGCGGCTGGACCGCGACCAGCGGGCGGCGCAGGCCGGCCGGGGGCGGACGCTGGCCGCGCTGGGCCGCCCGCGCGAGGCGGTGGCCGCGTACCGGGCGGCCCTGACCGGGGAGGCGAACCCGCAGGACGTTCTGGAACTGGGCGAGTTGTACGAGTCGCTGGGGCAGGAGGCCGACGCGGACGCCCAGTACGCGCAGTTGCGGACGCGGGTGCGGAGGGCGGTGGCGGGCGGGGTCGACGAGGACCTGCTGATCGGGCGGTTCGAGGCGGACCACGGGGACCCGTGGGACGCCGTGGAGCGGTTGCATGAGGAGTGGCGGCGGCAGCCGGGGATCGAGGTGGCCGACGCCCTCGGCTGGGCGCTGCACCGCGCCGGCGAGGACCAGGAGGCGCTGACGTACGCCACCATCGCGACGGACAAGGCCAAGGGGGGCGGGGTGCGCAGTGCGCCGTACGCCTTCCACCTGGGCATGATCGAGGGCGAGCTGGAGCGGTACGGCCCGGCGCGGCGGCACCTGCAGGAGGCCCTGCGGATCAACCCGCACTTCTCGCCGCTGGGCGCTCCCGAGGCCCGCAGGGCGCTGGCCGCGCTCGGTGACGTGCCGGAGGAGCCGCTCCCCGCCGAGGCCCCGTAGCGGGGCCCGGCGGGGGACGCCGCGGCTACAGGTTGCCGCGCTTCTCCTGCTCGCGCTCGATCGCCTCGAACAGGGCCTTGAAGTTGCCCTTGCCGAAGCCCATGGAGCCGTGCCGCTCGATGAGCTCGAAGAACACCGTCGGCCGGTCCTGCACGGGCTTGGTGAAGATCTGCAGCAGGTAGCCGTCCTCGTCCCGGTCCGCGAGGATCTTCAGCTCGCGCAGGGTGTCGATCGGGACGCGGGTGTCGCCGACCCACTCGCCGAGGGTGTCGTAGTACGAGTCGGGGGTGTCGAGGAACTCGACGCCCGCCGCGCGCATGGTGCGGACGGTCTGCACGATGTCGTTGGTGTTCAGCGCGATGTGCTGGACGCCGGCGCCGCCGTAGAACTCCAGGTACTCGTCGATCTGGGACTTCTTCTTGGCGATCGCGGGCTCGTTGATCGGGAACTTCACCTTGAGGGTGCCGTCCGCGACGACCTTGGACATCAGCGCGCTGTACTCGGTGGCGATGTCGTCGCCCACGAACTCCTTCATGTTCGTGAAGCCCATGACCTTGTTGTAGAACCCGACCCACTCGTTCATCCGGCCGAGTTCGACGTTGCCCACGCAGTGGTCGACGGCCTGGAAGGTGCGCTGGGCGGGCGGCTCGACGATCGGCTTCGCGGCGGCGTAGCCGGGGAGGTAGGGGCCGTCGTAGCCGGTGCGCTCGACGAGGGTGTGGCGGGTCTCGCCGTAGGTGGCGATCGCGGCGAGGACGACGGTGCCGTGCTCGTCCTTCACCTCGTACGGCTCGGTGACCGAGCGGGCGCCGTGCTCGACGGCGTACTCGTGGGCTGCACGGGCGTCGGGGACCTCGATGGCCAGGTCGACGACGCCGTCGCCGTGCTCGGCCACGTGCTGGGCGAGGAAGTGGCCCCAGGTGCTGCTCGGCTTGATCACCGAGGTGAACACGAAGCGGGCGGAGCCGTTCTCCAGCACGTAGGAGGCGGTCTCGCGGCTGCCGTTCTCCGGTCCGGAGTACGCGACCAGCCGCATGCCGAACGCGCTGGAGTAGTAGTGCGCGGCCTGCTTGGCGTTGCCCACGGCGAAGACGACCGCGTCCATTCCCTTGACCGGGAAGGGGTCGGCCTGCCGTGCGGTGTCGGGAGTGTGATGAGTGGTCTGCGTCATAAGCGGAAGGGTGGCCCCGCCCTGCAAGGTGCGCAATAGTTTCCGCTACCACTGCGCAATCTGCTCAGTCGTATGGCCGCCTCGGCGGCCTTTCTGTACAGGATGACCACCACGGGAGGGCCCGGATGGCGATCGACCGGCTGGACGGGCGGATCATCGTGCTGCTGGCCGAGGAGCCGCGCATCGGTGTGCTGGAGATGTCCAGGCGGCTCGGGGTCGCCCGGGGCACGGTGCAGGCGCGGCTCGACCGGCTTCAGTCGAACGGAGTCATCCGCGGATTCGGCCCGCAGGTGGACCCGGCGGCCCTCGGCTACCCGGTGACCGCGTTCGCCACCCTGCAGATCCGGCAGGGCCAAGGCGCCGATGTGCGGGCGTACTTGACGACCGTTCCGGAGGTGCTGGAACTGCTGACCACGACCGGCAGCGGGGACATGCTGTGCCGCCTGGTGGCCCGCTCCAACGCCGATCTCCAGCGGGTGATCGACCGGGTTGTCGGTTTTGATGGCATCGTCCGGGCCTCCACGGCGATCGTCATGGAGAACCCCGTTCCGCTGCGGGTCATCCCGCTGGTGGAACAGGCGTCCGCGGACAGCGAAGGGACACAGCCGACCCGGGGGTGAGCGCCGGTGAACTTCTGGGAGTACCTGGGCAGCCGCCACCAGCAACTGCTCACGGACGCCTACCAGCACGCCAGCGCGGTGTTCCAGTGCATGGTCCTGGCGACCGTCCTCGGCGTGCTCCTGGCGATCGTCACCTACCGCAGCGAGTGGGCCGGCCACCTCGCCACGCTCACGACGTCCACCGTGCTCACCATCCCGTCCCTGGCGCTGATCGGCCTGCTGATCCCCGTCGTGGGGCTCGGTGTCGCGCCGACGGTGATCGCGCTGACCCTGTACGGGCTGCTGCCGATCGTGCGGAACGCCATCGTGGGGCTGCGCGGCGTCGACGCCGACCTGGTGGAGGCGGCCCGCGGCATCGGCATGTCCCGTCCGATGCGGCTGCTGCGGATCGAAATGCCGCTGGCCTGGCCGCCGATCCTGACCGGCATCCGGGTCGCCACGCAGATGCTGATGGGCATCGGCGCCATCGCCGCCTACGCGTCGGGGCCGGGCCTCGGCAACGAGATCTTCCGCGGACTCGCCTCGCTGGGCAGCAAGAACGCCCTGAACCAGGTGCTCGCGGGCACGCTCGGCATCGTCGTCCTCGCCCTCCTCTTCGACGTCGCCTACGTCCTGCTGGGACGGCTGACCATTCCCAGGGGGATCCGTGCCTGAGACATCCGTGGCGGGGGCGGCCATCGAGCTGGAGAACCTGACCAAGCGGTACCCGGGCAATCCGCAGCCGGCCGTGGACAACGTCAGCATGGACATCAGGGCCGGCGAGACGGTGGTCTTCGTCGGACCGTCGGGCTGCGGGAAGTCCACCACCCTGAAGATGATCAACCGGCTGATCGAGCCGACCGGCGGGCGCATCCGCATCGACGACGAGGACGTCACCGACATGGACCCGGTGAAGCTGCGCCGCAAGGTCGGGTACGCCATTCAGTCCGCCGGTCTGTTCCCGCACATGACCGTCGCCCAGAACATCGCCCTGGTGCCGCGGATGGTCGGCTGGTCCAAGGCGCGGACCCGGGCCCGCGTGGAGGAGCTGCTGGACCTCGTCGGTCTCGACCCGGGCGAGTTCCACGGCCGCTATCCGCGCCAACTGTCCGGCGGCCAGCAGCAGCGGGTGGGGGTGGCGCGGGCGCTCGCCGCCGACCCGCCGGTGCTGCTGATGGACGAGCCGTTCGGCGCGGTCGACCCGATCACCCGCGACCACCTCCAGGACGAGCTGATCCGGCTCCAGCGCGAGCTGCACAAGACGATCGTGTTCGTCACCCACGACTTCGACGAGGCGATCAAGATCGGTGACCGGATCGCGGTCCTCCGCGAGCGTTCGCACATCGCCCAGTTCGACACCCCGGAGGCGATCCTCACCAATCCCGCCGACGACTTCGTGTCCGGCTTCGTCGGCGCGGGCGCGGCCCTGAAGCGGCTGAACCTGACCCGGGTGCGGGACGTGGAGATGCGGGGCTACCCGACGGTGACCGTGGACACCCCGCTGCAGGAGATCTTCGGCCTGCTGCGGGGCAGCGGCACCAACGAGATCCTGCTGCTCGACCGGCGCCGCCGGCCCTACAAGTGGCTGCGCCGCGGGGACCTGATGCGGGCCCGCGGCTCACTGGCGCGGGCGGGCACGCTCGTCCACGACACGGTCACCCGGGACGCCACCCTGCGGGACGCGCTGGAGGCGGTGCTCACCGACAACGCCGGCCGGGTGGCCGTCACCGGGCGGCGCGGGGAGTACATCGGCGTCGTCGACATGGAGACGCTCATGAACTCGGTGCACGAACTGCTGGAGGCCGACCGGCTGGAGGCCATGGAGGCGCAGGCCGACCTGGAGGTGGCCCGCGCCCAGCAGACCCGCTTCGAGCAGGAGGGCCACGGCGGGGAGCGGAAGGCATGAGCACCGGCCGGCGGGCCGAGGGCGAGCACGAGGTGAAGGGGCTCGCCTTCCGCGACGAGGGGGAGGCCGAACAGGAGGCGCCGCCGCCCCCGCGGCAACCGCGCACGCGCCGCCTGACCTGGCCCCGGCTGACCGTCCTGCCGGCCTTCCTGGTCCTGCTGCTGCTGGCCACGTGGCTGTGGTTCGACCAGGCGGGCCTGGACACGATCTCCGAGAACGCGCTGTCCAACGGGCAGGTCTCCAAGGCGCTGTGGCAGCACGTGAAGCTGACGGCTATCTCGACCGTGCTGGTGCTGGTCATCGCGATCCCGCTGGGCATCCTGCTGACCCGCCCGGCGTTCGGCCGGGCCACCCCGCTGGCCATGACGATCGCCAACATGGGCCAGGCCACCCCGGCGATCGGTCTGCTGGCCCTGCTGGTGATCTGGCTCGGCACCGGCACGAAGGCGGCCCTGATCGGCATCGTCGTCTACGCCGTACTGCCGGTCCTCGCCAACACCATCGCGGGTCTGCGGGCCAACGACCCGAACCTGCTCGAGGCCGCGCGCGGTATCGGCATGTCGCCGCTGGGCGTGCTCGGCCGGGTGGAACTCCCCCTCGCCGTCCCGCTGATCCTCGCGGGCGTCCGTACGGCGCTGGTCCTCAACGTGGGTACGGCGACCCTCGCGACCTTCGGCGGGGGCGGCGGCCTGGGCAGCCTGATCACCACCGGCATCACCACCCAGCGCATGCCGGTCCTGGTGCTGGGCTCCGTCCTCACCGTGGCGCTCGCCCTGCTGGTGGACTGGCTGGCCTCGCTGGCGGAGGTCCTGCTCCGGCCGCGCGGACTGGAGGCCGGGACATGACGCGGCCGCGGACCCGCCGGCCCCGGCCGGCCCGCGCGTGGCACCGTACGGTCGTGCCGCCCGCCGCACTCCTGGTGCTCACGGCCGGCTGCGGACTGACCAGCGGCTCCCCCATGACCGACGACGTGAAGCCGGGCAGCATCGGACGCGGGGAGCCGCTCAAGGGCGCCCGTCTCACCGTCACCTCCAAGGAGTTCACCGAGCAGCTCATCCTCGGCGCGATCATGGGGATCGCCTTCCAGGCGGCGGGCGCCGACGTCCTCGACCGGACGGGCATCCAGGGCTCCATCGGGTCGCGGGAGGCGGTCAAGAACGGGGACGCCGACGCCCAGTTCGAGTACACGGGCACCGGCTGGATCACCTACCTGGGCAACTCGAAGCCGATCCCCGATCCGCAGAAGCAGTGGGAGGCGGTCCGGGCGGCCGACCTGAAGAACGGGCTGACCTGGCTGCCGCCCTCCCGGCTGGACAACACCTACGCACTGGCCATGAACCAGGCGAACTTCCAGAAGTACCGCACGACGACGCTGTCCGAGGTGGCCGCGCTGTCCAAGAAGGACCCGGGCGCCGTCACCCTGTGCGTGGAGGGCGAGTTCGCCAACCGGGCCGACGGACTGCCCGGCATGGAGAAGGCGTACGGCATGAGCGTGCCGGCCGGGAACGTCACACAGATGGACACCGGGATCATCTACACCCAGGTGGCGAAGGGGGCGTGCACCTACGGGGAGGTGTTCACCACCGACGGCCGCATCAAGTCGATGAACCTGGTGGTGATGGAGGACGACAAGCAGTTCTTCCCCAACTACAACGCGACGCCGGTGGTCAACACCGCGGTGCTGAAGAAGTGGCCGACCATCGCGAGCGTCATCGATCCGGTCACCCGGAAGCTGGACAACACGGTGGCGCAGACGCTGAACGCGAAGGTGGACGTCGACGGGGAGGACCCGCACCAGGTGGCGCTGGACTGGATGAAGGCGGAGGGATTCGTGCAGTAGGGGCTCACCGCCCCGCGCTGGCCGTCGCTCAGCAGCTCGGGACCGCGCCCTTGCCCTTCTCCAGCGCGACGAGGGAGTCGACCGCGCTCTTCAGGGTGGTCACCGGGACCAGTCGCAGCCCCTTCGGCAGCTCCGAGGCGGCATCGGCGCACTCCGCCTTCGGCACCAGGAAGACGGTGGCCCCGTCCCGCCGGGCGGCCCGCGTCTTCAGGGCCACCCCGCCGACCGCGCCGACCTTGCCGTCGGCGTCGATCGTGCCGGTACCGGCGATGGTGCGGCCGCCCGTGAGGTCGCCGCCGCTGCCGTCCCCGTCGAGCTTGTCGATGATCCCCAGCGTGAACAGCAGACCGGCACTGGGACCGCCCACGTCGGCGAGTTTCAGCGTGACCCTGACCTTGTCCGGCTTCAGGCCCAGGTACTTCAGCGCCGCCTGGGCCGCCGCGTCCTGGGACTGTCGCATCTGGGCCTCGTTGTGCTTCTCGATCTCCTTGACGGTGTCGCCGCTCGGGTAGACCGAGCCGCGCGGCATGACGGCGCGGTCGGTGCGGAACCAGTTGTCGAGCACGTCGCCGAAGGACACCCGGGCGTCGGGCCCGGTCGCCTCGATCGTGGTCATCCGCAGCTGTCCGCCGGTGGCGCGGGTCGCCGCGCCGGACACGGTGATGACCGGGGTGCCCTTGTTCTCCCCGAGCACGTTCGCCGTCATGCCGGGCTGCGCCACCGAGAACGGCAGCGGA
This sequence comes from Streptomyces sp. 1222.5, assembly GCF_900105245.1. NCBI lineage: Bacteria > Bacillati > Actinomycetota > Actinomycetes > Kitasatosporales > Streptomycetaceae > Streptomyces > Streptomyces sp. 1222.5. The sequence goes on along the minus strand of NZ_FNSZ01000001.1, from coordinate 5,289,501 downwards.
GCGAACGCCGCCGTGGCGATCAGGGCCACGACGGGCAGGGCGCACAGGGCCACGGCCTGGGAACGTGTGAGACGTGAGAGCACGGAGTCAATCTAACCCGGCGGCTCCTCCCGGCCCCCTGCCCCTCACCCCCCGTACAGGCCCTGCCGGGGCGGAGAGGTGACCGCGAGCGAGACGCGGCGCGACGGCCACCCCACCCCTGTCGCGGGCGACGAGCCCCGGAACCCGGCCGCCGACGGGCCGGGAGGGAAGGCTCCCGGCGCCCGGGACGGTGTCCGGGTCGGGGCAGGGCACGCAGGGCCGCCTCCACGGCGTCCGCGATCCGGCCGAAGACACGGGGACGCGGTCGGCGCGGTCGGCGGACGGACGGCGTCGACGGAGCGGCCGCGCAAGGCCGCCCGGCGAGGTGGCCGCGGGCGGGCCGGTCAGCGCAGGGCGTCCGCGACCTCCCGCGCGGCCTCCATCACGCGCTGGCCCACCCGCTCCGGAACGGCGTCCGACAGCATGACGACGCCCACGCTGCCCTCGACCCCCGTGACACCGACCAGCGCGGCCGCCGCGCCACTCGCGCCGGCCTCCAGCTCGCCGTGCGTGAGGGTGTAGCCGGGATCGACGGACGGCGCCTGCCGTGCGGCGAGGATCGCCCGCCCGGCCGCGCCCCGGTCCAGCGGGTGCCGGAAACCGGCCCGGTACGCCACGTGGTAATCCGTCCAGGTCGGCTCGACCACGGCGACGGCCAGCGCCTCGGTGCCGTCGACCAGGGTCAGATGCGCCGTCGCGCCTATGTCCTCGGCCAGCGCCCGCAGCGCGGGCAGCGCGGCCTCGCGTACCAGCGGATGCACCTGGCGGCCGAGGCGCAGCACGCCGAGCCCGACCCGGGCTCGCCCGCCCAGGTCACGCCGTACGAGCGCGTGCTGTTCCAGTGTGGCGAGCAACCGGTACACCACGGTGCGGTTGACGCCCAGTTTCGTGGACAACTCGGTGACGGTCAGCCCGTGGTCCGTGTCGGCCAGCAGCTTGAGGACACGCAGTCCCCGGTCGAGCGTCTGAGAGGTCTCCGCGGTCACGACGCCCACTCCTTCGGCGGTGAGGTCGGCGGACCACTGAAACGGCGGATGCGTCGTCGAGTCCCGTCGGCGACGCGCTTCAGAGGCCGCCGATCGGCAGGACGGCCCGGCGGCTCCGGACCTTGTCGCTTCACGGCTGCGCTCCGCGGCGGCGCTGCCACGGGGCGTATGCGTAGCGGGACAGTAGCGAAGCCGGTTCGCTGAGCGGAAGGCTTCGTCCAGAATCCGGGCAAGGCGAGATCCGGCCTGCCTCCATTCGTCCGGATACGCTCACGCCGCTCACCGGGATCCACAGGATCGCGGGTGGGTCATCGAGGGCCGTCGGGCGGTCGCCTCACCGGGACCGTCGGGCCACCGGAACCAGGGTGACCGGTATGCGGGCAGACCGTCGGAACCGGGATGCCGGTGCCGGGCGGTTCACCGCATCCGGGTGGCCCACTCCCGCACCTTGTCGATCCGCTGTCGCAGCTGTCCCGCCGTGGCCTCCGCGCTCGGCGGTCCCCCGCACACCCGCCGCAGCTCGGTGTGGATGACGCCGTGCGGCTTGCCGCTCTGGTGCACATAGGCGCCGACCAGCGTGTTCAGCTGCTTGCGCAGCTCCATCAGCTCCTTGTGCGAGACCACCGGCCGCCGCTCGGCGGGCAGCTCCAGCAGGTCCGCCTCGGTGTCCGGCTTCTTCCGGCTGTGCGCGATCTGCCGTGCCTGCCGCTTCTGGAGCAGCATCTGCACCTGATCCGGCTCCAGCAGTCCCGGAATGCCGAGGTAGTCCTGCTCCTCCTCGCTGCCCGGGTGGGCCTGCATGCCGAACTCGGCGCCGTCGTAGAGGACCCGGTCGAAGACGGCGTCGGACTCCAGCGCCTCGAAGGGCAGCATGTCCTGCTCGCCGGTGTCCTCGTCCTGCTCCTTGTTCGCCTCCTCCATCTCCTTCTCGGATTCGGCGTACGGGTCCTCCTCGCCCTCCTTCTTCGGCTTGTCGAGGGCGTGGTCCCGTTCCTTCTCCATCTCGTTGGCGAAGGTCAGCAGGTCGGGCACGGTCGGCAGGAACACCGACGCGGTCTCGCCGCGCCGCCGGGACCGCACGAAACGCCCGACGGCCTGCGCGAAGAACAGCGGTGTGGAGATCGTCGTCGCGTACACACCGACCGCGAGCCGCGGTACGTCGACGCCCTCGGACACCATGCGCACGGCGACCATCCACCGGTCGTTGCCCGCGCTGAAGTCGTCGATCCGCTTCGAGGCACCGGTGTCGTCGGACAGCACGAGGGTGGCCTTGGTGCCGGTGATCTCGCGGATCAGCTTGGCGTAGGCGCGCGCGGATTCCTGGTCGGAGGCGATGACGAGGGCACCGGCGTCCGGGATGGCCTTCCTGACCTCGGTCAGCCGCTGGTCGGCGGCGCGCAGCACGCTGGGCATCCACTCGCCGCGTGCGTCGAGCGCGGTCCGCCAGGCCTGGCTGACGGCGTCCTTGGTCATCGGCTCGCCGAGCCGCGCGGCGATCTCGTCGCCGGCCTTCGTGCGCCACCGCATGTTGCCGCTGTAGGAGAGGAAGATGACCGGCCGGACGACGTGGTCGGCGAGGGCGTTGCCGTAGCCGTACGTGTAGTCGGCGGCGGACCGCCGGATCCCGTCGTTCCCCTCCTCGTACGTGACGAAGGGGATGGGGTTGGTGTCGGACCGGAACGGCGTACCGGTGAGCGCGAGCCGCCGGGTCGCCGGTTCGAACGCCTCCAGGCAGGCCTCGCCCCACGACTTCGAGTCACCGGCGTGGTGGATCTCGTCGAGGATGACGAGGGTCTTGCGCTGCTCCACCCGGTTGCGGTGCAGCATCGGGCGCACGCCGACGCCGGCGTACGTGACCGCGACCCCGTCGTACTCCCTGCTGAGCGGCCCGGCGCTGTACTCGGGATCGAGCTTGATCCCTATCCGCGCGGCCGCCTCCGCCCACTGCTTCTTCAGGTGCTCGGTCGGCGCGACCACGGTCACCTGCTGCACCACGTGGTGGTGCAGCAGCCAGGAGGCGAGCGTCAGCGCGAAGGTCGTCTTGCCGGCGCCGGGCGTGGCGACCGCGAGGAAGTCACGCGGCTGCTCCTGGAGGTACTTCTCCATCGCACCCTGCTGCCAGGCGCGCAGCTTGCTGGCGGTACCCCAGGGGGCCCGGCCCGGGAAGGCGGGGGAAAGGTGGTGGGAGGAGGTGGCGGCGGTGGTAGTCACGGTCTCCGTGGAGGGGGTAGGGCGGCTCGGCTACGTATGACAACCGGGCCACCCTACCGGCGCCCCACCCCCGTCGACGCCCGGACGAGGCCGGGTCGCCCGCGGGTGGGACCCACGTCACAACCGCCGCGGACGCTCCGTGATCCGCGGTACCTCACCGGGTCGCCGGAGCCCCCGTCGACGACCAGGCAGTACGCGCCGGCCCGGTCGGCCGCACCGGCGCCGGCCCGTCGGCGGCGGAGGACGGCCCCCTCAGACGGCGGAGGAGGGGGGCCGCCCCGACGGCCGAGGGAGGTCCGTCCTGCGCTCACCGCTCCCGCAGCCGCCGGGTCACCCACGCGCCCACGAGCGCCACGGCCGCCGTCGGCAGGAAGACGGCCGCGAAGGCGGCGGGGCGGGTGGCGTGGGCCGCCGCGGCCGCCGTGCTGCCGCCGCCCAGGGCCGCGAAGGCCGCGCCGGTCGCCGCCAGGAGCACGACGTTGGAGAGGGCGTCGGAGATCTGGAGCGCGGCCGAGTTGGCACCGGCCTCCTCGGGGGCCGACAGCCGCAGCAGGAGCACGCTGGTGGAGGAGATGACCAGGCCCATGCCGAAGCAGCCGAAGGCCCAGGCGACGGCGACGGTCCAGACCGGCACGGCGGGCAGCAGCACACTCGGCGCGGCCACGATCGCCGCCGCGACCAGCACCATCCCGCCGGTCATCAGCCGCTCCCGGTACGGCGTCACGCGTGGCCGGGACTGCACCCAGGAGCCGAGCGCCCAGGTGACGCCGCCCGCCGCCAGCGAGAACCCGGCGAGCGTCGGGGACAGCCCGCGCTGGGTGACCAGCATCAGCGGGACGAAGGACTCGGCGGCGATGAAGGAACCTGCGGACAGCCCGCGCAGCAGCACGACGGAGGGCAGGCCGCGGGCGGCACGGCAGGTGCCGCGCGGGAGGAGTCCGAGGACAGCGGGCACGAGGAGGGCAGCGCCCGCCAGGCCGGGGAGGAGGGAGAGGGGGCGCAGGTCCTGGGCGGCGTACTGGAGGAGCCCGGCGCCGAGGGAGATGGCGAGGGCGAGCCGGATGCGCCGCCGGTCGAGGGGGACGGCGCCGGCCGACGCGTCGACCGGTCCGGACGCCCGCCGCCGTATCTGCGGCAGCGCGAGGGCGAGCGGGAACACGACGAGGGCCGGGATGCCGAGGAAGACCCAGCGCCAGCCCAGGTGCTCGGTGACGGCGCCGGAGGCGAGGGGGCCGACGATGGACGGTACGACCCAGCCGGCGGCGAAGGCGGCCATGATCGCCGGGCGCAGGTGTTCCGGGTAGGCCCGGCCGACGACGACGTACAGGGCGACGATGACCAGCCCGCCGCCGAGGCCCTGGACCGCCCGTCCGAGGATGAACACCCACATGACCTGTGCGGTCCCGGCGACGACGAGTCCCGCGGCGAAGGCGCCGATGCCCGTGGTCAGCGCTCCGAGCGGGCCCTTGCGGTCGGACCACTGACCGGCGGCGACCATCCCGAACAGGCTGGTCGTGAAGTATCCCGAGAAGGCGAAGGCGTACAGCGCCACGCCGTCCAGCTCGCGGGCGGCGACGGGCATCGCGGTGCCGACGGCGGTCGCCTCGAAGGCGATCAGCAGCACGACGGAGACGATGCCGACACTGAGCGCCCGGTAGGACCGGCTCAGCACGCCGGCACGCTGCTCGACGGCCTGGTCCACGACGGCGGCGTCACGGGATTCAAGGGCACTCATGGCCGTCAGCGTAAGGCCCGCAGCAGGGTTTGACCCCTGTCGGTGGTCCGACCACGCCTGCGACCTTGGTCGTACACCCCCGCTTCATGAACGCGGCATGGCGGCCCTGTTGCAGCCCGCGGTTTCCCCTTGAGCCCCCACCTGCCGGGCCCGTACGGTCATTCCACCGAGTCCGGCACGAGAGATGCCCGACACGGCCGTGTGCCCGAGTGGTTCAGGGACTCGCCTGCAAAGCGAGTTACGTGGGTTCGAATCCCGCCACGGCCTCTGACGTGCGGTTCGGCCCTCGTGGGCCGACGGGCAGTACCGGGCGGCCATGGGCGTCGTTGATGACCGTGGCCGCCGACGCGTACCAGGCGACGAGTCCCGTGGCGGGTGTTCCCGCGGCGGAACTCGAACAGACCGGCGGCGAACTGGGTTAGGCCACCGTAGAACAGGGCGAGGGCCAGCACCGGGATGACCGCGGCGGATTCCTTGAGCAGGTTCGTGTTGATCACGGACAGCAGCGGCGTGGTCAGGGCGAAGCCCGCCAGGCCCAGCGGGGCGGGATCGCCCGCGACCGCGGGGTGCGGCGTCCGCGCGGGTGGCTGCTCCGAGGGGCGGCTCGTCGGCGGGTCGTTCATGACCCGCATCCCTTCGACGTCACAGGGAGTGACTGCTCTCCCCTTGTGCCACTTGTGTACCAATTTGTCCTACTGGTAGGCGTGCGTGACTCAGGCGATGTGCGGTGCGTGGGCGCTTCAGAGCACTCCACCGGGTTCGTCGCGGAAGAGGTCGGTCCAGTAGTGCCAGGTCGAGTCCTGGAGGGTGCCCGTGGGGTCCACCGCCGCCAGGGTGTGGACCATGGCCGCGGCCAGCTGGTCGTAGGCGGCCGTCGTCAGCTCGTGGCCCAGGTGCCCGTCGATGGTGCGCTCGTGGTGCAGCAGCCACAGGGTGAAGGCGAGGGTCGAGACGTCGGTGTTGAGGGGGTTGAGCGACGCCTCCGGCTCGCTGAAGGTCAGGACCGCGCCGGTCCTGCCGTCCAGTACCAGGCTGTTCTCCTCGGCCAGACGCCCCAGGCGGATCAAGTGGTCGCTGTGGGCCGGGAGTTCGCACAACTCGCCCGGGCGATCGCCGTGTTCCCCGGTGACGTACTCGCGCAGGGTCGGCAGCGGGCCGTCCGTGTCGGCGTGGAAGAGGACCGCCTGCTCCGGCAGGCCCGTCTCGCGCAGGAAGCGGCGGGTCGGCTCGTGCGTGAGCGTCACCGGGAGGTCGACCTCCTCGAACCGGACCACCCGGCCGTGGCCGAACTCCTGCTCCAGGACGCGGCCCGGCATCTCCAGGGTGAGGCCGGACACCGTGCCGGGGCCCGCGACCAGCGCGAGGGGGCGGATCAGCGCCGCCGCCTTCCAGTACGGCGGGACCCTGCCGTCCGTGCCCTCCTCGAAGAGCGCGAGGAGCCGGCGGGAGGCCTCGGCCACCGCCCGGGGGCCGTACCGGCCCGCCAGGGAGGCGAACCGGCCGCGCAGGCCCGCCAGTTCCTCGATGACGGCGGCGAACCGCAGGAGCGTGTCCAGCGAGGGGGCGAACGGCCGGGAGCCGGACGGGTCGGGAAGGCGGGCCGTCGTGACCTCGCCCGTGACGCCGTCGAGCAGGATCGACTCGCGCGCCGTGCCGGCCGGGTCGAGGAGTTCGCCGATCACCAGGCGGCCGCGCAGCTCCTCCGCCAGGTGGAAGGGACCGCCGGCGGCGTCGGCGAGCGTGCGCAGGCCGTGCGTGCGCAGCGGCGAGAAGGTCAGTACGTCCGTGCGGGCGGGCAGGCCGGGACCCGCGAGCAGGCCGCGCGTCGGCGCATGCGTGACGTAACGGTCCAGCTCCGCCTCGCTCAGCGTGATCGCCGTCGTCCCGGCGTCGGTCGTGCCCATCGCTCCCCCGCGATCTGCGCCCTCGGTGCCTGTGCGTCCGTGCCCGCGGGGAGACGGCGTCGGTCACGGCGCCGTCGACGGCCATGCCCGGCGGGTGTCCCCACTGCTCGGCACACTACGCCGCCCCACTGACAACGGCCCTCATGGAGTGGGAGACGCGGGACGGCCCGGCGACGTTCCCCTCGCACGGTGTCCACCGGCCGCGCCGGGCTCAGGTGAAGTAGATGCCGCCGAGCACGACGGCCAGCGCCGCCAGGGTGAACAGCAGGATCAGCAGCACCAACTTGCCCACGCCGGGCGGGGGCTCGTAGCGCGGCTCGCCGTCCTCGGCACTCACTGCGCCGTCACGACCGCGGCCTGGGGGCGGATGGGAAGGCGGTTGACCGGCCGGCCGGTGGCCGCGCGGACGGCGGAGGCGATGGCCGCCGGCGCCGTGACCACCGGGACCGCGCTGACCGACTTGGCGCCGAAGGGGGCGACCACGTCCCGCTCCTCGACCAGTTTCACGATCCGGATGTCCGGTGCGTCGAGAGCGGTCGGCAGGGCGTACCCGGTGAGGTCGGGGTGGCGGACCAGACCGCGCGGGGTGCGCAGGTTCTCGGTGAGGGCGATGCCCACGCCCTGTGTCACGCCCGCCTCGATCCGGGCCGCCAGCTGCGCCGGGTTGAGGACCCGGCCCACGTCCTGGGCGACCGCCAGCTCCACCACCCGTACCGAGCCCAGCTCGATGTCGACGTCCACCACCGCGCGGATCGCGCAGAACGCGAGGCCCACGAAGGCGTCACCCTGCCCGGCTGCGTTCAGCGGCTCGGTGGGGTGCGGGCGGCACTGGGCGGTGGCCCACAGCTCCTTGCCCTCCATCGCCTCCGTCACGGTGGTCGACAGCACCCCGTCGTACGACGTGATCTTGCCGTCCGTGATCTGCAGCAGCTCCGTCGACATGCCGAACTTGTGTGCCAGCGGCTGCAGGAGCTGGGTGCGGACCATCTTCGCCGCGCGCTCCACCGCACCGCCCGACACCCAGGTGTGGCGGCCCCGGCAGCCCGCGCCGGCCGGCGGCTGGTCGGTGTCGACCGGGGCCACGTGGACTTCCTCGATGCCGAGGGTCTCCTGGACGATCTGCCGGGCGAGGGTGGTGAAGCCCTGGCCCGTCTCCACGGCCGCGCAGAGCACGGTCGCGATCCCGTCGTGCACCTTGACCGTCGCCGTGGACACCTCGTCGGCGCCCTCCGCGCCGAGCATGTGCACCATGCCGAGGCCGTAGCCGACACCCCGGCGCACCGCGCCCGGCTCGCCCGCGCCCTCGGGCCCGCCGGGCAGCAGCCACTCGTCCTCGGGCGTGTCCTTCGGCAGGGCGGGCAGCGGGAAATCGCGTACCGCCTGGAGGAGTTCGGCGACCGGCGCCGGGCAGCTCACGGTCTGCCCGATCGGCAGCACGTCGCCGGTGGCAAGGACGTTCTGCAGGCGCAGTTCGGCCGGGTCCAGGCCCAGCTTCTTCGCCAGCTTGTCCATCTGGGCCTCGTAGGCGGCGCACACCTGCATGGCGCCCTCGCCGCGGACGTGGCCGGAGGGCGGGTTGTTGGTGCGGACCGCCCAGCCCTCGATGAAGGCGTTGGGGACGACGTACGGGCCGCACGCGAAGGAGACGGCGGCGGCCAGGGACTCGGCGGAGGTGTCGGCGTACGCGCCCGCGTCGAGCAGGATCTGCGCCTCGACCTTGACCAGTCTGCCCTCGGCGTCGGCGTGGTGGCGGTAGCGGAGCAGGGTGGGGTGGCGGTGGGCGTGGCCGAGGAAGGACTCCTCGCGGGTCGCCGTGAGCTTCACCGGGCAGCCGGTCCTGAGCGCGAGCAGTCCGAGGGGGAGCTGGAAGCCCTGGTCCTCGCGGTCCGCGGTGGCGCCGGGAACGCCGGTGACGACGATCTTCACCTGATCGGGGGACAGGCCGTAGCAGGCGGCCGCCGTGTTGCGGTCGGCGTGCGGGTCGGTGGAGGCCAGGTACAGCTCGACACCGCCGTCGGGGCGGGGCACGGCGAGGCCGGCCTCGGCGCCGATGGGGGCGGGGTCCTGGCGGCCGATGCGGTACAGGCCCTCGACGACGACCTCGCCGATCGCCTCCGGGTCGCCGTGGTGCAGCGGGATGTGCCGGATCAGGTTGCCGTCGGGGTGCAGCGGCTCGGCCTCGAAGGCCTGCTCGGGGTCGGTGACCGGATCGAGCACCTCGTACTCGACGATGACGGCCGCGGCTGCCATGCGCGCGGTGTCCGGGTGGTCGGCGGCGACGGCCGCGATGGGCTCGCCGTGGTGCCGTACGACCTCGGAGGCGAACACCGGCCGGTCGGGGACGCCCCGGCCGTGGCGGGGGGTGCCGGGCACGTCCTCGTGGGTGACGACGGCGCGTACGCCGGGCATCTCGCGCGCGTGGGAGGTGTCGATGGACACGATGCGCGCGTGCGCGTGCGGGGAGCGCAGCACGGCCGCCCACAGCAGGCCCTCGGCCCACAGGTCGGCCGCGTAGGGGAAGGTGCCCTCGGTCTTGGCGCGGGCGTCGGCGTGCGGCAGGGAGGCGCCGATGCCGTGCGGCAACGGATCGGGCGCGGGGGCGGGTTCCGCAGCGGTGGTCGCGATGCCGGCTTCGTTGCTCACGCCTGGCCTCCGTCCTGGCCGTAGTGCTGGTCGTGCGGGCCCTGCGTGCCGTACGGGTCCGGCGCGTCGTACGGGTCCGGCGCGTCGTACGGGTCCGGCCTGTCGCCGTAGCCGTCCGGGCCGTCGCCGTAGCCGCCCTGGGTGTCGCCGTAGCCGCCGGGGGCCGTGTGCGGGGTGTCGAACGCGCCCGGTGCCTCGAACGCCGACGGGTGGACGCCTCCGGAGCCGGGGCCCGCCTGGTGCGGGATGCGCGCCTCGTCGGGGTCCGCCCCGGCGCCGGCGTACGTGGCCTCGCGTTCGGCGACGACCTCCTTGACGGCGTCCAGGACGCCCCGGTAGCCGGAGCAGCGGCACAGGTTGCCGCACAGGGCCTGCCGGGTCTCCAGCTCGGTGGGCACCGGGTTGCCCTCCAGCAGGTCGTGCACGGTCATCGCCATGCCGGGCACGCAGAAGCCGCACTGCACGGCACCGCACCGGGCGAGCGCGCGCTGCACGTCGGAGGGCCCGCCGTCGGCGGCCAGGCCCTCGACCGTGCGCACCTCGCTGCCGGCCGCGGTGACCGCCGGGACCAGGCAGGAGGCCACCAGGCGCCCGTCGACCTGCACGTTGCAGGCGCCGCACTCGCCCTGCGAGCAGCCGTCCTTGGCGCCCGCGAGGCCGAGCCGTTCCCGCAGGACGTACAGCAGGGACTCGCCGATCCAGGCGTCGGTGACGGGCCGGTCGGCGCCGTTGACGCGCAGGACGTAGGAGGCGAGGGGGTGGTCGTCGTGCGGCGGGAGCGACTCGGCGGCCGCGTCCTCGGCGGCGTCCCCGGGGGACGCGGGAGAGTCGGTGCCGTCCGCGTCCTCGGCCGGGGCGGGCGTATCGGCCAGCCCCTCAGGGGCGTCGGGGACGTCCGCGGCGTCGGCGTCCACGGCGTCGGCCGCATCCGCCGCCGTGGCGGCCTGCGGCGCATCGGCCGGGGCTCCGGGGCCCTCGTGACCTGTCGGGCCGTCAGCGGGGCGTTCAGGGCCTTCCGCGGTGTCGTGGGCGTCCGCTCCCGGGCCGGCGGAAGGCGCGGCCTGGGCGGGCAGGTCGTCCCGGCCCGTGCCGGGGTGACCGGGGTGCCGGGCGGCCGGGTCGAGGCCGTACCGCTCCGCCGGGACCTCGGGGACGTATCCGTCGGTCGCGGGCGCGGGGCCCGCCGGGTGGGCGCCGGTGTGGTCGGGCTCGGCCGGGGCCTGCGGGCCGGGCTGCGCCCAGGCGGTGCCCGCGCCGTCCGTCGCCCAGGGCGCGGGCGCGCCGCCGGGCAGGGTGGCCGGCGCGCCGCCGCCCCACTGCTCGACCAGGGAGGACGTGGTGAACTCGCCGGACTCGTCCGGGATGTCGCCGCCGGCGACGGGGATGGACCACTGTCCGGTGACGTCGTGCCCGGGGCCGGCCGGGGCGGGCTCCTCGAAGGTCCAGTGCTGGGTGGCGGCCGGCCGGTAGGTGAACCGGTCGTCCTGGTCCGGGGCCTGTGCCGGGTCCGCGGCGTTCGGGTCGGGCCACCGGTCGCCGCCGTCGGGCGTCGCCCAGGCGCCGGTGGCGGCGGGATCGCCGGTCCCGGGGGCGACCGTTATCTGCGGCGGCACATAGCCGTGACCGGGTGCCGCCAGCGGGCTGTCGCCGGACAGCAGGGCCTCGATGCCGCCCTCGGGGAGCTTGACGAAGGCGGTGGCGCCGTCGTCGTAGTCGCCCTGGGGCAGCGGGTTCCAGCGTCCGCCGCCCTGGGACGTGCCCTCTCCGTGCTGGTCGTCGGTCACGACAGTGCCCTCCCCAGTGCTCGTCGGGCCAGCGCGGCGACGGTGCGCCGCAGGTGCAGTACGGCGGGCGGAAGCGGTGCCACCGAGCCGTCGGGCTCGGGGGCCGGGTCGGGGATGCAGGCCGCGGCGACGTACTCCCCGAAGGCGTTCAGCGCCTCGGGGACGAGCGCGCGGTCGTTGTCCCAGTCGATGAGGCGCGCGACCCACTCCTCGGCCTCCAGCGGCCTGAGCGGCATCGGCGCTATGGCCCCGACCGCGCAGCGCACACCGCGCCGGGCGGGGTCGAGGACGACGGCCACGGAGGCGACCGCGCGGCCCGGTCCGGTGCGGCCGGTCGCCTTCAGGAAGACCTGCGGGGCGTGCAGCAGCGGCACGCGCACGTAGCCGATGAGTTCGCCGCCCTGCAGCATCTCCACGCCGGCCAGCAGGTGCGACACCGGGATCTCCCGGCGGGCTCCGCCCGGGCCCGCGATGATCAGCGTCGCCTCCAGGGCGGCCAGCACGGGCAGCGCGTCCCCGGTGGGGGCGGCCGAGGCGATGTTGCCGCCCAGGGTGCCCGCGTTGCGGATGTGCGGCGGGCCGGCGGCGCGCGCGGCGGCGGCGAGCGCCGGGATCAGGGCCGCGAAGTCGGGGCGGCCCATGCGCGCGTGCGTGAGTCCCGCGCCGAGCAGCGCGTGGCCGTCCTGGTACTGCCAGCCGCGGATCTCGCTGATCCGGCCGAGGCCCACCAGGGCGGCGGGCCTGAGCTGTCCGGAGTTGACGGCGGCCATCAGATCCGTGCCGCCCGCGACGGGGACCGCGGCGGGCATGGCGGTGAGGGCCGCCACGGCCTCGTCCAGCGTCGTGGGCAGCGTGACGGCCTGCGCCGCCTGCGGTGCGTGCGTGGTCAAACCGGCTGCCCCTTCCCGATGCCCCACCTGGTCCCACCTGTGTGGCCGTACGGTACGTGCTCACAGGGCGGACGTGGCAACTCTGGCACATCTTCGCGAGGCCCGAACGCGGGGGTCCGCTAGGAGGCATTCGCCCACCTCATCGAGGAGATGGTCCGTTTTCGCACGGCATCACCGGTGCGGGCGGATTGCCTCTCTTCGGTGACGCTTGAGCTCTTTTTCCCTTACGTGTTCGGGGGCCGCCCCTCGAGGGGACGGCCGAGCACACCGGGGCGCCGCTGCCACGGCAGCGGCCCGGTCGGCGGCCGGTAGGCGACCCCGAGGGCGTCAAGTCGCCGGTAGTGGGAGGTCATCCGGCGTTCGAAGTCCGCGAAGTCCCGTTCCGCCGGGGCGGGCAGCGACCGCCAGGCCACCTCGGCGAAGGCCGCGAGGCGCGGGAAGGTCTGGTAGTCCACGCGCGCACTGTCCTCCATCACCTCGGTCCAGACGTTCGCCTGGGTGCCGAGGACGCGTCCGGCCTCCTCCTCGGTCAGCCCGGCGGGAACGGGTTCGAACCGGTAGACGTCCTCCAGGGTGCGCACGTAGGCGATGGGCACCGGCTCGTCCTCGCCCGGGGCCTGACGGTAGTCCAGGTACACGTACTGCTCGGGGCACATGACGACGTCGTGACCGGCGCGGGCGGCGGCGACACCGCCCGCGTAGCCCCGCCAGGAGGACACGGCCGCGTTCTTCGCGAGGCCGCCTTCCAGGATCTCGTCCCAGCCGATGAGGCGGCGTCCGCGCGCGGACAGCCACGCGTCGAAGTGCCCGATGAACCAGGACTGGAGCTCCTCCTCGTCGGCCAGGCCGAGTTCCGCCATGCGGGTCCTGGCGGCCGGTGAGGCGCTCCACTGCTCCTTGCGGCACTCGTCGCCGCCGACATGGACGAACTCCGACGGGAACATTTCCAGGATCTCCTCGAACACCCCCTCGTAGAAACGCAGTGTGGTGTCGGCGGGGGCCAGGACGTTCGAGGAGATGCCCCAGTCGTCCCAGACGGTGAGGGCGGCGGTGTCGACGACGTCGGTGTTGCCGAGTTCCGGGTACGCGGCGATGGCGGCCTGCGAATGGCCCGGTACGTCGATCTCCGGGACGACGGTGATGTGCCGCTCCGCGGCATAGGCGACGATCTCCCGGATGTCGTCCTGGGTGTAGTAACCCCCGTGCGGCTTCTCCTCCCACAGGGGTGAGGCGCGGTGACCGAATTTCGTCCGCGCGCGCCAGGAGCCGGTCTCGGTGAGCTTAGGACGGCGCTTGATCTCGATGCGCCAGCCCTGGTCGTCCGTCAGATGGAAGTGGAGGACGTTGAGTTTGTGGGCGGCCATCAGGTCCAGGTAGCGCAGCACGCCTTCCTTGGGCATGAAGTGCCGGGCCACGTCGAGGAGGAGCCCGCGCCAACGGAAACGGGGGGCGTCCTCGACGGTGACGGCAGGGAGCTCCCAGGCGTCCCGCGCCGAGACCGGCGCCCGGCGGAAGGCGTCGGGGCCGAGCAGTTGACGGAAGGTCTGGGACCCCCAGAACACCCCCGCCTCACCGGCTCCGTCGATGGCGACGCCGTGGCCGTCGACCGTCATCCGGTACGCCTCGTGGCTGCCGAGTTCCGCGGCCAGGGCGGGGGCGATCCGCAGCCGCACGCGAGTGCCCTCGCCGGCGTGCGGAGCCAGCGGACATCCGGTCGCCGCGCCGACGGTCGTGCGCAGCCACCGCGCGACCCGCTCGGTGCCGGCGGTCGCCTCGATCCCGGTCCCCGCGTCGATGACACACCCCCGGCCGCCGCCGGGCAGCGAGGCGGAGAGGCGGCCGGGCGCCGGGACGAGCCCCACGTCGAAGCCGTGGAAGAGCTCGTAGGGAATCGCATCCACCATGTCCGTCCTTCACCGCTCCGTCCGGCCCCGGCACCAGGCGTCGCGGGCCGGCACATGACCACGTGCCGTTGCAGCATGCGCAATGGATGTTTCACCGTGCACAACACCTTGGAGGCTAGGGACTACGGGAACCCACCGACAAGAGGTCTCCACCACTGGGGACCGGAAAACGCGAAGGCCCCCGGGGCGCGCGCGAACGCGCCCCGGGGGCCCGCGGAGACCTCGGGCGGGCGGCGGGACTACTTGTCGCCGCCCTTGCCCTTGCCCTTGCCCTTGTCGTCGCCGCCACTGCCCATGGACTCGTAGATCTCCTTGCACATGGGGCACACGGGGTACTTCTTCGGGTCGCGGCCCGGTACCCAGACCTTGCCGCAGAGCGCCACGACGGGGGTCCCGTCGAGGGCGCTCGCCATGATCTTGTCCTTCTGGACGTAGTGGGCGAAGCGCTCGTGGTCGCCGTCGCCGTGGGACACCTGCGGCGTCGGTTCTACGAGGGTCCCCGTACCAGTCCCGCGCTCGGGCTCAAGAGTGCTCATACCGCCCAGGGTACTGAAAGCTCGCACGCATCAGTTGAGCGAAGGGTCGTCCGGATACGTGGCCACCATCGCCAGCTCGTTGCGCTGGCGGCGCAGCACCTCGCGCCACAGCCTCTCGGGGGCCGGCGAGGAGACGTCGCCCGGCTCGGACTCGACCACGTACCAGGCGCCCTCGACCAGTTCGTCCTCCAGCTGACCGGGCCCCCAGCCGGCGTATCCGGCGAAGATCCGCAGGGAGCCCAGGGCCGAGGCGAGCAGCTCCGGCGGGGCCTCCAGGTCGACCAGGCCGATGGCGCCGTACACCCGGCGCCAGCCGAGGGGCGTGCGGTCGCCGCCCGCGCCGCCCGGAATGACCGCGACACCGAGCGCCGAGTCCAGCGAGACCGGGCCGCCCTGGAAGACCACTCCCGGCTCGCCCGCCAGGTCCGCCCAGCCCTCCAGGATGTCGCCGACGTCCACCGGGGTGGGACGGTTCAGGACGACACCGAGGGAGCCCTCCTCGTCGTGGTCGAGAAGCAGCACGACCGCGCGGTCGAAGTTCGGGTCCGCCAGGGCCGGCGTGGCCACGAGCAGCCGCCCTGTGAGCGAGGACACCTCGGTCATGCCAGACATGATCCCGCATCTTCCCCTGGCGTGGGGAGCCAATCGGGGTCGTGGGAGTGAAGGCAGCTCAGGGCGTGCGGACGCGGTCCCGGCGTACGCCGACGCGCCGGTGACCCCATGTGTCCGCTTGGGAACGGTTCGTGTTGTGACACAGCTATGACGCGACTGGGCCGCCCTTGGGCTTACGGACGGGGGGTAATCGGCGATTACCCTGTCTTCCCGGCCTCTGCGCACAGTGATCGGCCGGCCCCTGCCCAACTCATCGGAACGCGAGATTCATGACCGTCAACGACGATGTCCTGCTTGTCCACGGCGGAACCCCGCTGGAGGGCGAGATCCGTGTCCGCGGTGCGAAGAACCTCGTACCGAAGGCCATGGTCGCCGCCCTGCTGGGCAGCGAGCCGAGCCGGCTGCGCAACGTTCCCGACATCCGTGACGTGCGGGTCGTGCGCGGCCTGCTCCAGCTGCACGGCGTGACGGTCCGTCCGGGCGAGGAACCCGGCGAGCTGGTGCTCGACCCGACGCACGTCGAGAGCGCCAACGTGGCTGACATCGATGCCCACGCGGGTTCCAGCCGGATCCCGATCCTGTTCTGCGGCCCGCTGCTGCACCGCCTCGGCCACGCCTTCATCCCCGGCCTCGGCGGCTGCGACATCGGCGGCCGGCCCATCGACTTCCACTTCGACGTGCTGCGCCAGTTCGGCGCGACGATCGAGAAGCGGGCGGACGGCCAGTACCTGGAGGCCCCGCAGCGGCTGCGCGGCACGAAGATCCGGCTGCCCTACCCGTCCGTCGGCGCGACCGAGCAGGTGCTGCTGACGGCCGTCCTGGCCGAGGGCGTGACCGAGCTGTCCAACGCGGCCGTCGAGCCGGAGATCGAGGACCTCATCTGCGTACTGCAGAAGATGGGCGCGATCATCGCGATGGACACCGACCGCACGATCCGCATCACCGGTGTGGACAAGCTCGGCGGCTACACCCACCGCGCCCTGTCGGACCGGCTGGAGGCCGCGTCCTGGGCGTCGGCGGCTCTCGCGACCAACGGCAACATCTACGTCCGCGGCGCCCAGCAGCGCTCGATGATGACGTTCCTGAACACCTACCGGAAGGTGGGCGGTGCCTTCGAGATCGACGACGAGGGCATCCGCTTCTGGCACCCGGGCGGCCAGCTGAAGTCCATCGCGCTGGAGACGGACGTGCACCCCGGCTTCCAGACCGACTGGCAGCAGCCGCTGGTGGTGGCCCTGACGCAGGCCACGGGCCTGTCCATCATCCACGAGACGGTGTACGAGTCCCGGCTGGGCTTCACCTCCGCCCTGAACCAGATGGGCGCCCACATCCAGCTGTACCGCGAGTGCCTCGGCGGCTCCGACTGCCGCTTCGGCCAGCGCAACTTCCTGCACTCCGCGGTCGTCTCCGGACCGACCCGGCTCCAGGGCTCCGACCTGGTCATCCCCGACCTGCGCGGCGGCTTCTCGTACCTCATCGCGGCCCTCGCGGCCGAGGGCACCTCGCGCGTCCACGGCATCGAGCTGATCAACCGGGGCTACGAGAACTTCATGGAGAAGCTCATGGAGCTCGGCGCGAAGGTGGAACTGCCGGGCAAGGCGCTCGGCTAGGCGTTCGCACCGCGCAACGGCAAAGGGCGGCCCCTCCTCGACGGGAGGGGCCGCCCTTTTCGGCGTCTTCGGCTGTGGTGCGCCCGTGGGGGCGCGGGGAACTGCGCGACCGGCCTCAGCCGGTCCGCAGCCGCCCCGCGGCGCTCGGCCGGGACCGCGGCCACAGCGGAACGCTTGCGCTTACTTGCCCTTGGCGGCTTCCTTGAGCTTGGAGCCCGCGGTGACCTTGACGCTGTAGCCGGCGGGGATGTTGATGGGCTCGCCGGTCTGCGGGTTGCGCGCGGTACGAGCGGCACGATGGGTGCGCTCGAAGGTCAGGAAGCCGGGGATGGTGACCTTCTCGTCGCCCTTGGCGACGATCTCGCCGACGGTCTCGGCGAACGCGGCCAGCACGGCGTCGGCGTCCTTGCGGGTCACCTCGGCACGGTCGGCCAGCGCGGCCACCAGCTCACTGCGGTTCATGTTGTTACTCCCGTGTTTTCTTGCCGTTGGGGTGTGCCACGCGGCGGAGCCGCCCGAGGCACTGCGATGCCGATGCGCTCGCGCCCAGGGACGCATCCTGCCCCTACCAGCGGCGCGAAAGCCAATCCGGCACCCGTAGGAGTCGTGAGAACACCCTGGGGAGTCACACGAAAAGCGCCTGCTCGGCCGTCACCCTAGAGTGCGCCCGGCATCGAGAGGTTCCACGACGCGCCGGTGCGGGGGCCGCCGTGGTGATCCTCACAGCCCCTGCACAGTACGGCACGACGTGGTCAGACCGTCGCTCCGGCCGCCTTCGCGGCCTCGCGGACCGCACCGGCCACGGCGCCCGCGACCTTGTCGTTGAAGACGCTCGGGACGATGTAGTTGGGGTTCAGCTCGTCCTCGGTGACCACGTCGGCGAGGGCCTTGGCGGCGGCGAGCATCATCTCCGTGTTGACGGTGCGGGACTGGGCGTCCAGCAGGCCGCGGAAGACACCCGGGAAGACCAGCACGTTGTTGATCTGGTTCGGGAAGTCGGAGCGGCCGGTGGCCACGACGGCCGCCGTCTGGCGGGCGATCGCGGGTTCCACCTCCGGGTCGGGGTTCGCGAGCGCGAACACGATGGCGCCGTCGGCCATGGCGGCCACGTCGTCGCCGTCGAGGACGTTCGGGGCGGAGACGCCGATGAAGACGTCGGCGCCGCGCACGGCCTCCTTCAGGGTGCCGGTGAGGCCCTCGGGGTTGGTGTTGTCGGCGATCCAGCGCAGCGGCGAGTCGGCCGGGGCGTCCACCAGGTCGGCGCGGTCGGCGTGGACCACACCGTGGATGTCGGCGACGACGGCGTTCTTCACGCCCGCCGCGAGGAGCAGCTTCAGGATGGCGGTACCGGCGGCGCCGGCACCGGACATCACGACCCGGATGTTCTCGATGGCCTTCTCCGTCACCCGCAGGGCGTTGGTCAGGGCGGCGAGGACGACGATGGCCGTGCCGTGCTGGTCGTCGTGGAAGACGGGGATGTCGAGGGCCTCGCGCAGCCGGGCCTCGATCTCGAAGCAGCGCGGGGCGGAGATGTCCTCGAGGTTGATGCCGGCGAACCCGGGGGCGATCGCCTTGACGATCTCCACGATCGCGTCGGTGTCCTGGGTGTCCAGGCAGATCGGCCAGGCGTCGATGCCGGCGAACCGCTTGAAGAGGGCCGCCTTGCCCTCCATGACGGGCAGCGCGGCCTTGGGACCGATGTTGCCGAGGCCGAGCACGGCGGAGCCGTCCGTCACGACCGCAACGGAGTTGCGCTTGATGGTGAGGCGGCGGGCGTCCTCGGGGTTCTGGGCGATGGCCATGCAGACGCGCGCGACACCCGGCGTGTAGACCATGGACAGGTCGTCACGGTTGCGGATGGGGTGCTTCGACGCCATCTCGATCTTGCCGCCGAGGTGCATGAGGAACGTACGGTCGGAGACCTTGCCCAGGGTGACGCCCTCGATGCCGCGGAGCTTCTCGACGATCTCGTCGGCGTGTGCGGTCGAGGAGGCCGCGATGGTGACGTCGATGCGGAGCTTCTCGTGGCCGGACGCGGTGACGTCGAGGCCGGTCACCGAGCCTCCGGAGGACTCCACGGCGGTGGTGAGCTGCGAGACGGCGGTTCCGCTCGCGGGCACCTCCAGCCGGATGGTCATCGAGTAGGAGACGCTGGGCGCCGTTGCCATGGCCGACTTCCTCTGCTTTCACCGTGTCGCGAATTGTGCCGTCCGATCGTCGCACCTACCGCTCAGTACGCGGTAGTCGCCCTGGGTTGCGGACGTTTTGTTCACACAGGGCTTCCGACGGGGTGGCCGGTTTCGGAAAACGACTTCCACCATACGAGAATCGATCAGTCCGTGCCAGGGGGTCGGGACACAAAGGGAGAGGCCCACGTCACATCGGACGTGGGCCTCTCGAACGCTCAATGACACCGACCCGCCATGCTCGCCTCGCGGCAAGTGGTCCCTCTGAGGGACGAAGGTTGGGCCCGGGGGCTTGGATCGGGCCGGTGCCACGTCAAGGCTAACAAACGGATGCCCGGGGCCATTCCTTCTGCGCCGAGTTCACAGGAATCAGTCCCTGAGCAGGTCGGGCACCCCGGCCTCGTCCGGCTCGTCCCGCTCCGCCGACACCACCGTCAGCTGCTGGGTGGCCCGGGTCAGCGCCACGTACAGCACGCGCAGCCCGGCCGGGGACTCGTCGGCGATCTCCGCGGGCGAGACGACGACGGTGGCGTCGTACTCCAGGCCCTTGGCCTCCAGGCTGCCGAGCGCCACGACCCGGTCGCCGAGCCCGGCCAGCCAGCGGCGGGCCTCCTCGCGCCGGTTCATCGCGACGACCACGCCGATCGTGCCGTCCACGGCCGCGAGGAGCCGCTCGGCCTCGGCCCGCACGGTCCGCGGAAGGGAGTCCCGCACGACGGTGAAGCGCGGCTCGACCCCGGTGGACCGTACGGCCGACGGCGCCTCGGAGCCGGGCATGGCGAGCGCGAGGACCCTCGCGGCCAGCTCGGCGATCTCGGCGGGGTTGCGGTAGTTCACAGTGAGCTGGAAGCGGCGCCGGGGGCGGGTGCCGAGGGCCTCGTCGCGGGCCTCGGCCGCCTCGTCCGGGTCGGACCAGGAGGACTGGGCCGGGTCGCCGACGACCGTCCAGGTGGCGTGCCGCCCGCGGCGGCCGACCATGCGCCACTGCATCGGGGTGAGGTCCTGCGCCTCGTCCACGATGACGTGCGCGTACTCGGTGCGCTCCTGCGCGAGGCGCTCGGCGCGCTCCCGCTGCGACTCCTCGCGCACCGGCATCAGCTCCTCCAGGCCGGTGAGCTGGTCCAACGGGTCGAATTCGCGCTTCTTGCGGGGGCGGGCCGGGGCGCCGAGGATCGCCTGCAACTCGTCCAGCATGGCGATGTCGTGCACCGAGTGACCGTCCCGCTTCAGGGCGCGGGCGACCTTGCGGACCTCGCCGGGGTTGAGGATGCGGCGGGCCCAGCGGCCGAGGCGCTTCTCGTCCGCCATGGCGGCGAGCACCGCCTTGGGGGTCAGCTCGGGCCACCAGGCGTCGAGGAACGCGATGAAGGGGTCCTCGCTCGCGACGTCCTCGTCGAAGGAGGAGCGCAGTTCGGCGGCGAGCTCCGGGTCGGTGTGCCGGCCCGCGGCGCCGGATCTCGCCCACAGGGCGTCCAGCAGCAGCTTGCGGGCGCGCGGGCGGAGCAGGTTGACCGGCGCGGTGCCGCCGAGGGCGTTGCGGCGGATGCGTTCCAGCTCACCGGCCTCCAGTTCGAGGCGGCGGTTGAAGGCGACCACCCGCAGCCGGGCCGGCGGGCCGCTCGCGGGCGCGGCGTCGGCCTCGATGTCGTCGTCGAGGGCGAGCTGCCCGGCGGGCGCGCCACCGCCGGGGCCCAGTTCCAGGGCGCCGCGGGCCGCCTTCCGCAGCACCTTCAGCATCCGGTACGAGCCCTTGGCGCGGGCCACGGACGGGGAGTCGTAGAGGGTGGCCTCCGCGCCGTCGACCAGGGAGCCGATCGCGCGGATCGCGACCTGGCCCTCCTCGCCGAGCGAGGGCAGCACGCCCTCGGTGTAGGCGACGAGCAGCGGGGTCGGGGAGACGATCAGGATGCCCCCCGCGTAGCGTCTGCGGTCCTGGTAGAGCAGGTAGGCCGCGCGGTGCAGGGCGACTGCGGTCTTGCCGGTGCCGGGGCCGCCCTCCACGTAGGTGACGGAGGCGGCGGGGGCGCGGATGACCAGGTCCTGCTCCGCCTGGATGGACGAGACGATGTCCCGCATGGTGTGGCTGCGGGCCTGTCCGAGGGCGGCCATGAGGGCGCCGTCGCCGATCGCGGGCAGGATGCGGCCGTCGAGGCTGGCGGTCAGCTCGGGGCGCATCAGGTCGTCCTCGACGCCGAGGACCCGGCGGCCCTTGGAGCGGATGACCCGGCGCCTGACGACCCGGCCGGGGTCGACGGGCGTGGCCCGGTAGAAGGGTGCGGCCGCGGGCGCCCGCCAGTCGATGACCAGCGGGGAGTAGTCCTGGTCGAGGACGCCGATGCGGCCGATGTGCAGGGTCTCGGCGATGTCGGCGGTGTTGTCCGGCCGCACGGCGCCCTCGGCCGGCTCCACCGCCGTGTACGCGCCGTCGGGGCCCTTCTTGCCGTCCTTGCCGAGCAGCAGGTCGATACGGCCGAAGAGGAAGTCCTCGAACTCGTTGTTGAGCCGGTTCAGGTGGATGCCGGCCCGGAAGACCTGCGCGTCCCGCTCGGCCAGCGCGCCCGGGGTGCCCACCTGGCCCCGCTTGGCCGCGTCGTGCATCAGGAACTCGGCTTCGTGGATCTTCTCCTCGAGCCGCTGGTACACCCGGTCCAGGTGTTCCTGTTCGACGCTGATCTCCCGGTCACGGACGGAGTCTTCGCCGTGTACCGGGTCGACCGCGGACTGCTGAACCTGAGCGGCCACCGGGCCCCCTTCTGACGTGCTGGGCAGCCGTCAACCGTACGCGAAGGGGACCCGACAAAGCTACGCCGTCTACGCGTCCACCTGGACGAGCTTCTTGCCCTCGAAGGTGACGACCTCGAAGTGGTCGATCTCGTTCGGCTGGAAGGCCGCGGCTCCGCCGATGTAGAGGGGCTTCTTGGACTCCGGTGTCTTGCCGTCCTGGATGCCGTAGCCCCAGTTCGGCACGGACCACGACGACATGGTGACGCGCTGGCCGTTCTTCGCGACCAGGACCAGGGAGCACTTGAGCGGGCCCTTGACGTTCTTCAGCTCCAGGACCGCCTGGGTGCCCCAGGCCTTCTGCGCCATGCCGACGGTGGCGCTGACGTGGGTCGACGGGTCGGTGCCCGACGCCTTGTCGGTCATGGTCCGGAACTGGTCCTGGGCCGGGGAGGCGGTGACCTGCCCACCGCTGTCCGAGCCGCTGTTCACCGCCACCGCGGCGAGCGGGCCGGCGATGATCAGCGCGGCCGCCGCCGCGATCATGTAGAAGCTGCGCCGGCGCTTCTGGGCGCGGTGCTCGGAGACCTCGTCGACCAGCTTCTCCACCAGCCGGGGGCTGGGCTTCGCCGACAGCGACTCGCCGATCGCCGGGGTGCTGCCGGAGCCCGGCAGGTCCGCGAGCGCGGCCAGCATCGGCTCCATCCCCGCCAGTTCGTCCAGCTGCTGGGCGCACCACTCGCAGCCGGCGAGATGGGTCTCGAAAGCGGTTGCCTCGGCGTCGTCGAGAATCCCGAGGGCGTAGGCACCGACGGTCTCGTGCTCGCTCGGCACCGAAGATCCCTGGCCGGGGTTCATGGGTCCAGAAATACCCGGACCACCCGGTCCGAATCCTTGCATTCCCCCGTATCCGCTGCTCATCACGCCGTCACCCCCCGCTCCTCCAGTGCCAGCTTCATCGACCGCAGGGCGTAGAACACCCGGGAGCGGACGGTGCCACTCGGAATGCCCAGCGTCTCGGCCGCCTCGTTGACGGTACGCCCCTTGAAGTACGTCTCGACGAGGACCTCCCGGTGGGCCGGGGTCAGGTCGTCGAGCGCGTCCGACAGCGTCATCAGCCACAGCGCCTTGTCGATCTCGTCCTCCGCGGGGATGACCTCCAGCGGCGACGGATCGACCTCCTGCGGCCGGGCCTGCCGGCTGCGGTGGCCGTCGATGACGATGCGGCGCGCGACCGTCACCAGCCAGGGGCGTACCGATCCGGTCGCCCGATTGAGCTGACCGGCGTTCTTCCAGGCACGGATGAGCGTTTCCTGTACGACGTCCTCGGCGCGCTGCCGATCACCGGCGACCAGCCGGAGGACATACGCGAGCAGAGGTCCGGCGTGCTCCCGGTACAGGGCACGCATCAGCTCCTCGTCAGGTTCCGAGGGCATTGAGGACATGCGATGTCGGGCCCTCGATCCACGTTCATTGGCCACGGCCGCATCCTTGCGCACGCCCACCTCCGGTGTCCGGGGGTTCCCCCAGTCGGTCGCTCGCCCACCCGTACGGAAGGAAGGGGCCAGGCGTTCAAACCGGAGTGACAGATTTCTCTGCGGTGACGTGACGAGGGGGACATGGGTGCACATTCCCACCGCGTGATCTTTACATTTCCGACACATCGCCGGAGGCCCTGCGAACTACCCGTGTAGACACCAACAAAAACGCGGTGTAACCGAAATCACTTGCGATATGGGCCCCGCGGGGCCCCTCAGGCGCGGGCGAGCGCCGCCCGGCGCCGGTGCCGGGCGACCCGCTCGCGGTTGCCGCAGACCTCGCTGGAGCACCAGCGCCGGCGCCGCCCGCGGGAGGTGTCCAGGTACACGAGCGGGCAGTTGTCGCCCTCGCACTCGCGCACGGCGGCCCGCGCGACGGGGTCGGTGAGCAGCTCGACCGCGTCCCGGGCGACCACCGCGAGCAGGGCCGCGCACTCCGGCGGACCGGCCAGCTCCCGGACCAGCGTGCCGTCGGCGCCGCGCACCGCGCGCGGGGCGGGCGGCGCGGCGCGGGCGGTCTCGTTGACCCGGGCGAGCGCGCGTTCGTACGTCCGCGGGTCGGCCGTCTGCGGGGTGCGCACCAACTGCCCGACCTGTCCGCGCAGTTCCCTGAAGCCCACCAGCCAGGAGGCGTCGGCGTGGCCCAGCGGTGTGCCCGGCGGCACCAGTGCGGCGCCGGTGATCCAGGCGCGCAACGGACCGACGGCGTCCAGCCGTTCGGCCGGGTGCGCGGTCGCGAGGAGATCCAGACAGATCCGCCCGGCGTCGAACCGCGGCTCGTTCGGGGGCGTGGCCGTACCCAGTGCCATGTGCCTGTCACCGCCTAGGACAGGGGGAACCGTTCCGTCGCACCTCTCACAGTGCCCGCCCGGGCACGTCTGAGGAACCCCTCGTACCGCCGCCGGTACGGCGGACGGGCGCCGGCGTGGCTGGACGCCCGCGTATGCGGGTGCGCGCCTCGGCCATGTCCCCGGCGGGGCCGTGCGGGTTGGCTGGAGGACATGACGCATCCGAGGGAAACACCGCGGCCGGCACGGGCCGGCCGGACCGTCCTGGGCGCCGCCACCGTCGCCATGGGGCTGATCGCCGGGGTCTTCTACGCCTTCGCCTGCGCGGTGATGCCCGCGCTGGCCCGCGCGGACGACCGGACGTACGTCGCGGTCATGCGCGACATCAACGACGTGATCCAGAACCCGGTGTTCTTCCTGAGCTTCATGGGGGCGCTGGTGCTGACGGCGGTCTCGGCGTGGCAGCTGCGCGGCTCGGCGGGCGGCCGCTGGGCGGGGGCGGCCCTGGTGGCGTACACGCTGGCGTTCCTCGTCACCGTGGCGTTCAGCATCCCGCTGAACGACGCGCTGGCGGGCGGGGGCACCCCGGCCCCGCTCAGGGAGCACTTCGAGGGCCCGTGGGTGGCGTGGAACGTCGTCCGGGCGGTGCTGTCGACGGTGGCGCTGGGCTGCCTGGCCCGGGCGCTGCTGCGGACGGGCGCGGCCGCCCCGGCCGACGGGCCGCGGGCGGCCCGCTAGGGCCTGTCGTTCGGATCGGCCCCGGTCCGCGGCGCCGGGCACGGCACTCCCCCGGCCGGCGCCCCGCACCGGACACCGCGGCCCGTTCCGGCCGGATCCGAGCGAATCCCCCTGGTCGTCCGCGTGCTCCGCGCTAGTCGTCCGCGTACTTCGCGTCCGCGGCCGGGTCCAGCGCCAGCCGGTACCCGCGCTTGACCACGGTCTGGATCAGCTTCGGCGTCCCCAGGGCGCCACGGAGCCGGGCCATGGCGGTCTCCACCGCGTGCTCGTCGCGCCCGGCGCCGGGCAGCGCCCGCAGCAGCTCCGCCCGTGGCACCACCCAGCCCGGCCGCCGGGCCAGCGTCCGCAGCAGGGACATCCCGGCCGGCGGCACCGGCTTCAGCTCCGCGTCCACCAGCACCGCGTGCCCCCGGATCTCCACCCGGTGCCCGGCGACCGGCAACGCCCGCGCCCGGGCCGGCAGTTCCTGGCACAGCAGCTGCACGAGCGGCCCGAGCCGGAACCGCTCCGGCTGTACGGTGTCCACCCCGCGCGCCTGGAGGGGCACGGCCGTGACCGGGCCGACGCAGGCCGCCAGCACGTCGTGGCCGAGGGCCGCGAGCAGTTCACCGGTCAGGCCCCGCTCCTCCGCCCGCGTGAGCAGGGAGACCGCGGCCGGCGCGCTGGTGAAGGTGAGGGCGTCGAGTCCGCGGGAGACGGCCGCGTCCAGCAGCCGGTCGAGCGGGCCGACGTCCTCCGGCGGCAGCCAGCGGTACACCGGCACCGGCACGACCTCCGCTCCCCCGGCCCGGAGCGCCTCCACGAACCCGGGCAGCGGCTCGCCGTGCAGCTGCACGGCGACGCGGCGCCCGTCGACACCCTCGTCCAGGAGCCGGTCGAGCACCTCGGCCATGGACTCCGACGACGGCGACCACTCCTCCGTCAGCCCGGCCGCCCGGATCGCCCCCTTGACCTTGGGGCCGCGGGCCAGCAGCTCGGCCCCCCGCAGCCGGCCGAGCAGCTCCTCGCCGAGCCCCCAGCCGTCGGCGGCCTCGACCCAGCCGCGGAAGCCGATCGCGGTGGTGGCCACGACGACGTCCGGCACCTGGTCGAGGATGTCCTTGGTGGCGGCGAGGAGTTCACCGTCGTCGGCGAGCGGCACGATCCGCAGGGCGGGCGCGTGCAGCACGACGGCACCGCGCCGCTGGAGCAGGGCGCCCAGTTCGTCGGCCCGGCGTGCCGCGGTGACCCCCACGCTGAATCCCGCGAGGGGACCGTGCTGCTGCTCTTCGTCGTCCATGGTTCTCCTAGCTGACCGGCACGCCGAGCGAGCCTGTCAACAGCTCGTGACAGGCTCGGTTCGACTCGATGTCACCGGTGTTACGTCACACCTCGGCATAGCTGAGCTGGTCCTTCGTCTCCGATGCGGCCGGCGTGGCCGGAACCCGCCCGGCCGGGCGGCGAAGGTATACGGCCCAGGTGACCGCGAAGCAGGCGCCGTAGAAGGCGAGGAACGCGGCGAACGCGCCGGTGCCGGAGCCGTAGGACAGGAAGGACTGCCGGAAGGCGAGGTTGATGCCGACGCCGCCCAGCGCGCCCACCGCCCCGATGAGCCCCATCGCGGCACCCGACAGCCGTCGCGCATGACCGGCGGCCTCCTCGCCCGTCAGCCCCCGGGCGAGGGCCTTGGCCTGGAAGATGCCGGGGATCATCTTGTACGTCGACCCGTTGCCGAGCCCGCTGAGCACGAACAGGACGACGAAGACGGGCACGAACACCGCCAGCGACTTCTGCATGCCGGCGACGAGGAGGACGGCGGTGGCGGCGGCCATGCCGACATAGTTCCACAGGGTGATCCGGGCACCGCCGAACCGGTCGGCGAGCCGGCCGCCCACGGGCCGGACGAGGGAGCCGAGCAGCGGGCCGATGAAGGTGAGGTAGGCGGCCTGCAGCGGGGTGCGCCCGAACTGGTTCGTCAGCACCTGCCCGAAGGCGAAGCTGTACCCGATGAAGGACCCGAACGTCCCGACGTAGAGGAAGGCCATGATCCACGTGTGGGCGTCCCGTGCGGCGTCCCGGGCCGCGCCGGTGTCGTTGCGCACGGATGCCAGGTTGTCCATGAACAGCGCGGCGAGGACGGCCGCGACGACGATCAGCGGGATGTAGATCCCGAGCAGGACACGCGGGCCGCCGCTCGCGCCGATGACGGCGAGCGCGACGAGCTGGACGACGGGCACGCCGATGTTGCCGCCGCCCGCGTTGAGACCGAGCGCCCACCCTTTCTTCCGCAGCGGGAAGAAGGCGTTGATGTTGGTCATGGAGGAGGCGAAGTTGCCGCCGCCGATGCCGGCCAGCAGCCCCACGAGCAGAAACGTGGTGAAGGAGGTCCCCGGTTCCATCACCGCGAACGCGGCGACGGTGGGCACGAGCAGCAGGGCCGCCGAGACGACGGTCCAGTTCCGGCCGCCGAAGAGCGCCACGGCGAAGGTGTACGGCACCCGGACGACGGCACCGACCAGGGTGACCACCGAGGTCAGCAGGAACTTGTCGGCCGGGCTCAGCCCGTACTCCGGGCCCATGAACAGCACCAGCACGGACCACATCGTCCAGACCGAGAACCCGATGTGCTCGCAGAGGACGGAGAAGAACAGGTTCCGCCGGGCGGTCCTCTCGCCCCGCTCCTTCCAGAAGGCCTCGTCCTCCGGATCCCAGTGCTCGATCCAGCGGCCCCTCCTGCTCGCGACGGGGGCTGTGCTCGGGGCTGTCATGACGCCTCCACGGTGCTTCGGGGCCGGATGCCGGTGACTGGCTGGTCCCGAAGGTAGGGAAGGCGCGTTTCCTGCCTGTGGCGACGGGTGAAGGGACGGGAACGTTGCTCTCACGCGGGCGGAGCGCGGCCGGTGAGGACCGCGCTCGCGCCGTGGGATTGCCGGTCAGGCCGCCTTGCGCCGGCCCCCGCCCCGCTTCGCCCCGTTCGGCCACAGGCGCGGGCCGCGCTTGGCCGCGATGTCCTCGATCCAGCCGAAGGCCAGGACGGTCAGGCCGATCAGCGGCCAGACCAGGAAGAACATCCAGATCATGTAGGTGGTGTCGAGGGCCGCCACCGCCCGGTCGCTCTGCATGAACGGCAGGTTGTAGGCCTGGTCGATGATCGGCACCGTGGCCATGATCAGCATGTTGTGCCACAGGTAGATCGTGACGGCACGGTTGTTGGAGAGCGTGACCAGCTTGTCCCAGCGGGCCAGCCGGCCGGGCAGTTCCTGCCAGGACGGGGAGTACTGCAGGAGGATCACCACGAACCCGAACGACCACAGGGCCTGGGCGAGCGGGATGTCGTTGAGGTCCCAGCCGTCGGGGCCCAGGTGGCCGGAGGCCCACCACAGTCCGAAGGCCATCAGCAGCGCCGAGACGGAGACCGCGACATAGCGGGGGATCTTCGCCAGCAGACCGTCGTGGTGGGCGAAGCCCAGGACCCAGCAGCCGCCGTAGACGGCGAAGTCCGTGACCGCGTTGCCGGTCTCGCCGGGGATCGTGACGATGCCCGTGCCGACGATCGCCGTCAGCACCAGCGGGGCGAACACGGTCGGCCAGGGGAAGCGGCGGAACGCCCGGAGCAGCAGGGGCGAGGCCACCACGAACACGAGGTAGGCGCGCAGGTACCAGAGCGGGCCGGCCGCCTGCACCGCCCAGGTGTCCTCCAGCAGACCCGACTTGGAGCCGATGTGCCAGGGGAACGGCGGTGCGCCGAACGGGATCACGTAGTCGACGAGCTTGATCAGGCCCCAGGTGCCGCCGTTGTCCGGGTCCTTCACCGGGTTCCAGCCGCCCGCCAACATCAGGGTCAGCGCGACGACGCTGAACGCCCACAGGGGCGGCAGCAGCCTGCGCACCCTGCTCTTGATCACACCGGCCGCGGGGCGGTTCAGGGAACGCGCCATCAGCGAGCCCGCGAGCGCGAACATCACGCCCATGGAGGGGAACAGGACCGTCAGCCAGGCCCAGCCGAACAGGTGGTAGACGACCACGCGGACCAGCGCGATCGAGCGCAACAGGTCCAGGTAGCGGTCACGGCCCGGCTTCTTCGGCGCGGGCGCCGGAGCGGGCGCCGGAGCGCCCTGCGCGGCCGGGGCGCCCTGGGCAGCCGGAGCGGGCTCCGCGGTCCGCTGCTGCGGGAAGCCGTACGACGGCGTCGACTCGGGCGTTCCGGTCGTGTATCCGTGGGTCATGCCACGGGCCTCCGATCACTGCTGCTCTGGCGTCTGCGCTGGGTCGGCACCGGCCCGCCGGGGGCCTCGACGACACCCGTGCGCCGGAGCTTCTGCCAGCGCAGCCGGCCGCCGGTGAGCGCCGTGATCCAGGACTGGAGCAGCACGACGTACATGAGCTGGCGGTAGAGGATCTGCTGCAGGGGCAGCGAGATCAGGTGGGTCATGCGCTCCTTGTCCAGGCGGAACGCGTAGGCCGCGCAGAACGCCTGGATGGCGAGGACGCCCAGCCAGGCGACGATCGTCTTCTGGGTCGGGCCGAAGACCACGCCGTAGAGCAGGAACACGTCGATCAGCGGCGCCAGGAGCGGGGCCAGCACCATGAACAGGGAGACCAGCGGCAGGCCCACCCGGCCGAAGCGGCCCGACGGACCCCGGTCCACCAGGGCCCGGCGGTGCTTCCAGATCGCCTGCATGGTGCCGTACGACCAGCGGTAGCGCTGGGACCACAGCTGCTGCACGGACTCGGGGGCCTCGGTCCACGCGCGCGCGTTCTCGGCGTAGACGACCCGCCAGCCGTCGCGGTGGAGGGCCATCGTGATGTCGGTGTCCTCGGCGAGCGTGTCGTCGCTCATGCCGCCCACGCGCTGGAGGGCGGACCTGCGGAACGCCCCGACCGCGCCCGGGATCGTCGGCATGCAGCGCAGGACGTCGTACATCCGGCGGTCCAGGTTGAAGCCCATCACGTACTCGATGTGCTGCCAGGCGCCGATGAGCGAGTCGCGGTTGCCCACCTTGGCGTTGCCGGCGACGGCGCCGACGCGCGGGTCGCCGAAGGGCTGGACGAGTTCGCGGACCGTGGACGGCTCGAAGACGGTGTCGCCGTCCATCATCACGATCAGGTCGTGCCGGGCGTTCGCCAGGCCCCGGTTGAGGGCGGCGGGCTTGCCCGCGTTCAGCTGGCGCACGACCCGCACGTTGGGCAGGCCCATCGCCTCGACGATCCGCGCGGTGCCGTCCGTGGATCCGTCGTCGACGACGACGACCTCGATCGGATGCTCGCTCGCCATGAGGGAACGCACCGTGTTCTCGATGCACTTGGCCTCGTTGTACGCGGGCACCAGCACCGACACCGGTTCGGTCACCGCCGGCCCCCAGCGGAAGCCCTTGCGGCGCACCCGGCGGGCGTGGGCGGCGGAGAGCAGCAGCATCAGCACGAACCGGGAGATGACCAGGAAGCCGATCACGGCGAGGCCGACGACCATCACGGACGTGATGCCGTCCGCGGCGGAGACCAGGAAGATCCAGGCCTTGCCCTTCCACAGGTCGAGCCCGGACACCTGGGTGAGGGCGCTGTTGGCGCCCAGTGCCTCGGTGAGGTTGTCGAACCGGTAGCCCTGCTGCTGGAGCGTGGGCAGGAACGTGTCCAGCGCCTGCACGGTCTGGTGCCGGTCGCCGCCGGAGTCGTGCATCAGGACGATCGCGCCCTTGCCGCCGTGCGGGGTGGCCCGGCGGATGATCTCGTCGACGCCGGGCTTCTTCCAGTCCTCGCTGTCGGTGTTGTTGACGACGGTGATGTAGCCGCGGGTGCCGATGTACTCGGTGACCGGCCAGGACTTGTCGTCCATGGCGTCGGCGAAGGAGGAGTACGGCGGCCGGAACAGCGAGGTGCGCACGCCGGCGGCGCCGGTGATGGCGAGCTGGTTGGTGGACAGCTCCCAGTCGATGCGCTTCTTGCTCTGGAAGGACAGGTCGGGGTGGTTGAAGGTGTGCAGACCGACCTCGTGGCCCTCGTCCACCATCCGCTTGACCAGCTCCGGGTAGCGGGAGGTCATGGTGCCGGTCACGAAGAAGACGGCGTGCGCGTGGTGCTTCTTCAGCACGTCGAGGACCTTCGGGGTCCACTCGGGGTCGGGACCGTCGTCGAAGGTGAGGACGAGACGGTGGTCGGGGACGCCCAGGCTGGTGGTACGGCCGCTGCGGGTGTCGATGATCGGTCCGCCCTCGAGGATCTTCGCCGGCACCTTGTCGGTGGCGGCCTCGGGCTGGATGCGGTGGTCGGCCAGGATCTCGCTGTGGACGTAGCCGCGCAGCATCAGCATCGCCACGAGCGCGACGAGGACGAGCAGCGGCAGCAGCAGGCGCATGGGCAGGCGTCGGCGCCGGGAGCCGTCACGGGCTCCTGATGCGGGACCGTGACGGCGGATACGGGATGCCATCAGAGGTTGTGCTCCGGGGACGGGAGGTTCGAGGAGCCGGCGGACACCGGCTCCGCCGCGACGGGTGCCGGGGCCTGCGGGCCCTCGGCGACCGGCCGGTGGGTGAGTGCGCCGCCGAGGCCGCCGCCGGAGGCCGCGGGCTCGGAGGGGTCGGCGGTTTCGGTGGCCGGGCCGCTCGGGGCGGTCTCGGTGCTGTTCTCCGGGGTGGAGGGGGTGGAGCGGGGGGACGAACTGTCCTTGCCGCCCGTGCCCTTGGTGGTCTGGTCGGCCGACGGGCGCGCGTCGGGCGAGCCGCCCTGGTCGACCACGTCGACGTCCTCGCCGCTGTCGGGCACCTGGGCGGTGGCGCCGGGCACGGCGGTGGAGCCGTCGCTCGGCGCCACCGTGTCGTCGGGTGCGGCGCTGCCGGTTCCGGTGCCGGTGCCGGTGGCGGAGGGCCGGGCCGAGTCGGCGGGCGCCGGTGAGATGCCGACCCGGCCGGCCGGAGCCTGCTCGTTCTGGCCGGGCACCGGCAGCCACGGCGCGTCGGAGCTGCCGGACATCAGGGTGGCGACGATGACGACGGCGTAGACCGCGCAGGCGACGGCCACCAGCATGCCGATACGGCGGAAGCGGCGGCTGCGGCGGCCCGACTCGTCGACGAAGACCGGCCCGTCGGCGTCGGCACCGCGCGCGGCCCCGGCGGCCGGGCTCAGCTGTACGTCGCCGAGCTGGACGGCGTCGAGCTGGACCGTCACCTCGTGCGGGTCGTGCGTGGCGTCGCCGGTCCGCGCGGCGGTGGCGCCGGCCGCCGGCGCGGACATCGAGTCGGACGCGGTCGTCGCGGACTCGTCCCAGGGATCGCGGAGGGTGCCGGTGGACGTCCACGGGCCGCGGGCGCCCGCGGGGGCGGGGGTCCGCCCGGCGGCCGCCGGGTGCGGTGCCGGAGAGTGCCCGCGGCCGGTGGCCGCGGGCAGCACGGCGGTCCGCTCGGCTTCGGCGACCGGAGGCAGGACGGTGGTCCGTTCCTCGTCGCGTGCCGGTGCCCGGCGGAAGTCGGCCGGTCTCGGGACACCGCGGGGAGCGGTCCGCTGCGCGGGCGGCCGCGGGAGCGCGACCGTCTCGCCGGCATCGGTCAGGGCGGTGCGACCGCCCCGGCGTATGCCGTTGAACGTCTCTCTGTCCTGAAAGCGCCCCTCACCGGGGAAGGCCCCGGACTCCGGGAGGGTCCCGTTCGCCGGAAACGTTCCGCTCTCCGACGAGGCATGGGTGTCACCCCCCGTCACCGGCAGGTCCCGCATCGCTGATGCGACTTCGAGCCGTTCCGGTTGGGCGTCTTCTCGCCACTCTTTCACGTGCGCACATCCCCCCACGGGACTGTTCCGGAAGCGCTCATGACCCGCGCACCCGTCGACCGAACCAGGCCCCCACCCGGCCCGAGCGCCCCCTTTACCACAATGTGCCCGGGCCATGAATGTAGCGCACGCGGGGGAGTCGTGTTCGCCACGTGTCACCTTTGGACGCTCATCACACCATCATCAATGGCCGGAATCCATCCGTCCTCGGGCCGTCGCAGCCACTGTTCCGCCTCCGCGAGCTCGGCCGCCGCCCTGCGCAGCGCGTCCAGTCCCGGGTGGACCAGCCCCTTCCGCCAGACCAGGGAGACGGGCGAGAGCGGCACCGGATCGACGAGGGGCCGGCGAACCGTTCCGGGCATGGCCGGAAAGTCCACCACGGCCAGGACCGGGTTACGGGTCTTGGCCATGATCCGCACGAACTCCTCGTCCCCGACGGCCAGCGGAAGGGGTGAGGCGAGCCGGATGCCGTGTCCCTCGAAGAGGCGACGGGCCAGATCGGTCCACTCGCGGGTGCGCGGGTTCCCGGCACCGGCGTACACCTGCTCCCCGGCGAGCGCGGCGACCGGCACCCGGGGCAGGCCCGCGAGCGGATGCTCCTCGGGCAGGACGACGGCCATCGGCTCGTAGCGCACCGGCTGCTGCTCCAGACCGGACCGCAGGGCCGGTTCCAGGCCGGCCCAACGACCGAAGGAGGCGTCCAGCCGGCCCGCCAGCAGTTCGGCGGCCGCTCCGGTGAGGCCGCTCTCGTAACGGGCCATCAGCTCGCAGTCCGGGGCGAGTTCCCGCGCCCGGTGCAGCACGCGGCGGCCGGTGGCCAGACCCGGTGAGTTGAGGTCCACGAGCAGCGGGCGGGCCTGTCCGAACGCGGCGAGCAGGTCGTCCTGGGCGGCGAGCACCCGCCGCGCGTGCGGCAGCAGTCGCTCGCCGTCGGCGGTCGGGGTCACCTGCCGGGTGGTCCGCACGAACAGCTCCACGCCCAGCTCCTGCTCCAGCCGCCGTACGTCCCGGCTGAGCGCCTGCTGGGCGATGTAGAGGCGGGCGGCGGCCCGGGTGAAGTGGAGTTCCTCTGCGACGGCGACGAAGGCGCGCAGCAGGCGGGGGTCTATGTGAGCGGGCGCGGACATGGCGGCGAACTTACAACACAGGTGCGTCAATCGGCGCCGAGAAGGTGTTGGACCGGGTGATCCACCGCGGGTGACCGTGGAGCCATGCCGCAACAGACCACCGAGGCCGGGCGGACACCGGCCGCAGCACCCCCGAGAGTCGGCTACCGCCGTCTGTTCTCCCTTCCGGGCGCCCGCGCCTTCACCACCGGCAACCTCCTCGCCCGGCTTCCGATGGGCATGTTCTCCGTGAGCGCCGTCGTGATGATCGCCGGGTCCCGGGGCTCGTACGCCCTCGCCGGTGCCGTCACCGCCACCGGGCTCGCCGCGACCGCGCTGGCCGGCCCCTGGACGGCCCGGCTCGTCGACCGGCACGGGCAGGCGCGGGTGGCCGTGCCGGCCACGCTCGTCGCCGTGCTCGGCAGCATGGCGCTGCTGCTGTGCGTGCGCTACGGCGCTCCCGACTGGACGCTGTTCGCCGCTTACGCGGCCACGGCGGCGACCCCCAACACCGGTGGTCTGTCCCGCGCCCGGTGGGCGCACCTGCTCCGGGACGACCCGGCCGCGCTGCACACCGCGAACTCCTTCGAGCAGGCCGCCGACGAACTGTGCTTCATGCTGGGGCCGGTTCTCGCGTCCTTTCTGACCGGCACGTTCTTCCCGGAGGCGGGCACGCTCGCCGGTGCGGTGCTGCTGCTGACCGGCATGGGGCTCTTCACCGCGCAGCGGGCGACCGAGCCGCCGCCCCTGGCCCGTTCGAAGGCGCCGTCACCGCTGCGCAGCCCCGGCATCCCGCCGCTGCTGGCCTGCTTCACGGCCACGGGCGCGGTGTTCGGCTCGATGGAGGTCGTCACGATCGCCTACGCCGACGCGCAGGGGCACCGGGCCGCGGCGGGCGCGGTGCTCGCCCTCCAGGCGGCGGGCTCGTGCGCGGCGGGCCTGGTGTACGGGGCGTTGAAGCCGGCCGGGCTCGGCCTGACCCGGTGTCTGGCGGCGATGGCCGTGCTGATGACCCTGCCGTGGCTGTCCGCGACGCTGGCCGGTTCCCTGCCGGTGCTGGCGGGGTCGCTGCTGGTGGCGGGGATGGCGACCGCGCCGACCATGGTGACGGCGATGACGCTGGTGCAGGGGCGTACTCCGCCGGACCGGCTCAACGAGGGCATGAGCCTGGTGGTGACCGGGCTGCTCGCCGGGGTGGCCGGTGGTTCGGCGCTGGGCGGCTGGGCGGCCGAACACCTCTCCCCCGCGGCCACGTTCCTGGTCCCGGCCGCCGCGGCCTGCCTCGCCCTGCTCATCGACTCGGCGGCCCGCGGCGCACGTTCACTGCGCCGGACCCCCTGAGGCCGGTCCCCGGCCGCGGACGGGGCCCCTGGTGCCGCGGGTCAGGCCGCCGGGGCCGCGGCGATGCGGGCGGTGATCCGGCGCAGCTTCAGCATGTGGCGGACGGTGCGGATGCGCCACGCGGTGAAGGCGAGGATGACGACGCCGGTGAGGGCGGGCCACTTCCAGCCGCCGGAGGAGTCCGGGAGAGCGGTGCGGGCGTTCGGGCCGTCGACGAGGGCGGCCACGGTGGTGTCGGGGAGCTTGTCGAGGATGCCGTCGAGGGCGACGTCCTCGATGCGCACACTGTGGTCGTCGGACTCGAAGCGGCCGGCGCACGCCCAGCCGTCGTCCCACAGGTCGCCCCAGTCGCCGGTGGCCCGCTCGCAACTCGTGATGCGGACGGTGCCGGCCATGCCGGTGACCTCGCGGAACCCGTGCAGGGAGCCCATGACGGCGAGGAACAGCCCGAAGACCAGCCCGACGGCCGCGAGGCTGATCTCGCGCGGCAGCGGCGGCAGGAGACGGAGCAGGAACATGACAGGGCCCCTACGTGCGGAAGGAAGGGCGGAAGGAGGGAGACATGCACGCGGATCATGCCATGAACATGAAGAGATGGGGCAGCCTTTTCCGGCGCCCGGCACCGCCCATGACAAAGGCCCCGCC
This sequence comes from Streptomyces sp. 1222.5, assembly GCF_900105245.1. Lineage (NCBI taxonomy): Bacteria > Bacillati > Actinomycetota > Actinomycetes > Kitasatosporales > Streptomycetaceae > Streptomyces > Streptomyces sp. 1222.5. The sequence continues at coordinate 5,253,805 of NZ_FNSZ01000001.1, read as the reverse complement.
GCCCGGAGGCGACGGGGCCATTGCCCACATGGGTTGAGGAGGCTCGCGAGCCTCCCCGATCGTGGAGATGGCGGGAATCGAACCCGCGTCCACCGGTGCAGAAACAGGGCTTCTCCGTGCGCAGTTCGCTGTGCTTTTCTCAGCCCCGGCGATCACGCGAACAAGTCGCCGACGGGCTCAGTCACTGTTTGATTTCCCTCTTCACCCCGTGACCGGGATCAAGGTTTAGTCCCCTAGCTGATGCCAGGATCCGGGTCGGGAACAGCCCCGGGCTGACACTTCGCAAGTCGCTACTTAGGCAGCGAGGGCGAAGGAATCGCGCTTGGTGTTGGCGATTATTTGTTTCGGCCTGTGGTTTACGAGATCATGGCCGCTTCCTCGACACGCTTCCCCTGCTTCGACAGCCGCTGTCGAAACCGATCATCCCCATGTTGTTTTTTCAATCCCCTCCGGAGAGGGGGTGCGCACCCTCTGTGGAGTGCACTCCCATCGTACGTGACCAACGCACGCGGGTGCCAGCCCATTCCCGGCGGGCGGGTCAGACGCCCCGCTGCTTGCGCTTGGCCGCCGCGATCGCGCGGTCCGACTCCCGCCGGTCCTGCTTCTCCCGCAGGGTCTGGCGCTTGTCGTACTCCTTCTTGCCCCGGGCGAGGGCGATCTCGGCCTTGGCCCGGCCGTCCTTGAAGTACAGGGCGAGGGGCACGATCGTGTGACCCGTCTCCTGGGACTTGGTCTCCAGCTTGTCGATCTCCTCGCGGTGCAGGAGCAGCTTGCGCTTGCGGCGCACGGAGTGGTTGGTCCAGGTGCCCTGGCTGTACTCCGGGATGTGGGCGTTGTGCAGCCATGCCTCGTTCCCGTCGATCTGCACGAAGCCGTCGGTCAGCGAGGCGCGTCCCTGGCGCAGCGACTTCACCTCGGTACCGGTCAGCACGATCCCGGCCTCGTACGTGTCGATGATCGCGTAGTCGTGCCGGGCCTTCTTGTTCTGCGCGACGATCTTGCGCTTGCCGTCCTTGGCCGCCTTCGCGGCCCCTCCGCCCTGCTTGGGCTGGGACTCCTTGGGTACGTACATTCCCTTGCTCATAGTGCGGCCCATTTTCGCACCACGGAGGGGGTGCGGGGGAAGTGCATTAACGGCGGCTACGAGGGATCGCCCAGGCCGGTGAGGACCGTCTCGGCCCGCCGCAGCGCCTCGGGGCCCGCCTCCAGGTCGGGGGTGATGCCCCGGCCGTCGACCGAGCGCCCGGACGGGGTGCGGTAGTGGCCGACGGTCAGCTCGGCCACCGAGCCGTCGGGGAGGGTCGTCGGCATCTGGACCGAGCCCTTGCCGAAGGTGCGGGAGCCGATCACCACCGCGCGGCCCCGGTCCTGGAGGGCGCCGGTGAGCAGTTCGGCCGCGCTCATGGTGCCGCCGTCCACGAGGGCGACCAGGGGCCGGTCGGTGTCGCCGCCGGCGTCGGCGTGCAGGGCGCGCTGGGCGCCGTCGACGTCGTAGGTGGCCACCAGGCCGCCGTCGAGGAAGGCGGAGGCGGTGTGCACGGCCTCGGTGACCAGGCCGCCGGAGTTGCCGCGCAGGTCGAGGACGACGCCCGCGTCCGCCGGGGCGTCGCGCAGGGCCGCGCGGACGGCCCCGGCGGCTCCCTTGGTGAAGGCGGCGATCCGGACCACGGTGACCCCGCCGGGCAGTCTGCGCTCGGTCACGGAGTCGGTGGACAGCCGTGCCCGGTGCAGCGTCTCGGTCCACGCGCGCGTGCCGCGCGCCAGACCGAGGGTGACCGCCGTGCCGGCCGCGGCGTCCTTCGCGTCGCCGCGGAGTAAGGAGAGCACCTCGGTGACCGGCCGGCCGTCGACCCGGCGGCCGTCGACGCTGCGCAGCCGGTCGCCCCCGCGGACGCCGGCGGCGGCCGCGGGCGAGCCGGGCTGCACCCTCGTCACCTCGATCCGGCCGTCCCGCTCGCGCCGGGCCCACAGGCCGACGCCGGTGTACCGGCCGTCGAGGGCCTCCTGGAACTCCTGGTACTCGCCCTCGGAATAGACCGCGCCCCACCGGTCCCCGCTGCGGCTGACGGCCCGCTCGGCGGCCTCCGTCGGGGACTTTCCGTCGGCCATCGCCTCGGCGGCGGCCCGCCGCACGGTCTCGTGCCGGGTGGCGTCCCCCACCGGGCCCGGGGCGGCCTTGGGCGCGGGGTGCCCGGACTCCGGGAAGGAGCCGGTGGCGGCGCCGGCGACCAGCACGCCGGCGAAGACCAATGTCAGGGCGGCCCCGCGGCGGGTGCGACGGGGCTGACAGAACAGGTCACGACCTGACATGGCGGTGAGTCTAGGACAACGCGAAGGGCCGTACGCGCCGATGCGCGTACGGCCCTCTTGGGATGCGTCACACCTTGAGGTACTTGCGCAGCGCGAAGAACGCCGCCAGCGACGGCATCAGCACACTCGTGGCGAGGATCAGCGGCAGCTTGGTCAACACCGAGTCCCAGCCCACGAAGTTGATGAGGGTGAGCTTGGTGGACAGGGCCATGCCGTGGTCGATCGTGAAGTACCGGCCGGCCACCAGGAAGACGCAGGCGAGGCTGCCGCCGATGAGACCGGCGACGGCCGCCTCGGCGATGAACGGCGCCTGGATGTAGAAGCCCGAGGCGCCGACCAGGCGCATGATCCCGGTCTCACGCCGGCGGCTGAACGCCGAGACGCGCACGGTGTTGACGATCAGCAGCAACGCGACGAGCAGCATCAGCGCCATCACGCCGAGCGCCGCCCGGTTCATCAGGTTCAGCAGCTGGAAGAGGTTGTCCAGGATGCCCTTCTGGTCCTGCACCGACTGCACGCCGTCACGCCCGTTGAACGCGGACGCGATCACCTGGTACTTCTGCGGGTCCTTGAGCTTGATCCGGTACGACTCCTGCATCTGGTCCGGCGTGAGCGTGCCGGCCAGCGGGGAGTTCCCGAACTGCTCCTTGTAGTGCTTGTAAGCCTGGTCCTGGGACTCGTAGTTGACCTTGTCGACGACCGGCATCTTGTCCAGGTCGGCGAGGATCTGCTTCTTCTGGTCCGCGGTGACCGCACCCTTGGCACAGTTGACGTCCGACTCCGCGTCGTGCTTGTTGCACAGGAAGATCGAGACGTTGACCTTGTCGTACCAGTAGCCCTTCATGGTGCTGACCTGATCGCTCATCAGCAGCGAGCCGCCGAAGAGCGCCAGGGAGAGGGCTACGGAGACGATGACGGCGAAGGTCATCGTCAGGTTGCGGCGGAGACCCACACCGATCTCCGACAGGACGAACTGGGCGCGCATGGCGTCTGGTCAAGCCTTTCCGTCGTGAACTTGCTTAGTGCTGGTAGCCGTAGACGCCGCGGGCCTGGTCACGGACGAGGCGGCCCTTCTCCAGCTCGATGACGCGTTTGCGCATCTGGTCCACGATGTTCTGGTCGTGCGTCGCCATGATGACGGTGGTGCCCGTCCGGTTGATCCGGTCGAGCAGCTTCATGATGCCGACGGAGGTCTGGGGGTCGAGGTTGCCGGTGGGCTCGTCGGCGATGAGCAGCTTGGGCCGGTTGACGAAGGCGCGCGCGATCGCCACGCGCTGCTGCTCACCACCGGACAGCTCGCCCGGCATCCGGTCCTCCTTGCCGCCGAGCCCGACGAGGTCGAGCACCTGCGGCACGGACTTGCGGATCTCGCCGCGGGACTTGCCGATCACCTCCTGCGCGAAGGCCACGTTCTCGGCGACCGTCTTGTTCGGCAGGAGGCGGAAGTCCTGGAAGACCGTGCCCAGCTGGCGGCGCATCTGCGGCACCTTCCAGTTGGACAGCCGCGCGAGGTCCTTGCCCAGCACGTGCACCTGGCCGTGGCTGCACCGCTCCTCGCGGAGGACGAGCCGCAGGAAGGTGGACTTTCCGGAGCCGGAGGAGCCCACGAGAAAGACGAACTCGCCCTTCTCCACCTCGAGGGAGACATCCCGGAGGGCTGGGCGGGTCTGCTTGGGGTAGACCTTGGAGACGTTGTCGAATCGGATCACGGATGCACCACGGGTCGCCGGGGGTAGATGAGCGTGACCATACGCGAACCAGGTGTGCAAGTGCAGTCGCGGGCCGAGGTTGGGCAAGACTTGTACTTTTTGTACCGGGCGCCGCGAGTGTGACCGCTTCCTCTGCGGGCGACCCGCGCGAGCTCCGCGGGAACCTGGCACAGTGGAGGGGGAACGTTCTCGTTCCCGTGGACGTTCTGTGTGTGATGGCCGGTGCAAGGAGGGCGAGCGCATGACGTACGACCGGTTGGTGTGCGCGAATTGCGCGGCGCCCGTGAGCGAGGGCCGGTGCCCGGTGTGCCGTGCCAACCGCGAGCGACTGCAGCACGAGGGCTTCTCCTCGGGTCTGAACCCGATGGCGCTGATCGCGCTGCTGGCGGTGCTGATCGCCGCGGTGGCGCTGCTGGCGCACCAGACCGTGTAGCGCGAGAGCCGCAGACGGCGGAAGGGCCCGGAGCGTCGCGCTCCGGGCCCTTCCTTCTGCTGTGTGCGTGCGGTGCGTGACCGTACGGCTACGGTCAGGCCGCAGCGCCGCCCCGGCCGCCGGCCAGTCGCGGCAGGAAGCGGAAGCCGATGCCCCCGGCGATCATCGTCGCGGCGCCGATGAGCAGGAACGCGGTCTGACCGGCACCGGTCTCGGCGAGCTGCTTGTCGCCGCCCTGGGCCGTGGTGTCGGAACCGGTGTCGGTGAGGGTCGAGGAACCCTCCTCCTGCGGCACGCTGTCGTTGCCGCCGCCCTGGGGCTCCTCGCCGCCGGTGGTGTCGCCACCGCCGGTGGAGCCGGTGGTCCCGCCGGAGTTGCCGTTGCCGCCCGAGTTGCCGTTGCCACCGGAGTTGCCGTTGCCGCCGTCGTCACCACCGGTCGTGGTGCCGCCGTCGGTGGTGGTGCCGCCGTCGGTGGTGGTACCACCGTCCGTCGTGGTGCCACCGTCCGTCGTGGTGCCACCGTCCGTCGTGGTGCCGCCGTCGGTGGTGGTACCACCGTCCGTCGTGGTGCCACCGTCCGTCGTGGTGCCGCCGTCGGTCGTCGTGCCACCGTCGGTGGTCGTGCCGCCGTCCGTCGTGGTGCCACCGTCGGTCGTGCCACCGTCGGTGGTGGTGCTGCCGCCGACGCCACCCTCGGTCACGCCGACGATGCTGCCACCGTCGGTCGTGCCACCGTCGGTGGTGCCGCCGTCGCTCGTTCCACCGTCGGCATCGCCTTCGGTGCTCACACCGATCTGGATGGGGCCCGCCTGGACATCGAGGTCCAGGGCGGAAGCCGCGCCCGCCGCAGTGAGCGACGCACCGGCCGCGATCACGGCGCCGGCGGCTATCCGCGCGACCCGGATCCGCGTCTTCTTCGTCATATGGTTGCTACCCCCAGTAGCTGATCGTCAATGAGGCGGCGTGTGGGGCTTGCCGTGATCGACGGAGGCAGCTGGGTGACGACGTGCGCGTCAACTCGATCCCCCGGTTCACATGCGCCCCTCAAGTACGCATGCCGCGCTTCACCCTTCCGATTTTTCAAAGCAACGTCAAGGCCGTTGCGCGCGCAATGTCCAGTGGGAGGGCGTTTGCCGGGAGTTGAAGCCTGTGAGTGTGATGTAAAACCCAGACATAAGACAACTGCCGCCCCTGGGGCGGCAGTTGTCTTGTCGATAAAGTTACTTCTCCTGCTGCTTGCGCCAGCGAATGCCGGCCTCCAGGAACCCGTCGATCTCGCCGTTGAAGACGGCCTCCGGGTTGCCCACCTCGTGCTCGGTGCGCAGGTCCTTGACCATCTGGTAGGGGTGCAGCACGTACGAACGCATCTGGTTGCCCCAGGAGTTGCCGCCGTCGCCCTTGAGGGCGTCCATCTTGGCCTGCTCCTCCTGCCGGCGCCGCTCCAGCAGCTTGGCCTGGAGGACGTTCATCGCGGTGGCCTTGTTCTGGATCTGCGACCGCTCGTTCTGGCAGGAGACCACGATGCCGGTCGGGAGGTGCGTGATGCGGACCGCGGAGTCGGTCGTGTTGACGCCCTGGCCGCCCGGACCGGAGGACCGGTAGACGTCGATGCGCAGGTCGGACTCGTCGATCTCGACGTGGTCGGACTGCTCGACGACGGGAAGCACTTCCACACCCGCGAACGAGGTCTGGCGGCGGCCCTGGTTGTCGAAGGGCGAGATGCGCACGAGACGGTGCGTGCCCTGCTCGACGGAGAGGGTGCCGTAGGCGTACGGAGCCTGCACGGAGAAGGTGGTCGACTTGATGCCGGCCTCTTCCGCGTACGACGTCTCGATGAGCTCGGTCTTGTAGCCGCGCTGCTCGGCCCAGCGCAGGTACATGCGCTGGAGCTTCTCGGCGAAGTCGGCGGCGTCGACGCCACCGGCCTCGGCGCGGATGTTGACGAGTGCCTCGCGGGAGTCGTACTCACCGCTCAGCAGCGTCCGGACCTCCATCTCGTCCAGCGCCCTGCGCACCGACACCAGCTCGGACTCGGCCTCGGCGCGGGTGTCCGGGTCGTCCTCCTCCTCGGCCATCTCGAAGAGGACCGAGAGGTCGTCGATCCGGCCGCGCAGCGTCTCCGCCTTCCTGACCTCGGCCTGGAGGTGGGAGAGCTTGCTGGTGACCTTCTGCGCCTCCTCCGGGTTGTCCCACAGGGACGGCGCGGCCGCCTGCTCCTCGAGCACGGCGATGTCTGCCCTCAGCCGGTCGAGGTCCAGGACGGCCTCGATCGACTCCATGGTCGAGGAGAGGGACTTCAGCTCTTCGGATACATCGACGACTGCCACGCCTCCAGCGTAACGGCTGCGGCAAGCGTCCCGGCCCGCCGCTCGGCACAACCGGGGCGGACGGCCGCCCGCGGGCGCGGTCCGCGGGCCCGGAGCCCTTGGCGGCTCAGGGCGCCGAGGTGCTGTGGGCGGGCCGCGGTGCCCCGTCGTCCCCGTCGGCGGAGGCCCACCACGCGCCCACGCCCACGGCGGCCGCCAGGACCGCTCCGGCCACGCCCAGGGTGATCCGGCGCCGCCGTACCGCGGCCTTGTGCCGGGCCGAGCCCGGCCGGGGCGCACCGGCGGCCCGCGGAGCGCGGGCGGTGCCGTGGGCGCCCCCCGCCAGCTCGTCCGGGGCGGGCACCCGCATCGACGTGTGCGTGTCCCGGTTGGAGTCCGGCCTGGCCCCGGGCACGAGCGACACCGCGCCCCGCCGCCGTACCGGCGCCTCCCCGGCGGGCGACGCCGGCGCGGGCTCCTCCTCCGGGTCCTCCGACAGGTCGGGCTCGTCGACGTCCAGCGGCGGCATCCCGGCCAGTATCGGCAGCTGCTCCCGCAGCCGCGCCGCCAGCTCCGAGGCGCGCAGCCGGGAGGCGGGCGCCTTGGCCAGGCACTGCACGAGCAGCTGCCACAGCTCCTCGGGGATGCCGGGCAGCGGTACGACGGTCTCGGTGACGTGCCGGCGCAGGACCGCTCCGGGGTGACCGCCGCCGAAGGGCGTGAAGCCGGCCAGCAGCTCGTACAGGACGGTGGCCAGCGCGTAGATGTCCACGGCGGCCCGCGGCGGCAGGCCCTCGACGATCTCCGGGGCCAGGTAGTCCGGGGTGCCGATGATCTTCGTGGCCCGCGTCCGCTTCGGCGAGTCGATCAGCTTGGCGACACCGAAGTCGGTGAGCAGTGCCGGGTGGGCGCCGCCGGGGCCGAGCGGGCCCTGCATGTCCAGCAGCACGTTCTCCGGCTTGACGTCCCGGTGGACGACGCCGGCCGCGTGGGCGGCCGCCAGCGCGTCGGCGACGTCGGCGACGATCGCCACGGCCGCCTCGGGGGCGAGGCGCCGCTCGCGTTCGAGACGGGTGCGCAGGTCGGTGCCCCGGACCAGGTCCATGACGAGCGCCAGATCGTTGCCGTCGACCACCAGGTCCCGCACGGTGACGATGTGCGGGTGCTCGAGACCGAGCAGCGCGGTGCGTTCCTGTACGAAGCGTCCGACGAGCTCCTGGTCGGAGGCGAGGTCCTCACGCAGCAGCTTGACCGCGACGGGACCCTCCGGCCCCTCGCCCAGCCACACCGTGCCGGCGCTGCCCCGCCCCAGGATCTGGTTCGCGGTGTACCGGCTGCCGATCTTCCGTGCCAAGACTGCTCCTACCGACGCGTGTTGCCGATAAAACTACGCGTCGGACGAGCCAACCTTCACCGCGGAGACGGAAATCACCCGCCAGATGTCGACAAATCCCTAAACCAGCGATCGTTTTCCGGTGCTTCGCCCGGTCAGTTTCCGCCGCCGACGGACTTGCCCAGCTCCTTGGCCCAGTGGCCCACCTTGCCGGCCCAGTCGCTCAGCTGGTCCCAGTAGCCCTTGCCGGTGCCGATCCAGTCCTGAAGCGGGGTCAGCTCCCAGACCAGCCAGCTCGCCACGATCAGGATGACGATCGTGAACAGGCATCCCTTGAGACAGCCGAGCCCGGGGATCTTCGTCGGGTTGGCGCTGCGCTGCCGGGGTGCCCGCGGCTCGCGCGCGGGCCGCTGCGGCTCCGGGGCGGGCGGCGCGTACCGCTGCGGCTGCTGCGGCGGGGCGTACTGCTGGGGCTGCTGGGGGTAGCCGTACCCGGCGTGCGGCTGCTGCCGGCCGCGCGGCTGGGGCTGCTGCGGGCGGCCCTGCGGGGCCTGCCGGGGCTGCTGCTGGGGCCGCGCGACCTGCCGCTGGGGGCGGCGGCGCAGCGGGTCCTCGTTCGGGTCGAGGTACTGGATCTGGGTCTGCTCGTTGCGGTCGCGGGCGGCACGCAGCTGGGTCTGCCACGGGTGCGGCTGGTCCGGCTGCCCGCCGGGCGCGCCCTGCGGCATGGGCGGCAGGACGGCCGTCGGGTCCGCCGCGCCGGTGTTCGGCAGGACGGCGGTGGGGTCGGCGGCGCCGGCCGGGCCGCCGGTGTGCGGCAGGACGCTGGTCGCGCCGTTGGGGTCGTACGCCCCCTGCGGTGCGTTGGTGGGCAGCACCTGGGTGGGGTCGGCGGCACCGGGCACCCCGGGGACGGCGGCCGGGGACGGGTCGGGGGCGAGCAGGGCGCCGACGCCCTCTGCGGCGGCGATCTGGGCGGCGTTGGCGTGCACGCCGATGCCCTCGGCGACGACCCGCAGACCGCGCGCGAGGTTCTCGGCGCTCGGCCGCTCCTCGGGGCTCTTGCGCAGGCAGCGCTCTATGACCGTCCACAGCGGGTCCGGGACGGTGGACGGACGGCGCGGCTCGGCGCTCAGGTGCTGGTGCAGGACTTCGAGCGCGCTGCCGCCGGAGAACGGCGGACGGCCGGTGACCAGCTCGTACAGCAGGATGCCGGCGCCGTAGACGTCGACGGCGGAGGTCTGCGGGCGGCCCTCGGCGGACTCCGGGGCGACGTACGCGGGCGTGCCGACGAACTCGTGGGTGCGGGTCAGGCCCGGGGAGTCGGCGAGGCGGGCGATGCCGAAGTCGGTCAGCATCGGGTGCATCTGGCCCTGCACCTGCTGGAGCAGCACGTTGGCCGGCTTCAGGTCGCGGTGGACCACGCCGTCGGCATGGCTCGCGGCGAGCGCGTCGGCGATCTGGGCGGTCATCAGCGCGGCGGCGACCGGCGTGAAGGGGCCGTTCTCGCGCAGGTAGCGGTGCAGGTCGGGGCCGTCGACGAGGTCCATGACCAGCGCCAGCAGATCACCCTCGACGACCAGGTCACGGACCCGGACGATGTTCGGGTGGGTGAGGCGGAGCAGGACGGAGCGCTCACGCAGGAAGCGCATCACGATGTCCGGGTCGCTCGCCAGCTCCTCCTTGAGGACCTTGATCGCGACCGTTTCCCCGGGCTGGCCCGCCACGGCCGCCTCGGCGCCCGCGGTCTCGCGCTGGCGGGCACGCCAGACGGTGCCTGTGGCGCCGCGTCCGAGCGGCTCCTCAAGCAGGTACTTGCTGCCGACTGGCCGCACGTCACGCGCTCCCTGCTGCTTGCTGATGCTTGCTTTCCTGCATTCCGGTGTTCCGACCCACTGTAGTGCCGCACCTCAGGGCACTACGTATGCGTTCCCGAGCATGTTCGAAGGAAAGACGCTCCTCCTGGTCTCCTGGTTGCCGGGTGGTGAACGTGACCGATCTCAACTGATCGCGCGTGCGTCACTGGTCAGGCACTTTTGGGGGCAGAGCCGACCAATCAAGATCACTTGTCACCGGGTGCCGGGCGCGTTGTCGGTGGCAGGTGCGAGGATGCCTCCCAGTACTGGCCGACGTGCTCGTGTGGGGTGGGGGGAAGTCCGCGCCCGCGCAGACCCGCGCAGAAGGGACCGCTGACGCCGATGCAGATCCGGCTGACCGTCGTAGACCCGCTGGGCCCCACCCCGCAGCGGGGCCGCGCCGCGAGCCGCGACGTGCTGGTCACGGCGCCCACGGGCACGGACCTGGCCGCGGTCGCGTCGGCACTGGCCGCGGCGGTCACCGGCGAGGGCGGCACCGGCCGTGACACCTCCGGCTCCCCCGTCGTCCTCTACGCCGGCACCGAGCGCCTCGACCCGCGCCGCTGCACCCTCGGCGAGCCTCCGCTGGTCGACGGCGCCGTGCTGGCCCTCGGCGGACCCGCGGCGGCCGAGCCGCACCCCGAGCTCGACGACGCGCCGACCCAGCTGCACGTGGTCGCCGGCCCGGACGCGGGCGGGGTCCATCTGCTGCACGGCGGCCGGATCACCGTCGGCCGCTCCGCCGAGGCCGACGTCCCGCTCGACGATCCCGACGTCTCCCGGCTGCACTGCGCGGTCACCGTCGGCGCCGACGGCCGCGTGTCGGTGGCCGACCTGGACTCCACGAACGGCACGGTCCTGGACGGCACCCGCGTGACCGGCCGGCCGGTTCCTTTCCCCGCCGGAGCGCTGCTGAAGATCGGTGAGTCCGCGCTGCGGGTCACTCCGTCCGGGGGGCCGGGGGCGCGGGTCGGCACGGTGGCCGACGGCGACGGGTGCGTACGGGTCACCCCGGCGGGCGGCACCGATGCGGGTCCGGGTGCGCCCACCGGTGCGGGGGCGTCCGCGGGAGGCCGGCTTCCGGCCGGGTCCGCCGGCTCGCCGCCCTCGCGGGACCCCGCGGCGGGCGCGGGTGGCGTCGCCGGCGGGCACGCCCGCGGTTCCGTGGGCCGCGACGCCTCCGGTGCCGGTGCGGGAGCCCGGGAGCATCGGCGCGGGGAGCCCCCGGTGGTGCCGGGGCAGGCCGGCGCGCCGAGCATCGAGCGGCGCACCCCCGTCACGGGTTCCGGTGGGGACACGCATGCGGGGCGTTTCGGCGTCCCCGGGCCGGCCGTGCCCCCTCCCGGAAACGGCGACGGAGCGCGGCGGCGCGGGCTCGGCGCGTGGGCGCGGCGGCTCGCCGGCGGGCGGGCGGAGCAGCAGGCGGCCCCGGAGGCGGACGGCCGTCCGGCGGTCCCGGCCGTGGACGAACCGGCGGCCGGTGGGCCGCCGCAGCCGGAGACCTGGCCCGACCCGGCCGCCCTGCTGCTGACCGCGCTGGGCCCGGGGCCCCGGCTGTGGGAACGGGGAGCGGGTCATCCGGAGACGCTGACCGTACGGCTCGGGACGGCCGACCGGAACGCCCCGGACGGTTCGGGCCTGCTGCCCGCCGTGCCGGTGACGGCGGCGCTGCGCGAGGCGGGCGCACTGGGCCTGGCCGGTCCGCGCCCCCGGCTGTCCGGGCTGGCCCGCGCGGCGCTGGCCCAGATCGCCACGCTGCACTCCCCGGACCTGCTGGAGATCGTGCTGATCAGCGCGGACCGCTCACGTCCTGTGGAGGAGCGCACGGCCGAGTGGTCCTGGCTGGGCTGGCTCCCGCACGTCCGGCCGAACCACGGCCAGGACTGCCGCCTGCTGCTGGCCTACGACCGCGAGCAGGCGGCGGCCCGCACGGAGGAACTGCTGCGCCGCGTCGACGACCACGCGGCGACGGGCCGAAGCGCGGCCCGGCCCGGCCCGGCCCGGCCGGACGCGGGCGAGGCCCCGGCCGGGACCCTGCCCGCCCACCCGGCGCTCGGCGGGCCCGGTTCCTTCCCGCACGGCACGTACGCGGGCGACCCCGGTGACCGTGCGTCCGGGTCCCCCGCCGGTACTGACGGGACCGGCACGCTGCCTGCGCGTACCGGCGCGGCGGCGTCCGCGAGCCCGGCGCCCGGCACCGTCCCCTCGGCACCCGGCGCCTCGACGGACGGCCCGTCCACGCCCCTCCCCGGCGGCGGGGCACAGGACTTCGCGCACCGGGCGGCGCGGCCCGCCGCCGGGGCCGGGCGGCGGCCCTCCTGGGCCAGGGACGACGCCGAGGCCGGCGCCGGCGGTGCCGGCTTCCCGGGGCCGTACACGGTCGTCGTCGTGGACGGCGATCCCGGCGGCTCCGCGCTGCGGGACGATCTCGCGCGGCTGGCCGTGGCCGGACCACGGGCCGGGATCCACGTGGTGTGCCTCGCCGAGACCGCCCCGGCCTCACCCGCCTCCCCCGTGACGAGCACGTACGAGGCCGCGTGCGCGGTGACACCGACGTTCCGGCACTGCGGTGCCGTGGCACTGCTCAGCGGGGACGTCGCGTCCGCGCTGCATCTGATGCGGGTGGCGCCGAGCGGCCCCGTGGGCGCAGGCACGACAGGCGCCGTGGATGCCGTCTCCGCCGCCTGGGCGGAGCGGTTCGCCCGGGCGCTCGCACCGCTGCGCCCCGACGGCCCGGCCGGCGAGCACCACGCGCGCGTGGCCACGCCGCTGCCGCGGTCCGCGCGGCTGCTGGACGAACTCGGGCTGGCCCGGGCCACCCCGGCCTCGCTGATGGCCCGCTGGGCGGACGCGGCGGACGACACCGAGGCGCTGGGCGGACGGGCCCGGGCGGTGCTCGGCGCCGGTCCGCGCGGCCCGCTCACCGCGGACCTGGTGGCCGACGGACCGCATCTGCTGATCGAGGGGCCGGCCGGCAGCGGCCGTACCGAGCTGCTGCGGACCGTGGTCGCCTCGCTGGCCGCCGCCGAACGGCCCGACCGGCTGGGCGTGGTGCTGATCGACGGCCGGGACGGCGTCGGCTCGGGCACCGGGCGCGACGAAGGACTGCGGATCTGCACCGACATACCGCACGTCACCACCCACCTCGCCGCCAACGACCCGGTACGGATGCGGGAGTTCGCGCAGTCGCTGAGCGCCGAGCTGAAGCGGCGGTCCGAACTGCTCGGCCGGACCGGCTTCGCGGAGTGGCACGCCGGGCGCGAGGTGTCGGGCCGGATCGTCGCCCAGCGCACGTCCGCCGGCGGTGACATAGAAAGCCCGCCCAGTTCCACCCTGCGGCTGCGCCCGGGCGCGGCGGCACGGCAACGCGCGGAGGCCGCACCGCCGTTGCCCCGGCTCGTGGTCGTCGTCGACGATCTGGACGCGCTGGTCACCCCGCCGCTCGGCTCGCCGGGCCGGCCCGCCGCCGGTTCGGTGATGCGGGCGCTGGAGGCGGTGGCCCGCGAGGGCGAGCGGCTCGGGGTGCACCTGGTCGCGGCGACCGCGACCGGCGGCCGCACGGCCGAGACGGATCCGGCCCGCCGGGCCACGCTGCGGGTCACGCTGGCCGCGGTGAAACCGGGGCCGGACGAGCCGGCGCCGGGACGTGGCCGACTGGCGTACCCGGACGGGCGGTCCACCGACTTCCAGGGTGGCCGGGTGACGGGCCGTATCCCGCGTACGGCGACCCAGCGGCCCACGGTCGTCCCGCTGGACTGGCAGCGCATGGGGGACCCGCCGACCCGCCGGCCCGTGCGGGAGCTGGGCAACGGCCCTACCGACCTGGCCCTGCTGGCGAGCGCGGTGGAGCGCGCGGCCCGGGAGGTCTTGGCGGTGGAGATGCCCTCGCTGCTGTAGCCCCCTCCCCCGCGGCGGCCGATGCCGGCCGGAAACCGGCACGCATGGACGGCCGGTACGGGGGCACGCATACACCCCCGGTCACGAGCCGGTCACGATGCCGTGCTCGACACCGCAGGCGCTCTTGCCCGCCTTCAGCGGCGCGGCGTACACCGGAGCGCACGGGACAGAGTTCTGATGTTCAGCGACTTCGAACGACGTTCAACGGAGAACGACGAACGGGGAAGTGATGCACAGCAAGAGCAGCTCCATCCGGACACACCGGGCCGCCACCGCGCTCGCCGCTCTGCTCGCGGGAGCGCTGGCGCTCACCGCCTGCTCCGGCGGTGACGACAAGAAGAAGGACGACGGCGGCGAGAGCGGCGGGGCCACCGGCTCCACCGTCACCCTGCCGAAGCTGGACGGCGCGAACCTGGAGGTCGCCGCCGTCTGGACCGGTACCGAACAGGCGAACTTCAAGAAGGTCCTCGCGGAGTTCGAGAAACGCACCGGCGCGAAGGTCACGTTCGTGCCCGCGCAGGACCCGATCATCAACTTCCTCGGTTCGAAGATCGCGGGCGGTCAGCCGCCGGACGTGGCGATGCTCCCGCAGCCCGGCGCGATCAAGCAGGCCGTGGAGAAGAAATGGGCCAAGCCCCTCGGGGCGGACGCGCTCAAGGAGTTGCAGAAGAACTACTCACAGGGCTGGCAGGACATCGGCAAGGTCGACGGCAAGCAGTACGGCGTCTACTTCAAGGCCGCGAACAAGTCGCTGATCTGGTACAACGCCAAGGCCTTCGACAACGCGGGCGCCAAGGAGCCGAAGACCTGGCAGGACCTGCTGACGGCCGCGCAGGCGGTGTACGACTCCGGTGTCACCCCGTTCTCGGTGGGCGGTGCCGACGGCTGGACGCTGACGGACTGGTTCGAGAACGTCTACCTCTCCCAGGCCGGGCCGGAGAAGTACGACCAGCTCGCCCAGCACAAGATCAAGTGGACCGATCCCTCGGTGAAGCAGGCCCTGACCACGCTCGCCCAGATCTGGGGCAAGAAGGACTTCGTGGCGGGCGGTGCCGACGGCGCGCTGCAGACCGAGTTCCCGGCGTCCGTGACGCAGACCTTCACCGGCGGCGACCAGCCGAAGGCCGCGATGGTCTACGAGGGCGACTTCGCGCAGGTCAACATCGGTGACACCAAGGCGAAGGTGGGCACGGACGCGAAGGTGTTCCCGTTCCCGGCGGTGGGCTCGTCCGCGCCGGTGGTCTCCGGCGGTGACGCGGCGGTGATCCTGAAGGACTCCAAGGCGGCGCAGGCACTGGCCACCTTCCTGGCCTCCCCGGACGCGGCGACCATCCAGGCCAAGCTGGGCGGCTACCTCTCGCCGAACAAGAACGTGCCGGACTCGGCGTACCCGAACCCGGTGCAGCAGACGATCGCCAAGGCGCTGATCGCGTCCGGTGACGACTTCCGCTTCGACATGTCCGACCAGGCTCCGCAGGCGTTCGGCGGCACCCCGGGCAAGGGCGAGTGGAAGGACCTGCAGGACTTCCTGAAGAACCCGAAGGACGTGGCGGGCACGCAGGCGAAGCTGGAGAAGGACGCGGCGGCGGCCTACGGGAACGGGAGCTGACCCGCCGATGACGTCGGCAGCGGCGGCCGGGGCCCCACCGGGCCCCGCCGCACCCAAGAGCCGCAAGAGCGTGACCGGCACCCGCAGGACGGTGGCAGCCCTCTTCCTGCTGCCGGCCCTGGTGCTGCTCGGCGCGCTCGTGGTCTACCCGATCGGGTACTCGGTCGTCCGCAGCTTCTACAACGCCTCGGGCGACGGCTTCGCCGGGGTCGACAACTACAAGGCGCTGTTCACGGACGACGGCATCCGTACGGCGCTGAAGAACAACATCATCTGGGTGGTGTTCGCGCCTGCCGTCTCCACCGCGCTCGGTCTGGTCTTCGCGGTGCTGACCGAACGGGTGCGCTGGGGAACGGCGTTCAAGCTGGTCGTCTTCATGCCGATGGCGATCTCCATGCTGGCGGCCGGGATCATCTTCCGGCTGGTGTACGACCAGGACCCGGACAAGGGGGTCGCGAACGCGGTGTGGGTGGGGGTCCACGACACCTTCGCCCAGTCGTCGGCGTTCCCCAGGGCGCACCCGGGCCGCGAGTCGCCGCTGAAGCCCGACCAGGGCGGCTTCGTCACCACGGCCCCCGTGCACACGGGCCGGCCGGTCACGCTTCCGCTGGTCGGCGTCGCCCCCGACCAGATGCCCGACGACGCGAAGAAGGCGGTGGCCGCCCGGCCCGATCCGGCGAGGATCACCGGGACCACCTGGCAGGACTTCACGCGCGGCAAGGGCGTGGGGAAGCCGGGCGCCCCCGACCCGTCCGAGCTGGGCTACGCCGGCATGCGGATCGAGGCCGTGAAGGACGGCGAGGTCGTGGCCACCGCCGAAGCGGCCGACGACGGCACGTTCACGCTGCCCGCGAAGGCCGACGGGGCGCTGCTGAGGCTCCCGGCGAGCAACTTCAGGGAGCCGTACAACGGTGTCGACTGGCTCGGCCCGGCCCTGGTCACCCCGGCCGTCATCGGGTCGTACGTGTGGATGTGGGCGGGCTTCGCGATGGTGCTGATCGCGGCCGGGCTCGCGGGTGTGCCCCGGGAGTTGCTGGAGGCCGCGCGCGTGGACGGCGCCAACGAGTGGCAGGTGTTCCGCAAGGTCACCGTGCCGCTGCTCGCACCGGTCCTGGCGGTGGTGGTCGTCACGCTGATGATCAACGTGCTCAAGGTGTTCGACCTCGTCTACATCATCGCGCCGGGCTCCTCCCAGGACGACGCGAACGTGCTGGCCCTGGAGCTGTACCGCAAGGGCTTCGCGGAGGGCCAGCCGGGCATCGCGAGCGCGATCGCGGTGTTCCTGCTGCTGCTGGTGATCCCGGTGATGCTGTTCAACATCCGTCGGCTGCGGCGGGAGGTCAGGCGATGAACCGGCGCGCGCCCCAGGGCGGCCGGGGGTCCGGGGGTCGTCCCCCGGGACGGCACAGCAACATTCGTCGGCTGCGGCGGGAGGTCAGGCGATGACGGCGACCGCCGGGAGCGTGGGAAAGGTGTCGCGGGCGGACACGGCGGTGAAGGGCAGGCAGTCGCTCGGGGCGCGGATCGCCGGGAGGCTGAGCGGCGGGGTCGTCCGGGTGTTCCTGATCCTCGTGGGCCTGTTCTGGCTGGTGCCGACCATCGGTCTGCTGGTCTCCTCGCTGCGCTCACCGGAGGACATGAGCGCGAGCGGCTGGTGGAAGGTGTTCTCCGAGCCGTCCCAGCTCACCGTGGACAGCTACCAGAAGCTGCTGGAGAACGGCGACATCACCGGCTCCCTGGTCAACACCGTGCTGATCACCGTGCCGGCGACCGTCCTGGTCGTCGTGATCGGCTCCCTCGCGGGCTACGCGTTCGCGTGGATGGAGTTCCCGGGCCGGGACTGGTGGTTCCTCGGCGTGGTCAGCCTGCTGGTGGTGCCCGTGCAGGTGGCGTTGATCCCGATCGCCGAACTGTTCGGGAAGATCGGCCTGTTCGGGACGATCCTCGGGGTGATCCTGTTCCACGTCGGCTTCGGTCTGCCGTTCGCGGTGTTCCTGCTGCGGAACTTCTTCGCGGAGATCCCGCGGGAGCTGCTGGAGGCGGCCCGGCTGGACGGCGCCGGTGAACTGCGGCTGTTCGCAAGGGTGGTGATGCCGCTGGGCGGGCCGGCGATCGCGAGTCTCGGCATCTTCCAGTTCCTGTGGGTGTGGAACGACATGCTGGTCGCGCTGGTGTTCACCAAGTCGGGCACACAGCCGATCACGGTCGCCCTGCAGACGCAGGTACGGCAGTTCGGCAACAACATCGACGTGCTGGCGCCCGGCGCCTTCATCTCGATGGTCATCCCGCTGGCCGTGTTCTTCGCGTTCCAGCGGCAGTTCGTGTCGGGCGTGATGGCGGGCGCGGTCAAGTAGCCGCGCCGGGGCCGCCCGAGGGGTCACGCAACGGCCGTCCGGCGAGGGGCGGGACTTCGGGCGCCCGCCCCTTCGCGTTCACCTGATGTAGCCCACATGCCGTACGGGCCGTAACCAATTCACTCCATCGGCCGTTCCCGGGCAGAACGCCCGCGCCGACCGACCCATGGATGTCCAGTGCCCAGGTTCAGTGTCATCGTCCCCGCGTACAAGGTCCAGGCGTACCTGTCCGAGTGCCTGGACTCGGTGCTCTCGCAGTCGTATCCGGATCTCGAAGTGATCGCCGTGGACGACTGCTCGCCCGACGCCTGCGGCGCGATCATCGACGAGTACGCGGCCCGGGACACGCGGGTGAAGCCGGTGCACCTCGCCGAGAACCAGGGCCTCGGCCGCGCCCGGAACGCGGGCATGGCCGAGGCGAGCGGCGACTACCTGGTCTTCCTGGACAGCGACGACACGCTCACTCCGGACGCGCTGCGGGCGGTGGCCGACCGGATCAAGGAGACCGGGGAGCCGGACCTCCTGGTCTACGACTACGCGCGCACGTACTGGGACGGCCGGACGGTCCGCAACCAGCTGTCCGCGCAGCTCACCGAGGAGGGCCCGGCGCCGTTCCGCCTGGAGGACCGGCCGGGGCTGCTCCGGGTGCTGATGGTGGCCTGGAACAAGGCCTACCGGCGGGAGTTCGTCGAGGCGCACGGCTTCGCGTTCCCGCCGGGCTACTACGAGGACACCCCCTGGACCTTCCCGGTGCTGATGACGGCGGAGTCGATCGCCACCCTGGACCGGGTGTGCGTGCACTACCGGCAGCGCAGACAGGGCAACATCCTCGGCACCACCAGCCGCAAGCACTTCGACCTCTTCGAGCAGTACGACCGGGTGTTCGCGTTCGTCGCCGAGCGTCCCGAGCTCGCCCGCTGGCGGCCCGAGTTGTTCCGCCGGATGGTCGACCACTACGCCGTGGTGTTCACCAAGCGGGGCAGGCTGCCGCGTGGCAGCCACGGCGACTTCCTGCGCCGGGCCCGCGCCCACTACCTCCGCTACCGGGTGCCGGGCCCGCGGGGCGGGCTGCGGCACACCCTCGTCCGCCATGGCCTGCACCGCACGTTCCGTGTGCTCCGGCTGGCCGCGGCGGTCCGCCGCCGTGCGGGGAAGGCGGCCGTGAAACAGGCCCGCGCCCTGCGGGGCCGCGCGCTGCGGCTGCACTACCGCGTCCAGCTGCGGCTGCCGCTGCGCGCCGACCGGGCGGTGTTCACCGCGGCCTTCGGGCTCGGTGACCCCGGTGCGCTGGAGGAGGCGTTCCGGACGTACGCGCCGCACGTCCGCACGGCGTGGATCGGCCATCCGGAGCAGCAGCAGGCGGTGCCGCCGGGGCCGCGCCGGCTGCGCCCGGGCTCGGCGGCCTGCTGGACGGCGCTGGCCCGCTCCAAGTACCTGGTGCACGACACCGGTCTCGACCGCGGGCTGCGCAAGCGCCGCGGCCAGGTCGTCGTCCAGACCCGGCGAGGCACCCCCCTCAAGCACATGGGCCTGGACCTGCGGGAGCGCCCGGCGGCGGCCCGCGACACCGACTTCCGGGACCTGCTGCGGGAGGTCGACCGGTGGGACCACGTCCTGTCCGGCAACCGGCACTCCACCCTGACCTGGGAGCGGGTCTTCCCGGGCCGCTACACCACCCTGGAGCACGGCGCCCCGCGCAACGACGTCCTTCAGCGGGCCACGACGGCGGACGTGACCCGGCTGCGCGAGTCGCTCGGCATCCCCGAGGGGGCGGTCGCGATCCTGTACGCGCCGACGTTCCGCGACCACCACCGCACCCAGCGCCCGCCCCTGGACCTGGAGCGGATCCTGCGCCGACTGGGCCCGCGCTTCGTGGTCCTCGCCCGCCCCCATCCGGCGCACGGCGGCTCCCTCGGCACGGGCAGCCGGATCATCGACGTCGGCGGCCACCCGGACGTGGCGTCCCTGTGCCTCGCCTCGGACGCGCTGCTGACCGACTACTCGTCGATCATGTTCGACTACGCCAACCTGGACCGGCCGATCGTGGTGCACACCGCGGACCTGGAGGCGTACGAGGCCGTCCGCGGCACCTACTTCGACCTGCACGCGTGCCCGCCCGGCGCGGTGGCGCGCACCGAGGACGAGCTGATCGACATCTTCGCGACCGGCCACTGGCGCGGTTCGCGCTCGGCCCAGCTGCGGGCGGCGTTCCGGGAGCGCTTCTGCCCGTACGACGACGGACGCGCCGCCGAGCGGGTCGTCCGGCGGGTGGTGCTGGGCGAGACGGAGCTGCCACCGGTGATTCCGCTCGCGGAGCGGAAGCCGGCGCCGTCGGCCTGCGCACGCAGCCCCCTGGCCACCGTGCCGCAACCTTCCGCTCCCGTTCCCGTCACCGAGAGCCACTGAACACCGTTGGTCCTTCCGGGAGTTCCCATGCCCCTCGGCTCGACACGGCCCCGGCCGAGCCGGCCGTCCAGCTGGCGTCCGGCGGGACGGCCCGGCCGCGTCCGCAAGACGACAGAAAGAACAGAATGCCCCGCTTCAGCATCATCGTCCCGTCCCACGGGGTCGCCGGCCGGCTGTCCGAGGCGCTGGACTCGGTTCTCGGCCAGTCCTTCGGCGACCTCCAGCTGATCCCGGTCTGCGACGCGCCCGACGCCCCCGCCGCGGAGGTGGCCGCCGAGTACGCCGGCCGGGACTCCCGGGTGACCCTGGTGCACTCGCCGCCGTCCGCCGGCCTGAGCGGGGCGCGCAACGCGGGGATGCGTGCGGCCACCGGCGCCTACGTGCTGTTCCTCGACGGTGACGACCTGCTGCTGCCGGGCGCGCTGGAGGCCGTCGACGCGCGTCTGACCGAGGCCGGCGGGGTGGACGTGCTGTACGTCGAGCACGAGCGGACCCCGTGGTGGGAGGGCGAACCGACGAACCCGGCCGCCCCGCTGCTCGCGAAGGCCCCGAAGGGCGCCTTCGCCCCCGCCGAGCTGCCCGGGCTGACCGGCGTCCAGCTGCCGGCGTGGAGCGCCGTCCACCGTCGCGGCTTCCTCACCGCGCACGAACTCGTCTTCCCCGAGAGTCACTTCACCGATCTCGGCTGGGGCGGCCTGACCACGGTCGCCGCCGGACGGATCGCGGTGCTGCGCCGGGTCGTCGTACGGCACCGGCTGCGCCGGCAGGGCAGCCGGCTCAATCTGCCCGGACCGCACCAGCACGCCCTGCTCGACCAGGTGGACCTGGTGCTGACGCGGGCGGCCGAACGCGCCCTGCCCGCCGAGCGGACCGGGCCGCTGTTCGAGCAGCTGTTCGCGGTGGTGCTGAAGACGGCGTCCCGTCCGGAGCGGCTGACCTCCGGGCACCGGGCGTTCTTCCGCCGGGCGGGCCGCCTCTACCGGCGGCACCGGCCGGCCGGTTACCGCGCGCCGGGCGGCAGCCTGGGCGTCCAGCACCGGCTGCTGGCGACGGGCGCCTACACCGCCTTCAGCGCCCTGCGCGGCGCCAACCGGACGGCCGCCCGCTCGGCCGAACGCCTGCCCCGCCCGCGCATGCTGCGCACCCGGCTGCGCTACGCCCGCGAGCTGCGCCGCCCGCTGGACCCCTGCCTCGCCGTGTACTGCGCCTACTGGGGCCGCGGCTACGCCTGCAATCCGGCCGCCATCCACGCCAAGGCCCGCGAACTCGCCCCGCACATCCGCTCGGTGTTCCTGGTCGAGGCGGGTCAGGAGCACGCCGTACCGAAGGACGTCGAGTATGCGGTGATCGGCTCCCACCGCTCCTGGGAGGTGCTGGCCCGGGCGAAGTACTTGGTCAACAACGCCAACTTCGCCGAGGGGGTCGTCAAGCGGCCCGGCAGCGTGCATCTGCAGACGCAGCACGGCACCCCGCTGAAGAAGATGGGCGTGGACCAGTCGACATACCCGGTGGTGGCCGCGCAGTCCGGCAGTTTCACCAAGCTGCTCGGCCGGGTCGACCGCTGGGACTTCAACCTGTCGTCCAACCGGCACTCCACCCGGATGTGGGAGCGCGCCTTCCCCGGCGGCTACGAGCAGCTGGAGTACGGCTACCCGCGCAACGACGTGTACTGCACGGCGACCGCCGAGGACGTGATCCGGATCCGGAAGGAACTGGGGATCCCGGAGGGCAGGACGGCGGTGCTGTACGCGCCGACCCACCGCGACCACCACACCGGTTTCGAGACCGGGCTGGACCTGGAGGCGTTCTGCGAGGCGGCCGGCGAGGACGTGGTGGTGCTGCTGCGCGCCCACTACTTCTACGACGGCGGCCGCCCCCGGAACTCGGACCGGATCATCGACGTCACCGCGCACCGCTCCTCGGAGGACGTGTGCCTGGCCGCCGACGCGCTGGTCACCGACTACTCGTCGATCATGTTCGACTACGCCAACCTGGACCGGCCGATCGTCGTGTACGCCGAGGACTGGGACGTCTACCGGGAGACCCGGGGCGTCTACTTCGACCTGATGGCCGAGCCGCCGGGACCGGTCGCCCGCACACCCGGGGAGCTGGCCGCCGTCTTCCGTGACGGTGCGTACGCGGGCCCGGAGTCCACGGCTCTGCGGGCCGCGTTCCGGGAGCGGTTCTGCGAGTTCGACGACGGGCGCGCCGCGGAGCGGGTCGTCAGGCGGGTGCTGCTCGGCGAGCCGCCCGAGGCGCTCCCCGCCGTGATCCCGCTCGCGGAACGCGTCCCCGCGCCCGCCGCCGCGACCCTCGTGAGGAGCTGACCCCCGTGCCCCGCTTCAGTCTGATCGTGCCCTGTTTCAAGGTGCAGGGCTTCCTGCGCGAGTGCCTGGACTCGGTGCTGACGCAGTCCTTCGGCGACTTCGAGCTGATCGCCGTGGACGACTGCTCCCCCGACGGCTGCGGCGCGATCCTCGACGAGTACGCCGGGCGGGACCCGCGCGTGAAGGTGCTGCACCTGCCGGAGAACGTGGGCCTCGGCCGGGCCCGCAACGCCGGGATGCCCCACGCCACCGGTGACTACCTGTTCTTCCTCGACAGCGACGACACCCTCACCCCGGGCGCGCTGCGAGCCGCCGCCGACCGGCTGGCGGAGGCCGCCGATCCGGACGTGCTCGTCTTCGACTACGCGCGCACCTACTGGTGGGGCGGCACCCGGCGCAACGTGCTCGCGCACGTCCTCACCGAGGCGGGCGCGGACACGTTCGACGTGGCGCGGTACCCGCAGATCCTCGACCTGCTGATGGTGGTGTGGAACAAGGTCTACCGGCGGGAGTTCGTCGAACGGAACGGCTTCGCGTTCCCGCCGGGCTACTACGAGGACACCCCCTGGACCTTCCCGGTGATGCTCAGCGCCGGGCGGATCGCCGCGCTGGACCGGATCTGCGTGAACTACCGGCAGCGCCGGCAGGGCAACATCCTGTCCACCACCAGCCGCAAGCACTTCGACATCCACGACCAGTACGAGCGGGTCTTCGCCTTCGTCGCCGACCACCCGGAGCTGGCGCGCTGGCTGCCGTACCTGCACCGCAAGATGGGCGAGCACTGCCTGGACATCCTGGCCAAGCCGGACCGGCTGCCGCCCGCCGACAAGGCCGAATTCTTCCGGCGCACGGCGCGGATGTTCCACGCCCACCGGCCCGAGGGCGCCCGGGTGAACGGCGAGGTGGCCGTCCTGGAGGGCTCCTGGACGGCGTACCGGCTCCGGCGGCAGGCGTCGCGGGCCGGGCGGGAGACGGCACGGCGGGCGGCTCCGGTCCGCCGGGCGGCCGCCGCGCGGGCCCGCACGGGCTGGGCGTCACTGCACGCGCGCCGCCCGCTGGACGAGAACCTGGTGGTCTACTCGGCGTCCTCGCACCGGGGCGTGCTCGGCGACCCCGCGGCCGTCTACGACAAGGCCCGGGAGATCGCCCCGCAGCTGCGCGGGGTGTGGGTGGTGCGGGACGCGGACGCCGCCGCACAGCTGCCGCCCGGTGTGGAGCACGTGATCGTGGGCTCCCGGCGCTATCTGGAGGTCACCGCGCGGGCGAAGTTCTTCGTCAACGATGTCAACTGGCCCGGCACCCTGGGCAAGCGGCCCGGCAGCGTGCACATCCACACCCACCAGGGCACCCCGCTCAAGTACATGGGCGCCGACCTGCTGGACAAGCCGGGCGCGCGGCTGGGCTTCGACGTGCCGCAGATGCTGCGGCGGGCCGACCGCTGGGACTACAGCCTGGTCGCCAACCGCCACTCCGAGCTGGTCTGGGAGCGCGCCTACCCCTGCCACTTCACCTCCGTGCGCACCGGCAGCCCGCGCAACGACGTGCTGGTGAACGGGGGGAGCGGTGACTTCCGGCAGCGGCACGGCATTCCGGCGGACCACACGGTCGTGCTGTACGCGCCGACCCGCCGGGACTACCAGCGCGGCGGGCATGTGGACCGGTTCGACCCGGCCGGGTTCGCGGCCGAACTCGGCGACGGGTACACCCTCGTGGTCCGGCTGCACCCGTCGCTGGCGAGCGGTCCGGCGCGGGGCATGGGGCTGTCGGAGCCGGCCCGGCGCGGGATTCTGATCGACGCGACCGACGAGCCCCGGGTCGAGGACGTCATGTCGGCGGCGGACGTGCTGGTCACCGACTACTCGGCCGTGATGTTCGACTACGCGCACCTGGACCGGCCGATCGTGGTGCACGCCGACGACTGGCCCGCCTACCGTGCGAGCCGGGGCGCGTACTTCGACATCACCGCCGAGGCGCCCGGCCATGTCTCGGGCTCCTTCAGGGAGCTGGTCTGGCTGTTCGCCTCCGGCGCGTGGCGCGACGAGGAGTCGACGCGGCTGCGGACGGAGTTCCGGACCCGGTTCTGCGAGTACGACGACGGCCGGGCCGCCGAGCGGGTGGTACGGACCCTGCTGCTGGGCGAGAGCGTGCCGGAGACCTCGCTCCGGCTGCCGGGCCAGGCCACCGGCCGGGACGCCCTGACCTCGGCGTGAGCGGGGAGGGCGAGCCCCGACGGGCCGGCCGGCGGGAGCGCCGGCCGGCCGTGGCCGTGCGAGGGTCGAGCGTGCGGTCCTACTCGATGACGAGGTCGACCTCGATGTTGCCGCGGGTGGCGTTGGAGTAGGGGCAGACCTGGTGGGCGGTCTCGACCAGCTTGCGGCCGGTCGCCTCGTCCACGGATTCGGGCAGCTCGATGCGCAGGGTCACCTTCAGTCCGAAGCCCTCGCCCTGCTTGCCGATGCCGACCTCGGCGGTCACCGCGGCGTCGCTGACGTCCACCTTCGCCTGGCGGCCGACGAGACCGAGGGCGCTGCCGAAGCAGGCGGCGTAGCCGGCGGCGAAGAGCTGCTCCGGGTTGGTGCCCTCGCCGTTGCCGCCCAGCTCCGCCGGCGGGGCCAGCTTGAGGTCGATCTTGCCGTCGGAGGAGACGGCACGGCCCTCGCGGCCGTGGGTGGCGGTGGCGACAGCGGTGTAGAGCGCGTCCATGGAAGACCATCCCTCTCGGTGTGAAGTGCGTCGAGCCGTTGGCGGTCCGTCGCGAGTACGAGTAGAGCACACAATTAAGTTGCGCACAACTAAATAGGTCGCAAGAGCTACCCTGGAGGCATGACCGCCTCGCCCACCCCGCAGACCCCCGCCGCCGCCGGCAGCGACTGGCTCCGCCTGGACCGCCAGATCTGTTTCTCCCTGCACGCCGCCTCCCGCGCCTTCAACGGCGTCTACCGCGTGATCCTCAAGGACCTCGGCCTCACCTACCCCCAGTACCTCGTGATGCTGGTCCTCTGGGAACACGGCGACCTGCCCGTGAAGAAGCTCGGTGAACATCTGCGGCTCGACTCCGGCACGCTGTCCCCGCTGGTCAAGCGGCTGGAGGGGGCCGGTCTCGTACGCCGCGAGCGCAGCGCGCGGGACGAGCGGTCCGTGCAGGTGCGTCTCACCGAGGAGGGCGGGGCGCTGCGCGAGCGGGCCCTGGAGGTGCCGCGGCGGATCGCGGCGGCGACCGGCTTCGACCTGGCGGAGATCGGCGAGCTGCGCGAACGCCTCGACCGGCTCACCCTCGCGCTCGACGCGGCGGCGTCGGCGGAAGCGGCGGAGGCCCGCTAGCGCGGCGGACGTAGAGCCGTACGGTCACCCCGTCCCGGACGGTCTCCTCGCCGGGCACGAACTCCGTCCGCAGAACGGCGAGTTTGACGCGTTCGGCGGGGTTGCGCGGGGTCCAGCCGCCGGCGAGCAGCGCCTGGTCGGCGACGACCCGGACCCGGTCCAGCCGGGACAGCCTGCGGCGCAGCTCATCGGGTCCGGCCTCACGGCCGTACAGGGTCCCGGACGCGGCGGCGCCCTCCACCAGGGCCACGTCCCGCATGCCGCGGAACGCCCCCGGGTAGGTGAGGGCCACGTTGCGCGTCTGCACCGGCAGGAACAGCACCGGATCCCCGGGCCCCACCGCCCGGGCGGCCGCCCGGGAGACGGCCGCGAGGTCGTCCGGACGCCGGCCGGGACTGCGGTCGGCCTGGAGAAGAGGGAGCTGCTGGAGCAGCACGACGGCGACCGCCACCACCCCGGCGACGGCCCCCACCGGGGCCCGCCCCCGCGAGGCAGCCGGCACCGGCACCAGGTCACTGTGCGGCGCCGGGTCCGGCGGGGGCACCAGGTCGAACCGCGCCGCCGAGCCGGTCGAGGGCACCGAACCGGGAAGCGACACCAGGCCGGGCCGATCCCCCGGGACGAACGGCGGCGTCGGGCGCCGCTCGGCCCACAGCCGTCCCGCGGCCCCGGCCACCCGCTCCGCTCCGCACGCCACCAGCAGGGGGGCGCCGCCGAGGGCGTACAGCACGTAGCGGTCGACGTACAGCGGGGAGATCTGGGACAGCAGCATCAGCACCCCCGGCGGCACCACCGCCAACGGCAGCGCCACCCCCGCACAGGTGATCTCGCCCCGCCGCCGCACCAGCCCCGCGAGCCCGAGCAGGGCCAGCCCCAGGCACACCCGGTACACCCCGTCCGCCGGTCCCAGGAACAACCGCAGCAGCCCCTCCGCCGTGTCCGCCGTCGGCCTGCGCAGCCAGGCGACCTGTGCCGCCTGCCCGCGGGACACGAGGACCATCGGCAGCAGCGACAAGGCGACCGCGACCGCCGCCCGCCCCCAGCCCCGCCACACGTCCCTCCCGGCCCGGGCGAGCGCCAGCGACACCGCGTGGGCGAGCAGCAGCAGCACCGCGAACTCGTGCAGCCAGCAGGTGACGCCGAGGACGGTGCCGTACGCGCACCACGAGCCCGCGCGGGCGGCCCGGACGAAGAGCAGGGTCGCCCCGGTGGCGCCGGCCGCGACCAGGGCGTACGAGCGGCCCTCCTGCGCGTAGTGACCGGCCATCGGGGCGACGGCGTAGAGCAGTCCGGCCCACAGTCCGACGCGCGGCCGGACCAGCCGGGTGCCGAGCGCGGACACCAGAGCGGCCGTCACCGCCGCCGCGCACACCGACGGGAGCCGCAGCACGACCTCGCCGGGATGGACGGCGAGGACGGCGTGCATCACGAGGTAGTACAGGCCGTGCACCGCGTCCACGTCGTGCAGCAGCCGCCAGATCTGCGGCACCGTCCGGCGCCCGACCTGGAAGGTGACCGCCTCGTCGCGCCACATGCCGCCCCGGTCGAGCCCCCACAGCCCGATCGCCAGTATCACCAGCGCGGGCACACCCACGGACAGCGCGCGGCGGGCCCGCGCGCCGGGCACCCGGCACGACACGTACGCCGAGGCCGGGTCCGGAGTACCGATCGGCGGCTGCGTCGTTGCACCCATAAGGGCGGCAGCCGTCGCTCCAGCCGCCCGGCGTGACTGCTGTTTCACAGGAAGCCCGAGGTTCACCACGGCCCGATCTTTTGCGATTAGCCAACCTTTGCCGCGCATTGACGGCGTATCGGCATGGATACACCATCCGTACCGCTTAGGCTCCCATGTGATGAACCGTCTCCGTGTCACCCCCGGCCCGGTCCTCGCCCTCACCTCCCTCTGGCTCGCCGGCCGCGCGCTGATGCTGTGGCTGCTCGTCCACGACAGCTCCCCGCTGCTCGGCGGCGGTTCGGTGGCCCGCGAGGTGCGGCGGCTGTACTTCCACTGGTACGGCGTCCTCGCGCACGGTTCCTTCCCGGCGCACGACACGCTGTGGCAGTACCCGCCGGGCGCCGGACCGGTCCTGCTGGCGCCGGGCCTGCTCCCAGGGCTGACGTACTTCCAGGCCTTCGTGACGCTGACCCTGGCCGCGGACGCGCTGATCGCGGCGGCCCTGCTCCGCGCGGGCACCCGGCCCGGGCGCAGCCTGCGCGGCGCCGCCCTGTGGGCGGGCGGTCTGCCGCTGCTGCTGCACGTCCCGCTCGCCCGGTACGACATCGAGGTCACCGCCCTCGCCGTGCTCTGCCTGCTGACGGTCGCGCGCTCCCCGCGCGCGGGCGGGGTGTTCGGGGCGCTGGGCGGGCTGGTGAAGGTGTGGCCGGCGCTCGCGCTGCTCGGCACGCCCCCCGGACGGGTGACCCGCACGGCGTGGACGTGGGCGGCGACGGCCGGGACCGCCGCCCTCGGACTGCTGGCCCTGTCGTTCAACGACCCGTTCTCCTTCGTGCGGGAGCAGGGCGGCCGCGGGGTGCAGATCGAGTCGCTCGGCGGGACCGCGCTCAACCTCGCGCGGCACGCCGGCTGGCCCGGCCGGCACCGCTACCAGTACGGCGCGGTCGAGCTGATCGGCCCGCACGTGGCCGCCGTCGCGGCCGCCTCCCTCGCGCTCACGGCGGCCGCCTTCGGGCTGCTGGTGCTGTGGCGGGTGCGGGCGCGCCGCTGGACCGAGGCGACACCGTTCGACGCCGCGCTGAGCGCGGTGCTGCTGTTCACCGTCACCAGCCGGGTCATCAGCCCGCAGTACATGATCTGGCTGCTCGGGCTCGCGGCCGTGTGCCTGACCTCGCGGCACACCAGCCAGCGCCCGGCGGCGGTGCTGATCCTCGCGGCGTCGGCGCTGAGCACGGTGGCGTTCCCGATGTGCTACCAGGACGTGGTCGACGGCACCTGGACCGGTTGTCTGCTGATGCTGGCCCGCAACGTGCTGCTGGCGGCCGCAGCGGTGCTGTCCTTCGTGCGGCTGTGGCGTGCCGCGAGACCGCCGGCCGTGAAGAACCTGCCGCTGATGGAACCCCGGCCCGGTTCCGACCGTCTTCCGGACCGAGCACTAACTGTCTCTTAACCGGGTATTACTGAACATTTCTACGCTCCCGGCCCGTGGACCTCATGCATTCAAACTCGTCAGACCAGCACCCGGCGCCGCAGGTCGCCGTCGTCGTCATCGGCTACAACGACCGTGCCCACGTGGGCGATGCGGTGCGTTCGGCCCTCGACCAGGGCAGCGCGGTCGCCGAGGTGATCGCCGTGGACGACCGCTCCACCGACGGCAGCGCCGAGCTGCTCGGCCGGCTGGCCGCCGGCGAGCCCCGGGTGCGGGTGGTGCGCCGGGAGGTGAACAGCGGCGGCTGCGGCAGCCCCCGCAACACCGGGATCGACGCGGTGACGGCGCCGTACGTCATGTTCCTGGACAGCGACGACGTCCTGCCGCCGGGCGCGGTGGGCGCGCTGCTGGCCGCGGCGGCCGCGGCGAAGGCCGAGGTGGCGAGCGGCCTGTGCGTGCGCCGGGAGCTGCCGTCGGGCCGCGAACAGCCGTGGCAGCCGTCGCTCTACACGGCGCCCGCCGTCCTCGCGCGCCCCTCCCAGCGCCCGCGCCTGGTCCACGACACGCTGTGCGTCAACAAGCTGTACCGCACCGACTTCCTGCGCGGGCACGGCATCCGCTTCCCCGAGGGCCGTTTCCTGTACGAGGACTTCGTCTTCACCGCGCGCGTCCTGGCCGCCGGCCCACGCGTCGCGCTCGTACCGGACCCGGTGTACGTGTGGCACGTGCGCCGGTCGGCCGAGCGGCTGTCGCTCTCCCTGGACCGGGAGCACATCGACAACTGGAAGGCGCGCGTCGAGGCCTGCGCGCTGGCGTACGACGTCCTGCTGGGCGCCGGGCAGAAGGAGCTGGCGCGGGCGGCGCGGGCCAAGTTCCTCGACCACGACGTGCGCATGTACGTGCGCGAACTGGGGTTGCGCGACGCGGACTACCGGCGCGCGTGGTGGACGCACACCCGTGAGTACCTCGCGCGCTACGACGCCGACGACTGGGAGCGGAACCCCGCCGCTCCCGGCCCGCTGCTGGCCCGGGTCGTCCTGGCGTCGCCCGAGCCGCGCGACCTGGCCCGGCTGCGCGAACTCGCCGCCCGTCCGGCGCGGCTGCTCCCGCCCTGCGCCCGCGACGCCGACGGCATCCCCGTCTGGTCCGCGGACCTCTCCGAGGTCACCCTGACCCCCCTGCTCACCCGTCCGGTTCGTCTGCTGCCGCTGGCGGTGGACGCGGAACTGCGCCCTCGTGCACGTGCCTCGCTCCTGCGTCTGCGGCTGCACGAGCTGTACGGGAGGGTGGCCGGGGCGGGCCCGCGGGAGGTGGACGTGCGCTGGCAGTCCCGGGAGGACGACCGGACGGCCGGGCGGACGACGGCGGCTCTCGCGCCGGCCGGCGCCGGCACCTGGTCGGCGGTGGTGCCGGTCGACCTGGCCGGGCTCGGCGCGGGCGTCTGGGACCTGCGGCTGACCCTCCGGTTCGCGGACGGCGGGCGGCGGGAGGTCACGGCGCACGCTCTCGCGGGCGCCGGCCGGCTGCGCCGGCGCGCCGTCCCGAACGCCCGGCACGGGGTGCTCCTGGTGCAGCCGTACGCGACCCACTCCGGCGCGCTGTCCCTGCGCGTGGCCGCGGGACCGCGCGGAGTCGCCGAGGTGGTCCGCGGCCGGCTGCGCCGCCTGCTTCACTGAGAGACCCCGGCTGCCTGTCCGACACCGGGGACCGAGACGACCGGGACCGGGACGACCGGGACCAGGACGAGGGGACGGCCGCAATGACCTGGCTGATCACCGGCGGCGCCGGCTACATCGGGGCGCACGTCGTTCGGGCGATGGCCGAGGCGGGTGAGCGCACGGTCGTGTACGACGACCTGTCCACGGGCGTAGCCGCGCGCGTACCGGCCGAGGTGCCCCTGGTCGAGGGTTCGACCCTGGACGCGGGGCTCGTGGCCCGCACGCTCGCCGAGCACCGGATCACCGGGGTGGTCCACCTGGCGGCGAAGAAGCAGGTCGGCGAGTCGGTGGACCTTCCGCTGCACTACTACCGCGAGAACGTCGAGGGCCTGCGGGTGCTGCTGGAGGCGGTGACGGCGGCGGAGGTGCCGTCCTTCCTCTTCTCCTCCTCGGCGGCCGTCTACGGCATGCCGGACGTGGACCTGGTGACGGAGGAGACCCCCTGCCACCCGATGTCGCCCTACGGCGAGACGAAGCTGGCCGGCGAATGGCTGGTCCGCGCCACGGGCCGGGCTACGGGCCTGGCCACCGCGTCGCTGCGCTACTTCAACGTGGCGGGCGCGGCGGCCCCCGACCTCGCCGACACCGGCGTGTTCAACCTGATCCCGATGGTCTTCGAGAAGCTCACCGAGGGCGCGCCGCCGCGGATCTTCGGCGACGACTACCCGACGCCGGACGGCACCTGCGTGCGCGACTACATCCATGTGGTGGACCTGGCGGAGGCTCATGTCGCCGTCGCCCGTGCGCTGGGGTCCGCCCCCGGCACCGGCCTGACCCTGAACATCGGCCGCGGGGAGGGCGTCTCCGTGCGGGAGATGATCGACCGCATCAACGCGGTCACCGGCTACGACCGTCCCCCGACCGTCACCCCGCGCCGCCCCGGCGACCCCGCCCGCGTCGTCGCCTCCGCCGACCGGATCGCGACGGAACTGGGCTGGCAGGCCAAGTACGACGTCCAGGACATGATCGCGTCGGCCTGGGAGGGCTGGGTGCGGCACCACCCGGAGGCGGCGCGCTCGTAGGAGCGCGCTCCTAGGACCGCTCCGGGGCGACGGGCCGGGCGCCGGGGGACCGCGCTGCTCGGCGGCGCCGGCCCGGCGCCGCGACCGTCACAGCGCCTTGAGCGCGCCCGCCGTGGCGCGGGCCAGCCGCTCCAGGTACCCCTTGGGGAGTTTCGGGGCGCGGGTCACCACCGAGCGCCAGTACAGGGGGCCGGAGATCAGGTCCAGCGTCAGGTCGGCGTCGATGCCCTCGCGGACCTCGCCCCGCTCCACCGCCGCCGCCACGATCTTGCTGGCCACGCCCTCCTGGCCGTCCCTCAGGGCCTTCTGGAAGGCCTCGGCGATCTCGGGGTTGCGGGCCGCCTCGGCCTGGAGGTCGGGGATGATCTGCGAGGCCACGGGATGGCGCAGGGCGCGGGACGTGACCTCGTAGAGCAGGCGCAGATCGCCTTCCAGGGAGCCCGTGTCGGGGACCGGGAAGCCGAGGACCGCCATCGCCGAGACGACGTCCAGCACCAGATGCAGCTTCGAACGCCAGCGCCGGTACACCGCCGTCTTGCCCACGCCCGCCCGGCGGGCGATGCCCTCGATGGACATGCGCGCGTAGCCGACGGCCGCGAGTTCCTCGAAGACCGCGGCCCGGATGGCCTCGGTCACGTCCTCCCGGAGCACGGCGGCCCCGGCGGGCGCCCGGCGGCGTGGACGCGTCGGCGGCTCGTCGGCGTTCGTCGTCATACCGAACAGCATAGGGCGTTACGACGAAACGGTTGCGTTCCGACGTTCATTGGGCCTACGCTCGCGTCACGACGATACGGTCCCGTCCCGACGTAAGAGAACATGAAGAGAACCGTAAGGAAACGCCGGACGACGGGCACGGACACGGCAGCCCCGGAGACGGCCGGGCGCAGCACCCCCTCCCCCGAGCGAAAGCAGCGGATGTGAGCCAGGTACTCCACACACCGCCCCCCACCCGGGCCCCCGCCGACGACGACCTCACGGCGCTCGCGCTCCGGCATGGACTGTCGGTCAGCGGCGCCCGCCCGACCCTGCCGGAGTACGTCCGCCAGCTGTGGGCCCGGCGCCACTTCATCGCCGCGTTCTCCACCGCCAAGCTCACCGCGCAGTACAGCCAGGCCAAGCTCGGCCAGGTCTGGCAGGTCATGACCCCGCTGCTGAACGCGGCGGTCTACTACTTCATCTTCGGCGTGCTGCTCAACACCAAGCACAACGTGCCGGACTACGTGCCGTTCCTGGTCACCGGCGTGTTCATCTGGACGTTCACGCAGAGCTCGATCATGGCGGGCACCCGCGCGATCGCCGGCAACCTCGGCCTGGTCCGCGCCCTGCACTTCCCGCGCGCAGCGCTGCCGATCTCCTTCGCGCTCCAGCAGCTCCAGCAGCTGCTGTTCTCGATGGCGGCACTGGTCGTCATCCTGCTCTGCTTCGGCGTGCCGGTCGCCGCCTCCTGGGTGCTGGCGCTCCCGGTGCTCGTCCTGCAGTTCACGTTCAACGCCGGCGTGTCCATGATCATGGCGCGCATGGGCGCCAGGACCCCGGACATCGCCCAGCTGATGCCCTTCGTGCTGCGCACCTGGATGTACGTGTCCGGGGTGATGTGGAGCATCGACAAGATCACCAAGGGCGACGAGCTGCCCCACGTGGTCACCATCCTGCTCCAGCTCAACCCGGCCGCCGTCTACATCGACCTGATGCGGTTCGCCCTGATCGACAGCTTCCACGCCCACCAGCTGCCCCCGCACGTGTGGGCGGCGGCCACGGGCTGGTCCCTGCTCGCGGGCGTCGGCGGCTTCATCTACTTCTGGAAGGCTGAGGAGACGTACGGCCGTGGCTGAGCACACCGAGAAGATCCCCACCGTCGTCGCCCACGACGTCGACATCGTCTACCGGGTCAACGGCACCGGCGCGGGCCGCGGCACCGCCACCGCCGCCCTCAACCGCATGCTGCGCCGCAAGCAGACCGAGAAGGCGTCCGGCGTCCGCCGGGTGCACGCGGTGAAGAAGGTGTCGTTCGCCGCCTACAAGGGCGAGGCCGTCGGGCTCATCGGCACCAACGGTTCCGGCAAGTCCACCCTGCTCAAGGCGGTCGCCGGACTGCTCCCGGTGGAGAACGGCCACATCTACACCGACGGCCAGCCCTCCCTGCTCGGCGTCAACGCCGCCCTGATGAACGACCTCACGGGCGAGCGCAACGTCCACCTCGGCGGTCTCGCGATGGGCATGTCCCGGGAGCAGATCAAGGAGCGCTACCAGGACATCGTCGACTTCTCCGGGATCAATGAGAAGGGCGACTTCATCACCCTGCCGATGCGCACCTACTCCTCCGGCATGGCGGCCCGGCTGCGGTTCTCCATCGCCGCCGCCAAGGACCACGACGTCCTGCTGATCGACGAGGCCCTCGCCACCGGCGACCGGTCCTTCCAGAAGCGCTCCGAGGCGCGGATCCGCGAACTGCGCCGGCACGCGGGCACGGTCTTCCTGGTCAGCCACAACAACAAGTCGATCCGTGACACCTGCGAGCGGGTCCTGTGGCTGGAGCGCGGCGAGCTGCGCATGGACGGGCCGACGGAGGACGTCATGAAGGAGTACGAGGCCTTCACCGGCGACAAGAAGCCCGCCCCGAAGAAGCCGGCCGCCAAGAAGCCCGCGCCGAAGGCGGACACCGCCGAGACGGGGGTCCCGCAACCGGGCGCGCCGAAAGTCTCTCTTCCTTCCTGAGTCCGGTTCACACGCACGGCCCACACTTGGGGCCTTGTTTTCCCTTTCATACGCTTAATGACGGTATGTTGTGAAGGGAGTCCGGAGCCGACGAGCCGAAGGAGCCCCAGTGATGCCCCGTCTCAGCGTGATCGTCTACGGACCGAACGCACAGGGGCATCTGACCGAACTGCTCGACTCACTGGAGGCCCACCCGCTCCCCGACGCCGAGGTGATCGTCGCCGCGGTCGGCGACTGGGCGCAGGAGACGGCCGGACGCCACGCCCCCGAGACGCTCGTCGTGCCGCTGCCGGAGGGCACCGGCGACGCGGCGGCCCGGGCGGCCGGCGCGGCCCGCGCGTCCGGCCGCTGGCTGCACTTCGTGCACGCCAAGGACGGCCTGCCGGCCGGCGCGCCCCGTCTGATCGCCGAGCGGGCCGCCGAACTCGACGCCGCGGCGGGCCCCGAGACGTCCGGGACCGCTGACGCCCCCGCCGCCCCGGTCGACGTGCTCCTCTTCGACCACGTCACCACCACCTGGCAGACCGCCGCCACGCCCTCCCGCGACGGCCGCCACCTCGCCGCCGTCGGCCGCGAGAGCCGCACCCTGGACGGACGCGCCGACCTGATGCGCCTCGCCCCGCTGCTCGGCAACCGCGTTCTGCGCGCCGACTTCTGGCGGGCGAACGAAGCGCGGTTCACCACCGACGACGAACCGCTCGCCGCCCACACGGTCCTGCTGCTCGCCGACCGGATCGCCTGCCTGAACCAGGTGGCGTACGAGAACCGCGTGCTGCGCCCCGAGAGCCTGCCGCCGCGCGCCCCCGCGCACCGGCTCGCGCTCATCGACCGCTACGAGTCCCTGCTGCCGCTCGCCAGAAACCGCCGTACCGTCCACGCGGTGCTGTACGACCTGATGGTGCGGGACCTGGTGCGCACCTTCGCCCGCGAGGACCTGCCCGAGCCGGTGGCCCGGGAGTTCTTCCGCCGCGCCTCCCTGGCCGCGGTCCGCTGGCGCCCCGAGGGCCACCAGCGCCCACCGGGCCTCGAAGGCGTGCGGCACGCCCTGCTGGAGGAGGGCGCCTACACCAGGTACCGCGCGTTCCAGGCCGGCAACCGCGCCCGCCGCGCCGCCCGCACGGCCGTCCGCTCCCGCAAGCGCCGGGTGGGCACCAAGGTCCGCGACCACCGGTACCGCCGCGCCCTGAGCCGGCCCGTCGACCCCGAACTGGCCGTGTTCGCCGCCTACTGGGACCGCGGGGTGGCCTGCAACCCGGCCGCGATCGCCGCCGAGCTCGCCGAACTGGCGCCGCACATCCGCCGGGTGTGGGTGGTGAGCAAGGACAACGCGGCCCTGCTGCCGCCCGGCACGGACCACGTCGTCCCGGGCACCCGGCGCTACTGGGAGACCATGGCGAGCGCCAAGTACCTGACGAACAACGTCAACTTCCCGGGCGCGGTGGTCAAACGCCCCGACGCGATCCACCTCCAGACCCACCACGGCACCCCGCTCAAGCGCATGGGCCTGGACCAGATGGACCACCCGGCCGCCGCCAAGGGCCTGGACTTCGCGGCCCTGCTCGGCCGCATCGACAAGTGGGACTACAGCGTCAGCGCCAACAGCCACTCGACCCGGATGTGGGAGCGCGCCTACCCGGCCCGGTACACCTCCCTCGACCACGGCTACCCGCGCAACGACGTCTTCTACACGGCCACGGCCGCCGACGTCCGCGCCGCCCGCGCCCGCCTCGGCATCGCCCCGGGCAGGACGGCCGTCCTCTACGCGCCCACCCACCGCGACTACGAGGCCGGGTTCACCCCGCGCCTCGACCTCGCCGCCCTCGCGGACCGCCTCGGCGAGAACACCGTCCTCCTCGTCCGCGCCCACTACTTCTACGGCGGCGCGGCCTCCCCGCTGACCGGACTGCGCCGGTCCGGCCGGATCATCGACGTCTCCTCCTACGACCCGGTCGAGGAACTGTGCCTGGCCGCCGACGCGCTGGTCACGGACTACTCGTCGATCATGTTCGACTACGCCAACCTGGACCGCCCGATCGTCATCCACGCCGACGACTGGGAGACCTACCGCACCACCCGCGGCGTCTACTTCGACCTGATGGCCGAACACCCCGGCCAGGTGGCCCGCAGCCAGGAGGAACTGACGGAGATCTTCGCCTCCGGCGCCTGGCGCGACGAGAGCGCGGCGAAGGCACGGGCGACGTTCCGGCGCCGGTTCTGCGAGTACGACGACGGCCGCGCCGCCGAGCGGGTCGTACGGCGGGTGTTCCTCGGCGAACCCGAGGAGGCGCTGCCCCCGGTGCTCCCGCTGGAGGAACGAACGCCCGCCCCGACCCCCGAGGAGGCCACGGCATGACGAGCCCCGACGTCACCGTCACGGTCATCGTCTACAACGACGCGGCC
The DNA here is from genome assembly GCF_900105245.1 of Streptomyces sp. 1222.5. Lineage (NCBI taxonomy): Bacteria > Bacillati > Actinomycetota > Actinomycetes > Kitasatosporales > Streptomycetaceae > Streptomyces > Streptomyces sp. 1222.5. The sequence goes on along the minus strand of NZ_FNSZ01000001.1, from coordinate 5,216,983 downwards.
CGCCTCCCCCGCGCGGTCGCCTCCCTGCGGGCGCAGACGCACACCGACATCGAGATCGTCATCAGCGACGACCACTCCACCGACGACACGCCCGCCGTGGCACGGGAGCTGGCGGCGCAGGACCACCGCATCCGCTACCTGCGCCTGCCGGAGAACAGCGGCGGCTGCAGCGCCCCGCGCAACCGGGCCATCGAGATCGCCCGGGCTCCGTACTTGATGTTCCTCGACAGCGACGACGAACTCCCGCCCCGCGCGATCGAGTTGCTGCTGGCCGCGCACCGCGAGCGCGAGGTGGACTTCACCATGGGCGCGGTGCGGCGGGTCCGGGTGGACAACGGGCGCCGCTCCACGTGGATGCCGCACGTGGTCGCCGAGCGCCGCACCGTGGAGGGCATCGACGCCGACCCGCGGCTCTTCTTCGAGCACCTGTCCACGAGCAAGATGTACGCCCGGGCCTTCCTGGACCGCCACGAGCTGCGCTTCCCCGAGGGCATCCACTACGAGGACCAGCTGTTCTCGGCGCAGGCGTACTGTCTGGCCGAAGCGTTCACGATCATCCCGGACCCGGTGTACACCTGGTACATCGAGCCGTTCGCGGCGGCGGACTCCGCGTCCATCTCCAACCAGCGGCACAAGATCTCCAACGTCCGCGACCGCGTCCACGTCCAGCGCCTGATCGACGACTTCCTCGTCGGCAGCGGGCACGCGGGGCTGCGGGAGGACAAGGACTACAAGTTCCTCAAGCACGACTTCCGGATGTACGCGGGCGACCTGCCCTTCCGGGACGATGAGTGGCTGGACTCCTTCACCGGGATCATGAACCCCTACCTGGACACCCTGGCCCCCGGCGCGTACGCCCGGCTGCCCCGCCCGGAACGGGTGGTGCTGCGACTGCTGCGGGACGGCCGCACCGACGACGCCCGGCTCGCGGCCCGGGGCCTCGGGCACGGGGTGGCGCCCCGCCACACCACCTCCGACGACTCCGGTGTCCCGTACTGGGGCGACCGGGTGCCCGACTCGGCCGAGGCGCGGCGTGAACTGGACCTGTCCGACCTGGAGCTGGACACCCGCCCGTTCCCCAGCGCGCAGTTCCGGCACGAGATCACCGAGCTGACCCCGGGCACGGGCGCGTCCCTCACCCTCGCCGTCCGTACGTACGACCCCGGGCTCCGTCTGCCCGTCGGCCCGCAGCGTGCCGGCCTGCTGCTGGCTCCCGGCGGGCGCCGGATGACGGTCCCCTTCCGGCTGGACCCGGTGCGTCCCGGAGTCTTCGAGGGCACCGTCCGCCTGGACCTCGCCGCCGCCCCGATCCCCCTGCAGGGCTTCGAGGGCGTGCGCCACCCGATGGTCCGCCTGCAACAGCAGGGGCTGTCCCACACGGGTCTGCTGCTGGCCCCCCTCGACTTCCCCGCGCGCACCGCCCGCGTCGACTACCGCTCCGGCACGATCCCGCACGAGGTCACGGCCGAACCGGAGGGCCGCAGCCCCGGCCGGCTGCAACTGCGCTGGCGGCCGGTGGGAGTGACGGCCCACGTGGTCCGCCCGGTGGTCCGCCGCCTGGCCCGCCCGAAGGTACGCAAGGCGGCGAAGCTGCTGTCCAGCCTGCTGCGGTGAGGGGCCCGGTCCCGCGGCGGCGAGCCCGGTGCCGGTGAGCGGACACCCCCGCGTTCGCGGACCGCTCAGGGCACCACGCGGTACAGGACCTGGCCGCCCGGGCCCGCGGTGACCTTCCGCAGGCCGGGCCCGGCGAGGCTCTCCGGTCCCACCACCCACCGCACCCCGTACTCCCGTGCGATCCCGCGCCGTTCCGCGGGGGACCCGCCGAAGTACCGGGAGACCGCCGCCGCCCTCCGGTCCGCGTCCGCGAGGAACACGTCCGGATAGCCGGGCGCCACCGTGTACGGCCCGTACGCGGGGATCTGCCGCGCCGGGAACGTGCGCGCCATCACCACGTCCCCGTACCGCACGCCCGCCCGCATGATCCACTGGTAACCGGCCCACGGCGTCCGGTACTTCGCGGCGACCGCGGCGGGCAGCCGGTCCCGCGGGACGACGTACCCGAGCGTCCCGGCCTGCGTCCACGCCCCGACCGCCAGCGCCGCGCCCAGCACGCACGCCCACCCGGCCCGCACCGCCCGCCGCCCGGCCGACACCGTCTCCAGCGCGGCCGCCAGCTGGGCCGGGATCAGTGCCGCGGGCAGGGCACGGCCCCACGAGTAGTGGCCGGTCAGCCCGCCCGCGGCGAACACCAGCACACCGAGCGCGAAGAACAGCACCAGGGGATCCCGGCGGTCGCGGCGCGCGCGGCACGCCAGGGCCACCACGCCGAGCAGCACCAGCCCGAACCGCGCGGCCAGGTGCTGGTACAGCGGCCGGTGGATCGCCTCCAGGTCCGCCCCGGCGGAGAACAGGGCGAAGAAGTCGTAACAGGGCCACAGCCACAGCACGACCAGCCCCGAGGCGAGCGCGGCTCCCAGGCCCGGCAGCACCGCCCGCGCGGGCCGCGCCGCGAGCACCACGGCCGCCGCGCCCAGCGACGCCACGACGCCGGTGAACTGGTGGCACAGCAGGATCAGGGCCCACAGCACACCGAGCGCCACCCAGGTCCCCCACGCCGCCGTCCCGCGCACCGCGCGCGTCAGCCACGCCCAGAAGTGGAACCCGAGCCCCAGCGCGAGGACACTCGGGTACGACACCGTCAGCGCCAGGGAGTTCAGGCCGAGGAAGCCGCTCCATTCGAACAGCAGCGGGCCCCACAGGAGGAGCAGGCTCAGCAACGCCAGCGGGGGCGCGGCCCGGTGGGAACTCAGGGTGCGGACGTACCGCAGGACACCCGTGACCAGCAGCCCGAGTCCGACGAGCGCGCCGATGCGCAGCACGACGAACACCGACAGACCCGTGAGCCTGGCCAGAGCGCCGAGCACCAGCATCCACGGCGAGTAGTACGGACTCGGTGTGTCGGCGTCGACCAGCGGGTTGCCGGGGTCCAGGAGACTGTGCCGCAGCCGCTGGACCGTGGCCGCGTGCATGCCGAGGTCGCCCGCCCACGGCAGGCGGACGATCACCAGGAGCAGCAGCACCAGGACGAGCGCGGCGGCGACCTGAGGCAGTGACCGGCCGGCCCGCGCGGTGCCGTTCGCGGGCGCTGTCCGGCTCACCGGCTCCAGGTCAGACGGCGCGGGACGCATCCTGCGGGCATGTCTCGACGGGGTTCGGTGTCACACCGCAGACCCTATCCGAATCGGACCCACCAGCAGGAAACGGTAAATTCACCGCCCGTCCCCGGCAAGGAGCCGGCGAGGAGCGGGCAAGAAAGAAGGCGCCCCGGGCCGCGATGTGCCCGGGGCGCCTGCGTGCCGTACGGCTACGAGTGCGTGCGCAGCAGCGTCCGCATCGTGCGCATCGCCACCGACAGGTTGGCGAGGTCGAACGAGTCCGAACCGCGGATCTCGTCCAGGGTCGTGCGCGCCCGGCCCAGGATGGCCGTGTTCTTCTGCTCCCACGCCGTGAACCGCTGCTCGGGCGACGAGGCGCCGTTGCCGACGGCGAAGACGTCCGCAGTGAGCGCCGCGTGGGCCGCGTACAGGTCCTCACGGATGGAGGCGCGGGCCATGGACTGCCAGCGGTCGGCACGGGGCAGCTCGATGATGCGGTCCATCAGCTGGGTGATGTGCAGCCGGTCGGCGAGGTCGTAGTAGATCTCCGCGACGTCGAGCGGCTCCTTGCCCATGCGGTCGGCCACCGAGACGATGTCGAGCGCCGGGAAGGCGGAGGAGAACCCGGCCACCCGGGTGGCCACCTCGTCCGGCACGCCGGCCGCGGACAGCTCGTCGTACACGTGCTGGTACCACTCCAGGTCCGCGCCCTTCAGCAGCTTCGGCAGCTGCTGCCAGACCTGCTGGACCCGCTCCGCGAAGAACTCGACCGTCTCGGCGAGCTGCAGCGGCTGCGGCCGGTTGTTGAGCAGCCAGCGGGTGCCGCGCTCGACCAGCCGGCGCGAGTGCAGCCGGATGCGGGTCTGGACGGCCGCGTCGACCGTGTTGTCCAGAGCCTCCACCGCGTCCCACACCGGTGCGGAGCAGAAGATCGTGCGGGCCACGGTCTGGGCGCGGACGATCTCCTCCAGCGAGGCGCCTGTCTCCTCGCGCAGACGGTGCAGGTATGTCGTACCGCCCGTGTTGACCGTGTCGTTGACCAGCACGGTCGTGGTGATCTCACGGCGCAGCGGGTGGTTGTCGATGGCCTCGGCGAACCGCTCGCGCAGCGCGGTCGGGAAGTACGCGTGCAGCAGGGTGCGCAGGTACGGGTCGTCCGGCAGGGAGGTGTGCAGCAGTTCCTCGGCGACCGTGATCTTCGTGTACGCCAGCACGACGGCCGTCTCGGGGCCGGTCAGGCCGTGGCCCTGGCCGAGGCGCTCGCGGATCTGCCGGTCGCTCGGCAGGAACTCCAGCGCCCGGTCCAGGTGGCCCTCGCGCACCAGGTGGCGGATGAACCGCTGCTGGGCGTGGAGCATGTCCTTGGCCTGCAGGAGCGCGTTGGCGAGGGCGGTGTTCTGCGCGTAGTTGTTGCGCAGGACCAGCGCGCCGACCTCGTCGGTCATCTCGGCGAGCAGCTTGTTGCGCTGCTTCACGGTCATGTCGCCCTCGGCGACGAGGCCGTTCAGCAGGATCTTGATGTTCACCTCGTGGTCGGAGGTGTCCACGCCGGCGCTGTTGTCGATGGCGTCGGTGTTGATCTTCCCGCCGTGCGTCGCGAACTCGATGCGGCCGAGCTGGGTCAGGCCCAGGTTGCCGCCCTCGCCGACGACCTTGACGCGCAGGTCGGCGCCGTCGACGCGGATGGCGTCGTTGGCCTTGTCGCCGACGTCCGCGTTCGACTCCGTCGAGGACTTCACGTACGTGCCGATGCCGCCGTTCCACAGGAGGTCGACCGGCGCCTCGAGGATCGCCTTCATCAGGTCGGCCGGGGTCATCTTGGAGATCTTCTCCTCGATGCCCAGAGCATCCCGGATGTGCGCGTTCAGCGTGATCGCCTTGGCACTGCGCGGGAAGATCCCGCCGCCCGCCGACAGCAGCGCCGTGTCGTAGTCGGCCCAGCTGGAGCGGGGCAGCTCGAACAGGCGGCGACGCTCGGCGTAGGAGGTGGCCGCGTCCGGGTTCGGGTCGATGAAGATGTGCCGGTGGTCGAAGGCGGCGACCAGGCGGATGTGCTCCGAGAGCAGCATGCCGTTGCCGAACACGTCACCGGACATGTCGCCGATGCCGACGACCGTGAAGTCCTCGCTCTGCGTGTCCACGCCCAGCTCGCGGAAGTGCCGCTTCACGGACTCCCAGGCGCCGCGCGCGGTGATGCCCATGCCCTTGTGGTCGTAACCGGCCGAGCCGCCGGAGGCGAAGGCGTCACCGAGCCAGAAGTTGTACTTCTCGGCGACGCCGTTGGCGATGTCCGAGAAGGTCGCGGTGCCCTTGTCGGCGGCGACCACCAGGTAGGTGTCGTCGCCGTCGTGCCGGACCACGTCCTGCGGCGGCACGACCTCGCCGGCCACCATGTTGTCGGTGATGTCGAGCAGCGCCGAGATGAACGTCTTGTAGCTGGCGATGCCCTCGGCCAGCCAGGCGTCGCGGTCCACGGCCGGGTCCGGCAGCTGCTTGGCGACGAAGCCGCCCTTGGCGCCGACCGGCACGATGACCGTGTTCTTCACCATCTGCGCCTTGACCAGGCCGAGGATCTCCGTGCGGAAGTCCTCGCGCCGGTCGGACCAGCGCAGACCGCCTCGGGCGACCTTGCCGAAGCGCAGGTGCACGCCTTCGACGCGCGGCGAGTACACCCAGATCTCGTACGCCGGGCGCGGGGCCGGCAGGTCCGGGATGGCCTGCGGGTCGAACTTCATGGAGACGTAGTCGTGCGGCTTGGCGCCGAGCGTCTCCTGGAAGAAGTTCGTGCGCAGGGTCGCCTTGATGACGGTCAGGAAGGACCGCAGGATGCGGTCCTCGTCCAGGCTCGCCACCTGGTCCAGGGCCGCGTCGACCTCTTCGAGGAGGGCGTCGATCAGCTCCAGGCCGGCCTTCTGCCGCTCCGGGGACATCCGCGCCTCGAACAGGGAGACGAGGAGCCGTGTGGTGTGGACGTTGTCGCGGAGGGTGTCCTCCATGTAGTCCTGCGAGAACGTCGAACCGGCCTGCCGCAGGTACTTGGCGTAGGCACGCAGCACCATCGCCTGCCGCCAGGTCAGACCGGCGCTCAGCACCAGGGCGTTGAAGCCGTCGTTCTCCGCCTTGCCGGTCCAGGTCGCGGCGAACGCCTCCTGGAACCGCTCACGGCCGTCGTCGCCGAGGTAGTCGCCGTTGCCGCCGCCGAGCGACTTCGGCATGCGCAGACCGAAGTCGTAGATCCAGGCGGTGGTGCGGTCCGCGCAGCGCAGCTCGTACGGCCGCTCGTCGGTCACCTCGACACCCAGCATGCTGAGCACCGGCAGGACCTTGGAGAGGGAGACCGTGCCGCCCTTCTGGTAGATCTTGAAACGGCGCTCGTCGGGCGCGGCACCCACCGGCTCGTACAGGCTCAGCGAGAAGGTCTTGTCCTCGCTCAGCTGCTCCAGGTGGACGAGGTCGGCCACCGCGGCGCGCGGCGAGTGGTCGGCCTTGTACCCCTCGGGGAAGGAGTGGTTGTAGCGGCGCAGCACCTCGGCCGCGTGCTCCTCGCCGCACTCGGCGGTCAGCGCCTCGGCGAACGCGTCGGTCCAGGAGCGGGCCGCCTCCACCAGGCGGGTCTCGATGCGCTCCTTGTCGGCGTCGGACAGCTGGGGCAGCTCGGTGCCCTGCGGGACGCGGACGACGAAGTGCAGCCGGGACAGGATCGACTCGGTGTTCCAGGCCGTGAAGTCGACGCTGATGCCGCCGAGCTCCTCCTTCAGGATGTCGATGATCCGCAGGCGGACACCCGTGGTGTAGCGGTCGCGCGGCAGGTAGACGAGGGCCGAGTAGTAGCGGCCGTACTCGTCCTGGCGCAGGTACAGCCGCAGCCGGCGGCGCTCCTGGAGGTAGAGGACGCTCGTCGCGATGGCCTGGAGCTCCGCGGCCGGAGTCTGGAACAGCTCGTCGCGCGGGTAGGTCTCCAGGATCTGGAGCAGGTCGCGGCCGTCGTGGCTGTGGGGCGAGAACCCGGCGCGCGCCAGCACCTCGTCGACCTTGCGGCGGATCACCGGGACCCGGCGCACGGACTCGGTGTACGCGGCGGAGGAGAACAGGCCGAGGAAGCGGCGCTCGCCGACGACGTTGCCGTCCGCGTCGAACTTCTTGACGCCGATGTAGTCCAGGTACGACGGCCGGTGCACGGTGGCGCGGCTGTTGGCCTTGGTCAGCACCAGCAGTTTGTGCTCGCGGGCCTTGGCCCGGGCGTCGGCGGGCAGCCGCTCGAAGGAGGGGCTGACCGGGTGCTGCTCGTCCTCGGCGTGGTGCGGGTCCGAACGCAGTATGCCGAGACCGGTGCCGGCCACGGCGGCGAGCGTGTCGTCCTCGCGCAGCTGGTACTCGCGGTAGCCGAGGAACGTGAAGTGGTCGTCGGACAGCCAGCGCAGCAGCTCGCGGGCTTCTTCGATCTCGGGCTTCGCCAGGTCGCCGGGGGCGGGCTCGCCCTCCAGGCCGTCGGCGATCCGGATCGCCGTGTCCCGCATCTTCTCCCAGTCCTCGACGGCCTCACGGACGTCGGACAGGACGCGCAGCAGGTCGAGGGAGATCTGCTTCAGGTCGGCGCGGTCGGTCTCCCGGTCGATCTCGACGTGGATCCAGGACTCGACGTGCGCGTCGTGCGGGAGGTCACCGGTGGCCGGGGTCGGCAGGACCTCGATCAACTTGCCGGTGACGTCGCGCCGGACGACGAACTGCGGGTGGATCACGACGTGGATGCCGCGCCCCTGCCGGGTCAGCTCATTGGTGACCGAGTCGACGAGGAAGGGCATGTCGTCGGTGACGACCTCCACCACGGTGTGGCTGCAGGTCCACCCGTTCTCCTCGACGGTCGGGGTGTGCACCCGGACGTTCGCGGTGCCCTGCGGGCGGTTCTCGGCGAGCCGGTAGTGCGAGAGCGCTGCGCCGAAGGCGTCGACCGGGTCGCGGTCGGCGAGGTCTTCCGGCGCGGTGTGCAGGTAGTAGCGCTGGAGGAACGTGAGCACGGATTCGCTGTCCGGGGTGCCGGGAGCGCCCTCGTTCGTCGTCCCGGTCGGTAGGTGCCCCCCGACCGGGCTGTTCTCAGCTACCCGGGCGGCCCTCTCGAGCAGCTCGGCCTTGGCTTCGTCCAGCTTGGTCTGCATTGTCCTCTGACTCCTGTCGCGCGCCGTTGCGTGACGTAGAAGGAAGTACGGTCTCTTTCCCTGCGACACGACGCCACGTCCCGGGGTGTCCGGTCGGTTCCGACGCTATGCCGCGAGGTGAGAGGAGCGGGGGGTATTCGGCCATTCTCGACAGATCCGACGGCTGAGACGCCTGTCGTGGCGCCGCCGTGTCCAGGGGTGTCCTCGGCTTCCGGGAGGCGTCCATGCCTCCGTCCCGCCCGCGAAGACCAGCGACCGCCGCCCGGTCACGGAGGTGTTCCGTGCAACCCGGGCGCAGGGCAGGGACACGGAGGTCCCCGCGAGATATCGCGCTGATCACGCCATAAGGCTATCGCTCCTCACCCCGGACCCGTCATGAGCCGTATGTGTACAAAACCGAGGGGGGAACTTTGACGTTCTGCACAGCGCCGGGACGGGGACCCTTGGCGTATCCGGTCGGCCGGAGTCGCCCGACCGGTCGCGTTCCGCTATCCACAGCCGCACCCTGAAAACGACGGGCCCCCTTGGCAAGCAAGCCCGGCGGAGGCACGTTGCCCAGGGCGGCGCGGACGGTGCGGCCGTCCCGGAGTCTGCCTCGGAGGAGCCGACATGCCCGCGAAGATCCTCATCGTCACCGGAGACGCAGCGGAGTCCCTGGAAGTCCTCTACCCCTACCAGCGCCTGCGCGAGGAGGGCTACGAGGTCCACATCGCGGCCCCCACCCGCAAGACCCTCCGCTTCGTCGTGCACGACTTCGAGCCCGGTTTCGACACCTACACCGAGAAACCCGGCTACACCTGGCCCGCCGACCTCGCCTTCTCCGAGGTCGACCCCGGCGAGTACGCGGCCCTCGTCATCCCGGGCGGCCGGGCTCCCGAGTACCTCCGCAACGACCCCGAACTGCGCAAGATCCTCAAGGCGTTCTTCGACTCCGACAAGCCGGTCGCCCAGATCTGCCACGGGCCGCTGCTCACCGCCGCGATCGACAGCCTGCGCGGGCGCCGGGTCACGGCCTACCCCGCCCTGGAACTCGACATGCAGGCGGCCGGCGCGGGCTTCCAGGACGCCGAGGCGGTCGTCGACGGCACCCTCGTCTCCGCCCGTGCCTGGCCGGACCACCCGGCCTGGATGCGAGAGTTCCTGACAGTACTCCGCGCCAAGGCCCCGGCGAACTGAGCGGGCGGCGACCGGCGGGGCGGGCCGTCGCACCCCTGGGCTCGGCGCCCACCCGCAGGCCTCCGCCTGACCTGGCCGCGGGCAGTCGTGCCGCTGGGCCGGCGCCCACCCGGCGGCCGGCGTGCCGCCGCTGCGGGCAGTCGTGCCGCTCGGGGCGGCACGGGTGGGCGCAGCGGCACCCCGCGAGCGCGGGCAAGCGAACCGTCCCTCGCCCAGCCACAGCGCAGGCGAACCGTCACCCGCCCGGGGACAGGCACCGGGCACCGAGCAGCCCCGCCACGACGGGCTCAGGCGCAGCAACCATCCCGCCGAGCGGCACAGGCCGTGTACGGACCTCCCGCACCCGCCGGCAGGCCTACGCGATCCGCTGAGCCTCCGCCACCGCTTCCTCCAGCGTGTCCACGACCGGCACGCCGACCGACTCCAGGCTCGCCCGGCTGTGCGACCCCCCGGTGTACAGCACCGCCCGCGCCCCCACGTGCCTCGCCGCGACGGCGTCGTCCGCCGCGTCCCCGATCACCACCGTGCGCGCCGGGTCCGCCACACCGGTCAGCGCCTCGAGATGCCGCACCATGTGCTCGGACTTGCTCCCGCCCGACGGCCCCGTCCGCCCGTCGACCCGCAGGAAATGCGCCTCGATCCCGAAGCCCCGCACCAGCGGCACCAACTCGGCGTGACCGTACATGCTCAGCAGCGACTGGCTGCGCCCCGACGACCGCCACCCCGCGAGCAGCTCGGCCGCCCCCGCCGTGAGCCCGCAGCGCACCCGGTGCTCGGCGTAGTACCGGTGGAACACGCCGTCCATCAGCTCCCACTCGGCGTCGGTCGGCAGCCGGCCGAGCAACCGCTCGTAGAACTTCGGCACCGGCACGCAGTACAGCGAGCGGTACTGCTCCAGCGTGATCGGCGGGAGCCCCAGCTCCGCAAAGGCCGCGTTGGTCGCGCCGATGATCGCGTCGTTGTCGTGGAACAGGGTGCCGTTCCAGTCCCAGACGATGTGCGCGCTTGCCTGCATCCCCATGTCCAAGACCGTACCCGCCGGCACCGACAGGCGGTGCGGCCTCCCAGGTCAGGCCGGTCGGACCAGGCTGGGGATCTCCTGCGTGGCGTACCAGAGCAGCTCGTGGTCGTCCGCGCCGTCCACAGCGGGCTGCGCGTCGTCGTCGCCGCCCTCGGCCGCCTCCAGCGCCTCCGCCGCCGCGGCGACGTCCGTCTCCGCGTCGTCCGCGTCCACGTGCACCGCGGCCGCCTTGGCGAGTGGCACCGTCGGCGTCACGGTGACCTCGCCGAGCGCGGCCGGATCGGCACTGCGGTCCGGGCCGGCGGTGACGGCGCCGTCGGGCACGTCCACCGCGACCACGACCCGGCGTCGCACCGCGCCCGGCTCGGCCGCGAGCAGCCGCAGCGAGGCCAGCGCCGCCCTGCCGAGCGCCGCGTACTCCAGTTCCTCGGTGTCCTCGGAGGAGTACCACTCGCGCAGCGCGGGGGTGACGGCGTACGCGGCGAAGGGGCCGCTCCCCAGCTCACCCGTCCTGTGCGCCTCGGCGAGACCGGGGAGGGTCAGGGGGACGTAGACGCGCATGGCTGGCAGCTCTTTCCTGAAGGCTTCGCTGAGGCCCCGGGGACCCGGCTGGCACGCCTCCCGGAGGGCCTTCAGGATACGTGCGTCCGTCCCCTTTCGAGCCCGTCCCCACCCTCCGGACGGCGTCCACCCCATGCCTCCCCCTTCACCCGGTGCCGCCGCCAGGACACGGGCCCGCCGGGCCGCCCGGCCACTCGGATAGGTGAACCTTCCAGGCTCCCGCGCCCCGCACAGACTTTTTTGCCGACCACTCCCCCACCCCCGTACAAGATCCCCCGACAGCTTGTTACCGCCCGGTATGGACCGGGCCCGCCGAACGGGGACCCCCATGAACAAGGTCATGAGCCGCACCGCCGCCCGGCCCCGCCCGCGTCACCGCCCGCCGACCCGGCACGACACCCGCCGTCCCGCCGGCTCCCCGCCCCGCTCGCCCGCCAGGAGCACGACGCGTACGGCCGCGCGTCCGGACACGGCTCCCACGCCGCCCGCGGCCGCCGTACGGCAGCCACGTCCCACGGACCTCTTCGCGGAGCGCCTGCTGGCCGTCCTGAGCGGTCAGCGCCCCGTCCACTGGATGCTCCGGCACACCGCGGGCCACGCCTACGACGACCTGGCCCGCCTCGCCGCGCTCGGCCCGCTGCGCACCCGCGGCGGGCGGCCCGTCGTCCACGACATCGGCTACTTCGTCCCGCGCACCGGCGCCATCGAGGCCTTCGCCCGTATCGCCGCCGGCGGGCGTCTGCGCGCCCTGGCCTTCCGCCTGGAACAGGGCAAGGACCTCCGCTGGCGCTGCACGGCGGTGGAGACGGGCCCGAGGCCCGCCTAGCCGCGGGCGGTCGCCCCCGGCGGCGGAGCGGACGAGCAGCAGGGCCGGGCCCCCGAAGGAGACCCGGCCCTGCTCAATGGCTGAAACGCCGCGGGCTGCCGCTGCTTCCCCGGCCCCTACTTCTTGCGGCGGCGGCCGCCCTTGGCCTGGCGACGGCGCTCCGCGCGCGTGAGCCCGTCCGACTCGGACCGCACCGGCTCGTCGTCCTCCAGGTCACGCTCGACGATGCCACCCTCGCCGTCCACCGTCGGCGCCGAGAAGTGCAGGTCGCGCCGCTGCGGCACGTCCAGCCCCTTGGCCCGGATCTCGGGACGCGCGCCCGCCTGCGCCGGCACCGCGTCCTGAAGGCCCTCGCCGACCGCCTCGGCCTCCTCGACCGGGACCTCCTCGACCTGCTGCTCGACCTGGACCTCCAGGTTGAACAGGTAGCCGACGGACTCCTCCTTGATGCCGTCCATCATGGCGGTGAACATGTCGAAGCCCTCGCGCTGGTACTCGACCAGCGGGTCCTTCTGCGCCATCGCGCGCAGGCCGATGCCCTCCTGGAGGTAGTCCATCTCGTAGAGGTGCTCACGCCACTTGCGGTCCAGGACCGACAGCACGACCCGGCGCTCCAGCTCACGCATGATCTCGGAGCCGAGCTGACCCTCACGGGCCTCGTACTGCTCGTGGATGTCTTCCTTGATGGACTCGGAGATGAACTCGGCGGTCAGGCCGGCACGGTCACCGGCCGCCTCCTCCAGCTCCTCGATGGTGACCTTCACCGGGTACAGCTGCCTGAAGGCGCCCCACAGCCGGTCCAGGTCCCAGTCCTCGGAGAAGCCCTCGGCGGTCTCCGCGTCGATGTACGCGTCGATCGTGTCGTCCATGAAGTGATGGATCTGCTCCTGCAGGTCCTCGCCCTCCAGGACGCGGCGGCGCTCGCCGTAGATGACCTCACGCTGGCGGTTGAGGACCTCGTCGTACTTCAGGACGTTCTTGCGGGTCTCGAAGTTCTGCGTCTCGACCTGCGACTGCGCGGACGCGATCGCGCGGGTGACCATCTTGTTCTCGATCGGCACGTCGTCCGGCACGTTCGCCATCGACATCACGCGCTCGACCATCTGCGCCTTGAACAGACGCATCAGGTCGTCACCGAGGGAGAGGTAGAAGCGGGACTCGCCCGGGTCGCCCTGACGGCCCGAACGACCGCGCAGCTGGTTGTCGATGCGCCGCGACTCGTGCCGCTCGGTGCCCAGCACGTAGAGCCCGCCGAGGTCCTCGACCTCGTCCTTCTCGGCCTTGACCGCCTGCTCGGCCTTGTCCATCGCGGCGGGCAGCGCCGCGGCCCACTCCTCGATGTGCTCCTCGGGGTCGAGGCCGCGCTGGCGCAGCTCCGCCTCGGCGAGGTCCTCGGGGTTGCCGCCGAGCTTGATGTCCGTACCGCGGCCGGCCATGTTGGTGGCGACGGTCACGGCGCCCTTGCGGCCGGCCTGGGCGACGATCGAGGCCTCGCGCTCGTGCTGCTTGGCGTTGAGCACCTCGTGCTGGATGCCGCGCTTGCTGAGCTGCTGCGAGAGGTACTCCGACTTCTCGACGGAGGTCGTGCCGACCAGGATCGGCTGGCCCTTCTCGTGCTTCTCGGCGATGTCGTCGACGACCGCCTCGAACTTGGCCACCTCGGTGCGGTAGATCAGGTCCGACTGGTCCTTGCGGACCATCGGCTTGTTCGTCGGGATCGGGACCACACCGAGCTTGTAGATCTGGTGGAACTCGGCGGCCTCGGTCATCGCCGTACCGGTCATGCCGGAGAGCTTCGAGTAGAGGCGGAAGAAGTTCTGCAGGGTGATCGTGGCGAGCGTCTGGTTCTCATCCTTGATGTCCACCCCTTCCTTCGCCTCGATCGCCTGGTGCATGCCCTCGTTGTAGCGGCGGCCGGCGAGGATACGGCCGGTGTGCTCGTCGACGATCATGACCTCGCCGTCGATGACGACGTAGTCCTTGTCCTTCTTGAAGAGTTCCTTGGCCTTGATGGCGTTGTTCAGGTAACCCACGAGCGGGGTGTTCACCGACTCGTAGAGGTTGTCGATGCCCAGCCAGTCCTCGACCTTGCCGACACCGGACTCGTGGATGGCGACCGTGCGCTTCTTCTCGTCGACGTCGTAGTCGCCGGTCTCCTCGAGGCCCTTGAGCGGGTTGCCCGCCTCGCCGCGCTTGAGGCGGACGACCAGCTTGGCGAAGTCGCCGTACCACTTGGTGGCCTGGTCGGCGGGGCCGGAGATGATGAGCGGCGTACGCGCCTCGTCGATGAGGATGGAGTCGACCTCGTCGACGATGGCGAAGTTGTGGCCGCGCTGCACCAGCTCGTCCTGCGACCACGCCATGTTGTCGCGCAGGTAGTCGAAGCCGAACTCGTTGTTCGTGCCGTACGTGATGTCGCACGCGTACTGCTCGCGGCGCTGAGCCGGCGTCATGTTGGCGAGGATGCAGCCGACGTCGAGGCCCAGGAACTTGTGGACCCGGCCCATCATCTCGGAGTCGCGCTCGGCCAGGTAGTCGTTGACCGTGATGAGGTGGACGCCGTCTCCGGACAGGGCGTTCAGGTAAGCGGGCAGCGTGCCGACGAGGGTCTTGCCCTCACCGGTCTTCATCTCCGCGACGTATCCGAGGTGGAGCGCGGCGCCGCCCATCAGCTGCACGTCGTAGTGACGCTGGCCGAGGACGCGCTTGGCGGCCTCGCGGACGGTGGCGAACGCCTCGGGGAGCAGGTCGTCCAGGGTCTCGCCGTCGGCGTAGCGCTGCTTGTACTCCTCGGTGAGGGCTCGCAGCTCGGCGTCGGAGAGGCCTACGAAGTCCTCTTCGATGGAGTTGACCTGGTCCGCGATGCGGTGCAGCTTGCGCAGGATCTTGCCTTCGCCTGCACGCATGATCTTCGAGAGGACGGACACGGGGGCTGGTCTCCTTGCCGGTCGGGCCTGGGACGGTCGGTTTTCCTTGACGTACTGAGCAACCGCCATCGTATGCGAGGACCCGGCTGCGTCGGGAGGCCTGGCGGCCCGACGGCTGCTTCACCCAGGACAACGGGCGGGCGCGGCGGATAGTGCCGCATCCGCCCGAGGAATTGCACGAACTGTGACCGCCCCCTCACGGATCGCGAAAACCGATGGTCCCGCGTGGGCACCCCGCGCAGAATCGGCCGATGGAACCCGTCATCCTCACCACCGACCGCCTCCTGCTGCGCACCGTCGGACCGGACGACACCGAGGCGGTGCACCGGGCCGCGCAGGACCCCGACATCCAGCGCTGGACGACGATCCCCTCGCCCTATCTGCGGGAGCACGCCCGGAGTTTCACCGAGCAGTTGGTCCCCGACGGCTGGTCGCAGGGCTCGGCCCTCACCTTCGGCGTCTTCCTGCCCGGCGGAGAACTGGCCGGCATGCTCGGCCTCACGATGCACTCGCTGGGCACGGCCGAGCTCGGTTTCTGGGCGGCCCGCGAACACCGCGGCCGCGGCTATGTCACCGAGGCCACCCTCGCCGCCTGCCGCTGGATCTTCACCGCGGTCGGCGTCGACCGCGTCGAGTGGCGCGCCGAGGTCGGCAACCACGCCTCCCGCGCGGTGGCCGAACGCTCGGGCTTCACCGTCGAGGGCACCCTGCGCTCCGGCATCAACAACAAAGGGGTACGCCGCGACTGCTGGGTCGGCTCCCTGCTCCCCTCGGACCTGGGCCTGCCGTCGACGGCTCCGTACCTGCCCGCCCATCCCCGACCGCGGGCCGGCGCCGGGTGAAAGCCCAGCTCACCGCGGACTGTCAGAGGCAGCCTCTATCGTCCGAGGCATGACGACCCTGCCGCGCCCCACCACCAGCCTCACCGCGGACGACGCCCGACGTATCGTCCTGCGCGCCCAGGGTTTCCTCGGCGCCCCCGACCGGCGGGCGGGTGTCCGCGGGGTGCTGCGCCACCTCGGCGCGGTCCAGCTCGACACGATCTCGGTGCTCGCCCGGTCCCACGAACTGGTGCCGTACGCCCGGCTCGGCGCGGTCGCCCGCAAGACGGTCGAGTCCGCGTACTGGAAGGACGCGCACGCCTTCGAGTACTGGTCCCACGCGGCGTGCATCCTGCCCATCGAGGAGTGGCCGCACTTCGCCTTCCGCCGCCGCGCCTACCGCAACCGCCCGCACTGGAACCACGAACTGCCCGACGGCGCCTACGACCAGGTCGTCAAGCAGTTGCGCGCGGAGGGCCCGCTGACCGCCACGGAGCTGGGCGGCGCGAAGAAGACCAGCGACTGGTGGGACTGGTCGGGCACCAAGGTCGCCGTGGAGCGGGCGCTGATGTACGGCGAGGTGGTCTGCGTCGAGCGGCGCGGCTGGAAGCGGTTGTACGACCTGGCCGAGCGCGCGGTCCCGCAGGCGCTGCTGCACGACGAGCTGGACGACGCCGAGTGCCTGCGCCGGCTGGTCCGGCTGGCCGGTGAGTCCCTCGGTGTCGGCACGCGCGCGGACATCGCCGACTACCACCGGCTCAAGGGCGAGCAGGTCGACGCGGTGATCGCCGACTCGGGCCTGGTCCCGGTCGAGGTCGAGGGCTGGGGCAAGCCCGCCTGGGCCGATCCCGTGGCCCTGGCGACACCGCCCCGCGGCCGGCACCGCACCACGCTGCTGTCGCCGTTCGACTCGCTGATCTGGGAGCGGGCGCGCACGGAGCGGATCTTCGGCTTCACCCACCGCCTGGAGGCCTACGTCCCCAAGCCCAAACGGGTGTACGGCTACTTCGCGATGCCGGTGCTCGCGGGTGGCCGGCTGGTCGGGCGTGTCGATCCGGCCCGCGAGGGCGCCACGCTGGTGGCCAAGCAGGTCACCCTGGACGACGCGAAGGCGGTCCCGGCCGTCGCCCAGGCCCTGATCGAGGCGGCGACCTGGGTGAACTGCACGGACGTCCGCGTGGAGCGGGTGGAGGCGCCCGGCCTGCGCGAGCCCCTGGTGAGGGAGCTCGCGCGCGTCCTCGCCTGACGCCGCCGGATCCGCTAGCGGATCTCCAGGATCTTCTCCCGCATCGCGTAGACCACGGCCTCCATCCTGGAGTGCAGCTGCAGCTTCTCCAGGATGTTGCGGACGTGGTTCTTCACGGTGTTCTCGGAGATGAACAACTCCTTGGCGATGTCCCTGTTGTTCATGCCCGTGGCGACGAGCTTGAGGACTTCCAGTTCGCGGTCGGTGAGCCGCGGCGCCGGCACCAGCCGGCGCTCGTCGGTGCGCTGGATCATCGACTTGAACTCGGTCAGGAGCTTCGAGGCCATGGACGGGCTGATCTGCGACTGCCCGTCCGCCACAGCGCGGATGGCGGTGGCCACCTCGTCCGTGGAGATCTCCTTGAGGAGGTATCCGGTCGCACCGGCCTTGATCGCCTCGTAGAGGTCGGCCTCCTCGTCGCTGATCGTCAGCATGATGATCTTCGCGCTGGGGGCCACCTCCTTGATGGAGGTACAGGCCTCGATCCCGCCGCGCTTGGGCATGCGGACGTCCATCAGCACGATGTCGGGCAGCAGGTCGGCGGCCTTGTCGACCGCCTCGGCGCCGTCGCCCGCCTCACCGACGACCTGGATGTCCTCCTCGGCCGCGAGCACGATCTCCAGGCCGCGCCGGAACAGGGCGTGGTCGTCGACGACCAGGACTCTGATCGGCTCCGCGCGTGAAGAGCCCGTGTCCGGGTTCATGCCGATGACATCGTCGTCGGCATCCTCGTTCCGCATCGGTCCGAAGGTGTCCGCCATCGTTCCTCCCCCTGAAGGCTGTGGCCTGCGGTCCTGTGCCATCGCCAACCCAAGGCAGCGGCCCACCGGTTGGGCCTGTGCGGCCATGATTCCATGTCCGGGCGTCACAGAGGTGACCTGCGGGGCGCGAAGTGGTCGCACACAGGTGCCCCTGGGGGCGCACACGCGCTCCAGGGGCACCTGCTCAGCTTCTGCCGGGTACGTCAGCCGCCCAGCGTGCCACCGGCCGCGGGAGGCTGCCCCTCTGCGACCATCGGGTCCGTGCTGAGGTGGATCACGCCGTAGTCGTAGGCGTGTCGCCGGTAGACGACACTCGGCTCCTTCGTCTCGGAGTCGACGAACAAGTAGAAGTCGTGGCCGACCAGTTCCATCTCGTAGAGGGCCTGGTCGAGCGTCATCGGGGAGGCGACGTGGGTCTTCTCGCGGACGATGAGGGGACCTTCACCCTTGACCTCCAGCGAACCGATCTTCTTGGTCGGCACTCCGTCCGTCTCCTCCTCGTGGACGGGGAGGCCGTTGCCGTTGAGCGTGGCTGCGCCCGGGACGTGGTCGGGGACCTCTGCCGCAGAGATCCGGCGCGCTCCCCGGCGCGAGAACCGCTTGTCATGCTGCTTGCGCAGTCGGGCATCCAGTTTCTCCGCCGCCAGGTCGAGTGCCGCGTACGGGTCGCTGGCCGCTGCCTCCGCCCGGATCACCGGACCGCGGGAGCGGAGGGTGATCTCCACTCGGTCACAGCGGTCGGCCTGTCGGGGGTTCGGCTCCTTGGACACCTCGACGTCGAGGCTGATCACCTTGGCATCGAGCCGCTGGATCTTCTCCAGCTTCAGCTTCTCGGCCACGTGCTTGCGGAACCGCTCGGGCACCTCGGTCTTGCGGCCTTTGACGACGATGTCCACGCAGAACTCCGTTCCCGGATCGCTCCGCTGCATGGGCGGAGCATCTCCCTTTTGCACCAGGCCCGGTGGTCACCAGGGCCTCGGACTCGGTGACTTCCACCTCCTCCTCCCCCGTGGGCGAGATCTCCACCCCACCGCCGCGGGTGATTGCGCAAAACCCACGGCAAGGCATTCGGATATGGCGAGGGACGGCCCGCGCCTTTCCTCACAACTGAACATATCTCGCCCGGACGGATGTCGTCACCCTCTACTGCGGCGTACCTCCGTTCAGGTGAATTACCCCTCCCGCTACCTGCAACGATGCAAGTCGGGTCTCAGTTCCTGTTTATTTCCAAAGAATCCCGAGGAGCGGCGATCACCGCTGCCCGGAGAGTCGGTCCGAGGACGTTCACCATCGCCTTTTCCGGTGCACCATGCACCCACTTCCCCCTCTCCTGCCACGCTGCTCTTCGTCGTTCCTCCCTACCTTCCCGACTTACGGCCGAGTACACGACTCTGCTCACTCCGCTTCCCCCTCCGTTCGGAATCCCGCCCTGCCATCCGGCCGAGTCCCGCAGGGCACGCGCGGCCTCCGTGAGGCTGGCGCCCGTGGTGACGAGGTCGTCGACGAGCACGAGCCGCCCCGCGCCGAGCAGCCGGCCGCCGCCCGGCGTCACCTCCAGTGCGCCCGCGAGGTTCACCCGGCGCCGGCGCGCGTCCAGCCCGGCCTGGTCCGCCACGGCCCGCCGCTGCCGCAGTACGGCCGCCACCCGGGCCGGTGTCCCGGTGCGCCGCAGCTCACCGGCCGCCGCGAGCGCCATCCGCCGTACCGGATCGTGTCCGCGCGCCCGCACGGCCCACCGGGCGGACGGCACAGGCACCAGCACCACCGGCCCACCACCGGAACCGGCCCCCGCGTCGCTCCCCGCGAGCCCCTCTCGCACGACTCCTGCCAGTGCGGCGCCCAGTGCCCCGGCGAGGGTCAGCGCGCCCCGCTCCTTGTGGGCCAGGAGCAGTGCCCGTACCCGGTCCGCGTAGGGAGCCGCGGCATGCACCACCGGCAGCCCGTCCGGCTCCGGCACCGGCCGGACCCGCCGAGGACGGCCTGCGCCCAGCGCTGCCCGGCACCCCGGGCAGAGCGCGGTACGAGGCGCCCCGCAGCCCGCGCACTCGGCCGGAAGCACCAGGTCGGTGAGGTCCCGCCACCACCCGCGCATGGCCACCACTGTGCCAACGCCGGAGCGGACCGGCCACCCCTGTGGACAACACCCTGTGGACAACCCGCGAAGGCGAGACGCGCACCGGCGACAGCGCCCCACGGGCGGACCCCGACGCCCCGGACAGCGCGCGGCCCGTGGCGCCTCATCACGGACGGGAGCCGCACACGGACGGGCGCCTCGCCACGGACGAGCGCCGCACCACGTCACAGCCGGACATCACGCCACGGCCGGGCCCGCACCGCGCACGGGCCCTGAACGAGCCCGCTCAGCCCGGGTACACCGGCGCCGTTCCGTCCTTGTCCACCTTCTGCCACTGCGCACCGGACGGCAGCCGGACGATCCCGTCGTCCGAATAGGCCACCAGGGGTACCTGCTCGTCCTCGGACGCCGCGACGGCCTTCACACCCGGCAGCGCGCCGGGCGCCGGGGTGTTCAGCGTGGAGCCGTCGACCTCGACGTACCGCATCTGCTGCACACCGCCCTGCTCCCGGCCGACCGCGAGCAGCCTGCTGTCCCCGGCCCAGGAGATGGCGCTGACCTGCTCCAGATCGGGGGCCGCGGACCTGAGGTCGTCCACCAGGATGCCCTGCCCGGTGCCGTTGTCACGCTGGATCCGGCCGATGAGCAGCGACTGCTTGCCGCCCTTCTTCTCCACGACCAGCGCGATCCGGGTACCGTCGGCGGCCACCCGCACGTCCTTGATCTTGCCGGGCAGGCCGGGGACGGCGACGTCCTCCGGTTCCGCGACGCCCTGCTGCAGGACCTTCAGCCGCGTGTGGTCCGGGTCGCGGTCGGCGACCCACAGATCCCCGCGCGCGTCCCAGCTGGGCGTGGTGAGCCGGTCCTCGGGGCTCGGGCCGTTGCTGGTCACCAGCGGGTCCCCGAGCGAGCCGGACGCCGACAGCGGCACCACGTACAGCGACCTGCCGTTGTCACCCACCCCGGCCGCGTTGTGCTCGTCCCGCGAGACCGCCACCGACTGCAGTCCCTTGTTGCCCTCACCCAGCGGACCCGGCACCGGGACGCCCCCCGCGCCGGGGCTGCCGGTCGACATCCGCACCAGCCTGTGCTTGCCGTCGAGGTAGTACAGGAACTCCGGGCGCCGGTCCGACCCGTGCCAGGCGGTGGACTCGGCGTGCTCCTCGTCCAGCTCGCACAGCGGCCCGCCCCCGAGTCCCGTCAGCTCGACGGACTCCAGCGTCGGGGCGAGGTTCCGCAGGGTGAACAGCACCTGGGTCGCCATCTCGGAGCACTTGCTCGCCGCGACCTGCGACGCCTTGAGGTTCAACGGCACGGTCAGCTTGTTCTGGTCGTCCGGTGTCAGCCCGGACACGTCCTTCCGCAGCGCCGTGCCCGTGGGGAAGCTGGACCTGACCACCGGCCCCAGCCATCTGGTGGGCCCGCGCAGCAGCGAGCGGACCATCTCGGTCATCGTGTCCACCTTGCTGCGCACGAACACCGGGTCGGCCACCGACACCGGCTCTCCGGTCGTCCCGACCGCCGTGTTGGAGGCGAAGTAGTACTTGTCGACGGAGGTGTAGTTCCGCTGGAAGTCCGACTTGCCCATGACGACACCGTCGGGCAGCCCGTCGATGCGCCACTGCCCGCTCTTGCCGTCCTTGCTGAGGTGCAGTTTCTTGCGGTACGGCCCGTCGGCGGGCTTGTACGCCTGCTGCGCGTCGACCGTGGCGACCTGACTGCCGGCCAGGACGCAGGTGACGCTGCCCGCCTCCTCCCGTCCGCTCACCTGGCAGTCGGTCTCCATGCTCGGCCCGTTCGTGAGCACCGTGGTCGAGTGCTCGGGCCGCCAGGCACGCGCCGCGTCGGCCGTCAGGTACTTGCGAGCGGTGTCGTACTCCGGGTCGTCGCTGGTGAGCGCCTCGAGGAAGCCCTGCATGATCTCGCCCGGACCGGCGCCGTCGGCCGGCGGCACGGGGAACACCCGCACCCCCGTCTCCTGCCGTGGCGTGGACTCCACGTTGCGCAGGTCCCCGCTGTCGGGCATCGAGGCGCACCCGGTCAGCAGAACGACCCCCACTGCGGCGTACGCCACCGCGCGACCCGGACGCCCGTGGGCGCCCCCCCTGCGGTCAGCGCCCACGAAATGCCTCCCCTGGCTCGGTGTGCTCGGTGGGGTCCCCCTGTTCGACCGCGTCCGGGCGGGCCGGGCTCGCGCCGGGCGCCGGAGGCTCGGCGCCGCCGTCGTCCGCACGCCGTGCGCCGCCCGAGGGCCTGGGCACCACGCGCGCGCCGTTGCCTTTGCCGGGCATCGCGGTCGGGTCGGCCGCGGGCGTGACCGTGGCCAGGCGGGGCGTGATCGAGCCGCGCGGCGGGAACGCGGGCGCCTGCCCGCCACCCTGCTGCACCGGTACGGTCGCCCGCTTCTCCTCGCCCCCGCGGGGCAGACCGGCGTCGTCGAGACCCCGATTGCGGCGCGAGTCCTTCGGCTCCAGCGGTATCGGCGAGCCCCGCAGCGGCTCGTCGGCGGTCCTGGGCAGCGTCAGCCGGAACTGCGAGCCGCCGCCCGGCTCGCCCCAGGCCTGCAGCCAGCCGCCGTGCAGTCGTGCGTCCTCCAGGGCGATCGACAGCCCGAGGCCCGTACCGCCGGTGGTACGCGCGCGTGCCGGGTCCGCCCGCCAGAAGCGGCTGAAGACCCTGGTCGCCTCACCCGGCTTGAGTCCGACGCCGTAGTCGCGCACCGCGACGGCGACCGCACCGCCGGCCGAGGCGAGCTTGACGACGACGTCCTTGCCCTCGCCGTGCTCCACCGCGTTGACGACCAGATTGCGCAGCACACGCTCCAGACGGCGGGCGTCGGCCTCGGCGACGACGGGCTGCTGGTCGCCGACCACGCGTATGTGCGTGCCCTTGCGCTCGGCGAGCGGCTCGGCGCCGCTGACCACGCGCCGGACGACCTCCCTGAGGTCTATCGGCTCGGCCTCCAGGGCCGCCGCGCCGGCGTCGAAGCGGCTGATCTCCAGCAGGTCCGCCAGCAGCGACTCGAACCGGTCCAGCTGATCGGCGAGCAGCTCCGCCGACCGCGCGGTCACCGGGTCGAAGTCCTCGCGCGCCTCGTGGATGACGTCCGCCGCCATACGGACGGTCGTCAGCGGGGTGCGCAGCTCGTGCGAGACGTCCGACACGAACCGGCGCTGCATCCGCGACAGGTCCTCCAGCTGCTGGATCTTCAGCTGGAGGTTCTGCGCCATCTTGTTGAACGCCTCGCCGAGGCGCGCGATGTCGTCCTCGCCGGTGACCTTCATCCGCTCCTGCAGCCGCCCGGCGGACAACCGCTCCGCGATTCCGGCCGCCATCCGGACCGGTGTGACGACCTGCCGCACCACCAGCCAGGCGATGGCGCCGAGCAGGACGACGACGAACAGCCCGGCGGTCGCCAGAGTGCCCTTGACCAGGCTCAGCGACTTCTCCTCCTGCGTCAGCGGGAAGAGGTAGTACAGCTCGTACGGGCGCCCGTTCGGGTCGTTGACCTGCTTGCCGATGACCAGCGCCGGCTGCGACTCCTTGTCCCCGGAGTAGACGATCTTCGTGTAGCTCTGCGCCGCCGTCGTACCGCTGTTGACGCGCTCACGCAGATCAGCGGGGACGCTCAAGGTCGGGTTGACGTTCCCGGAGCCGCGCGGGCTGCGCCCGCCGCCGCTGTCGTCGCCCACGGGCAGCGTCGCCACGTCGAAGGCACCCGCTCCGCCGCTGGCCAGCGAGTCCACGAGGTCGCTCATCCACTGGATGACGTTCTGCGACTGCCGCCCGTCCGGGCTCGCGCCTCCGTCGGCCGTGCCGGCACCGGTGCCCGCACCGGTCCCGCTCGCCATCGTGTCGTCCGCCTTCTGCTTGGCGACCGCGAAACCGCCCGTGGCCTGGCTCTGCGACGCCCTCACCTTGGCGTCGAGCAGGCCGTTGCGCACCTGACCGATCACGACGAAGCCGAGCAGCAGGACGACGCCCAGCGACATCAGCAGGGTCGTGGCGACGACCCTGAGCTGGATGTTGCGCCGCCACAGCCGCATGACCGGCAGCAGAGGCCGGCGCACCCAGCGCAGGAACAGCCTGAGGACCGGGCTGCCCTGGACGCCGCCCCGCAGCAGCCCGCCCTCGAAGAGGCGTCTGAAACGCGTGTTCACTCCCGCCCGGCCGACAGGCCGCCCCGGGCGTGCCCCGGACCCGCCGGGAGCCGAAGCGGCGCTGTCCCCGGGCATGTCAGCTCGGTCCTGCCTTGTAACCGACACCACGGACGGTCACCACGATCTCCGGCCGCTCCGGGTCCTTCTCGACCTTGGAGCGCAGCCGCTGGACGTGCACGTTGACGAGGCGGGTGTCGGCGGCGTGGCGATAACCCCACACCTGCTCGAGGAGCACCTCGCGCGTGAACACCTGCCACGGCTTGCGGGCGAGCGCGACCAGCAGGTCGAACTCCAGGGGGGTCAGCGCGATGGACTGCCCCTCCCGCTTCACCGAGTGTCCGGCCACGTCGATGACCAGGTCACCGATGGTCAGCTGCTCCGGCGCCGGCTCCTCGGACCTGCGCAGCCGCGCACGGATGCGGGCCACCAGCTCCTTGGGCTTGAACGGCTTCACGATGTAGTCGTCGGCGCCGGACTCCAGGCCCACGACGACATCGACGGTGTCGCTCTTCGCCGTGAGCATCACGATCGGCACGCCCGACTCCGCCCGGATCAGGCGGCACACCTCGATGCCGTCCCGGCCGGGAAGCATCAGGTCGAGCAGCACCAGATCGGGCTTGGCCTCACGGAAAGCGGCAAGCGCCTTGTCGCCGTCTGCTACGAAAGACGGCTCAAAACCTTCACCACGCAGCACAATGCCGAGCATCTCGGCCAGTGCGGTGTCGTCGTCGACGACAAGGACTCGTCCCTTCATAAACGACATCATCCCATTCTCGTAACGACGGCAGAGGTGCAGGTGAGGGAGGTCACTGGCCCGTGACGATAGTCGTACCGAGCCGTCACTGTCTGCCCCTGCAAGATGATCTCGGTGCCGCCGCGCACGCCACGGCCCCTCCGCCCGCCCGTCGCGGGGCGAAGGGGCCGTTCCCGTCGACCGGTCAGCCGTCCACCGGCACCCGGCGGGCCCTCGCGCACAGCTCGGCGAGCGCCGCGGCCGTCACCGGGGACACGGCACCCTCCTCGGTGACGAGGGCCGTCACCAGCTCGGGCGGGGTCACGTCGAACGCCGGGTTGTACGCCTGGGTGCCCAGCGGTGCCACCTGCACCCCGCCCCCGGGTCCCGCCACCGGCACCTGCGGGGCGCTGATCTCCGTCACCTCGAAGCCCGGGCGCTGCTCGACCTCGATGGACGCGCCGTCGGGAGTGTCCGGATCGAGGGTGGTCAGCGGCGCCACCACGATGAACGGCACATGGTGGTAGCGCGCGAGCACGGCGAGCGGATAGCTCCCCACCTTGTTCGCCACCGACCCGTCGGCCGCGATCCGGTCCGCCCCGATCAGCACGGCGTCGACCTCGCCCGCCGCGAACAGGGACCCCGCCGCGTTGTCGGTGAGCAAGGTGTAGGCCATACCGCTGCGGGCCGCTTCGTACGCCGTCAGACGGGCGCCCTGCAGCAGCGGGCGGGTCTCGTCCACCCACAGCCGCCGCAGCCGTCCTTCGCGGTGCGCGGCGAGCGCCACCGCGAACGCCGTGCCCTCGCCGCCCGACACCAGTGCCCCGGTGTTGCAGTGGGTGAGGATCCGGTGCCCGCCGCCCGGCAGCAACTCGTCCAGCAGAGCCAGCCCGTGCACCGCCATCCGCGCACTGGCCTCCGCGTCCTCCTGGTGCAGTGCCCGCGCCGCGGCCAGTGCAGCCTCGGCCGCCGCCGTCGGGTCGCCGGTCCTGGCCAGCGCGGCCCCGTGCGCCGCCTCGGCCCGGCGCACCCCCACGGACAGGTTCACCGCGGTCGGCCGGGCACTCTCCAGCGCCCGCGCGGCCTCGACCACGTCGAAGCCGCGCGCGGCGGCCAGCGCCACCCCGTACGCCCCCGCGATCCCGAGCAACGGCGCCCCGCGCACGGCGAGCGAACAGATCGCCTCCACCAGCGCCGACGCGTCCGTGCACACCAACTCGACCTCTTCTGCCGGAACTCTCGTCTGATCGAGAAGGACCAGTACGGGACCCTCGGGTGGTTCCTCCCATCGGATCGCCGGTATGTCGCTCGGCCGCTTCTCCCCGCCGGTTTGCGCCTGCTGATCAGCCATGCGGTCAGTCTGCCCCGGAACCGGCGGACAATTGAAGGTGGCCGGCCCCTACCGCGACCGGTCCCCTGTTGACCATGACATGGCACGATGGCTGCCAACTCGCCGCCGCGACCGCGGAAGGGCACCGAGAAGGAGCTTCGATGACAGACACTCCGGGCTGGGCCTCGCCCGGAACCGCCCCGTCGTCCGAGGGGCGGGAACCCGGTGCGTCCGGCCCCGCCGAACCCTCCGACCGCCCCGGCCCCGAGGGCACCGCACCGCAGCCCGGCGCGGACCCGCAGGGCCCCGGCGTGAAGTGGTCCAAGGAGCAGCCGCCGGCCGGCCTGTGGTCCGCGCCCACCGGTGCCCCCGACCCGAACCAGGCCCCGCCTCCGCCGCCCCCGCCGCCCGCCCAGGGCTGGGGTGGCCACCAGCCCGGCGGCCCGGGCCAAGGCGGCTACGGCGGCCCTCCCCCGGGCCCCGGCGGCTACCCGGCCTGGGGCGGCGGCTGGGGCGGCCCCCCGCCCGCGGCCAAGCCCGGTGTCATCCCGCTTCGCCCGCTCGGTATCGGCGAGATCCTCGACGGCGCCGTCTCCACCATGCGCACCTACTGGCGCACGGTGCTCGGCATCTCGCTGGCGGTCGCTCTGCTCGTCGACACCACGCTCGTCGCCGTCCAGGGCTTCGTCATGAACGGCAGCACCGCACAGACCTCGCTCGACAACGGGACCGCCACGCCTGACGACGTCCTGCGCGCCCTGCGCGAGACGATGATCGGCACCGGCATCGTCGCCGTGATCTCCACGATCGCCATCATCGTCGCGACCGCCCTGCTGACGACCATCACCAGCCGTGCCGTCCTCGGCCGGCCGGTCAGCACCGGCGAAGCCTGGCGCGAGGCCCGCCCGCAGATCCCCCGGCTGTTCGGCCTGCTCCTGCTGCTCGGCCTGATCTTCATCGGCGTCTTCGCCGCCGGCATGCTGCCCGGGTTCCTCGTCCTGCTCGCCGACGGCGGCAGCGGCGCCGGTGCGGCACTGCTGGCCATCGGCGTCCTCGCGGCCTTCGTCGTCGCCGGCTGGCTGATGATCCGCTTCTACCTGGCGACCCCCGCCCTGATGCTGGAGCGGCAGGGCATCACCAAGGCCTTGAGCCGCTCGACGAAGCTGGTGCGCGGCTCCTGGTGGCGTGTCTTCGGCATCGTGCTGCTCACCGGGCTCATCACCAACATCGTCGCCTCGCTCGTCGCGATCCCCTTCGCGATCCTCGGGGCCGCCGTGAGCGGTGACAGCCTGGGCGACCTGTTCGGCACCGGCGGCGGACACGTCGGCTGGACGTTCCTGATCATCCGCGGGATCGGCTCGCTGATCGGCACCACGCTCACCCTCCCGATCAGCGCGGGCGTCACCGTGCTCCTCTACATCGACCAGCGCATCCGCCGCGAGGCCCTCGACATCGAACTGGCCCGCGCCGCCGGTGTCCCCGGCGACGCCGCCCGCCGCGTCCCGGGGAGCTGATGCGGTGAGCCTCACGGGGGGAGCACTCACGGCGGCGGCCCCGCCCGGCGCCGTGAGTACGGCCGTGCGCGGCCTGCTGCGCGCGGCCGACACGGTGGTCCTGGCCGCCGGCGGCTCGGGGGACGAGCCGCCCGTGACCATCTCGCGCGACTCCGCGCGGGAGGCGGCCCGACGCGAGCTGTCCAAGCGGATGTACCACGAGAACGACCCCGGCCTGATCCAGCGCGCCCTGGACGCCTTCTGGGACTGGCTCGGCAAGTTGTTCGGCACGGCCGCCTCGGCGACTCCCGGCGGCGGTGTCGGCCTGTTCGTCGTCGTCCTGTTCGTCGTCGCCGTGCTGGGCGCCCTGTGGTGGCGCCTGGGCACCCCCCGCCGCCGAACCGCCTCCGCCGCCGTCCTGTTCGACGACAGCCCCCGCAGCGCCGCCGAGCACCGCGCCGCCAGCGAGGCACACGCCGCCCAGGGCCACTGGAACCAGGCCGTGCAGGAACGCATGCGGGCCATCGTCCGCTCCCTGGAGGAACGGGCCCTGCTCGACGTCCGGCCCGGACGCACCGCCGACGAGGCGGCCGCCGAGGCCGGCCGTTCCCTCCCCGCGCACACGGACCGCCTGCGTGCCGCCGCCCGGCAGTTCGACGACGTCACATACGGCGGACGCAGGGCCGGCGAGCAGGCGTACCACCGCCTCGCCGAACTCGACCGCGACCTGGAACGCACCAGGCCCGCCCTCGCCGACAGCACCACCGCCGGCAACCGCCCGGGAGCCGCCGAGTGACCAGCGAGGCCACCCTGCCGACCACCTCCACCGCGCCCACCACCCGCCAGGTGTGGACCCGCGCGCGGGGCATCACCCTCGCCGCCGTCCTGCTGCTCGTCGCGGCCGTGGCCATGGCCGCCGTACGCTCCACCGACCGGCACGGCTCCCTGGACCCGCGCTCCGCCGACCCCTACGGCAGCCGCGCCGTCGCCCAACTCCTCGCCGACCGCGGCGTGTCCACGCGCGTGGTCACCACGCTCGGCGAGGCACGCACGGCCGCCGGCCCCGACACCACCGTCCTCGTCGCCGTACCGGACCTGCTGACCAGCCGTCAGCAGACCCGGCTGCACGAGGCGACCGCGAGCTCCGGCGGACGCACCGTACTCGTCGCGGCGGGCAGCCCGTCCGTGGAACGACTCGCCCCCGGCGTCACCGCGGACCCCCTGAACAGCTCCCACACCACCCTCGCCCCCGACTGCAGCCTGCCCGAGGCCCGGCGCGCGGGCAGCGCCGACACCGGAGGCATCCGCTACACCACCACCCATCTCGACGCCGACTCCTGCTACCCCAGCGAGCGACTCGCCACCCTGCTGCGGGTCCCGGCGGCCTCCGGGCACGGCGACACCGTCGTCCTCGGCGCACCCGACATCCTCTACAACGACCGCCTCGACGAGCAGGGCAACGCCTCCCTCGCCCTGCAACTCCTCGGCTCCCGACCCCATCTCGTCTGGTACCTCCCCTCGCTCTCCGACTCCGCCGCCACCGGCGGCGACGAGCAGAAGAGCTTCCTCGACCTGCTCCCGTCCGGCTGGCTCTGGGGCACCCTGCAGCTCTTCGTCGCAGCGGTCCTCGCGGCGTTCTGGCGCGGACGCCGCTTCGGCCGGCTCGTGCCCGAACGGCTCCCCGTGGCGATCCGCGCCTCCGAGACCGCCGAAGGCCGCGCCCGCCTCTACCGCAAAGCCAACGCCCGCGGCCGCGCGTCCGCCGCTCTTCGCTCCACCACCCGCACCCGCCTCGCCCCCCTGGTCGGCGTCCCCGTCACCCAGGCGCACGCGCCCGAGGCCCTGCTCCCCGCTCTGTCCGCCCGCCTCTCCGGCGACGGACAGACCCTGCACCCGCTCCTCTTCGGGCCGCCGCCCGGTGACGACGCGGCGCTCGTCGCACTGACCGACCAACTCGACGCCCTCGAAAGAGAGGTACGCCGTTCATGACGGACCCGACCACTGACAACGCCGGGCGCACCGGGGACGCGGGCGATGCCCGTGCCTCCCTGGAGGCCCTGCGCGCCGAGATCGCGAAAGCCGTGGTCGGCCAGGACCCCGCCGTGACCGGTCTCGTCGTCGCCCTCCTCTGCCGTGGACACGTTCTACTGGAAGGAGTCCCCGGGGTCGCCAAAACGTTGCTCGTCCGCACACTCGCGGCCGCACTCGAACTCGACACCAAGCGGGTCCAGTTCACTCCCGACCTGATGCCGAGCGACGTCACGGGCTCCCTCGTCTACGACACCCGGACCGCCGAGTTCTCCTTCCAGCCCGGCCCCGTCTTCACCAACCTCCTCCTCGCGGACGAGATCAACCGGACCCCGCCCAAGACCCAGTCCTCCCTGCTGGAGGCCATGGAGGAACGCCAGGTCACGGTCGACGGCACGCCACGTCCGCTGCCGGAGCCGTTCCTGGTCGCCGCGACCCAGAACCCGGTCGAGTACGAGGGCACCTACCCGCTGCCCGAGGCACAACTGGACCGTTTCCTGGTGAAGCTGACGGTCCCTCTGCCGTCCCGGCAGGACGAGATCGACGTCCTCACCCGCCATGCCTCCGGTTTCAACCCGCGCGACCTGCGCGCCGCCGGCGTACGCCCGGTCGCCGGCGCCGCCGACCTGGAAGCGGCCCGCGCGGCTGTCGCCAAGACGACGGTCTCCCCCGAGATCACCGCCTACGTCGTGGACATCTGCCGCGCCACCCGCGAGTCGCCGTCCCTCACCCTGGGCGTCTCCCCGCGCGGTGCCACCGCTCTCCTCGCCACCTCGCGCGCCTGGGCCTGGCTGACGGGCCGTGACTACGTCATCCCCGACGACGTGAAGGCCCTCGCCCTGCCCACCCTGCGCCACCGTGTGCAGCTCCGCCCCGAGGCCGAGATGGAAGGTGTGACGGCCGACTCGGTCATCAACGCCATCCTGGCCCACGTCCCGGTCCCGCGCTGATGGCCCTCACCGGACGCGCCGCGCTCCTCGCGGCCCTCGGCTCGATCCCGGTCGGCGTCCTGGAGCCCGGCTGGACGGGGATCCTCGCGGTCAACGGGTCCCTGGCCCTGGCCTGCGCGTGCGACTACGCGCTCGCCGCGCCCGTGCGCCGGCTGCGCCTGAGCCGCTCCGGCGACACTTCCGCGCGTCTCGGTGAGACGGCCGACGTCACCCTCACGATCACCAACCCGTCCCGCCGCCCCCTGCGGGCCCATCTGCGGGACGCCTGGCCGCCCAGCAGCTGGCAGCCCGGCACCGAGGTCGAGTCCTCCCGCCACCGCCTGACGGTGCCCCCGGGGGAACGCCGCCGTGTGACGACCCGACTGCGTCCCACGCGTCGCGGCGACCGCCAGGCCGACCGCGTGACCGTCCGCTCCTACGGCCCTCTCGGGCTCTTCTCCCGCCAGGGATCCCACCAGGTGCCCTGGACGGTGCGTGTCCTGCCGCCGTTCACCAGCCGCAAGCATCTCCCGTCGAAGCTCGCGCGGCTGCGCGAACTCGACGGCCGCACCAGCGTGCTGACGCGCGGTGAGGGAACGGAGTTCGACAGCCTCCGCGAGTACGTCCCCGGGGACGACACCCGCTCGATCGACTGGCGGGCCACGGCACGGCAGTCCTCCGTGGCCGTCCGCACCTGGCGTCCGGAACGGGACCGCCACATCCTGCTGGTCCTGGACACCGGCCGCACCTCGGCCGGCCGCGTGGGCGACGCCCCGCGCCTGGACGCGTCCATGGACGCGGCCCTGCTCCTCGCCGCGCTCGCCTCGCGCGCCGGCGACCGCGTGGATCTGCTGGCCTACGACCGCCGGGTACGGGCCCTGGTACAGGGCCGCTCGGCGGGTGACATGCTTCCTTCCCTGGTCAACGCGATGGCCACGGTCGAACCGGAACTCGTCGAGACCGATGCCCGCGGCCTGACCGCCATGGCCCTGCGCACGGCACCGCGCCGCTCGCTGATCGTGCTGCTCACGACGCTCGACGCGGCACCGGTCGAGCAGGGTCTGCTCCCTGTCCTCCCGCAACTCACGCAGCGGCACACCGTTCTGGTCGCCGCGGTGGCCGACCCGCACATCGCGACCATGGCGAAGGCAAGGGGCGACGCGGAGGCGGTGTACGAGGCCGCGGCGGCGGCCCAGGCACAGAGCGAGCGTCAGCGCACGGCGGAACAACTCCTTCGGCACGGCGTGACGGTGGTGGACGCGACTCCGGAGACCTTGGCGCCGGCACTGGCGGACGCCTACCTGGCCCTCAAGGCGGCGGGCCGGCTTTGAGTCGTTCCCGGCACGGCCCTTTCGAGGGCCGGCATTTCCTCAAAGGGTCCTGAACGCAGAAAACCCCCGCATCCGTGGATGCGGGGGTTTTCCCAAAGATTGTTCGGCGGCGTCCTACTCTCCCACAGGGTCCCCCCTGCAGTACCATCGGCGCTGTGAGGCTTAGCTTCCGGGTTCGGAATGTAACCGGGCGTTTCCCTCACGCTATGACCACCGAAACACTATGAAACTCTCAACCGAAACGCCCACACACGGGGGCGACCTGGTCGTGGTTTCAGAACCAACACAGTGAACGCGAGCATCAATGGACAAGCCCTCGGCCTATTAGTACCAGTCAACTCCACCGGTTGCCCGGCTTCCATATCTGGCCTATCAACCCAGTCGTCTACTGGGAGCCTTACCCTCTCAAGGAGGTGGGAATACTCATCTCGAAGCAGGCTTCCCGCTTAGATGCTTTCAGCGGTTATCCCTCCCGAACGTAGCCAACCAGCCATGCCCTTGGCAGGACAACTGGCACACCAGAGGTTCGTCCGTCCCGGTCCTCTCGTACTAGGGACAGCCCTTCTCAATATTCCTACGCGCACAGCGGATAGGGACCGAACTGTCTCACGACGTTCTAAACCCAGCTCGCGTACCGCTTTAATGGGCGAACAGCCCAACCCTTGGGACCGACTCCAGCCCCAGGATGCGACGAGCCGACATCGAGGTGCCAAACCATCCCGTCGATATGGACTCTTGGGGAAGATCAGCCTGTTATCCCCGGGGTACCTTTTATCCGTTGAGCGACGGCGCTTCCACAAGCCACCGCCGGATCACTAGTCCCGACTTTCGTCCCTGCTCGACCCGTCGGTCTCACAGTCAAGCTCCCTTGTGCACTTACACTCAACACCTGATTGCCAACCAGGCTGAGGGAACCTTTGGGCGCCTCCGTTACCCTTTGGGAGGCAACCGCCCCAGTTAAACTACCCATCAGACACTGTCCCTGATCCGGATCACGGACCCAGGTTAGACATCCAGCACGACCAGACTGGTATTTCAACGACGACTCCACAACCACTGGCGTGGCTGCTTCAAAGTCTCCCAGCTATCCTACACAAGCCGAACCGAACACCAATATCAAACTGTAGTAAAGGTCCCGGGGTCTTTCCGTCCTGCTGCGCGAAACGAGCATCTTTACTCGTAGTGCAATTTCACCGGGCCTATGGTTGAGACAGTCGAGAAGTCGTTACGCCATTCGTGCAGGTCGGAACTTACCCGACAAGGAATTTCGCTACCTTAGGATGGTTATAGTTACCACCGCCGTTTACTGGCGCTTAAGTTCTCAGCTTCGCCCCACCGAAATGGAGCTAACCGGTCCCCTTAACGTTCCAGCACCGGGCAGGCGTCAGTCCGTATACATCGCCTTACGGCTTCGCACGGACCTGTGTTTTTAGTAAACAGTCGCTTCTCGCTGGTCTCTGCGGCCACCCCCAGCTCACCGAGTAAATCGGATCACCGAGCGTGGCCCCCCTTCTCCCGAAGTTACGGGGGCATTTTGCCGAGTTCCTTAACCATAGTTCACCCGAACGCCTCGGTATTCTCTACCTGACCACCTGAGTCGGTTTAGGGTACGGGCCGCCATGAAACTCGCTAGAGGCTTTTCTCGACAGCATAGGATCATCCACTTCACCACAATCGGCTCGGCATCAGGTCTCAGACTATGTGCAAGGCGGATTTGCCTACCTTGCGTCCTACACCCTTACCCCGGGACAACCACCGCCCGGGATGGACTACCTTCCTGCGTCACCCCATCACTCACCTACTAACCGCTTGGTTCGGCGGCTCCACCACTCCCCTCAACTCCGAAGAGATCAGGGCGGCTTCACGGCCTTAGCATCACGATGCTCGATGTTTGACGCTTCACAGCGGGTACCGGAATATCAACCGGTTATCCATCGACTACGCCTGTCGGCCTCGCCTTAGGTCCCGACTTACCCTGGGCAGATCAGCTTGACCCAGGAACCCTTAGTCAATCGGCGCAAACGTTTCTCACGTTTGTATCGCTACTCATGCCTGCATTCTCACTCGTCAACCGTCCACAACTACCTTCCGGTGCTGCTTCACCCGGCAGACGACGCTCCCCTACCCATCACAGCACCCGTTGGGGCTTATTGCTGCAATGACACGACTTCGGCGGTACGCTTGAGCCCCGCTACATTGTCGGCGCGGAATCACTAGACCAGTGAGCTATTACGCACTCTTTCAAGGGTGGCTGCTTCTAAGCCAACCTCCTGGTTGTCTGTGCGACTCCACATCCTTTCCCACTTAGCGTACGCTTAGGGGCCTTAGTCGATGCTCTGGGCTGTTTCCCTCTCGACCATGGAGCTTATCCCCCACAGTCTCACTGCCGCGCTCTCACTTACCGGCATTCGGAGTTTGGCTAAGGTCAGTAACCCGGTAGGGCCCATCGCCTATCCAGTGCTCTACCTCCGGCAAGAAACACACGACGCTGCACCTAAATGCATTTCGGGGAGAACCAGCTATCACGGAGTTTGATTGGCCTTTCACCCCTAACCACAGGTCATCCCCCAGGTTTTCAACCCTGGTGGGTTCGGTCCTCCACGAAGTCTTACCTCCGCTTCAACCTGCCCATGGCTAGATCACTCCGCTTCGGGTCTTGAGCGTGCTACTGAATCGCCCTGTTCGGACTCGCTTTCGCTACGGCTTCCCCACCCGGGTTAACCTCGCAACACACCGCAAACTCGCAGGCTCATTCTTCAAAAGGCACGCAGTCACGAGATACAGCAAGCTGCATCCGACGCTCCCACGGCTTGTAGGCACACGGTTTCAGGTACTATTTCACTCCGCTCCCGCGGTACTTTTCACCATTCCCTCACGGTACTATCCGCTATCGGTCACCAGGGAATATTTAGGCTTAGCGGGTGGTCCCGCCAGATTCACACGGGATTTCTCGGGCCCCGTGCTACTTGGGTGTCTCTCAAACGAGCCGTTGACGTTTCGACTACGGGGGTCTTACCCTCTACGCCGGACCTTTCGCATGTCCTTCGCCTACATCAACGGTTTCTGACTCGTCCTACGGCCGGCAGACCGCAGAAGAGAGATCCCACAACCCCGCATGCGCAACCCCTGCCGGGTCTCACACGCATACGGTTTGGCCTCATCCGGTTTCGCTCGCCACTACTCCCGGAATCACGGTTGTTTTCTCTTCCTGAGGGTACTGAGATGTTTCACTTCCCCTCGTTCCCTCCACACTGCCTATGTGTTCAGCAGCGGGTGACAGCCCATGACGACTGCCGGGTTTCCCCATTCGGAAACCCCCGGATCAAAGCCTGGTTGACGACTCCCCGGGGACTATCGTGGCCTCCCACGTCCTTCATCGGTTCCTGGTGCCAAGGCATCCACCGTGCGCCCTTAAAAACTTGGCCACAGATGCTCGCGTTCACTGTGCAGTTCTCAAACAACGACCAGCCACCCATCACCCCGAACCAACAGGCTCGAGTTCACTGGGGCCGGCGACTGAAGGAAGAACATTCCCTCAGACACCCAACAGCGTGCCCGACCCGATCCCGTCCGAAGATCATGCTTTCCACGCTCTTGCGAGCAGTACTTGCAGCCTCCGACCCGTGACATCCGGCCGAATAATCAACGTTCCACCCATGAGCAACCAGCACCGGACATTCGCCGATGTACTGGCCTCTGACCGGGCAAGCCCGGTAAGAAGTGCTCCTTAGAAAGGAGGTGATCCAGCCGCACCTTCCGGTACGGCTACCTTGTTACGACTTCGTCCCAATCGCTAGTCCCACCTTCGACAGCTCCCTCCCACAAGGGGTTGGGCCACCGGCTTCGGGTGTTACCAACTTTCGTGACGTGACGGGCGGTGTGTACAAGGCCCGGGAACGTATTCACCGCAGCAATGCTGATCTGCGATTACTAGCAACTCCGACTTCATGGGGTCGAGTTGCAGACCCCAATCCGAACTGAGACCGGCTTTTTGAGATTCGCTCCACCTCACGGTATCGCAGCTCATTGTACCGGCCATTGTAGCACGTGTGCAGCCCAAGACATAAGGGGCATGATGACTTGACGTCGTCCCCACCTTCCTCCGAGTTGACCCCGGCGGTCTCCTGTGAGTCCCCATCACCCCGAAGGGCATGCTGGCAACACAGGACAAGGGTTGCGCTCGTTGCGGGACTTAACCCAACATCTCACGACACGAGCTGACGACAGCCATGCACCACCTGTACACCGACCACAAGGGGGCGCCTGTCTCCAGACGTTTCCGGTGTATGTCAAGCCTTGGTAAGGTTCTTCGCGTTGCGTCGAATTAAGCCACATGCTCCGCTGCTTGTGCGGGCCCCCGTCAATTCCTTTGAGTTTTAGCCTTGCGGCCGTACTCCCCAGGCGGGGAACTTAATGCGTTAGCTGCGGCACCGACGACGTGGAATGTCGCCAACACCTAGTTCCCACCGTTTACGGCGTGGACTACCAGGGTATCTAATCCTGTTCGCTCCCCACGCTTTCGCTCCTCAGCGTCAGTAATGGCCCAGAGATCCGCCTTCGCCACCGGTGTTCCTCCTGATATCTGCGCATTTCACCGCTACACCAGGAATTCCGATCTCCCCTACCACACTCTAGCCTGCCCGTATCGAATGCAGACCCGGGGTTAAGCCCCGGGCTTTCACACCCGACGTGACAAGCCGCCTACGAGCTCTTTACGCCCAATAATTCCGGACAACGCTTGCGCCCTACGTATTACCGCGGCTGCTGGCACGTAGTTAGCCGGCGCTTCTTCTGCAGGTACCGTCACTTTCGCTTCTTCCCTGCTGAAAGAGGTTTACAACCCGAAGGCCGTCATCCCTCACGCGGCGTCGCTGCATCAGGCTTTCGCCCATTGTGCAATATTCCCCACTGCTGCCTCCCGTAGGAGTCTGGGCCGTGTCTCAGTCCCAGTGTGGCCGGTCGCCCTCTCAGGCCGGCTACCCGTCGTCGCCTTGGTGAGCCACTACCTCACCAACAAGCTGATAGGCCGCGGGCTCATCCTTCACCGCCGGAGCTTTCGACCCCCGCAGATGCCTGCAGGAGTGATATCCGGTATTAGACCCCGTTTCCAGGGCTTGTCCCAGAGTGAAGGGCAGATTGCCCACGTGTTACTCACCCGTTCGCCACTAATCCCCACCGAAGTGGTTCATCGTTCGACTTGCATGTGTTAAGCACGCCGCCAGCGTTCGTCCTGAGCCAGGATCAAACTCTCCGTGAATGTTTACCGGTAATCCGGTGCACACATCACGAGAGCGGAACCACCGGAGGAATAGTCCGATGGTTCACAGCGTCCTCGCTGTGTTTTTTCAAAGGAACCTCGTCCCGATCGTGATGACCGGAGACGGGGTATCAACTAATCTGGCGTTGATTTTTGGCACGCTGTTGAGTTCTCAAGGAACGGTCGCTTCCTTTGTACTCACCCTCTCGGGCTTTCCTCCGGGCTTCCCTTCGGTGTTTCCGACTCTATCAGATCTTTCCGATCCGATTTCCTCGGTGCTTTCCAGGTTCCCGCTTTCGCGTTTCCCTTTCCGGCGGTTCCGACTTTATCAGAAGTTCTTGGCCGGTTTGACCAGCCGCTCATTTCTGAGAATCGGGAGAATGCTTCTTCGTATGTCGGTAGCGACTTCTCAGAAGCGAGATAGAGCCTAACGGCCGCCACCGGACTTGTCCAGTTCTAGGCAACTGTTTGAATCTACCTCCCCGCGCCTGCCGTGTCAACAGCTTTTGCGGGGCGAAGAGGAGACTAGCAGCTCACAGGGGCCGGATGCACATCAGGCGGCGGTCGGCACGGCCGCGCTCCGCTCCGCTGCTTCGAGATCACCCGTCTCGCCGGCCCGGGCGGCTCGACCGCCGACGACGTAGACGTACGCGAGGAATGCCAGCTCGGCCAGGACTCCGATGCCGATGCGCGCCCAGGTGGGCAGTCCGGACGGGGTGACGAAGCCTTCGATGGCGCCGGAGACGAACAGGACCAGGGCGAGGCCGATGGCCATCGCGATCGCCGACCGCCCCTCCTCCGCGAGAGCCGTGCGGCGGGTGCGCGGACCGGGGTCGATCAGCGTCCAGCCCAGGCGCAGGCCCGTACCGGCGGCGACGAAGACCGCGGTGAGTTCCAGCAGACCGTGAGGGAGGACCAGGCCCAGGAACGTGTCGAGACGGCCGGCCGAGGACATGAGGCCGAAGCCCACGGCCAGGTTGAGCATGTTCTCGAACAGGATGAAGAGCACCGGCAACCCCAGGAAGACACCCAGGACCAGACACATCGCGGCTGCCTGGGCGTTGTTCGTCCACACCTGGGCGGCGAACGAGGTCGCGGGGTGGCTGGAGTAGTAGGTCTCGTACTCGCCGCCCGGCCGGGTCAGCTCACGCAGCTGGCTGGGCGCGGCTATGGAGGACTGCACGTCGGGGTGGGTGCCGATCCACCAGCCCAGGAGGATCGCGACGGCGGTGGAGACGAGCGCCGTGGGCACCCACCAGTGGCGCGCGCGGTAGACGGCGGCGGGGAAGCCCTGACCGAGGAAACGCGTGACGTCTCTCCAGGAGGCGCGGCGCGTTCCGGTGACCGCGCTGCGCGCGCGGGCGACGAGCTGGCTCAGCCGTCCCGTCAGCTGTGGGTCGGGAGCGCTTGACTGGAGGAGAGACAGATGGGTCGCTGCGCGCTGGTAGAGAGAGACGAGTTCGTCGGCTTCGGCTCCGTCGAGACGGCGCCGGCGGCGGAGGAGGGCGTCGAGGCGGTCCCATTCGGCACGGTGTACGGAGACGAAGACGTCCAGGTCCATCGGGTCTGCCTGCTCCTCGGCTGCTCAGCGACTGATCGTCGTGGAGGCTATCGATTGCTGTCAGCTTGTCGTACTGGGGCGCGATGCGCCCACAGCTTGGCAGACTTGCGGTTCACGCGGTGGACCAGGGAAGGACGGCGGGCGTGACTGAGCTGGTGACGGGCGAGGCGGTGGCCCTGGAGCTACGCCCTGCGAAGCTGCCGAGCAGGGCGTTGGCGGTGCTGCTCGATCTGGTGGCGGCCATGATCGCGTACATCCTCGTGACCGTACTGGTGGTGGCGACGACGGCTTCCTTGGACGAGGCGGCGCAGACGGCGCTGGCGATCGCGACGTTCCTGCTGGTACTGATCGGCGGCCCCATCGCGGTGGAGACGCTCACGCACGGGCGTTCGCTGGGGAAGCTCGCGTTCGGGCTGCGCGTGGTGCGGGACGACGGCGGGCCGATCCGCTTCCGGCACGCCCTCGTGCGGG
Organism: Streptomyces sp. 1222.5; assembly: GCF_900105245.1. Classification (NCBI taxonomy): domain Bacteria; kingdom Bacillati; phylum Actinomycetota; class Actinomycetes; order Kitasatosporales; family Streptomycetaceae; genus Streptomyces; species Streptomyces sp. 1222.5. The sequence goes on along the minus strand of NZ_FNSZ01000001.1, from coordinate 5,177,969 downwards.
GTGCCATCGGTGTCGTCGAGATTCTGCTGACGTTCGGGGTGGTGGCCTGCATCGCCTCGCTGGTGTCGGCGCGCGGGCGGCGGCTCGGGGACGTGTTCGCGGGCACCCTCGTGGTGCGTGAGCGGATACCCGCCGGACGTGGCGGCTTCGTTCCGCCTCCCCCTCCGTGGCTGGCCGGCCGGTTCGGCGGGCTGGATCTGTCGGCGGTTCCGGACGGGCTGTGGCTGGCCGTCCGGCAGTACCTGTCCCGTATGCAGCAGCTCGATCCGCAGGTGTCCCTGCACATGGCGCGGCGGCTCGCGGACGATCTCGCGGCGCGCACCGGTTCTCCGGCGCCGCAGGGGATCCCGCCGGCCGCGTTCCTCGCGGCCGTGGTGCACGAGCGGCAGTCGCGGGAGGCCCGGCAGGCGTTCGCCGCCGCACGCTTCGCCCCGCCGGCCGCTCATCGGACTCCGGTGGAGGCGGGGGCGGGTAGGCCCGTGCAGGCGCAGCCGTGGGCCGGGGAGCCGCAGACGTCCTCCCTGCCCCTGGCTCCTGCGACGCCCCCGCGTTCACCGCTCTCCTCGACACCGGTGCCGCCACGGGACGAGTCGCCGGCCGAGCGGCCGGCGACCGGGTTCGCGCCTCCGGCCTAGGGGCGGCGTCCCGGGGCAGCCGTGCTGTCCCTGGAGCTCAGTCGAACCGCGACGGTGGTGACTGGAGGTCCTCCAGCTCGATCCCGGGTGCCGCCAGAACGACGTCCCCGGCGATGTGGATCGCGTGCTGTTCACCGGTGTCCAGGGCTGTGACCTGGTATTCGTCCACCGTCAGTGGGCCGTTGTCAGTGGCGTGTGTTTCGCTCTTCACCAAGGCCCAGGACTGGTCCACGGTGCGGGGGGCGAGGACCGGATCCGTGAAGGCGACCAGGCGTACGCGGGTCGCGGCGGAGGAGGGGGTGAGACGCAGGAGACGGGCGGTGGCGACGAGGAACGCGGGGGACGTGCCGGTGAAGGCGTGGGCGCGCACATTGCCTTCGGTGGCATGGGCGCCGGTGGGGTCGGTCCGGACCCAGGTGACGCCGTCGAGGGCCGCACCGCGCACCTGCCAGCCTCCCGCGTGGAGTTCGAGGCGGATGGGGCGGCCGAGTTCGTCGAGGGCGAGGTCGACCGAGCCGAGGTGGTCGCCGGCGGGGGTCGTCAGCCGGGAGACGTAGCGCCAACCGGAGGGGCCGGGGGCGCACTGGAAGTGTTCTTCCGCGAGGGGGGTGTGATCGTGCGGATCGTGGAGCGAATAGCGGCCGCGGGGCATGGGGGTCCTGGGTCGTGACGGGCCGGCCGGCGTGACCGCGGCGGGCGGAGTTGTGAGACCGCGGCGGCCAACGGGGCAGGCCCCCGGCACGGGGGTGCGGGGGCCTGCCTCGGAGGTACTGCCGCGGAGGAGCGCGTCAGCGCGGTGACGCGCTCGCCACGGGCCGCGCCGGGTTGCTCAGTAGCGGTAGTGGTCGGACTTGTACGGGCCGTCGACCTCGACGCCGATGTACGCCGCCTGCTCCGGACGCAGCGTCGTGAGCTTCACGCCGAGCGCGTCCAGGTGGAGACGGGCGACCTTCTCGTCGAGGTGCTTGGGCAGCACGTACACGTCGGTCGGGTACTCGTCGGGCTTGGTGAACAGCTCGATCTGGGCCAGGGTCTGGTCCGCGAAGGAGTTGGACATCACGAACGACGGGTGGCCGGTGGCGTTGCCCAGGTTCAGCAGGCGCCCCTCCGACAGCACGATGATCACCTTGCCGTCGGGGAACGTCCACGTGTGGACCTGCGGCTTGACCTCGTCCTTGACGATGCCGGGGATCTTCGCCAGGCCGGCCATGTCGATCTCGTTGTCGAAGTGACCGATGTTGCCCACGATGGCCTGGTGCTTCATCTTGACCATGTCGGCGGCCATGATGATGTCCTTGTTGCCGGTCGTGGTGACGAAGATGTCGGCCTTGTCGACGACCTCGTCGAGGGTCGTGACCTGGTAGCCGTCCATCGCCGCCTGCAGCGCGCAGATCGGGTCGATCTCGGTGATGATCACCCGGGCGCCCTGGCCGCGCAGGGACTCGGCGCAGCCCTTGCCGACGTCGCCGTAGCCGCAGACGACGGCGGTCTTGCCGCCGATGAGGACGTCGGTGGCGCGGTTGATGCCGTCCACCAGCGAGTGCCGGCAGCCGTACTTGTTGTCGAACTTCGACTTCGTCACCGCGTCGTTCACGTTGATCGCCGGGAACAGCAGGGTGCCGTCACGGTGCATCTCGTACAGACGGTGGACACCGGTGGTGGTCTCCTCGGTGACACCGCGGATCTCCGAGGCGAGCTGAGTCCACTTCTGCGAGCCGTCGGTGATGGTGCGGTGCAGGAGCTCGAGGATGACGCGGTGCTCGTCGGACTCGGCGGTGTCGACGGAGGGGACCTTGCCGTCCTTCTCGTACTCGACGCCCTTGTGGACGAGGAGGGTGGCGTCACCACCGTCGTCCAGGATCATGTTCGGGCCGCCGGTGGGGCTGTCCGGCCAGGTCAGCGCCTGCTCGGTGCACCACCAGTACTCCTCCAGCGTCTCGCCCTTCCATGCGAAGACCGGGATGCCCTGGGGGTTGTCGGGCGTGCCGTTCGGGCCGACGGCGATGGCGGCGGCCGCGTGGTCCTGGGTGGAGAAGATGTTGCAGGAGGCCCAGCGGACCTGGGCGCCCAGCGCGGCCAGCGTCTCGATGAGTACCGCGGTCTGCACCGTCATGTGCAGCGAACCGGTGATCCGGGCACCGGCCAGCGGCTGCGCCTCGGCGTACTCCTTGCGGATCGACATCAGACCGGGCATCTCGTGCTCGGCGAGGGTGATCTCCTTGCGGCCGAACTCGGCCAGCGAGAGATCGGCGACCTTGAAGTCCTGTCGGTTGTCGACAGTCGTCATTGCGAGCTGCTCCTCGGGGTTGGGGCGAGGTGGGTAGGGCTGGTCTGCGCGGCGGCGGACACAGGAGTGCCCGAGAAGAGGACACAGGCATGCCCGCGTGCGCGCAGCGCAGTCCGTCGGAGGCCCTCTCTCCCTCGGCCGGTCCGCGGAGGGACCGCCCGACCGCCATCAGCAGCGACGTCTGGCTCCGTCCCAAGCTACACCGCTGAACCCGGTCGCCCCCAGTCCGTCTGCGCACGGTTCGGGTCGTACGGGGGGCTGTTTCCAGCCGGGGCGGGGCCCCGGCGGGGCCTCTCGCAGGCTTCGCACCGGGTCCGCACGGAGTGTTCGCAGCCGGCCGATATCCTCCGCGCCGCGGATGGTCCGCGTAGGGAGGACGGGACATGGCGGGCACGGGGCGGGGACGGGGTCTGACGGTCGCGGCGCTGGTGACAGGGCTGCTGGGGCTGCTGCTGGGAATTGGCTCGTTCACCTACGGGCGCGGCGCGTACGGCCTGGGGACCGTGCGGAGCGGGAACATGACGCCGACGTACGAGCCGGGTGACCGGATCGTGTGGGAGCGGGTGGACGGCGACGAGGTGCGGCGCGGTGATGTCGTGGCGTTCTCGGCGCCGGACCGCTATCCGGGTGTCGGGGTTCACGTCCAGCGGGTGATCGGGGTGGGCGGCGACCGGGTGGCGTGCTGCACGCTCGTGGGCGGCAGGGAGCGGGTCACCCTGAACGGGAAGCCGGTCGAGGAGCCGTATCTGTTTCAGGGCGAGGCCGACGGTGTGCACCACCCGTACGACGTGAAGGTGCCACGGGGCCGGTTGTTCCTGCTGGGCGACCACCGGTCGAACTCGATGGACTCGCGTTTCTTCGTCGCGGAACACGACGGCACTCTTCCGGTGGGTGCCGTGCAGGGGCGGCTGACCGGGGACCGGGCGGGCCTGGCCCTGGTGGGGACGGCCCTGCTCGTCGGTGTGGTGCTGGTCCTCACCGGTATCGGCCTGGGGATCGGTGCCCTGGTCGTACGGCGGCGGAAGTCGTCGCCGGTGCCGCCGGTGCCCTGGCCGGTGGGACCGGCGCAGGGCTGAGGGGCGTACCGTCCGGCCTCAGTGGCCGGCCGCGTGCGGGTTCGGGCCGCCCGGGGTCGCCTTCGGGTCCGGGCCCTTGGCGGCCTCGGCCTCGCTGTAGATGTCCGGCTCCAGGTAGATGACACGGGCGATGGGGACGGCGGCGCGGATGCGGGCCTCGGCGGCGTCGATGGCCTCGGCGACCTTGTCGGCCGTGTCGTCGTGCTGCACGGCGATCTTGGCGGCGATCAGCAGTTCCTCGGGGCCCAGGTGCAGGGTGCGCATGTGGATGACGCGGGTGACGGTGTCACCGTCGACGATCGCGGCCTCGATCTTCTGGACGTCCTCGAGGCCGGCGGCCTCGCCGAGCAGCAGTGACTTGGTCTCGGCGGCCAGGACGAGGGCGATGGAGACGAGCAGGACACCGATGCAGACGGTGCCGATGCCGTCCCAGACGCCGTCGCCGGTGAGCAGGGCGAGGCCGACGCCGCCGAGGGCGAGGACCAGGCCGATGAGCGCGCCGAAGTCCTCCAGGAGGACGACGGGCAGCTCGGGGGCCTTCGCCCGGCGGATGAACTGGGCCCAGGAGAGCTTGCCGCGCAGCTCGTTGGACTCCTTGATGGCCGTGCGGAAGGAGAAGCCCTCGGCGATGATCGCGAAGACCAGGACGCCCACCGGCCAGTACCAGTTCTCCAGCTCGTGCGGGTGGACGACCTTCTCGTAGCCCTCGTAGATGGCGAACATGCCGCCGATGGAGAAGAGCACGATCGACACGAGGAACGCGTAGATGTAGCGCTCGCGGCCGAACCCGAACGGGTGCTGCGGGGTGGCCTCGCGCTGGGCGCGCTTGCCGCCGAGGAGCAGCAGGAACTGGTTCCCGGAGTCGGCGAGCGAGTGGACGCCCTCGGCGAGCATCGAGGAGGAGCCGCTGAACGCGAACGCCACGAACTTCGATGCCGCGATGGCGAGGTTGGCGCCGAGTGCCGCCACGATCGCCCTGGTTCCGCCTGACGCGCTCATGTGTCCGCGTTGTCCCTTCGCCTGTGTGGCCCTCGTACGTCCACGCCGTCCCGGCGTGTACCCGGCTTTGCCCGGCCTTTGCCGGTGGGCCATTCTTGCAGCCCGGCCGGGCACCGGTTCCTCAGGTGTCCACGACCCCGGTCATACGATCACGGTGGCGCGGAACACGGTGCCCGCACCCGAGAGCTCCGCCTTCTCGCCGGCCGGTACGAACACCGACCGGCCGGGGGTCAGCTCGTGTTCCCCGGCCCGGACGGAGCCGGCCGTGCAGAGCAGGATCTGCGGGGTGTCGCGGGTGACGTCGTGGGTGGTGCCGCCCTCGGGCAGGACGAAGCGGGAGAGCCGGAACTCGTCGATCGGCGTCTCGTACACCTCCTCGTCGTCCGGGGAGGCCTCGGGGCGCAGGACACCGGCGTCGCTGGGCTCGAAGCGGACGATGCGCAGGAGTTCGGGGACGTCGACGTGCTTGGGGGTCAGGCCGCAGCGCAGGACGTTGTCGGAGTTGGCCATGATCTCGACGCCGAGCCCGTTCAGGTAGGCGTGCGGGATGCCGGCGCCGAGGAACAGGGCCTCGCCGGGCTGCAGGCGGACGTGATTGAGGAGCATGGCCGCGATGACGCCGGGGTCGCCCGGGTAGTGGTGGGCGATGTCGGCGTAGGGGGCGTAGTCGCCGCCGAGGCGGGTGCAGGCGGCGGTGGCCTCGGCGACGGTGTGGGCCATCTCCGCCGGGTCGGCGCTGAGGACGGCGGTGAGGACCTCGCGCAGGGCCGCTTCCGCGGGGTGGGCGTGCAGCAGGTCGACGTACGGCTTGAGGGAGTCGACGCCGAGGCCGTCGAGCAGGTCCGCGGTCGCGAGGGGGTCGCGGAAGCCGCAGAGGCCGTCGAACTCGGTGAGCGCGCAGATGAGTTCGGGCTTGTGGTTGGCGTCCTTGTAGTTGCGGTGCGGGGCGTCGATCGGGATGCCGCGGCGCTCCTCGTCGGCGTACCCCTCCTCGGCCTGCCGCAGGTCGGGGTGGACCTGGAGGGAGAGGGGCGCGCCGGCGGCGAGGATTTTCAGCAGGAACGGCAGTGTCGGCCCGAACTTCGCGACCGCCGCCGCGCCGAGCTCCTGTTCGGGGTCGGCGTCGATGACCTCGACGAGGGTGCCGCGCCCGGTGCGCGAGGGCGCGCCCGGGTGCGCGCCCATCCACATCTCCGCCTGCGGCTCCCCGGTCGGTTCGACGCCGAGGAGGTGCGGGATGGCGGTGGCGGAACCCCAGGCGTAGGGGCGGACGGTGTTGTCGAGGCGGTCCATGTGTCTTCTCTGTCTCCGTGCTTACGCTGCTCGGCCGGTGTCGGTGCCGGTCCCGGTCGCTGCGCCGGTCGTCGTGCCGGGCTGCGCGCAGGACCGTCGGCCGGCGGTGGGCGCGAGTCGTCCGGCCCGCGACAAGATCAGGCCCTGGAAGCGAGCGCCAGGTAAACGGCGGCGAAATCCGTGACGGCGATCAGTTCCGCGAGGGTCTCCAGTTCGTCGCCCTCGTCCGGTTCGAGTTCGCTGATCGGGGTGTCGTGGCTCAGAGCGATGTCGCGGGCGCCGGGGGCGGCGGTGAGACCGCCGATCGGGCGGTCGCGCAGCAGCACCACGCGCGCGTGCAGCGCGGGGGGTTCTTCGACGCGGTCGCGGAAGAAGTCCTCCGGGTCGGCGCTCGCGGCGAGCGGGCCGGCCAGCAGGGCGTTGTGCGCGGCGAGGGCCTCGGGCAGTTCGGCGACGACCGCGGGGCGGCCGGCGAGGTCGGCCAGGGCGGCGGCGAACCGGCGGCCGGCCGGGCCCGCCGAGTTGCCTTCCGTCCACACCACGGGCAGCGAGTCGGCGAGTTCCGCGGCGAGGGTCTTCGCGGGGTTGCTGTAGGTGGCGATGGCCGGCCCGCAGCGCTCCGCGATGTCGTCCAGGCGGTCGGCGATCTTCTCCAGGGCGTCCTGCGGGGCGCCGAGCAGGCCGATGCGGTCCAGGAGCGCCAGGAGCGGGGTCAGCAGGGCCCAGAAGACGCCCGGGGAGGACGCGGCGATCGGTTCCTCGTGGTCGTACGGTGCCGTCGCCATCGGCAGGAACATGCCGTGGGCGCCGGCGACCGCCTCGGCGAGCGGGGTGCCCGCGGGGGCGACGGCGACGACCGAGCAGCCGCGGCGGTAGGCCTGGTCGGTCAGGAGGGAGAGGCTCGGTTCGGTGCCGTCGGGGGTGGCGATCAGCAGCAGGTCCACCGACCCGGCCCAGCCCGGGAGTTCCCAGCGCAGGGCGCCCGCGGCCGGGGCGACACCGGTGGGGGCGAGGCGGACGACGGGGCTGCCGGCGCCGGCGAGGGTGCCGAGGAGGTCGGCGGTGTGGGTGGCGGCGGCTCCGGGGCCGGCGATCAGGACCGCGCGGGGGCGGCCGTCGGGCTTGAGGTCTCCGATGCCGGCCTCCGCGGCGTGCCGGGCGGCGGTGCGGACGCGGGCGCCGGCCTCCGCCGCGCCGCGCAGCAGGCCTAGGCGGTCGGCCTCGGCGAGGCCCTCCGGGGTGTCGAGCAGCGATTCGTCCAGCATGGGCGGCAGCCTCTTCCGATCGCCGGGGTCCTGTGCGGGAGGTGGGCGCGAGGGGCCGCGTCGGCCGCGGGCGGACGGTCACCGGCGCGGGGACGGTGCCTCACCCGTGCGCGGGCCCCTCGTCGCTTACGAGGTGAAGGGTGTCGTCACGCGGGGCGGCGGGCCTCGTCCACGAGCAGGACCGGGATGCCGTCACGGACGGGGTAGGCGAGGCCGCAGTCCTGGCTCGTGCAGATCAGCTCGGTGTCCTGCTCCTTCAGGGGGGCGTGGCACGCGGGGCAGGCGAGGATCTCCAGGAGGCCGGCTTCGAGCGGCATGGGGTGTCCCTTCTGAGGCGGGTACGGCTCTGTGGATGTGCTGGTCAGCGTACCGCCGAAGGGGCCGCGCCGGAGGGTCCGGGCGACTTCCGGCGGCGGCCTGCGGCCGAGGGTCAGGCCCTGATGAGGGACAGGACCTCGTCCCGGATCCGGGTCATCGTCGCCTCGTCCTCGGCTTCCGCGTTCAGGCGGAGCAGCGGCTCGGTGTTCGAGGGGCGGACGTTGAACCACCAGCCGGGCGCGGCGACCGTGAGGCCGTCGAGGTCGTCGAGGGTGACGTCGGGGCGGCCCTCGTAGGCGGCGCGGACGGCGGCGAGACGGGCGTTCTGGTCGGCGACCGTGGAGTTGATCTCGCCGGAGCCGGTGTAGCGGTCGTACTGGGCGACGAGGGAGGACAGCGGGTCCCGCTGCCCGCCGAGGGCGGCGAGGACGTGCAGGGCGGCCAGCATGCCCGTGTCGGCGTTCCAGAAGTCCTTGAAGTAGTAGTGGGCGGAGTGCTCGCCGCCGAAGATCGCGCCGGTGCGGGCCATCTCGGCCTTGATGAAGGAGTGGCCGACACGGGTGCGTTCCGGTGTGCCGCCGTTCTCCCGCACCACCTCGGGGACGGTGCGGGAGGTGATCAGGTTGTGGATGACGGTGCCCGTGCCGCCGTTGCGGGCCAGTTCGCGGGCGGCGACCAGCGCGGTGATCGCGGACGGGGAGACCGGGTCGCCGTTCTCGTCCACGACGAAGCAGCGGTCGGCGTCGCCGTCGAAGGCGATGCCGAGGTCGGCGCCCTCCGCCGGGACCCGCTTCTGCAGGTCCACGAGGTTGGCCGGGTCGAGCGGGTTGGCCTCGTGGTTGGGGAAGGTGCCGTCCAGTTCGAAGTACATCGGGACGAGGCTCAGGGGAAGGCCGGCGAAGACGTTGGGGACCGTGTGGCCGCCCATGCCGTTGCCCGCGTCCACGACGACCTTCAGGGGACGGATGGAGGTCAGGTCGACGAGGGAGCGCAGGTACGCCGCGTAGTCGTCCAGCGTCTCGCGGGCGGTGAGGGCTCCCCGCTCGGCGGCGGGCCGCGGTGCGCCCGACTCCAGCCAGCCCTCGACCAGTTCGCGGATCTGGGCGAGGCCGGTGTCCTGGCCGACCGGGGCGGCGCCCGCGCGGCACAGCTTGATCCCGTTGTACTGGGCCGGGTTGTGCGAGGCGGTGAACATCGCGCCGGGCAGGTTCAGCGCGCCGGAGGCGTAGTACAGCTGGTCCGTGGAGCACAGGCCGATCTCGGTGACGTCCACTCCGCGGTCGGCGGCGCCGTGGGCGAACGCGCGGGACAGGCCGGGGGACGAGGGCCGCATGTCGTGGCCGACGACGATCGCCGCCGCACCCGTCACCTCCGCGAAGGCGGCGCCGAAGAGCCGGGCCAGTGACTCGTCCCACTGGTCCGGGACCACTCCGCGCACGTCGTACGCCTTCACGATCTGCGACAGATCAGCAGTCACGGCCAACCCTCCTGAAAGTCCTATGGGTGCCCACAAACTACCCGGCCGGGGTGGGAGCGAGGTGTGCGGACACCGTGCGGACACCAGGTGGTTCCCTCGCCGTGACGGACGGCGGGGCGAGAAGTGGCGCGGTGGCGGCCCCGGGACGGGCCGCAGGCGGGGTGTCGGCTCAGTTGTCCGGGGAGCGCAGGACCCGCAGGTGACCTCGGCGGGCGACCTCCATGGGGTCCGCCGTGCGGGCTCCGCCGCCGGCCTCGGCCGCGCGCTCCTGGGGGCGGGCCGCCTCGCGCACCGCGTTGGCGAGTGCTTCGAGGTCGTCGCCGCTGGGCCGGGCGGGAGCGGAGCCGTCGAGGAGGCGGACGACCTCCCAGCCGCGCGGGGCGGTGAGGCGCTCGGAGTGCTCGGCGCACAGGTCGTAGCAGTGGGGTTCGGCGTAGGTGGCGAGCGGGCCGAGGACCGCGGTCGAGTCGGCGTAGACGTACGTCAGCGTCGCGACGGCGGGTCGGCCGCAGGCGGTGCGCGAACAGCGACGTACAGGGCTCACGACGTTGGACGGTACCGCACTCTTGAGCGGGCCGCGACGACTCTCCCCCAGGTCACTCCACCGTGTCGTGCTGTGAAACACCCCACACGCCGTGTTAGGCGGACGTCGCTGACCTGCGCGGACAAGGGTGCGGCGGGCCCGGGGCGCTACTGCATCCGGTCACGAGTCGGCATAAACAACGTCAATTGCCTTGAGTTCGGCGGTCTTGGAGGGTTACGGAAACGAGCCAGACCTTGGCCTGAACGGTCATCCTGCGACAGGGGGTCGCCGGTGGACGGTTGCCGCGTGGGGCCGGGCGGCCGCAGCGCACGGGGACTAGGCTTCACCGGTGATGGACAACCGTGTACCGCCCCGTGCCGCAGGCCCCGGGCCTCGTCGCCGTGACCGCCACGGGCGGGGCATGCGAGGGCCGATCGCACCTCCGCAGGTGCCGCTGGCGGCGAGCCGTGCCGAGGTGTTCGCGGATCTGGTGCAGGACTCCGTGGAGCGGCTGGAGCGGCGGTGGCCGCAGCTGGGGGACATCGATTTCCTCGTGCTGGAGGTGCCCCGGCTGGACGGCAAGGGCGATCAGGCCGAGTGGAGCGACGAGGCCGTGCCGCTCGGCGGAATCATCCCCGCGCGTGACGGGCGGCGGGCGCGGGTGGTCGTGTACCGGCGGCCGGTGGAGATCCGGACCAAGGGGCGGGACGAGCGGGCCGCGCTGGTGCACGAGGTGGTCGTGGAGCAGGTGGCGGAGCTGCTGGGGCTCACGCCGGAGACGGTGGACCCGCGGTACGGGGAGGACTAGGTCCGCCGCCGTCTCCGGTCGCCTGTTCGGGGTGCGTGGCTGCTTGGGGTGCGTGCGCTCTCGGAGCTGCGTGCCGCCGTCACCTCTGGAGGACCGACAGGTCCTCGTCGGTGTGCGGCACCGCCACCATTCCCCGGTCGTTCGGGAGGGTCTGCACGGTGAAGGCCGGGACGCCCCCTTCCCTGGCCGCCAGGGTGCGCGCGGCGTAGACCGGGCCGCCGGAGACGGTCTCCACCGTCAGGGCGTAGGTGCCCTTCGGGCCGGACGCCGGCGCGTCGATGTCCTGGGTGGTGCCGGCCTTGACCGTGTAGGTCTTCGTCGCCGCGCTGCCGCCCTCGCTGCCCGCCGAGGCCGTGACCTTCACCCTGGCGGCGGCGGTGGGTGCGGTCAGGGCGAGTGTGGTGCCCTTGGCGCTGTTGTCGGCGGACGTCGCGCGCGTGCCGACGGGTGCCGTGGCCGGGATGTAGGCCGTCTCCTGCCGGCCGGCCTTGCCGCGTACGACCCGGAGGGCCGCGACGACCGGGACCGTCCGGTCGGAGGGGGTGAGGACCAGGGAGCCGGCTTCGCCGCGGGTGATGTCGCCGAGGTCGACGCCGGTGGTCATGCCGGACTTGACGTGTACCGTCTCGTGCCCGGCCGGGGTGATCAGGCCCTCGGGCGAGGCCAGGCGGATCTTGAGGTCGGCGTCGTCGTCACCGGGGGTGAAGGCGATCAGCCGGACGTCGGTGGCGTCCTTGGGGATGCCGGGCAGGACCAGGCTGCCGGCCGGGTCGGCGGCCGCGGCCAGCCAGTCGCCGCCCGCCTTGTCGTCCAGTGCCTGCACGGCGGCGCCGACCCGTCCGCTGCGCACGCTGACGTGGACGGTCAGGTCGCTCTGCCGCTCGTCGGTGAGCGTGGAGAGCAGGAACGGCTCGCTGGTGTGCGGCTTGACGGTGAGGTTCTCCCCCAGCGGCGACTTGAGCGCGCCGTCCTTGCCGTACAGCTCGATGTCGACCACGGCCGCCGAGTCGTCGGGGTTGGTCAGGTGCACATAGTCGGTGCGGCCGGTGGCCGTGGCGGCGCCCGGGAACCAGAACTCGGTGTCCGGGGCGGTGCAGTTGACCCCCTGGAGGCCGCGGCCGGTGCCGGCGGCGACCTCGGTGGTCTCCTGGACGGTCCAGCCGGGCGCGAACTTTCCCTCGGCCGTGCCGATCAGCGCGGGCGCGTCGGAGCCGGAGACGTCCGCGGTGACCGGCGTGCCGGGCGCCTTCGGCGTGAGCACCGGCTTGTCCGCCTTCTTCTTGCCGGCGTCGCCCTTGCCGCCCTTCGCGGAGCCGTCCGCCGACTGTGCGGTGGCCACCGCGAGTTCGGCCCTGCCGCCGCTCGCGGTCCCCCGGGTCACGGGCGTGAACGACGTGTACGACGTCTCCGCGATCTCCGAGTTGCTCGGCGCGGGGCACAGCAGGCTGGTGCGTTCGACGGGCAGTTGGGCGGCCGCCCCGGGGGCGGACGCGCCGGACGCGGACGGGCTGTCGAACGCGGCGAACGCGGTGACGGCGGCCAGCGCGGTGGTACCGGCGATCAGGGACAGGGTCGTGCGGTTCACTGCTGGCTCCCGTCGGGGCGCTCGTTGCCGGTGCCGTGGGGGTGCTGGGCCGGGTCGTAGCCCTGCTGGGCGGGGTCGTACGCCGGGTCGTAGCCCTGCTGGTAGGCCGTCGGGTCGTAGGGCGTCCCGTCGGCGGGGCCGCCGTAGGCGTAGGGGTCGTACGGCGCCGCCTGGTACGGGTCGGCCGGGTAGCCCTGCTGGTCGTAGCCGGCGGACTGGTACTGCCCGGCGTCCTGGTACGGGTCGCTCCCGTAGCCGCCGTAGCCGGCGTTCTGGTAGGTGGACGGGTCGTTCTGCCAGTCCTGGCCCGGCTCGTCCGGGGCCGCCCCCATGTCGTACGACTGCTGGTGCGGTACGGCGGCCGGGGGCTGCGCGGGCGGCGGCGGGGTGTCCGGCTGCTCCTCGGTGGCCGCTTCCTCGGCCTGGGCGCGCAGACGGCGGGCGCGGCGGCCCTCACCGGCGGTCGCCTGGGCGGGCAGGGGCTGCTCCTCGGGGAGGTCGTCGTCGACGTCGCGGCGGCGGCCGGGCAGGGCGAGGACGATCAGGACGACGGCGAGGGCGCCCTGCGCCCACAGCCAGGCGGTGTGGCCGACCGGGTCGTCGTGGACGACGTCCAGCCTGCCGCCCGCGGCGGGCAGCCGGAAGCCCTGGGCCCAGCCGTCGACGGTGGTGCGGGTGAGCGGCTTGCCGTCGAGGGTCGCGGTCCAGCCGTCGGAGGCGGTGTCGGCGAGGCGCAGAACGCGGCCGTCCGAACCGGACGGGATCGTCGCGTGGATCTCCACCGGTCCCGCGGTGACCGGCTGGGCCTTGCCCGAGCCGCCGGCGGGCGCGATGGTGGCGCGGGAGACCTCCTGGTCCACCCGCCACAGGGCGCTGCCGTCCTGCTGGCTGAGCCGGCCCAGGCCGGGGGTGGCGTCGAGGACGCGGGTGATCTCGCGGGGCGCGCCCTTGTGGACGAGGACGTAGCGCACGGCGAAGCCGCCGAGTTCGTCGGTCTGGTCGGCGCCGGAGCCGGCGACCAGGTTGGCGACGACCTTGTCCAGGCGGGCGTTCTCGCCGCCACCGGCCGCCAGTTCGGCGTCGCCCAGGCGGGCGCCGGAGCCGCGGACCAGCGTGTAGCGCACGCGCGCGGTGGAGTCGCTGTCCAGGACGAGGGTGCGGGCCTGGTCGCCGCCGCTGGAGTCCTCGGCGACGAACGCGGGCACCTGGGCCGGGTCGCGGCGCTCCAGGGGGCCGTCGGCTCCGCGGATCATCCAGCCCGCGGCGACGAGCAGCGGTCCGGCGGCGGAGGCGAAGGCGATCAGGGCGGCGACGGGCTGGCGCCAGCCGAAGTTCTGCTCGGCCACGCGGGCGCGTGCGCCGTCGGCGCCGAGGGCGGCGGCCGCCAGCAGGGCGATGCCGTAGACGAGCGTGGCCGGTCCGGCCCACGTGGAGTGGTTGGACAGGACGGCCAGGACCAGGCCGAGCAGGGCGACGGCCCAGGCGGTGCGGACGGCCCGCTGCCGTTCGGAGCGCAGCAGGGCGGCCAGGGCGGCGCACACGATGCCGATGAGCATCAGGCCGTGCACGGTGCCGGGGCCGCCGGGGCTGGAGCCGAGCAGGTCGGACGCGGAGGCGGCCGAGGGGCCGTACTCCAGGCCCGCTTCCTGGAAGAACCCGGTGGGCAGCAGGGTCAGCGACCACGGGGCGAGGACCAGCAGCGGCGTGCCGAGCTGGGCCAGGAAGCGCAGGCCGTGGGCGACGAGGTCGCCGCGGCGCAGCACCAGCACGCCGAGGCCGAGGATCAGCGCGAGGGGCCAGACGATCGGCGTGAAGGCGGTGGCGATGGTCAGCAGCAGTGCGTACGCCCAGGTGGCGCGCCAGCTGCCGCGGGCGCCGGTGCGGCTCGCGAGGCCGCTCGCGGCGACGCCCGCGCGCGCGATCAGCGGGAGCAGGACGGCGAGTACGGCGGTGCCGATCCGGCCGCCGGCGAGAGCGCCGGTGGTGGCGGGCAGGAAGGCGTAGGCGATGGCCACCCAGGCGCGCAGCAGCCGGGAGGTGACGAGGGGCCGGGAGGCGAAGTAGGCGGTGAACCCGGCGAGCGGCACCGAGCCGACCAGCAGCACGGTGACCGCGAGCCCGGTGGAGCCGAGGAGGAGGGAGGCGAGGGACGCCACGATCGCCAGGTAGGGCGGCGCGGAGGGGGTGCCGCCGGCGCCGACCGGGTGCCAGGCGTCCAGGAAGCGGGACCACAGGTCGCCGGCGTCGGCGGGGGCGGGCAGCAGGGCGCCGCCCGCGAGCGCGCCGCCGCCGAGCAGGCCGCGGCAGGCGACCAGGGAGACCAGCAGCAGGGCGAGGAAGAGGACCGGTCCCGGCTTGCGGGCGATCCGCTTGAGCCGGGCGAACTGCTCGATCTCCAGGAACTCGGCGTCGTCGCCGCCGGGCCCGGACTCCACGGCGCCGCCGTGCCGGCCGGCGGAGGTGTCGGTGTCGGAGCCGCTGCTGAAGTTGCCCGCGATCTGTTCCACGGTGGCCCGGACGGTGGCGCCGGGCGGTGGGAAGAGCCGGCGCAGTTCGGTCTTGTCGATCTGCGAGGGGCCGCGGCGGCGCCGCGCGGCGATGATCCGTTCGGGCCGCAGCAGGGCGCTCAACAGACCGCGGATCTCGTCGACGGCCTGGCCGGGGACCTTGCCGACGAGGTAGGCGACGGTCCGGACGAGGGTGCCGAGGACGAGCCGCAGCAGCACCCAGGGCAGGGCGGCCGTGCGGGTGTTGGCGAGCAGGGTGTAGACGGCGCCCGCCTTGTCGACCTTGTGCGGTGAGGCGGTGGTGCGGCCCGCACAGTCGACCGTACGGCGCTCGCGGGAGGCGGCCTCGGCGTGCCGGACGACGGCGTCGGGGGCGACCAGGACGCGGTGGCCGGCCGTGTGGGCGCGCCAGCACAGATCGACGTCGTCGCGCATCAGGGGCAGCCGGCGGTCGAAGCCGCCGAGCTGCTCGAAGACGTCGCGGCGGACGAGCATGCCGGCGGTGGAGACGGACAGCACGGTCCGGACGTGGTCGTGCTGGCCCTGGTCCTGTTCGCGGCGGTCCAGGCCGGTCCAGCGGCGGCCGGAGTCGGCGATGGAGACGCCGACCTCCAGCAGCTGCCGTCGGTCGTACCAGCCGCGCAGCTTGGGGCCGACGACGGCGACGTCGTCGCGGCCGAGTTCGAGTTCGTTGTCGACGACCCGGAGCATCTGGGCCAGGGCGTCGGGTTCGGGGGCGCAGTCGTCGTGCAGCAGCCACAGCCATTGGACGGGCTCGCCGTACGGCAGTTCGGGCAGGTCGTAGGCGTCGTCGCGCCAGCTGCGCGTGACGGGGTCCCAGCCGCTGGGGCGCTTGAGGTACGGCAGCTCGTCCGGGGTGAGCAGCGGGGCGGTGCGGCTCGCCTCCTCCACGGCCTGGCCGAAGCCGGTGCGGCGGGCGAGGTGCAGGACGTTGCCGTCGCCGAGTGCCTCGGTGAGCAGCGGGGCGGAGTCGTCCGCGCTGCCGGTGTCGGCGGCCACCGCGTACTGGACGGGGCGCTCCTGGCCGAGCAGCCCGGCGAGCGCGTCGGGCAGCCAGCGGGCACCGTCGTGGGAGACGAGGACCGCGGTCACCACGTGACGCGGGAACTCGGGCGGGCGGGACGGGTCAAACCCGGCAGTGGCAGCGTCGCGTTGGGCTGCCGTGTGGCTGTGCACGGACATCGAGGTACGGGCCCCGGTTCGATGGACTGCGGTGGACGCCCGTGCCTCCTCGGTCGGGGAGGGGACAGCGCGGCGTCTCGGACGAGCGACCACACTATCGGCTGCCCACGACGACGGCCCGCCGCCTGTGGATAACCCACCGGCGACGGGCCGTTCGTGACGTTTTGGTGCGTGGGCGCGGGCTGCCGTCCGTTCAGATGGCGGCCTTCTTGAGCCTGCGGCGTTCGCGCTCGGACAGACCGCCCCAGATGCCGAAGCGCTCGTCGTTGGCGAGGGCGTACTCGAGGCACTCGGAGCGGACCTCGCAGGCGAGGCAGACCTTCTTCGCCTCTCTGGTGGAGCCGCCCTTCTCAGGGAAGAAGGACTCGGGGTCGGTCTGGGCGCACAGCGCGCGCTCCTGCCAGCCGAGTTCCTCGTCCGCGTCGTCGACCAGCAGTTGCTGCACCAGCTCGGTCATGTGCGCCCCTCGTCTGTCTTTCGCGTCCCCGTGCGTAGCCGTTACGGATGCCGGCTGAACGACACGAGTGAAATTACAAGTGTGCTGCTCCGGGCGAGTCAAGCCGAGATCTGCTATTGGGCCCGTTATTCACTCTGCGGAACCAAGGCCGTGCGGAAAGTGTTTAAATCGCCATAAACCTTGACACGCAAACGGGGCCCCTGGGGGCGGCCGGACCCCGTACAGATCTCTGTACGGAGAAAGACGCCCCCGTGTTCGATCGCGTTCCGTGGGGCTCGCGCGCTCGGATGTGCCCCATGTGTCCCGGCATCCCAGTGAACAAACCTTTCACCTGACAGATGAACCGGATGAGGTGAAACAATGTCCCACATACCGGGTATCGAGTTGACAGTGCGCGTGTGAACCGATGTCCTATTGGGCATGCTCGCGAACTTGGCGCCCACCTCGACCCGCACCGCCGGGTCCCACGGTGCCGCCCGCGCGCGCTGTAGCTGTTGTTGCTGTCCCAGCTGTTGAGCCACGCCCGCTCCGGCTGTCCCCGAGTTCATCCCGGCTCGGTCGCGTCTCCCCCTTCGTGATCCCTCACCCAGGGCACCCCGCCCGCCCGTGATCCGGGCGGACCGCACGCGCCGTTCAGCTCCAGCCCCCCACTTCTCCCGCCGAGGACCACCGCATCCCGATGAACAGCGACAACGACCTCCAGATCGCCGGCGACATCCTCGAAGTCGCGCACCTGCTCCAGCCGCCGCGCGAGCACCCGGCCACCGTGGCGGAGTTCGTGGGCCTCGCCCGCTCGATCGCCGCCGACCGCTCCCAGTGGGCGCACCTCGTCCGCTACGACGCCACCACCCGCTGGTACCACCGCCTGCGCACCGGCCCCGGCTACGAGGCGTGGCTGCTGTCGTGGGTGCCGGGCCAGCGCAGCGGGCTGCACGACCACGGCCGCTCCTCCGGTGTCCTCACCGTCCTTGAGGGGTCCCTGACCGAGCGCACCGAACGCGGCACGCGCGCGCTGGCCGCGGGCGCGCAGCGGGTGTTCGCGCCGGGCTACGTCCACGAGGTCGTCAACGACGCGCTGGAGCCCGCCGTCAGCCTGCACATGTACTACCCGGGCCTGACCGAGATGCCGATGCACTCCTCGCCGCGGTGCGAGGCGCGTCCGGTGACTGCCTGACACGTTGTCGTGAGCGCCTGCCAGACTTGGCGCATGCGCATTGTGGTTCTGGCAGGCGGCATCGGTGGTGCCCGGTTCCTGCGTGGTCTGAAGCAGGCCGCGCCGGACGCGGACATCACCGTGATCGGCAACACCGGCGACGACATCCACCTCTTCGGGCTCAAGGTCTGCCCGGACCTGGACACGGTGATGTACACGCTCGGCGGCGGCATCAACCAGGAGCAGGGCTGGGGACGGGCCGACGAGACCTTCCACCTCAAGGAGGAACTGGCTTCCTACGGCGTCGGCCCGGACTGGTTCGGGCTGGGCGACCGCGACTTCGCGACGCACATCGTGCGGACGCAGATGCTGGGCGCCGGCTATCCGCTGAGCGCGGTCACCGAGGCGCTGTGCGACCGCTGGAAGCCGGGCGTGAAGCTGATCCCGATGACGGACGACCGCGTCGAGACGCACGTGGCCGTCGAGGTCGACGGCGAGCGCAAGGCCGTCCACTTCCAGGAGTACTGGGTGCGGCTGCGCGCCTCCGTGCCCGCGCACGCCGTGGTACCGGTCGGCGCCGAGCGGGCCGTGCCGGCCCCGGGCGTGCTGGAGGCCGTCGCGGAGGCCGACGTCATCCTCTTCCCACCGTCCAACCCGGTCGTTTCCATCGGCACGATCCTCGCCGTGCCCGGTGTCCGTGAGGCCATCGCGGAAGCGGGCGTGCCCGTGGTCGGCCTGTCCCCGATCGTCGGCGACGCACCCGTGCGCGGGATGGCCGACAAGGTGCTCGCCGCGGTCGGCGTCGAGTCGACCGCCGCCGCGGTCGCCGAGCACTACGGCTCGGGCCTGCTGGACGGCTGGCTGGTCGACACGGTGGACGCGGGCGTGGTCGAGCGGGTCGAGGCCGACGGCATCCGCTGCCGGGCCGTACCGCTGATGATGACCGACCTCGACGCCACCGCGCAGATGGCGCGGGAGGCGCTGACGCTGGCCGAGGAGGTGCGGGGCGCGTGAGCGAGCGGCACCCGGAGTTCACGGTCCGGGCCCTGACGGGCATCCCCGAGGTGCAGCCGGGCGACGACCTGGCCAAGCTGATCGCCGCCGCCGCGCCGGGGCTCGCCGACGGGGACGTGCTGCTCGTCACCTCCAAGATCGTGTCCAAGGCCGAGGGCCGCGTCGTGCGGGCGGCCGACCGGGAGGCGGCCATCGACGCCGAGACCGTCCGGGTCGTCGCCCGCCGCGGCACGCTGCGCATCGTGGAGAACCGGCAGGGCCTGGTCATGGCCGCCGCCGGGGTCGACGCCTCCAACACGCCCGCCGGGACCGTGCTGCTGCTTCCGGAGGACCCGGACGCCTCCGCCCGCGCGATCCGCGCCGGCCTGCGCGACGCCCTCGGTGTCAACGTCGGGGTCCTCGTCACCGACACCTTCGGGCGACCCTGGCGCGCGGGGCTCACGGACGTGGCGATCGGCTCCGCCGGGGTGCGCGTGCTCGACGATCTGCGCGGGGGCGTGGACGCGCACGGCAATCCGCTGAGCGCGACCGTGGTGGCCACGGCGGACGAACTGGCCGCGGCCGGCGACCTGGTCAAGGGCAAGGCGGCCGGGCGGCCGGTCGCGGTGGTGCGCGGACTGCCCCACGTCGTGCACGACACGACCGGCACGGAGGGTGCGGACGGCGCGGACGGTGCCGGACAGCAGGGCGACGGAGGTGCGCGGGCACTGGTGCGCTCCGCGCGGGACGACATGTTCCGGCTCGGCACCTCCGAGGCGGTCCGCGAGGCGGTGACCCGGCGGCGCACCGTACGGGCCTTCACCGACGAACCCGTCGACCCCGGCGCGGTACGGCGCGCGGTGGCGGCGGCGGTCACCGCCCCCGCTCCGCACCACACCACGCCCTGGCGGTTCGTGCTGCTGGAGTCGGCCGGCTCACGGACCCGGCTGCTGGACGCGATGCGGGACGCCTGGATCGCCGACCTGCGGGGCGACGGCAAGAGCGAGGAGTCCGTCGCCAAGCGCGTCCGCCGCGGCGACGTCCTGCGCAACGCGCCGTACCTCGTCGTGCCCTGCCTCGTCATGGACGGCTCGCACCACTACGGGGACGCCCGGCGGGACGCCGCCGAGCGGGAGATGTTCGTCGTCGCGGCGGGCGCGGGCGTACAGAACTTCCTGGTCGCGCTGGCCGGGGAGCGGCTGGGCTCGGCGTGGGTGTCGTCCACGATGTTCTGCCGGGACGTGGTGCGCGAGGTGCTCGGGCTGCCGGCCGGCTGGGATCCCATGGGCGCGGTGGCGGTCGGTCACCCGGCGGAGGATCCGCGGCCGCGGCCGCAGCGGGACGCGGGGGCGTTCATCGAGACGCGGTGAGTTCCGGCGGACCTCCGTCCGGCTCCCCCGGCGACCGCCTAGTCTCGTAGGACAGCCCCGGCACCTCTAGGACCTCACCAGTGGCAGGACGTTTCGCTCCGCGTCCCACGCGTACGACCGTGCGCGGCGGACACGTCGGCGTACCCGCGGCAGCCGCTGCCGGCATACCGCGGCAGGCGGCGCCGCCGCCCCGGGTCCGGCGCTGGACGCCCGACGGGCCGCTCGATCTCGGGCTGGTGCTCGGACCGCTCCGGCGCGGTCCTGCCGATCCGACGTTCCGGGCCCTGCCGGACGGGTCCGTGTGGCGGGCCACCCGCACACCCGCCGGACCGGGCACCCTGCGGGTGCGGGGCCACGGCGGCGAGGTGCTCGGCGAGGCGTGGGGGCCCGGTGCGGAGTGGCTGCTGGACCGGCTGCCGGACCTGCTCGGCGCGGCCGACGATCCGGACGCCTTCGTACCGCGGCACCGGGCGGTGGCGACGGCACGGCACCGGCGGCCGGGACTGCGGCTGACGCGGACGGGGCTGGTACTGGAGTCGCTGATCCCCTCGGTCCTCGAACAGAAGGTCACGACCGACGAGGCGTACCGGGCGTGGCGGCTCCTCGTACGGAGGTTCGGCGAGCCGGCGCCGGGGCCCGCGGGGACGGGGGAACGCCCGATGTGGGTGATGCCCGCGCCGCGCGCCTGGGCGCTGATCCCCTCCTGGGAGTGGCACCGGGCGGGCGTCGACGACAAGCGGGCCTCGACGATCCTGCGTGCCGTGCGGGTCGCCGCGCGGCTGGAGCAGGCGGTGGGGATGCCGGCGGTCGAGGCGCAGGCACGGCTGGAGGTCGTCCCCGGGATCGGACCGTGGACGTCTGCGGAGGTCGTGCAGCGCAGTCACGGCGCGCCGGACTCGGTGACCGTCGGAGATCTGCACCTGCCCGGGATCGTGGGCTGGGCGCTGGCCGGGAACCGGGACGCCGACGACGCGGAGATGCTGCGCCTGCTCGAACCGTACGCCGGGCAGCGGCACCGGGCGGCCCGGCTGATCCTGCTGAGCGGGCGCGTCCCGGCTCGGCGGGCGCCGAAGATGCCCCGGTGGGACATCGGGCTGATCTGAGGCACCGCGGGCCGGGGTGCGGGACGCTGTGGCGGCGGGCGTCGGCCGCAGTTCCCCAGGAGCGCGGGGAACTGCGCGAGCTGCCGACGGACGGCCGCGGGTTCCGCCGTGGCGGAACCCGCCTCCGGCGGAGCCGCCGGTGAGCTACTGGTCGGAGGAGAACCGCACCGCGCCCGCCGGGATGCGGGCGTCGCACCAGACCCGTACCCCCTCGCGGAGCTCGTTGTCGGCGCCCACGACCGCGCCGTCGCCGACGACGGTGCCGGTGAGGACCGTGCGTTCGCCGACGCGCGCGCGGCTGCCGATGAGGGAGTCGGTGATGACCGCTCCGGGTTCGATGACGGCGCCGGGCAGGATGGTCGAACCGAAGACGCGGGCGCCCTTCGCCACGAACGCGCCCTCGCCGACCACCGTGCCACCGGTGAGTTTCGCGTCCGGGGCGACGGTGGCCGTGGGCAGGACCAGGCGGTCGCCGCAGCGGCCGGGCACGGCCGGGGACGGGGCGCGCCCGAGGACCAGGTCGGCCGAGCCGCGGACGAAGGCCGCCGGGGTGCCGAGATCCAGCCAGTACGTGGAGTCGACCATGCCCTGGAGATGGGCGCCGGCGGCGAGGAGCTCGGGGAACGTCTCGCGTTCCACGGAGACCGGACGGCCGGCGGGGATGGTGTCGATGACCGAGCGGCGGAAGACGTAGGCCCCCGCGTTGATCTGGTCGGTGACGATCTCCTCGGGCGTCTGCGGCTTCTCCAGGAAGGCGAGGACACGGCCCGTGCCGTCGGTCGGGACCAGCCCGTAGGCGCGCGGGTCCGTCACCTTGGTCAGGTGCAGGGAGACGTCCGCGCCGGTCGACTCGTGGGTGCCGACCAGCGCCCGGATGTCCAGGCCCGTCAGGATGTCGCCGTTGAAGATCAGCACCGGGTCGTCGGGGCCCGAGTGCAGCCGCGAGGCCACGTTGCGGATCGCTCCGCCCGTGCCGAGGGGCTCCTCCTCGGTGACGTACTCGATGTGCAGCCCGAGGGCGGCGCCGTCGCCGAAGTAGGGCTCGAAGACCTCGGCGAGGTAGCTCGTCGCGAGGACGATGTGCTCGACGCCCGCCGCTCTGGCTCTCGCCAGCTGGTGGGTGAGGAACGGCACCCCGGCGGCCGGGACCATGGGCTTGGGAGTGTGCACCGTGAGCGGGCGCAGCCGGGTGCCTTTGCCGCCGACCAGGAGGATCGCTTCTGTCACCTGTCGTCTCTGCTTCCTGCCGGGACCGGCCGGACTACTCGTTGCTACTCGTATCGGCCGGTCAGTGTATGCAGACCGTGCGACGACGCCCCCGGTGGCCACGCGGTGCCCCGCGGAACGGGCGGGCGGATTCCCCCGGCCGGCCCGGAGCGGCACCCGAACGGCCCCCCGGTTCCTCAGCGCCCCTGGTAGCGCGCCGCGCTGGAACGGGCGGTGCCGAGTTTGGCGTAGAGCGACTTGCCCGGGCAGTCGGTGGCGAAGCCGTCCCGATGGCCGGAGATCACGTGCAGTCGTACGTTCTTCCCCTTGGGGTAGAGATTGCCACCGCCCGAGGTGAGATATGTCTTTCCGCGAGGATCCGCCCCGAAGAGTCCGAGCTTCCAGGCGGTGAGCCGGGCGATCCCCGTCACCGCCGCCCCGGACGGCTTGCTCGCGCCGTAGGTGCCGATCACGGCGATGCCCATGCTGTTGCTGTTGAAGCCGAGGGTGTGCGCGCCCAGGACCGCCTTGGTCACTCCGCCGGCCCGGCCCTCGTAGATGCTTCCGCACTTGTCGACGACGAAGTTGTAGCCGATGTCCCGCCAGCCCATGCTCTTGACGTGATAGCGGTAGATACCGCGGATGACCGAGGGGGCCTGGGCGCACGTGTACTTGTTGCCCGAGGCCGTGTGGTGCACGAAGGCCGCCTTGACCTTCTTCGTGTAGACGAACCCGCGCTCGCGCAGTGACTCGTCGGCGCCCCAGCCCCGGCGTGTGACGATCTTCGGGCGCGCCCCGACGTACGGCTTCGCCCCCACCGGTCCCTGCAACCGGGCGAGCTCCCGCTCGGTGGCCCACCGGCTCAGCTCGGGGATCTCGGTGGCGCCGAATCCGGTGATGTCGGTGTTGGCGGCCGAGGCGGCGATCGCCTCGTCGGCGTCCGGGCCGGTGCGGGACGCGTCGGCGGGCGGGCCGAGCGGCGGTGCCTCCCGTCCGGGGTCGACGAGTTCCAGGCGCATCCCCGACGGCAGGACGAGCCACGGCCCGCCGCCCTGGCCGGTCCGGGCGCCCGCGTCGCCCGCGAGGTCCGCGCGGACCCGGAGGTCCACCCCGTCCGAGTCGCCGACCCACAGCGGCGCGGTGGCCCCGCGCACATGCCGGGAGGTGCGTTCGGCGGTGCCCGGGTCGGCGCCGTGCTCGCCGTTGTGGGTCTCGACGTCCTGCCAGCCGGACCACTTCCCCGTCGCCGTGGACCGGGTGCGCACCTGGACCCGGCCGTGCAGTTCGGTGTCGGGGTCGTCCCAGACGACCCCGACCAGCGAGAAGTGCTCGACGCCCGCGCGGTACAGGCCCTGCTCCGGGGCCGTGCCGAGGACGCGGTCGCGGGTCAGGGGGACCAGCGGCAGTGAGCGGGTGCTCCCCGGGACCGGGGACCCGGCCGGCAGGCCCGTACCGGCGGCCCATGCGGTGGCGGAATCGCGCGCGGACCGCCCGGCGGCGGCCGCGGGCGTGGGCAGGGCGAGCGGGAGCGCGAGGGCCGCCGCGCAGGCGACACCGATCGACGCGGCGACGGCCGGGGAGGCACCGGGGGACGAAGTCAGGAATCCACGCATGGCCATGATCCTGGACATATCCATCGATAT
The DNA here is from genome assembly GCF_900105245.1 of Streptomyces sp. 1222.5. Taxonomy (NCBI): domain Bacteria; kingdom Bacillati; phylum Actinomycetota; class Actinomycetes; order Kitasatosporales; family Streptomycetaceae; genus Streptomyces; species Streptomyces sp. 1222.5. The sequence goes on along the minus strand of NZ_FNSZ01000001.1, from coordinate 5,154,068 downwards.
GTGTCCAACCGGGAACTGACGGACCGTCGGGAGTCGTTCCGCCGAACCGGTGGCCCGGCGCTCGGTGGGCACGTCGGCCCGCGCGTACCCTGTCCCGGGTGAACGCCACCGATCGCACCCCTGCCGACCTGCTGACTTCCGCGCTCGCCGCGGACCCCGGCCGCCCTCTGGTGACCTTCTACGACGACGCCACGGGTGAACGCGTCGAACTGTCCGTGGCCACCTTCGCCAATTGGGTGGCCAAGACCGCCAACCTCCTCCAGGGCGACCTGGCCGCCGGGCCCGGTGACCGGGTCGCGCTGCTGCTGCCCGCGCACTGGCAGACGGCGGTGTGGCTGCTGGCCTGCTCCTCGGTGGGCGCGGTCGCGGGCGTCGGCGGGGACCCGGCGGCGGCCGACGTGGTGGTCAGCGGGCCCGACTCGCTCGACGCCGCGCTCGCCTGCACCGGCGAGCGAGTGGCCCTGGCGCTACGGCCGTTGGGCGGGCGCTTCCCGCGGACGCCCGCCGGGTTCGCCGACTACGCCGTGGAAGTGCCGGGCCAGGGCGACCGGTTCGCACCGTTCGCTCCGGTGGACGCGGAGGACGCCGCGCTGATCGTCGCCGGCCGGGAGTTCAGCGGGGCCGAGGTCGTGGAACGGGCCGCGGCGGAGGCGCCGGCGCTGGACCTGACGGGTCCCGGTTCCCGGCTGCTCTCGGGGCTCTCGTACGACACGTGGGAGGGACTGGCCGCGGGGTTGTACGCGCCGCTCGCCGTCGGCGGGTCCGTGGTGCTGTGCCGCCACCTCGACCGGCTGGACGTGGACGCGCTCGCCAAGCGGATCGAGAGTGAGCGGGTGACCGCGGTACGCCGCTGAGAGGAGCGCCGGGCCCGTGCGCGGACGAGGGCGTCCGGTGGGGGCGACCCACCCGGACGCCCGGCGGGGACGACCGCCCCGAGTGCCCCGAGTGCCCGTGGGGGCGACCGATCCGAGTGCCCGGTGCGGGCGACGGACGCAGGTGCCCCTGTGCGGGCGTACACCCGCGCGGCGCGGCGGCGCTCACCCGGGCGGCCCCGCGCCCGGGCCGGGCAGCGGTCCCCCGAACGGAGTAACAAAGGGCGCTCCCGCTCCCCTCCCCCCGCCATGGTCGTAGGAGCAGCACATGACGCCCGTACGCCATGAGGGGGTGCCCGGTCGTGACCGAACCCGCAGGTCAGCCCCTCGGTCCCGGCCCCGGGTCCACTGCCACCGGTGACGGACTGCTGGGGCGGCGCAGACGGCGCTGGCTGAAGGGCTCGGCACTCGCGCTCGCCGTGCTCGTCGTGGCGTCCGCGGGAGCCGGCTGGGCCGTCTACGCCAAGCTCAACGCCAACATCACACCCGACGAGGCGGCCGCCGCCGAGCTCGCCCGGTACGAGCGGGAACGGCCCACCGCGCTGGTGCGGGGCGCCCAGAACATCCTGCTGATCGGCTCCGACACCCGGGCCGGGGACGGCAACGACGAGTACGGCCGGGACCTGGGCAGCGAGCGGTCGGACACGACGATCCTGCTGCACCTGGCCGCCGACCGGCGCAGCGCCACCGCCGTCTCGCTGCCCCGGGACCTGATGGTGGACGTCCCCGGCTGCCGCCGGCCGGACGGCAGCCGCAGCCGGCCGGCGTTCGCGATGTTCAATCACGCGTTCCAGGTGGGCGGTTCCGCGTGCACGATCCGCACCGTCGAGAAACTGACGGGCATCCGCGTCGACCATCACATGGTCGTGGACTTCAGCGGGTTCAAGGAGATGGTGGACGCCGTCGACGGGGTGCAGGTGTGCCTGAAGGAACCCGTCGACGACAAGGCGGCCAAGCTGAAGCTGCCCGCCGGCCGGGTCACCCTCGACGGGGAGCAGGCGCTCGGGTACGTACGGGCGCGCAAGTCGCTCGGGAACGGCAGCGACACCGAGCGGATGGAGCGGCAGCAGCTGTTCCTCGGCGCACTCGTCGACAAGGTGCAGGGCAACGACGTCCTGCTCAACCCGGTGAAGCTGTATCCGGTGCTGGACGCGGCGACCTCCTCGCTGACCACGGACCCGGAACTGGCCAGTCTGCGTGGCTTGTACCAGTTGGTGCGCGGGCTGCGTGACATCCCCACCGAACGTGTGCAGTTCCTGACGGTGCCGAGGGAGTCGTACGTCCACAACGCCAACCGTGATCAACTCGTGGAGCCGGCGGCGGAGAAGCTGTTCACGCGGCTGCGGGCCGACCAGCCGGTGGCCGTGGCCCGGGATCTCCCGGAAGACGCCCCCGGAACGGGCGCACAGGACGGCACCGCGAGCGGCGCCTCTCCCGCCCCCACCTTCAGCGGGAACACCGCCGCCGAGCACGCGTGCGAGTAAGGGGTTCACCAAGACGACGAACTTCCGTTCAGAAAATGAGGTGGATTGCCCGGTTGTAGGGACGTCGAATTTGTCACCGGCGTCGCCCGACGCTGAACTGGGCGGATAGTGTGAGCGATCCGGTGCACCCGACCACGAGGTCCGTCCTGCGGTCGCGCACCGATTCACCGAGACCCGAGCGCCTTGGAGGGGGAAGGCGCCGCGTGGCCCCGACGGAGGATTCGGACAACCGTGGACGCGCAAGGCCGTGGGCGGGCGGAGCACATCGACCCCGCAGACCAGTGGGTACTCAATCCGAACACCGGCGAATACGAACTGCGACTGAGCCCTTCCGCAGCGCAGTCGCCGGTCCCCGGCCCCCGGAGACCCGCCCGGGACAGCGGCGGCGCACCGCGCCGTCGCAACGACGCGAAACCCGGTGGCACACGTGAGATGAGCCGGGTGCGCCCGGGGGACGTGCCACCGCCGCGCAACCGGCGCAAGGGCCCCGAGCCGGAGGCGCCGCAGGGGCGGCGCGCGGCCCGGCGGCCGGTGAAGAAGAAGTCGAAGGCCAAGAAGGCCCTGCTGTGGACCGGCGGGACCATGGCGTTCGTGCTGGTCGCCGTGACCGCCGCCGGGTACCTCTACATCAGGCACCTGAACGGCAACATCACGTCCATCTCCGACGACGGCGCGAGCACGGGCGGTTTCCGCAAGGACGAGGCGATCAACATCCTGCTGATCGGCACCGACAAGCGGACCGGCAAGGGCAACGAGGGCTACGGCGACGCCGGCAGCGTCGGTCACGCGGACACCAACATCCTGCTGCACGTCTCCAAGGACCGCTCCAACGCGACCGCGCTCAGCATCCCGCGCGACCTGATCGTCGACGTCCCGGACTGCCCGACCCAGCAGGAGGACGGCAGCAGCAAGGTCATCAAGGGCACGCCGAGCGCCCGGTTCAACACGAGCCTCGGTCAGTACGACCGTACGCCGAGCTGCACCATGCGCACGGTGACCGAGCTGACCGGCATCAAGCCCGACGACTTCATGGTCGCCGACTTCAACGCGGTCAAGACGCTGACCACGGCGGTCGGCGGGGTCGAGGTGTGCCTGGGCAAGGACATCGACGACGCCGACTCGCACCTGAAACTGTCGAAGGGCACGCACAACATCTCGGGCGAGCAGGCGCTGGCCTTCGTGCGGACCCGGCACTCCGTGGGCTTCGGCGGCGACCTGAGCCGTATCGGCCTTCAGCAGCAGTTCCTCAGCGCGCTGATGCGCAAGCTCAGTTCCAACGACACGCTCACCAGCCCGGGCAAGATGCTGAAGCTGGCGGAGGCCGGCACCAAGGCGCTGACCGTCGACGACAAACTGGACAGCATCGGGAAGCTGAAGGACCTCGGGATGGAGCTGGGCAAGCTCAATCCGAAGAACCTGACCTTCACCACGGTGCCGGTCGTGGACAACCCGGCCGAGAAGGTCAAGACCACGGTCGTCCTCAACGAGGGGAAGGCTCCCGCGGTCTTCCAGGCGATCAAGGACGACGTCTCTTTCAGCGACGTGAAGAAGAAGGCGAAGGCCGCGAAGGACGCCCAGGCCGCGCGGCTGAAGGGCACCAAGGCGCCCGCCTCCGAGGTGCGGGTGCGCATCCTCAACGGCGGTGCGGCGTCGGGCAGCGCCCAGGCGGCGCTCAACTGGCTGCAGAACGACGAGGGCATCTCCAAGTCGGAGAACGCCGGCAACGCGCCTGCCGAACTGGCCAAGACGCAGCTGGAGTACGCGCCCGACCAGGCCGCCCAGGCACGCAAGCTGGCCGCCGTCATGGGGCTTTCCGGCTCCGCTCTGAAGCCGGGCAAGAGCGTGACCAACTCCCAGGGGCTGCCGGCGATGACGCTGACCCTCGGCAAGGACTTCAAGGGTGCGGGTGTCTCCCTCACGCCCGCGACGAAGGCACCGGACGTCGACAAGTCGACGGCGGACAAGGTGCAGTGCGCGCAATAGGCGTGACCGAACGGAGACGGGTTTTTTCGCATTCACAGATCGAGTGGAATTCACAGGAATGCGTATCCTGTGCGATGACTTGCAGATGAGGTGCGCCTCGTAGGTAACCCAATGGGCCCGTCGTGCGTCTAACTGGGCGCGTGACGGGCCCATTGCATGGGCGCAAGGGTGGGGAGGGCAGGGAGATTGGCGCAGAGCGAGGTGCGCGGGGAGGCGCCTGCGGTCGACGGCGCGAAGTCGCCCGTGCCGCAGGCGGATGCGTCGGCGGGCTCGGGACGTCGTACCGGCGGGGGGCCGGGCGGCGGGCCGAGGGCCGATCGGCCGCGACGCGGACGGCGCGCGCTGCGCTGGTCGGCGACCGTGCTGGCGGTGGTGATACTCGGGACGGCGGGCGCCGGATATCTGTACTACGAGCATCTCAACGGCAATATCCACAAGGGCAGACGCAGCAGCGCCGACGACTCCAAGGCGCAGCGGACCCAGCCGAACGCGGCCGGGCAGACCCCGCTGAACATCCTGCTGATCGGCTCCGACAGCCGTAACTCCGACGAGAACGTGAAGCTCGGCGGCAGCCGGGACCACCGCGGCGACCCGCCGCTCGCGGACGTCCAGATGCTCATCCACCTCTCCGCGGACCGCAAGAGCGCCGCCATGGTCAGCATTCCGCGCGACACCCGGGTCGACATCCCCAAGTGCACGGACCCGGACACCGGCAAGGTCTATCCGGCGACCAACGACATCATCAACGTCAGCCTGGCCCGGGGCGGGGCCGGTTGCACGCTGGCCACCTGGGAGAACCTCACCGGGGTCTACATCGACCACTGGATGACGATCGACTTCGCGGGCGTGGTGCGGATGGGCAACGCCGTCGGCGGTGTCGACGTCTGTGTGAAGCAGAACGTGTGGGACCGCCCGACCGCCTCGGTGCCCGGCGGCTCCGGCCTGAAGATGAAGGCGGGAACGCACAAGGTGAAGGGCGAGAAGGCCCTGCAGTGGCTGCGCACCCGGCACGCCTGGGGCAGCGACCTGATGCGGGCCCGCGCCCAGCACATGTACCTGAACTCGATGATCCGCACGCTGCGGCAGCAGAACGTGTTCACGGACACCGGGCGGCTGATGGACCTCGCGGAGGCGGCCACCAAGTCGCTGACGGTCTCCGAGGAGATCGGCACGGTGAAGAAGCTCTACGACCTGGGCATGCAGATGAAGGAGGTGCCCTCGGACCGGGTCACCTCGCTGACCATGCCCAACGTGCCGGACCAGCACGACAGCAACCACGTCGTGCCGGACGGGGCCAACGCCGACAAGGTGTGGCGGATGCTCCAGGACGACGTGCCGTTCGACAAGAACGGCAAGCACAAGAAGAAGAAGTCCAAGAAGTACAAGCCGACCGAGGAGCCCTCGCTCGACGCGGGCAGGCTCGGCGTGCTCGTGCAGAACGCCACCCGGAGCTCCACCGAGGCACCGGTGCCCCAGCGGGCGTCGACGATCGCCCAGGCGCTGATCGCGAAGGGCTACGGCAGGGCGAACGCGGACACCTCGGGGACGCTGTCCGAGGAGAAGACGGTCGTGCGGTACCCGAGCGCGGACCTGAAGGGCGATGCCCAGTACGTGGCCAAGGCGCTCGGGCTGCCCATGGACGCGGTGAAGCAGTCGACCGACGTGTCGGGGGTCACGGTCGTCGTCGGCGCGGACTGGCGCACCGGCACGGCCTTCCCCAAGGAGGACACGCCCGAGGCCGGCGACCTGCCCGACGGCAGCGACGCCGTCAACGGCTCGGACACCACCAAGTGCATGGACGTGTACGACGTCTACCGCTGGTAGCCGAGCGCTCGGCCGGGCCATACGCAGGGCCCCCTTCTCGTGGGAGAAGGGGGCCCTGTCGTCAGCTGCCGTGCGCTCAGGCGGCGTTCGCCACCGCCGGCCGCCGGGAGGCGATGACCTTCCGCGCCAGGGACCGCGGGCTGGTCAGGAAGCCCCAGCCCCACGACATGTGCATGGTGGCCAGGGCCACCGGGATCTGCAGCCGCGCCTTGAGGGGCAGGCCCCTGCCCGCCGGGAGGGAGCCCGCGACGATCGCGGCCAGGTAGCCGCCGGGGACCACGAAACCCCACGGGGTCAGCGCCACGCCCACCAGGAGGCCGGCCGCCATCGCGCACACCGCGGTCGGCGGGGCCAGATAGCGCAGGTTGATGGAGCCCGAGTGGTAGCGGGCGACGACGTGCCGCCAGCGGCCGTAGTCCTTGTACTGCTTGGCCAGCGCGCGCACCGAGGGCCGGGGGCGGTACGAGACCCTCAGCTCCGGCGAGAACCAGATCAGGCCGCCGGCCTCACGGATGCGGAAGTTCAGCTCCCAGTCCTGGGCGCGGATGAACTCCTCGTTGTAACCGCCCTGCTGCTCCAGGGCCTCACGGCGGAAGACGCCGAGGTAGACCGTCTCGGCGGGGGCGGCCTGGCCGCCGGTGTGGAAGGCCGCGTTGCCGACGCCGATCTTCGAGGTCATGGCGGCGGCGACCGCGTGCTCCCAGTCGTTCTCGCCCTCGGCGTGCATGATGCCGCCGACGTTCTGCGCGCCGGTCTCCGCGAGGAGGCGGACCGCGGTCGCGATGTAGTTCGGCGAGAGCATGCCGTGGCCGTCGACGCGGACGACGATCGGGTGCCGGGATGCCTTGATCGCCGCGTTCAGCGCCGCGGGCGTACGGCCGGTCGGGTTCGGGACGGTGTGCACACGCGGGTCGTCGGCCACGAGCTCGGCGGCGATCTCGTCCGTGCGGTCCGTGGACGGACCGAGGGCGATCACGACCTCCATCTCGCCGGCGTACTCCTGCGCGAGGATCGCTTGGACGGCCCCGCGCAGATGCCGCTCCTCGTTGAGGACGGGCATGATCACGGAGACAGCGGGGAGCCGCACGTCGGACTTGGCGTTCATAGGACGCTCACGTTACCGCGAACGGGGGACAGCGGTGCGCGCCGCCGGGGCGGGACGGCGGGCTGGAGATCGTATCGGCCTACTGTGCTCACGGATCCCACGTACGGCCTCGTCCGGAGGTGTCCCTTTGCCCAGCCCGCCTCGGCCCCCGTCCCCCACCGCCAAAGGCGCGGGGGGTGTGCCCGGTTCACAGCGCCGCCCGCAGCCGCCCCGCCGGGGGCCGCGCCCGCCCGAGCGGCCCGTGCGGTCCGTCCGGCCGCCCCGGCGGCCGCGCTGGGCCATGCGGGCGGTCACCACGCTCTCCGTCGTGGTGCTCGCCTCGGCCGGGATCGGGCACGCCGTCGTCACGAGCCTGGACGCGGGCATCGCCCGGATCGACGCGTTCAAGGACATGAAGAACCGGCCCCGGGCCGGCCACGGCATGAACGTCCTGCTGGTCGGCACCGACGGCCGCGACAAGGTCAGCGAGCGGGACCGGCGCGCCTTCCGGCTGGGGGGTGCGCCGTGTCACTGCACCGACACCATGATGATCGTGCACATCTCGGAGGACCGGGACCGGGCGACGGTGGTGAGCCTGCCGCGCGACTCCTACGCCGAGACGCCCGAGCACGTCGACCAGAACTCCCGGAAGCGGCACGGCCCGCACCCGGTCAAGCTGAACGCGGCCTACGCCGAGGGCGGTCCCCAGCTGACCATCCGCACGGTCGAGAACATGACCCACGTGAAGATCGACCACTACCTGGAGGTCGACTTCACCAGCTTCATGAGGACCGTGGACGTGCTCGGCGGCGTCAAGGTGTGCACGCCGACGCCGATGAAGGACTCCTACACCGGGCTCGACCTGCCGGCCGGCACGCACACCCTCATGGGCGGGCAGGCGCTGCAGTACGTGCGTGCCCGGCACGTCGACGGGGCGAGCGACCTCGGACGGATGAAGCGTCAGCAGCGGTTCCTGGCGGCGCTGATCGAGAAGGCAACGTCATCGGGTGTGCTGCTGAACCCGATCAGGTTCCGGGACGTGACCCGGGCGGTGCTGGGTTCGGTCCGTGCCGACGAGGGCTTCGGCACCGACGAGCTGCTCGACCTGGGGCGGGCGATGCGGAACTTCTCCCCGTCGTCCTCGGAGTTCACCACCGTGCCCATCGGGCAGCTGAACTACCAGGTCAAGGGCATCGGCTCGACCCTGAAGTGGGACCCGGCCAAGGCGGAGAAGCTCTTCGGCTCGGTGCGCGACGACAAGCCGCTCGCCGTGGACCGCCCGCACCGCGGCCCCGCGCCGGCGCCGGTGGAGGTGGACCCGCGGCAGATCCGGGTGCAGGTGGCGAACGGCACCGGCACCGTCGGGCTCGCCAAGCGGGTCGACGCCGCGCTGACGGCGACCGGCTTCGCCGCCACCCACCAGCCGGTGACCGCGCCCGCCCACGTGCCGCGCACCGTGATCTCCTACGACCCCCGGTGGGACCGCTCGGCCCTGTCCCTGGCGGCGGCCCTGCCCGGCAGCGAGCTGCGGGCCGTCCCCGGCCAGGGGCCGCTGCTGAAGCTGACCGTCGGGGCCGACTTCAGGAACGTGCACCAGGTGCGGTTCGAGGACCCCGGGCAGCCGGAGACGAACGTGGTGCGGGGCAACGAGGTGGTGTGCTCCGGAAAGGCCTGACAGCCGGGGCTCGGCCGGGCGCCCGGCGGGTCCGCCTCGCGGCGGGCACCGCCGGGCGGCTCACGAGGCGCACTTCACCTGGTCCGCCGTCGTCTTGGGCACGGCCGGGGCCTTCGCCGGGCCGGTGAGCGGTACGCCCGCGCCCTTGAAGTCGGCGCCGAGCCTGAGCACCATCGCGGGCAGCCCCTGGGCGTTGGTCTCGCTCCTGCCGGGCTTCAGCGCGGACGCCGGCAGCCCCATCAGGTCGGCCAGTTCGCGGGCCTGAGCCGCCTGGGCGGGCGCGTACTGGAGCGTCGTCCGCTTCTGGTCCGCGCCGGCGTTGCCGAGCTGGCTCGCCTTGGCGACGCCCTTCTCGGTCTGGAGCCAGGCGAGGGTGGTCTGGGCGGAACCGCCGGGCGCACCGGCGTTGTACAGGTCGACCCGTACGTCCGCGGCGGCGGAGCGGGGCCCCTTCAGCTTGGCCGCCTCCTTCGCCTTCTGCTTCTTCTTCACCTCGGTGAAGGAGGCGTCGTCCTTGATCATGGTGAAGATCTGCGCGGCGGGGACGGGGTCCACGATCACCGTCTTGTGGAAGGCGCCGTCGGCGGGGTTGTCCTTGACCGGCAGGGTGAGGAAGGTGATGTTCTTCGGCGGCACCTTCTTCAGCTCCAGCGCCACGTCCTTGAGGGTGGTGATGTGGCCGATGCCCTTGTCCACGGTGAGGGCCTTGGTCGCCGTCTCCGCGAGGCCCATGAGCCGGGTCGGGCTGGTCAGGGTGTCGTCGGACTTCATCTTGCGGAACAGGGAGCCGAGGAACTGCTGCTGGACCTTGATCCGGTCGAGGTCGCTCTGGTTCGCCCAGCTGTGCCGGGTGCGGACGAAGGCCAGGGCCTGCTCGCCCTCGACCTTCGACGGTCCGGCGGGCAGGTCGAGGTGCGACTTCTTGTCCTTCACGGCGTGGTCCAGGCACACCTCGACACCGCCGACGGCCGTCGTCAGTGTCTTCACGGCGTTGAAGTCGGCCATCATGAAGTGGTTCACCGTGACTCCGTCGCCGAGCGCCTCGACGGTGCGGACGGTGCAGCCGGGGTCGCGGCCGAGCTGGCCGAGGCTCTCGTTGAACCGGATGTTCCGGGTGCCGGGGACGGTCTTGAGGGAGCCGTCCTGCTGCCTGGTCGGGCAGTCGGGTATGTCGGTCACCAGATCCCTGGGGATGCTGAGCGCGGTGGCGTTCGAGCGGTCCTTCGACACGTGCAGCAGGATGTTGGTGTCCGCGTGGCCGAGGCTGTTGGCGTCGCCGTAGCCGGCGTCGCCCTTGCCGGTCCGCTTGTCGGTGCCGATCACCAGGATGCTGAACGCCTTGTCCTTGCTGAAGGAGTCGCTGGTGGCGCCCGCGGTGTCGGTGGTGGTGATGTTGTCGTCGAGGTGTTTGAGATACAGGTAGGCGGCGCCCGCGCCCGCGACCAGGACGAAGGCAAGAGTGCCGCCGGTCCACAGCAGAATCCTTTTGCCTGTGGACTTCTTCTTCGCCTTGCGCTGTCCGCGGCCCGTGGTGCGGCGGCGGCCCGGCACCACCGGCTCGGGCGCGGGTCCGGGCTCCGGCGCGGAGCGGGGGCCGGGCACGGCCGGCCGCTCGGTGGCGGGGTCCGGCTGCCGCAGTTCGTACTCGCCCGTGCGGGGGTTCAGCACCCACTGGTCCGCGGGATCGATGTCGTCACCACTGCCACGGAATGGTGCGTCCACGCCTCAGCCCCCCGTCGCGGGCACACGACGAGTGCCCCGCCTCACTCTCCACCTGTAGGACGGCGGCAGCCCGCACGGCCGCCCACCGGATCGCTCACACTATCCCCACAGGTCTCAAACGGAAGCCAGGCGTGATACTTCCCACTTCCGCACAACCCCCCTGCAAAGCACGGCAGTTACTAGTCCTGGAAGCCTTCGGCGGCGCGCTTCTCACGCAGCTCGCGGATCGCACGGCGGCGGGCCAGGCGGTGGGTGCGGCGGATCTGGGCCTCCTGGTAGCGGCGGCGGTCCCGCTCGGTCTCCGGGACCACCGGCGGCACCCTGCGCGGTTTGCCGTCGCCGTCGACCGCCGCGAAGACCAGGTAGGCCGAGCCGACCTGGGTGGCCGGGGTCGACTCGTTCCAGCGCTCCGCGAGGACCCGGACACCGACCTCCATGGAGGTCCGCCCGGTCCAGTTCACCTGAGCCTTCACATGGACCAGATCGCCGACGCGGACCGGCTCCAGGAACACCATCTCGTCCATGGACGCGGTGACGGCGGGACCGCCGGAGTGCCGGCCGGCCACGGCGCCCGCGGCGTCGTCGACGAGCTTCATGATCACGCCGCCGTGCACCGTTCCCAGCAGGTTGGTGTCGTTGTGGGTCATGATGTGGCTGAGCGTGGTGCGGGAGGCGGACGTGGGCTTGCCCGGGATGTCGGTTTCCGTGTCCGTGGCCAGGTCTGTCATGCCCTCCACCTTATGCCGAAGCGACATTCGCGGAATTTGTGTCAGCTTGGCAACAGCGCCGCTCTGATTTTCCGACAGGCCTTGTAAGGCACACACCCGCGCCCTGCACACTGGTCCGCATGAATGACTGGCCCCAGGGATGGTCCGACGACAACCGCGGCCCGCGCTACGGACGCGGCAGTGCCGGCTCGCAGCCGGAGGGCGCCCGCGTGATGCGTCAGGTGCGGCGCGGCCCGGCGGTACCGCCCGGCCAGCGCTCCGGCTACGGCGACCCCGGTCCGGCGGCACCGCCGTACGGCAACGGCGTCCCGCAGCAGCCGTCGTACGTCGACGGCCGGGGCTACGACGACGGCCCCGGCCACGACGACTACGACAGCGGCTACAACACCGGCCAGGTCTACGGCGGTGGCGGCCCCGGCGGGCCGCAGGGCGCGCCCACCCGGGCTCCGCGCCCCGCCCCGAACTGGCGGCGCCGCATCAAGTGGACGGTGATCACGCTGGCGACCGTGTTGGTCGTCACATCCGTCGGGACGTACTTCTGGGCCGACTCCAAGCTGCGCCGCGAGGTCGACCTGGGGACGGTCATCGACCGGCCGGAGTCGGGCGACGGCACCAACTACCTGATCGTCGGCTCGGACAGCCGTGAGGGCATGTCCAAGGCGGACGAGAAGAAGCTGCACACCGGTGGCGCCGAGGGCAAACGCACGGACTCGATGATGATCCTGCACGTCGGCGACAACGGCGACACGCTGATCTCGCTGCCGCGCGACTCGGACGTGGAGATCCCGTCGTACAAGGGGTCGACGTCCGGGAAGACCTATCCCGCGCGCGGCCGGCACACGAAGCTGAACGCCGCCTACGCCGAGGACGGGCCGACGCTGCTGGTCCGCGCGATCGAGTTCAACACCGGCCTGCACATCGACCACTACGTGGAGATCGGCTTCCAGGGCTTCGCGAACATCGTGGACGCGGTGGGCGGTGTCGACATAGACATCGACAAGGGTTTCAAGGACAAGTGGTCCGGCGCCGACTTCAAGAGCGGCAAGCAGACCCTGGACGGCCAGCAGGCTCTCGCCTTCGTCCGCACCCGGCACGCGTTCGCCGCCTCGGACCTGCAGCGCACCAAGAACCAGCAGAAGTTCCTCGCCGCCCTGGCCCACCAGGTGGCCACGCCGTCCACGGTGCTCAACCCGTTCAAGTTCTACCCGACCATGGGCGCGGGCCTGGACTCCCTGATCGTCGACAAGGACATGGGCCTGTGGGACCTGGCCTCGATGTTCTGGGCGATGAAGGGCGTCAACAGCGGTGACGGCACGTCGATGAACATGCCGATCTCCGGCTCCTCCGGCGGCAACCTCGTCTGGGACAAGGCGAAGGTGAAGACCCTCGTGAGCCAGCTGAACAACGACGAGAAGGTCACCGTCTCCAGCAACTAGCGCACCGCGCGTGCGAGCAGCGCCACATGGGGAAGGGCCAGCGGTCCTTCCCCATCGGCGTTCCCGGCGTCCCCGGGCACGAAGGCGGCGCACAGCCGCTCGTACTCCCGCCGGACCGCCGCCACGGTGCCGGCCTCCTGCGAGGTCAGGACCAGGCCCACGGTGGCGACCCCGCCGGCCGCGCCGCCCCACCACTCCTCGACGGTCGTCCGGTGGTCCCAGGCCAGTTCCGCCGCCCCGGCGCCGGTGAAGCCGGCCTCGGCGAGCAGGCCGGCGAGACCGTCCGGGGTGCGGGCGAAGTCCTCGGCGGGGTCCAGCCGCGGCAGGTACGACGGCGGTACCGCGCCGCCCGCCGCCAGGGCCCGCCCGAGCAGGTCCTGCCCGGCGCCGCGCCGGGCGCCCCACAGCGTCACGGCCAGCCGGCCGCCGGGGCGCAGCACACGGCGCAGCTCGGCGAGGGCGGCACGGGGCCGGCCGACGTGGTTCAGCACGAAGTTGCCGAGCACGGCGTCGAACTCGCCGTCCCCGAAGGGCAGCCCGGGCAGTACGGCGACCTCGGCGGCGACCCCGCGCCGGCGAGCCTCGGCCACCATCCCGGCGTCGGCGTCCACGGCCCGCACCAGCGCGCCCCGCTCCCCCGCCGCCAGCGCCGCCGTGCCGGTGCCCGTGCCGACGTCGAGCACCCGCGTCCCGGCCGCGACCCCGGCCGCGTCCAGCAGGGCGGGCACCGGGTGCGCGCACAGCCGGCCGAAGCCGCGCGCGTACGCCTCGGTACGGCCCGCCCACATGGCCCGCTCGGCGGCGTCGAAGGCGTCGGTCGCGTCGGTGGTCGTCATGCGGCCAGCCTGCCGTACACATGATCGAGGGCACCCCGGGGGGTGCCCTCGACCGACGTCCGGACCGGTCACATACCGGCGCCCGCCATCGCGCGACAGGTCTCCGCGCAGCGGCGACACGCCTCGGCACAGCGCATCATCATCTCGTCGTCCGGCATGGACATACACGCCTCGGCGCACATGTCGCAGACCTTCGCGCACATCGCGCACATCTCCGCCGCCATGGGCGAGCGCCGCATCATCATGTCGGCGCACATGCGGGTCGTCTCGGAGCAGTCCATGAGCGCGCGCATGACCTGCATCTGCGCCTGGCCACCCTTCTGCATGCAGGAGCTCATGGTCTCCTCGCACATGCTGTGGCAGTCCATGCAGGCGGCGATGCACTCCTGCATCTGCGGGGTGAGGGCGGTCATCGTGCCGGAACGGGACTGGGACTGGGTCATGGCTCCTCCTCGCGGCAGGGACCCTGGACGGATCCTGTGTGCTTCCGTCCTACGTCGGGAAGTGCCGCCCCGCATGTCGACCTACCGCCCTACGGACGCACGAGAGGCGCCCCGCGGGGCGCCTCTCGCCGGTGTCCGGATTCCCTGGCCGCTACGGCAGGTTGCGCGCCATCACGATCCGCTGGACCTGGTTCGTGCCTTCGTAGATCTGGGTGATCTTCGCATCGCGCATCATGCGCTCGACCGGGTAGTCGCGGGTGTAGCCGTACCCGCCGAGGAGCTGGACGGCGTCCGTCGTGACCTCCATCGCCACGTCCGAGGCGAAGCACTTGGCGGCCGCGCCCTGGAAGGTGAGGTCGCTGTCGCCGCGCTCGGAGGCGGCCGCGGCCTGGTAGGTCAGGGCGCGGGCGGCGGCGATCTTCATGGCCATGTCGGCCAGCATGAACTGGATGCCCTGGAAGTCGGCGATCGGCTTGCCGAACTGCTTGCGCTCCTGGACGTAGCCCTTGGCGTAGTCGAGGGCGCCCTGCGCGACGCCGAGCGCCTGGGCGGCGATGGTGATGCGGGTGTGGTCGAGGGTCTTCATCGCCGTGGCGAAGCCGGTGCCCTCCTCGCCGATCATGCGGTCGGCGGGGATGCGGACGTTGTCGAAGTAGACCTCGCGGGTCGGGGAGCCCTTGATGCCGAGCTTCTTCTCCGGGGCGCCGAAGGAGACGCCCGGGTCCGACTTCTCGACGACGAAGGCGGAGATGCCCTTGGAGCGCTTCGTCGGGTCGGTGACGGCCATGACCGTGTAGTACTCGGAGACGCCCGCGTTGGTGATCCAGCGCTTCACGCCGTTCAGGATCCAGTGGTCGCCGTCACGGACGGCCTTGGTCTTCATGCCGGCCGCGTCGGAGCCCGCCTCGGGCTCGGAGAGGCAGTACGAGAACATCCCCTCGCCCTTGGCGAGCGGGGCGAGGTACTTCTTCTTCAGGTCCTCGGAGCCGGAGAGGATCACCGGCAGGGAGCCCAGCTTGTTCACCGCGGGGATGAGGGAGGAGGACACGCACGCGCGGGCCACCTCCTCGATCACGATGACGGTGGCGAGCGCGTCGGCGCCGGCGCCGCCGTACTCCTCGGGGACGTGCACGGCGTGCAGGTCGTTGGCCACGAGGGCGTCCAGCGCCTCCTGCGGGAAGCGTGCCTCCTCGTCGACCGCCGCGGCGTACGGCGCGATCTTCGCCTCGACCAGGGAGCGGACGGCGTCCCGGAGCATGTCGTGCTCCTCGGACAGGCGGTACAGGTCGAAGTCAGCCGATCCGGCCACGGTCTCTCACGCTCCAAAGACACAGTGATACTGACGCTAATTACCGTTAAGTAACTCAAATTTTAGAGGGCCGCCGACGGGACGCCTACGTGACCTACGCGACAGCGGGAAATTGCCCGGTGGACGGCCCGGCTATGCTCGGGCCCGCACGAGAGAGTCCACCGGCTGGAGCGCACCCCCATGAGCCTGAAGATCACCGTGATCGGCACCGGCTATCTCGGCGCCACGCACGCCGCGGCCATGGCCGAGCTCGGCTTCGAGGTGCTGGGGCTCGATGTCGTACCCGAGAAGATCGCCATGCTGGAGCGCGGCGAGACGCCGATGTTCGAGCCGGGCCTGGAGGAGCTGCTGCGCCGGCACGTGGCCGGCTTCGAGGGCGCCTCGGGGCGGCTGCGCTTCACCACCGACTGGGCCGAGGCCGGCGCCTTCGGCGATGTGCACTTCGTGTGCGTGAACACCCCGCAGAAGCACGGCGAGTACGCCTGCGACATGTCGTACGTCGACTCGGCGATCGCCTCGCTCGCCCCCCATCTGCGCGGCCCGGCCCTGGTGGTCGGCAAGTCGACGGTGCCGGTGGGTTCGGCCGACCGGCTGGCCGCGTACCTCGCCGAGCACGCGCCGGCCGGGGCGGACGCCGAGCTGGCCTGGAACCCGGAGTTCCTGCGCGAGGGTTTCGCCGTGCAGGACACGCTGCACCCCGACCGGATCGTGGCCGGGTTGCGCAGTGAGCGTGCCGAGAAGCTGCTGCGGGAGGTGTACGCGACTCCGATCGGCGAGGGCACGCCGTTCGTGGTGACCGACTTCCCGACCGCGGAGCTGGTGAAGACCGCGGCGAACTCGTTCCTCGCGACCAAGATCTCGTTCATCAACGCGATGGCGGAGGTGTGCGAGGCCGGCGGCGGTGACGTGGCGCGGCTGGCAGAGGCCATCGGGTACGACGACCGGATCGGGAAGAAGTTCCTGCGCGCCGGGATCGGCTTCGGCGGTGGCTGCCTGCCCAAGGACATCCGGGCGTTCATGGCCCGGGCGGGGGAGCTGGGCGCGGACCAGGCGCTGACCTTCCTGCGGGAGATCGACTCCATCAACATGCGCCGGCGCGGCCAGATGGTCGAGATGGCCCGGGAGGCGCTCGGCGGGGGCTCCTTCCTCGGCAAGCGGGTCGCGGTGCTCGGCGCCACCTTCAAGCCCGACTCGGACGACGTACGCGACTCGCCCGCGCTGAACGTGGCGGGCCAGATCCACCTCCAGGGCGGCCAGGTCACGGTGTACGACCCGAAGGGCATGGACAACGCCCGCAAGGTCTTCCCGACCCTCGGTTACGCGGAGACCGCGCTGGAGGCCGTCCGCGGCGCCGACATCGTGCTGCACCTGACGGAGTGGCGGGAGTTCCGCGAGCTGGACCCGGCGGCGCTCGGCGAGGTCGCCACGGACCGGGTGCTCCTGGACGGGCGCAACGCCCTCGATCCGGAGCTGTGGCGGCGGGCCGGCTGGACCTACCGTGCGATGGGGCGTCCCACCGCCTAGCGGACGCCCGGGGACGGGCCTCGGGGCGTCCGGGATCGCGGACGCCCGGACACACGTGAAGGGGACGCCGGTTCGGCCGAGGCTCAGTCGGCCGAACCGGCGTCTTCCCGCATTCTGCACCACGGCGCACATACGTGGCCGATGAACTCCCCCGCGTTCACAGGTGCCGAGGGGGGCGACCGGGCCGTGCGGCGGGCGCCCGGCGTGGGCGAGCAGCGCGGCCCGCAGCGACTCGCGCAGGTCCCGCACCGGTTCCAGCTCGCCCGGCCGTCCCGATCCCCGTGCGCCGGTCGGCTTCGTGTCTATGCCGCCCCCGCGGGGCACCCGTTCTGTCTGTGCGCCTGCTGACCGAGGCGCCCGTCGAACCGTCCCCGAGGAGGACACCATGGCGTCCGTCGCCCGCTTTCGTTCCGTGGTGCTGGACTGTCCCGATCCGCACGCGCTGGCCGCCTTCTACGCGGCGGTGGCCGGCGGCACGCCGCAGGCCGAGGACGACGACTGGGTGGTCCTGGAGGTCCCGGACGGGCCGCGGCTGGCCTTCCAGCGGGCCGAGGGCCACACTCCGCCGGAGTGGCCGCGGGCGGACCGCAACGGCCAGCAGTTCCACCTCGACTTCGACGCGGGGCGGACCTGGGCGGAGGTCGACACCGCGCACGAGCGGGTCCTGGAACTGGGGGCCCGTCCGCTGGACCTGGAGGACCGGGAGACGAAGGACTTCCAGGTGTACGCGGACCCGGCCGGGCATCCGTTCTGCCTGTGCCGGATCGAAGAGCCCTGAGCCGTCCGGCAGTCGTACCGGGATACACGAGGGCGGGGTGGCCGGCACGGCCGGCCACCCCGCCCTCGGCGCTCAGCCCTCGGCGCCGTCGAGCGACTCGATCGTGGCGATGGACGCCGCGCGCGTCGCCTGGAGGCCGCGCGCCACGTCCTCGGCCGCGCCGAGCACCCGCACCGCGTTCTTCCAGGTCAGCTTGGCCAGGTCGGCCGTGGACCAGCCGCGGTCCAGCAGCTCGGCGAGCAGGTTCGGGTAGCCGGAGACGTCGTTCAGGCCGTCCGGGGTGAACGCCGTGCCGTCGTAGTCGCCGCCGATGCCCAGGTGGTCGATGCCGGCCACCTCGCGCATGTGGTCCAGGTGGTCCGCGACGGTGGACACCGTGGCGACCGGCCGCGGGGTGCGCTCCTCGAACTCCCGGTGGATCTTCATCGCCTCGGGGCTGGTGTCCAGGTGGTGCAGGCCGTGCGCGCGCATGTTGTCGTCGGCCGCGGCGGTCCAGTCCACGGCCGCCTGGAGCACGAACTTCGGCACGAACGTCACCATCGCCACGCCGCCGTTGGCGGGCAGCCGCTCCAGTACGTCGTCGGGGATGTTGCGCGGGTGGTCGCACACCGCGCGCGAGGAGGAGTGCGAGAAGACCACCGGCGCGGAACTGGCGTCCAGCGCGTCCCGCATGGTCGTCGCCGCCACGTGCGAGAGGTCGACGAGCATGCCGAGCCGGTTCATCTCCCGGACGACCTCACGGCCGAACGCGGTGAGACCGCCCGCCTTCGGCTCGTCGGTCGCCGAGTCCGCCCAGTCCACGTTGAAGTTGTGGGTGAGCGTCATGTACCGCACCCCGAGCTCGTACAGCCCGCGCAGCGTGCCGAGGGAGTTGGCGATGGAGTGACCGCCCTCGGCCCCCATCAGGGAGGCGATACGGCCGTCCCGGCGCGCCGCCTCCATGTCCCCGGCGGTCAGCGCGGGCGCCAGGTCGGCGGGGTAGCGGGCCAGCATCCGCCGGACGCAGTCGATCTGCTCCAGCGTCGCCGCGACCGGCTCCGGCTGCTCGCACGGCACGTACACCGACCAGTACTGCGCGCCGACGCCGCCCTCGCGCAGCCGCGGGATGTCGGTGTGCAGGCGGTCGTGCTGGTGGCCGCCGATGTCCAGGGCGTCGAGGTCGTAGCCGGCCTGCTTGCGCAGTGCCCACGGCAGGTCGTTGTGTCCGTCGACGACCGGGAACTCGCGCAGCAGCGCACGGGCCGCGTCCAGCGAGGCCGAGGAGGTCATGCGCGTCACTTCCCGAAGCCGAAGCCGCTCGTGCCCTCGACCTTGGACCGCAGCCGCTTGCCCTTCTCGGTGGCCTGGTCGTTGAGGTCCTGCAGGAAGTCACGCATCTTGTGCAGCAGGTCCTCGTCGTGCGCGGCGAGCATCCGGGCCGCGAGCAGACCGGCGTTGCGGGCGCCGGCGACGGAGACGGTGGCGACCGGGACACCGGCCGGCATCTGCACGATCGACAGCAGGGAGTCCATGCCGTCGAGGTACTTCAGCGGCACCGGGACGCCGATGACGGGCAGCGGCGTCACGGAGGCGAGCATGCCCGGCAGATGGGCGGCGCCGCCCGCACCGGCGATGATCACCTTCAGGCCGCGGTCGGCGGCCTGCTCGCCGTACGCGATCATCTCGCGGGGCATGCGGTGCGCGGAGACGACGTCGACCTCGTAGGCGATCTCGAACTCGTCGAGGGCCTTGGCGGCGGCCTCCATGACGGGCCAGTCGGAGTCCGACCCCATGACGATGCCAACAACGGGGCTCATTCGGTGATGGTGCCTCTCAGGTAGCCGGCTGCGTGACGGGCGCGCTCCAGCACGTCGTCCAGGTCGTCGCCGTAGGTGTTGACGTGTCCGACCTTGCGGCCCGGCTTCACGTCCTTGCCGTACATGTGGATCTTGAGCTTGGGGTCGCGTGCCATGCAGTGCAAGTAGGCGGAGTACATGTCCGGGTAGTCACCGCCGAGGACGTTGACCATCACCGTCCACGGGGCGCGGGGGCGCGGGTCGCCGAGCGGCAGGTCGAGGACCGCGCGCACATGGTTGGCGAACTGCGAGGTGATCGCGCCGTCCATGGTCCAGTGCCCGGAGTTGTGCGGGCGCATGGCGAGCTCGTTGACGAGGATGCGGCCGTCGCGGGTCTGGAACAGCTCGACGGCGAGGTGCCCGACGACGCCCAGCTCCTTGGCGATGCTCAGCGCCATCCGCTCGGCCTGCAGGGCCAGGTCCTCGTCCAGGCCGGGCGCGGGGGCCACGACCGTGTCGCACACGCCGTTCACCTGCTGGGACTCGACCACCGGGTAGGCGACGGCCTGGCCGTGCGGGGAGCGTACGACGTTGGCGGCCAGCTCGCGGACGTAGTCGACCTTCTCCTCGGCGAGGACGGGGACGCCCGCCCGGAACGGGTCGGCGGCCTCCTCGACGGAGTCGACGACCCACACGCCCTTGCCGTCGTAGCCGCCGCGGACGGTCTTGAGGACGACCGGGAAGCCGTCGCCCTCCGCCGCGAAGGCGGCGACGTCCTGCGGATCGGCGACGATCCGGTGCCGTGGGCACGGGACGCCGATCGCGTCGAGCCTGGCGCGCATCACCCCCTTGTCCTGGGCGTGCACCAGTGCGTCGGGCCCGGGGCGCACGGGGATGCCGTCCGCCTCCAGGGCCCTGAGGTGCTCGGTGGGTACATGTTCGTGATCGAAGGTGATCACGTCGCAACCGCGCGCGAACTCGCGCAGCGTGTCGAGATCGCGATAGTCGCCGATGACGACTTCGCTCACGACCTGCGCCGCGGAATCCTGAGGGGTGTCACTGAGGAGCTTGAACCTGATGCCCAACGGGATGCCCGCTTCGTGCGTCATACGCGCGAGCTGCCCCCCGCCGACCATGCCGACTACCGGGAACGTCACACCCCTAGCGTATCGGCCACGCCGGGGGTGCCCCGATCGCGTCCCTCG
This sequence comes from Streptomyces sp. 1222.5, assembly GCF_900105245.1. Lineage (NCBI taxonomy): Bacteria > Bacillati > Actinomycetota > Actinomycetes > Kitasatosporales > Streptomycetaceae > Streptomyces > Streptomyces sp. 1222.5. Next base: position 5,133,390 of record NZ_FNSZ01000001.1, on the reverse strand, counting down.
CACAGCCTCTTACCCAGCGCTTTCCTGTCTCTTTCCAACCCGTTTCCCTGCCGTGGCCGGGTCCACAGGCGTGGGCGGGTCCGGCTGGATAGCATGGCCAGGTTGGTGAAACCTACGGACGGGAGCTGCACAGCCATGGAACCTCGTTCCTCGGGGCTGCAACGGCTCGTACGCGAGGTGGCCAAGTTCGGCGCCGTCGGCGGCGCCGGGGTCCTTGTGAATCTCGGCGTGTTCAACCTGGTCCGGCACGTCTCCGACCTGCCGGTGGTGCGCGCCAGCATCATCGCGACCGTCGTGGCGATCGCCTTCAACTACGTCGGCTTCCGTTACTGGACGTACCGGGACCGCGACAAGGGCGGGCGCACCAAGGAACTCACGCTGTTCCTGCTGTTCAGCGCCGTGGGCCTGGTGATCGAGAACGGCGTGCTCTACCTGGCGACCTACGGCTTCGGCTGGGACAGCCCGCTGCAGAGCAACATCTTCAAGTTCGTGGGCATCGGCGTCGCCACCCTGTTCCGCTTCTGGTCGTACCGCACCTGGGTCTTCCGGGCCCTGCCGGCCCGCGAGGCCGAGTCGATCCTGGCGGCGGAGGCGAAGCACCCGGCCCCGAAGAAGCAGCAGCCCCAGAAACGCCAGGGCCCGAAGCAGCGGGTTCCGTAGGGCGCCGATCCCCCCGGGGGTGGAGCGGGCTGCACCGGCCGCCGGGATGTGTCCTGGGGCACCTGCCGTGGCCCTGCGGGCGGTGAACCGGCAGCCCGGAACCGACAGCCGGCAGTCGGCAGCCGCCTGTCACGAGCGGGAACGACCGGCCGGATCGAGAGCCGGGCGAACCGACACCCAGCAGTCCCGCGGCCGGAGGCGTACCGCCCCGCCGTCCGGACGGCTCCTGGTGGTTCCACAGGCCCCGCGAACCCCGACGCCGACCGGCCCCGGGACCCGGTGACAGGCGGCCCGAGGTGGCGGAAGGCCCGGCGGTCCCACGGCCCACGGGGCCGACGACGAGCGGACCAGCGCGCCGGGAACAGGCGCCCCGGGGGCAGACGGCCCGGCGGACCATGACCGGGAAGACCTGCGCGAGCCGGTCCGCGGGCCCGAGGGACGGCCGTGCCGGCCCAGCGGATCCACCGACCCCCATTGCCCGCGCCAGGGCTAGCGGACCGTTGGGTGGGATTCGTCCGGTTTGCGGGTCGGGGGGGTTCGGGAGAGGAAGAGGCCGAAGACCGGGGGCTGAGCCTGGAGGAGTTCGAGGCGGCCACCGTCGGCCTCCGCGAGGTCGCGGGCGACGGCGAGACCGATGCCTGTGGAGTTGCGGCCGCTGATGGTGCGCTCGAAGATCCGCGCCCCTAGGTCGGCCGGCACGCCCGGACCCTCGTCGGTGATCTCGATGACGGCCTGGTTGCCGGTGACCCGGGTGCGCAGGGCGACCGTGCCGCCCCCGTGCATCAGCGAGTTCTCGATCAGCGCGGCCAGCACCTGGGCGACCGCGCCCGGCGTGCCGACGGCCTGAAGGTGGCGCTTGCCGGAGCTCACGATGGCCCGGCCCACCGACCGGTAGGCGGGTCGCCACTCGGCGAGCTGCTGCTGGATGACCTCGTCCAGGTCGAAGGTGACGGCGGAGCCGGTACGCGGATCGCGGGAGTTCGTGAGCAGCCGCTCCACGACGTCCGTCAGCCGCTCGACCTGCGTGAGCGCGACGTTCGCCTCTTCCTTCACCGTGTCCGGGTCGTCGGTGAGGGTGATCTCCTCCAGCCGCATGGACAGCGCGGTCAACGGCGTGCGCAGCTGGTGGGAGGCGTCGGCCGCGAGCCGACGCTCGGCGGTCAGCATGCGCCCGATCCGCTCGGCCGAGGAGTCCAGCACATCGGCGACCCGGTCCAGCTCGGGGACGCCGTAGCGCTTGTGCCGCGGGCGCGGGTCCCCGGAGCCGAGGCGTTCGGCGGTCTCGGCGAGGTCGGTCAGCGGGGAGGCGAGCCGGTTGGCCTGCCGTACGGCGAGCAGCACGGCCGCGACCACCGCCAGCAGCGCCACCAGCCCGATGATCAGCAGGGTCCGGCCGACCTCACGGGTCACCGAGGAGCGCGGCTCCTGCACGGTGACCGTCTCGCCCTCCTCGCCGTGCTGCGTCGAGTGGATGACGTCGCCCTGCGGCTTGGTGCCGATCTGGATCGGGGCCTTGCCGGGCATGGTGATCAGCACGTACTGGTCCTTGCTGACCGGATTGCGCAGGACGTTCGCGTTGACCTTCTCCTCGGCCAGCACCCGGCTGTCGATGATGCTGGCCAGCCGCAGCGCCTCGGACTCCACCCGTTCCTGGGCACTGTTGCTGATCGTCCGGGTCTCGACGATCACCAGGGAGAGACCGAAGACGGCGATCACCACGAGAACGACGGCGAGGGTGGACTGGATGAGACGTCGGCGCATGTCCTGTTACCCGAGCAGGCCCTGTAGGCGCGGCTCTCTCAGCTCTCTCAGCTCTTCTCGAAACGGAAGCCGACGCCGCGCACGGTCGCGATGTACCGGGGGTTCGCCGCGTCGTCCCCGAGCTTCTTGCGCAGCCAGGAGATGTGCATGTCGAGGGTCTTCGTCGACGACCACCACGTGGTGTCCCAGACCTCGCGCATCAGCTGGTCGCGCGTGACGACCCGGCCGGCGTCCCGCACCAGCACGCGCAGCAGGTCGAACTCCTTCGCCGTGAGCTGCAGCTCCTCGTCGCCCATCCACGCCCGGTGCGACTCGACGTCGATCCGCACGCCGTGGGTGGCCGGCGGCTGCTGCGGCTCGGCGGCACCGCGCCGGAGCAGCGCCCGTACCCGGGCGAGCAGTTCGGCGAGCCGGAAGGGCTTGGTCACGTAGTCGTCGGCGCCCGCGTCCAGGCCGACGACGGTGTCCACCTCGTCGGCGCGCGCGGTGAGGATGAGGATCGGCACGGTGTGACCGTCGGCACGCAGCCGGCGGGCCACCTCCAGGCCGTCCATCCCGGGCAGGCCCAGGTCCAGCACGACCAGGTCGACACCGCCCTGCATGCCGGCGTCGAGTGCGGTGGGGCCGTCCTCGCGCACCTCGACCTCGTAACCTTCGCGGCGCAGGGCGCGGGCCAGCGGCTCCGAGATGGACGCGTCGTCCTCGGCGAGCAGTACACGGGTCATGAGGTGATGGTAGACCGCCCGTGCGCGGTGCTGGGGTGTGATCGCTTCCAGGGATTCTTACCTTTGCGGCGCACTGGTACGAACCATTGACCTGGGGATGCGATCGTAGAAGGGACCTTCGAAACGTGACCCACGGTTCCTCCGACACCTGTGATCCGCGTCTCAAGTCCTTCCATATCCGGCAGTGTCCTGACGTAGAGTGACGTGAACGCCTCTAGCACACCGGGGACCTTTGGCGAGCACTTGACGCTGAGGGTCTCTTTTGTGTGCGGGCTGATCAAGATCAGCCTCAACAGGAATGACCTCTGGCCGGGCTCCGGGCGCAGCGACGCGCCCCGGGGCGTGGATCCCGGTGGTCGCCGTCCACCGCTCCGTGATCCGGCAGCGGACTCCCCCCGGGCGTGGGGGTGGACGACCGACCCCGCCGGTGCCGGCCGACACCCCCACCGGGCGCGCAACGCTCCACCGCGCGTCCCGACCAGCAAGGAACGACCATGGCGTCCAGCCTGACGAAGGACTCGGTCCGCCCGGGCACCCCCGGCTCCGAGAAGACCTTCTTCGGCCACCCCCGCGGACTGGCCACTCTCTTCATGACCGAGATGTGGGAGCGCTTCTCCTACTACGGCATGAGGGCCCTGCTCCCGCTGTACCTGGTCGCCCCGAGCGGCCTGCACCTGAACGCGGGCACGGCGACCGCGATCTACTCGGTGTACGTGTCGCTCGTGTACCTGCTCGCCCTTCCCGGCGGCTGGTTCGCGGACCGCGTCCTCGGTCCCCGCAAGACGGTGGCCGTCTCCGGTCTGATCATCATGCTCGGCCACCTGTGCCTGGCTCTGCCGGTCTCGGCCAGCTTCTTCGTGGGCCTCGGTCTCGTCGCCATCGGCTCGGGTCTGCTGAAGGCCAACATCTCCACGATGGTCGGCCACCTGTACAAGGGCGCCGACGACCCGCGCCGTGACGGTGGCTTCACGCTGTTCTACATCGGCATCAACCTGGGCGCCTTCGCCGCTCCGCTGGTCATCGGCACCGTCGGTGAGAACGTCAACTGGCACATCGGCTTCGCGCTGGCCGCGCTCGGCATGGCGCTGGGCCTCGCCCAGTACCTGCTCGGCGGCCGCCACCTGAGCGAGAAGTCCAGCGTCGTCCCGACGCCGCTGTCCGCCGCCGAGAAGGCCGCCACGCTGCGCAAGGGTCTGATCTGGCTGGGCATCGCCGCGGTCTTCTACGCCACCGTCGGCTTCTCCGGTCACTTCACGCTGAACTGGGCGCTGATCCCGCTCACCCTCATCGGTCTGATCGTCCCGATACTGGTGATCGCCCGTATCCGCCGGGACAAGGACCTGGACGCCGCCGAGAAGTCGAAGGTGTCGGCCTACGTCTGGTTCTTCGTGGCCGCGGCCGTCTTCTGGATGATCTACGACCAGGGTGGCTCGACCCTGTCGCTGTTCGCCGAGGGCAAGGCCGAGAACTCGGTCTTCGGCTGGGAGTTCCCGGTCTCCTGGTACCAGTCGGTCAACCCCGTCATGATCATGGCGCTGGCGCCGGTGTTCGCCTGGCTGTGGCTGTGGCTGAACCGCCGCGGCAAGGAGCCGAGCACGATCGTGAAGTTCTCGTCCGGCCTGGTGCTGGTCGGTGCGTCCTTCTTCCTCTTCCTCGCCCCGCTGTCGATCGCCGAGGGCGGTCACAAGGCCGCGGCGATGTGGCTGGTCGCGATCTACTTCGTGCAGACCGTCGGTGAGCTGACGCTGTCGCCGGTGGGTCTGTCGGTGACGACGAAGATGGCGCCGAAGAAGTACGCCTCGCAGATGATGGGCGTCTGGTTCCTCGCGGTCACCGCGGGCGACTCGATCACCGCGCTGCTGTCGAACCCGGCCGTCGGCGGGGTCAACCTCGACCGGATGGGCTTCGTCGGCCTGGAGGCCGCGCTCGCCGTGGTCGCCGGTTTCGCGGTCTGGATGTACCGCCGGAAGGTCAACGCCCTGATGGGCGACGTGCGCTGACCGCCCGGACCTGATCAGCGAAGGGCCGCCGCATCCCTGGGGATGCGGCGGCCCTTCGGCGTACGCGGCACCGGCGCGCCGGCCCCGCCCCGCAGGCGCGAGTGCCCTCGGCGAATCCGCCGACCGGGCCGCAACCGATCTCGACGGCCCACCACTGGTCATCCGTGTGCGCCCGCGCCGCGGCTAGCGGGTTCTGCGGCGGGGCATGAAGGTGAAGACCGCTGCGCCCAGCAGGATCGCCGTACCCGCGACCAGGCCCAGGGCCTTCAGTCCGCCGTGGTCGCTCGAACCGGTCTCGGCGAGACCGCCCGAACCGCTGTCGCCGCTGTCACCGCTGCCGCCGCCCGCGACACCGCCTCCCGAGGTCGACGTGCCGCCCGCGGCGCCGCCCGGCTGCTGGGCGGTGTCCAGGGTGAGCGAGACCTCCGTCTTCTTCGGCGTGCACGTGGTGGTCGTACCGAGCGCCTTGACCGTGAGGACACCCGGGGACAGGGTCGAGGTGCCGTCCGCGCCGGGCTTGTAGGTGCCGGTGAGGTCGGGTATCTCGATCGGGTCGCCGGACTTGATCGGGTTCGCGTTCGCCGGGCCCTCCACATGGACCGTCCCCTTGTCGGCCCCGCCCAGCACGACCTCCATGGACGGCTTCACGGAGTCCTTGGGGATGTCGGCGGGGCTGTCCATGACCGACTTCTTGAACTGCACGGTGAGGTCGTAGCTCCCGCCGTTCTTCCGGGCGTTGATCTGCACCGGCGAGGTCGCGTTCTTGTCGCCGATCGGGGTCTTGCAGGCGTACGGGATCTGCACCTCCTTGCCGGTGAAGTCGGTCTGCCCGGTGCCGCCGGTCGCCGTGGGCGTGGCGGTCGCGGTCTTCGTGGGCGTCGCCGACCCGGTCGGCGTGCTGGACCCGGTGGGCGTCGCCGTCGAGGTCCCGCCGCCGGTGACCTGGATCGTCGCCGCCTTCTGCACGGTCTCCTTCGGCGAGCACTTGGTGTCCGTGGACATCGCGTTCACCGTGTACGCGTCCGGGGTCAGCGTCACCTCGCCGGCCGTCGTCAGCTTCAGGCTGCCCTTCATGTCGGACAGCACCATGGAGCCGCCCTTGGGGATCGCCGGGTTCTCCCGCGGGCCCTGCATCGCGATGTCCGCGGTCTGCGCGCCGGCCGCCTTCAGCACACCGGACGGCTGGACCGAGTTCGCGGGCAGGTCGATGATGTCGGGGTTCTTCGAGGCGGCCTGGGCGAACTTCCACACGATGTCCACCGTGTCGCCGACCTTCGCGGTGGCGGGCGCGGTGATCTCGACCTTGGTGGTGCCGTCGACGGGGTCGATGCCCGCGGGCGGCACGCAGTGGGTGGCGAACGACACCTGCGCCGCCTGCGCGGGCACCGCCGCCAGGCCCAGCAGGACTCCCGCACCGCCCAGCACCAGCGCGGCGCCCGCCGCGGCCGGCCTGCGCGCACCGACCGGTGTGCCTCTCCTTCGCATGCTCACGTGGGTCCCTTCGTGGTGGGAGTCGTAGGACTCGTCGGGCTGTCGTCGTGCGGTGCGGAGAGCCGGCCGGCCGGGCCGCCCGGAACGGAGCCCGGGCCGAACCACGGCAGGGTCGGAGTCGTCGTGGGCGGTGCGGTCTCCCGCGCCCGGCCGCCCACGCCCGGAAGCCGCAGGGTGCCCGGCGGTCGCAGGGCGGGCCGGGACAGCCGCCGGTGGCGGTCACCGCCCGGGCGGCGCGGTCGTACCCGGTCCACCACGGCCATCCCGGCGCGGAACAGGGCGGCCGGGACGACCAGGCAGAGCAGCAGCCAGAACAGCGTCACGCCCCACGGGCGGCCCACGCCCCACGGCTGCTCGGCAAGGACCCGGCCGTCGTACTTCAGAGTCACCGTGTAGTCGCCGTACGCCCCGGCGGACAGCTCGACCGGCAGTTCGATCCGTGCCTTCTTCCCGGGTCCGAGGGTGCCGCGCCACTGCTGGTCGTCCCACTGCGGGGCGAAGACCCCGTGCGCGGTGCCGACCTGGAAGACCGGGTCCCGGATCGGGCTGGTGCCGGTGTTGCCGACGGTGAGGACCAGGGTGCGGCCCGGCGGGGCCCCGAACCAGGTCAGCAGCGAGCCGGAACCGGTCAGCCGGGTGTCGGACAGCACCGCGAGACGGCCGCCGGAACGCTGGGCGGGCAGCGGGGCGACGGGGTGTCCGGCGACCCGGAGGACCGCGTCCTCCTCGGCCGTCGTGCCGGTGACGGTGGCCACGTGGACCACGCAGGGGCAGGGCACGGGTGGTTCGGCGACGGGGAGTTTCCGGCGGAAGGCGCCCCGCGCGTCGGTGGTCACGGCCCGGCCGTCGCCGTTGGCGCAGGAGTTGGTGCCGCCGACGACGCCCCGGGACGGTGTGGCCCGCCCGCACACCAGCAGCATCAGCAGGGTGTGCGGGCGCCATCCGGTGCCCGTGACGGTGACCGAACCGCCGGTGCCGGCCTGCGACGCCGACAACTTCACGGCCGGCCCGTCGGCGGCGCTCACGGGCCCGGCGAGGGCCAGGACGAGCAGCGCCAGCACGGCCGCCCACACGGACAGCCGGATCATCCGTACGGTGCCGCTCACCTCACCGGTCCTCCCGTCGACTCGACGCCCTCGGGCACCTCTTCGTCCGCGCCGGAGCCACGGGCGCCGCCGGACGCCGGGCCGCCCCCGCCCCGGCCCGGCGCACGGCCGTCGGCGGCCGTACGGCTCCCCCGCCGCCGTACGACGAGCACCACGCCCGCGGCCAGCGCGGCGGCCGCTCCCGCCGGCACGGTCCACGGCACGAAGCGCGCGGACGCGGTCGCCGTGTCGTGCGCTCCGCCGGGGGCCGTGACCGTCAGCCGTACGTCGACGGAGTCGACCGCGGGCCGGTCCGGCCAGGGCTCGGTGAGCTTCAGGCGCGTGCCCGGGCGCAGGCGGACGGGCAGGTCGCGCGGCGGGCGGTCCAGAACCCGGCCGAGGACGCCGTCCGCGCGCACCGCGAGCCTCGGCACGAGGACGGTCGTACCGCGGTTGACCAGCTCGTAGGTGATCCGGTCGGCGCCCACGGACAGGTGCTCGACGGTCAGCGCGGCGAGCGCGGGGCCGGCGACGCGCAGCCGTAGCCGTACGGTCGCCGTCCGGCCGCCGGCATCACGGGCGACGACCGTGCCGGACAGGTCGCCGGGCTCGGCCCCGGCCGGGACGGTCACCGCGAAGGGCACGTCGGCGCGGGTACGGGCGGGGACGCGTACCCGCCCGTCCGCGAAGGCGGTCCGGACACCGGTGCCGGTCAGCCGTACGACGACGGGCGTCCGCCCGGGATTGGTGACGGACACCGTGTCCTGGAGTACGGCTCCGGGCGGCCCTTCCGCGTAGAGGAACGGCCGGCCGGCGCCCGCGGGCGCCACGGACCAGGTGCCGGCGGCGGCCCCGTGCACCGGGCCCAGCAGCGCGACCGGGCACAGGGCCGCGGACACGGCGGCCCGGTGCAGGCGGCGGCGCGGGGCGCGGGTGGCGGACGGCATGGGCGGCTCCGGCGGTCGTGGGCCGAGGGCAGGCGTGGGCCGGGCGGTCGGGGTCGGGGATTCAGCGGCGCGCGGCGGTCTGACCGCGACGGGTCAGCCACAGCGCGCCCGCCGCGCCGGCCAGGAGGACCGTTCCGCCCAGCGTGCCGAGCGCGACGGCCGAGTCGGCGGGGCCGGTCTGCGGGAGCTGTCCGCCGGAGGAGGAACCGCCCGAGGACGAGCCTCCCGAGGACGACGAGGAGGAGCCGCCGGAGGACGAGCCACCCGCCGCCGTGACGTCCAGGGTCAGCGACGGCTTCGGGCCGTTGGTCGGCGCGCAGGTCGTCGTCGTACCGAGCGCCTTGATCGTGAGCGTGGCCGCCGTGAAGGTGACCTTGCCGGTCTTCCTCGGCGTGTAGGTGCCGCTCAAGTCGCTGATCTTGATGGGGGTGTTGGCGGGGATGGCGGCCGCGTTGGCGGGGCCGCTGACCGCGAGCGTGCCGTTGTCCGCACCGCCCAGCCTGATGGTCGCGCTCGGGGTCATCGCCCCTTTGCCCAGCTCCACCGGGCTGGAGGAGACGCCCTTCTGCCAGGACATGGTGATCTTGTAGCCGCCGCCGCTCCGGACGCCCTTGATGTCGATGGGCGAGACGGCGCTCTTGACGCCGATCGGTGTCTGGCAGCGGTAGTTGACGTCGACGACGTCGGCGTGGGCGGCCGGTGCGGCCAGCAGCACCACCGAGCCGGCCAGGGCCGCGGCGGACGCGAGCGCGGCGGTTCGCTTCGGGTACGACACGATCGGTCCACCCCATTCATTCACGACGAGGCACCTGACGGCATATCAGATTCGGCCGTCAAGGTACGCCCGGGGTCGTGAGGAAGGAAGACGCGTCACAGGCCGGAGTTGTGGCGATCCGGCGCGCGCGGAGAGATGCCGGAGTGGAGACGGGGACCCGCGGGATGCGCCGGTGCCGCCCGCCCGAACACGCCGGACCCTCGCCGGGGGCTTCAGGTCGCAAGCTGGAACGAGTGCGGGCCGGCCCCACGTCTACGGGATACGTCGGGACGCGGGTGAGTCGACGCCTCGCCCAGGGGGCACTCCCAGACGCGGACCGGCGAGACCTCGACCACGGGGCGCCGGGAACGGGAGTGGCCGCCAGCCCTCGCACCGGGACGCGAACAGGCGGGCACGCAGGCAGGCGGCACTCGTCCACAGGGCGCGCCCGGGCCTGGGTGGACCGGCGCCCCGTCCACCTGGCATGCCGGTTCGCGGGCCGTCCGGGTCGCCGGACCGCGCCTACGCCGCTGTCAGGACGCGCCCGGCCGTGCCTACGCCGGAGCGCCCAGCTCCGCCCACACCGTCTTGCCGGGGCGGCCGGGGGCGCGGACGACACCCCAGTCCAGGCACAGCCGCTGCACGATGAACATGCCGTGGCCGCCGGGGCGGCCGGCACGGTGCGGAGTGCGCGGGGACGGCTGGCCGGTGCCGCGGTCGGAGACCTCCAGCCGGATGACCTTGTTGTCGCAGGCGAGGAACAGCTCGTCGGGGCCCTCGGCGTGCAGGCAGGCGTTCGTCACCAGCTCGGAGACGACGAGCAGCACGTCCTCGGCCGCGGCCCGCTGGTCGGCGGTGTCGGCGGGCAGCCAGCCCCACGCGTACAGCGCCTGGCGGGTGAAATCGCGGGCGAGCGGGACGACACCGCTCTCCCCCTCCAGGACGAGTCTGCGGACCTGCCGGCCCCGCGCCCCCGGGGTGCCACCGGACGGCACCGACGGCACGGACGGCGCGGCTGCCCCCGTGGCTGCGCCGACAGCCGGCGCATCCCCCTCGGACGCCCCGGAAGCGCCGCTCGGCTCCGGGCCGCGGTCGCCCGGCGAGTAAGGCCGGGTGGTGCTCATCAGCGCTTCACCTCACCGATTCACCAGTTCACAATTCATAAGCCCGGCACCACTGCGTGCCGGCCGGTCGATCCGTCGTACGCCCACCGTCCGTGCGACGTCCCTTGTCGGCCCGTCCGTCGCACACATGTCCCGTCCGGGATCGCCTTCCAGGTCGTCCACCGGTACCGGGTCGGTCGGTCCGGCGGCGGGCGGTCGGCAGGATGTCTCCTGCCTCCTCCTGCCCTCTCCTGCCCGACGGATCCGGCGGAACACCCCCGTCTTCGGCGTGACAGGCGCAACGTCACGAACGAGCGCCGTCCGGCAGGGCCGGGACACCCGCTCAGTCCGCGCCGTCGGCCAGGGCCGCCTCCAAGGAGTCGTGGACGCTGAAGACCGCCTCGGCCCCTGTGATCTCAAACACGCGTGCGACCACCGGCAGCATTCCCGCCAGGTGGACCCCACCTCCTGCGGCTTCCGCCTTCAGGCGCGCCCCGAGCAGGACGTTCAGCCCTGTGGAGTCGCAGAACTCCAGGCGTGAACAGTCGACCACAAGCCGCGAGAAGCCCTTGGCCAGAAGGTCGTCGAGGGGCTCACGCAAAAGATCGGCGGTGTGGTGGTCAAGCTCGCCGGCCGGTGTCACAACGGCGCTGGAGCCCTCTTCCCGCACCTCCACCAGAAGCCGGCCCGACTGTGCGCTGCCGACCGTCCCGTGGTCCATGCCGTCTCTCTCCCGAGGTCGTGGCTGCTGATGACCTCGAACATTACGCCTTCCATGCGGACTCCGACACCCGAACATCCGCACACAAACGGACATATATGGACAGAACGCACTTGCGACCGACTCGGGGAAGCGGGTAGGGCTAGTAAGGACACGTAGACCAACACGCCGGCTTCGGAGGCGCCGCACACCGCAGTGCACGTTCTGGCTTCGGCTGCCTTATGCCGAGAACGATGGAGGACACCCATGTCACCCCGGCTCGACGAATCGCATACCCCGCTCGCGACGTCGACACCCCCACCGGAACAACTGGATCATGCCATCGATCCTCTCGATCTCCTCGAGGGACTCCCGGAGATCCCTCGGTACGACGAGATCGGCCCGGTCGACGCGCGGGCCCTTTCCAAGACCCTCTTCGAGCGCCTCGAGTCGCTGGAGGAAGGGACGCACGAATATTCGTACGTCCGCAACACCCTCGTCGAGCTCAACCTCGCGCTGGTCAAGTTCGCCGCCTCCCGGTTCCGCTCCCGCAGCGAGCCGATGGAGGACATCATCCAGGTCGGCACCATCGGCCTGATCAAGGCGATCGACCGCTTCGAACTGTCGCGCGGTGTGGAGTTCCCCACCTTCGCGATGCCGACGATCATCGGCGAGATCAAGCGCTTCTTCCGGGACACCTCATGGTCCGTGCGCGTCCCGCGCCGGCTCCAGGAGCTGCGGCTCGACCTCGCCAAGGCCGGGGACGAGCTGGCGCAGAAGCTGGACCGCGCCCCCACGGTCGCGGAACTCGCCGAGCGCCTCGGCATCACCAACGACCAGGTCGTCGAGGGCATGGCCGCCTCGAACGCCTACACCGCCTCCTCGCTGGACGCCCAGCCCGAGGAGGACGAGACCGAGGGCGCCCTGGCGGACCGCATCGGCTACGAGGACCACGGTCTCGAGGGCATCGAGTACATCGAGTCCCTCAAGCCGCTGATCGCCGAACTCCCGTCGCGCGACCGGAAGATCCTCTCCCTGCGGTTCGTGGCGAACATGACCCAGTCGGAGATCGGCGAGGAACTCGGCATCTCCCAGATGCACGTCTCCCGGCTGCTGTCGCGCACGCTCGTGCGGCTGCGCAAGGCGCTGACCGTGGAGGAATGATCCCGGGGTACCTCCCCCGCCGCCGAAGCCCTGAAGCGGTCCGGCCGTCCGTGCCGGGCCGCTTCGGCGTGTGAGGCGGCCCACGTCTCCGGCTGGCCGGTACCCACCGTCCCAACCGTTATGCGGTTACCGTCGGAAACCTCTTTCCAGGGTCCGTCACCTCCACCACTATGGGGCCCCCTACCGGCTGGTACGCCGGGCCGGGGGCCGCAACGGCGCGGCCGCCCGGTGACGCGAGGAGGCGGAGCGATGGCTCAGGGGGACCGGGCCGAGGCGGGCGGGGGACACGAGGACGCGCCGGACGCACGGCTGACCGAACTGCTGCGCTCCCCCACGCCGACGGCGTACCCCGCGCTGCAGGAGCTCCGGCGGCGGCACCTCCCGGCGGTGCTGGGCTACGCCCGGCTGTGCGCCGCGAGCGAGTCGGCGGCCCGCAGGCTGGCGTCGGAGGCCTTCACCACGGCCGCCCGCGAGATGGCCCGCGGCATCGAGCCGACCCTCCCCCTGCGCCACCGGCTACTGCTGCTGACCGCCCAGGCCGCGGCCGGCTGGGCGCGCGACGAGCGCTCCACGGGCGTCGATCCGGGCCTGCTGCTGGTGCTGAACGCGGCCGGGCTGCCCGACGGCCCCGTCCCGCCCCTGCTGCCCGCCTTCCAGTCGCTGCCGTCCCGCACCCAGGGACTGCTCTGGTACGGCGTCCTGGAGGAGGAGAGCGAGGAGCGCACCGCCGCCCTCCTCGGGCTGAGCCGCTCCGACGTGGCCCACAGCGCCCCGCAGGCCCTCAAGGCCCTGGCCCAGGCCTGTCTGCGCCACCGCCTGGCCGCCTCCGACGACTCGCGCTGCCCGGACTTCCGCCGGCTCATCGAGGAGGCGGTACGGCCGGACGGTCCGCGCCGCAGCCCCGATCTGGCCGCCCACATGGCGCACTGCCCGCACTGCGCGGGCGCCCACGAGGACCTGCGGGCCCTGCGGGACTCCCCCCGGCAGACACTCGCGGAGGGCCTGCTGCCGTGGCGCGGAACGGCGTACGTCCGCGCGGAGGAGCCGGCGGGGGTGGCGGCAGCGCTCGCGGACGCCGCCGGTCCGAAGGCGTCCTGGCCGCCCCGGAACCGGGTCCTCCTGGCCTCGGCGGCCCTCGGTGTGGCCCTCACCCCGCTGCTGGTGTTCCTGCTCACCCCGGCGGACGGCTCCGGCCGGCAGCTGACGGCGGCGACGCCCGCGCCGCCCCCGGTCACGGTGACCGCGACGGTCTCGGTGAGCCCGAGCCGCTCGGCGGCCTCCCCGTCACCGTCCCCGTCGGCCACCTCCGCGTCACCGTCGCCGAGCCCGGCCACCCACCGTCCGACGCCGACCCCGTCCCCGCCGCACCGGCCGAAGCCCAGCCCGACTCCCCCGCCCACGCCGCCGGGCACCTCCCCCGCCCAGGTGGTCGACCTCGCCACGGGCCGCTGCCTGGACATCCGCGACGGCGATCTCTACAAAGGCAACGACGTGATCACCGCCGACTGCTCCGGCTCCCGCACCCAGCGCTGGCGCGTCGACCCCTACCTGGGCGTGGTCCGCTCGGCGGCCGACGACGACTTCTGCCTGGACAGCCGGGGCTCGGTGGAGCGGGGCGTCGGCATCTGGGAGTGCGACTCGGTGTACGGCGGGAACGGCGACAACCTGCGCTTCACCGTCGACGGCGACGGCACGATCCGCCCGGCCATCGCCATCGAGACGGCGGTGACCCCGTACGGCCGGTACGGGGTCACCCTGAGCACCCTGGACGGCAGCCGGGAACAGCGGTGGCGGGCCGGGGCCGCCTGACCGCCGGCGCCGGGGGGCCGGGGCCGGCCTGAACCCGGTCCCGGCCCGGGCGCTCAGGCCACCCGGACGCCGCGCCGCCACACCTCGCGGACCAGCGGGACGCCCGGCCGGTAGGCCAGGTGGACATGGCTCGGGGCGTCCAGGAAGGCCAGGTCGGCGTACGCGCCGGGGGTGAGGCGGCCGATGTCCGTGCGGCGCAGGGCGGCGGCGCCGCCCGCCGTCGCCGACCAGACCGCCTCGTCCGGGGTCATCCGCATGTCGCGCACGGCCAGCGCGATGCAGAAGGGCACGGAGGACGTGAAGGACGATCCCGGGTTGCAGTCCGTGGACAGGGCGACCGTGACCCCCGCGTCCAGCAGGCGGCGGGCGTCCGGCCACTCGGCGCGGGTGGAGAACTCGGCGCCGGGCAGCAGGGTCGCCACCGTGCGGCCGCTCGCGAGGGCGTCGACGTCCGCGTCCGTGAGGTGGGTGCAGTGGTCGGCGCTGGCCGCGTCCAGCTCGACGGCCAGCTGCACGCCGGGGCCGTAGGAGAGCTGGTTGGCGTGGACCCGCGGGTGCAGGCCCTTCGCCTTGCCCGCGGTGAGGATCGCGCGGGCCTGGTCGCCGTCGAAGGCGCCCTTCTCGCAGAACACGTCGATCCAGCGGGCGTGCGGCGCGCAGGCGTCCAGCATCTCCCCGGTGACCAGGGCGACGTAGGCCGCCGGGTCGTCGGCGTGGTCCGGGGAGACGATGTGGGCGCCGAGGTAGGTCACCTCGTCGGTGTGCCGCGCCGCGATGCGCAGGGCGCGGGCCTCGTCCTCGACGGTGAGGCCGTAGCCCGACTTGGTCTCGAAGGTGGTGGTGCCCTGGCGGAGCGCCTCGGCCAGGTAGTGGGTGAGGTTCGCCTCCAGTTCCGCGTCGCTCGCGGCACGGGTGGCCGCGACCGTGGTGCGGATGCCGCCCGCGGTGTAGGAGCGGCCGGACATGCGGGCGTTGAACTCCTGGGTGCGGTCGCCGGCGAAGACCAGGTGCGAGTGGGAGTCCACGAATCCCGGCAGCACCGCCCGGCCGGCCGCGTCGACCCGGTTGTCAGTGGCGGGTGCTTTGCTGGATTCACCGGTCCAGACGACGCGGTCGCCGTCGATGACGACGGCCGCGTCCTGGATCAGACCGAGGGGGGAACCGTCACCGAGGGAGGGGTCGTTGGTGACCAGCGTGGCGATGTTGGTGATGACGGTGCTGCTGCTCATGGTGTCCTCAGGGGTGGCCGGGTGGGGGTCGGCGGGATTCAGCCGCGAAGGGCTTCGACGGCGTCCGCCAGCGCGGACGGCACGTCCTGCACGAGGGCATGGACACCGTCTCGTACGACATGGCGGCCGCCCACGACGGTGTGGCGGACGTCCGCGGCCGACGCGGCGAATACGGCCGTCTCGGCGCCCAGTCGCGGCAGCGGTCCCGCCGTTCTGACGGAGTCGAGGGCCACGGTCGTGAAGTCGGCGAGCGCCCCCGCCTCCAGGGTGCCGGCGTCCGCCCAGCCCAGGGCCGCGTGACCGTCCGCCGAAGCCGCGCGCAGCAGGGCCGCGGCGGTCCAGTGGCCGCGGGTGCGGGTGCGCAGCCGCTCGTTCAGCTCCATCGCGCGCGCCTCTTCGAGCAGGTCGATGACGGCGTGGCTGTCGGAGCCGAGGGAGAGCGGGGAACCCGCCCGCTGCAGGGCGGCGGCCGGGCCGATGCCGTCGGCCAGGTCGCGCTCGGTCGTCGGGCACATGCAGGTGCCGGTGCCCGAGTCGCCGAGGAGGGCGATGTCCTCGTCGGTGAGATGGGTGTTGTGCACGCCGGTGGTACGCGGTCCGAGGACGCCGTGGTCGGCGAGCAGCCGGGTCGGGGTGCGGCCGTGCGCGGCGAGGCAGGCGTCGTTCTCGGCGGTCTGCTCCGACAGGTGCACATGCAGGGGTGCCCGCCGGTCCTCCGCCCACCGGGCCACGGTCGCCAGCTGCCCGGCGGGCACGGCCCGTACGGAGTGGACGGCCGCCCCGATCCGTGCGTGGTCCCGTTCCTCGAGAGCCGCACAGCGTTCGGCCCAGGCCTCCGCGCTGCCGTCGGAGAAGCGCAGCTGATGGCCGTTGGGCGGCTCGCCGAAGCCGGCGGACAGGTAGCAGGTGTCGAGGAGGGTGATGCGGATGCCGGCCTCGGCGGCGGCCGCGATCAGCGCCTCGCCCATGGCGTTGGGGTCGGCGTAGGGGGTGCCGCCGGGCGCGTGGTGCACGTAGTGGAACTCGCCGACGCAGGTGATGCCGGCCAGCGCCATCTCGGCGTACACCGCGCGGGCGAGGGCGTGGTAGGTGTCCGGGGTCAGGTGGTCGGCGACGGAGTACATCACCTCGCGCCAGGTCCAGAAGGTCCCGGAGCCGACCTGGACGGTGCCGCGCAGCGCCCGGTGGAAGGCGTGGGAGTGGGCGTTGGCCAGACCGGGCAGGGTCAGGCCGCGCAGGATCTCGGCGCCGGGCGGCGGGGTGGGCGTGCCGGTCCGGACGGCGGTGATCCGGCCGTCCGCGACGTCCACCGCGACGCCCGGCTCGACGTGGGTGTCGAGCCAGGCGTGCTCCAGCCAGTACGTCCGTGTCGTCACGTGCAGGCCAGCCCTTCCAGTACGTCGGCGAGTGCGCGCACCCCGGCCACGCAGTCGTCCTCGGCCGCGGACTCCGCCGGGGAGTGCGAGACACCGGTGGGGTTGCGTACGAACAGCATGGCGGTCGGGATGCTCCCGGAGAGGATTCCCGCGTCGTGTCCGGCGCCGGTCCCGAGGACGGGCACGGTCAGACCGGTGTCCTTGCCGAGGATGCGGCCGAGTTCGTCGCGCAGCGCGTGGTCGAACTCGACGACCGGCGTGAAGGACTCCCGGACGACGTCGAGGTCGATGCCGTGGGCGTCGGCGTACGAGCGGGCCGCCTTCTCGATCCCGCCGACGACCGTGTCCAGGGTCTCCTGGTCGGCGGCGCGGGAGTCGAGCCAGCCGCGCACCAGCGAGGGGATCGCGTTGACGCCGTTCGGTTCGACGGCGATCTTGCCGAAGGTGGCGACGGCACCGGCGAGTTCGGCCTCCCGGCGGGCGGCGAGGACGGTCTCGGCGTAGGACGGCATCGGGTCGCGGCGGTCGGCGAGCCGGGTGGTGCCGGCGTGGTTGGCCTCGCCCCGGAAGTCGAACCGCCAGCGGCCGTGCGGCCAGATGGCGCTGGCGATGCCCACCCGGTCGCCGGACAGGTCGAGTGCGCGGCCCTGTTCGACGTGCAGCTCGACGAAGGCGCCGATCCGGCCGAGCCGCTCGGGGTCGGGCCCGATGGCCTCGGGGTCGTATCCGGCGGCCTCCATGGCCCGCGGCAGCGTCACGCCGTCGCCGTCGGTGAGTCGGTGCGCGGCCTCGACCGTCAGCTGTCCGGCGGTGAGCCGGGAGCCGACGCAGGCGAGTCCGAAGCGCGCCCCCTCCTCGTCACCGAAGTTGACGATGGCGAGGGGCTTGGTGAACCGCGCGTTCCTGCCGCGCAGTTCGTCGAGGGCGGCGAAGGACGACACCACGCCGAGCGGTCCGTCGAAGGCACCGCCGTCGGGCACCGAGTCCAGGTGCGATCCGGTGACGACGGCGTCCCCGGCCGACGGGTCCCCGAGCCAGGCCCACTGGTTGCCGTTGCGGTCGACCTCGTAGCCGAGTCCGCGGGCCTCCGCCTGCTCCTTGAACCAGACCCGGCACTCGGCGTCGGCCCCGGTCCAGGCGTAGCGGCGGTAGCCGCCGGAGGCGGAGCTGCGGCCGATCGGCAGCAGCTCCGCCCACATGCTGTGGAAGGTCACGCCTGGTCACCCTCACGCATCGGCACCCGGACCCCCCGCTCGCCCGCGACGGACTCGGCGATGTCGTATCCGGCGTCCACGTGCCGGATGACGCCCATGCCGGGGTCGTTGGTGAGGACGCGCCGGATCTTCTCGCCGCCCAGCTTCGTGCCGTCGGCCACCGTCACCTGGCCGGCGTGGATGGAGCGGCCCATGCCGACACCGCCGCCGTGGTGGATGGAGACCCAGGAGGCGCCGGAGGCCACGTTGACCATGGCGTTGAGCAGCGGCCAGTCGGCGATCGCGTCGGAGCCGTCGAGCATGGCCTCGGTCTCGCGGTACGGGGAGGCGACGGAGCCGCAGTCGAGATGGTCGCGGCCGATGGCCAGCGGGGCCGCCAGCTCACCGGAGGCGACCATGTCGTTGAAGCGCTCGCCGGCCTTGTCGCGCTCGCCGTAGCCGAGCCAGCAGATACGGGCGGGCAGGCCCTGGAAGTGGACGCGCTCGCCGGCCATCTTGATCCAGCGGGCCAGGGACTCGTTCTCGGGGAACAGCTCCAAGAGCGCCTTGTCGGTCTTGGCGATGTCGGCCGCGTCGCCGGACAGGGCGGCCCAGCGGAAGGGGCCCTTGCCCTCGCAGAAGAGGGGGCGGATGTACGCGGGCACGAAGCCGGGGAAGGCGAAGGCGCGGTCGTATCCGGCCAGCTGGGCCTCGCCGCGGATGGAGTTGCCGTAGTCGAAGACCTCGGCGCCGGCGTCCATGAAGCCGACCATGGCCTCGACGTGCTTCGCCATGGACTCCCGGGCCCGGGTGGTGAAGCCGGCCGGGTCCTTTGCGGCGGCGTCGGCCATGTCCTCGAAGGCGACGCCGACGGGCAGGTAGGCCAGCGGGTCGTGGGCGGAGGTCTGGTCGGTGACGATGTCGATGGGGGCGTTCATCGCGAGCAGCTGCGGGACGAGCTCGGCCGCGTTGCCGAGGACGCCGATGGACAGCGGCTTGCGCTGGTCGCGGGCCTCGGTGGCGAGCTGGAGCGCGTGGTCGAGGCTGTCGGCCCTGACGTCGAGGTACCGATGCTCGATACGGCGCTCGATGGCGCGCGGGTCGCAGTCGATGCAGATCGCGACGCCGTCGTTCATCGTCACGGCGAGGGGCTGGGCGCCGCCCATGCCACCGAGGCCGGCGGTCAGGGTGATGGTGCCGGCCAGGGTGCCGTCGAACTTCTTCGCGGCGACGGCGGCGAAGGTCTCGTAGGTGCCCTGGAGGATGCCCTGGGTGCCGATGTAGATCCAGGAGCCGGCGGTCATCTGGCCGTACATGGTCAGACCGAGGGCCTCCAGGCGGCGGAACTCCTCCCAGTTGGCCCAGTCGCCGACGAGGTTGGAGTTGGCGATGAGGACGCGCGGGGCCCACTCGTGGGTCTGCATCACGCCGACCGGGCGGCCGGACTGGACCAGCATGGTCTCGTCCTGCTTGAGGGTGCGCAGGGTGCGGACCATCGCGTCGAAGGAGCGCCAGTCACGGGCGGCCTTGCCGGTGCCGCCGTAGACGACGAGCTTGTCGGGGTGCTCGGCGACCTCGGGGTCGAGGTTGTTCTGCAGCATCCGCAGGGCGGCTTCCTGCTGCCATCCCAGGGTGCTCAGTTCCGTGCCGCGCGGTGCTCGAACGGGGCGGGGTCCCGACATCGTCTGCCTCCTCTGTTCCTGCGTCTATTCACATCCTGACGTCCTGAATAGAACTAGTCAATACATCGGGGCGGCCCCGTCGGCGCGCGGGGAGTGTTTGGCTGGAAGCACCGGTATCCGAGACAGAACGGGGCAGCCGTGGAGCGGGAGATCCAGAGCGAGGCCGAAGAGCGTGCCGGCCGGCGGGACGAAGCGGTGCGGGCGGCGGTCGAGCGGGGGCTGCTCGGACCGGACGCGGCCGTGGTGGGACTGCTGGACGTCGCCGGCATCCGGGAGTCGGCGGCGGCGCTGCGCGCCGCGTTCGACGCGGTGTCGCCGCCCGGGACGCGCGTGCTGCACGCCTTCGCCGTGAAGGCCACCCCCCTGGTGCCGGTGCTGCGGCTGCTGCACGAGGCCGGCATCGGCGCCGAGGTGGCGAGCCCCGGGGAGCTGGCGCTGGCCAGGGCCGCCGGGGTGCCCGCCGAGCGGACGGTGCTGGACTCGCCCGCCAAGACCCCGGCGGAGCTGCGCGAGGCGCTGGCGCTGGGCATCGCCGTCAACGCCGACAACCCGCAGGAGCTGGCGCGGATCGACGCCCTGATGGGTTCGGCGCCCAGCCGGTCCCCGCTCGGTCTCCGGGTCAACCCGCAGATCGGCGGCGGCACGATCGGGGCGACGTCCACGGCCACGGAGACGTCCAAGTTCGGGGTGGCGCTGCGCGACGAGGGCGCGCGCGAGTGGGTCGTACGGGCGTACCTGGAGCGGCCCTGGCTGACCCGGCTGCACGCGCACACGGGCTCGCAGGGCATCCCGCTGTCCCTGATGGCGCGGGGCACGGCGGAGACCTTCGCGCTCGCGGAGGAGATCAACGCCCGCGCGGGACGGCACCAGATCGACACCCTCGACATCGGCGGCGGGCTGCCGGTGAACTTCGCCTCCGAGGCGGCGGCACCGACGTACGCGCGGTTCGCGCGGCTGCTGAGGGAGGAGGTGCCGGGGCTGTTCGACGGTCGCTACGCGCTGGTGACCGAGTTCGGGCGGTCACTGCTGGCCAAGCACGGGACGGTGGTGGCGCGGGTCGAGTACGCCAAGAGCGCGGGCGGCCGGCGGATCGCCGTGACGCACGCGGGCGTGCAGGTGGCGACGCGGACGGTGTACGCGCCGGGGGCCTGGCCGCTGCGGATCGCCGCGTACGACGCCAAGGGGCGCCCCAAGCCGGGTCCGGAGGTGGTGCAGGACGTGGCCGGGCCCGCCTGCTTCTCGGGCGACCTGCTGGCCGAGGGGCGGGCGCTGCCCCTCCTGGGGCAGGGCGACTACGCGGCGGCGCTCGATACCGGTGCGTACTACTTCGCGCACCACTACGCTTACAACTCCCTGGCCCGCCCGGGCATCTACGGTTTCGCGCCGGACAGATCGGGCGGCGTCGCCTTCGCGACCGTCCGGGAACCGCAGACTGTGCCGGAGGTCGTGGCGGAGTCCGGAGGGGCGCACGCGGCGGCACTCACCACCCTGGGGGCACCCGAGCGCCGTTGACACGTCCCGGCCGCCTTCGAAGAAATGGGCCAAGTGGCGTGAAACACACGTCAGTTGAACCACTCTAGTACGCCGGACGCACGTTCCACTGGAAAATGCCAAAGGCCTCACCTCCCGCACACACGTTGCGTAGTGTCTCTGTCACTCAGCCGGAGTCCCAGGCGGGAGGGGAGCCACGGTGCCCGGAATCGACGAGTGCCTGCTGGAAGCGATGCGGTTGCCGGGTGCCCGGGGAGCCGCGCTGGTGGACTGGACGAGCGGCCTCGCTCTCGGCACGGTCGGGGACGCCCCCGGCGGCGACCACGAGACGACCGCCGCCGAGGCCGCCGAACTGGCCCGGATGGCCGCGGAGCACGGTGCCTTCACCGTCGGCGAGGCCGACGGCGACCGCCCTCCCGTGGAGGACGTGATCGTCAGCAACCGCGACAGCTACCACCTGCTGCGGTTCGTGGACACGTCCTTCGACAGCAGCGTGTTCCTCCACCTGTGGCTCGGACGCGAGGACGGCAATCTCGCGCTCGCCCGCATACGCCTCGGTGAGATGGCTTCCCGGCTGGTGCTGGGATGACCATGGTCCGCACACCTCCGCCGCCCCTGCCGGTACGGGACAAGGCGGGCACCCGCGCCCTGTCGCCCATGCTGACCCGGCTCGCCGAGGAACGGGCCACCGGCGTCCTGTTCCGCGAGCACGGCACCCTGTACCTCGCCGAGGGGCGGGTCGTGCACGCCGAGAGCCCCCTCGCTCCCGGTCTCGACGTGCTCCTCACGGCCCACGGCACCCTCGCCACCACCGCCTGGCAGTGGGCGGCCCAGCGGTCCACCGGCCCCCTCCAGGCCGCCGAACTCCTCCTGGAGTCGGGCCTGCTGCCCGCCGGCGCGCTGGAACTGTGCCATCTGGACGCGGTGTACGACGCCGGGTACTTCGCCCTCGCTCCGAGCAGCACCCCGGGCCAGTTCCGCTACGACAACACGCCCCGGATCGGCCCGCTGCCCTCGGTCCCGGTCGTCGCGCTGGAGCGCGAGACGCTGCGCCGCCGGCTGCTGCTGCACCGGCTGTGGCCCGACCCGGCCGCGGACACCGCCCCCCTGATCCGCGCGGACCCGGCCACCGGCAGACCGGTCACCCCCCGGCAGCGGGCGGTCCTGGACCGCGTGGACGGCGTCCGCACGGCCGTCGTGATCGCCCGGAACCTGGGTCGGCAGGCCTTCCACACCCTCGTCGACGTGCGCCGGCTCGCGTCAGCCGGCCATGTCGCCCCGGAGGCGCTCGTGTTCCCGCAACCCGTACTGCCGCCCCCACCCCCGGTCACCGACCCCGACATCGCGCTGCTGAAGAGGCTCAGGGATGCGCTGGAGGCGCTTTGAACGGCACCGCCCCGCCGAGAGGAGAGAGCTGATGGTGTCCGACGAGGACCGTCAGACGGTCCTGGACGAGCTGCACCGGCTGCGCAACCGGGTGCCCCAGCTCACCGGCGCGCTCGCGGCCGGCGTCGACGGTCTCGTCGTCGCCCACGACACCCCCGGGGTCGACCCGGAGGGGCTGTCCGCGCTGACCGCCGCCTCGCTGGGCGTCGCCGTACGCGTCGCCGACGCCACCGGCCACGGCGGCTTCCGGGAGCTGCTGGTCCGTGGCGAACGCGGCTACGTCGCGACCTACGCGGCCGGCCGTACCGCCGTACTGACACTGCTCGCCCAGGACCGAGTGAACGTCGGCCGGCTCCACCTGGAGGGCCGCCGGTCCGGCGCCCGCATCGGAGAGCTGCTCGACGCCGTCGAGGCCGCGGCCCGGGCCGCGCGCCCGACCGGGCGTCCGCTGGGCGCCGTCAGCGGCGCACCCCCGGTCCGCCCCCGCCCGAACCGAACCCCCCGAACCACGAGCGCCGACGCGCGCACCGCAACCGACAGTTGAACACTCCGAGAGGAACCACCATGGCCAACACCGAGACCGCGCTGAAGGAAGCCCTCACCACCATCGAGGGCGCCACCGGCGTCGCACTCGTCGACTACACCAGCGGCATGGCGCTGGGCACCATGGGCGGCAGCAAGACCTTCGACCTGAACGTGGCCGCCGCCGGCAACACCGACGTGATCCGCGCCAAGATGCGCACGATGGAGATGCTCGGCCTCAAGGGCGACATCGAGGACATCCTCATCAGCCTCTCGGACCAGTACCACCTGATCCGCCTGCTCAAGAGCCGTGGCGGCAACGGCCTGTTCCTCTACCTGGTCCTGGAGGCGAACCGGGCCAACCTGGCGATGGCCCGGCACCAGCTGAAGAAGATCGAGGCCGAACTGGAGGTCTGAGCCCCCGGGTCAGGTCCTCGGGGCAGCCCCTCGGGACCGGACCCCGCACCCATACATCGCGTTCAGGTCCTCACACGAGGGCCGCGGTACGGCGGCGGGCCCCACCCGGGGCCGCGTCGCCTGCCGCGATGCCGGTACCCCGCAGGCCCTTCACGGACCTGCCCGCCGGACGGCCGCCCCACCGGTCCAGCCAGTCGACGCGCACCCACAGCAGCGTCTGTTCCGCCCGCTCCCGCCGGCCCAGCCAGGCCGCCTTCAGCCGCAGCCCGGTGCCGAACCCGGCCAGCAGCATGCCGCCGGCCGCGGGCACCACGAAGGAACCGCCGAGCGCGACGGCGCCGGCCAGCAGCAGCCACCAGCGGTGTCCCCGGCGCCAGTTGCGCACGGTCACCGCACGGTCCTGGAGCACGTCGTGCTTGCCCGCGCGGGACGCGCCGCGGGCGAGGGCGGTGTACCGGCCCCGGCGCACCAGCGGCACCATGGCTGCGCCGATCAGGAACAGCGCGGCACCGGCCGTCACCCCGATCCGGCGCCCGGTCACCCCGGGCACCAGCACGCCGACGCCCGCGGCGAACACCCCGAGCCACCACAGCGGCGCGGCCCCCGCCCGTACGACGACGGCCACCCGCGCCAGACCCTGCCCTCCGCGCGCCACGCCGGCCTCCCGTGTCACATCCGTGTCGGTCACCCTTACCGGCAGGGAAGGTAGTGGCAGAACGTGAGACGAGTCTGAGAACGCGCGCGCGGGTTCACTCCACGAACAGGCCCCGCGCCGCCGCGTTCGCGTCGAACTCCTCCAGGCGTGCCTGCGCGTCCGGCAGGTCGTCACAGAGCGCCTCCAGCAGCACCCGGCCGAGCAGCATCGGCGCGCACGCCGTGTCGAAGGCGAGCCCGGTGCCGACGGCGGCGGGGAGCAGCAGGTCGGAGTGCCTCGCGACCGGCGCGAACGCCGAGTCGGCGACCGTGACGACGGTCAGGCCGGCGTCCCTGGCGTGGGCGAGGGTGTCGACGACCTCGCGCGGGTGCCGGGGCAGCGCGAAGCACAGCAGGGCCGAGGCACCCGCGCGGACGGCCGCGTCGATACGGTCGTGGATCATCGTGCCGCCCTCGTTGAGCAGCCGGACGTCCGGGTGCACCTTGGCGGCGAAGTAGGCGAAGCCGTAGGCCTGGGAGGCGGCGGCACGCAGGCCGAGCACCGGCAGCGGACGGGAGGCGGCCAGGATCCGGCCGGCCCGCTGCACCGGCCGGGGGTCGGCGAGCAGGTCGGCGAGGTGCCTGAGGTTCTCGATCTCGGCCTCGACGGCCTGCTGGTACTCGTTGTAGGAGCCGGCCTCGGCGGCCGGTTCGGCGGGCACGACCTCGCGCAGGTGCTTGCGCAGCGCCGGGTAGCCGTCGAAGCCGAGCGCGACCGCGAACCGGGTCACCGACGGCTGGCTGACGCCCGCCAGCTCGGCCAGCTCCACGCTGGAGAGGAAGGGCACGTCGGAGGCGCGCCGGACCATGCTGTGCGCGATGCGGCGCTGGGTCGGGGTGAGCCGGTGCCCCTCGAAGAGCGCCTGGAGCCGGCTGGCCGGGCTGTCCGCCGCGCCGGACGTCATGCCGGACGCCCCGGTCGTACCGCTGTCCACGCTCATGCCGCGCTCCCCCTCCAGATGCCCCGGAACCGGCTTCGCCTCTCGCCGTCCCGGGAGAGTACAGCGTGGCCGTACGCGGCGGGGGCGGACGGAGTCCGCGGAGCACCGAGCGGCACATCCACGACGACGCGAGACGGCATCGGCCTCGTCCTCCCCTCGCACCCGGGTTCGACTACGACTACCTATTCACCTACCAAGTACTCTGCATGACCCTATACAGCCGGAACAAGGGGATCCCCCGACCGGACCCGGCCCGTGCGCGTCCGCGCGGAGGCCGGCCCCCGGCCGGAGCGGGGGGCTAGCCCCAGTGCGGCCGCCCCGGCCGCTCCCTAGGGTGGACGCCATGAGCGCATCGGACCCCCGGGACGTCGGCCTCAGGGACGACCCCGACCTGAAGAAGGACCTCGACGCCACCGTGCGGGCACGCAGGGACCTGGGCGACGACTACGACTCCGCGCTCGTGGACTCCTTCCTGGAGCGTGTCGAGCAGCGGATCGACGACGTGGTGGACCGCCGGGCGCGGCGGCACCTCGCCGAGCAGCAGATGGCGGCCGCGCGCGGCACCCGGCGGCCCCGGCCGGCCGACTCCTGGGCCGAGCGGTACGGCTTCGCCCTCATCACACTGGTGCTGGCGATCCCGCTGTCCGCCATCGCCGGCGGCCTCGCCGGGCTGTCCGGGATGGTGGTCGCCTGGATCGGCATCGTCGGTGTCAACGCGGTGCAGGCCGTACGCGTCAACCCGGAGCTGTTCGCCGGCCGGCGCGGGGACCGGTCCGCCGGGGACCGCTGAACGGGACCGCTCCGCCGGGCCGTTCACGCCTGCCGGGTCGGCAGCACCACGATCTGGCGGAGGTTGACGTGCCGGGGCCGGCTGGTGACGTAGGCGACGACGTCCGCGACCTCGGCCGCCGCGAGCCCGCCGATCGCGTCGAACATGCCGTCCAGCTGCCCGGCCAGCTCCGCGCTGTCGACGTGCGTCTTCAGCTCGGTGTCCGTCAGCCCCGGCTCGATGTTGGTGACCCGGACGTCCCGCGGTCCGAACTCGGTGCGCAGCGACTGCGACAGGTACGTGACGGCCGCCTTGGTCGCCCCGTACACCGCGTAGTCCGGGAAGGGCACGTGGGCGCCGATCGACGAGACGTTCACCAGGTCGGCGGTGCGGCCCTCGGCAGCGGCCGCCACCAGGTCGGCGGTGAAGGCCCGGATGATCCGCAGCACCCCGGTGACATTGGTGTCGAGCATCCGCTGCCACTCGTCGAGCCGGCCCGCGCCGACCGGGTTCGGCAGCATGACACCGGCGTTGTTGACGACGAGGTCGACGGCCCCGAACGTCTCGTGGACCAGTTCCCGGGCGGCCTCGACGGACGCGTCGTCGGTGACGTCGGCGGTCACGGCCAGCGCCCGGCCGCCGTCCGCCCGGATCTTCTCCACCACGGCGTCCAGCCGGTCAGCGCGCCGGGCCAGCAGCGCCACCCGGGCGCCCTGGGCGGCGAGCTGGAGCGCGACGGCCTCGCCGATGCCGCTGGCGGCCCCGGTGACGACGGCGGTACGGCCGGACAGGTTCTCGTACGACATGGGTGTTCCCCCTGGATCACCTCGCCGGGGCGTCTCCCCGGCGGCTGACACCACCCTCGCCGCATCCGGCGGCCGTACCCAGGGATGCGCTTTTCCTGGGTCTGGCAGTACCAGGTTCGCGGGCCGCCGCTGCCCTACGATCGAGGGCATGAACGGGGAATGGCGAGAAGGGGAGGTCGGCGACTTCCTGCGCTCGCGCCGCGCCCGCATCCAGCCCGAAGAGGTGGGGCTGCCCGCGCACGGGCGGCGCCGGGTGCCGGGCCTGCGCCGCGAGGAGGTGGCCCAGCTCGCCGGGGTGAGCGTGGACTACTACATCCGGCTGGAACAGGGCCGGGGGCAGAGCGTCAGCGACGCCGTCCTGGACGCGATCGCGCGGGTCCTGCGGCTGGACGAGACCGAGCACGCCCACCTGCGGACGGTCGCCCGGCCGCCCCGCCGCCCCCGCGAGCGGCAGGCACCCGGGTCCCGCGTCCGCCCCGGCATCCGCAGACTGCTGGACGGCATGGAGCGCAGCCCGGCGTTCGTCCTGGGCCGCCGCATGGACGTCCTGGCGTGGAACGCGCTCGCCGACGCGGTGAGCGGCTTCAGCCGTGCGGCGCCGGCCGTGCCGAACGTCCCCCGGCAGGTCTTCCTCGACCCCGCGGGCCGGGACCTCTACCCCGAGTGGGCCGCGGTGGCCGCCCAGACCGTCGCCCACCTGCGGCTGAACGCGGGCCGGTACGCCGACGACACCGAGCTGTGCGCGCTGGTCGGCGAACTGTCACTGAAGAGCGAGGACTTCCGCCGGCTGTGGGCGGACCACGAGGTCGCGGAGTGCGCGTACGGCGTGAAGAAGGTACGGCACCCCGTGGCAGGCCTGCTGACCCTGCCGTACGAGACGCTGACGGTCCCCGCGGAACCGGAGCAGACGATCGTCGTCTACACGCCGGAGCCGGGCTCGGAGACCGCCGAGCGCCTCGCCCTGCTGGCCAGCTGGGAGTCGAGCACCGCCCGCTGAGCGGTGCCCGGCGCCCGGTCCCGGCTCACTCCACCGTCACGGACTTCGCCAGGTTGCGCGGCTGGTCCACCTCGTTGCCGCGGGCGGTGGCCAGTTCGCACGCGAACACCTGCAGCGGCACCGTGGCCACCAGCGGCTGGAGCAGGGTCGGCGTGGCCGGGATGCGGATCAGGTGGTCGGCGTACGGGACCACCGCCTCGTCGCCCTCCTCCGCGATCACGATCGTGCGCGCTCCCCGCGCCCGGATCTCCTGGATGTTGGAGACGATCTTGTCGTGCAGGACGGACCGGCCGCGCGGCGACGGCACGACCACCACCACCGGCAGGTCCTCCTCGATCAGCGCGATCGGCCCGTGCTTCAGCTCGCCCGCCGCGAAGCCCTCGGCGTGCATGTAGGCCAGTTCCTTGAGCTTCAGGGCGCCTTCGAGGGCGACCGGGTAGCCCACGTGCCGGCCCAGGAACAGCACCGTGTTCTTCGTGGACAGCGTGCGGGCGAGGGCCCGTACCGGCTCCATCGTCTCCAGGACCCGCTCGACGTCCTCGGAGATCCGCGACAGGTCCCTGATGACGGCCTGGATCTCGTCGCCCCACTTGGTGCCGCGCACCTGGCCGAGGTACAGGGCGACCAGGTAGCAGGCCACCAGCTGGGTCATGAACGCCTTGGTGGAGGCGACGGCGACCTCCGGGCCGGCGTGCGTGTACAGCACCGCGTCCGACTCGCGCGGGATCGTCGAGCCGTTGGTGTTGCAGATCGCCAGCACCTTGGAGCCCTGCTCGCGGGCGTGCCGCAGCGCCATCAGGGTGTCCATGGTCTCGCCGGACTGGGAGATGGCGATCACCAGCGACTGCCCGTCCAGGATCGGGTCCCGGTACCGGAACTCGCTGGCCAGCTCCACCTCGCACGGGATGCGCGTCCAGTGCTCGATGGCGTACTTGGCGATCAGGCCGGCGTGGAAGGCCGTACCGCAGGCGACGATCACGACCTTGTCGAGCTCACGCAGCTCGGAGGGACTGATCCGCACCTCGTCCAGGGTCAGCGAGCCGGACGGGTCGATCCGCCCGAGCAGGGTGTCGGCGACCGCCTTGGGCTGCTCGGCGATCTCCTTCAGCATGAAGTAGTCGTAGCCGCCCTTCTCCGCGGCGGAGGCGTCCCAGTCCACGTGGTACGAGTGGGTCTCGGCCGGACGGCCGTCGAAACCCGTCACCGTCACGCCGTCGCGGCGCAGCTCCACCACCTGGTCCTGGCCCAGCTCGATCGCGGACCGCGTGTGCGCGATGAACGCGGCGACGTCGGAGGCCAGGAACGCCTCGCCCTCGCCGACGCCCACCACGAGAGGGGAGTTCCGCCGCGCGCCGACGACCACGTCCGGCTCGTCGGCGTGCACCGCGACCAGGGTGAACGCGCCCTCCAGCCGGCGGCACACCAGCCGCATCGCCTCCGCCAGGTCGGCGGCCCCGGAGAACTCCTCGGCCAGCAGGTGGGCGACCACCTCGGTGTCCGTCTCGGAGGTCAGCTCGTGGCCCCGCTCGGCCAGTTCCGCCCGCAGCACCGCGAAGTTCTCGATGATGCCGTTGTGCACCACGGCGACCCGGCCCGCGTTGTCCAGGTGCGGATGCGCGTTCGCGTCCGTCGGACCGCCGTGCGTGGCCCAGCGCGTGTGGCCGAGGCCCGTGGAGCCGGTCGGCAGCGGCCGTTCGACCAGTT
Source organism: Streptomyces sp. 1222.5 (assembly GCF_900105245.1). Classification (NCBI taxonomy): domain Bacteria; kingdom Bacillati; phylum Actinomycetota; class Actinomycetes; order Kitasatosporales; family Streptomycetaceae; genus Streptomyces; species Streptomyces sp. 1222.5. The sequence continues at coordinate 5,103,985 of NZ_FNSZ01000001.1, read as the reverse complement.
CCTTCTCCAGGTTGACCAGCTTCCCGGCCTTCTTCGCCGCGGCCAGACCGCCGTCCGCGAGCACGGCGACACCCGCCGAGTCGTACCCCCGGTACTCCAGCCGCTTCAGCCCGGCCATCACGACATCGAGCGCCGACTGCGACCCTACGTATCCCACGATTCCGCACATGTGCCGCAGCCTACGACCCGCGATCGTTCCGAACAGGCCTCTCCCTGCCCGAAATCGGAAATTCCCACCGTCGTACGAAGGGCCCGCGGCGAGGTCGCGCGGCGTGACGGACCCCACCCGCCGTCCTGTTCAAACTCCGTTAACAATGGACTGTGATCTCACCGGTCTCCTCGATGCCCCGGAGCGCCCACCGGCAAAGGCCGGAGGCGACTCCCTACGTCGACCTCACCCGTGCCGAGTGGAGCGCGCTGCGCGACAAGACACCGCTGCCGCTCACCGCCGAGGAGGTGGAGAAGCTCCGCGGTCTGGGCGACGTCATCGACCTCGACGAGGTGCGGGACATCTACCTCCCGCTCTCCCGGCTCCTCAACCTCTACGTCGGCGCCACCGACGGCCTGCGGGGCGCGCTCAACACCTTCCTCGGCGAGCAGGGCACCCAGTCCGGCACCCCGTTCGTCATAGGGGTCGCCGGCTCCGTGGCCGTGGGGAAGTCCACCGTGGCCCGTCTGCTCCAGGCGCTGCTCTCCCGCTGGCCCGAGCACCCGCGCGTGGAGCTGGTCACGACGGACGGTTTCCTGCTGCCCACCGAGGAGCTGGAGGCCCGCGGCCTGATGTCGCGGAAGGGATTCCCCGAGTCCTACGACCGCCGGGCCCTCACCCGCTTCGTCGCCGACATCAAGGCCGGCAAGGGCGAGGTGTCCGCGCCCGTCTACTCCCACCTGATCTACGACATCGTGCCGGGCGAGAAGCTCACCGTGCGCCGCCCGGACATCCTGATCGTCGAGGGGCTGAACGTCCTCCAGCCCGCCCTGCCCGGCAAGGACGGCCGCACCCGGGTCGGTCTCGCCGACTACTTCGACTTCAGCGTGTACGTCGACGCCAGCGGCGAGGACATCGAGAGCTGGTACCTCAGCCGCTTCAAGAAGCTGCGCCGGACCGCCTTCCAGAACCCCAACTCGTACTTCCGCAAGTACACCCAGGTCTCGGAGGAGGAGGCCCTCGACTACGCCCGCACGCTCTGGCGCACGATCAACAAGCCCAACCTGGTGGAGAACATCGCCCCCACCCGCGGCCGGGCCACCCTGATCGTCCGCAAGGGCGCGGACCACAAGGTCCAGCGGCTGAGGCTGCGCAAGCTGTAGCGCACCGGCGGGAGGCACCCGGAAACGGAAACGGGGAACCGCCGCGGGCCACGGACGAACCGCGGCCCGGCAGCGGTTCCCCGCTCCCTCGCTCCGGAACTATCCGAGGGCCGACTTCACGGCGTCGGCGAGCCGCCCGGCCACCGACCGGGCCTGCTCGATGTCGGCGGCCTCGACCATGACCCGCACCAGCGGCTCGGTGCCCGACGGCCGCAGCAGCACCCGCCCGGTCTCGCCCAGCTCCCGCTCCGCCTCGGTGACGGCGGCGGCGAGGTCGGCGGAGGTCCGCACGCGGGACTTGTCCACGTCGGGGACGTTGATCAGCACCTGCGGCAGCCGCTCCATCACGGAGGCCAGGTCCCGCAGGGTACGGCCGGTCTCGGCGATCCGCGCCGCCAGCAGCAGGCCGGTCAGCGTGCCGTCACCGGTCGTCGCGTGGTCGAGGATGATGACGTGCCCGGACTGCTCGCCGCCCAGGGCGTAGCCGTGCTCCTTCATCTCCTCCAGCACGTACCGGTCGCCGACGCCGGTCTGCACGAACCGGATGCCCTCGCGCTCCATCGCCAGCTTGAAGCCCAGGTTGGACATCACCGTGGCGACGACCGTGTCGGCCCGCAGGGCGGAGCGCTCGCGCATCGACAGCGCGAGCACGGCGAGGATCTGGTCGCCGTCGACCTCCGCACCGGTGTGGTCCACGGCCAGGCAGCGGTCCGCGTCACCGTCGTGCGCGACGCCGAAGTGCGCACCGTGCTCGATGACGGCGGCCTTCAGCTTGTCCAGGTGGGTCGACCCGCACCCGGCGTTGATGTTGAGCCCGTCCGGCTCGGCACCGATCGTGACGACCTCGGCGCCCGCCCGGGAGAACGCCTCCGGCGAGACCCCCGAGGCCGCGCCGTGCGCTTCGTCCAGGACGATCTTCAGTCCGTCGAGCCGGTTGGGCAGCGCCGACAGGAGGTGCGTGACGTACTGCTCGAAGCCCTCGCCGTAGGTCCGCACCCGGCCGACCCCGGCGCCCGTCGGCCGCTGCCAGGGCTCGCCGTGCCGGTGGGACTCGTACACCGCCTCGATCCGGTCCTCCAGATCGTCGGCGAGTTTGTGGCCGCCGCGGGCGAAGAACTTGACGCCGTTGTCCGGCATGGCGTTGTGGCTGGCGGAGAGCATCACACCGAGGTCGGCGCCGAGCGCGCCGGTGAGGTGGGCGACGGCCGGCGTCGGCAGCACACCGACCCGGAGGACGTCCACGCCCGCGCTGGCGAGGCCCGCCACCACGGCCGCCTCCAGGAACTCCCCGGACGCACGCGGGTCCCGTCCGACCACCGCCGTCGGCTTGTGGCCCTCGAAGGTACCCGCCTCGGCCAGCACGTGCGCCGCCGCGACGGACAGGCCGAGCGCCATCTCGGCCGTCAGATCCGCGTTGGCGACACCGCGCACGCCGTCCGTGCCGAAGAGTCGTCCCACTTGTCCTCCTGAGGAAGCGTCCTTGCTGCCGGAATGATGGCAGACGCCACGAGATCCGATCACACAAGCCTTTGAGCGTCTTGTGTCGTTATACGCCCTTGACGGGGATAAACGAACGCCCCGGCGGCACAAGTGGCGTGCCGCCGGGGCGTTCGGAGTACGAGCAGGCAGCTGCTGTTTAGCGCTTGCTGTACTGCGGGGCCTTGCGGGCCTTCTTCAGACCGGCCTTCTTGCGCTCGACCGCACGGTCGTCGCGCTTGAGGAAGCCGGCCTTCTTCAGGGCGCCGCGGTTGTTGTCGACGTCGGCCTCGTTCAGGGCGCGGGCGACACCGAGACGGAGCGCACCGGCCTGACCGGAGACACCGCCACCGGCGATGCGGGCGACGACGTCGTAACGACCCTCGAGCTCGAGCACCTTGAAGGGCTCGTTGACTTCCTGCTGGTGCACCTTGTTCGGGAAGTAGTCCTCGAGGGTGCGACCGTTGATCTTCCACTTGCCGGTGCCCGGAACGATCCGGACGCGGGCGATGGCGTTCTTGCGGCGACCCAGGCCGGCGGCCGGCTGGGGCTCGCCGAAGCGGGAGGCCATGGACTCCGAGGTGTACTCGCCCTCGACGGGGACCTCGGACTCAGTGGTGTAGCTGTCGATGTCGACGAGCTCGGTCTCTTCGAGCGGCTGCTCGGCAGTGGTCTCAGCCACGGTTATTCCTCAGATTCTCTTGGCTTGGTTTGGTCTGGCCGGTGTTACTGCGCGACCTGGGTGATCTCGAACGGCTGCGGCTGCTGCGCGCCGTGCGGGTGCTGGTCACCCTTGTAGACCTTCAGCTTCGAGAGCATCTGACGGCCCAGCGTGTTCTTGGGGAGCATGCCCTTGACGGCCTTCTCGATGGCCTTCTCGGGGTTCTTGTCGAGGAGCTCGTCGTAACGGACGGAGCGCAGACCACCCGGGTAGCCGGAGTGGCGGTACGCCATCTTCTGGGTCCGCTTGTTGCCGGACAGGTGCACCTTGTCCGCGTTGATGATGATGACGAAGTCACCAGCGTCGACGTGGGGGGCGTAGATCGGCTTGTGCTTGCCCCGGAGAAGGGTCGCTGCGGTGGTGGCGAGACGACCCAGGACGACGTCCTGAGCGTCGATGACGTGCCACTGGCGCGTCACATCGCCGGGCTTGGGGCTGTACGTACGCACGGTTCGTAGCCTTCGCTTCGAGTGAATGGTCCTGAACAGGTCACCGAAACGATCACGACAGCCTCGACCGCACTGCGGTGACGCAACCGCGTGCTGATCGCTGGTCATCGGCCCGGTGGACCGGTGTAAGGGCCCGTCCCGTGAGAATGAGCAAGCCAATACACAACGAAGAAGTAGGTTACCTGGGCAGCCCCGGAAGGGTCAAAACGAGTCCTCGCGACACCGCGTCCGGGGACAAAGGTGGCACTCCGGCGGACGCGCGCCTGCATCCCGCGCCCCCCGTCTAAGATGCGCCCCATGAGTTACGGGCAGGGGGGTCCCCAGTCTCAGTGGGATCCCTGGAAACCTAATTCCCAGCAGCAGCCGTGGAACAGCGCAAGCGACGACGGGACTCCTGACTGGGCCGCTCTCGCGGAGGCCTCGGAGACGCGCAACAAGCGCCGCCGGGTGCTGTTCATCGGCGCTGGCGCGCTCGCCACGATCGCGATCGGCACCGCCGTCGCGATGGCCGTCGTCTCCGCGAACGACGACAACCCGACGGCGGGCCCCAGCAACCTGCCCGCCAGTGCCTCCCTGCCCGCCTCGGGCAGCGCCGCGCCGTCCTTCGAACCCACCAGCGCCCCGCCGCCGCTGGACCCGAAGGACTTCATATCCAGCGCCAAGAAGGACACCGCCCCGCTCAGCCCCGACACCCTCTTCCCGGGCACACGGCTGACCATGGGCGACGTCGTCTACAAGAAGGGCGCCACGGCCGACACCAAGAACTGCGCCTCGGCGGCCGGCGGCAATCTGCCGAAGGTCCTGACGGCCAACGGCTGCACCCGTCTGATGCGCGTGACCTACAGCACCGACGGCATCGCGGTCACCGTCGGCGTCGCCGTCTTCGACGACTCGGCGCGGGCCACGAAGGCCAAGGCCCAGGCGAGCGGCAAGAAGAGCCTGGTGAACGCCCTGTCCGGCAAGGGCGTCAAGAACTTCTGCGACGCCGCGATCTGCCGCACCACGACGAACGCCTACGGCCGCTACGCCTACTTCACGATCAGCGGCTTCACCGACGGCAAGAACGTCACCACGAAGGACACCAAGGTCTTCCGCACCGGCAACGACCTGGCGCAGTTCACCGTGAACCAGATACACCGCCGCGGTCAGGCCCAGGCCTCCGCGGCGGTGAACCGGTAGCTCAGCAGCACCCCGCCGACGGAAGCGAGCGCTTGTTCCGCGCCTCCTTGTTGCGCGCGGCGAGCAGTTCGTCGGCGGGGTAGCCGACCTCCTCCAGGGTCAGCCCGTGCGGTCGTACGACGTGCACGGCGGAGTCCCGGACACCGGCGGCCAGCACCTTCCCGGGCCACTCCGGCCCGCGGTGCCCGTCCCCGACGAACAGCAGGGCGCCGATCAGCGAGCGCACCATGTTGTGGCAGAACGCGTCCGCCCGGACCGTCGCCGTGACCACGCCGTCCGCCCCGCGCACCAGGCTCAGCTCCTGGAGGGTGCGGATGGTGGTCGCCCCCTCCCGCTTCTTGCAGTAGGCGGCGAAGTCGTGCTCGCCGACGAGCGCCCGGGCCGCCTCGTTCATGGCGGCCACGTCGAGCGGCCAGTCGTGCCAGAGCACATGACCGCGCAGCAGCGGGTCGACGCCACCGGGGTTGTCCGTCACCCGGTACGCGTACCGGCGCCAGATCGCCGAGAACCGGGCGTTGAAGCCCGCCGGCGCCTCGGTGAGCCGCCAGACCCGCACATCCTTCGACAGCCGCCCGGCGAGCCGCTTCAGCAGCTTCTCCCGGTGCTCCGCCCACAGCTCGGCCGGCAGGTCGACGTGCGCCACCTGCCCGCGCGCGTGGACGCCCGCGTCGGTCCGCCCGGCGACGGTCAGCTCGTACGTCCGCTTCGACCGGGTCACCGTGCGCAGGGCGTCCTCGATCTCACCCTGCACGGTCCGCCGGCCGCCGGCCTGCTTGGCCCAGCCGTGGAAGTCTCCGCCGTCGTAGGACAGGTCGAGGCGGACGCGGACATGACCGGGCTGTACTTCGTCACTCACGTGGGAATCCTCTCAGGGCCGTGCCCCTCGGAAAGCCGTGGCCTTCGGGGAACGGGAAAGCGGGCCCGCCCCGAAGGGCGGACCCGCTTCCCGTGTCAGGCAGAGCCTCAGGCGTCCTTGGACTCCTCGGCCGGAGCCTCGACGGCGTCCTCGGCCTTGGTCTCCTCGACCTGGGCCTCGTCGGCCTCCTTGACCGCACGCTTGGTGGCGGCCTCGGCCTCACCGACGGCCTTCTGCTGCACCGTCAGCGCCTCGACCAGCTCGATGACGGCCATGGGCGCGTTGTCGCCACGGCGGTTACCGATCTTGGTGATGCGGGTGTAGCCACCGGGACGGTTCTCGTAGCGCGGGCCGATCTCGGCGAAGAGCGTGTGGACGATGCTCTTGTCCGTGATGACCTGGAGCACCTGACGGCGGTTGTGAAGGTCGCCCTTCTTCGCCTTGGTGACCAGACGCTCGGCGTACGGGCGCAGGCGGCGGGCCTTCGCCTCGGTGGTGGTGATGCGGCCGTGCTCGAAGAGGCTCTTCGCCAGGTTCGCGAGGAGCAGCTTCTCGTGCGCGGCGCTGCCGCCCAGACGGGCACCCTTGGTGGGCTTCGGCATGGTTCTTCTCCTGTGTGTCTGCCCCGGCCGTGTCAGGTACCGGAGTCAGTATCCGAGCAGACGGTTGTCTGTCGGAGATCCGGGGCTCCTACGAGCCCCGGAGCTGAGACACGCGCAGTACCGGATCAGTACTGCTCGGTCTCCACGAAACCCGCGTCCGCGTCGTCGTCGGCGCCGAAGGCGTCGGCGGCGGCCGTGGGGTCGAATCCGGGCGGGCTGTCCTTCAGGGCCAGGCCCATGCCGGCCAGCTTCGCCTTGACCTCGTCGATGGACTTCGCACCGAAGTTGCGGATGTCCAGGAGGTCGGCCTCGGAACGAGCCACGAGCTCACCCACGGAGTGGATGCCCTCGCGCTTGAGGCAGTTGTACGACCGAACGGTGAGCTCGAGCTCCTCGATCGGCAGCGCCAGGTCGGCGGCCAGGGCGGCGTCCGTGGGGGACGGGCCCATGTCGATGCCCTCGGCGTCGATGTTCAGCTCGCGGGCGAGACCGAACAGCTCGACCAGGGTCTTGCCCGCCGACGCCATGGCGTCACGCGGACGCATGGCCTGCTTCGTCTCGACGTCGACGATCAGCTTGTCGAAGTCGGTCCGCTGCTCGACACGCGTGGCCTCGACCTTGTACGTGACCTTCAGGACCGGCGAGTAGATGGAGTCGACCGGGATACGGCCGATCTCCTGGCCCACCTGCTTGTTCTGCACGGCGGAGACGTAGCCGCGACCGCGCTCGACGGTCAGCTCCATCTCCAGCTTGCCCTTGCCGTTGAGCGTGGCGAGGACCAGGTCGGGGTTGTGCACCTCGACACCGGCCGGGGGCGCGATGTCGGCGGCGGTGACCAGACCCGGGCCCTGCTTGCGCAGGTACATCACGACCGGCTCGTCGTGCTCCGAGGAGACGACCAACTGCTTGATGTTGAGGATCAGGTCGGTGACATCCTCCTTGACGCCCGGCACGGTGGTGAACTCATGCAGGACACCGTCGACGCGGATGCTGGTGACAGCAGCGCCGGGGATCGACGAGAGGAGGGTGCGACGGAGAGAGTTGCCGAGGGTGTAGCCGAAGCCCGGCTCCAGCGGTTCGATCACGAACCGGGAGCGGAACTCGTCGACGACCTCTTCGGTCAACGAGGGGCGCTGAGCGATCAGCATGTGTGAATCAGATCCTTCATTCGTGGACGCCCGCTATTTGACGTCCGACGGTGGCCGCACCCATGACAGGTGCGGGTACTGCAAGGGTACGGGCGGTACGACCTCTTGCGAGGTGGTACCGCCCGGAATCCCGTGCCTGCCGTGCGTCAGACGCGACGACGCTTCGGCGGACGGCAACCGTTGTGCGGGGTCGGGGTGACGTCCTGGATGGAGCCGACCTCGAGGCCCGTGGCCTGCAGGGAGCGGATCGCGGTCTCACGACCGGAGCCCGGGCCCTTGACGAACACGTCGACCTTGCGCATGCCGTGCTCCTGGGCGCGGCGGGCAGCCGACTCGGCGGCCATCTGCGCGGCGAACGGCGTGGACTTCCGGGAGCCCTTGAAGCCGACGTGGCCGGCGGAGGCCCAGGAGATCACGTTGCCGGACGGGTCCGTGATCGAAACGATCGTGTTGTTGAACGTGCTCTTGATGTGCGCGTGGCCGTGAGCGACGTTCTTCTTTTCCTTGCGGCGCACCTTCTTGGCAGCGCCCTGACGTCCCTTGGGGGGCATCTACTAACTCCTACGGGAGGTGGTCGGTCCTACAGCGAAGACCGTGGACAGGTGTCCGCTGCGGACTACTTCTTGCCCGGCTTCTTCTTGCCGGCGATGGCGCGACGCGGGCCCTTGCGGGTACGAGCGTTGGTGCTGGTGCGCTGACCGCGGACGGGCAGACCGCGACGGTGACGGAGACCCTGGTAGCAACCGATCTCGACCTTGCGGCGGATGTCGGCCTGGATCTCGCGACGGAGGTCACCCTCGGTCTTGATGTTGCTGTCGACGTACTCGCGGATCGCGACCAGCTGCTCTTCGCTGAGGTCACGGACGCGAGTGTTCGGGTCGATACCGGTCTCGGCCAGCGTCTGCTGGGAGAGGGTCCGGCCGATGCCGAACACGTAGGTGAGGGCGACCTCCACGCGCTTTTCGCGCGGGATGTCAACACCGGAAACGCGTGCCATTCAATGGCTCCTGGTGAATCTTCGGAGGTCTTCCACAGAGCCGGCTCCCGGCCGCCGTACCAGGTACGAACCGGGTCCTCGGCCTCCGAACCGAGGGTGTCGAGCCAATGGCTCGGGCTCTGCGTATGAACATATTCAGCTTGCGTCGCGCGAATCTCTGCGATGGATGCAGAGGGATCGGTCGTGCGTCAGCCCTGGCGCTGCTTGTGGCGCGGGTTCTCGCAGATGACCATGACCCGACCGTGACGGCGGATCACCCTGCACTTGTCGCAGATCTTCTTGACGCTCGGCTTGACCTTCATTGGTGAGGTTCTCCGGGTCAGTGCCACCGCACCGGAAGATTCCGGGGCGCGGGCAAGATCTACTTGTACCGGTAGACGATCCGGCCACGCGTCAGGTCGTAAGGAGACAACTCCACCACGACCCGGTCGTCAGGGAGGATGCGGATGTAGTGCATACGCATCTTGCCGCTGATGTGTGCCAGGACCTGGTGGCCGTTCTGGAGCTCGACCTTGAACATGGCGTTCGGCAGAGACTCGACGACAGTGCCCTCGATCTCGATGGCACCTTGCTTCTTGGCCACGCTTCGCCCTTCGAATCGACTACCTTGATCGACTCTCGGGCATTTCCCTGGATTTCCCTTACGGGCGCATGCGGACATGCGGGTGCACGAGAGCCGACGAGTCAGTCTACGTCGGCGCACCCGGAAAGGCGAATCGAGGAAGCCTGCCCCATCGGGGTGATCCCTATGCGGGACACCGCTCCCCCGAGGCGTCCGGACTAGGCCAGCGGGTCGGGGGCGGCCGTCACGCCGTACTCCGCGAGCTTGGCCTTGCCGCCGTCGGGGGCGGTCAGGACCAGCGGACCCTCTTCGGTGAGGGCGACCGAGTGCTCCCAGTGCGAGGACCAGGTGCCGTCCGTCGTGATGACGGTCCAGTCGTCCTCGAGGACCTCGGTGCGCGGGGTGCCGAGGGACACCATCGGCTCGATCGCCAGGCAGAAGCCGGGGACCAGCTTGGGACCCTTGCCCCGGCGACGGTCGACGTAGTTCAGCAGGTGCGGGTCCATGTGCATCTCGGTGCCGATGCCGTGGCCGCCGTAGTCCTCGATGATGCCGTAGCGACCGCCGCCGGCCTTCGGCTGGCGGCGGATGTACGTCTCGACCGCCCGGGAGATGTCGACCAGGCGGTTGCCCTGCTTCATGGCCGCGATGCCGGCCCACATCGACTCCTCGGTCACCCGGGAGAGCTCGACCAGCTCCGGGGCGTGACCGGAGCCCACGAACGCGGTGTACGCGGCGTCGCCGTGCCAGCCGTCGACGATCGCGCCGCAGTCGATGGAGATGATGTCGCCGTCCTTGAGGACGACGTCGTCGGAGGGGATGCCATGCACGACCACGTCGTTGACCGAAGTGCAGATCGTCGCCGGGAAGCCGCCGTAGCCCAGGAAGTTCGACTTCGCGCCGTGCTCGGCCAGCACCTTGCGGGCGACCTCGTCCAGATCCTTGGTGCTGGCGCCCGGGACCGCGGCCTCACGCGTGGCCGCGTGGATGGCGGCGACGACCAGGCCCGCCGCACGCATCTTGGCGATCTGCTCGGGGGTCTTGATCTGCACCATGGGGGCCTGCGCTCTCCGTCACCTGGGTCGACTGGGTTACCTGTACAACACTACGGCCGCGGCGCCCGGGGAGGGCACCGCGGCCGGAAGGACCGCGATCTACTTGTTCTCGGCCTTCTCGCGCTTGAGTGCCTCCAGCGCCCGCTGCGTGATCTCGTCCACGGGCCCCAGGGAGGAGATCGTCACGACCAGGCCCTGCGCCTTGTAGTAGTCGATGATCGGCTCGGTCTGCGTGTGGTAGACCTCCAGCCGCTTGCGGACCGTCTCCTCGGAGTCGTCGTCGCGCTGGTACAGCTCGCCGCCGCAGACGTCGCAGACGCCCTCCTGCTTCGGCGGGCTGTACGTCACGTGGAAGACGTGCGAGGAGTCGTTGCGGCAGATGCGCCGGCCGGCGATCCGCTTGACGACCTCGTCCTCGGGGACCTCCAGGTCCAGGACCGCGTCCAGCGTGATGTTCTCGGACTCCAGGAGCTGGTCCAGAGCCTCGGCCTGCGACACGTTCCGCGGGAAGCCGTCCAGCAGGAAGCCGTTCTCCGCGTCCGGCTGCTCCATGCGGTCCTTGGCCATCGCGATGGTGACCTCGTCGGGGACCAGGTTGCCGGCGTCCATGTAGGACTTCGCGAGCTTGCCCAGCTCGGTCTGGCGGCTGATGTTGGCCCGGAAAAGGTCGCCGGTGGAGATGTGCGGGACGGCCAGCTTCTCTGCGAGCCGGACGGCTTGCGTTCCCTTACCGGCACCCGGCGGCCCGACGAGGACGATACGCATCAGCGGAGGAACCCTTCGTAATTGCGCTGCTGGAGCTGGCTCTCGATCTGCTTCACCGTCTCGAGGCCGACACCCACGATGATCAGGATGCTGGTCCCGCCGAAGGGGAAGTTCTGGCTTGCCCCGAAGCCCACCAACGCCATTGTCGGTACGAGAGCGATCAGACCCAGATACAGCGAACCCGGCCAGGTGATCCGGTTGAGCACGTAGCTGAGGTACTCAGCGGTCGGTCGGCCAGCCCGGATGCCCGGGATGAAGCCACCATACTTCTTCATGTTGTCGGCGACTTCCTCGGGGTTGAAGGAGATCGCCACATAGAAGAACGCGAAGAAAACGATGAGCAAGAAGTACGAAGTGATGTAAATCGGGTGGTCGCCCTTGGTCAGGTTCTGCTCGACCCAGGTCTTCCAGCCCGACTTGCCCCCTGCGAACTGCGCCACGAGTGCCGGAATGTAGAGCAGCGAAGAGGCGAAGATGACGGGAATCACACCCGCCTGGTTCACCTTGAGCGGGATGTACGTGGAGGTTCCGCCGTAGGAGCGGCGGCCGATCATGCGCTTCGCGTACTGCACCGGGATGCGGCGCTGGGCCTGCTCGACGAAGACGACGAGCGCGACCATGACCAGGCCGACCAGGATCACGGTGCTGAACTCGATCCAGCCGCCGGCCAGGGTGCCCTGCTTCTTGATGGCCCACAGGGCGGAGGGGAACGTCGCGGCGATCGAGATGAACATCAGGATCGACATGCCGTTGCCGATACCGCGGTCGGTGATCAGCTCACCGAGCCACATCACGACGGCCGTACCGGCGGTCATGCAGATCACCATGGTGATCGTCGAGAAGATCGCCTGGTCCGGCACGATGCTCGTGGCGACCGAGCAGCCGTTGAAGAGCGCACCGCTGCGGGCGGTGGCCACCAGGCCGGTGCCCTGCAGGATGGCGAGCGCCACGGTCAGGTAGCGGGTGTACTGCGTGATCTTCGCCGTACCCGCCTGACCCTCCTTCTTCAGGGCTTCCAGACGCGGGATGACCACGGTCAGCAGCTGAAGGATGATGCTGGCCGTGATGTACGGCATGATGCCGAGCGCGAAGACCGTGATCTGCAGCAGCGCACCGCCGCTGAACATGTTCACGAGGCCGAACAGGCCCTGGTTGCCCGACGCCTCGGTCACACACTGCTGGACGGCCTTGTAGTTGACGCCGGGGATCGGAATGTGGGTACCGACCCGGTAGACCACGATGATGGCCAGCGTGAAGAGCAGCTTCTTGCGCAGGTCGGGCGTCTTGAACGCCCGGGCGAACGCGGTGAGCACGGTGCCTCCTGCGACCCCCGCGCAACTGCGTCAAGGGTGACGGTCTTGAAGTTCGACGAATAGATAACGGTCAACTGCCGCTCAGGGTGCCCCATCGGAGGCACCCATCGAAAGTGGGCAGTGCAGGCCACCTTACCGGCGAGAGCACCGCCCTAGGAACGACCGACCGGGGATACCCCATTTGTGGGGTATCCCCGGTCGGGATCGCTCACGTCATCGAGAAGTCCGAGGGACTCAGACCAGCTCGGTGACCGTACCGCCGGCGGCGGTGATCTTCTCCTTGGCGGAGCCGGAGACGGCGTCGACCGTCACCTGCAGCGCCACGGAGATCTCGCCCTGGCCGAGCACCTTGACGAGGCTGTTCTTGCGAACGGCGCCCTTGGCCACCAGACCCTCGACGGTGACCTCGCCACCCTCGGGGTAGAGCGCGGCCAGCTTGTCGAGGTTCACGACCTGGAACTCGGTCTTGAACGGGTTCTTGAAGCCCTTCAGCTTCGGAAGGCGCATGTGGAGCGGCATCTGGCCACCCTCGAAGCGCTCCGGAACCTGGTAACGGGCCTTCGTACCCTTCGTACCACGACCGGCCGTCTTACCCTTCGACGCCTCACCACGACCCACACGGGTCTTGGCGGTCTTGGCGCCCGGGGCGGGACGGAGGTTGTGGATCTTGAGCGGGTTCTGCTCCGCCATGATCAGTCGACCTCCTCGACCGTCACGAGGTGGCGGACGGTCTGCACCATGCCGCGGAACTCGGGGCGGTCCTCCTTGACGACCTGCGTGTTGATGCCCTTGAGACCAAGGGAGCGCAGGGTGTCACGGTGGTTCTGCTTGCTGCCGATGTAGGACTTGACCTGCGTGATCTTGAGCTGAGCCATTACGCAGCACCAGCCCCGGCACGCGCACGCAGCAGAGCCGCGGGGGCGACGTCCTCGAGCGGCAGACCACGGCGGGCCGCGATCTCCTCGGGACGCTGCAGGCCCTTCAGGGCCTCCACGGTCGCGTGCACGATGTTGATCGCGTTGGACGAGCCGAGCGACTTCGACAGGACGTCGTGGATACCGGCGCACTCGAGCACGGCGCGCACCGGACCACCGGCGATAACACCGGTACCGGGGGACGCGGGCTTGAGCAGCACGACGCCGGCAGCCTTCTCACCCGTGATCGGGTGCGGGATGGTGCCCTGGATACGGGGGACCTTGAAGAAGTGCTTCTTGGCCTCCTCAACACCCTTGGCGATGGCGGCCGGCACCTCCTTGGCCTTGCCGTAACCGACACCCACGGTGCCGTCACCGTCGCCCACCACGACCAGCGCGGTGAAGCTGAAGCGACGACCACCCTTCACAACCTTGGCGACGCGGTTGATCGCGACGACGCGCTCAACGTACGCGGTCTTCTCGGCGGCAGCAGCGCCGCCGTCACGGCCCTTCCGGTCCCGCCGCTCGCCGCCACCGGCACCGCCACCGCGGCGCTGGGGTCCAGCCATTGGAATTACCTCTCTCTGTTTCCGCTAGCTACGGCAGGCTCAGAACTTGAGCCCGGCTTCGCGGGCGGCGTCCGCCAGGGCGGCGATGCGCCCGGCGTACTGGTTGCCACCACGGTCGAACACGACAGCCTCGACACCGGCGGCCTTGGCACGCTCGGCGACCAGGGCGCCGACCTGCTTGGCCTGCGAGGACTTGTCGCCCTCGCCACCGCGGACGGACGCGTCCAGAGTGGACGCGGACGCCAGGGTGTGGCCCTTGAGGTCGTCGATCACCTGCGCCACGATGTGGCGGTTGGAGCGGGTAACGACCAGACGGGGACGCTCCGCCGTACCGGAAAGGTTCTTGCGAATCCGGATGTGACGGCGCTTGATCGCGGCGCGCTTGTAGGCGTCGCCCTTGAGGATCTTCTGTCCGTATGCCATGGCTTACTTACCCGCCTTTCCGACCTTGCGGCGGATGACTTCGCCCTCGTACTTGACGCCCTTGGCCTTGTACGGGTCGGGCTTGCGCAGCTTGCGGATGTTGGCCGCAACCTCGCCGACCTTCTGCTTGTCGATGCCCTCGACCTGGAAGCGGGTCGGGGTCTCCACCTTGAAGGTGATGCCCTCGGGCGCCTCGACGACGATCGGGTGGCTGTAGCCGAGCGCGAACTCGAGGTTCGAGCCCTTGGCCGTCACGCGGTAACCGACACCGCTGATCTCGAGCTTCTTCACGTAACCCTGGGTCACGCCGGTGATCATGTTCGCCACCAGCGTGCGGGACAGGCCGTGGAGGGCCTTGTTCTGACGCTCGTCGTTCGGACGGGTGACGTTGAGCACGCCGTCCTCACCCTTGACGATGTCGATCGGCGCGACGACGGTGTGGGTCAGCGAGCCCTTGGGGCCCTTGACCGAGACCGTACGGCCGTCGATGGTGACGTCCACGCCGGCGGGAACCGTGATGGGGAGCTTGCCAATACGCGACATAGCTGTTTCCTCCGTTCCCTTCCGCTACCAGACGTAGGCGAGGACTTCCCCACCCACGCCCTTCTTGCCGGCCTGCTTGTCGGTGAGGAGCCCGTGCGACGTGGAGATGATCGCCACGCCGAGGCCGCCCAGCACCTTCGGCAGGTTGGTGGACTTCGCGTACACCCGGAGACCGGGCTTGGAGATCCGCTTGATGCCCGCGATGGAGCGCTCACGGTTCGGGCCGAACTTCAGCTCGAGAACGAGGTTCTTACCGACCTCGGCGTCCTCGACCTTCCAGCCCGTGATGAAGCCCTCCTGCTGGAGGATCTCCGCGATGTGCGACTTGATCTTCGATGCCGGCATCGTCACGGAGTCGTGGTATGCCGAGTTCGCGTTCCGCAGACGCGTAAGCATGTCTGCGATCGGATCAGTCATGGTCATGAATTGGCCTTCGGCCTCTCTCGCCGGGGTTTCCTGGTGCGCCATCCCTCTCCCCGATCCGAGACGGGGCGGGTGCGGCGCGGTGGACCTACGGCGTAGTAAGTCGTAAGGGCGCGGCAGACGCCCAACCCCACAAGCCTACGGCATGCGGAGAAGGGCCCCTGCCGACCCAGATGCTTACCGAGAGCTCCGGAAATCCCTGATTACAGGGATTACCAGGAGCTCTTGGTCACGCCCGGCAGCTCGCCACGGTGAGCCATCTCACGAAGGCACACGCGGCAGAGGCCGAACTTGCGGTACACGGAGTGCGGACGGCCGCAGCGCTGGCAGCGCGTGTAGCCACGCACACCGAACTTGGGCTTGCGAGCAGCCTTGGCAATCAGAGCCTTCTTCGCCATCTCGCTCACGCCTCCTTGAACGGGAAGCCGAGGTGACGAAGGAGCGCGCGGCCCTCAGCGTCGTTGGTCGCCGTGGTGACCACGGTGATGTCCATGCCCCGGGTACGGTCGATCTTGTCCTGGTCGATCTCGTGGAACATGACCTGCTCCGTGAGACCGAAGGTGTAGTTGCCACGGCCGTCGAACTGCTTGGGGGACAGGCCGCGGAAGTCGCGGATGCGCGGGAGCGCGAGCGACAGGGTGCGGTCCAGGAACTCCCACATGCGGTCGCCACGGAGCGTGACGTGGGCACCGATCGGCTGGCCCTCACGCAGCTTGAACTGCGCGATGGACTTGCGGGCCTTGGTGACGGCCGGCTTCTGACCGGTGATGGTGGTCAGGTCGCGGATCGCGCCCTCGATCAGCTTCGAGTCACGGGCGGCGTCGCCGACACCCATGTTGACCACGATCTTGACGAGGCCGGGAACCTGCATGACGTTCTCGTACTTGAACTCGTCACGCAGCTTGCCCGCGATCTCCTCGCGGTACCTCTGCTTCAGACGCGGAGTGGTGGTGGTAGCCATCAGATGTCCTCACCCGTCCGCTTGGCAACGCGGATCTTGTTGCCTTCGTCGTCGAAGCGGTAACCGACACGCGTGACGACCTTGTTGCCATCCTTCTCAACGACCAGCTGGACGTTGGAGACGTGGATCGGCGCCTCGGTCGTGACGATGCCGCCGGCCTGCGAACCGCGAGCGGTCGGACCGGCCTTGGTGTGCTTCTTGACCCGGTTGACACCCTCGACCAGGACGCGGTCCTCGCGGGGGTAGGCCGCGATGACCTTGCCCTGCTTGCCCTTGTCCTTACCGGTGATGACCTGGACCAGGTCGCCCTTCTTGATCTTCATGCTTACAGCACCTCCGGCGCGAGCGAGATGATCTTCATGAACTTCTTCTCGCGCAGCTCACGGCCGACCGGGCCGAAGATACGGGTGCCGCGAGGGTCGCCGTCGTTCTTCAGAATGACGGCGGCGTTCTCGTCGAAGCGGATGTACGAGCCGTCCGGACGGCGGCGCTCCTTGACGGTGCGAACGATGACCGCCTTGACGACGTCACCCTTCTTCACGTTGCCGCCGGGGATCGCGTCCTTGACGGTGGCGACGATGACGTCACCGATGCCCGCGTAGCGGCGACCGGAGCCACCGAGCACACGGATGCAAAGGATCTCCTTCGCACCAGTGTTGTCGGCGACGCGCAGTCGCGACTCCTGCTGGATCACGTCTATCTCCTGATCGTCTGCCGGTTCCCGGCAGGGGCCTCAGATCGAGGACCCCTGCCGAGCCTGGCGGAACTGACCTGCGGGTTTGCCCGCAGGAATTACTTGGCCTTCTCGAGGATCTCGACGACGCGCCAGCGCTTCGTCGCGGACAGCGGCCGGGTCTCCATGAGGAGGACGCGGTCGCCGACACCCGCGGCGTTCTGCTCGTCGTGTGCCTTGAGCTTGTTCGTACGACGGATGACCTTGCCGTACAGCGCGTGCTTCACACGGTCCTCGACGGCGACGACGACGGTCTTGTCCATCTTGTCGCTGACGACGAGACCCTCACGGGTCTTACGGAAGCCACGGGCCTCAGTGTTCTCAGTCACGTTGCTCTCGCTCATCAGGCGCTCTCCACCGTCTCGATGCCCAGCTCGCGCTCACGCATCAGGGTGTAGATCCGCGCGATGTCCTTACGGACGGCCTTCAGCCGACCGTGGTTCTCGAGCTGACCGGTCGCCGCCTGGAAGCGGAGGTTGAACAGCTCTTCCTTGGCCTCGCGGAGCTTGCCCAGAAGCTCCTCGTTGCCCAGCTCGCGCAGCTCGGACGCCTTGGTACCGGCCGACATCACGCTTCACCTGCCTCGCGCTTGACGATCCGGCACTTCATCGGCAGCTTGTGGGCCGCGCGAAGGAGCGCCTCACGGGCGATCTTCTCGTTGGGGTACGACAGCTCGAACATCACGCGTCCGGGCTTGACGTTGGCGATCCACCACTCCGGCGAACCCTTACCGGAACCCATGCGGGTCTCGGCAGGCTTCTTGGTGAGGGGACGGTCCGGGTAGATGTTGATCCAGACCTTGCCACCACGCTTGATGTGACGCGTCATGGCGATACGAGCGGCCTCGATCTGACGGTTCGTCACATACGCCGGGGTCAGCGCCTGAATGCCGTACTCGCCGAACGCAACCTGCGTTCCACCCTTGGACATACCGCTGCGCTTCGGGTGGTGCTGCTTGCGGTGCTTGACCCTACGGGGGATCAGCATTTCGGTCAGGCCTCCGTTCCGGTGCTCTCAGCCGGAGCCGACGCGGGAGCCTCGGCCTTGGGGGCCTCGGCGCCGGCAGCCTGCTGCGGCTTGCGACCGCGCCGCTCGCCGCCACGGCCACCACGGGCCGGGCGGTCTGCACCGCCACGGGCCGGGCGGTTACCCGCACGGGCCGCAGCGTTCTCGGCGCGGACCTCGGCGATGTTCTTGACGTCGCCCTTGTAGATCCAGACCTTCACACCGATGCGGCCGAAGGTCGTCTTGGCCTCGAAGAAGCCGTAGTCCACGTTCGCGCGGAGCGTGTGCAGGGGCACACGGCCCTCGCGGTAGAACTCCGAGCGGGACATCTCGGCGCCACCGAGGCGGCCACCGCACTGGATCTTGATGCCCTTGGCGCCGGCCTTCATCGCCGACTGCATGCTCTTACGCATGGCGCGGCGGAAGGAGACGCGGGAGGAGAGCTGCTCGGCAACGGCCTGAGCAACCAGCTGAGCGTCGGTCTCGGGGTTCTTGACCTCGAGGATGTTCAGCTGGACCTGCTTGCCCGTGAGCTTCTCGAGGTCACCGCGGATGCGGTCGGCCTCGGCGCCACGGCGGCCGATGACGATGCCCGGACGAGCGGTGTGGATGTCCACCCGCACGCGGTCACGGGTGCGCTCGATCTCAACCTTCGAGATACCGGCGCGCTCCATGCCGGACGTCATCATCCGACGGATGGCGACGTCTTCCTTGACGTAGTCCTTGTACAGCTTGTCGGCGTACCAACGCGACTTGAAGTCGGTCGTGACACCGAGCCGGAACCCATGCGGGTTAACCTTCTGGCCCATTACCGGGTTCCTTCCTTGCTGCTGACGACCACGGTGATGTGGCTGGTCCGCTTGCGGATCCGGTAGGCACGGCCCTGGGCACGCGGTCGGAACCGCTTCAGGGTCGGGCCCTCGTCGACGTACGCCTCGGAGATGAAGAGGCTGTCGGCGTCGGTGTGGTCGTAGTTGTGCGCGGCGTTGGCGATGGCGCTGTCGAGCACCTTGCCGACGGGCACGGAGGCGGCCTGCGGAGCGAATCGCAGGACCGCCTGAGCCTCCGTGGCATCCATGCCACGGATAAGGTCCACCACGCGGCGGGCCTTCATGGGCGTAACGCGGATGTACCGCGCCTGGGCCCTGGCTTCCATGGTTGTCCCTCTCAGTTACTTACGTGTCTGAATGCGATCCGCGGTTAGCGGCGCTTCGACTTCCGGTCGTCCTTGACGTGACCCCGGAAGGTGCGCGTCGGCGAGAACTCGCCGAGCTTGTGACCGACCATCGACTCGGTGACGAACACCGGGATGTGGGTCTTGCCGTTGTGCACCGCGAGCGTGTGGCCCAGCATGGCCGGGACGATCATGGAGCGGCGGGACCAGGTCTTGATGACGTTCTTGGTGCCGGCTTCGTTCTGGGCGTCCACCTTCTTGATCAGGTGGTCGTCGACGAAGGGCCCCTTCTTCAGGCTACGAGGCATCTCAACCCGTCCTTAGCGCTTCTTGTTCGTCTTGCGGCGGCGGACGATGTACTTGTTCGACGCCTTCTTGGGCGAACGAGTACGGCCTTCCTTCTTGCCCCACGGGGACACAGGGTGGCGACCACCGGAGGTCCGGCCCTCACCACCACCGTGCGGGTGGTCAACCGGGTTCATCACGACACCACGGACGGTCGGGCGAACGCCCAGCCACCGCTTACGGCCGGCCTTACCCCAGTTGATGTTGCTCTGCTCGGCGTTGCCGACCTCGCCGATGGTGGCGCGGCAGCGGACGTCGACCAGGCGGATCTCACCGGACGGCATGCGGAGGTGGGCCATCGAGCCCTCCTTCGCGAGCAGCTGCACGGAGGCACCCGCCGAGCGGGCGAACTTGGCACCGCCACCGGGACGGAGCTCGATCGCGTGGATCGTGGTACCGACCGGGATGTTGCGGAGGGCCAGGTTGTTGCCCGGCTTGATGTCGGCCCCGGGACCGTTCTCGACGCGGTCACCCTGCTGCAGGTTGCGCGGGGCGAGGATGTAGCGCTTCTCGCCGTCGGCGTAGTGCAGCAGCGCGATGCGCGCGGTGCGGTTGGGGTCGTACTCGATGTGCGCGACCTTCGCCGGCACGCCGTCCTTGTCGTGACGACGGAAGTCGATCACGCGGTAGGCGCGCTTGTGTCCGCCACCCTGGTGGCGAACGGTCACACGACCGGCGTTGTTACGGCCGCCCTTGCTGTGCAGGGGGCGGACCAGCGACTTCTCCGGCGTGGACCGCGTGACCTCGACGAAGTCGGCGACGCTGGCGCCACGACGGCCCGGCGTAGTCGGCTTGTACTTGCGGATTCCCATTTCTCAGTCCTCGTCCGATATCGGACGATCCGACCCGCTTACGCGGTCGGACCGCCGAAGATGTCGATACGGTCGCCCTCGGCGAGGGTCACGATCGCGCGCTTGGTGGCGGCACGCTGACCGAAACCGGTCTTCGTGCGCTTGCGCTTGCCCTGGCGGTTGATCGTGTTGACCCCGGTGACCTTGACGTCGAAGACCGCCTGGACGGCCTGCTTGATCTGGGTCTTGTTCGCGTTCGGGTCGACGATGAACGTGTACTTGTTCTCGTCGATGAGCGCGTAGCTCTTCTCGGAGACGACCGGCTTCAGCAGGACGTCACGGGGGTCCGTGTACGACTTGCTCAGCGGGGTCTCGACGGTGTTCTTGCCCTCGGTGGCGTGGCGACGCGCCTTGGCGACGCGCGCGGCCTTGGCGGCCTTGGCCGCCTTCGAGGCAATGCTCGGGTGACGCGTAGCCATCAGGCCTCGCTCCCTTCGGTGTCAGCGGCCTTGGGGCCAGACACGAAGGACTCGAAAGCGGCCTGGGTGAAGACCACGTCGTCCGAGACGAGAACGTCGTACGTGTTCAGCTGGCCCGGCTCCAGGATGTGGACCTGGGGCAGGTTGCGGGCGGACAGCCACGCGGCCTCATCGGCGCGGTCGACGACCAGGAGCAGGTTCTTGCGCTCGCTGATCTTGCCGAACAGGCTCTTGGCGGCCTTGGTGCTGGGGTTCGCGCCCTCGACCACGCCGGAGACGACGTGGATGCGGTTGTGACGCGCCCGGTCGGTGAGGGCGTGGCGCAGGGCCGCGGCCTTCATCTTCTTCGGGGTGCGCTGCGAGTAGTCACGCGGCACGGGACCGTGCACGACGCCACCACCGGCGAACTGCGGCGCACGGGTCGAGCCCTGACGGGCGCGGCCGGTGCCCTTCTGGCGGTACGGCTTCTTGCCACCACCACGGACTTCGCCACGGGTCTTGGTCTTGTGCGTGCCCTGACGGGCAGCGGCCAGCTGCGCGACGACGACCTGGTGGATCAGCGGGATGCTGATCTTCTCCACGTCGAAGATCTCCGCGGGGAGCTCGACGGAACCGGCCTTCTCGCCAGCCGGCGAAAGGATGTCAACAGTGCTCATCGGTTACCTCAGGCCCCCTTGGCCGCGGTGCGGACCAGGACGAGGCCGCCGTTCGGACCGGGAACCGCGCCCTTGATGAGCAGCAGACCCTTCTCCGCGTCAACGGCGTGGACGGTCAGGTTCTGGGTGGTGACCCGCTCGTTGCCCATGCGACCCGCCATGCGGAGGCCCTTGAACACGCGGCCCGGGGTGGCGCAGCCACCGATGGAACCGGGCGAGCGGTGCTTGCGCTGGGTGCCGTGTCCGGCGCCGAGGCCCTTGAAGTTGTGACGCTTCATGACACCGGCGAAGCCCTTGCCCTTGCTCTTGCCGGTCACGTCGACCTTGATGCCGGCCTCGAACACCTCGGCGGTGATCTCCTGGCCGAGGGTGTACTCGCTGGCGTCAGCGGTACGGATCTCGACGAGGTGGCGGCGGGGAGTGACGTCGGCCTTGGCGAAGTGGCCCTTGAGGGGCTTGTTCACCTTGCGCGGGTCGATCTCGCCGAAAGCGATCTGGACGGACTCGTAGCCGTCGACATCGTTCGTACGGACCTGGGTGACGACGTTGGGGCCGGCCTTGACGACGGTGACCGGAACAACACGGTTGTTCTCGTCCCACACCTGCGTCATGCCGAGCTTCTCGCCCAGGATGCCCTTGATCTGCTTAGCCATTCTCAGCTCACCGACCCTCAGAGCTTGATCTCGATGTCGACACCGGCCGGGAGGTCGAGTCGCATCAGAGAGTCAACGGTCTTGGGGGTGGGGTCGAGGATGTCGATCAGGCGCTTGTGCGTGCGCATCTCGAAGTGCTCGCGCGAGTCCTTGTACTTGTGCGGCGACTTGATGACGCAGTACACGTTCTTCTCAGTGGGCAGCGGCACCGGGCCCGCGACCGACGCACCAGTGCGGGTCACCGTCTCGACGATCTTCTTCGCCGAGGAGTCGATGACCTCGTGGTCGTAGGCCTTGAGCCGGATGCGGATCTTCTGTCCCGCCATGGCTACTCAGTAGTCCTGTCTCTTTAACGCTCTGGAACCCGGTGGATTCCTTCTGCTGCCGTCGTTCCTCCGACCCACGCGGTCGGGTGTGTCGCGCTCCCGCCGACACAGATGTCCCTTGTTCGAACATCCCTGCGGGGAATGCGACGGCCCTTCCGGAACCGCGGACCGAGGGCCTCGGGCCCACCGGGCGCCTGGCCGGTGATGCGCCCACACTTCCCGGAAGATTCCCGTACGTCCGCCCCAGTGCTGCCGTGGTGGCAGTTAGGGCGACGAGTACTGTGGGACTCGCTTCCGGTCCTCCCGGCGGGAGGCGCGCAGCATCAACACTCGACCGAGCAACTCGGACAGTCTGCCATATGGGGCGGGTCGCTGGCTAATCGAGCCGAAGAGATTACCCCGAGCGTGACGCACGTCAAACCCCGGCACACGGCTACGTCCCGCAACCGAGCGTGGCGACGGTGGCGGGGAAGTAGGCCCGCATGAACGCCGCGATGTCCTCCCGCCGACTGCGATCCCCGAGCCGGACCTGCGGCAGCTGCAGGGTGAGAGTGAAGTAACGGCCGCCTCTGGTTTTGCAGGGGGTCTGCGAGATGGCACCGTCGTTGCCGACCAGCGTCGCGTAGGAGGATTCGAGACTGCGCGGCTCGCTGATACCCGAGACGGTGCCGGTGCCCTTCGCCAAATACATGAGGTCCGTCCTCACCGGCCTCCATGAGAACCGGAAATTGAGCAGCACCTTCTTTCCCGAGTACACCAGGCACGGCGCCGTAACTCCTTGTGATCGGTCGACTCGGCTGTACTCACGCCAAGGCTCGGTCGGGCGGACGAGGGACCGCGTCAGTGCGGGCTTCACAGGAGTCCCGCAGACAACGTCCGGAACGTCGTTGTGTGCCGGACGGCCACAGGCCGCGACAAGCAGCGCACAGGTCACTGTGGAGGTGCGCAGGTACTTGTTCACTTGGGCGGCTCTCCCGACACTCCGAGCGCATGGGTCATACCGTCGCCCGCAGATCTGTGGATCTCAGCCTGCGGATCGTAGAGAGAGTCGCCGTCCGCGCGATTCGCCTTGGACCACTCACGGGCCAGAGCCATCAGCTGCTGGTTTCTGACCGTGTAGGACCGAACATTGTCTTCCTCCTGCTTCTCATCCAGTCGCTTCTGCTCGTCCTCCAGCCACTGGTCCGTCACGTAGTCGAAGCCGGCCTGGACGTCGTCGCTCGCGACCGGGATGTAGCTGATCGCCTTGTCGAAGAGCGGCTTCGCCTCGAACTCGGCGGTCTTGGGGTCGCCCTGGGCCTGGAGGCGGGCCTCCTCCAGGAAACCCACCGTGCGGCCGGCCCGCGTCAGCGAGTCCGCGGAGTGGCCGTGGTCGGCGTGGATGGTGGAGACCATCGCCTGGTTCAGCCCCCCGTTGAGCGCCCCGTACGCCCCCTCGTCCTTGGACACCTGTTTCGTCACCTCGAAGAGTTCGCCCTGGTCCAGTGGGGAGTGGGCGATGTCGATCTCGCTCATGGACGCGTGGACCGTCGCACCGTGGTTGACCAGGATGGCCGCCATCGGGCGCCGTAGGGACGGAGGGAACTCGTCGCCCCGGTCGGCGAGTTGGTGCAGCGCGGACCGGAAGACCGTCTCGTTCGGCGCGCCGTGGGAGACGTAGTGCGCGCGCCTGTCCGACGGGTCGATCCCCGTGGCCGCGGCCTGGAGCGCCGCCCCGAGGCCCGCCCGGTCGTCCGCGTCGGGCCCGGCCACGTACCGGGTGGCCGTCGGACCCTCCCGCACGTGCAGCGTGACGTCCCAGTCCCGGTCCTTCATCAGGTACGTCATGCGGGCCTCGTCGGACAGATAGTGCGCCGCCGTCCCCGGATCCCGGCTCATGAGCCCGAGCGCGCCGTCCACCGGGTCGTTGGCGAACCAGCCGTCGTGCCGGCCGGCGTAGGTGCCCTTCAGCCGCCAGATCCCGGGCTCCCGGCGTTCCGCGGCGATCATGTCGTCGGTGAGGTCCTCCAGCATGCCCGGCGCGTAGCCGTGCCCGTGCCGCATCAGCGTCACCAGGGACTGGTAGCCCACCGCCTGGTCCAGGCGGGCGCCCTGCGCGGCCGTGGCGGCGCGCTCGACCCCCGCCTCCCGCATCTCCGCCCGCCACCGCCGGTACCACTCCGAGTGGGTGTCCCGCGCCGCCGTGGCCAGGGAGTCCGCCAGACCGGTCTCGATCGCGGAGCAGGCCCGCAGGGACGCACCGCTCGGCCCGCCTCGCACCTGGAGGAGGTCGTTCAGCTGGTTCGTCAGCCGGATCGTGCCGTCGGCTCCCAGGCCGTCCAGGAGCGTGCGGGAGAACTCCACGTCGGCGGCGTTGTCACGAAACGCCCTCTCCAGTTCGGCGAGTTCGCGGTCCGAGAGGTGTGCGCCCCGGCTCAGGCGGGCCAGGAGCCGGTCGGCCTCCACCGCCTCGTACTTCTCGACGTCCCCCATCGCCCTGCCGTTGAAGCCCCGGCCCCCGGCCAGCGGGTCGGAGTCGACGACCACCGCCGTGAGCGCGGTCCGCACACCCGTGTCGGCGTCGGTGACGTCACGGACCGCCTTGTCGATGCGGGCCTGCCAGGAGTGGACGTCCGGCTCGTGCCCTCCCCCGGCGTCGTGCCCGGCTCCGGGGTCGGCGGCCACCAGACCGCGGTCCGAGACGCGCAGTCCCACCGCGGCCGCCTCCCGCCGTACCGCCGTCAGCCGCCCCTTCAGTTCCACGAACTGGGCGTGGGCGTCCCGCAGGAGCGAGGCGATGGCCTTCGCCTCCGTCCGGGCGTGGGCGAACTCCTTCAGCGTGACGGCGAAGCGCCCGTGCGCCGCCTCCGCGCTCATGCCCGCCCAGGCCGCGGGGCCGGCGGTGACGCCGTACACGCCGGTCCGGTAGGCGCGCTCCTGCTTGGCGAACTCCCCCGCCATGCCGTCCCAGCGTTCGGCCGCGGCGGTCAGGGTGCCGAGGTCGGCGGTCATGATCTCGTGGTACGTCGGCATCCGCGGCCGCCCCCGTCAGTAGCGGTCCAGCGCGGACAGCTGCCGCAGCGCGCCGCCGGTGCCGATGTCCGCGCTCGTCAGCACGGTGTTCGTGGCCCGCAGCGCGTCCTTCTCCGCGCCCAGCCGGTCCAGCAGGTTCTTCACCGGCCCGGACCAGGTCTCGTGGGCGGCGCGCAGTGCTCCGGCCGTCAGCCAGCCGTCCCCGTCCCTTGCGCCGAACGCCTTCACGGCGGCCCCGGTCTCGTCGTCCGCCCACCGTCCGGCCCGGCCGGTGTCCGGCTCGATGCGGTCCTCCACGGCCTTCGCCGCCGCCCGTTTCTCGGCCGGCGTGGAGACCAGGTACTGCGGCCCGTGGCCGGCGGACGGTCCGCCCATCGCTCACCCCTCGCGGTACTGCGGCCACCCGCTCCGGGCGGCCCGCCGTCGGATTCACCATCCGGCGGGTTCAACCCGCTTGCGTGGATCTTCGTCACGGTGGGTTTTCGCCGACGCACGTTGACGCGGCGCGGGACCGGGCCCGGGGAGAACACGAAGAGGCCCGTACGACCGAAGTCGTACGGGCCTCTCCCAGGTCGGAGACCTTCAGGTCAGCTGGTGACCCGCAAGCAAGCGAACTTACTTGACGATCTTGGTGACCTGGCCGGCGCCCACGGTGCGGCCACCCTCACGGATGGCGAACTTGAGGCCCTCTTCCATGGCGACGGGCTGGATGAGCGACACCGTCATCTCGGTGTTGTCACCCGGCATGACCATCTCGGTGCCCTCGGGGAGGGTCACGACGCCGGTCACGTCCGTCGTACGGAAGTAGAACTGCGGACGGTAGTTGTTGAAGAACGGCGTGTGGCGGCCACCCTCGTCCTTGGACAGGATGTAGGCCTGCGCCTCGAACTCGGTGTGCGGGGTGACCGAGCCCGGCTTGATGATGACCTGGCCGCGCTCGACGTCCTCGCGCTTGATGCCACGGAGGAGCAGACCGACGTTCTCACCGGCCTGGCCCTCGTCGAGCAGCTTGCGGAACATCTCGATGCCGGTGACCGTGGTGGTGGTCTTCTCGGTCTTGATGCCGATGATGTCGACGGTCTCGTTGACCTTGAGGATACCGCGCTCGATACGACCGGTGACGACGGTGCCACGACCGGTGATCGTGAAGACGTCCTCGATCGGCATGAGGAACGGCTTGTCGACGTCGCGCTCCGGCTGCGGGATCGACTCGTCGACGGCCTTCATCAGGTTGAGGACCGAGTCCACCCACTGCTGCTCGCCCTCGAGGGCCTTGAGCGCGGAGACCTGGACGACCGGAACGTCGTCGCCGGGGAACTCGTACTCGGTGAGGAGCTCACGGACCTCGAGCTCGACGAGCTCCAGGATCTCCTCGTCGTCCACCATGTCGGCCTTGTTCAGGGCGACGACGATGTACGGAACGCCGACCTGGCGGGCCAGGAGCACGTGCTCCTTGGTCTGCGGCATCGGGCCGTCGGTGGCGGCGACCACCAGGATCGCGCCGTCCATCTGCGCGGCACCGGTGATCATGTTCTTGATGTAGTCCGCGTGACCAGGGCAGTCGACGTGGGCGTAGTGACGCGCCTCGGTCTGGTACTCGACGTGCGCGATGGAGATGGTGATACCGCGCTGGCGCTCCTCGGGCGCCTTGTCGATGTTGTCGAACGGGGTGGCCTCGTTCAGGTCCGGGTACGCGTCGTGCAGCACCTTGGTAATGGCGGCCGTGAGGGTCGTCTTACCGTGGTCGATGTGACCGATGGTGCCGATGTTGACGTGCGGCTTAGTCCGCTCGAACTTCGCCTTCGCCACTGGGGTCCTCCTGTGGAGTGGTTCTGTACGCCTTACTTCATCGGCGCCAGGTGATCTTTGCTGTAAAGGCCCGGAACCCGGGGCATTCCTCCATGTTCACGGTGGAATGCCCCTTGAGGCTCCGGAGTCAAGCCTACGGCGTGTTAACGCGGTGCGTTACTCGCCCTTGGCCTTCGCGATGATCTCCTCGGCGACGTTCCGCGGAACCTCGGCGTAGGAGTCGAACTGCATCGAGTAGCTTGCGCGACCCGACGTCTTGCTGCGGAGGTCGCCGACGTAGCCGAACATCTCCGACAGGGGCACGAGGCCCTTCACGACGCGGGCACCAGCCCGCTCCTCCATGGCCTGGATCTGGCCACGGCGGGAGTTGATGTCACCGATGACCTCGCCCATGTAGTCCTCGGGCGTGGTGACCTCGACGGCCATCATCGGCTCGAGCAGCACGGGGCTGGCCTTGCGCGCGGCCTCCTTGAAGGCCTGCGAACCGGCGATCTTGAAGGCGAGCTCGGAGGAGTCGACCTCGTGGTAGGCGCCGTCGTGGAGGATGACACGGACACCGGTCATCTCGTAGCCGGCGAGGATGCCGAACTGCATGGCCTCCTGCGCACCGGCGTCGACCGAAGGGATGTACTCCTTCGGGATACGACCACCGGTCACCTTGTTCACGAACTCGTACGACGTGTCGCCGCCCTCGAGCGGCTCGATGCCGATCTGCACCTTCGCGAACTGACCGGTACCACCGGTCTGCTTCTTGTGGGTGTAGTCGACGCGCTCGACGGCCTTGCGGATCGTCTCGCGGTACGCCACCTGCGGCTTGCCGACGTTGGCCTCGACCTTGAACTCACGGCGCATACGGTCGACCAGCACCTCGAGGTGCAGCTCGCCCATACCACCGATGATGGTCTGGCCGGTCTCCTCGTCCGAGTGGACCTGGAACGACGGGTCCTCCTCGGCCAGGCGCTGGATCGCGACGCCGAGCTTCTCCTGGTCGCCCTTCGACTTGGGCTCGATGGCGACCTGGATGACCGGGGCCGGGAAGTCCATGGACTCCAGGATCACCGGGTTCTTGTCGTCGGACAGCGTCTCACCGGTGGTGGTCTGCTTCAGGCCCATGACGGCGACGATGTCGCCGGCGCCCACCGACTCGATCTCCTCACGCTTGTTGGCGTGCATGCGGTAGATCTTGCCGATGCGCTCCTTCTTGCCCTTGACGGAGTTCAGCACCGAGGTGCCGGACTCCAGGCGGCCCGAGTAGACCCGGACGAAGGTGAGCTTGCCGAGGTGCGGGTCGCTCATGATCTTGAACGCCAGCGCCGAGAGGGGCTCCTCGTCGGACGGCTTGCGCTTGACGACGACCTCGGGGTCCTTGACGTCGTGGCCCTCGATGGCCTCGATGTCGACCGGGGACGGCAGGTAGCGCACGACCGCGTCGAGCAGGGGCTGGACGCCCTTGTTCTTGAACGCGGTGCCACAGAACACCGGGGTCACGGTGGTGCCGGTGCCCTTGCCGGACGCGATGGTGATACGACGGATCGCGGCGTACAGCTGCTCCACGGAAGGCTCCTCGCCCTCCAGGTACAGCTCCATGATCTCTTCGTCGTTCTCGGCCACGGCCTCGAGCAGCTTGCCGCGGTACTCCTCGGCAGCCTCGGTGTGCGTGTCCGGGATGTCGACGGTGTCGTACATCTCGCCCTTGGTGGCCTCGGCGGACCAGACCAGGGCCTTCATCGTCACGAGGTCGATGACGCCCTTGAAGTCGGCCTCGGCACCGATCGGCAGCTGCATCACGATCGGCTGAGCGCCCAGGCGGTCAGTGATCATGTCGACGCAGCGGTGGAACTCGGCACCGGTCCGGTCGAGCTTGTTGACGAAGCAGATACGCGGAACGCCGTAGCGGTCCGCCTGACGCCACACCGTCTCGGACTGGGGCTCGACACCGGCGACGCCGTCGAACACCGTCACGGCACCGTCGAGCACGCGCAGGGAGCGCTCCACCTCGACGGTGAAGTCGACGTGACCCGGGGTGTCGATGATGTTGATCGTGTGATCGACGTCTTCGAGCGGCCAGTGACAGGTGGTGGCAGCAGAGGTGATCGTGATGCCACGCTCCTGCTCCTGCTCCATCCAGTCCATGGTGGCAGCGCCGTCGTGGACCTCACCGATCTTGTAGGACACACCGGTGTAGAACAGGATCCGCTCGGTGGTGGTCGTCTTGCCCGCGTCGATGTGGGCCATGATCCCGATGTTGCGGACCTTGGCCAGGTCAAGTGAAGTGGTAGCCATAAGGCTTCAGTCTTCTCTCGGTCTCGATGTGGGTAGCGACTACCAGCGGTAGTGCGCGAAGGCCTTGTTGGACTCGGCCATCTTGTGCGTGTCCTCGCGCTTCTTCACAGCGGCACCCAGGCCGTTGGAGGCGTCGAGAAGCTCGTTGAGCAGACGCTCGGTCATGGTCTTCTCGCGACGGGCGCGGGAGTAACCGACCAGCCAGCGCAGCGCGAGCGTGTTGGCACGACCGGGCTTGACCTCGATCGGAACCTGGTACGTCGCACCACCGACACGGCGGGACTTGACCTCGAGGGTCGGCTTGATGTTCTCCAGCGCGCGCTTCAGCGTGATGATCGGGTCGTTGCCCGTCTTCTCACGCAGACCCTCCATGGCGCCGTAGACGATGCGCTCGGCGGTGGAGCGCTTGCCGTTCAGCAGCACCTTGTTGATGAGCGACGTGACCAGAGGAGAACCGTAGACCGGGTCGATGATGACCGGGCGCTTCGGGGCGGGGCCCTTACGAGGCATTCTTACTTCTCCTTCTTGGCGCCGTAGCGGGAACGGGCCTGCTTGCGGTTCTTGACACCCTGGGTGTCGAGGGAGCCACGGATGATCTTGTATCGAACACCCGGCAGGTCCTTCACACGGCCGCCGCGCACGAGCACGATGGAGTGCTCCTGCAGGTTGTGTCCCTCACCCGGAATGTAGGCCGTGACCTCGATGCCGCTGGTCAGACGCACACGCGCGACCTTACGGAGGGCCGAGTTCGGCTTCTTCGGGGTGGTCGTGAACACACGCGTGCAGACGCCACGACGCTGAGGGGAACCCTCGAGTGCGGGCGTCTTGTTCTTCTCGACCTTGTCCTGCCGGCCCTTACGGACCAGCTGCTGGATCGTAGGCACTACTTCTCCGGTTTCTGTGTGCCGATAGGTACAGCTAACCTGGAACTTCTCCGACCCACGCGGTCGGGTGTGTCGAATCCCGCAGACTCCCGCTCCCGCCGTGAGGCGAAAGGGGCACGGATTTACGGTGGCCGTTCACAGCTCGCCATGCGGTTTGAAGGCACGCACGAGAGCCAGGGCACACCCCAGGCACAAGGTCTGAGCGTACCTACCTCACGGACTTCGGTCAAAACAAATGGAGTGCGCCCCGACACGCCGGACATGTCCCGCTTCCTCGTGGAGGGCCCGTGGCCCTTCCGCGTGAATCCCGCCCGTTCCCGTCCCGCGCGGCCCGCCGCCTCTGTACGTTGAGCGGTCGCTGTTCCGCTTGGGGGCGAGGTTGGATGACGGGGGACATACCGCACGCGTTACCGAGGCAGACGCCGGCCGGGGCACCGGAGGACACACCGGGGGACGACGGACTCGACGACCGGGTGCCGTTCCTGGCCCGGCTGGAAAGGGCGGACCGGGCCGCGCTGCTCGCGCTCGGCCACGGGCTGGACTTCGCGCCCCGGGCCGTGCTCCTGCGCCAGCGGGAGCCGTCCGCGCACGTGTTGTTCGTCGTGGACGGCTGGACGAAGGTCACCGCGGCGGCCGCGAACGGCTACGAAGCCCTGCTCGCGCTGCGCGGGCCGGGTGACGTCATCGGCGAGTCGGCCGCGCTGACCGGCCGGACCCGCTCGGCCACCGTGACGACACTGGAACGGGTACGGGCCGTGGCCGTCCAGCGCGAGCGTTTCACGCAGTTCCTGGCGGACTCCCCCGCCGTCTCGTTCGCCCTGCTCGGACTCACCTCGGACCGCACCCGCGCCGCCGACCGGCGCCGGCTGGAGTTCGCCTCCCTGTCCGTCCGCGAACGGTTCGCGACCCTGCTGCTCGACCTCGCCCGCACCCACGGCCGCCGCACCGGTGACGGTGTCGAGCTGGCCGTACCGCTGAGCAAGCAGGAGCTGGCCGGCTCGGTGGGCGCGTCGCGCGAGGCGGTGCAGCGGCTCCTGAAGGACCTGCGGGAACGCGATGTGGTCCGCACCGGCCGCCGGGCGCTGGTGATCGTACGACCGGACGTGCTGCGCCGGATCGCGCGGGCGGAGGCGCCGGAGTGAGCGGCCCGCGCACGGCGCCGGCCGCGGGCCCGGGCGCCGTCTGTGCACACGGTCACAGTCCGAGTGGGTCATCCGTCCTCACGCCCCCGCAGCCCCGCGCGCCACGCTGCTGACGGCGCGGCCCGACCACCACGGCACGACCCGAGAGGCGACCATGAACGATCCCGTGAGCCGGACGATGCTCCTGCTCGACATCGAGAAGTACAGCGACCGGGACGACGTGGAGCAGGCGTATCTGCGGCGGGTGCTCTACGACATCGCCGACCGTGCCCTGGAGAGCGCCGGTGTCGACGAGACCCTGCGGCGGCGGGCCGACCGCGGCGACTCCGTCATGGAGCTGATCGACGCGGGCGCGTCCGTGCCGGCGCTGCTGCGGACGCTGCTCACCGAGGTGCCCGCCCAGCTGCACGGTTACAACCGGCGCGCGTCGAGCTCGGCGCAGATCCGGCTGCGGGGCGTGGTCGCCGACGGGTACGTGGCCGTGGACGAGCACGGGGGGTGGGTCGGCTCCGACCTCAACCACGCCTGCCGGCTGCTCGACGCCCCGCTGCTGCGCGCCGCCCTGCGGGAACGGGACAACGGCTTCGCGCTGTGCGTGTCGGAGGGCGTGCACGCGGGAATCGTGCGCCACGACCACCACGGCGTCCGCGCCGCCGACTTCCACCCGGTGACCCTGACCAGCAAGAACGGTCCGCTGCGCGCCTGGCTCCACGGGCCGGTGCCGCACACCGGCGAGGACCGCGGTGGCACGGGCCAAGCCCCGGTGCCGGGCACGCCGGGGGACGTCCCGGAACCGGGGGCACCGGCCGCCCGGCCGCCGGCGCGGGAGGCGCCCGCGCCCGGCACACCGGCACCGGACGCACCTGAGCCGCAGCCCCCCGCGCCCACCGGAGGCGCCGTCTTCCACTTCGGCAGCGGCTCGCCCCGCTTCGGCGGCAGCCTCGTCGGCGGGGACCAGCACGGCGTCTCCGGCGGCCGGGTCACCGGGGACGTGCACCTCGGCGGAACGACGGGCGGGGAGTCGTGACGGCGTCCCCGAACGCGGAACCCGACCAGGCATCCCCGGAGGCTCCCGACTCTCCGGAGGGGCTGCCCAGCGACACGGACCTGGAACCGGAAGCGGATCACTCCCAGGAGGCGCGGGCCGCGCAGCGTGAACTGTTCGCGCACACACCCGGGTTCTTCCTCGGTGACGACACCCGCTTCGGCGGCAGCTTGGTCGGCGGTGCGCAGCACGGAGTGTCCGGCGGGCAGGTCGGCGGCGACGTCTACCTGGGGGGCCGTACCGAACACCACTACCACGGCGCACCGGGAGCCACCCCGAACGCTTCCGGTGAGATTCCCCCCGACAGGCTGAAGGAACTCGCCGAGGTCTTCGCCGACGGCCCCGCTTTCACATCCGCCCTTGAGCGGCTGCGCGAGGAGCGAGTGCTGATCCTGTCCGGCGCACACGCCACCGGCCGTTACGCCGCCGCCCTGATGCTGCTGCACCGCCTGGGCGGTACGTCGGGCATCCACGCCCTGAGCCCGGAGACAGCCCCCGCGGCCCTGAGCACGCAGCTCACCCGCCCCGGTGGGCACGTCCTCCGCGATCTGCCCCTCAGCCGCAACCGGCCGTTACGTGACACTCACCTGTTCGCCGCCCGCGACCAGCTCGTCAAGGTGGACGGCTACCTCGTCGTCACCGTCGAGAGCTCGCCGCACCTGCCCGGTGTCACGCCCTGCCGCTGGACACCGCCTACCGCGCCGGAGATCGTGCGGGCACTCCTCGGCCGCCGCAGACCGGACGACGTCGACGCCCTGCTCGCCCTGGATCCGGTCGGCGGCTTCCTGGCGGCCACCGACCGCCGGCCGGCCGAGGCCGCCGCGTTCGCCGAGACGCTGGCAACTTACGACGGCAGCCGGGAGGCGTTGGCAGGGCTCGCGGACTTCGGGCAGGCGGCGGTCGAGAAGCAGTGCCGCGACTGGCTCGGCGACCCGGCGACAGGACTGCGGGACAAGGCGTTCCTCATCTCGCTCGCTGTCTTCGACCAGGCCCCCTATGTCCTCGCCGCCGAGCTGGCCGACAAGCTGTTCGTGCACTTCCAGCGACTGCAGAACCCCGAACTTCCGCCGGAGATTCCGGTGTTCGGACCGGCTGCCGAAGACCGACTGACGCTCGCACGGGCCGTCGGAGAGGTACGGCAGGAGTCGACCGACTGGGGGCCGATCCCGCAGTTCGTAGCCGGGTTCCTCGACGAAAGAACCCCTCGGGTTCTGCTGACCGAAGTGTGGACCGGCCATCCGTCGGCGCGTCCGGCGCTGGTCGAATGGCTGAAACAGCTCGCCCGCGACGGCCGCCCGCTGGTGCGAACACGCGCCGCCGCGGCGACCGCGCTGCTCGCCGACGCCGACCTGGCTTCGACCATGGCCCTCCTGGTCGACAGCTGGGCGACCTCCCGTTCGTTCGGTCCGCGCATCATCGCGGCGAACACCCTCACACTCGCTCAGGTCCTCGGCGCACCCGCCCTGATGCGGTTGCTCACCCAGTGGTGTTCCGACCCGCGTGCCGCCCGTCGCTGGACGGCCATTCGCGCCCTCGGCCAGCTCGCTCCGCTCCGCCCCGACCTGGCCGGACCGGCACTCGGCGCACTGGCCACCCGAGCAGGGGTCGACGCCAGCAGTGAAGTGGAGCGCGACAACCTCACCGAGTCCGCCGCCCTGCTGCTGTCCGCCGGGCACAGTGGCGGAGAGGTGCTGGCCGAGTTCGTACGGCTGCTGTACCAGGACTCACCGGCCGTACGCGACCTCGCCCTGGCCGCTTTCGTCCGCGCCTGCTCCAACGACGAGGAGGGAGCGCTGGTCGGCTGGTACGCGGAAACCGGCATGTACGAGGCGGACACCGCCCGTGACATGGCCACCCTGTGGCGCACCGCGCTCAATGACCGCACGCACACCCGGCCCGCGCTGAACGCCCTGCGCACCTGGTTGTACGTCGCCGAGCGACGGGCGGACGCCGCCCTGGCGCTGGAGTTCCTGCTCCCCGCGCTGGTCGTCACCGCGGACGACCGCAAACGCCTCGCATACGAACTGCGCGTGCTGCGCGCCGAGAACGACGGCCCGCGTACGGCCGACCACTTCCTCACCCTGCTGCATTCAGCCACGAACACCTGAACCACCCCAGGTAGAACGAGGAGTTGCCCCATGGCGGACTTCCGCCGCCCGCCGGAGTGGACCCAGCACGCCGACCGGCACACCGCACTGGTCGACCCCGTGCTGACCGTCCGTCCGATCTCGCGGTTCGACTACACCGCACGCCGCACGATCGGCGCGATCGACCACGCCCTGGTGTTCGTCACCGCGGGCGGCTCGTACGACGTCTTCATGCCGCCGCACCGCCCGAGCCGTACGGAGGCCGCGACCCGTCGCTACACCTCCGTCTACGAGGTGGACATGGGCAGCCACCCGGTCCAGCTGGAGCTCGAACTGCCCAGCGACGACGACGCGTTCTCCTTCGGCGCCACCGCCGACCTCACCTGGCGGGTGGCCGACCCGAAGGCGTTCGTGGCGAGTGGCGAACGGGACGTGCCGACCCGGCTCACCCGCGAACTCCAGCAGGTGGCACGGCCGGTGACCCGGCGCTTCGCCATCGAGGACAGCCCGGCCGCGGAACGGGCGGTGCAGCGGGCGGTCGAGGAGGACGGCACCTTCGCCGCCGGGACCGGCCTGCAGGTGACCTGCGTGGTGCGGCTGCGCCTCGACGAGGACGCGATCGTCCATCGCCGGCGCAAGCGGACCCTGCGCTACGAGTCGGAGATGCTCGACCCCGAGCACGAGTATCGGATGCGGCAGGCACAGCTGGAGCACCAGCTGGAGGTCCTGCGCGAACACCAGTCGCAGGAACTGGTCGCCCAGAAGATCGCCTTCTACCAGTACTGGCTCCAGCACGGCGGCGTCGCCGCGTGGGCCCTGCATCTAGCGGCCCACCCCGGCGACACCAAGATGGTCATCGGCACCCTGCAGCGGGACCAGCTCGGGGCGATCCGCAAGGAGCTGGCGGTCATCGCCGGGGACAGCCTGGAGGACTACCAGAAGGCGGAGTCGGCCCGGTCGGTGCTGCGCTCCGTCGACGACCTCATGAGCGAGCAGGCTGCGCCGCCCCAGGCCCTGCCGCCGGGCGTGCCCCCGCAGGCGCCGTACGCCCCGCCGCCGCAGCCCTACGCGCCCGGCCAACCGCCCGCCCCGCCGTCGGCGCCGTACCCGGCGCCCGGCGCCCCGACACCGTACGACCCGGCGGCGCAGGGGACCGCCGGGCCGTACGGCCGATCCCCGTACGGACCGCCGCCGTACGGGCAACCCTCGTACGGGCAGGACCCGTACGGCGGGACCGCGCAAGGACAGCCCGGCCACGCCCCGCCGGCACCCGGCCAGGCTTCCTACGGGCAGCCGCCGTACGATCCGGCGGCGTCGTACGCCGCCCCGGCCGCTCCCCCGCCGCCCGCCCCGCCGGCGACGGCGTCCGCACCCCCGCTGACGCTCGTGTCCGACGGGCCCGCACCGGTCGTGCCGCCCGCGCCCGGCACCACGCCGAGGGAGCATCCCGAGGCGGGGTCGGCGTGACCGCCCCCGGCACGACAGCACCGCCGGGCGCTCCCACCGCCGAGGGCCGGCGCACCGCGGAGCGGCTGCTCGGCGAGCTGCGTGACGAGATCGCGCGGGCCGACGCCAAGGCCTCCGTGCTGGTGGCGGCGCTGGGCATGACGGCCGGGCTGTTCTCCGGTCTGGTCGCCGGGCGGAACTGGTCGCCGAGCCGGCTGTCCGCCTCCGGGACCGGCCTGTGGTGGGCCGGTGCGGCGGGGCTGGCCCTGTCGCTGCTCGCGCTGCTGCTCGCCGTACTGCCCCGCTACCGCAGCGGGTCCTGGGCCGAGGGACGCCCGCTGTGCTACTTCGGCGACATCCACCAGGCGGTCCGGGAGGGCCGGCTGGCCCAGGCGCTCGCCGACACCGAGCGGGACCCCGCCGCCGGGCTGCTGGCGGCACTCGCCGAGAACAGCCGCATCGCCGCCTCCAAGCACCGGTGGATCCGCACCGGCCTGATCGCCTTCTGCGCCGGTGCCCTGCTGCTGCCCACCGCCGCGCTCGTCGGCTGACGTCCCCGTACTCGAAGGAGCCCCGCTCATGTCCCAGCCGCCGGACCCGTCGGTCCCGCCCCGGTACCCCGAGCCGTCCTACCCCGACGCCGTGACCCCGGCGCCCCCTGCCTACCCGGGCCCCACGGCCGCCGCCCCACCGCCGTACCCGGGTGCCCCCGCCTCCCCCGGCCCGGCCCCGCAGTACCCCACATCACCGGGCCCGTCCTACCCGAGCACCGCCACGAGCCCCGGCCCCGCCTACCCCACGGCCGCCGCCCCACCGCCGTACCCGGGCGCCCCCGCCTCCCCCGGCCCGGCCCCGCAGTACCCCACATCACTGGGCCCGTCCTACCCGAGCACCGCCACGAGCCCCGGCCCCGCCTACCCCACCGCCGCCACCGCCGCCACCACCGCCACCGCGCCCCCGTACCCGGGCGGAGCGCACGCCCGGCCGGGCCCGCAGACCCAGGCGGCCCCGCCGCCGTATCCCGGCTCGGAACACGACAGCGGGCAGCCGGGGACAGCGGTGCCGCCCCAGGCACACGTCCCGCGGACCGCCGTACCGGGTCCCGAGCCCGCGCCGGACGACCTCGACTACCGCCACCGCGGTGCCCGTCTGCACGTGTCCGAGCACCAGCGCGGGGCCGACGCGACGGCCGTCGGGCGGCTGGCGGTGCAGCTGCCGGGAGCCCTGGTGAGCCTCGCCCTGGTCGGCTCCATCGCGCTCGGCATGTTCGGGAACGTCGTCGGAACGCTGGTGGTGCTGGCGTGGGTCGCCTCCGGGCTGCTCGTCTTCCACCGGCCGACCGAACTCGCCTTCGCCCGGTACGTGCTCAAGCTCCGGCTGCCCAGTCAGCAGGAGCGGGCCCGCCTGGAGCCGATCTGGCACGAGGTGACCGCCCGCGCGGGCATCGAGCCGGGCACGTACGAGCTGATGGTGGAGAACAGCGACGAGCTGAACGCCGTCGCGGTGGCCGGGCATGTCGTCGGCGTCACCACGTACAGCCTGAACCGGATCCCCAGCAGCAACCTGGCTGCCGTGCTCGCGCACGAACTCGGCCACCACACCGGCGGCCACGCCTGGGCCGGTCTGCTCGGCTACTGGTATTCGCTGCCCGGCCGGATCGCCTGGGCGGTGACCCGCGGACTGGCCCGGTTCGCGATCGCGGTCGCCGGCGTCTTCTCCATGGCGGCGACCGGGTTCCTGATCCTGTTCATGGCGCTGGCGGCGGTCGCCGCGTTCCTCGCCGCCTGGTACATCGCCGTCCCGCTCGTGCTCGCCCCGTACCTGCTGGCCTACGCGGGCCGGCGCGGCGAGCTGCGCGCCGACCAGCAGGCCGCCGAGCTGGGCTTCGCCCGGCAGCTGGCCGAGGTCCTGTACCACTTCCAGACCGAGGAGGACACCGCCAAGGCGGCCCTCGCGGCGCGGGGCGAGCAGCTGAAGGAGCCCGGCACCCTGGACCGGCTCCTGTCCTCCCACCCGGATCACCACACCCGGCTGGACGCCCTCCAGCCCTACCTGGGGCTGCACCGCTGACCCTGCCCCCATACGCCGAAGGGCGGCCACCCCACGGGGTGACCGCCCTTCGGTTCGAGCGACTCGCTTACTGGTTGTACGGACCGTAGTCGTAGTCCTCCAGCGGAACGGCCTGGCCGGAGCCCGTGCCGAACGGCGAGTAGTCGATGTCGTCGTAACCGACGGCCGAGTACATCGCGGCCTTGGCCTCCTCGGTCGGCTCGACCCGGATGTTGCGGTAGCGGGACAGACCCGTACCGGCCGGGATGAGCTTACCGATGATGACGTTCTCCTTGAGGCCGATGAGGCTGTCGGACTTGGCGTTGATCGCCGCATCCGTCAGGACTCGGGTCGTCTCCTGGAAGGAGGCGGCCGACAGCCAGGACTCCGTCGCCAGCGAGGCCTTGGTGATACCCATCAGCTGCGGACGACCGGAGGCCGGGTGACCGCCCTCCTGGACCACACGACGGTTCTCGGTCTCGAACTTCGAGCGCTCGACCAGCTCACCGGGCAGCAGCTCGGCGTCGCCGGACTCGATGATCGTCACGCGGCGGAGCATCTGCCGGATGATGATCTCGATGTGCTTGTCGTGGATCGACACACCCTGCGAGTTGTAGACCTTCTGGACCTCGCCGACCAGGTGGACCTGGACGGCACGCTGACCCAGGATGCGCAGCACGTCGTGCGGGTTGGTGGCACCCACGGTGAGCTGCTGGCCCACCTCGACGTGGTCGCCCTCGCGGACCAGGACCTTGGCACGCTTCGAGATCGGGAACGCCGTCTCGTCGCTGCCGTCGTCCGGGGTGACGACGATCTTCTTGGTCTTCTCGGTCTCCTCGATCCGCACGCGGCCGTTGGCCTCGGAGATCGGGGCGACACCCTTCGGGGTACGGGCCTCGAAGAGCTCGACGACACGGGGCAGACCCTGGGTGATGTCGTCACCGGCCACACCACCGGTGTGGAAGGTACGCATCGTCAGCTGGGTACCGGGCTCACCGATGGACTGGGCGGCGATGATGCCGACCGCCTCACCGATGTCGACCAGCTTGCCGGTGGCGAGCGAACGGCCGTAGCACATCGCGCAGGTGCCGACGTGCGACTCGCAGGTCAGGATCGAGCGGGTCTTGACCTCCTCGATGCCGTGGTGCACCAGCTGGTCGATGAGCACGTCGCCCAGGTCCACGTTGGCCGGCGCGATCACCTTGCCGTCGATGACGACGTCCTCGGCGAGCATGCGGGCGTAGACGCTGGTCTCGACGTCGTCCGCCTTGCGCAGCACACCGTCGGCACCGCGGTTGGCGATCCGCAGCTTCAGACCGCGCTCGGTGCCGCAGTCCTCCTCGCGGATGATGACGTCCTGCGAGACGTCCACCAGACGACGGGTCAGGTAACCCGAGTCGGCGGTACGCAGGGCGGTGTCCGCCAGACCCTTACGGGCACCGTGCGTGGAGATGAAGTACTCCAGCACGGACAGGCCCTCACGGAAGGACGCCTTGATCGGACGCGGGATGGTCTCGTTCTTCGCGTTCGACACCAGACCACGCATACCGGCGATCTGCCGCATCTGCATCATGTTTCCTCGGGCACCCGAGTCAACCATCATGAAGATGGGGTTCGTCTTGGGGAAGTTCTCGTTCATCGCCTCGGCGACCTCGTTGGTCGCCTTGGTCCAGATCGCGATGAGCTCCTGAGTGCGCTCTTCCTTGGTGATCAGACCGCGCTCGTACTGCTTCTGGACCTTCTCGTCCTGCGCCTCGTAGCCGCGGACGATCTCCTTCTTCGCCTCGGGAACGACGACGTCGGAGATGGCGACGGTGACACCGGAACGGGTCGCCCAGTAGAAGCCGGCCGCCTTCAGGTTGTCGAGCGTCGCCGCCACGATGACCTTGGGGTAGCGCTCGGCGAGGTCGTTGACGATCTCGGAGAGCTGCTTCTTGCCCACCGAGTAGTCGACGAACGGGTAGTCCTCGGGCAGCAGCTCGTTGAAGAGCGCGCGGCCCAGCGTGGTGCGCAGGCGGAACGAGTCACCCTGCTGCCACTCGGGCTCGCCCTCCTCGCGCGCCGGCGGCATCCAGCCGCGCGGCGGGATGGTGCCCACCGGGAAGCGGATGTCGATCTGCGACTGCAGCGCGAGCTCGCCGGCGTCGAACGCCATGATCGCCTCGGCCGTGGAGCCGAACGCGCGGCCCTCGCCCTTGGTGTCACGCAGCTCGCCGTCGGTGGTGAGGAAGAACAGACCGAGGACCATGTCCTGGGTCGGCATCGTCACCGGACGGCCGTCGGCCGGCTTGAGGATGTTGTTCGAGGACAGCATCAGGATGCGGGCCTCGGCCTGCGCCTCCGCGGACAGCGGCAGGTGCACGGCCATCTGGTCACCGTCGAAGTCCGCGTTGAACGCGGTGCAGACGAGCGGGTGGATCTGGATGGCCTTGCCCTCGACCAGCTGCGGCTCGAAAGCCTGGATGCCGAGGCGGTGCAGGGTGGGAGCACGGTTCAGCAGAACCGGGTGCTCGGCGATGACCTCTTCGAGGACGTCGTACACGACCGTGCGGCCGCGCTCCACCATGCGCTTGGCGCTCTTGATGTTCTGCGCGTGGTTCAGGTCCACCAGGCGCTTCATCACGAACGGCTTGAAGAGCTCCAGCGCCATGGCCTTGGGCAGACCGCACTGGTGCAGCTTCAGCTGCGGGCCGACGACGATGACGGAACGCGCCGAGTAGTCGACTCGCTTACCGAGCAGGTTCTGACGGAAACGACCCTGCTTGCCCTTCAGCATGTCGCTGAGGGACTTCAACGGGCGGTTGCCGGGACCGGTCACCGGGCGGCCGCGACGACCGTTGTCGAAGAGGGCGTCAACAGCCTCCTGAAGCATGCGCTTCTCGTTGTTGACGATGATCTCCGGGGCACCGAGGTCCAGGAGCCGCTTCAGACGGTTGTTGCGGTTGATCACACGGCGGTACAGGTCGTTCAGGTCGGAGGTCGCGAAGCGGCCACCGTCCAGCTGCACCATCGGACGCAGGTCCGGCGGGATGACCGGGACGCAGTCCAGGACCATGCCCTTGGGGCTGTTGGACGTCTGCAGGAACGCGGAGACGACCTTCAGCCGCTTCAGGGCGCGGGTCTTCTTCTGGCCCTTGCCGGTGCGGATGATCTCGCGGAGGCGCTCGGCCTCCTCCTCGAGGTCGAAGGACTCCAGGCGCTTCTGCAGCGCCGCGGCACCCATCGAGCCGTCGAAGTACGTGCCGAAGCGGTCCCGCAGCTCGCGGTAGAGCAGCTCGTCGCCCTCGAGGTCCTGGACCTTGAGGTTCTTGAAGCGGTTCCACACCTCGTCGAGGCGGTCGATCTCGCGCTGCGCACGGTCGCGCAGCTGCTTCATCTCGCGCTCGGCACCCTCACGCACCTTGCGGCGCACGTCGGCCTTGGCGCCCTCGGCCTCCAGCTCGGCCAGGTCGGTCTCGAGCTTCTTGGCGCGGGCCTCGAGGTCGGCGTCGCGGCGGTTCTCGATCTGCTGGCGCTCCACGGAGACGTGCGCCTCCAGGGAGGGCAGGTCGCGCGTACGGCGCTCCTCGTCGACGTACGTGATCATGTACGCCGCGAAGTAGATGACCTTCTCGAGGTCCTTGGGAGCGAGGTCGAGCAGGTAGCCCAGCCGGCTCGGGACACCCTTGAAGTACCAGATGTGCGTGACGGGCGCGGCGAGCTCGATGTGGCCCATCCGCTCACGGCGCACCTTGGCGCGCGTGACCTCGACGCCACAGCGCTCACAGATGATGCCCTTGAAGCGGACGCGCTTGTACTTGCCGCAGTAGCACTCCCAGTCCCGGGTCGGACCGAAGATCTTCTCGCAGAAGAGTCCGTCCTTCTCGGGCTTGAGGGTGCGGTAGTTGATGGTCTCGGGCTTCTTGACCTCACCGTGGCTCCACTGACGGATGTCGTCAGCGGTGGCCAGGCCGATCCGGAGCTCGTCGAAGAAGTTGACGTCGAGCACTATGCGTCAATCCCTCTCAGGGTCGAAAGTCTGTGGTCTGAAACGGGGGCCTGGGGGTCGGCGGGGGCCCTCAAGGGTGAGGGCCCCGCCGGACTCCCGTCAGACCTCTTCGACGCTGCTCGGCTCGCGCCGGGACAGGTCGATGCCGAGCTCCTCCGCAGCGCGGAAGACGTCCTCGTCGGTGTCACGCATCTCGATGGACATACCGTCGCTGGACAGCACCTCCACGTTCAGGCAGAGCGACTGCATCTCCTTGATGAGCACCTTGAAGGACTCGGGGATGCCGGGCTCGGGGATGTTCTCGCCCTTGACGATGGCCTCGTAGACCTTCACGCGGCCGGTGACGTCGTCGGACTTGATGGTCAGCAGCTCCTGGAGAGCGTAGGCGGCACCGTAGGCCTCGAGGGCCCACACCTCCATCTCGCCGAACCGCTGGCCACCGAACTGGGCCTTACCACCCAGCGGCTGCTGGGTGATCATGGAGTACGGACCGGTCGAACGGGCGTGCAGCTTGTCGTCGACCAGGTGGTGCAGCTTCAGGATGTACATGTAGCCGACCGAGATCGGGTCCGGGAACGGCTCACCGCTGCGGCCGTCGAACAGCCGCGCCTTGCCGGACGGGAGCACCATGCGCTCGCCGTCGCGGTTCGGGATGGTGTGCTGCAGCAGACCCGCCAGCTCGTCCTCGCGCGCACCGTCGAACACCGGGGTGGCGACGTTGGTGCCGGGCTGGACGTTGTCGGCGCCGATGACCTGCAGGCGCTGGGCCCACTCGTCCGCGAGGCCGGAGACGTCCCAGCCGCGGCTGGCGAGCCAGCCGAGGTGGATCTCCAGGACCTGTCCCGGGTTCATTCGGGACGGCACACCCAGCGGGTTGAGGATGATGTCGACCGGGGTGCCGTCCTCCAGGAACGGCATGTCCTCGATCGGCAGGATCTTCGAGATGACACCCTTGTTGCCGTGACGGCCGGCGAGCTTGTCACCGTCGGTGATCTTGCGCTTCTGCGCGACGTAGACGCGCACCAGCTGGTTCACACCGGGGGGAAGCTCGTCGCCCTCCTCGCGGTCGAAGACGCGCACGCCGATGACCTTGCCGGTCTCGCCGTGCGGCACCTTCAGCGAGGTGTCACGGACCTCTCGGGCCTTCTCACCGAAGATCGCGCGCAGCAGGCGCTCCTCAGGGGTCAGCTCGGTCTCACCCTTCGGGGTCACCTTGCCGACGAGGATGTCGCCGGCGATGACCTCGGCACCGATGCGGATGATGCCGCGCTCGTCGAGGTCGGCGAGGACCTCCTCGGAGACGTTCGGGATGTCCCGGGTGATCTCCTCGGGGCCGAGCTTGGTGTCACGGGCGTCGACCTCGTGCTCCTCGATGTGGATCGAGGAGAGGACGTCGTCCTGCACGAGGCGCTGCGACAGGATGATCGCGTCCTCGTAGTTGTGACCCTCCCACGGCATGAACGCCACGAGCAGGTTCTTGCCCAGGGCCATCTCGCCGTTCTGGGTGGCCGGACCGTCGGCCAGGACCTGGCCCTCGATGATCCGGTCGCCCTCGTTGACGATGACCTTCTGGTTGACCGAGGTGCCCTGGTTGGAGCGGGCGAACTTGGCCAGGCGGTACGTGATGTACGTGCCGTCGTCGTTGGCGGTGGTGATGTAGTCCGCGGAGACCTCCTGGACCACACCCGCCTTCTCGGCCTTGACCACGTCGCCGGCGTCGACGGCGGAGCGGTACTCCATGCCGGTGCCGACGAGCGGGGACTCGGACTTAATCAGCGGCACGGCCTGACGCATCATGTTCGCGCCCATGAGGGCACGGTTGGCGTCGTCGTGCTCGAGGAAGGGGATCATGGCGGTCGCGACCGACACCATCTGGCGCGGCGAGACGTCCATGTAGTCCACGTCGTCACCGGGGACGTAGTCGACCTCGCCGCCACGGCGGCGGACCAGGACGCGGTTCTCGGCGAAGCGCATGTCGTCGTTCAGGCCGGCGTTGGCCTGGGCGATGACGAAGCGGTCCTCCTCGTCGGCGGTCAGGTAGTCGACCTCGTCGGTGACCTGGCCGTCGATGACCTTGCGGTACGGGGTCTCGACGAAACCGAAC
Source organism: Streptomyces sp. 1222.5 (assembly GCF_900105245.1). Taxonomy (NCBI): domain Bacteria; kingdom Bacillati; phylum Actinomycetota; class Actinomycetes; order Kitasatosporales; family Streptomycetaceae; genus Streptomyces; species Streptomyces sp. 1222.5. Next base: position 5,059,707 of record NZ_FNSZ01000001.1, on the reverse strand, counting down.
GCGTTGACCCGGCCGTAGGAGGCGAGCGAGCCGATCAGACCGATGTTCGGGCCTTCGGGCGTCTCGATCGGGCACATGCGGCCGTAGTGCGAGGGGTGCACGTCACGGACCTCGAAGCCGGCCCGCTCACGGGAGAGACCACCCGGGCCAAGAGCCGACAGACGGCGCTTGTGGGTGAGACCCGACAGCGGGTTGTTCTGGTCCATGAACTGCGACAGCTGGCTGGTGCCGAAGAACTCCTTGATGGAGGCGACGACCGGCCGGATGTTGATCAGGGTCTGCGGCGTGATCGCCTCGACGTCCTGCGTGGTCATGCGCTCGCGCACGACGCGCTCCATACGCGCCAGACCCGTGCGGACCTGGTTCTGGATGAGCTCGCCGACGCTGCGCAGGCGGCGGTTGCCGAAGTGGTCGATGTCGTCGGTCTCGACGACGATCGACTCGCCGCTGTCGCCCGTCGTCTCGGTCTCGCCGGCGTGCAGCTTCACCAGGTACTTGATCGTCGAGATGACGTCCTCGACGGTCAGGATGCCCGCGTCGAGCGGAGCGTCCGCACCCAGCTTCTTGTTGACCTTGTAGCGGCCGACCTTGGCGAGGTCGTAGCGCTTGGGGTTGAAGTAGAGGTTCTCGAGCAGCGTCTGCGCGGCCTCACGCGTGGGGGGCTCGCCCGGACGCAGCTTGCGGTAGATGTCGAGCAGCGCGTCGTCCTGGCCCTGGGTGTGGTCCTTCTCCAGGGTGGCGCGCATGGACTCGTACTCGCCGAACTCCTCGAGGATCTGCTCGGTCGTCCAGCCGAGCGCCTTCAGGAGGACGGTGACCGACTGCTTGCGCTTGCGGTCGATACGGACACCGACCATGTCGCGCTTGTCGATCTCCATCTCCAGCCAGGCACCCCGGGACGGGATGATCTTGGCGGAGAAGATGTCCTTGTCGGACGTCTTGTCGATCGAGGAATCGAAGTAGACACCGGGGGAACGGACCAGCTGGGACACCACGACACGCTCGGTGCCGTTGATGACGAAAGTGCCCTTGTTCGTCATGAGCGGGAAGTCGCCCATGAAGACCGTCTGGGACTTGATCTCACCGGTCTCGTTGTTGGTGAACTCGGCGGTGACGAAGAGCGGGGCGGCGTACGTGAAGTCGCGCTCCTTGCACTCGTCGATCGAGTTCTTCGGCGGCTCGAAGCGGTGGTCCCGGAACGTCAGCGACATCGACCCGGAGAAGTCCTCGATCGGGGAGATCTCTTCGAAGATCTCCTCCAGACCGGACTTGGTGGGGACGTCCTGACCGTTCTCCAGAGCCTCCTCGACCCGACTCTGCCAAGCGGTGTTGCCGAGCAGCCAGTCGAAGCTCTCGGTCTGCAGCGCGAGCAGGTTCGGAACCTCGAGAGGCTCCTTGATCTTTGCAAAGGAAATGCGCAGCGGGGCGGTGCTGGCGCCGTTGTTCGTATTCGCGGTCGAGGCAGTGCGCGAGGCGGCCAAGAGGGGGTCCTTCCGAGGGCTCGGACTCACTACGCGCGTACCGGTCCCTCTCCCACACACAGCGATGGAAGCCCCAGGTCAAGGGTACTTCGGTCGACTGTGCTCGAGTGAGGGCAGACCCCTGGTGACGGGCAGGGGGCAGCTAACAGGCAGCGCAAAGGGTCAGTGTAGCCACTTGGCACACTGATGTCCAGCGCGGGTTTTTCGAGACCCTCGTTGTGCTCACCGCTCTTGTCAACGCCCTCGGCATGCTGCCCTCAACGCACGTTGATACTGCCCTCTTCGCCGTCGATCCATGCCTCGGATTCGGATCCTTGTGACGACGCGTCCTGAGAATTGCGCGCTGCGTGCGGTTCGTCAAGAGCCCCCAGCCGGAACCGAGCCGTCCGGAGACACGACGAAGATCACCATACCCCTCGCCGTCACGAGCGCAAGGCAACCGCGGCCGACCCTCGGATACGCCGAAGAGCGACCACCCGGATGGATGATCGCTCTTCGGTGCGTTCGCGTTACAGCCCCAGGGGACCGATTTCAGCGCGCGTTCGAGTCCTGGAGGACCCGGAAGGTCTTACTTGACCTCGACGGAGGCACCGGCGCCCTTGAGGGACTCGGCGGCCTTCTCCGCGGCCTCCTTGTTGACCTTCTCGAGAACCGGCTTCGGGGTGCCGTCGACGAGGTCCTTGGCCTCCTTCAGACCCAGGGAGGTCAGCTCACGCACGACCTTGATGACCTGGATCTTCTTGTCGCCGGCGCCGGTGAGGATGACGTCGAACTCGTCCTTCTCCTCAGCGGCCTCGGCCGGGGCGCCCGGGACGGCGGGGCCCGCAACGGCGACCGCGGCGGCGGCGGTGACGTCGAACTTCTCCTCGAAGGCCTTCACGAACTCGGAGAGCTCGATGAGGGTCATCTCCTCGAACTGAGCGAGCAGGTCTTCCTGGCTGAGCTTCGCCATGATGGCGGTCCTTCCACTAAATCGGCGGGTGCCGGATGTACTGGGTGTGGCGGGCGTACGTCGGCCCGCTGAGACCCTCGCTGCGTCAGGCGGCGAGGATCAGAAAGCGAGCCGAATTACTCGGCACCGCCCTGCTCGTCCTGCTTGGCACGAAGCGCGTCCACGGTGCGGACGAGCTTCGACGGGAGCGCCTGGAAGACCTGAGCAGCCTGAGTCTGCTTGCCCTTGAAGGCACCAGCCAGCTTGGAGAGCAGAACCTCGCGGGACTCGAGGTCCGCAAGCTTCTTGATCTCATCGGCGGACAGCGCCTTGCCGTCAAGGACACCGCCCTTGATGATGAGATTCGGGTTGTCCTTGGCGAAGTCACGAAGACCCTTCGCCGACTCCACCGGGTCCCCGGTGACGAAGGCGACAGCCGTCGGACCAGCGAAGAGCTGGTCGTCCAGCGTGATCCCGGCCTCGTTGGCCGCAATCTTGGTCAGCGTGTTCTTCACCACGGCGTACTGGGCGTTCTCACCGAGCGACCGGCGCAGCGTCTTGAGCTGCGCCACGGTGAGACCGCGGTACTCGGTCAGCACGGCGGCGTTGGAGCTGCGGAACTTGTCCGTCAGCTCCGCAACCGCGGCAGCCTTGTCGGGCCTCGCCATAGAGCCTCGGCCTCCTTCCGGGTGATTCGGACCGCGCGGACCCGAAGGAGGACTGGGCAAAACAAACGCCCCGGCGCAGGCGCTCGGGGCGGACTCGACCGGCCGCACACGTGAGAACGCGTGCCCCGGGAGTACTTCCACAGTCACCTGCGCGGGTCGCCCACTTTTCAGCGGATCCTTCGGCCACCGCACCTTCATTCGAAAGCGCGGCAACGACCAGCGGTCTTTGGCTTCTGGAAGAGAATAAAGGACCGGGGCGCTGTCGAGCAAATCGGGCCCTACGGGCCACCCCGGTCCCTCGGCTGCGCCGTCTCCGGCGCCTAGATCAGGAGCTGGTACCGCTGCCGGTGCTGCCCGCGACGGTGCCGCCGGACTTGAGCATGTCCTTGAAGTCCCGGGTGTCGCCGGCCGGGGGCGCCTCTGCGGTGACCTTCACGCCGTAGTCGGTGTAGAAGGTGGTGTTGGTCATGGTGCCGTTGGCCATGGCGGCCTTCTCGGTCTTCTTGACCAGCAGGTTCTGGTCGTTGATCCAGATGTCGACGGTGTCGGTGGTGACGCCGGCCTGGCTGAGCTGCTTCTTCAGGGCCGCCAGCTGGTCCGTGTCGAGGTTGCTGGTGCGGTCCGCGAGGTCGGCGACGTCGACCGTGCCCGAGTAGTGCACGGTGTGGGCGCCGTCGACCTTCTCCTCGCCGACCTTCTTCACGTCACCGGAGGCCAGCAGCATCTTCACCGACTGGTTCGGCGTGGCGGTCTGGATCTGGTCCTTCATGTACGACCCGGAGGCGCCGCCGAGCTTGGCGAGGTCGTCGTAGGAGTACTTCAGCCAGTGCTTGCCGCCGCCCGCCTGCTGGGCGTAGGCGTCGCTCATGTGCGCGTAGTAGGCGTCCGGCAGGTACCGGGCCTCCATCGACGTGGAGCCGGCCTTCTTCATCATCTCGGCCAGCTGACCGCCGGTGTAGGTGATGGTGAGGTTGCCCTTGAGGCCGTCACCCCAGGTGAGGGCGCCGTTCGCCGTCATCGACATGATGTCGCCCATGGACGTGGTCGAGCGCACCTTGGCCGAGTCGGCCTTGTCGGTGGACTTCTCGACGGAGCGCAGCGCGGCGATGGGGCTGACGTGTATCGCGCCCCCGCCTGCCGCCTTGTCTGCGCTCGAGGAGCCGCAGGCGGCCACGCCCGTCAGCGCGGCGACCACCGCGATCGAGAGGCCTATCCGGCGCGCGGTCGTGCTCTTCATCTGCTCCCACCCCTAATGCGAGTCCCGTGCCTGCACCGTAACCCAGGCCACTGACAGTCGTGCGAAAGGTCGCACAAAGAAGGGACGGGCCCCGCCCCTGGAAGGTTCCAGGGAGCGGGGCCCGTCCTTGAGCTCGCGTACCCGACGCGGCTACCGGTGTGAGCCGAGGGCTCAGACGGCGGCCGGGTCCTCCTCGACGAGGAGGTTGCGGGTGCGGTTCGGGTCGACCGGGATGCCGGGACCGATCGTGCTGCTGATCGCGGCCTTCTTGATGTAGCGACCCTTGGCGGCGGACGGCTTCAGACGGAGGATCTCCTCCAGCGCGGCGCCGTAGTTCTCCACCAGCTTGGTGTCGTCGAACGACACCTTGCCGATGATGAAGTGCAGGTTCGAGTGCTTGTCGACGCGGAACTCGATCTTGCCGCCCTTGATGTCCGTGACGGCCTTGGTCACGTCGGGGGTGACGGTGCCGGTCTTCGGGTTCGGCATCAGACCACGCGGGCCGAGGACGCGGCCGAGGCGGCCGACCTTGCCCATGAGGTCCGGGGTGGCGACGACGGCGTCGAAGTCCAGACGGCCCTTCGCCACCTCGTCGATGAGTTCGTCGGAGCCGACGATGTCGGCGCCCGCGGCCTCCGCGGCCGCAGCACGGTCACCGGTCGCGAAGACCAGGACCCGGGCAGTCTTGCCGGTGCCGTGCGGCAGGTTCACGGTGCCACGGACCATCTGGTCGGCCTTGCGCGGGTCGACACCCAGGCGGAAGGCGACCTCGACGGTGCCGTCGAACTTGGTCGTGGAGGTCTCCTTGGCGAGACGGACGGCCTCGAGCGGGGCGTACAGCTTCTCCCGGTCGATCTTGGCGTCCGCAGCGCGGAGAGCCTTGCTGCGCTTGCTCACAACTGCTCCTGTGTGTTCTGAAAGGAGTCGTGGTACGGGCCGAGCAGGCCCTGCCACGTGCGGCCGGTCATGGCCGCATGACTACTGGGGGTGGGGTCAGCCCTCGACCGTGATGCCCATGGAACGGGCGGTGCCGGCGATGATCTTCGACGCGGCGTCCAGGTCGTTCGCGTTGAGGTCGGGCATCTTGGTCGTGGCGATCTCGCGGACCTGCGCCTCGGTGATCTTGGCGACCTTGGTCTTGTGCGGCTCGCCGGAGCCCTTCTCGACACCCGCGGCCTTGAGGATCATCTTCGCGGCCGGCGGCGTCTTGGTGACGAAGGTGAAGGAGCGGTCCTCGTAGACCGTGATCTCCACCGGGATGACCCAGCCACGCTGCGACTCGGTCGCGGCGTTGTAGGCCTTGCAGAACTCCATGATGTTGACGCCGTGCTGACCCAGCGCGGGGCCGACCGGCGGGGCGGGGTTCGCCGCACCGGCGTTGATCTGGAGCTTGATGAGCCCCGTGACCTTCTTCTTCTTGGGAGGCATAGCTCTCCGGGTCCTTTCGATTCGGGTCCTGCCGGCATCCAGGGACCACCCGGACGCAGGCATACCGCACAACGATAACGGGTATAGATGCGCGGCCAAAAACCGTGCAGGTCAGACAGGCTGAAGCAGCCCGCCTGACCTGCACGGAAGCAAGAGGTCCAGAAAGAACTAGTTCTTCTGGATCTGGTCGAAGGAGAGCTCGACCGGCGTCTCGCGGCCGAAGATCTCCACCAGGCCCTTGACCTTCTTCGAGTCGGGGTTGATCTCGTTGATGGTCGCCTGCAGCGTGGCGAACGGGCCGTCGGTGACGGTGACCGAGTCGCCGACCTCGAAGTCCAGCACCTGGACCTCGACCTTGCGCTGCGGAGCGGGCTTGCCCTCGGCCTCGGCGGCCTCGCGGGCGGCCTTCTCCTCGGCCTCCGGGGCGAGCATCTTGACGATCTCGTCCAGGGTCAGCGGGTAGGGGTCGTAGGCGTTGCCGACGAAGCCGGTGACACCCGGGGTGTTGCGGACGACGCCCCAGGACTCGTTGGTCAGGTCCATGCGGACCAGGACGTAACCCGGCAGCTTGTTCTGCTTGATCGTCTTGCGGTCGCCGTTCTTGATCTGGACGACCTCTTCCTGCGGCACCTCGGCCTGGAAGATGTAGTCCTCGACGTTCAGCGAGACGGCACGCTGCTCGAGGTTGGTCTTCACGCGGTTCTCGTAGCCCGCGTAGGTGTGGATGACGTACCACTCGCCGGGCAGGGTGCGCAGTTCCTCGCGCAGGGCCGCGATGGGGTCGACCGGCTCGGCGGGCTCGACCGGCTCGGCCGGCTCCTCCTCGGCGGCCTGGGCGACGAGGGCTTCCTCGTCGTCCTCGGCGGCTTCGCCGTCCTCGTCCTCGACATGCAGGGCGGCCTCTTCGGCCGGCTCGCCCGATTCGGCCTCGGCAGCCTCGAACTCGTCCTGCTCGTCCGCGCCCTCGACGATGTCGAGCTCGTCGTCGACCGTCTCGGCAGCCGGCCCGCCGGGCTCGGTGGCGTCGTCGTTCAGGTTCGGGTCAGACACGATGGCTGCTTCTTCCTGGATACATAGGGGTGGAACATGCGAAAACGGGCGCCGGTACCACGGCGCCCTTCGCTCTTGGCTCAGCCGAAGACGTACTTGGCCGCGTGGTTGAGCCCATAGTCAATCACGGTCACCAGGGCGATCATGATGGCGACGAAGAAGATCACCACGGTGGTGTACGACGTCAGCTGGTTGCGCGTCGGCCAGACGACCTTGCGGAGTTCCGCGATGACCTGGCGGTAGAAGGTGGCCAGACGCTTCAGCGGGCCCTTCTTGGCGCGCTTGCCGCCCTTGCGGGCCTTCTTCTTGGCCTCGGGCAATTCGTCCTGGGCATCAGGCGTGTCGATGGAGCCCACGGCGTCCGTCATAGTCCTCACCTGATCCCGGGTCGTGGCCGTGCCGCGCCCGGTTTCTGAGCCGCACGGCGGTGCATTGCTGTACGTACATGCGCACACATCCTGGCGGTGTGTGTAGCAGGGCCGGAGGGACTTGAACCCCCAACCGCCGGTTTTGGAGACCGGTGCTCTACCAATTGAGCTACGACCCTTTGTGTGTCCCCCAACGTACCGCATCCGACCGGGTGCTCGGTGTGCACCGATTTCGGCGGTGGCTGCTGAAGGCCAACGAGGTGTGAGTGTACGTGGTCCGCGGCCCGGCGTCGAACAGAAAGTGCCCGTCCGGGGGCCCCTGGCCGAAGATCGTCCAGGCCCGGGGCCGGATTCGGATCCCTGTTCACGCCTCGACCCCTTGCTGTTCAGTCTGTGAAACCAGTGTGCCGGGGGCATTTCCGGTCTGGAACGATGGGCCCCATGAGCGCTGCAACCCCTCCCACCGAGCGCCGGGTCTCCGCCCGAGTCGGCGCGATCTCCGAGTCCGCCACCCTCGCCGTGGACGCCAAGGCCAAGGCCCTCAAGGCCGCCGGGCGTCCGGTGATCGGCTTCGGCGCCGGCGAGCCCGACTTCCCGACCCCGGACTACATCGTCGAGGCGGCCGTCGAGGCCTGCAAGAACCCCAAGTACCACCGCTACACCCCGGCCGGCGGTCTGCCCGAGCTGAAGTCCGCGATCGCCGCCAAGACGCTGCGCGACTCGGGCTGGGAGCCAGACGTCTCCCAGATCCTGGTCACCAACGGCGGCAAGCAGGCCATCTACGAGGCGTTCGCCGCGATCCTCGACCCGGGTGACGAGGTCATCGTCCCGGCGCCGTACTGGACGACGTACCCGGAGTCGATCCGTCTCGCCGGCGGTGTCCCGGTCGAGGTCGTCGCCGACGAGACGACCGGCTACCGCGTCTCCGTCGAGCAGCTGGAGGCGGCGCGCACGGAGAAGACGAAGGTCGTGCTCTTCGTCTCCCCGTCCAACCCGACCGGCGCGGTGTACTCCGAGGCCGAGACCGAGGCGATCGGCCGCTGGGCCCTCGAGCACGGCCTGTGGGTGCTGACCGACGAGATCTACGAGCACCTGGTCTACGGCGACGCGGTCTCCGTGTCCCTGCCGGCGCTGCTGCCCGAGCTGCGCGACAAGTGCATCGTGGTCAACGGTGTGGCGAAGACGTACGCCATGACCGGCTGGCGCGTCGGCTGGGTCATCGGCCCCAAGGACGTGGTCAAGGCCGCGACCAACCTCCAGTCGCACGCCACCTCGAACGTCTCCAACGTCGCCCAGGTGGCCGCCGTGGCCGCCGTCTCCGGCGACCTGACGGCCGTGGCCGAGATGCGCGAGGCCTTCGACCGGCGTCGCAAGACCGTCGTCCGCATGCTCAACGAGATCGACGGCGTGCTCTGCCCGGAGCCCGAGGGCGCGTTCTACGCCTACCCGTCGGTGAAGGGCCTGCTCGGCAAGGAGATCCGCGGCAAGCGCCCGCAGGACACGGTCGAGCTGGCCGCGCTGATCCTGGAGGAGGCCGAGGTCGCGGTCGTCCCGGGCGAGGCCTTCGGCACGCCGGGCTACCTGCGGCTGTCGTACGCGCTCGGTGACGAGGACCTCGTCGAGGGCGTGAGCCGGATGCAGAAGCTGCTGGCGGAGGCGCGGGACTAGTTCCTCGCCGCCACGCGCGCGTGCGGGCCGTTCCCTCCGGGGAGCGGCCCGCTCCTGTGTGCGAGCAAGACCACGTACGGGGAAACGGCTACCGGTGTGGCGGGTGTGTACGGCAGGATCCTGGGATGGAGCGTGTACGTGATCTCTCTGAGCTGCCGAAAGCCCATCTGCACCTGCACTTCACCGGCTCGATGCGGCCGGCGACCGTCCTGGAACTGGCCGACAAGTACGGCGTACGCCTGCCCGACGCCCTGACGGAAGCACTGACCAGCGGGGAACCGCCGAAACTGCGGGCCACGGACGAGCGGGGCTGGTTCCGCTTCCAGCGGCTGTACGACGCGGCACGCTCCTGCCTGCGCGAGCCGGAGGACATCCGGCGGCTGGTGCGGGAGGCCGCCGAGGAGGACGTGCGGGACGGCTCGGGCTGGCTGGAGATCCAGGTGGACCCGACGTCGTACGCGCCGCGGCTGGGCGGCCTGATCCCGGCCCTGGAGATCATCCTGGACGCGGTGGAGACGACGTCCCGGGAGACCGGCCTCGGGATGCGCGTCCTGGTGGCCGCGAACCGTATGAAGCATCCGCTGGACGCGCGCACCCTGGCCCGGCTGGCGGTGCGCTACGCGGACCGCGGTGTGGTCGGCTTCGGGCTCTCCAACGACGAGCGGCGGGGCATGGCCCGGGACTTCGACCGGGCCTTCCACATCGCGCGCGAGGGCGGTCTGCTGTCGGCCCCGCACGGCGGCGAGCTGACCGGCCCGGCCTCGGTCCGGGACTGCCTGGACGACCTGAACGCCTCCCGGATCGGGCACGGCGTGCGCGCGGCGGAGGACCCGCGGCTGCTGAAGCGGCTGGCCGACCGGGGCGTGACCTGCGAGGTGTGCCCGGCCTCGAACGTGGCGCTCGGGGTGTACGAGAAGCCGGAGGACGTCCCGCTGCGCACCCTCTTCGAGGCGGGCGTGCCGATGGCCCTGGGCGCCGACGATCCGCTGCTGTTCGGCTCCCGGCTGGCCGCCCAGTACGAGATCGCCCGCCACTCCCACGATTTCTCGGACGCCGAGCTCGCGGAACTGGCACGGCAGTCGGTGCGGGGTTCGGCCGCCCCGGAGGACGTCAGGGCGCGGCTGCTGGCCGGCGTGGACGACTGGCTGACTCGCCCGACCGCCTGAAGCGGGCGTAGGGCGGGTACGGCTCGTCGTCGATGATCGACGACGAGGGGACCGTCGCGCAGGGCGTGGGCGTGGCCCAGTGAGCCCCGGCCGGTACGGCTACAGACTCACGCCCACCGTCACCGGCTCGTTGACGAGGGTGACGCCGAAGGCCTCGCGGACCCCGGCGACCACCTCGCGAGCCAGGGCCAGCAGGTCCTCGGTGGTGGCGCCGCCCCGGTTGGTGAGGGCGAGGGTGTGCTTGGTGGAGATGCGGGCGCGGCCGGTGCCGTATCCCTTGGTGAAGCCGGCCTTGTCGATCAGCCAGGCAGCGGAGGTCTTGGTGCGGCCCTCCCCCGCGGAGTAGGCGGGCGGTTCGACGCCGTCGCCCATGCGCTCGCGCACGCGCGCGTGGAACGCGGCGAACTGCTCGTCGGTGAGGATCGGGTTGGTGAAGAAGGACCCGGCCGACCAGGTGTCGTGGTCCTCGGGGTCGAGGACCATCCCCTTGCCGGCGCGCAGCTTCAGGACGGTCTCCCGGGCGTCGGCGAGCGGCACCCGGTCACCGGGCTCCACACCGAGCGCGCGGGCCGCCTCCGCGTACTTGACGGGTGCCGAGAGACCCCCGGCGTCCTCCAGCTCGAAGCGGACGCGCAGGACGACGTAACGCTCGGGGTCGGCCTTGAAACGGCTGTGCCGGTACGAGAAGACGCACTCCTCGTTCGTCAGCGTCACGGTCTCGCCGGCCCGCCGGTCGTAGGCGATCACCTCGGTGATGGTGGCGGAGACCTCCTGGCCGTACGCGCCGACGTTCTGGATCGGCGTGGCGCCCGCCGAGCCCGGAATGCCGGCCAGGCACTCGATGCCGGCGAGGCCGGCCTCGACCGTGCGGGCGACGGCGTCCGTCCACACCTCGCCCGCCGCCAGTTCCAGCGTGGTGCCGCGCAGTTCGACACCGCGCGTGGCGATGCGCAGGGCGGTGCCGTCGAAGCCCTTGTCGCCGATGACCAGGTTCGATCCGCCGCCGACGACCAGCAGCGGGGTGCCGCTGTCGTCGGCCTCGCGGACGGCGGCGATCACCTCGGCGTCGGTCTCGGCGGTGACCAGCCGGGTCGCGGGGCCGCCCAGCCGGAAGGTGGTCAGCGGGGCAAGGGGGGCGTCGTGGAGTACCTGCACGGCCCCAAGACTACGAGACGCCTCGTCCGGAGCCGGCGTCCCGGGCGCCTGTGCCGGGGCACGCGCGCGGCTCGGCGGTGGCTCCTCCCCCAGGCCCCGCACAGCCGCACGCGCGCGTGGCCGCTTTCCGGGGGCCACGCGCGCGTGCGGGATGTTTTCCGCCCAGGGGCCGGGGCGGGCCGGTGTCACCTCTCCAGCCTCCGGGCCACCTCTTCCCAGCCGATCGGCAGCCGGTCGGCTGAGGTCTGCCAGGTGGCGAAGGCGACGTCCCGCATCTGCGAGGACAGGCCTCGGGAGGTGGGGCGGTGGGCGCCGGAGTGGGCGAAGGCCTTCAGCGCGTCCGCCGACTCCCAGGCGGACACCGTCCAGAAGACCTTCCGCAGGGGCTGCGCCCTGAGGGACGCGCCGTGGGCGCCGGGTGCGCGGGAGATCTGCCGCCACACGGCCGGGGTGCCGGCGAGGAAGCGGAGGGCGCCCCACAGGGTGTGGGTCTCGAAGCGGGAGGCGAAGACGTGGACCTCGGCGTCGCGCGGCGGGGTGTTCGGCACGGTCCAGGGAAGCGTGGGCATCGCGGGCTCCTTGCGGGGAGTTTTCCGGTCAGCGGGTGGTGGACTCGAGGACCGGTGCGGACGCCTGCCCGGCCGGGGGTGTGGCCGCCGGTCCGGTCTTCCGGCGGGCCGGGACCAGCAGCACGGCGACCGCGGCGAGCGCGACCACGGCGGCGCCGGTGACCAGGGCGGGTCGCATGCCGTCCACGAAGCTCTGCGCGGACTCGTAACCGCCCTGCGCCGAGAAGATCGACGACATGACCGCGATGCCGAGAGCGCCGCCCACCTCGCGCAGCGCGTTGTTCGCACCGGAGGCGATGCCCTGTTCCTCCGGCCGGACGCTGGACATCACCAGGTTGGCGGCCGGCGCGAAGTACAGGGCCATGCCGACGCCGCTGATGACCAGCCCGGGCAGCTGGACGGCGTAGGAGGCGTCGGCCGTTGCCACACGGGCCATCCAGCCGAGGCCGACGGCCTGGAGCAGCAGTCCCGCGGCGACGACGGGCCGGCCGCCGACGCGGTCGGACAGGAAGCCGGCGATCGGCGCGACGAGCATCGGCATGCCCGTCCACGGCAGCATCCTGAGACCGGCCTCGGTGGGCGAGTTGCCGAGGACGCCCTGCATGTACTGGCTGAGCAGGAAGACCGACCCGAACATCCCGACGAACATCAGCAGACTGGCCGCGTTGATGCCGGCGAAAGCGCGGGACCGGAACAGCCGCATCGGCAGCATCGGGTTGGCCGCGCGCGAGCTGTAGAGGACGAAGCCCGCCAGCAGCGCCCCGCCCGCGGACAGCGCGGTCAGCACCACGGGGTCGGTCCAGCCGTCCGCGGGCCCGCGGACCAGGCCGTACACGATCCCGAAGAGCGCGCCGCTGGCGAGCAGTGTGCCGGGGACGTCGAGCCGGGCGCCGGTGCCGTGCGACTCGGCCAGCCGCAGCCGGGCGAGCGGGAGCGCGACGAGGCCGAGCGGGACGTTCAGCCAGAAGATCCAGTGCCAGGAGGCGTGTTCGGTGAGAGTGCCGCCGATGAGCGGCCCCGAGGCGATGGCGAGTCCGTTGACGGCTCCCCAGATGCCGTAGACGGTTCCGCGCCTGGCGGCGGGTACGGCCGCGGTCAGCAGGGTCAGGGTGAGCGGCATCATGACGGCCGCGCCGGCGCCCTGGACCGCGCGTGCGGCGATCAGGGAGCCGATGCCCGGGGCCATGGCCGCGGCGGCGGAGGCCCCGGTGAAGACGGTGAGCCCCACGGTGAACATGCGCCGGCGCCCGAAACGGTCGCCGAGCGCGGCGCCGAACATCAGCAGCACGGCGAAGGTGAGCGTGTAGGCGCTCACGGTCCACTCGAGATCGTCCAGCGCGCCACCCAGGTCCTCGCGGATGGAGGGGAGGGCGGTGGTGACGACGAGGTTGTCGAGGGCTGCCATGAATCCGGCGACGCTGGTGATGACGAGGGCCCATGCGGCGCCCCCACGACGTGCGGTGTGCTGTGACATCTCTCCCCCAGGAGTGATCCCTAGTTAGTTATTGATGACTAACTTTTGCGGACGTGAAAAGGCGCCACCGCCCCTCCGCCCGCCCTTCACGCCTCCAGACGGCCCTTGTCCCGGGCCGACGGATAGAGCCCCTCCCACACCCGGTGCTCGGGCGGGAAGCCCATGCCCACCAGGCAGTTGATGAGCATGCCGTACGCGAGGAAGTCGGTCGTCTCGTCGACGTCCGCGCCGAGCGCCAGATGCACGGTGTCCCACAGCCGCATCCAGCCGTTCCGCACGCTCTCGCCGAACTCGCGGTCGCCTTCCTGCTCCGCGGCCGCCACGGCGACGTACATCTGCATCTGCATCATCAGCCGCTCGGGCCGCTCCGCGATGACCTCGGTGTACGCGTTCGCCATGGCATGCAGGGCGTCCTCGCCCTGCAACCCCTCCGAGGCCTCCTCAAAGGTCCGGATGGTGTCCTCCACGCAGCGTTCCGCCGCCGCCAGGAAGATCGCCTTCTTGCCGGAGAAGAGCCGGAAGAGATACGGCTGCGAGACTCCCACCCGCCGGGCGATCGCCTCGGTGGAGGTGCCGTGGTAGCCACCGCGCGCGAACTCGGCGGTCGCGGCACTGATGACGCTCTCGCGTCGCTCCTCTGCGCTCATCCTGGGCATGCCGCTAAGTTAGTACTCAATCACTAACTTGGCAAGCGGGTGTCCGCGGATACGAGTGAGGGGCGCCCCACCAGGGAGGACGCCCCTCACTCGCCGCCTCTGCCGCTCGGCCGGGCCGTCAGCCCAGTCGTACGACCGCCCGGGACATGCCCAGGACCTTCTGGCCGGCGCTCATGGCCGTCAGGTCCACCCGCACGGTGTTGTCGTCCAGCTTGGCCGCCACCTTGCCGCTGACCTCGATCAGCGCGCCCTGGTCGTCGTTCGGCACGACGACGGGCTTGGTGAAGCGGACGCCGTACTCCACGACCGCACCGGGGTCGCCGATCCAGTCGGTGACCACCCGGATCGCCTCGGCCATGGTGAACATGCCGTGCGCGATGACGTCCGGGAGGCCGACCTCCTTGGCGAACTTCTCGTTCCAGTGGATGGGGTTGAAGTCCCCCGAGGCGCCCGCGTACTGCACGAGGGCGGCACGGGTCACGGGGAAGGTCTGCGCCGGCAGCTCGGTGCCGACCTCGACGTCGCCGTAAGCGATCTTCGCCGTCATCAGGTCCTCACGCCTCCTCGGCCGCGCGGGCCACGAGCTTGGTCCAGGCGGTCACGACGTGCTCGCCCGCCTCGTCGTGCACCTCGCCGCGGATGTCCAGGATGTCGTTGCCCGCGAGGGACTTGATCGCCTCGATGGTGGAGGTGACCGTGAGCCGGTCGCCGGCCCGGACCGGGCGGCTGTAGGCGAACTTCTGGTCCCCGTGCACCACGCGGTTGTAGTCGAGCCCGAGCTGCGGGTCCTCGACGACCTGTCCGGCGGCGCGGAACGTGATGGAGAACACGAAGGTCGGCGGGGCGATCACATCGGGATGGCCGAACGCCTTGGCGGCCTCCGGGTCGGTGTACACCGGGTTGGTCTCCGCCACCGCCTCGGCGAACTCGCGGATCTTCTCCCGGCCCACCTCGTAGGGCGCGGTGGGCGGGTAGGTCCGTCCCACGAAGGACTGGTCGAGCGCCATGGCCCGGCACCTCCTGATGTCTGCTGTGGTGGCCCCAAATTAGCCGGAAACGGTCACGGAACGTACACGAGGCGACTGGGGCGGATGATCACCGGACCGACGGGCGCGTGGCCCGGCGGCGCGGTGGACGCGTGACCGGTGACCGGCCGAGCGGGAGTGTGACCGGCACGCGAAAACGCCGTGAGGCCGCCCCCTCGGAAGGGGACGGCCTCACGAACGAGCCTATTTATCGCGTTTCGCGATGCGCGGTGTGCGCATTGCAACGCGGGCAGTGCTTCTTCATCTCAAGACGATCCGGGTTGTTACGCCGGTTCTTCTTGGTGATGTAGTTCCGCTCCTTGCACTCCACGCAGGCCAGCGTGATCTTCGGGCGGACGTCGGTGGCAGCCACGTGAGTGCTCCTAAGACGAACGGATGGACCAATTCAACGCAAGAAAGAGTAGCCGATCGAAGGACCGACCCCGCAATCGGCTACTGTCAGTAGCGGTGACCGGACTTGAACCGGTGACACAGCGATTATGAGCCGCTTGCTCTACCGACTGAGCTACACCGCTACGATGCGATCGGGCCCCGCCTTTCGACGGGAACCTCTCGCACCAGAGCCCCAAAACGGAATCGAACCGTTGACCTTCTCCTTACCATGGAGACGCTCTGCCGACTGAGCTATTGGGGCGAGCGATGAAGACATTACACGGTCCGCCGCCGTTCACCCAAATCCGTATCCGGCCGCACTCCGCAACGCCCTCCCCGGCTCCCTCCGCAGGCTCCTGAGCCCCAGGAACGGCACCCACGCGGGGACTGCTGACGGTCGGACAGGCGCACCCGCGCGCGTGGACGCGACCGTGCCCTGCACCCGCGCGTGAGGGTCGTGGAGCCGGGCAGCCGGGACGGTCGCCCCGTACGCCGACGCGGTCGCCGCGGCCGCGAACGGTGCGTGCCACACGCGTGGGCGACACGTGTACTGCCATGGGTGGACCACGCCGGTACGACTATTGCGCTCCTGCGCGACCCGCGCGGCTCGCCACCCTAGGCTCGACTCACTCTGCGTGATCTTGGGCCGTCCCCGCGCGTCCCTGCTTCGCCGTCCGTCACGCCGGCCCGCCCCGAGCCCCCGGCCCCGCCCCTGGAGCGCGATGCCCGACAGTCAGCCGCAGCCCCACCAGCCGCCGAACCCGTCGGGGTCCTCGGGGCCGTCCGACCCGGCCGTCCTGCTGCTGTGCGGGGCGCGGCTCACCGACGGCAGGACCGTGGACGTACGGCTGTGCGGCGGGCGCATCGAGGCGGTGGGCACGGCCGGCAGTCTGGCGCCGGGACCGGCCCGGAAGCCCGCCACACGCGTGGACCTGAGCGGTTACCTGCTCCTGCCGGCACCGGCCGAACCGCACGCCCACAGCGACACCGCCCTGACCGCCGAGCACCCGGGACCGGTGTCGTACGCCCCGGAGGACGTCCAGCGCCGGGCCACGGAGTCGGCCCTGCTCCAGCTCGGGCACGGCGCGACGGCGGTACGCGCGCACGTGCGCGTGGGCGACGTCCAGGGGCTCGGCGCGCTCGGGGCCGTCCTGCAGGCCCGGCGGTCGCTGCGGGGGCTGGGCGAACTGACCACGGTGGCGATGCCCCGGCTGCTGACCGGGGTGGCCGGGGCCGACGGGCTCGCGATGCTGCGGGACGCGGTGAAGATGGGCGCCTCCGTGGTGGGCGGCTGCCCGGACCTGGACCCGGATCCCACGGGCTACGTGGAGACCGTCCTGGAGGTGGCGTCCGAACACGGCTGCCCGGTCGACCTGCACACGGACGCCGCCGACGCCGCCCGGCTGTCCCGGCTCGCGGTCATGGCGGGCGGCCTGCGCCCCGGCGTGACGATCGGGCCGTGCGCCGGTCTGGCGCGCCTGCCGGCCGACATGGCGTCCCGTGTCGCCGACCAGCTCGCCGCGGCCGGGGTGACGGTGGTGTGCCTGCCGCAGGGCGGCTGCGGCGGCGCCGGGCGGGAGGGCACGGCCCCGGTACGGCTGCTGCGCGCGGCCGGGGTGCGCGTGGCGGCCGGGAGCGGCGCCCTGCGCGACGTCTCCAACCCCGTCGGCCGTGGTGACCCGCTGGAGGCGGCCTACCTCCTCGCCTCCGCCCACGATCTGCGCCCGGAGGACGCCTACGACGCCGTGAGCGCCCGCGCCCGCGCCGCCATGGGCCTGCCGGACGTACGTGTGGAGGCGGGCTTCCCGGCGGAGCTCCTGGCCGTGCGCGGCGATCACCTGGCCGGGGCGCTCTCACTGGCGTACAGCCGGATCGTGGTGCACCGGGGCCGCGTGGTGGCACGCACCAGCGCGGTCCGCGAGTACTGCAACTCGGCGGCGGCAGCGGAGCTGGGGCTGCCCCGCCAGGGACGCGGAGAGCTGTCGTAGGAGCGCGGAGCGGTCGCAGGGGAGCGGAGCGGTCGCCGCGCCCGGTGACGCGGCCCTGCGCGTGGGACGCGATGTGGCGGGCGGTGTGGGACACGCGTCCGCGGTCGCGCCCGGCGGGGTCCGGGAAGCACCCGTGAGCTGGGCGGTCTCCGGCGGGCGGCGGTCAACCCGTGCGGCGGATGCGGCCCTTCGGGCGTACGGTCGGATTCATGCGCATTGTCATCGCTGGTGGTCATGGTCAGATCGCGCTGCGGCTGGAGCGTGTGCTCTCCGCGCGCGGGGACGAGGTGGCGGGCATCATCCGCAAGGCCGAGCAGGGCGACGCCCTGCGGGAGGCCGGTGCCGAACCGGTGCTGCTCGACCTGGAGTCCGCCTCGGTGGAGCAGGTCGCGGCGCACCTCCAGGGTGCGGACGCGGCGGTGTTCGCGGCCGGCGCTGGCCCGGGCAGCGGCACGGAGCGCAAGGAGACGGTGGACAAGGGCGCGGCGACGCTGTTCGCGGACGCGGCCGTCCGCGCGCGCGTGCGTCGCTTCGTGGTGGTGTCGTCGATGGGTGCCGATCCGGCGCACCGGGGCGACGAGGTCTTCGACGTGTACCTGCGTGCCAAGGGCGAGGCCGACGCGTACGTCCGCCGGCAGGAGGCGCTGGACTGGACGATCCTGCGTCCCGGCGCGCTGACGAACGACGCGGGCACCGGGCTGGTCCGGCTGGAGGCGCACACCGGACGTGGTCCGATTCCGCGGGACGACGTGGCGGCCGTCCTCGCGGAGCTGGTGGACACCTCGGCGACGGCCGGTCTGACGCTGGAGCTGATCGGCGGCTCGACGCCGGTGTCCGTCGCGGTGAAGTCGGTGGCCGGAAACTGACCCCGAGCGCGGTTCACACGCCGTCACGAACCGCCGTCCGCCGGGCGGAACGAGGGCGGCCGCCGGGACTTCGGACCAGCAGGACGCCACCGGGGCGTCAGAACAGCGGCAGTTGCCCGGGAAAGTCCGGCACGACGTATCCGTCCAACGAGGGCTGGATGCCGTCGAGTTGCGCCTGCCGCCGGGACCCGGTGCAGGAGATGAGGTCCCCGCTGCCACGCGCTGCGGGCGGGTCGTGGCGCGCGAAGCGGCCCGCGACGACGGCGATTTCACGGCGGCACACGGGACAGGTTCTGCGTCGGGAGGACATGCCGTCAGTGTGCCCGGGGCGGGGCCGAGGTGACACCGCCGTCAGGTCCGGGTCTCTGCCTCCCACCGGTCGGGGCCCACACCGCGCCAGTCGATCAGCGGCGAGTCGGCCACCTCTTCCGGCTCGATCTCCAGCCCGGCCCGGCGCAGGAACTCCACCAGGTCCCCCACGTTGTGCGCGAGGCCCAGGATCTCGCCGTCGACCCGGACCCGGCGGCCGCCGGTCGGGGACGGCAGGTGCACGATGATGGGGCGCTTCCCGGCCATGGCTCCAGCATCGTCCGGACCGGCAGGACCCGCACCCGGGCCGGTCATCGGACAGCCCCCGGCAGCGTGTTTCGGCGGGGCGACCGGTCGTGCGGGCCGCGCCCGGCCGGGACGCGGCGCGCGGAGCGCGGCACAGCGGGACATTCGGAAGAGCCGTTATCGTTCACATGTTCGATTCTAAGGGGACTTCCGTGCAGCACAACGATGTTCCGGCAGTGAGTTCCCCGGGCTGGACTGTCGTCCGGCTGCAATGCGCGAGATCCTGGAACTCCGACCATGGGCGAGCGAACGAAGCCGGGCCGGCTCCCACTCCCCGTAAGGCACACCACCTGGGCTGCGGCCCCGAGACGCGCCGGCCGCCGTCGCGTCTTGCGAAGGAGGCCGAGCGATGAACCGTCCGTCGTACCGTGACCGCACAGGCGCGACCTCACTGCCGCGGCTCCCCGGCCGCGCCGGGAGCGTACGGAGACTGAGCACCGCCGCTGTGGCGGCGATGCTCCTCGCGGGCTGTGCCGCGGGCACTCCCGACGCCGCCCCGCGCTCCAGCGGCCCCGGCCTCTCCCACACCCCGCCCGCCACGACTTCCCACCCGCGTTCGTCCCTCGCCCCGGACCTCTCCACCTCCGCCACCGCTCCCGCCCCCGCCACGACGTCCGCCGCCGCGGCGTGCACCAACAGCACGAAGCTGGCCGGGTGGTCGAACCGCCGGCTGGCCATGCTGACCATCGCCGTCCCCGTGCCGGAGACGTCGGTGTCCGACGCCACCTCGGAGGTGAGCGCGGGCGCGGGCGGTGTGCTGCTGTTCGGCAGCAAGGCGCCGGCCGACCTCGGCTCCCGGCTGACCACCCTGAAATCCCATGTGCCGGGTCGCCTCGGCCTGTTGGTGATGACCGACGAGGAGGGCGGCGGCATCCAGCGCATGGCGAACCTCGTCGGATCCCTGCCCTGGGCCGCGTACATGGGCTCGCACTGGACCCCGGCCCAGATCCAGCAGAACGTCACGGAGGTCGCGAAGAAGATGGCGGCCGCCCAGGTGAACATGGACCTCGCGCCGGTGGTCGACGTGGACGGCAGGAACGAGGCGCCCAGCAAGACCAACCCCGACGGCTGGCGGTCCTTCAGCGGGAACACCGCGGTGGTCTCCAAGGACGGTGTGGCGTACATGAACGGGCTGCGCGCCGGAGGCGTGATACCCGTCGTCAAGCACTTCCCGGGCCTGGGCGGCTCCACCTACAACTCCGACTTCGGCCCTGCCCGCACCCTGCCCTGGTCCACCCTGCAGAAGGTGGCCATCCCGCCGTTCACAGCGGCCATCAAGGCCGGCGCCCCGGCCATCATGGTCTCCAACAACGTCGTTCCGGGCCTGAGCACCAATCCGGCAAGCCTGTCCCCCACCGTCATCGGTACCGAGTTGCGCGGCAAGCTGGGCTTCAAGGGGCTGGTGGTCACCGACTCGCTCAGCGCCAAGGCGATCTCCGCCGCCGGATTCAGCGTTCCCAGCGCGGCCGTCCAGGCCCTGCGGTCCGGCGCCGACATGGTCCTGTTCGACCTGGGCGGCAACGTCGGCTCCCAGACGTCCTCGATCGCCAAGGCGGTCACCGACGCGGTGGCCGGCGGACGCCTCTCCCGCAGCCGCCTCATCGACGCGGCGGGACACGTCCTGGCCGTCCGGCACGTGAACCTCTGCCCGTAGGCACGAGGTTGCGCCCCAGCCCGGATGAGCCGGGGCGGTATGCCGTGGCGCCAGGATCCAACCTGGAAAGGCTGAGCCGGCAGACCTACAGCGGGCTCGCCCCATACGACGCGACCTGCGGATTTCCCGTGGCGGCCCGCGGCGGTCCACCCGTCGATCTGCGCCGGCGCGGCCGTCGCCTGCGCGTTTCGCGAGCCTGCTCGAACACCACTGTCGACCAACGAGAAGAAACGAGAAGACCCCCTCCAATGCGCGTTTCCGCAGATTGGAAGGGGTCTCACCCAGTGTGGCGGCGCCAGGATTCGAACCTGGGAAGGCTGAGCCGGCAGATTTACAGTCTGCTCCCTTTGGCCGCTCGGGCACACCGCCGGGTTGGTGCTGCCGACCGAACCCGCTTTCGGCGGTGCTCCGTGGCAACGACGTAAACAATACCCGATGCCCAGGGGTGCTCCGCCACCCCATTGATCTCCACCCCCGGGGTCGCGGGATGGCTAGGCTGGTGCGGATGCGGCCCGGCACGGAGCCGGGCCCGGCGGTCGCCGCCGCGCACGCCGGCACGCACCCATCAGCACCCGGATACAAGGAGCCACAGGACATGGCCGACTCCAGTTTCGACATCGTCTCGAAGGTCGAGCGGCAGGAGGTCGACAACGCCCTCAACCAGGCCGCCAAGGAGATCTCGCAGCGCTACGACTTCAAGGGCGTGGGTGCCTCGATCTCGTGGTCCGGTGACAAGATCCTCATGGAGGCGAACTCCGAGGACCGGGTGAACGCTGTCCTCGACGTCTTCCAGTCCAAGCTGATCAAGCGCGGTATCTCGCTGAAGGCGCTGGACGCGGGCGAGCCGCAGCTCTCCGGCAAGGAGTACAAGATCTTCGCGTCGATCGAGGAGGGCATCTCCCAGGAGAACGCGAAGAAGGTGGCGAAGATCATTCGCGACGAGGGCCCGAAGGGCGTGAAGGCCCAGGTCCAGGGCGAGGAGCTGCGGGTCAGCTCCAAGAGCCGCGACGACCTCCAGACCGTGATCTCCCTGCTCAAGGGCAAGGACTTCGACTTCGCGCTGCAGTTCGTGAACTACCGGTAGGACACGGCGGACAGCACAGGAAAGGGTGGGCACCCGGCGGTGCCCACCCTTCTGCTCGCCGCGCCCTGTGAGCGCCGCCTGCGCGCCGCGCGCGGTGCGCTCAGTCGCGTGAGTTGCCGAACAGAATGCGGTAGGCGATCAGCAGCACCAGGGAGCCGCCGATGGCCGCCGCCCAGGTGGCGCCGTCGTAGAAGTTCTTCGTGACCGGGTGGTCCAGCCAGCGGGCCGAGATCCAGCCGCCTATGAACGCGCCCGCGACGCCGATGAGGGTCGTACCGATGAAGCCGCCGGGGTCGCGGCCCGGCAGCAGGAGCTTGGTGATGGCTCCGGCCAGCAGTCCCAGAATGATCCAACCGATGATGCTCATGCCGTGAACCTGCCCTTCCGCGCTGTGTCCGCACTGGGCGGGGCCTGAAGTTCCGATGAGGACCCGCTGTCCGTCGCGCGTGTGTTCGTGCCGCGTCGGTGTAGAGGACGTCGCGAGGTCACCGACCGGTTGCGCCGCTCAGTAGGGTGCGGCGCATGACACCCTCCGGCACTGCTCTGCGGCGCACCCTGGGGCTGCGGGACGCCGTGGTCGTCGGCCTCGGCTCGATGATCGGGGCCGGCGTCTTCTCGGCTCTCGGCCCGGCGGCGCGCGCGGCCGGTTCCGGACTGCTGGCAGGACTGGCCCTCGCCGCGGTGGTGGCCTACTGCAACGCCATGTCCTCGGCACGTCTCGCGGCCTTGTATCCGGCCTCCGGCGGCACCTACGTCTACGGGCGGGAGCGGCTGGGGGCCTTCTGGGGGTATCTCGCCGGCTGGGCGTTCGTGGTCGGCAAGACGGCGTCCTGCGCGGCCATGGCGCTCACGGTGGGCGCGTACGTCTGGCCGGGGCAGGCGCACGCGGTGGCGGTCGGCGCCGTGGTGGCCCTGACCGCAGTGAACTACGGCGGGATCCAGAAGTCGGCATGGCTCACGCGGGTGATCGTGGCTGTCGTCCTGGCCGTACTCGCGACCGTGGTCGTCGCCTGTCTGGCCTCCGGGCGGGTCGGGGCCGGGCGCCTCGGCGTCGGCCTGTCGTCCGGGGTCGGCGGGGTCCTCCAGGCGGCCGGGCTGCTGTTCTTCGCGTTCGCCGGGTACGCGCGGATCGCGACCCTCGGCGAGGAGGTCCGCGATCCGGCGCGCACCATTCCGCGCGCGATCCCGCTGGCCCTGGGGATCGCCCTCGTCGTGTACACGTGCGTGGCCGTCGCGGTGCTCGGGGTCCTCGGCGCCGGCCGGCTCGGGCAGGCGGAGGCGCCGCTGGCCGAGGCGGTGCGGGCGGCCGGGGTGCCCGGCCTCGTGCCCGTGGTGCGGGCGGGGGCGGCGGTGGCCGCGCTGGGCTCACTGCTCGCGCTGATCCTCGGGGTGTCCCGGACGACGCTCGCCATGGCCCGGGACGGGCATCTGCCGGGCGCGCTGGCCGCCGTGCACCCGCGGTTCGGGGTGCCCCACCGGGCGGAACTCGCCGTGGGCGCGGTGGTCGCCGTGCTGGCCGCCACGGTCGACGTGCGCGGCGCGATCGGCTTCTCCTCCTTCGGCGTGCTGGCCTACTACGCCGTCGCCAACGCCTCCGCCTGGACGCTGAGTCAGGCGCCGCTGTCCCGCGTGGTGCCGGTGGTCGGCCTGCTGGGCTGCGCGATTCTGGCGCTCGCGCTGCCCTTCGTCTCGGTGGCCGTGGGGGCGGGCGTGCTCGCCGTGGGCGCGGCGGCCTACGGCGGACGGCGGTGGTGGGCGGGCCGGTACGCCGCGTGACGCGCCGTCAGGGCGACGGGGGCGCCGCCCGCCCGTCTCAGCGGGCCGCGAACGGCTGGTCCGTGGGGACGATCTCGCGGCCGAGCGGCAGCAGGGACACGGGGATCAGCTTGAAGTTGGCGATGCCGAACGGGATGCCGATGATCGTGACGCACAGGGCGATGCCGGTGACGATGTGGGCGAGCGCCAGCCACCAGCCGGCCAGGATCAGCCACAGGACGTTGCCGACGCACGACGGGGCGCCCGCGTCGTGACGCTCGACCGTGGTGTACCCGAAGGGCCACAGGGCGTAGACGCCGATGCGGAAGGCGGCGATCCCGAACGGGATACCGATGATCGTGATGCACAGCAGCAGGCCGGCCAGCAGGTACCCGAGGAACAGCCAGAAGCCGCTCAGGACGAGCCAGATGACGTTCAGGATGATCTTCACGAGCGACCTGCCATCTTCTCGAGCCGGGCGATGCGCTCCGCCATCGGCGGGTGGGTGGAGAACATCTTGGACAGTCCCTGACCGGGACGGAAGGGGTTCGCGATCATCATGTGGCTCGCGGTCTCGATCTTGGGCTCGGGCGGCAGCGGGAGCTGCTGGGTACCGACCTCCAGCTTGCGCAGTGCGCCGGCGAGGGCGAGCGGGTCGCCGGTGAGCTGGGCGCCCGAGGCGTCCGCCTCGTACTCCCGGGACCGGCTGATGGCCAGCTGGATGAGGCTGGCGGCGAGCGGACCCAGGATCATGATCAGCAGCGTGCCGAGCAGGCCGGGGCCGTCGTCGTCGTCCGAGCGGCCCACCGGGATGAGCCAGGCGAAGTTCACCAGGAACATGATCACCGAGGCCAGGGCGCCGGCGACCGAGGAGATGAGGATGTCGCGGTTGTAGACGTGGCTCAGCTCGTGGCCGATGACCCCGCGCAGCTCACGCTCGTCCAGGAGGCGCAGGATGCCCTCCGTGCAGCACACGGCCGCGTTGCGCGGGTTGCGGCCGGTCGCGAAGGCGTTGGGGGCCTCGGTCGGGGAGATGTAGAGGCGCGGCATGGGCTGGCGGGCCTGGGTGGAGAGCTCGCGCACCATGCGGTACAGCGCCGGGGCCTCGAACTCGCTGACCGGGCGGGCGCGCATGGCGCGCAGCGCCAGCTTGTCGCTGTTCCAGTACGCGTACGCGTTCGTACCGATGGCGACCAGGACCGCGACGATCAGCCCGGCACGGCCGAAGAAGCTGCCGATGACGATGATGAGTGCGGACAGTCCCCCGAGGAGTACGGCGGTCCTGAGCCCGTTGTGCCGGCGGTGCACGGTGCGCCCTCCAAGTCGTGCATCTGGGGAACACTTTGGGTCCAGTGGACCCTCCCGTCTGTGACAACGCCAGGCGACGGGCACGAGTTCCCCGGGGTGTGCGGCGGCACGGTTCGGCCGTACGGGTGACGTGCGGGTTCGGCCTCACGCGCGCGTGGTGGCACGGGTGCCCCACGCCCGCGTGGCGACTCCTCAGAACAGGCCGGTGGCCGCGAACCGGAGGACCAGCTGGGGCGCTCCGGACAGGGCGACGCCGAGCACTCCGGTGAGGGCGAGAGCGGCCGTCAGGGGGGCGGGGACGCGGTGCCGGGCGGTCTCCCCCTCGGGGGCCCGGAACAGCAGGGCGGTCCACTGGAGGTAGTAGAAGAGCGCGATGACCACGTTGACGGCCATGACGACGGCGAGCCAGCCGAGGCCCGCGTCGACGGCCGACGAGAACACCGTGACCTTGGCGAACAGGCCGATGACACCCGGCGGCAGCCCGGCCAGGCACAGCAGGAAGAAGGCCAGCAGCAGCGCGGTGAGCGGGTTGGCGGTGTACAGGCCGCGGTAGTCCGCGATCCGGTTCAGGGCGCGGCCGCGGCCCACCAGCGCGGCGACCGCGAAGGCTCCGAGGTTCACGGCCGCGTACATCAGGGCGTACGCCACCGTCGAGCCGATCGCCCGCTGGGGGTCCTTGGCGTACCCGGCGGCGGCGATCGGCACCAGCAGGTAGCCGGCCTGGCCGACGGAGGACCAGGCGAGCAGCCGTACGGCGCTGTACGCGCGCGTGGCCTGCTGCCGCAGGGCGCCGACGTTGCCGACGGTCATGGTGAGGGCGGCCAGGACGGCGAGCGCGGGCCCCCAGACGTCGGCGTACGACGGGAACGCGATCACAGTGACCAGGATCAGGCCGGAGAAGCCGACGGCCTTGCCGACGACCGACAGGTAGGCGGCCACGGGCAGCGGGGCGCCGACGTAGGTGTCGGGCACCCAGAAGTGGAAGGGGACGGCGGCCGTCTTGAAGGCGAAGCCGATGAGGGTGAGGACGACACCGGTCTGGGTGAGGACGTGCAGCTGCCCGTCGACGTGCGGCAGGCGCTCGGCGACCTGGGTGAGGTAGAGGGTGCCGGTGGCGCCGTAGACGAAGCTGATGCCCATCAGGCTGACCGCGGTGGCGGTGACCGAGGACAGGAAGAACTTCAGGGCGGCCTCGGAGGACCGTTTGTCGCCGTGCCGGATGCCGACGAGGGCGAAGGCCGGCAGGGAGGCGACCTCCAGGGCGACGACCAGCGTGGCCAGGTCCCGGGAGGCGGGCAGCAGCGCGGCGCCGGCCGCGGAGGACAGCAGCAGGAACCAGAACTCGCCGGGCGGGACGCGCAGCCGGTCGTCGTCGAGGTTGGTGACGGACAGCAGGGCGGCGAGCAGCGCGCCGCCGAGGACCAGGAACTGGATGACGAGGGTGAAGCGGTCGGCGGTGTAGCTGCACGCGCCCGCCCGGCCGGCCAGGCAGAAGGTGCTGCGGTCGCCGTCCAGGAGGGGCAGGAGCATCAGGGCGGCCGCGGCCAGCCCGGCGACCGAGATCCAGCCGAGCACGGCCTTGCGGGGCTCGGGCAGGAACAGGTCGGCGACGAGGACGGCGAGCGCCACGACGGCGGTGATCGTCGGCGGGGCGATCGCCAGCCAGTCGACGGACTGGACCATCGACTCGGCAAGCGGCTGGGCGCTCATCGGGTGCCTCCTGCGAGGAGCTGCTGCACGGCCGGGTCGGTCAGGCCGAGCAGGGCCTTCGGCCACAGTCCGGCGAGGACGGTGAGGGCGACGAGCGGGGTCCAGGCGGCGAATTCGTACCCGTGCACGTCGTCGAGTCTCGGGACCTCCTGCTCGGCTCCGCCCATGCACACGCGGCGGACCACGATCAGCATGTACGCGGCCGTCAGCAGGGTGCCGAACGTGCCGATCGCCATGAATGTGAGGAACGCGGGCCGGCTGAGACCTGCGCCGGGCTCGAACGCGCCGAACAGCGACAGCATCTCGCCCCAGAAACCGGCGAGCCCGGGCAGCCCGAGCGAGGCGACCGCGGCGAACGCGAGCAGCCCACCGAGGCGCGGGGCCCTGCCGTAGAGCGCGGCGCCCGTCTCCTCGGCCAGGGTGTCGAGGTCGGTGGTGCCGGTGCGGTCCTTGAGGGCGCCGACCAGGAAGAAGAGCAGGCCGGTGATGAGGCCGTGCGCGATGTTGGCGAACAGGGCGCCGTTCACGCCGGTCGGGGTCATGGTGGCGATGCCCAGCAGGACGAAGCCCATGTGGCCGACGGAGGAGTAGGCGATCAGCCGCTTGAGGTCGCCCTTGGCGCCCCGTCTGGCCAGGGCCAGGCAGGCCAGGGACCCGTAGATGATCCCGACGACCGCGAACGCGGCGAGGTAGGGCGCGAAGGTGTGGAAGCCGTGCGGCGCCACGGGCAGCAGGATGCGGACGAACCCGTACGTGCCCATCTTGAGCAGGACGCCGGCCAGCAGGACCGAGCCGACGGTCGGGGCGGCGGTGTGCGCGTCTGGCAGCCAGCTGTGCAACGGCCACATCGGGGCCTTGACCGCGAGCCCGATCCCGATCGTCAGAACCGCGATGACCTGCACGGACGCGGTCAGCGACCGGCCGTTGTCAGTGGCGAGTGCCACCATGTCGAATGTGCCCGCCTTGATCCCGATCAGGAGCAGGCCGAGCAGCATGACGACGGAGCCGAGCAGCGTGAACAGGATGAACTTCCACGCGGCCCGGGTGCGGCCCTCGCCGCCCCAGCGGGCGATGAGGAAGTACATGGGGATGAGCACCGTCTCGAACGCCAGGAAGAACAGCAGCAGGTCGAGGACGGCGAAGGTCGCGAGGGTGCCGGACTCGAGAAGGAGCAGCAGCGCGACGAACGCCTTCGGGGACGGGCCCGACGGCAGCTTGAAGTACGAGTAGAGCGCGCAGAGGAAGGTCAGCAGCGCGGTCAGCACCAGGAGGGGGAGGGAGATGCCGTCGATGCCGAGGTGGATGCGCACGTCGAGTGCGGGGATCCAGCTGATGTCGGTCGTGGCCTGCATCTTCGACGGCTGGTCGTGGTCGAAGCCGAGCGCGAGGACGATCGCGGCGACGAGGATCGCGCCGGTCACGGTGACGCCGTGCCGCAGCACGGCCTGCTCGGGCGACTTCCCCTTCAGCCCGGGCGGGGCCGGCAGGAGGGCGGCGACGGCACCGAGGAGCGGGCCGACGACGACGAACGCCAGAAGGAACTGCATCACGGACTCGTTGATATCGATCACGCCTGCTCACGCTCCCGTGGCGACGAGGACGACGGCGACCGCCAGGACGACGGTGCCGGCGAGCAGCGCGCTCACATAGGTCTGCACATTGCCGGTCTGCGCCCGCCGTACGGCGGCCCCGAGCAGCCGGGGCAGGGCGGCCGCGCCGCCGACGTAGGTGTCGACGACCTCGCGGTCGAGGAACCGGACGAGACTCGCGCCGGCCTGGACCGGGCGGACGAACAGTGCCGAGTACACGGCGTCCAGGTGGAAGCCGGCGGCCGCGGGCCGGCGCAGCGGGCCGAGCAGCAGTCGCGCCGGGTCCGCCGGGTCGGGTGCGTAGGCGATGTCGCCGTAGGCCGGTTCGTGGGTGGCGATGGCCTCGGCCTCGACCAGTCCGGCGTCGGCCTCGGGGTGGGCGGCGACCGCGCCGAGCGGGGCGCGGGCGGCGAGCCCGGTGGTCCGCTGCCAGGCACCGTAGGTGAGCAGCCCGCCGACGACGGCGAGGCCCGTGCCGAGGATCGAGGTCAGGAGGGTCGGGGTCAGGTCACGGCCGTCGAACCAGCCGGGCAGCGAGCGGTAGGCGAGCCCGCCGAAGGCCAGGGAGGGGACGGTGAGGACCCAGAGCACGACGGTCATCGTCAGCGGCTGGCGGCCGTGGTCGGGGGCCTCGGCGCCCTTGCCGCGGAACGCCAGCAGCCACAGCCGGGTGGCGTAGGCGGCGGTGAGCAGGGCGGCCAGCAGGCCGGCGACGAGGACGATCCAGCCGGCGGCGCCGGGCACGTGCGCGGCGTGGCCGCCGGCGGCGTGCTCGGCGGCACCGAGGACGGACTCCTTGGAGAAGAAGCCGCTGAACGGCGGGATCGCGGCGAGCGCGAGCAGCGCCACGGTCATCGTCCAGAAGGCGTCCGGGACGCGGTCGCGCAGGCCGTGCATGCGGGACATGGCGGCCAGCGAGTTGGTGCCGGCGGCGTGGATGATCACGCCGGCCGCGAGGAACAGCAGCGCCTTGAAGGCACCGTGGGACAGGAGGTGGAAGACGGCGGCGCCGCGGTCGCCGACGGCGAGGGCGCCGGTCATGTAGCCGAGCTGGCCGATCGTGGAGTAGGCGAGGACGCGCTTGATGTCGTCCTGGGCGAGCGCGGCGAGACCGGAGCCGGCCATCGTGACGGCGGCCATGACGGCGAGGACCACCATCGCGGCCGAGGAGGCCTCGAAGACGGGGAGGAGACGGGCGACGAAGTAGACGCCGGCGGCGACCATCGTGGCGGCGTGGATGAGCGCCGAGACGGGTGTCGGGCCGGCCATCGCGTCCGGCAGCCAGGTGTGCAGCGGGAACTGCGCCGACTTGCCCGCCACGCCGGCGAGGAGCAGCAGCGCGATCACGGTCGGGTGGTCGAGGCCGCCGCTCGCGACGGTGCCGAGGACCCGGGTGATGCGGAAGGACCCGGCGTCGGTGCCGAGGGCGAACAGGCCGATGAGGAACGGCACGTCACCGAGCTTGGTGACGAGGAAGGCCTTCAGGGAGGCGGCGCGGGCCTCGGGGGTCTCCCAGTAGTGGCCGACCAGGAAGTAGGAGCAGATGCCCATGACTTCCCAGCCGACCAGCAGCACGATCAGGTCGCCGGAGTAGACGACCAGGAGCATCGCGGAGGTGAACAGGGAGACGAGGGCCGCGTACGAGGGGTAGCGCGGGTCGTCGCGCAGGTAGCCCGTCGAGTAGATCTGCACGCAGGTCGCGACGAAGGCGACGAGGACGGCGACGAGCGCGGCGAAGCCGTCGATGTCGAGGGCCAGGTCGATCGGCACGGAGCCGGTGGGGGTCAGCTCGGTGTAGGCCTCGATGGCGGGGCCGCCGGCCTGCCGGGCGGCGACCAGTGCGGCCAGCGCGAGCGCCGCGAGGGGCGGCAGCACGGCGAGCGGGCGGACGAAGCCGGGTGCCGTGCGGCCCAGTAGCAGGCCGGCCGCGGCGCCGAGGAACGGCAGGAGGGGGACGAGGACGGCGAGGGTGGTCGTGGTCACGCGGTGGCCTCAGCCTTCTCGGCCGCGGAGGAGCCGGGGCCCGCGATCTCGGGGCCGCCGGTCTCGGGGCCCTCGGCGGTGTCGCGGAGCTTGTCGATGTCGGAGGTGCCGCGGTTGCGGTGGACGGCGAGCACGATCGCCAGGCCGATGCCGATCTCGGCGGCGGCGATGGCGATCGTGAACAGGGTCAGCGCCTGGCCGGAGTGCAGGGTCTCCTTGGCGACGCGGCTGAGCCAGACGTCGAAGGCGACCAGGTTGAGGTTGACGGCGTTGAGCATCAGCTCGACCGACATCAGGACCAGGATCGCGTTGCGGCGGGCGAGGACGCCGTAGAGGCCGGTGCAGAAGAGGAGGGCGGAGAGCACGGCGGGATAGGCGAGGTGCATCAGCGGGCGCCTTCCTTCTCGGCCGGGGTGTCCGCTGTGGCCTCGGGTGCGGCGCTCGCGTCCGCCTTCGCCTTGCGGGACAGGACGATCGCGCCGACCAGGGCCGCGAGCAGCAGGACGGAGAGGGCCTCGAAGGGCAGGACCCAGTGCTGGAAGAGGCTTTCGCCGGTGACGCGGGTGGTGCCGGCGGGCGGCCCGTCCAGGTCGATCCAGGTGGCGCGGAAGGCGTCGACGACCACCCACACCAGGGCGGCCGCGGCGGCGATCGCGACGGCGAGGGCGGCCCAGCGGTTGCCGGAGTCGGCGTCCGGGGAGTGGCCGATGGGTGCCCTGGTGAGCATCAGACCGAACAGCAGGAGGACGACGACGGAGCCGACGTAGATCAGGACCTGCACCCAGGCGATGAACTCGGCCGTGAGCAGCAGGTACTCGACGGCGAGGCCGCCGAGGGCGACCACGAGCCAGAGGGCCGCGTGGACCAGCTGCCGGGTGGTGACGGTGATCAGTGCGGCGCCGAGGGTGACGAGGCCGACGAGGAGGAAGGCGATCTCGACGCCGGTCGGGGACAGGAAGCCGGGCGGGGCCGCCGCGAGGCTCACGGCTGCTGCGTGGTTCATGACGTGCCCTCCCCCGGTTCGGCCTGCGTGGCGGCCAGCTTCTCGGCGGTCTTGCGGGCGGCCGCGATCTCCTTGGGTTCCTCCGCGCCGGGGTCCAGGGCGGGCGGGGCCGGGACCGTCCACATCCACTCGCGGAGCTTGTCCCGCTCGTGGGTGAGGTCGCGGATGTCGGTCTCGGCGTACTCGAACTCCGGGGACCAGAACAGCGCGTCGAAAGGACACACCTCGATGCAGATACCGCAGTACATGCACAGGGAGAAGTCGATGGCGAACCGGTCGAGGACGTTCCGGCTGCGCTCACGGCCGCCGGGGGCGGCGGGCGGGACCGTCTCCTTGTGGGAGTCGATGTAGATGCACCAGTCGGGGCACTCGCGGGCGCAGAGCATGCAGACCGTGCAGTTCTCCTCGAACAGGCCGATCACGCCGCGGGTGCGGGGCGGGAGTTCGGGCTGGACGTCCGGGTACTGCTCGGTGACCGTCTTCCTGGTCATCGTGCGGAGGGTGACGGCCAGGCCCTTGGCGAGGCCGGAGCCGGGGATCGGGGCCATCTAGGAGATCACCACCTTGACGATGCCGGTGAGGGCGATCTGGGCGAGGGAGAGGGGGACGAGGAGGGTCCAGGAGAGCTTCTGGAGCTGGTCCTCGCGCAGCCGGGGGTAGGTGACGCGGAGCCAGATGACGACGAACGCGAGGATCGCGGTCTTCAGCAGGGTCCACACCCAGCCCAGGCCGTCGGTGCCCCACGGGCCGTGCCAGCCGCCCAGGAAGAGGACGGTGGTCAGGCCGCACAGGACGACGATGCCGGCGTACTCGGCGAGCAGGAACAGGGCGAAGCGCAGACCGGTGTACTCGGTGTACGCGCCGAAGATGATCTCGGAGTCGGCGACGGGCATGTCGAAGGGCGGACGCTGGAGTTCGGCGAGTCCGGCGACGAAGAAGACGACCGCACCGACGAGTTGCCAGGGCACCCACCACCAGTGGAAGCCGTGCAGGATGCCGGGGAGCGAGACGGTGCCCGCGGCCATGGCGACGGAGGCCGCCGCCAGCAGCATCGGGAGCTCGTACGCGAGCAGCTGGGCGGCCGTGCGCAGGCCGCCGAGCAGGGAGAACTTGTTCGCGCTGGCCCAGCCGGCCATGAGGGAGCCGAGCACGCCGACGCCCATCACCGCGAGCACGAAGAACACGCCCGCGTCGAGGACCTGGCCGACGGCGCCCTCGCTCGGGCCGATCGGGATGGCGAGCAGGACGAGGAGGTAGGGCAGCAGGGCGACGGCGGGGGCGAGCTGGAAGACGCGCCGGTCGGCGCCGGCCGGCACCACGTCCTCCTTCTGCGCGAACTTCACGCCGTCGGCGATGAGCTGGGCCCAGCCGTGGAAGCCGCCCGCGTACATCGGGCCGAGCCGGCCCTGCATGTGCGCCATCACCTTGTGCTCGGTCTGACCGACGATCAGCGGAAAGGTGAGGAAGACGACGAACACGATCAGGAGTCGCAGGGCGACGTCCGGCACGTCGTTCACTGCGGGCCTCCTGTGGGGTCGTCAGGGGTGCGGTCTTGGGGAGCGGGGTCTTGGGGGGCAGGGTCGTGGGGGTCCTGCGGCCCGGAGTCCTCGGGGGTGCGCTTGCCGGGCTCGGGGCTTTCGGAGGCCGGGCTTTCCGAGGCCGGGCTTTCCGAGGCCGGGCTTTCCGAGGCCGGGCTTTCCGAGGCCGGGCTTCCGTGGCCCTCGGAAGTGGGCGCCTCCGGTGCCGGGCTCTCGGGTGCGGGGTCCTTCGGTGCCGGGCTCCCGGCGGCCGGGGATTCGGGGGCCGGGGATTCGGGGGCCGCGGTTTCGGGGGCCGCGGTTTCGGGCGCCGGGCTCGCGGGTGCCGCCGCTCCGGGCGACGGGCTTTCGGGCGCCGCGGTCTCGGCACGCTCGGCCTTCTTCTCCCCCGGCTGCGGCTCGGACTCCGGCTCGTCGAACGCCGGGCGGGCGTGGTGCCAGGGGGCGTCCGCGCTGCGCGGCGCGGCGGCCCTGTGGGCGGGAGCCGCAGGGGTCGCCGGCTCCGCGGGCCCGGTCGGCCCCGTCTTCTCCGTCGGCTCCGCGCCGACGGCTTCGGTGCGCTGGGACGTCGAGCCTTCGGAGGCGCTGCGGGCGCGGCGCGGGCGGGACGGTGCCGGAGCCGTGCCCGGCTCGTGCGCCACGGAGGCATCCGCGGCCGGTCCGGACGCCGCCGCCTGTGTGGCGTCGCCCTCGGCCGCGGCCTCCTTCCGCGTCGCCGCGTCCCCGGCAGGTGCCGCGTCCCCGGCCGGAGCCGTGCTCCCGCCCGGCGCCGCGGTCTCGGCCGGCGGCGCCGACTGGCTCGCCGAGCCCTCGCTCGCGCTCCGCATCCGGCGCGGACGGGCAGCGGCTCCGCCGGCTCGCGGCGCTCCGGCGGCCCCGGAGGGCTCCGTGGTGCCCGCGGCTTCGGCCGGGCCGGCCACCGCACCGGTCTCCTCGGTCTGGCTCGCGGATCCCTGCGCCGCCGTGCGGGTGCGCCGTACCGGACGGTCACCGGCCGCCGCGCGCGCCGCTCCTCGGGCCGGGCGGGCGGGGGCCGGGGGCAGCTGGCCCTTGAGCGGGCCCCACTCGTTCGGGTCGGGGACGCCCGGGGGCAGCATCTGACGGCGCTTGGGGCCGCCGTGGTCGGACTCGCCCGGCTCCTTCGCCCCGGGCCAGGCCTTGGCGACACGGGCGGCGAGGACGAAGTCCTTGCGGAGGGGGTGGCCCTCGAAGTTCTCGGGGAGCAACAGGTGCTCCAGGCCCGGGTGGTCGGCGAAGTCGACGCCGAACATCTCGTGGGTCTCGCGCTCGTGCCAGGCGGCGCCCGCGTAGACGCCGACGGCCGAGGGGAGCGCCGGTGCCTCGTGCGGCACGGTCGTGCGGACCAGGAGCCGGCGGACCGGGTCCAGCGCGACGACGTGGGCGGAGACGCGGAAACCGGTGCCGGGCTCGTCGACCGCGCTCAGCCAGTCGAAGTAGGTGCAGGACAGGGTCGTACGGGCCGTCTCCAGGGCGGTGAGCCAGGAGGACGGCGGTACGTCCACGGTGAGGACGCCGTACGACTCCTCGGCCGTGGCGTCCGTGCCGAAGAGTTCCTCCGCGGGGGCGGGCAGCCAGCCGACCGTGCTCATCGGGCGTCCCCCTCGGCGGCCGGGGCCGGGGGCTTCACCAGGCCGCTCTGCAGGGCGGCCGCGGACGGCCGGGCGGAACCGGTGCCGTACCGCTCGTCCAGCGACTCGCGGGCGATCTTCTCCTGGAGCTTGAGGATGCCCTGGAGCAGTGCCTCGGGGCGCGGCGGGCAGCCGGGGACGTAGACGTCCACCGGGATGATCTGGTCGACGCCCTTGGTGACGGAGTAGGAGTCCCAGTAGGGGCCGCCGCAGTTGGAGCAGGCGCCGAAGGAGATGACGTACTTCGGCTCGGGCATCTGCTCGTACAGGCGCTTGACGGCCGGGGCCATCTTGTCGGTGACCGTGCCGGAGACGATCATCAGGTCGGCCTGGCGGGGTCCCGGGGCGAAGGGGATGACGCCGAGCCGGATGAAGTCGTGGCGGGCCATCGACGCGGCGATGAACTCGATCGCGCAGCAGGCGAGCCCGAAGTTGAAGACCCACAGCGAGTAGCGGCGGCCCCAGTTGAGGACCACCTTCATCGGCTCGGGTGCGAGGCGTGCCAGAGTGCCGAGCCGCTTGGGCTCGGGCAGCGCGACGGGCCCGGGCCCCGGGGGTACGGATGCGGCCGAGGGGTTCACGTCCATGCCAGGACGCCCTTCTTGTATGCGTACAGCAGGCCCACGGCGAGGAAGCCGAGGAAGACGAACATCTCCACGAGGGTCGTCGCGCCGTAACCGGGGGCGGCGAAGACCGTCGCCCAGGGGAACAGGAAGATCGAGTCGACCGCGAAGATCACGTACAGGAACGCGTAGACGTAGTAGCGGACCTGGGTGTGGGCCCAGCCCTCGCCGACGGGGTCGACGCCGCACTCGTAGGTCAGGAGTTTCTCGGGGGTCGGCACGACCGGGCGCAGCAGACGGCCGGCGCCGAAGGCGACCGCGACGAACAGCACACC
Source organism: Streptomyces sp. 1222.5 (assembly GCF_900105245.1). Lineage (NCBI taxonomy): Bacteria > Bacillati > Actinomycetota > Actinomycetes > Kitasatosporales > Streptomycetaceae > Streptomyces > Streptomyces sp. 1222.5. Next base: position 5,024,798 of record NZ_FNSZ01000001.1, on the reverse strand, counting down.
GACGACGGCGAGCAGTCCCACCACCGCATAGGACCGGAAGTAGCCGGCCGCGACGACGTTCGCCGTGGCGATCGTCGAGTCTCCCAACGTCTCCCGCACGGTGCGCCCCTCGCTCCCTGACCTCGTGACCTTCGTGAACTCTGTGATGCGACATCATTCGAGGATCTGTACGCACGGGAGTCTAGGCCCTGATAAAGAACTGGTAAGCAGCCCGTCACGGCGTGAGACGTGTGCGGGCGCCCCGGCCGGGACCGGGGTGGGGTTTTCCCCAGGCGGCGGAGGGCGGCGTACCGCATGGCGCGAGGGGTGCCGGGCACGGCAGGCTGACCGGTATGACCGCTCCCAGCTCCGCCGCCGGCCGCTTCGACGGCATCGGCCGGACCGACGGCCCCGACCGGACCGACGGCCCCGACCGTCCGCCTCCGCTCCGGCCGGCCTACGACACGTACACCTGGAAGGAGATCGCACATCTCCTGCTGAACCTGCCGGTGGCGGTGTTCGGCTTCGTCTACGCCGTCACGGCGCTGGCCACCGGGGGCGCGCTCACGCTGACGGTCATCGGCCTGCCGCTGCTCGCGCTCGCCCTGCTGGGCGCCCGGCAGCTGGGCAAGCTGGAGCGGGCCCGGGCCCGGAAACTGCTCGGGGTGCGGGTGGAGGAGCCGACGCCGCTGCCGCTCGCCCGGAGCGGGGGGCCGGTGCCACGGCTGTGGATGGCGCTGAAGGACCCGGTGGGCTGGCGGACCCTGCTGTACGACGCCATCCGGCTGCCCTGGGGCATCCTCACCTTCTGCACCGTGCTGGTGTCGCTGTTCGTGCTGTGGCCGGTGCTGCCGTACCTGGCGCGGGGGCTGGCGAACGTCGACCGGGCGATGGTGCGGGGGCTGCTGTCGCCCTCAGACGAGCTGGAACGCCGTATCGCCGAACTGGAGTCCGACCGCGGGGTCGTGGTCGACACGGCGGCGGCGGATCTGCGCCGGATCGAACGGGATCTGCACGACGGCGCGCAGGCCCGGCTGGTCAACCTGGCGATGGGGCTCGGGCTGGCCAAGGAGAAGCTGCTGGAGGACCCCGACGCCGCCGCGGCGATGGTGGACGAGGCGCACGGCGAGGTGAAGCTGGCCCTCCAGGAGCTGCGCGACCTGGCCCGGGGCATCCATCCGGCGGTGCTCACGGACCGGGGCCTGGACGCGGCGCTGTCGTCGGTCGCCTCCCGCTGCACCGTGCCGGTGAAGGTGACCGCGGACCTGCCCGCCCGTCCCGCTGAGGCCATCGAGGGCATCGCCTACTTCACGGTCTCCGAGCTGCTGCAGAACGTCAGCAAGCACAGCGGGGCGCGTTCCGCCTCGGTGGACGTGTGGCGGTCGGCGGACCGGCTGCTCATCCAGGTACGGGACGACGGCCGGGGCGGCGCGCGGCTCGACGGCGGCAGCGGTATGCGGGGGCTGGCGGAGCGGCTGGGCGCGGTGGACGGCCTGTTCGTCGTCGACTCGCCGGACGGCGGCCCGACGGTGGTCACCGCGGAGCTGCCGTGGCGCGACCGGAAGGCGTAGCCGCGCCTCCCGCGCGCGGTCCGCACGCACGCCGGGCCCGGGGCCGTACGGAACAGCCGTACGGCCCCGCGGTCGTCTCCCGGCACGGCTCGTCCGACCGCGCCGCGCCCCGGGGGGGTGGGGAAAACCCCCGTCCCAAGACGCCGACGGCCTTCATGGCTCCGTGCGGCGGCGCGCACGACTCTGGAGACACGGCCGAAGCGGCCGCCCGGACGAGGAGAACGGAACGACATTCGATGGCCACGGAGTACGGACAGCGGTACGGGCGAGGGCACGACCGGCCCGCCGGCACCGGTCACCGGCTGCCCGCGGCGCTGCGGGCGCCGTTCGAGGCACGCACCCTGCGCGAGTTCGGCCATGTCCTGCTGAGCCTGCCGGTCTCCATCGTCCTGTTCACCTGGGCGGTGGCGATGGTGCCGCTCGGGGCGGGACTGCTGGTGACCTTCCTCGGCATCCCGGTGCTGGCCGCCGCGCTCGCCGGCTGCCGGGGCTTCGGCGTCCTGGAGCGGGCGCGGGCACGCGCGCTGCTGGGCGTTGACGTGGCCGACCCGGAACCGTTGCGGACGACCAAGCCGGGCGCCCTGGCCTGGATGGGCGCGGTCCTCAAGAGCGGCAGTTCCTGGCGACACCTGCTGTACGCGGTGGTGCAGTTCCCGTGGGCGGTGTTCGCGTTCTCGGTGGCGGTGAGCTTCTGGACGGTCGGCTGGACGCTGCTGAGCTATCCGCTGTGGTTCTGGGTGTTCCCGGCGTACGCCGGCACCGGCGGTGTGCAGCTCTACGGCGACGACCACCACAGCGTCTATCTCGACAACCCCTTCGAGATCACCGTGACCTGCCTGGTCGGGCTGCTCTTCACGCTGGCCACGCCGTGGCTCGTACGGGCCCTGACGACCGTGGACGGGCTGCTCGTCCGGGGGCTTCTCGGGCCGTCGCGACTGTCGGCGCGGGTGGTGGAGCTGGAGTCGGACCGCGGGGTCGTGGTCGACACGGCCGCCGCCGATCTGCGGCGCATCGAGCGGGACCTGCACGACGGGGCGCAGGCCCGGCTGGTCGGCCTGGCCATGGATCTGGGGCTGGCGAAGGAGAAGCTCCGGGAGGACCCGCAGGCGGCGGCGCGCATGGTGGACGAGGCGCACGGCGAGGTGAAGACGGCCCTGCAGGAGCTGCGCGATCTCGCCCGGGGCATCCATCCCGCCGTGCTGACCGACCGCGGCCTGGACGCGGCCCTGTCCGCGGTCGCCTCCCGCTGCACGGTGCCGGTGCGGGTCGAGGTCGACCTGCCCGCCCGGCCGGTCCCGGCCATCGAGGGCATCGCCTACTTCACCGTCTCCGAGCTGCTGCAGAACATCAGCAAGCACAGCCGGGCCCGGTCCGCGTCGGTGGACGTGTGGCGCTCGGAGGACCGGCTGATGCTCCAGGTGATCGATGACGGCGTGGGCGGCGCGGACGTCTCCCGCGGCTCGGGTCTGGCCGGGCTCGCCGGCCGGCTGGACGCGGTGGACGGCGTCCTCCTGGTCGACTCGCCGGCCGGCGGCCCGACCCGCGTGATCGCCGAACTGCCCTGGCGGACGACCGCCTGACGGCTCGTACCCCCGCGAAGCCCCCGGGCCCCGGCCGCGAGCCCGGAGACCGGCACCGCCTCCCTCCCGCCCGCATCGCCGGAGCGCGGCGGCGGTGCGGCCCGAATGCTGGAATGCTGGACCTTCGTACGGACGCGCGTCCGGCACGGACGTCGTCGCGGGATCGGGCTCGGGGGGCCGGAAGATCATGGAGGACAGGGTGCGGGTGGTCATCGCCGAGGACTCGGTGCTGCTCAGGGAGGGGCTGACCCGGCTGCTGACCGACCGCGGGCACGACGTGGTGGCCGGTGTCGGGGACGCGGACGCGCTGGTGAAGACCATCGCCGACCTGGACGCGCAGGGCGAGCTGCCCGACGTGGTGGTGGCGGACGTGCGGATGCCGCCGACCCACACCGACGAGGGCGTGCGGGCGGCCGTGGCGCTGCGCAAGGCGCACCCCGGGCTCGGGGTGCTGGTGCTGTCGCAGTACGTGGAGGAGCGCTACGCCACCGAACTGCTGGCCGGATCCAGCCGGGGTGTGGGCTATCTGCTCAAGGACCGGGTCGCCGAGGTGCGGGAGTTCGTCGACGCGGTGGTGCGGGTCGCCGAGGGCGGTACGGCGCTGGACCCGGAGGTGGTCGCGCAGCTGCTCGGCCGCAGCCGCAAGCAGGACGTGCTGGCCGGACTGACCCCGCGCGAGCGCGAGGTGCTCGGACTGATGGCCGAGGGGCGCACGAACTCGGCGATCGCCCGGCAGCTGGTGGTCAGCGACGGCGCCGTGGAGAAGCACGTCAGCAACATCTTCCTGAAGCTCGGCCTCGCTCCGAGCGACGGCGACCACCGTCGAGTTCTGGCCGTTCTCACCTATCTGAACTCGTGACGGACGTGTCCGCGGCGCGTCGCCCGCCCCTCCGGGGACCCCGGCGAACGGGGTACCCGGACGGGAGCGGAAGGAGGGATCCGCGGGACCCGCGGGGAGCGCCTCGGCCGGTGCCCGGACGGCGCGGGACATCATGGGAACCCGGTGCGACAGGCCGTCTCGAAATGTGATCCGTTCCACGGATGCCACCGGGAAGGCGACCCTGACCGACGTAGGGTTGATCCTGGGATGGTCCGTGGGACGACCGCACCCCGGACAGCCGCCTCGAAGGAGGTCCAGTTCAGTGACCAGCCAGGTCAGCAGCCCAGCGGAGCAGACCGACGGAACCGTCGTGGGAGAGCAGCGCAAACCGGGCGGAGCCAAGGACGTGCGGCGCCTGGACCGGGTGATCATCCGGTTCGCCGGGGACTCGGGTGACGGTATGCAGCTCACCGGGGACCGTTTCACCTCGGAGACGGCGTCCTTCGGGAACGACCTCTCCACCCTGCCGAACTTCCCGGCCGAGATCCGCGCCCCCGCCGGCACCCTGCCGGGCGTCTCCTCGTTCCAGCTCCACTTCGCCGACCACGACATCCTGACCCCGGGCGACGCGCCGAACGTGCTGGTCGCGATGAACCCGGCCGCCCTGAAGGCGAACATCGGCGATCTGCCGCGCGGCGCCGAGATCATCGTGAACACGGACGAGTTCAGCAAGCGGGCCCTGCAGAAGGTGGGGTACGAGAACTCGCCGCTGGAGGACGGCTCGCTCGACGGCTACAGCCTCCACCCGGTGCCGCTGACCACGCTCACGGTCGAGGCGCTGAAGGAGTTCAGCCTGTCCCGCAAGGAGGCCGAGCGCAGCAAGAACATGTTCGCGCTGGGCCTGCTGTCGTGGATGTACCACCGGCCCACCGAGGGCACCGAGAAGTTCCTGAAGTCGAAGTTCGCGAAGAAGCCGGACATCGCCGAGGCGAACATCGCCGCGTTCCGGGCGGGCTGGAACTTCGGCGAGACCACCGAGGACTTCGCGGTCTCCTACGAGGTCGCCCCGGCCACCCGGGCGTTCCCGACGGGCACGTACCGGAACATCTCGGGGAACCTGGCCCTGGCCTACGGTCTGGTCGCCGCCTCCCGGCAGGCGGACCTGCCGCTGTTCCTGGGTTCGTACCCGATCACGCCGGCCTCGGACATCCTGCACGAGCTGTCCAAGCACAAGAACTTCGGCGTGCGGACCTTCCAGGCGGAGGACGAGATCGCGGGCATCGGCGCGGCGCTCGGCGCGGCGTTCGGCGGTTCCCTCGCGGTGACGACGACGTCCGGTCCCGGTGTGGCGCTGAAGTCGGAGACGATCGGCTTGGCCGTCTCCCTGGAGCTGCCGCTGCTGGTCGTGGACATCCAGCGCGGCGGTCCCTCGACGGGTCTGCCGACCAAGACCGAGCAGGCGGACCTGCTGCAGGCGATGTTCGGCCGCAACGGCGAGGCCCCGGTGCCGATCGTGGCGCCGAAGACCCCCGCGGACTGCTTCGACGCGGCGCTGGAGGCGGCCCGGATCGCGCTGACGTACCGAACGCCGGTGATGCTGCTGTCCGACGGGTACCTGGCCAACGGCTCCGAGCCGTGGCGGATCCCGGACCTGGAGGAGCTGCCGGACCTGCGGGTGCAGTTCGCGTCCGGTCCGAACCACACGCTGGAGGACGGCACGGAGGTCTTCTGGCCGTACAAGCGGGATCCGCAGACCCTCGCCAGACCGTGGGCGGTCCCGGGCACGCCGGGGCTGGAGCACCGCATCGGCGGCATCGAGAAGCAGGACGGCACGGGCAACATCTCCTACGACCCCGCCAACCACGACTTCATGGTCCGCGCCCGCCAGGCCAAGATCGACGGCATCGAGGTCCCGGACCTGGAGGTCGACGACCCGCACGGCGCGAGGACGCTGGTCCTGGGCTGGGGTTCGACCTACGGCCCGATCACGGCGGCGGTACGGCGGCTGCGGGCGGCCGGAGACTCCGTCGCGCAGGCGCACCTGCGCCACCTCAACCCCTTCCCGCGTAACCTCGGACACGTGCTCGAGCAGTACGACAAGGTGGTCGTCCCCGAGATGAACCTGGGGCAGCTGGCCACCCTGGTCCGGGCGAAGTACCTGGTCGACGCCCACTCCTACACCCAGGTCAACGGCATGCCGTTCAAGGCGGAACAGCTCGCCGCGGCGCTGAAGGAGGCCATCGATGACTGACGCCACCAACGGGCTGCTGCAGCTGGTGCCCAAGGCCGAGGCGAAGCAGTCGATGAAGGACTTCAAGTCGGATCAGGAGGTGCGCTGGTGCCCGGGCTGCGGTGACTACGCGATCCTCGCCGCCGTGCAGGGCTTCATGCCCGAGCTGGGCCTGGCCAGGGAGAACATCGTCTTCGTCTCCGGCATCGGCTGCTCGTCCCGCTTCCCGTACTACATGAACACCTACGGGATGCACTCCATCCACGGCCGCGCCCCCGCCATCGCGACCGGCCTCGCGTCGTCCCGGCAGGACCTGAGCGTATGGGTGGTCACCGGCGACGGCGACGCACTGTCGATCGGCGGCAACCACCTGATCCACGCGCTGCGGCGCAACGTCAACCTGAAGATCCTGCTGTTCAACAACCGGATCTACGGGCTCACCAAGGGCCAGTACTCCCCCACCTCCGAGGTCGGCAAGATCACCAAGTCGACGCCGATGGGGTCGCTGGACGCCCCGTTCAACCCGGTGTCCCTCGCGATCGGCGCGGAGGCGTCGTTCGTGGCGCGCACCATCGACTCCGACCGCAAGCACCTCACCGAGGTGTTGCGTGCCGCCGCCGGCCACCCGGGCACCGCGCTGATCGAGATCTACCAGAACTGCAACATCTTCAACGACGGCGCCTTCGACGCCCTGAAGGACAAGCAGCAGGCCGAGGAGGCGCTGATCCGGCTCGAGCACGGGCAGCCGATCCGTTTCGGCGCCGACGGCTCCCGCGGGGTCGTACGGGACCAGCGGACCGGTGACCTGAAGGTCGTCACGGTGACCGCGCAGAACGAGGCGGACGTCCTCGTGCACGACGCCCACTCCGCGTCCCCCACCACCGCCTTCGCGCTGTCCCGGCTCGCCGACCCGGACACCCTGCACCACACCCCGATCGGCGTCTTCCGCTCGGTGGAGCGTCCGGTCTACGACACGGCGATGGCCGACCAGCTCGACACCGCCATCGAACAGAAGGGCAAGGGCGACCTGGCCGCCCTGCTCGCCGGCGGCGACACCTGGACGGTCGTCGGCTGAGTCCGCCGCCGTTCTACGAAGCCCGGGACCTGAGTTCCCGGGCTTCGTCGTACTCCCGGCGGGCCTTCTCCACGTCGCCCATGCGGGTGTCGGTCCACCGCGCCAGGGCGCGCACCTGCTCCGCCGCCTCCCGGCCGAGGCCGGTGAGCGAGTAGTCGACCCGGGGCGGGATGACCGGCTTGGCGTCCCGGTGGACCAGGCCGTCGCGCTCCAGGGTCTGGAGGGTCTGGGTGAGCATCTTCTCGCTGACGGTACGGCCGCCGAACCGGCTGACAGCCCGGCGCAGCTCGCTGAACCGGTACGGCCGCTCCAGCAGTTCGATCAGGACGAGGACACCCCAGCGGCTGGTGACGTGCTCCAGGACTAGGCGGTGGGGGCACAGCGCCTCGGCGTCGGTCATCTGGTTGCTTACCGTCATGCCAGTACCTTACTTCAAAGTGGGTACTTTCGCTTGGTTAGTGCACTACCTAGGGTGAGTGGCATACGGCCTACCGAACCTCTCGGCACCCAAGGAGTCCTCCACCATGAGCATCGTCGTCACCGGAGCCACCGGACACCTCGGCCGGCACGTCGTGGAGCAGCTGCTGGAGAAGGTCCCGGCGGACCGGATCACCGCGGTCGTGCGCGACAAGGAGAAGGCCGCCGGCCTCGCGGCACGGGGAGTGCGGCTCGCCGTCGCCGACTACAACGCCCCCGAGACCTTCGACGGCCTGTTCTCGGCCGGGGACCGGGTCCTGCTGATCTCGGGCAACGAGTTCGACAAGGGCCGGGTGCGGCAGCACGAGGTCGTCATCGAAGCGGCGCGGGCGGCGGGCGTCGCACTGCTCGCGTACACCAGCGCCCCGGGCAGCCTGCGGGCGGCGCTCGCCGACGACCACCGGGCCACCGAGGAGGTGCTGCTCGCCTCCGGCCTGCCCTACAGCCTGCTGCGCAACGGCTGGTACCACGAGAACTACACCGAGAACCTGGCGCCGGTGCTGGAGCACGGCGCGGTCGTCCAGGCCGCCGGCGACGGCCGGATCTCCTCGGCCTCCCGCGCCGACTACGCGGCCGCCGCGGTCGCGGTGCTCACCGGCGAGGGGCACGAGAACACGACGTACGAGCTGGGCGGTGACGTGGCGTGGGGCTTCGCCGAGTACGCCGCCGAGCTGAGCCGGCAGACCGGCAGGGAGATCGTCTACAACCCGGTCTCCGTCGTGGCGCTCACCGGCATCCTGACCGGCGCCGGGCTGCCCGCGCCGCTGGCCGCGATCCTGGCCGGCGTGGACGCCTCGATCGAGAAGGGCGAACTGGCCGTCTCCTCCGGCGACCTGTCCCGGCTGACCGGCCGGCCGACCACCCCGCTGGCGGACGCCGTCGCCGCGGCCCTCAAGGACTGAGCCCCTCCCGGCATCCGGAGGGACCCCGCCGACGGGCGGAACCCCCCAGGTCAGCGCCTTCCGGCGCACCCGGCTCACGGCTGTCATGACCGTATGGCGATACGGGCATGACAACCGGGGGTGCTCGGCGTTACCTTCGTTCTCGCGTGCCTGACATGAGAGGGAGGGGCCCGTGGCCGGGACATCCAAGGGCGAACACCGGATAGGCCTGCTGAACGGCTTCGCCGCGTACGGCATGTGGGGTCTGGTCCCGCTGTTCTGGCCGCTGCTCAAGCCCGCCGGAGCGGTCGAGATCCTCGCCCACCGCATGGTCTGGTCCGCGGTCTTCGTCGCCGTCGCCCTGCTCTTCGTGCGCCGCTGGGCCTGGGCGGGGCAGCTGCTGCGCCAGCCGCGCCGGCTCGGACTCGTCGCGGTGGCGGCGGCCGTCATCACCGTGAACTGGGGCGTCTACATCTGGGCCGTGAACTCCGGCCACGTCGTCGAGGCGTCCCTCGGGTACTTCATCAACCCGCTCGTCACCATCGCGATGGGCGTGCTCCTACTGAAGGAGCGGCTGCGGCCCGTGCAGTGGGCGGCGGTCGCGACCGGCTTCGCCGCCGTGGTCGTCCTGACCGTCGGCTACGGCCGGCCGCCGTGGATCTCGCTCTGCCTGGCCTTCTCGTTCGCCACCTACGGCCTGGTGAAGAAGAAGGTCGCCCTCGGCGGCGTCGAGTCGCTGGCCGCCGAGACCGCGATGCAGTTCCTGCCCGCGCTCGGCTACCTGCTGTGGCTCGTCGCGCACGGCGGCAGCAGCTTCGTCGACGACGGCCCCGGGCACGCGGCCCTGCTCGCCTCCACCGGCATCGTCACCGCGCTGCCGCTGGTCTGCTTCGGCGCGGCGGCGATCCGCGTGCCCCTGTCCACGCTCGGACTGCTGCAGTACCTGGCGCCCGTCTTCCAGTTCCTGCTCGGCATCTTCTACTTCCACGAGGCCATGCCGCCCGAGCGCTGGGCCGGATTCGGGCTGGTCTGGCTGGCGCTGGTACTGCTCACGGGCGACGCGCTGCGCTCCGCCCGTCGCGGGGCCCGGGCGCTCCGGGAGACCGGTCGTGTGCCGGCCGCGGTGTCCGACAGCCCTGTCGCGGCCGGTACCGCCGTCGCGGCCGGTACCGCTCTCGCGACCGGCGCGGTGGTCGCCGGACCGGAGGCGGAGAGCCTGGCCACCGCCCCCGGCCCGGACCCCGAGGTCGCGACGCCGTAACTCCGGGCACGCGGGGGGACGACGGCGCGGTGGGCCGGGCGGAACGGCGCGGAACGCGTTCGTCCGGCGGGGGGTCGCGGCTATAAGTGGTCACCATGACCCAGGCACCCGCTCCCACCCCCGCCCCGCTGCACTGGAAGCTCGTCATCGACGCGGGCGACCCGCACACCCAGGCCGACTTCTGGGCCGCCGCGCTGCACTACACGGCCGAGGACAACAGCGCCCTGATCGAACAGCTGCTGTCCGCCGGCGATCTGCCCGGCGCGGCCATCGTGGAGTACCACGGCCTGCCCGCCTTCCGTGACCTGATCGCCGTACGGCATCCCGACGACCCGTACGACCCCCGGACCGGCACCGGGCTCGGGCGGCGGCTGCTGTTCCAGCGCGTGCCGGAGACCAAGACGGCGAAGAACCGGCTCCACCTCGACCTGCACACCGGCCGGGGTGAGCGCCCGGCGGAGGTGGCACGGCTGGAGGCGCTGGGCGCGCGCGTGCTGCACGAGGTGAAGGAGCCCTCCGGCGAGTGGGTGGTCATGGCCGACCCGGAGGGCAACGAGTTCTGCGTGCACTAGGCCCGCCGCCGCCCGTACGGCGGTGGCGGGCCGTGCGGTCCGGGGGCGCCGACGCCCGTACCGCGTACGCCGGTTACACCTGTGCGGCGCGGGCCGCCCGGTCGGTCAGCCGGACCATCCGGGCGCGGGCGGAGTCCAGGGGACGCGGGTCGTCGGCCGCGGGGCCGGGCTCGGCGCTGAGATCCGTCCACAACTCGATCAGGTCGCGCCCCAGCCGCAGGCCCTCCTCGGGATCGCGCACCGCACGCCAGGCGGTCGCCGCGCTCTGCACGTTTCCGTAGGCCGCCTCGGCGTCCCGTGCGTCGCGGCGGAGCCGGGCGAGGTCGAGGGACTGGCCGAAGGCGCGGACCGGGTCGCCCGCCAGGTAGGCGATGTAGGCGTTCAGTTCGCGCAGGTGCAGCACCTCGGTGTGGTGCGGGCCCAGCACGGTGGACGCCTCGGTGACCGTGCGGTCGGCGAGTTCCGCCGCCGTGTCGATGTCGCCCGCCCGTACGGCCTCGTTGATGCGGGTCATCGGCTCGGTGAGCAGCTCGGCCCCCTCGGCGGTCTCGGTCAGCGGACCGTCCCCGAGCACCTCCTCGGCGACGGCGTCGAACCCGCGGGGCGGGGTGTGGGTGGGGGCGGAGGGGATCTCGGGCTCGGGCTCGACGGTACGGGTCCCGGGCATGTCGGTGCGCCCCACCGGCTCGCCGGCGAGGACCGCCGACACGTCCATGACCGGCGCGGGCAGGTCCAGGACGGGCGTGGGCAGGTCCGGCACCGGTGGGACCACCTCCGCGACCGGGGCCGCGGCCACGGCGAGCGGGACGGCGTCCACGACCGGCGGGGCCTCGTCGAGGACGGGCGGGGCCGCCTCCATGACGGGCGGGGGGCCGAACTGCCCGGTCGGCGCCAGTACGGTCCCCGGCGGCAGCGGCTGCCGGGCCGGAGTCCGCTCCGACGCCGCCGGCTCCTTGCGGCGGGCCAGCCGGACCGGCTCCCCGGCCACCCGGCTGGAGCCGTCCGCCGAGACCTCCAGGGGCACCACGCAGCCGGCGCTGTCGTCGTGCACGCTGGCGCGTATGGGCGCGCCCAGGCTGATGGCCAGGCGCTGGAGGTGGTTCAGGACGGCCTGCTGGATCTGCTCGCCCGGTGCCGCCACGACGGACGCCCCTCCCACCGACGCGCTTCCCGCGCCGAACACCCGTACGGCCACCACCGCCGGGTGCGCCGCGGGCTGCTGCGCCCGCTTCTTCTCGAAGCTGAGTCGAGACATCGGTTTCCCTCACTCCCCCGGCGTCACGATCCGGTCGTACGCGTCCCTGTCGTCCAGTGTGGACTTTCCCCACGCCCTGTGCGTCACCGTGACGTCACAGCCTCGCACCAGCCACCCTGGAGAAATTTGCTTGCATGTGCATATGATGCGCGCGTCTTTATTTCTGTGCCGACATCGCTCGTCTGGGGGACCCATGAGCCGCCGCTTCCTCTTCGTCCTGGGCAGCGCCCGCGCCGAGGGCAACACCGAACTGCTGGCCCGCCGGGCCGCCGAACAGCTGCCCGGTGACGTCGAACAGCGCTGGATCCACCTCGCCGAACGGCCGCTGCCCGGCTTCGTGGACCTCCGGCACGACAGCGACCACGTACGCCCGCCGTCGGACACCGCGACCGGCCGGCTGCTGGACGCCACCCTCGCGGCCACGGACATCGTGATCGCCTCGCCCCTGTACTGGTACTCGGTCTCCAGCCTCACCAAGACCTATCTGGACCACTGGTCCGGCTGGCTGCGCACCCCGGGCGTCGACTTCAAGGCCACGATGGCCGGACGCACCCTCTGGGGCGTCGCCGCACTGGCGGACGAGGAGCCGTCCGTCGCCGACCCGTACGTGGGCACGCTCAACAACTCGGCCGCCTACCTGGGGATGCGCTTCGGCGGGGTCCTGCTCGGCAACGGCAGCAAGCCCGGCGACGTGCTGAAGGACACCGGGGCACTGACCCGCGCGAAGACGTTCTTCGCGCAGGACGCGCCGCTCGCCCGCTTCCCGCACCAGACCGCGTAGGACCGCACCGCCCCCGGGCCGCCCCCGGGGGCTACGCGCTGACGTCCTTCGCCGCGAACCGCGCCCAGGCCGCCGAGCCGAACACGGCCGCGTACAGGGCCTGGAGTTCGAGGTTCTTCGTCAGGTCGTCCCAGTAGACGGGGTCGCGCATCAGATCGGCGAAGGACAGCCAGTAGTGCGGGAAGAGGTACGGCTGCAGCGCGTGCAACTGGGGGATCTGGTCGAGGATCTGCACGGTGATCAGCAGGCCCACGGTGGTCGCCATCGCCGCGATGCCGCTGCCGGTGAGGGTCGACACGAACAGGCCGAGCGCGGCCACACCTATCAGGGACGCGGCGACGACCAGGGCGATCAGCAACGCCCGGCCCAGGCCCTCGGCGAAGCCGATCCGGGTGCCGGAGATGGTCGTCAGATCGCCGAGCGGGAAGAGCAGCGCGCCGACGATCAGCGCCGAGACGGCGACGACCAGGGTGGCCAGCAGGCAGAACACCATCACGGTCGTGTACTTGGTCAGCAGCAGGCGGGTCCGGCCGGCCGGGGCGACCAGCAGATAGCGCAGAGTTCCCGCGCCCGCCTCCCCCGCGATCGCGTCGCCCGCGACGACGCCGACGGCCATCGGCAGGAAGAACGGCAGCGTCGCCGCCAGTGCCGTGAACACCAGGAACAGGCCGTTGTTGGTGATCTGCGAGATGAACGCCGGACCGCCGCCGCCCCCGCCCGCCGACGAGCCGCCCCTGGTCTCGATCCTCACCGCGATCCCCACCAGCACCGGCACCGCCGCCAGCACACCCAGCAGGGCGAGCGTGCGCCAGCGGCGGACCGTGGTGACGATCTCGCTGCGCAGCAGCCCGAAGGTCCACAGGAGACGCGGCCGCCGGACGGCCGCCTCCCCGGGCGGCGCGGGGAGCGGCGTGCCGGCCCCGCCGGCCGGGCCCGGGACCGTCTCAGCCCGCGACATCGAAACCCTCCCCCGTCAGTGCCACGAACGCGTCCTCCAGCGAGGCCCGTTCGAGCGTGAGGCCCCGGACGCGCACGCCCGCGCCGACCAGGGCCGCGGTCACCTCGGCGAGGTCCCGCGCGGGCGGCTCGCCGGTGACCCGGTCACCGTCCGCGGTGACGTCCCCGATCCCCTGCTCCTTGAGCACCCGGGCCGCGTCGGCCGCGTCCGGGGTGAGCACCACCAGCCGGCCGCGCGCCCCGGCCGCCAGGTCGGCGACCGCGCCCTGGGTGACGAGCCGGCCCCGCGTCATCACCGCCGCGTGCGTGCAGACCTGCTCGATCTCGTCCAGGAGGTGCGAGGAGAGGAAGACGGTCGTGCCGTCGGCGGCCAGTTCCCTGATCAGGGTGCGGATCTCCCGCATGCCCTGCGGGTCGAGGCCGTTGGTCGGTTCGTCCAGGACGAGCAGTCGGCGCGGCTGGAGCAGCGCCGCGGCCAGGCCGAGGCGCTGCTTCATGCCGAGCGAGTACGCCTTCGCCTTCTTGCCCGCGGCGGCCGTGAGGCCCACCCGGTCCAGGGCGGCGGCGACGCGGACGCGCCGGGTGCGCGGGTCGGCGGTCGGGTCGGCGGCGTCGTAGCGCAGGAGGTTGTCCCGGCCGGACAGGAAGCCGTACAGGGCGGGGCCCTCGATGAGCGCGCCGACCTGCGGCAGGACCGCACGAGCCGCCCGCGGCATGGGGCGGCCCAGCACCCGTGCCGTGCCCGAGGTCGGCTCGATCAGGCCCATCAGCATGCGGATGGTGGTGGTCTTGCCGGAGCCGTTCGGGCCGAGGAAGCCGAAGACGCTGCCCGCCGGGACGGTCAGGTCGAGACCGTCCACGGCGAGCTGTCCGCCGCGGTAGCGCTTGGTGAGTCCGCGCGTGGCGATGACGCCCTCGGGCGCCTCCGCCGGGTCGTGCTCCCGCGCGTCCTCCGGGTCGTGCCCCTCCCGCTGCGTGGCGGACGGTGCGTCCATCGGCTCCCCCCTCGAATCCTCGTGCCCGGGAAGGATTACTTCCCCGTGTCCGCCGCCTTCACCAGGGCCTCCTTGGTCACGGCGCCGGCGTAGACCTTGCCGTCGTCGGTGATCAGGGCGTTGACCAGGCGGGTGGAGAACACCGTGCCCTTGCCGAACTTGCCGGAGACCTGCTCGCCGAGCGAGCCCAGGAAGCCGCCCAGGTCACCGCCCTGGGAGCCGGTGGGCTGGCCGCCGCCGGCGCCGGTGTCGAAGGTGGCGACGGACGTCCAGCCCTTGCCGATGACGGTGGCTCCGTCCAGGCCCTTGCCGAAGTCGTCGCCGCCCTTGTGGGCGTGCTCCCGCCCCTTGGGGCCGTCCTCGTCCTCGGTGACCTTCGCACCCTTGGGCGGGGTGAAGTCGAAGGTCGAGGCCGCCGGCTCGGCGAAGGAGACCTGGGTGAAGCCCGTGTCGAGAACGGCGGCCCCGCCGCTCCTCGGCGTCAGCGTGAACTTCAGCGGCGTACCCGTCTTCGCGTCCACCGCGATGCTGATGGCGCCGACCGTGCTGCCGGACTGCTTGGGCTTGATCAGCAGCTTGTAGGCGTCGCGGCCGGCGACCCGCATGGTGCCGTCGACGGTGACGGACGTGGTGTCGTCCACCGACTTCAGCGCCTCGCCGGCGAAGTCCTCGGGCGTGGCGGGCGGCTTCGCCCGGTGGTCCTCGCCGGAGTCGGCCGCGGTGGAGTGGTAGACCTCGTTGCTCTTGCTGTCGTAGCCCCAGACGTCCTTGCCGTCGTGGATGAGGCTGTACTCGGCGCCCCGCTCCAGCAGGGAGAGCTTCTGCCGGTCCGGGCCGTCGGCCGCCACGCGCAGGGTGTGGCTGCCGCTGACCAGCTCGGTGAGCTTGGACTGCGGGTCGGCGGAGGAGCCGTCGCCGGAGCCCGGGGCCGCCCCCGAGGCGAGGCTGTTCTCCAGGCCGCCGAGGTCCGGCAGGCCCAGATCGGTGTTGATCTTCACTGTGCCGGACAGCTGCTGCGTGTCCGACTTGGCGATCTTCTCGATGAGCTGCTGTGCGCTGATCCTGGGCAGGTCGGGGTCACCGGAGTCGGCGAGCGCCGGGACCAGCCCGATCGTGGCCGCCGCCACCCCCACCACCGCGACCGGTACGGCGTACCGGGCGGCCTTGCGGCGGCCGGAACGCGCGTCCTCGTCCCGCGCCGCGTCCGCTGCGTCGTCGGATTCGTACGGTGCCATGTGTGCGTTACCTCCGTCGTCGGCGGCGGCTGTCCTCACGCTGGTCCACCTGAGCCGCCATTCTCACCCGAATCGGTGAGGAGTGGTGATTTCCGTGGTGTCCATCTGACCAAATCGGCCGTGAGGAAGCGTCAGACCGCGGCAGCAACTCGGTGTACGCCTGCGGTATGACACGCGGGGGCGGCGTCTCCCCCTCCCCGTAGGGGTCGGCACCGCTCTCCCAGGGGAGAGACCGTGCGGGGGCGCCGTTCCGCGGGCGCCGTTCTGTGGCCGGCCGGACTAGCCGGCGCGGTGCACCACCGCATCGCACAGCTCGATCAGCGCCGCCTTGGCGTCGCACTCCCGCAGCGGCGCCAGCGCGGCCCGGGCCTCCTTCGCGTAGCGGATCGTGTCCTGGCGGGCCTGCTCCAGCGCGGGGTGGGCGCGCAGCGCCGCCAGCGCCTCGGCGTGCCGGGCGTCGTCGCTGAGATCGGAGTCCAGCAGCTCGCACAGCGCGATGTCCTCGGCCAGCCCGAGCCGGGCGGCCCGCTCGCGCAGCCGGAGCACGGGCAGCGTGGCGATGCCCTCGCGCAGGTCGGTGCCCGGGGTCTTGCCGGACTCGTGGGAGTCGGAGGCGATGTCCAGGACGTCGTCCGCGAGCTGGAAGGCGACCCCGAGCCGCTCGCCGTACTGGGTGAGCACGTCGACGACCGTCTCGTCGGCGCCGGACATCATCGCGCCGAACCGGCAGGAGACCGCGACCAGCGAGCCCGTCTTGCCGCCGAGTACGTCCAGGTAGTGATCGACCGGGTCGCGGCCGTCCGTGGGACCGGCGGTCTCCAGGATCTGGCCCGTGACCAGCCGCTCGAACGCGAGGGCCTGCACCCGGACCGCCTCGGGACCGAGGTCGGCGAGGATCTGGGAGGCCCGGGCGAACAGGAAGTCGCCGGTCAGGACCGCGACGGAGTTGCCCCAGCGGGTGTTGGCGCTGTCCACACCGCGGCGCACGGCCGCCTCGTCCATCACGTCGTCGTGGTACAGCGTGGCGAGGTGGGTCAGCTCCACGACCACTGCCGAGGGCACGATGCCCGGCGCGTAGGGGTCGCCGAACTGGGACGCGAGCATCACGAGCAGCGGACGGAACCGCTTCCCACCGGCCCGTACGAGGTGCTGCGCGGCCTCCGTGATGAACGGGACCTCGCTCTTGGTGGCCTCGAGCAAGCCTTCCTCGACAGCCGTCAATCCGGCCTGGACATCGGCTTCCAGAGCCTGGTCCCGCACGCTCAGCCCGAACGGCCCGACGACGGTCACGAGGGGTCTCCTGTCTGCTGGTGTCTGCTGGCGCTTACACGGTTTGTCGATAGGTCGCTGCCATCACTCAAGTCAGCGTATCCGGTCCTCTTTCGATCACCGATAGCGCCCACCGGTCCAGCCTGGGCGGTATCGGATCATGACCGGTATGGGTTTGATCGGTTGGTAAGAATGGACATTTATCGACTTAACAGGAATCCGCACACTTTGTCGCGAAACGCGGCGTGAGCGGAGTAATGCCGACGCCACCCGGTGGACACCTCGGGAGCACGCCGGGAGCGGCGACCCACTCGGGCACAACGGATACAACGGGCACATCGGGCGCGCAACAGCACCCGACACCCACCCGGACACCCCCTTCCCTCGTCGCCGCACTTCACCTCTTCGCGCGCCGCGGCCACCACCACAACGACCGGCGCCTCGTCGCGGGTTCCGCCGCAATGCCACCTCGGCCGCAAATCACCTGAATCCCTCATGTCTGATTTGCATTATTTTGCTATTTCGTGAGTTGGCTCACTCGGGCGGGAGAACCACCCCCACTCACCGGCATCCCCTTCTCCCCTTGCCCTACTGGCGAGTTGAGAGTTGGCAACCGCAAAGGATCAAGCGCCTCAAAAGCCACAGACCAAGGTCAAATAGGGTGTTGTGTGAATCCAGTACTTGTTCCCGACATGTGCTCTCGCATACGTTCCGGGCCGTCGGGCGGACGCCTAATCCTGCCGCCGCCCGCGTAACCCATCGACGAACTCATTTCGTACGGCAGGAGCGGGGGACCCAGGTAAGCCATCGCCGTACCGGTCGGCACACGTCGCACCGGAACGGCTAGGGGTGAAGCCGCGCCTCCCCAGGGCACGGCCGGGCACCTCCCCGCCCGAACCCGACAGCTCACCTCGCAGGCGACGGAGAGGAACTTCCCCATGCCTGCTGCCGCTCAGCCCCGCCGCACCCGGAACAACCGCCTCGTCCGCACCATCGCCGCCCTCGGCACCGGCGCCGCTGTCCTCGCCCTGCCGCTCGTCGGCGCCGCGAGCGCCTCCGCGGCCCCCACCACCGCCCCGACGGCCTCCACCACCCCCGCCGGGTACCCGAACAACCTCGACGGCTGGATCCGCGAATCCCTCGCGATCATGGCCGAGAAGAAGATCCCGGGCACGTACCACGGCATCTACCGCAACATCATGCGGGAGTCCTCCGGCAACCCCAACGCCATCAACCTCTGGGACTCGAACGCCGTCAAGGGCACCCCGTCCAAGGGTCTGCTCCAGGTCATCGACCCGACCTTCGCCGCCTACCACGTGGTCGGCACCTCCTTCGACCCCTACGACCCGGTCGCGAACATCACCGCCGCCTGCAACTACGCGGCCGCGCGGTACGGCTCGATCGACAACGTCTTCGGCGCGTACTGACGGACGGGTCCGGCCCGTACCGGCGGACGCACCGAGCACGTTCCGGCGGACGTGCCCGGCGCGCACCGGCGGCGGACCGGAACCCGCCCGGCATCCCGCACCCGACGCCCGGCGGACCGGAGCGCACCGGCACCTGACGGACCGGCGCGCACCGGCCTCCGGACGAACGGAGCAGTGCCGAAGAGCCGGTCACCCGGCCGGGAAGAGTCCTTCGAGGACGACGGCCACGCCGTCGTCCTCGTTCGACTCGGTGACCTCGTCGGCCACCGCCTTGAGTTCGGGGTGCGCGTTGGCCATGGCCACGCCCCGCGCGGCCCAGTCGAACATCGGGATGTCATTGGGCATGTCCCCGAAGGCCAGCGCGCGTTCCGGGCCCACTCCGAGCCGCTCGGCGGCCAGCGCGAGCCCGGTCGCCTTGGTCACCCCGCGCGGCTGGAGCTCCACGGTGCCCGGCCCGGACATGGTGACGGTCGCCAGCGAACCCACCGCCGCACGCGCGACCGCCGCCAACTCGTCGTCGCACAGGGTGGCGTGGCGCAGCAGGACCTTGCTGATGGGCTCGCACCACAGGTCGTCGCGCCGGCCCACCCGGAGCGCGGGAAGCGTGGGGTGCGGCATCAGATAGCCGGGCTCGATGAGGGTGAGCCCGTCCACCCCGTCCTGGTCTACGGCCGCGAACACCTGGCCCACCTCCGCCTCGATCTTGCCGAGCGCGGTCTCCGCCAGCTCCCGGTCCAGCCGGACCGACCACAGCAGGCGGTCCGCCGCGGCGTCGTAGACCTGAGCACCCTGTCCGCACACCGCGAGCCCCGTGCAGCCGAGGTTCGCCAGCAGCGGCCGTACCCGCGGAGCCGGCCGGCCCGTCACCACCAGATGCCGGGCGCCCGCCCCCGCCACCCGCGCGAGCGCGGCGAGCGACCGGTCGGAGACGGTGTCGTCGCCACGCAGCAACGTCCCGTCCAGGTCGGTGGCGATCAGTGCATATGCCGGGGTGGGTGCCATGATCAGAGAATACGGACACCGCGCCCCGCCGACTCACCGCTCTCTCCACGTACTTACGTGCTGCTCGGCCCCAAGTGGCGTACTCCGGAACCTCGATGGCCCAGCCGCACCTCAGCCGTGCCGCGCGGCCAGGTGCTTCGCCAGACGGGGGGAGGCGAACTCCGTACCGCACACGAAGCGCATCACCGGCCCGTACGAGGACGCCGCCGGAAGCCCCGTGAAGTACAGGCAGGGCACCGGTGACACAGCCGGGGCCGAGCCGGGGCGTGCCGCGGCTCACCGCGAGCCGGGTGCGCAGCCCGTGGCCGAGGAAGACCGTCGCCGCGATGTCGACGCGGTAGCGGGTGGCGGCGACGACACGGTCGGCGGTGGGCCGCTCTGCCCGACCGCCGAGGGTGCGGACGGGCAGGACCGGGTTGCCGCCGGGACCTCGGCACCCACCAGCCGCTCGATCTCCTGGACCCGCACCCCGCTGTCGAAGGCTCGCGCAGCCACCAGGCGCCGAGCGGGCCGAGCACCCGGCGGACCAGGTGGTGGCGGGCGGGCTCGGGCAGGTAGCGGTAGGGGTGCGGGTAGTTGCTGAGCGCCCATGGTGCGAGCGGCGATCCGACCGAGCAGCGGCGTCGGTGCCGCCGACTCGCCGCGCGCCGTCCGCAGTGCTGCGGGCTGCACTGCCCGAGGGCTGCGGGAGCTGCAACGCCGGAGTTGCCGGAGGCGCGGCCCAAGAGCTGCGGGTGGCACAGCCCAAGAGCTGCGAGAGGCACTGCCCAAGACACGCATCTCGGCCGTAACGTGTGGCGCGACCACATGGAACGTATCGCCATGCATGGCTCGGATGAGAGTGAGGCAGTACCCCCATGCCCCCCTTCGACGTCCCCGAGGGCGACCCCTTCGGCCCGCACAACCTTCCCTACGGCGTGTTCTCGCCCTCCGGCAGCACGGAACGCAGGGTCGGCGTCCGGCTCGGGGACCACGTGCTCGACGCGGGCGCCGCGGCCGCCGCGCTCGGCTCGCCGCACCACCCGCTGCTGGCTCAGCCCACCCTCGACGCGCTGCTCGCCGCCGGGCGCGCGGCCTGGTCCGACGTGCGGCGCGCCCTGACGGAGTGGGTGACGTCGTCCGCGCATCGGCCGACGATCGAACCGCTGTTCCACCCCCTGTCGTCGGTGACCCTCCATCTGCCCTTCGAGGTGGCCGACTACGTCGACTTCTACGCCTCGGAGAACCACGCCCGGAACGTCGGCCACATCTTCCGGCCGGACGCCGAGGACTCCCTCACCCCCAACTGGAAACACCTGCCGATCGGTTACCACGGCCGCTCCGGCACGGTCGTCGTCTCGGGCACCGACGTCATCCGGCCGTCCGGCCAGCGCAAGGGCCCCGGTGACCCCGCTCCCGTCTTCGGCCCGTCGATCCGGCTGGACATCGAGGCGGAGGTCGGCTTCGTCGTGGGCGCGCCCTCCGAACTGGGCCGGCCGGTCGCGCTCGGCGACTTCCGCGAGCACGTCTTCGGGCTGTGCCTGCTGAACGACTGGTCCGCGCGCGACATCCAGGCCTGGGAGTACGTCCCCCTCGGCCCGTTCCTCGGCAAGTCCTTCGCCACCTCGGTGTCGGCGTGGATCACGCCGCTGGAAGCACTGGAGCACGCGCGCGTGGCGCCCCCGGAGCGCACGCACCCGCTGCTGCCCTACCTGGACGACTCGGCCCCGGGGATCGAGCCCGGCGGTTACGACCTGCGGATCTCCGTCGCCATCAACGGCCATGTGGTGTCGGAACCCCCCTTCTCGACCATGTACTGGACCGCCGCGCAGCAGCTCGCCCACATGACGGTGAACGGCGCCTCGCTGCGCACCGGCGACCTGTACGGCTCCGGCACGGTCAGCGGACCCGAGGAGGCCCAGCGGGGTTCGCTGCTGGAGCTGACCTGGAACGGCCGAGACCCGCTGGAGCTCCCGGACGGCAAGAGAGCCTTCCTGGAGGACGGCGACGTGGTGACGATGTCGGCGTGGGCCCCGGGCCCCGACGGTCGGCGCGTCGCACTGGGCGAGGTCAGCGGGCGCGTCGTCTCGGGCTGAGCGACTGCCTGAACCCGTGCTCGGCCTGTCGGAGCACGCGGGAAGTCGCAGGCCCGGGCGCGGGCGCCCGGGCCTGCGGAGGAAGAGGTGCGGCAGGCTGTCCGAGGGCCTGACTCCTGCCGCCCTTCTTCGTCATACTGACGGGGACACGCACCACATGCGGCGAGCCGCCGCGCGCCGCTCCCTTGGCACCACCGAGACCCGCACCCCTCTCCGACCAGGAACCGGAGCCCCGGCATGACCGTCTGCCTGCTCCTGCTGAGCGTCGTCGCTCTGACGGCCGCCGTGCCCATCCCGCGCGCGTTGACGCGGGCCGCCTGGACCGAGCGGGATCCCGTGGTCGCGCTGTGGGTGTGGCAGTGTCTCGTCGCCACCGTCCTGCTGTGCTGCCTGGCGGCCCTGATCCTGGGAGCGGCAGCCGTCTTCCACACCGTGCGCGACCACGTGTTCGCCCCCGCCCCTCCCGCCGTCACCGCCGCGTACGACCTCTCCGCCGCCCCGGTGTGGGCGGCCGTACTCACGCTGCTGCTGGCGTGCGGGGCCGCCTGGACGACGGCGATGCTGGCCCGGGAACTCGTCGAGGCCCGCCGCAGCCGCGGTCAGGCCCGGGCGCACCTGCGCGAACGCGCCCCCGACCTGCCGGCCGGACTGCCGGCGGCACGCGGGCCGATGCTGGTGCTGGAGGACGAGTACCCGGACGCCTGGTGGATGCCGGGGCACCCACCGCAACTGGTCGTCACCACGGGGGCCCTGCACCGGCTCACGCACCACCAGTTGGACGCCGTCCTCACACACGAGCGCGGCCACGCGCGCGCCCACCACGACTGGCTGCTGCACCTGTCCACCGCACTCGCCACGGGCTTCCCACGCGTCCCGCTCTTCGCCCACTTCTGCGACCAGACGCACCGCCTGGTCGAGCTGGCCGCGGACGACACGGCGTCCCGGCGCTGCGGGCACCTCACCACGGCCCTCGCCCTGATCGAGCTGAACCAGCACCGGGGTGTCCTTTCCTGCGCCTCCAGCCACCGCCTCCTCGGCGAGCGCGTGGACCGCCTGCTGGAGCCCTCGCCGCGGCTGCTGCGCCGGCACCGGGCCCTGACGACGACCGTGGCCGCGCTGGTGCCCCTGCTGCCCCTGCTCATCACCTTCGCGCCGGGGCTTACCGCGCTGTCGTGACCCGCGGGTGGTGACGGCACCGCCGTCGCTACCGGCCCGGTGTCGGAATCGGCGCCGTAGGGGGGAGCCGGTGCCTCAGGGGGAGAGAAAGCCGACGCCGGGTCGCGACCGGGTGGCAGATCTCCCCTCCAGCTCGGGTGAACTCCCAGGTCAGCGGCGTTTTCCACACACCCTCACCTGGCGCAACACTTCAGCAACACCTCTTTCCCTACCTTCTCGGTATGGTTCCAGCCATGCCACCCACCGACCGCCCCCGCGACCATGCCGGTCAGGGCGCAGCGACCACCGTCGCCGCCCACCGCACGCGTCGCCGGCTGCGTGCGGACCGGGCCCGGCAGCTCGCCGACCTGCTGCGCCGGCAACTCCTCACCGGCGTCTACCAGGACGGCACCCTCCCCCACGAGTCGACCCTCGCCACCGATTACCGCGCGACCCGCAACACCGTCCGCCAGGCCCTGGACCTGCTCCGGGCGGAGGGTCTGGTGGACCGGTTGCCCGGGGTCGGAACCGTGGTCGTCGCCCGTAAGTACCCGCACGGGCTCGACCGTCTGATGGGCCTCGCGGAAACCCTCCGTGAACACGGCCGCGTCACCAACGAGGTCCGCACCATGGGCCCCTCTCCCGCACCCGCCCCGGTCGCCGAGCGTCTCCACGTCGCGGCCGGCGCCGACGTCCTCTGCATCGAACGTCTGCGCCGCCTCAACGGCCTGCCGCTCTCCCTCGACCTGACCTACATCCCGCTCGACATCGGCGCCGCCCTACTCGACGCCGACCTGGAGAACACCGACGTCTTCCGGCTGCTGGAGACGATCACCGGCCGGTCTCTGGGCCACGCCGAGATCACTCTGGAGGCGGTGAACTCGGACGCCCACTCCGCGGCCGTGCTCGAGGCCCCGCGCGGCGCCTCCGTGCTCATGCTGGAACGCCTCACACACCTCGACGACGGCCGCCCCGTGGACCTGGAGTTCATCCGCTTCCGCGGCGACCGCATCACCATGAGCGGCCTGCTCCACCGGTCGTAACCACCCACCCGTACGCCTTCCACGCGTGTGCGCATTCCCGCCCGCACGCGACCCTGCCTGCACGTTTCCTGGAGACAGCCATGCCCTTGGCGCCCCAGCGGGCCGACGTGCCCGTGACCATCGACGAGTCGAAGTGCATCGACGGCTGCACCCTCTGCGTGGATATGTGCCCGCTGGACTCTCTGGCCATCGACACCAGCAGCGGCAAGGCGTACATGCACGTCGACGAGTGCTGGTACTGCGGCCCGTGCGCGGCCCGCTGCCCCACCGGAGCCGTCACGGTCAACATGCCCTACCTGCTCCGCTGACCTTCCGAACCGCTCCGGTGAGAGGCCCGACCACCATGAAACGCACGGCAGTTTCCCTGTCCGCCGCCGCTCTCCTCCTGCCCCTGTCCGCCTGCGGCGGCAGTGCCGAAGCGGGCAGCGGCTCCACGGTCACCGTGACCGTCGGCTACCAGTCCAAGACGATCAACACTGTCACCGCGGGCACCTTGCTCCGTTCCCTCGGGTACTTCGAAAAGCAGCTCAACTCCCTGCACGACGGCCACACCTACAAGGTCGACTGGCAGGACTACGCCACCGGCGCCCCGATCACCGCCCAGATGACCGCCGGGAAGATCGACATCGGTTCGATGGGTGACTTCCCGCTGCTGCTCAACGCGGCCCGCGGCAAACAGCTCGGCCGCCCCACCCACCTGGTGTCGGTCACCGGCTACAACCTGCGCGGCGGCCTTAACACCGTGGTCACGGCACCGCACTCCGACCTCACCTCGCTGAAGGACCTCGAAGGCAAGAAGGTCTCCACGAGCGTCGGCTCCGCCGCGGACGGCACTCTCGTACGGGCCCTGCAGCGCGCCGGCATCGACCCGAACAAGGGGATCTCCAAGCTCAATCAGCAGCCCGCGGTAGGTGCTTCCGCACTCTCCGCCGGCAGCGTGGACGCGCTGTCCCAGTTCGTCGCCTGGCCCGGCCTGCTCGCCTACCAGGGCAAGGCGAGGGCCCTGTACGACGGTGCCCGGCTGAACCTGCCCACCTTCCACGGGGTCACCGCCCGCGAGGACTTCGCCGAGCGGCACCCGACGGTCCTGAAGGCCTTCCTCAAGGCGCAGGCGCAGGCGACGGACTACCTCAACGGCCGGCCTGTCGCCGCCGCCGAGAGGGTCGCCGAGGCCACCGGTCTGCCTGCCGAGGTCGTCTACCTGTACAACGGCGCGCACGGTATCGCCACCTTCGACCCCGCCGTCAAGCAGCAGCTGGTCTCCGCGCTGAAGCAGGACGTGTCCGTGCTGAAGGCCGCTGACCTGACCGGTGACGTCGATGTCGACTCCTTCGTGGACGACCAGTACGTGAAGAAGGCCCTCGGCGCGTCGTACGCCAAGCGGCTCGCCGCTTCGCCCCCGCCGACCGCGAGCGAGGCGTGGGTGAAGGGCCGGGAGAAGACGGTCGCCTTCAAGACCCCGAAGGAACTCCTGGCCTATGTGGCCGGGCACCGCGATGCCGTCCGCGCCGCCTACGTCCCCGACACCACCACCGGCACGCCGTGGTTCGCCGACAAGGCGGTCTGGGTCGCCGACGGCGGACAGTTGCTGCCGTTCGTCGCCCCGGACACCGCGCAGGAGTACGTCTCCGCCCACGGCGACGCCCGTACTGTCTCCTACCGTGCGGCCCTGGAGCAGGCCTCATGACCCGGCGGCCCCTGGCCCGGTACGTCCTGCGGACGGCGTCCCTCGCCGTCGCTCTGGGCCTGTGGCAGCTGCTGACCAGCCTGGATGTCGACCTCTGGCTGCGTTTCTCGCAGTTCCCGACGGTCACCGATGTCGCCCACACCTTCTCCGACCGGGTCTCCGGCGCCGACTACTGGACCGACCTGACCGACAGCCTCACCCGCATCCTCACCGGTTTCGCGCTCGCGGCCGTCCTGGGCGTGGCGACCGGCGTGCTCGTCGCCCGCTCGCGCCTCGCCGAGGATCTGCTCGGCCCGGTCCTGGAAGTGATCCGGCCGATCCCGGCCATCGCCCTCGTACCGGTCGCGATCCTCCTGTTCCCCTCCAACGAACAGGGCATCGTCTTCATCACCTGCACCGCCGCCTATTTCCCCGTGCTGGTCTCGACCCGGCACGCGGTCCGCGCGCTGACCCCGGTGTGGGAGGAGGCGGTGCGCACCATGGGCGGCGGCCGGCTGCGGATCCTGGGGTCGGTCGTGCTGCCCGGGGCGCTGCCCGGCATCTTCGGCGGGCTGTCGGTCGGCATCGGCGTGTCGTGGATCTGCGTGATCTCCGCCGAGATGATCTCCGGCCAGTACGGCGTCGGTTACCGCACCTGGCAGGACTACACGATCGTGAACTACCCGGGTGTCTTCGTCGGCATGGTCACGATCGGTGTGCTCGGCTGGCTCACCTCCACGGCCGTGGAACTCCTCGGCCGGCGACTGACCCGCTGGCTGCCCCGCACCTCGTACGTCCCCGGCGGCCGCACTCGCGCGGTCCGCCCGCTCCCGGCCCCCGCTCGCGCCGATGACGACGCCGAGCACCAGCCCCAGTCCGAGCAGCAGGGCAAGGACGACACCGAGGAGGCCCGCGATGAGCACCTCGTCTGAGACCGTCACCGCTCCACCGGCACCGGAGGGTGTACGCGGCACTCGGCTCGCCTTCCGCGGCGCCGTCCTCGGCCGTCCGGACGCTGCGGTCCTCGCCGACGTGGACCTGGAGGTCTCCCCCGGCGAGATCCTCACCGTCGTCGGCCCCTCAGGCTGCGGCAAGTCCACGCTGCTGCGCACACTCGCCGGGCTGCTCGCCCCGCTGGGCGGCAGTGCCGAGGCGGACGGCAGCCTGTTGACGGGACCGTCGGCCGACCGCGCGCTGGTGTTCCAGGAGGACGCGCTGCTGCCCTGGCGCACGCTGCGCGGGAACGTCGAACTCCCGCTCGCCATCAGGGGCGTACCGCGCTCCGAGCGCCGTTCCCGGGCCGAGGCCTGGCTGGAGCGGGTCGGCCTCAGCGCGCAGGCCGGACAGTTGCCGCACCGTGTGTCGGGCGGGCAGCGCCAGCGCGCCCAGTTGGCCCGCGCCCTGGCCGACAGCCCGCGTGCGGTCCTCATGGACGAGCCCTTCGGCGCCCTGGACGCCCAGACCCGTTCCGGCATGCAGGACCTGCTGGTCGAGGTGTTGCGGGGCACCGGCGCGACCGTCGTCTTCGTCACGCACGACGTGGACGAGGCCCTCTTCCTCGGCGACCGTGTGGCGCTGCTCGGCTCGG
Source organism: Streptomyces sp. 1222.5 (assembly GCF_900105245.1). NCBI lineage: Bacteria > Bacillati > Actinomycetota > Actinomycetes > Kitasatosporales > Streptomycetaceae > Streptomyces > Streptomyces sp. 1222.5. The sequence goes on along the minus strand of NZ_FNSZ01000001.1, from coordinate 4,997,904 downwards.
GCCGGGTGGCCGCCGTACGGGACGTGCCGCGCCCGCGTGACCGTGCGGCGTTCGACGCCCCGGCCCGCGTGGCGCTGCGCCGCGACATCCTCACCTCGCTCGGATCGTGAAAGGCACCCCGGTGACCACCCCCGCGCCCACCCTCCCGGAGATTCCCGCCGTCGCCGACGCCGAGGAGCTGACCTGCGACGTCCTCGTCATCGGCGGCGGCACCGCCGGCACCATGGCCGCGCTGACCGCCGCCGAGCGCGGCGCGGACGTCCTGCTGCTGGAGAAGGCCCATGTCCGGCACTCCGGTGCGCTCGCCATGGGCATGGACGGCGTCAACAACGCGGTCATCCCCGGCCGCGCCGAGCCCGACGACTACGTCGCGGAGATCACCCGCGCCAACGACGGCATCGTCGACCAGTCCACCGTCCGGCAGACCGCAATCCGCGGTTTTGCCATGGTGCAGCGGCTGGAGTCGTACGGGGTCAAGTTCGAGAAGGACGAGCACGGCGAGTACGCGGTCCGCCAGGTCCACCGCTCCGGCTCGTACGTACTGCCGATGCCAGAGGGCAAGGACGTCAAAAAGGTCCTGTACCGGCAGTTGCGGCGGCGCGAGATGCGGGAGCGCATCCGGATCGAGAACCGGGTGATGCCGGTCCGGGTGCTCACCGCCGAGGGGCGGGCCGTGGGCGCCGTCGGCTTCAACACCCGCACCGGTGCCTTCGTCACCGTCCGCGCGGGCGCGGTGATCCTCGCGACCGGCGCCTGCGGCAGGCTCGGGCTGCCCGCCTCCGGCTACCTCTACGGCACCTACGAGAATCCGACCAACGCCGGTGACGGTTACGCCATGGCCTACCACGCCGGCGCCGAGCTGACCGGCATCGAGTGCTTCCAGATCAACCCGTTGATCAAGGACTACAACGGCCCGGCCTGCGCCTACGTCGCCAACCCGTTCGGCGGTTACCAGGTCAACCGGCACGGCGAGCGGTTCGTCGACTCCGACTACTGGTCCGGGCAGATGATGGCGGAGTTCGCCGCGGAGGTCGCGGGCGACCGGGGCCCGGTCTACCTGAAGCTCAGCCACCTCCCCGAGGAGTCGATCTCCGCGCTGGAGTCGATCCTGCACTCCACCGAGCGGCCGACCCGCGGCACCTTCCATGCGGGCCGCGGGCACGACTACCGCACCCACGACGTCGAGATGCACATCTCGGAGATCGGGCTGTGCGGCGGGCACTCCGCCTCCGGGGTCCGCGTCGACGATCACGCCCGCACGACCGTCCCCCGTCTGTACGCCGCCGGCGACCTCGCCTGCGTCCCGCACAACTACATGATCGGCGCCTTCGTCTTCGGTGACCTCGCGGGCGCGGACGCCGCCCAGTACACGGCCTACGACGGTGAGATCCCCGCGGACCAGGTCCGCGAGGCGCACGAGTTGATCTACCGTCCGTTGCGCCATCCGGACGGCCCGCCGCAGACCCAGGTCGAGTACAAGCTGCGCCGCTTCGTGAACGACTACGTCTCGCCGCCCAAGTCGGGCGCGCGGCTGTCCCTCGCCCTGGAGTCCTTCGAGCGGATGCGCGCCGACATCGCCGCGATGGGCGCCCGCACCCCGCACGAGCTGATGCGCTGCGTGGAGGTCTCCTTCATACGCGACTGCGCGGAGATGGCCGCCCGCGCCTCGCTGGCCCGTACCGAGTCGCGCTGGGGCCTCTACCACGAACGTCTCGACCATCCCGAGCGGGACGACGCCTCCTGGTTCCACCATCTCGATCTGCACAAGTCCCCCTCGGGTGCGATGGAGTTCACGGCCCGTCCCGTGGCTCCCTATCTGGTGCCGGTGGCGGGGTTCACGCCTGTCGGCGGCTCCTCCCGGCATGTGGGCGAGGTCCTTCCGGAGCACGTGGCCACGGCCGGCCCACGTGAGGTGGCACCGGTCGCCACGGGACCGGCCTCCGCTCGTGCCGCCGATCCCGCCGACCGCGCCAGCGCCCGGGACACCGCCGCCTCCCCGCGGCTCCTGGAACTGCTGGAGCTCGCGGAGACCCAGCCCGAACTGTCGGAACTGCATTCCTACTTGGCGGACACAGAGGCCAACGTCCGCCGTACGGCGGTCTCGGTGCTGACCGAGACCGTGCCGCCCGGTACCGGTCAGGCCCTCGCCGGTGCCCTGCTGGACTCTGACGGCGGCGTCCGCGCCGCTGCCGCCGCCTCACTGCGCGAGCTCGTCGAGGCCCTGCCGCCCGAGCCCGCCCTGGGCACCGCCCTCACCGCCGCGCTCGCCCAGGCCGACCCCGTGGTCCGTGCCGCCGCCCTCGATGTACTGCGCGCTCTGCGGCTCGGTGACGCCGGGGTGTTCGCGGCCGCGCTCGACGATCCCGACATCACGGTCCGCACCGAGGCGGTGCGGGCACTCGTCTCCGTGGACGCGGTCGCGCCGCTGGCGGGCGCCGCGGACGATCCCTCCCGGGAGGTCCGGGTCACCGTGGCCAAGGCCCTGGCCGCCGTCGGCCCCGAGTCCCTCACCGCGTCCGGCCGGGGGCTGCTCACCGGCACCCTGGACCGGCTCACCGAGGACGCCGATCCGCTGGTACGCGGCGCCGCACTCGGCTCGCTGGCCACCACCGGCTGCCCTGCGCCGCTCGCCGCCCGTGCCGTGTCCGCCCTCTCCGACCCGGCCTGGCAGGTGCGGTCCGGGGCCGCGACCGCGCTGTCGGCCGCGCCCGCCGACACCGCGGTCCCCGCCCTCGCGAAAGCGCTCGCCGATCCGAACGCCGATGTCCGCAAGGCAGCGGTGCTGGCGCTGGCCCGGCATCGGTCCACCGAGCAGGCCCGGGCGGCCCTCGCCACGGCCACGGCGGACTCGGACGCGGACGTCAGGGCCTACGCGGCACGGGGGCTGTGACCTCGCCCGCGGGGTGCGGCGACCCGCGCCGCGCCCCGCACGGGCGGGCTATATCCAGTCGTCGGGCTCGGGCTCGTCGGGCCAGTGGTCCTCCGGGTCCCCGGCGCCCGAGGGAGCCGGGGCCGTGGCTGGGGCCGGGGCCTCACCGTTCAGGGAGGCCAGCACCTCGAGGACGCCCTCCCCGTAGGTGACGAGCTTCTTCTCGCCGACGCCGTTCACCGTGCCCAGCTCACGCACCGAGGAGGGCCTGCGGGAGACGATCTCGCGCAGGGTGGCGTCGTGGAAGATGACGTACGCCGGGACGCCCTGCTCCCGCGCCTGCTCGGCACGCCAGGCGCGCAGGGCCTCGAAGGCGGGGAGGAGCTCCTCGGGCAGCTCGGCGACGGCCTTGGCCTTGCGGTCGCCGCCGGAACCGCCGCCCGACCGGGACCGCGATCCGGCCGGCTTCTCGGGCTCCTTGCGCAGCGGCACCTCCCGCTCCCGCCGCAGCACCGAGCCGCTGCTCTCGGTGAGCACCAGCGTGCCGTACTCCCCCTCGACCGCGAGCAGGCCCTGGGCGAGCAGCTGGCGGACGACTCCCCGCCACTCCCCCTCTGCGTGGTCCTGCCCGATGCCGAAGACGGACAGCTGGTCGTGGTCGAACTGGATCACCTTGGCCGTGCGTTTGCCGAGCAGGATGTCGACGATCTGCATCGCGCCGAACTTCTGCCCGCGCTCGCGCTGCAGCCGTACCACCGTCGACAGCACCTTCTGCGCGGCGATCGTGCCGTCCCAGGTCTGGGGCGGGGTCAGGCAGGTGTCGCAGTTGCCGCAGGCCGACCCGTCCGGGTCCTGGCCGAAGTAGGCGAGCAGCTGGCCGCGGCGGCACCGGGCCGTCTCGCACAGCGCGAGCATGGCGTCGAGGTGGGAGGCGGCCCGGCGGCGGAACGCCTCGTCGCCCTCACCGGACTGGATCAGCTTGCGCTGCTGTATGACGTCGTTCAGGCCGTACGCCATCCAGGCCGTGGACGGCAGACCGTCGCGGCCCGCGCGGCCGGTCTCCTGGTAGTAGCCCTCGATGGACTTGGGCAGGTCAAGATGGGCGACGAAGCGGACGTCCGGCTTGTCGATGCCCATGCCGAAGGCGATGGTCGCGACGACGACCAGGCCGTCCTCGCGCAGAAACCGGGACTGGTGCTCGGCGCGCATGGCCGCGTCCAGGCCCGCGTGGTACGGCACCGCGTCGATGCCGTTGGCGGTCAGGAACTCGGCCGTTCGCTCCACCGAATTGCGTGAGAGGCAGTAGACGATGCCGGCGTCGCCCGCGTGCTCCTCGCGGAGGAAGGCGAGCAGCTGCTTCTTCGGGTCGGCCTTGGGCACGATCCGGTACTGGATGTTGGGCCGGTCGAAGCTGGCGACGAAGTGGCGGGCCGCCGGCAGGTTCAGCCGCTGGGTGATCTCCTCGTGGGTGGCGTGCGTGGCCGTGGCGGTCAGCGCGATCCGCGGGACGTCCGGCCAGCGCTCGCCGAGGAGGGACAGGGTGAGGTAGTCGGGGCGGAAGTCGTGGCCCCACTGGGAGACGCAGTGCGCCTCGTCGATCGCGAAGACCGAGATCTTGCCGCGGGACAGCAGGTCGAGCGTGGTGTCCAGGCGCAGCCGCTCCGGCGCCAGGTACAGCAGGTCCAGCTCGCCGGCCAGGAACTCGGCCTCGACCATGCGCCGCTCGTCGAAGTCCTGGGTGGAGTTCACGAAGCCGGCCCGCACGCCGAGGGCGCGCAGGGCGTCGACCTGGTCCTGCATCAGGGCGATCAGCGGTGAGACCACCACGCCGGTGCCGGGCCGGACCAGGGCCGGGATCTGGTAGCAGAGGGACTTTCCGCCACCGGTGGGCATGAGGACGACGGCGTCACCGCCCGCCACCACGTGCTCGATGATCCCCTGCTGCTCGCCCCGGAAGGCCTCGTATCCGAAGACGCGGTGCAGTGTGGCCAGCGCCTCGCTGTCGGCCGCGCCCGGCCCTTCGGTCACCATTGGCATCTCGCTGATTCCGCCCGTCGCGCCCATCGTCCTGTCCCCCGCCGGTCCCCCGCGTGTGTCGTCCGTCGACCACTGCGTCCACCATAGGCGCCTGCGCCGACAGTGCCGGACGGTTGCCCACAGGCCTGGTGTGCTTGTCGTATCGCACCGGGGGACGGGCGCCCGGCGGAGCCCGGCCTACGTGCGACGGCCCCGGTTCCCCTCCCGAGCGGGAACCGGGGCCGTACGACCTGCCGTGCGCGTCAGCGCACGAAGACTCCCGCCTGGCTCGCCAGGTTCAGGAAGTACTGCGGCGCCACGCCGAGCACCAGCGTCACCGCCACGCCCACGCCGATCGCCGCCATGGTCAGCGGTGAGGGGACGGCCACGGTCGGGCCCTCCGGCCTCGGCTCGCTGAAGAACATCAGCACGATCACCCGGATGTAGAAGAACGCGGCGATCGCCGAGGAGATCACACCGATGACGACCAGCGGGGCCGCACCGCCCTCCGCCGCCGCCTTGAACACGGCGAACTTCCCGGCGAACCCGGAGGTCAGCGGGATACCGGCGAAGGCCAGCAGGAACACCGCGAACACGGCCGCCACCAGCGGCGACCGGCGCCCGAGTCCCGCCCACTTCGACAGGTGGGTCGCCTCTCCGCCCGCGTCGCGCACCAGCGTGACCACGGCGAACGCGCCGATCGTCACGAAGGAGTACGCGGCCAGGTAGAAGAGGACGGAGGAGACGCCGTCCTTCGAGGTGGCGATGACACCCGCGAGGATGAATCCGGCGTGCGCGATGGACGAGTACGCCAGCAGTCGCTTGATGTCGGTCTGCGTGATGGCGACGATCGCACCGCCCAGCATGGTGATGACCGCCACCGCCCACATGACCGGCCGCCAGTCCCAGCGCATCCCGGGCAGGACGACGTACAGCAGGCGGAGCAGCGCGCCGAACGCGGCGACCTTGGTGGCCGCCGCCATGAAGCCGGTGACCGGGGTGGGCGCGCCCTGGTAGACGTCGGGCGTCCACATGTGGAACGGCACCGCGCCGACCTTGAAGAGCAGGCCCATCACGACCAGGGCGGTGCCGATGAGCAGCAGTACGTCGTTGCCCATGGTGCCGGCGAGTGCCGGGTCGACGTTGGTGACGGTGCCGTCGACGACCTGCGCGATGCGCGCGTACGACACGGAGCCCGCGTAGCCGTACAGCATGGCGATGCCGAACAGCGTGAACGCGGAGGCGAACGCGCCGAGCAGGAAGTACTTGACCGCGGCCTCCTGCGACATGAGCCGCTTGCGGCGGGCGACCGCGCACAGCAGGTACAGCGGCAGGGAGAAGACCTCCAGGGCCACGAACAGCGTCAGCAGGTCGTTGGCCGAGGGGAACACCAGCATGCCCGCGATCGCGAAGAGCAGCAGCGGGAAGACCTCGGTGGTGGTGAACCCGGCCTTGACGGCGGCCTTCTCGCTGTCGCTGCCGGGCACGGACGCGGCCTGTGCGGCGAAGGAGTCGACCCGGTTGCCGTGGGCGGCCGGGTCGAGGCGGCGTTCGGCGAACGTGAACAGGCCGACCAGGCCGGCCAGCAGGATCGTGCCCTGGAGGAACAGGGACGGTCCGTCGACCGCGATCGCGCCCATGGCGGCGATGTGCGCCTTGGTGGTGCCGTATCCGTCGGCCGCGAGTGCCACGACCGCGGCGAACGCGGCGCACAGGGCCACGGCGGACACGAACACCTGCGCGTAGTACCGGGACTTGCGCGGGACGAACGCCTCGACGAGCACGCCGACCAGCGCGGCGCCGACGACGATCAGGGTCGGCGACAGCTGTCCGTATTCGATCTTCGGCGCGTCGATCTTCGAGATCGGGTCGGCCGCGGTTGTCCACAGGCTGTGGACGGCTGCTGCGCTCACTTGGCCGCCTCCACCTCGGGCTTGGGGTCCTTCTTCTGGACGTCGGACATGGTCTGTTTGACCGCCGGATTGACGATGTCCGTGACGGGCTTCGGGTAGACGCCCAGGAAGATCAGCAGAACGATCAACGGGGCGACGACCACGAGCTCACGCGCGCGGAGGTCGGGCATCGCCGAGACCTCGGGCTTCACCGGGCCGGTCATCGTCCGCTGGTAGAGGACGAGGGTGTAGAGCGCGGCAAGCACGATGCCGAAGGTGGCGATGATGCCCACGGCCGGGTAGCGCGTGAACGTGCCGACCAGCACGAGGAACTCACTCACGAACGGCGCGAGCCCCGGCAGGGAGAGGGTGGCGAGACCACCGATCAGGAAGGTGCCGGCGAGCACCGGGGCGACCTTCTGGACGCCGCCGTAGTCGGCGATGAGCCGCGAGCCGCGCCGGGAGATCAGGAAGCCGGCGACCAGCATCAGCGCGGCCGTGGAGATGCCGTGGTTGACCATGTAGAGCGTGGCGCCGGACTGGCCCTGACTGGTCATCGCGAAGATGCCGAGGACGATGAAGCCGAAGTGCGAGATCGACGCGTACGCCACCAGCCGCTTGATGTCCCGCTGGCCGACGGCGAGCAGGGCGCCGTAGACGATGCTGATGAGCGCGAGGACGAGGATCACGGGCGTCGCCCACTTGCTGGCCTCCGGGAAGAGCTGAAGGCAGAAGCGGAGCATCGCGAAGGTGCCCACCTTGTCGACGACCGCCGTGATGAGGACGGCGACCGGGGCGGTGGACTCCTGCATGGCGTTGGGCAGCCAGGTGTGCAGCGGCCACAGCGGCGCCTTGACCGCGAAGGCGAAGAAGAAGCCGAGGAACAGCCAGCGTTCGGTGTTCGTCGCCATGTGCAGCGAACCGTTGGCGCGTGCCTCGGCGATCTCCTGGAGGGAGAAGTTCCCGGCGACCACGTACAGGCCGATCACCGCGGCCAGCATGATCAGGCCGCCGACCAGGTTGTAGAGCAGGAACTTGACCGCCGCGTACGACCGCTGGGTGGCGGCCGTCTCCTCGCCGTGCTCGTGGGCACGGTCCCCGAAGCCGCCGATGAGGAAGTACATCGGGATGAGCATGGCTTCGAAGAAGATGTAGAAGACGAAGACGTCGGTGGCCTCGAAGGAGATGATCACCATCGCCTCGACGGCGAGGATCAGCGCGAAGAAGCCCTGGGTGGGGCGCCAGCGGCGGCTGCCGGTCTCCAGCGGGTCGGCGTCGTGCCAGCCGGCCAGGACGATGAACGGGATGAGCAGGGCGGTCAGCGCGATCAACGCCACCGCGATGCCGTCCACGCCCACTTCGTAGCGCACCCCGAAGTCCGCGATCCAGGGGTGGGACTCGGTGAGCTGGTAGCGGGCGCCGTCGGGGTCGAAGCGGACCAGGACGACGGCCGCCAGGGCGAGCGTCGCGAGCGAGACGACCAGCGCCAGCCATTTGGCGGCGGTACGTTGTGCGGCCGGTACGGCGGCCGTGGCGACGGCCCCGAGCGCCGGGAGCGCCGCCGTCGCTGTCAGCAGAGGAAAGGACATCGGTATCAGACCGCCCTCATCAGCAGGGTCGCGGCGACCAGGAGTGCCGCACCGCCGAACATCGAGACCGCGTAGGAGCGGGCGAAGCCGTTCTGGAGCCGGCGCAGCCGTCCGGACAGGCCGCCGAAGCCGGCCGCCGTGCCGTTGACGACGCCGTCGACCAGGGTGTGGTCGACGTACACAAGGGAGCGCGTGAGGTGCTCCCCGCCGCGCACCAGGACGACGTGGTTGAAGTCGTCCTGGAGCAGGTCGCGGCGGGCCGCGCGGGTGAGCAGCGAACCGCGTGGGGCGACGACCGGGACGGGCTTGCGGCCGTACTGGGCGTAGGCGATGCCGACGCCGACGACCAGGCAGACGATGGTCGCGCCGGTGACCGTGGTCGCGCTGAGCGGCGAGTCGCCCTCGCTGTGGCCGGTGACGGGCTCCAGCCAGTTCACGAAGCGGTCGCCGAGGTGGAAGAAGAAGCCGGCGAAGACCGATCCGACGGCCAGCACGACCATGGGGATCGTCATGACCTTGGGCGACTCGTGCGGGTGCGGCTCGGCGTGCTCGCCGTGGTGCTCGGCCGCGGGCTCGGCGCTCGGGGCCTCCGGGGAGCGGGTGGGTTGGTTCCGCCAGCGTTCCTCGCCGAAGAACGTCATCAGCATCACGCGCGTCATGTAGAAGGCGGTGATGGCGGCGCCCAGCAGGGCCACGCCGCCGAGGATCCAACCCTGCGTGCCGCCCTTGGCGAAGGCGGCCTCGATGATCGCGTCCTTGGAGTAGAACCCGGACAGGAACGGGAAGCCGATGATGGCCAGGTAGCCGAGGCCGAAGGTGATGAAGGTGATCGGCATGTACTTGCGCAGGCCGCCGTACCGGCGCATGTCGACCTCGTCGTTCATACCGTGCATGACCGAGCCGGCGCCGAGGAAGAGCCCGGCCTTGAAGAAGCCGTGCGTCACCAGGTGCATGATCGCGAAGACGTAGCCGATGGGGCCGAGGCCCGCGGCCAGCACCATGTAGCCGATCTGCGACATGGTCGAGCCGGCCAGCGCCTTCTTGATGTCGTCCTTGGCGCAACCGACGATCGCGCCGAAGAGGAGCGTGACCGCGCCGACCACGGTGACGGTCAGCTGGGCGTCGGGGGCGGCGTTGAAGATGGCTCCGGAGCGGACGATCAGGTACACGCCCGCCGTCACCATCGTCGCGGCGTGGATGAGGGCCGAGACCGGGGTCGGGCCCTCCATGGCGTCCCCGAGCCAGGACTGCAGCGGCACCTGGGCCGACTTGCCGCAGGCGGCGAGCAGCAGCATCAGGCCGATGGCGGTGAGCCTGCCCTCGGAGGTGTCGCCGGTGTGGCTGAGGACCGGGCCGAAGGCGAAGCTGCCGAACGTCGTGAACATCAGCATGATCGCGATCGACAGACCCATGTCGCCGACACGGTTGACCAGGAAGGCCTTCTTGGCTGCCGTGGCCGCGCTGGGCTTGTGCTGCCAGAAGCCGATCAGCAGGTACGAGGCGAGACCGACGCCCTCCCAGCCGACGTACAGCAGCAGGTAGTTGTCCGCGAGGACGAGCAGCAGCATCGCCGCGAGGAACAGGTTGAGGTAGCCGAAGAAGCGGCGGCGGCGCTCGTCGTGCTCCATGTACCCGACCGAGTACAGGTGGATCAGCGAGCCGACGCCGGTGATCAGCAGGACGAAGGTCATCGACAGCTGGTCGAGGCGGAAGGTGACGTCCGCCTGGAAGCTGCCGACCGAGATCCACGTCCACAGGTGCTGGGTCAGCGTGCGCTGTTCGGCCTCCTTGCCGAGCAGGTCGGCGAAGAGGATCAGGCCGAACACGAAGGAGGCGGTCGACATGACGGTGCCGAGCCAGTGGCCGACGCGGTCGAGTCGCCGGCCGCCGACCAGGAGGACGGCCGCTCCGAGCAGGGGCGCCGCGATGAGCAGCGCGATCAGGTTCTCCACGATTCTTCCGACCCCTTACAGCTTCATCAGGCTGGCGTCGTCGACCGAGGCCGAGTGGCGGGTGCGGAACAGCGACACGATGATCGCGAGGCCCACCACGACCTCCGCGGCGGCGACGACCATCGTGAAGAACGCGATGATCTGGCCGTCGAGGTTGCCGTGCATCCGGGAGAAGACGACGAACGCGAGGTTGCAGGCGTTCAGCATCAGCTCGATGCACATGAAGACCACGATGGCGTTGCGCCGGATCAGTACGCCCGTCGCGCCGATCGTGAACAGCAGGGCGGCGAGGTAGAGGTAGTTGACCGGGTTCACTTCGACGCCTCCTCGGACCTCTTGAACGTGGCCGGTGCGACCGCCCGGCGCTCCAGGCGTTCTTCCGCGCGCTGCTCCAGCGCCTTCAGGTCGTTGAGCGCCTCCGTGGACACGTCACGGATCTGGCCGCGCTCGCGCAGCGTCTTGCTGACGGTCAGCTCGGACGTGGTGCCGTCGGGCAGCAGTCCCGCGATGTCCACGGCGTTGTGCCGGGCGTAGACGCCGGGGGCGGGCAGCGGCGGAATGTGCACGCCCTCGCGGATGCGCTGTTCGGCCAGCTCGCGCTGGGTCTTGGCGCGCTCGGTGCGCTCGCGGTGCGTGAGCACCATGGCGCCGACGGCGGCCGTGATCAGCAGGGCGCCGGTGATTTCGAAGGCGAACACGTACTTGGTGAAGATGAGGGCCGCGAGGCCCTCCACGTTGCCGTTGGCGTTCGCCTGGCCGATGCCGTCGAAGTCCTTCAGGGAGGCGTTCGCGATGCCGGCGAACAGCAGGACGCCGAAGCCGACCCCGCAGAGGAGGGCCAGCCAGCGCTGGCCCTTGATGGTCTCCTTGAGCGAGTCCGCGGCCGTGACGCCGACGAGCATCACCACGAACAGGAACAGCATCATGATCGCGCCGGTGTAGACGACGATCTGCACGATGCCCAGGAAGTAGGCGCCGTTGGCGAGGTAGAACACCGCCAGGACGATCATGGTGCCGGCCAGGCAGAGCGCGCTGTGCACGGCCTTCTTCATGAAGACGGTGCACAAGGCGCCGATCACCGCGACGGTGCCGAGGACCCAGAACTGGAAGGCCTCACCGGTGGAGGTGGTGTAGGCGGCGAGCTGCGTCGCGTTCATCGGCCGATCACCTTCCCGGAGGCCGGCTCGTCCTCGCCGAAGGTGGACGCGGCCTCCTGCGGGACCTCGCCCTCGGAGACGGCGACCTGCCGGACCGTACCGGGCGCGGCCTGCGTCACCAGGCCCCGGTAGTAGTCCTGTTCGTCCGTCCCCGGGAAGATCGAGTGGGGCGTGTCGACCATGCCCTCCTCGAGGCCGGCGAGCAGCTGCTCCTTGGTGTAGATGAGGTTCGCGCGGCTGGAGTCGGCCAGCTCGAACTCGTTGGTCATCGTCAGCGCGCGCGTGGGGCACGCCTCGATGCACAGCCCGCACAGGATGCAGCGGGCGTAGTTGATCTGGTAGACGCGGCCGTACCGCTCGCCCGGCGAGTAGCGCTCCTCGTCGGTGTTGTCGGCGCCTTCCACGTAGATGGCGTCGGCGGGGCAGGCCCAGGCGCACAGCTCGCAGCCGACGCACTTCTCCAGGCCGTCCGGATGGCGGTTGAGCTGGTGCCGTCCGTGGAACCGCGGAGCCGTGGTCTTCTTCTGCTCCGGGTACTGCTCGGTCAGCCGCTTCTTGAACATGGCCTTGAAGGTCACGCCGAAGCCGGCGACGGGGTTCTGGAAACCGGGCTTGGTCTCCTTGGGTTCCTCAGCCATCGGACGCCTCCTTTCCATCCGTAGGTCCGTCACTGACAGTGTCCGGCCCGCCACTGACAATCAGCTCGCGGTCACGGTGCGAGCGGCGCCTGGGCACCGGCGGCAGCTCCTGTCCGGGAAGCGGCGGGACGGGGAATCCGCCCGCCATCGGGTCGAAGCCGGCCGGCTGGGTGGCGGCCTGTTCGGCCGCCCTGCCCTTGTCGCGGAACATGTCGGCGACGAAGGAGATCAGCAGCAGGGCGAGGACACCGCCGCCGACGTAGAGGGCGATGTCGGCGAAGTCGTAGTTCTCGTTGCGCAGCGCGCGCACGGTCGCGACCAGCATCAGCCAGGTCACCGAGACCGGGATGAGAACCTTCCAGCCGAGCTTCATCAGCTGGTCGTAGCGGACGCGGGGCAGGGTGCCGCGCAGCCAGATGAAGAAGAACAGCAGCAGCTGGACCTTGATGACGAACCAGAGCAGCGGCCACCATCCGTGGTTCGCGCCCTCCCAGAAGCCGCTGATCGGCCAGGGGGCGCGCCAGCCGCCGAGGAAGAGGGTGGTCGAGACGGCCGAGACCGTCACCATGTTCACGTACTCGGCGAGCATGAACATCGCGAACTTGATCGACGAGTACTCGGTGTTGAAGCCGCCGACGAGGTCGCCCTCGGACTCCGGCATGTCGAACGGGGCGCGGTTGGTCTCGCCGACCATCGTGACGATGTAGAGGATGAACGAGACCGGCAGCAGCAGGATGTACCAGCGGTCGTGCTGCTGCTCGACGATCGTGGACGTCGACATCGACCCCGAGTACAGGAACACGGAGGCGAACGCGGCGCCCATGGCGATCTCGTACGAGATCATCTGCGCGCAGGAGCGCAGGCCGCCGAGGAGCGGGTAGGTGGATCCGGAACTCCAACCCGCCAGCACGATGCCGTAGATGCCGACGGAGGCGACCGCGAGGATGTAGAGCAGCGCGATCGGCAGGTCGGTGAGCTGCATCGTGGTGCGTGTGCCGAAGATCGAGATCTCGTTGTCGGCCGGCCCGAAGGGGATCACCGCGATCGCCATGAAGGCCGGGACGGCCGCGACGATCGGCGCGAGGACGTAGACCACCTTGTCCGCGCGCTTGACGATGATGTCTTCCTTGAGCATCAGCTTCACACCGTCGGCGAGCGACTGGAGCATGCCCCAGGGGCCGTGCCGGTTGGGGCCGATGCGCAGCTGCATCCAGGCGACGACCTTGCGTTCCCAGACGATGGAGAACAGCACGGTCACCATCAGGAAGGCGAAGCAGAAGACGGCCTTGACGACGACCAGCCACCAAGGGTCGCGGCCGAACATCGAGAGGTCTTCAGCGGCGAGGTACGGGCTCATGCCTCCACCTCCTTGGGGGCCTCTTCGGCGACTGCCGCCGGGCCGATGCGGACGAGGGATCCGGGTTGTGCGCCGGTGCCGGAGGCGACGCCCGCGTCGACGGAGTTCAGCGGGAGCCACACCACCCGGTCGGGCATCTCGGTGATCTGTACCGGCAGTCGGACCGTGCCTTCGGGGCCGGTGACGGAGAGGGCCTCACCCTCCGCGACGCCCGCCTCGGCGGCCGTCGCGGCCGACACGCGCGCGCGTGCGGCGTGCCGGGTTCCGGCGAGTGCCTCGTCGCCCTCCTGCAGGACACCGTGGTCGAGCAGCAGCCGGTGCCCGGCGAGAACCGCCTCGCCTGCGGCGGGGCGGGGCAGGACGCCCGCGGTCTCGAAGGGCGCGGCGGCGCGCGGGCCGCCCCAGGAGCCGAGCCGGTCGATCTCCGCGCGCGTGGTGCGCAGATCGGGCAGGCCCAGGTGGACGTCCATGGCGTCGGCCAGCATCTGCAGCACGCGCGCGTCGGTCGGCGCGAGGCGGCGGGTCATCTGGTCGGGCTTGAGCGCGGCCTCGAAGAAGCGCACCCTGCCCTCCCAGTTGAGGAAGGTGCCGGCCTTTTCGGCGACCGCCGCGACCGGCAGGACCACGTCGGCGTGCTCGGTGACCTCGCTGGGCCGCAGCTCCAGCGACACCAGGAAGCCGACGTCCGCGAACGCGGCACGCGCGCGTGCCGGGTCGGGCAGGTCCGTGACCTCCACGCCGGCGACCACGAGTGCCGAGAGTTCGCCGTTCGCGGCGGCCTCGACGATCTGGTGGGTGTCGCGGCCGTAGCGGTGCGGGAGTTCGGAGAGCCCCCAGACGGCGGCGACCTCGTCCCGCGCGCGCGGGTCGGTGGCCGGGCGGCCGCCCGGCAGCAGCGACGGCAGCGCGCCCACCTCGACGGCGCCGCGTTCTCCGGCCCGGCGCGGGATCCACACCAGCTGGGCGCCGGTCGCGGTGGCCGCGCGTACGGCGGCGGTGAGGCCACCCGCGACGGAGGAGAGCCGTTCGCCGACGACGATGACCGCGCCCTCGGCGCGCAGCGCTTCGGCGGCCAGGGTGCCGGGGTCCTCCAGGCCGACACCGCTCGCGAGGGCGTCCAGCCATTCGGTCTCGGTGCCCGGCGCGGCCGGCAGCAGGGTGCCGCCGGTCTTCTGCAGGCCCCGGGTCGCGTGGGTGGCCAGCGAGAACACCCGCTGCTTGTGCTTGCGCCAGGCCTTGCGCAGTCGCAGGAAGACGCCGGGCGCCTCCTCCTCCGACTCGAAGCCGACGAGCAGGACGGCGGGCGCCTTCTCCAGGGCGGTGTACGTGACGCCGCCGCCGTCGAGGTCGCGGCCGTGGCCCGCCACGTGGGCCGCGAGGAAGTCGGCCTCCTCGCCGCTGTGCACGCGCGCGCGGAAGTCGATGTCGTTCGTGTCGAGTGCCACGCGCGCGAACTTGCTGTAGGCGTAGGCGTCCTCGACGGTCAGCCGGCCGCCGGTGAGGACGCCGGCCCGGGAGCGGGCGCCGGTCAGTCCGCGTGCGGCCGCCTCCAGCGCCTCGGGCCAGGAGGCGGGCTCCAGGACGCCGTCGGCGTTGCGGACCAGCGGGGTGTCGAGGCGGTCCTTCTGCTGCGCGTACCGGAACGCGAAGCGTCCCTTGTCGCAGATCCACTCCTCGTTGACCTCGGGGTCGTTGGCCGCGAGCCGTCGCATGACCTTGCCGCGCCGGTGGTCGGTGCGGGTGGCGCAGCCGCCCGAGCAGTGTTCGCAGACCGACGGCGAGGAGATGAGGTCGAAGGGGCGGGAGCGGAACCGGTAGGCCGCCGAGGTCAGGGCGCCGACCGGGCAGATCTGGATGGTGTTGCCGGAGAAGTACGACTCGAACGGGTCGCCCTCGCCGGTGCCGACCTGCTGGAGCGCGCCCCGCTCGACCAGTTCGATCATCGGGTCGCCGGCGACCTGATTGGAGAAGCGGGTGCAGCGGGCGCACAGCACGCACCGCTCGCGGTCGAGGAGCACCTGAGTGGAGATCGGTACGGGCTTCTCGTAGGTGCGCTTCTTGCCCTCGAAGCGGGACTCGGCGTTGCCGTGGGACATGGCCTGGTTCTGCAGGGGGCACTCGCCGCCCTTGTCGCAGACCGGGCAGTCCAGCGGGTGGTTGATGAGGAGCAGCTCCATCACCCCGTGCTGGGCCTTCTCGGCGACCGGCGAGGTGAGGTGGGTCTTGACGACCATGCCGTCGGTGCACGTGATCGTGCAGGACGCCATGGGCTTGCGCTGCCCCTCGACCTCGACGATGCACTGGCGGCAGGCGCCGGCCGGGTCCAGCAGGGGGTGGTCGCAGAACCGCGGGATCTCGATGCCGAGCTGCTCGGCGGCCCGGATGACCAGGGTGCCCTTGGGCACGCTGATCTCGGCGCCGTCGATCGTCAGCGTGACGAGGTCTTCCGGCGGGACCGCCGCCTCTCCCCCTCCGGAGGGAGCACTGGTGGTCACGGTCATGCGTTCACCTCCGGGCGGTCCGCCCAGGCCGTCGACTTGGCCGGGTCGAAGGGGCAGCCCCGGCCCGTGATGTGCTGCTCGTACTCCTCGCGGAAGTACTTCAGCGAGGAGAAGATGGGTGAGGCCGCGCCGTCGCCGAGGGCGCAGAAGGACTTGCCGTTGATGTTGTCGGCGATGTCGTTCAGCTTGTCGAGGTCGGACATGACGCCCTTGCCGGCCTCGATGTCCCGCAGCAGCTGCACCAGCCAGTACGTGCCCTCACGGCAGGGGGTGCACTTGCCGCACGACTCGTGGGCGTAGAACTCGGTCCAGCGGGTCACGGCCCGCACCACGCAGGTCGTCTCGTCGAAGCACTGCAGGGCCTTGGTGCCGAGCATGGATCCGGCGGCGCCGACCCCTTCGTAGTCGAGGGGGACGTCGAGGTGCTCGTCGGTGAACATCGGCGTCGAGGAGCCGCCCGGCGTCCAGAACTTGAGGCGGTGCCCGGACCGCATGCCGCCGCTCATGTCGAGGAGCTGGCGGAGCGTGATGCCGAGCGGGGCCTCGTACTGGCCGGGGCTCGCGACGTGGCCGCTGAGCGAGTAGAGCGTGAAGCCCGGGGACTTCTCGCTGCCCATCGACCTGAACCAGTCTTTCCCGTTTTTCAGGATGGCGGGAACCGACGCGATCGACTCGACGTTGTTCACAACAGTCGGGCAGGCATAGAGCCCTTCGACGGCTGGGAAAGGGGGACGGAGCCGCGGTTGACCACGGCGGCCTTCGAGCGAGTCGAGCAGTGCGGTCTCCTCACCGCAGATGTACGCGCCCGCGCCCGCGTGCACGGTGAGTTCGAGGTCGAGTCCGCTGCCCAGGATGTTCTCGCCGAGGTAGCCGGCCGCGTAGGCCTCGCGCACGGCCTCGTGCAACCGCCGCAGAACGGGGACGACTTCACCACGCAGATAGATGAAGGCATGCGACGACCTGATGGCGTAACACGCGATCACGATGCCCTCGATGAGGCTGTGCGGGTTCGCGAAGAGGAGCGGGATGTCCTTGCACGTCCCGGGTTCCGATTCGTCGGCGTTGACAACTAGATAATGCGGTTTTCCATCACCCTGCGGAATGAACTGCCATTTCATTCCGGTCGGGAATCCCGCGCCGCCGCGGCCTCGCAGCCCGGAGTCCTTGACGTACGCGATCAGGTCGTCCGGTGACATGGCGAGCGCCTTGCGGAGCCCCTCGTACCCCTCGTGCCTCCGGTAGACGTCCAGGCTCCAGGCCCGGTCCTCGTCCCAGAAGGCCGACAGCACGGGTGCGAGCAGCTTCTCCGGGCTCGTGTCCTTGACCTCGGGTACCACGGTCATCACTCCCCCTCCTCGGCGGTAGGCCCTGCCGGGTGGGCGGGGTCGGAGGCCGATGTGTCCTGCGGCGCGTCATGGGAGCTGAGGTGCTCGGCCGGCGACGGCTGGTGCACCCTGTCCTGCGGATCCCCATGCGGACCTCCGCGCGGATGGACCACGCGCGCGGGTGCGGCCTCTCCCCTTGCCAGGCGAAGGCCCACCAGCGAAGCGGGTCCCGCACTGCCGCCCTCCTCGACGGCCCCGGGCCGCTCGTCGGGGAAGCCGGCCAGGATTCGCGCGGTCTCCTTGAAGGTGCACAGCCGCGCCCCGCGCGTGGGCTGCACGGGGCGCCCCGCCCGCAGGTCGTCGACCAGGTGCTTGGCGCTGCCCGGCGTCTGGTTGTCGAAGAACTCCCAGTTGACCATCACGACCGGTGCGAAGTCGCAGGCCGCGTTGCACTCGATGTGCTCCAGGGTGACCTTGCCGTCGTCGGTGGTCTCTCCGTTGCCGACGCCCAGGTGCTCCTGCAGGGTCTCGAAGATCGCGTCGCCGCCCATCACCGCGCACAGCGTGTTGGTGCAGACGCCGACCTGGTAGTCACCGGACGCCTTGCGCCGGTACATGGTGTAGAAGGTGGCGACGGCGGTGACCTCGGCCGTGGTCAGGTCCAGCATGTCCGCGCAGAACTGCATTCCGGTGCGCGTGACGTGGCCCTCCTCGGACTGCACGAGGTGGAGCAGCGGCAGCAGGGCGGACCGGGAGTCGGGGTAGCGCGCGATCACCTCGCGCGCGTCCGTCTCCAGCCGGGCCCGGACGTCGTCCGGGTACGCGGGCGCGGGCAGTTGGGGCATGCCCAGGCTGACGCCCCGCTCGGAAGAAGAGGTGGTCATCGGTCGACGCCTCCCATCACGGGGTCGATGGACGCGACGGCGACGATGACGTCGGCGACCTGGCCGCCCTCGCACATCGCCGCCATGGCCTGCAGGTTGGTGAAGGACGGGTCACGGAAGTGGACCCGGTAGGGGCGGGTGCCTCCGTCCGAGACGGCGTGCACCCCGAGCTCGCCCTTCGGCGACTCGACGGCCGCGTACGCCTGTCCCGGCGGCACGCGGAAGCCCTCGGTGACCAGCTTGAAGTGGTGGATCAGGGCCTCCATGGAGGTGCCCATGATCTTCTTGATGTGGTCGAGGGAGTTGCCGAGCCCGTCGGGTCCCAGGGCGAGCTGGGCGGGCCAGGCGATCTTCTTGTCGGCGACCATGACCGGTCCGGGCTGGAGCCGGTCCAGGCACTGCTCGATGATCCGCAGCGACTGGCGCATCTCCTCCAGACGGACCAGGAAGCGGCCGTAGGAGTCGCAGCTGTCGGCGGTCGGGACGTCGAAGTCGTACGTCTCGTAGCCGCAGTACGGCTGGGCCTTGCGCAGGTCGTGCGGCAGGCCGGTGGAGCGCAGGATCGGGCCTGTCGCGCCGAGGGCCATGCAGCCTGCCAGGTCGAGGTAGCCGACGTCCTGCATGCGGGCCTTGAAGATGGGGTTCCCGGTGGCGAGCTTGTCGTACTCCGGGAGGTTCTTCTTCATCTTCTTCACGAACTCGCGGATCTGGTCCACCGCGCCGGGCGGCAGGTCCTGGGCGAGTCCGCCGGGGCGGATGTACGCGTGGTTCATCCGCAGGCCCGTGATGAGCTCGTAGAGGTCGAGAATCATTTCACGATCGCGGAAGCCGTAGATCATGATCGTGGTGGCGCCGAGTTCCATGCCGCCGGTGGCGATGCACACCAGGTGGGAGGACATCCGGTTCAGCTCCATCAGGAGCACCCGGATGAGCGTGGCGCGGTCGGTGATCTGGTCCTCGATGCCGAGGAGCTTCTCGACGGCGAGGCAGTACGCGGTCTCGTTGAAGAAGGACGTCAGGTAGTCCATGCGCGTGACGAAGGTGGTGCCCTGCGTCCACGTGCGGAACTCGAGGTTCTTCTCGATGCCGGTGTGGAGGTAGCCGATGCCGCAGCGGGCCTCGGTGACGGTCTCGCCCTCGATCTCCAGGATCAGGCGGAGCACTCCATGGGTGGACGGGTGCTGGGGACCCATGTTGACGACGATGCGTTCGTCGTCGGCGCGGGCCGCGGACTGGACGACCTCGTCCCAGTCGCCACCGGTGACCGTATATACGGTGCCCTCGGTGGTCTCGCGCGCCGCGGCGGCCGACGCGTCGGATGCTGACTGCGTGCTCACGAGTACGACCTCCGCTGGTCCGGAGCCGGGATCTGGGCGCCCTTGTACTCGACGGGGATGCCGCCGAGGGGGTAGTCCTTGCGCTGCGGGTGGCCCTGCCAGTCGTCCGGCATCATGATCCGCGTCAGGGCCGGGTGGCCGTCGAAGACGATTCCGAAGAAGTCGTAGGTCTCGCGCTCGTGCCAGTCGTTGGTCGGGTAGACGGGGACCAGGGACGGGATGCGCGGGTCGCTGTCGGGGGCGCTGACTTCCAGGCGGACGAGCCGGTTGTGGGTGATCGAGCGCAGGTGGTAGACGGCGTGCAGCTCGCGGCCCTTGTCCTCGGGGTAGTGGACGCCGCTGACGCCGGTGCACAGTTCGAAGCGCAGGGCCGGGTCGTCGCGCAGGGTGCGGGCGATGCGGACCAGGTGCTCGCGCTCGATGTGGAAGGTCAGCTCGTCCCGGTCGACGACCGTCTTCTCGATGGCGTTGCCGGGGAGGAGTCCCTGCTCCTCCAGCGCGCCCTCGAGTTCGTCGGCGACCTCGTCGAACCAGCCGCCGTAGGGGCGGCTCGCCGGTCCCGGGAGCCGGACCGAGCGCACCAGGCCGCCGTAGCCGGAGGTGTCGCCGCCGTTGTTGGCGCCGAACATGCCGCGCTGGACGCGGATCTCCTCGCCGCCCTGGCCGCGCTGGCCGGGGAGGTTGGAGGCGGCGAGGTCCTTCTCGGGGTTCACCCCGTTCGCGCCGTTGGTACCGTTCGCGTCGCTCACCGCAGCAGCCCCTTCATCTCGATCGTGGGCAGGGCCTTGAGCGCCGCCTCCTCCGCCTCGCGGGCCGCTTCCTCGGCGTTGACGCCGAGCTTGGAGGACTGGATCTTCTGGTGGAGCTTGAGGATCGCGTCCATCAGCATCTCGGGGCGCGGCGGGCAGCCGGGCAGGTAGATGTCGACCGGGACGATGTGGTCGACGCCCTGGACGATCGCGTAGTTGTTGAACATGCCGCCCGAGGAGGCGCAGACGCCCATGGAGATCACCCATTTCGGGCTGGGCATCTGGTCGTAGACCTGCCTCAGGACCGGCGCCATCTTCTGGCTGACCCGGCCGGCCACGATCATCAGGTCCGCCTGGCGCGGCGAGCCGCGGAAGACCTCCATGCCGAAGCGGGCCAGGTCGTACCGGCCGGCGCCCGTGGTCATCATCTCGATGGCGCAGCAGGCGAGGCCGAAGGTCGCCGGGAAGACGGACGCCTTGCGCACCCAGCCCGCGGCCTGCTCGACGGTGGTCAGCAGGAAGCCGCTCGGCAGTTTTTCTTCGAGTCCCATGTCAAAGGCCCCTCAGTCCCATTCCAGGCCGCCGCGCCGCCATACGTACGCGTACGCGACGAAGACGGTGAGCACGAAGAGCAGCATCTCCACGAGCCCGAAGATCCCCAGGGCGTCGAAGGTGACGGCCCAGGGGTAGAGGAAGACGATCTCGATGTCGAAGACGATGAAGAGCATCGCCGTCAGGTAGTACTTGATGGGGAAGCGCCCGCCGCCGGCCGGCGTGGGGGTCGGCTCGATACCGCACTCGTAGGCCTCGAGCTTGGCGCGGTTGTACCGCTTCGGACCGATCAGCGTGGCCATGACCACGGAGAAGATCGCAAAGCCTGCCCCGAGGGCTCCCAGTACGAGGATGGGCGCATACGCGTTCACCGCTCCTCGCTCCTCTCAGTCGGCGCTGACTGCTGGCGGTTGCACTGGGCTCACTTCCGCCTCACCGGTCCCACGAACCCCGCTCGTCCCGGCGAAGATCGAGAACATGTGAAGCAGGTCACAAGCCCAACTGCCTCGCATCTTATGCCCGCCGCTCTGTGATCTGCGACACGGGGTATTCCACAAGCTTTGTGATCTCCACCACCTGACGAAGGATCATGAAGTCGGATGATGAGTGATCTTCATACGCGAAGCGTTCAGTTGATCACCAGAAGTGACATTTTTGCTTGTCTTCGCAGGCCGGAGGGGGCGTCTCCATATCAAGAGACTTCCGCTGCATGCAAATTGGTGCTGGATGGGAGGGGCTGATAGTGGATCGCGTTCACACATCAGAGGGAGGCCGGGGGTGCGATGTGGACGCGGCCTCCACGCCGCCTCGGCGCGTGCACGCGTTCACGAGCTCCGCGTGCAGCGGACGCAGCCCTTCCGGTGGCCGTTCCGTGACGTCCGCCACACCGATGAGAGATCCCTGAGAACCGGGCTTGGCCAACCACTCCAACCGGTGGTAGGCGCGGGGCAATTCGGACTTAATGATCAAAGACCGTGATCAAGGGCGTGATCACAGGCGTCCGCAATGTCCGTTACGGCGTCAATAAAGAGCGACACGCCCGGGATTCGGGGCTTCCGTTGAGCAATTGTGGCGCACCACACGTTTCTTGAAGATATGAAGGAGCCCCTGGTACCGGTTGTTCCCATGTCCCACACCGCTCACATACGCAGCCACCGGAAGCCCCGCCGCAGCGCGTCGACCCTCGCGATGCGGGCCGGAGTTGCCGGTGGCGTCCTCGGCACCCTGGCAGTCGCCGGGGCAGCCGGTTCGGCGAACGCAGCCGAGCCGGTGACGCAGACCCTCGAACTGCCCACCCTGACGGCAGACCTGGCCGCCCAGGCCGCGCAGTCCGCGGACGCGACCCAGCAGGCCGCCGCGAACTACCAGCTGCAGGCCGAGCGCGACGCGGCCGCCGCAAAGGCCGCCAAGCAGGCCAAGTCGGACCTCGCCGAGGCCAAGCAGAAGGCAGCCGCGGCCAAGAAGAAGGCCGAGGAGGCCGCTCGCAAGGAGGCCGCCGCCCGCGCCTCCCGCAACGCCGAGCGCACCACGCTCTCCACCACGGCGGACGCCGGCTCGACCTCCACGTCCACCTCCACCGGCACGTCCACGGCCACCGGTTCGGCCGCCGCGGTCATCAGCTTCGTCAAGGCGCAGGTCGGCAAGGCGTACGTGTCCGGTGCCACCGGTCCCTCCGCCTACGACTGCTCCGGCCTGGTGCAGACGGCCTTCAAGCAGGTCGGCATCAGCCTGCCGCGCGTCTCGCAGGACCAGTCGACGGCCGGCACCCAGGTCTCGCTGAGCAACCTGCAGCCGGGTGACATCCTCTACTGGGGCAGCGCGGGAAGCGCGTACCACGTGGCGGTGTACGTCGGCGACGGCATGTTCGTCGGCGCGCAGAACCCCTCCACCGGCGTCGCGGAGAAGCCGCTGTCGTACGACCCGCCCACCGGGGCCGTGCGGGTGCTCTGACCGCACCAGGCGCCTCTCACGCGCACAGGGCCGCAGCCGCTCGGGGGCAGCGGCCCTTGCGTCGTTCCCGCGGCGCTCGCACCCGCGTCCCGTACGAGGGCAACTGCCGTGACGGCGACCGTGTCGGGCATGTCGGACACATCGTCAACCGGTCCGGCCAGCCGAGCGGGTGAGACCTGCCGACGGACGAGCGGACCGGCGGAAAAAGGGCGCATCACTGCAAACGGCGGCCCAGCGGACACCTCGTCCCGCCGGGCCGCCGACGCGGCTTCTCTCGGTGCTTTCTCCCAGCGCTTTCTCCTAGCGCTTCACCCGCGCCCGCCGGGCGCCTCTCGGCGCCCCGCAGGGCGCCCTCTCAGGCCTTCGGGGCCACCTTGCTCAGGCCGTTGATGATGCGGTCCATCGCGTCGCCGCCCGTGGGGTCGGTGAGGTTGGCGAGCAGCTTCAGGGTGAACTTCATCAGCACCGGGTGAGTCAGGCCGCGCTGGGTGGCGATCTGCATGACCTTCGGGTTGCCGATGAGCTTCACGAAGGCGCGGCCCAGGTTGTAGTAGCCCCCGTAGGTGTCGCTCAGGACGCGCGGGTAGCGCTGGAGGGCGATCTCGCGCTGGGCGGGCGTGGCCCGCGCGTGGGCCTGCACGATGACGTCGGCGGCGAGCTGGCCGGACTCCATGGCGTAGGCGATGCCCTCGCCGTTGAAGGGGTTCACGAGGCCGCCGGCGTCACCGACGAGGAGCAGGCCCTTGGTGTAGTGCGGCTTGCGGTTGAAGGCCATGGGGAGGGCGGCGCCGCGGATGGGGCCGGTCATGTTCTCCGGGGTGTAGCCCCAGTCCTCCGGCATGGAGGCGCACCAGGCCTTGAGGATCTCGCGCCAGTCCAGCTCCTTGAAGGAGGCGGAGGTGTTGAGGACGCCGAGGCCGACGTTGGAGGTGCCGTCGCCCATGCCGAAGATCCAGCCGTAGCCGGGCAGCAGGCGGTCCTGGGCGCCGCGCCGGTCCCACAGCTCCAGCCAGGACTCCAGGTAGTCGTCGTCGTGGCGGGGCGAGGTGAAGTACGTGCGCACCGCGACGCCCATGGGGCGGTCCTCGCGGCGGTGCAGGCCCATGGCGAGGGACAGGCGGGTGGAGTTGCCGTCGGCGGCGACGACGAGCGGCGCGCGGAAGGTGACCTCGCGCTTCTCCTCGCCGAGCTTGGCGGTCACACCGGTGATGCGGCCGGTGCGGTCGTCGACGACGGGGCCGGAGACGTTGCAGCGCTCGAAGAGGCGGGCGCCGGCCTTCTGGGCGTTGCGGGCGAGCTGCTCGTCGAAGTCGTCGCGCTTGCGGACCAGACCGTAGTTCGGGAAGGAGGCGAGATCCGGCCAGTCCAGCTGGAGACGGCTGCCGCCGCCGATGATGCGCAGGCCCTTGTTGCGCAGCCAGCCGGCCTCCTCGGAGATGTCGATGCCCATGGCGACGAGCTGCTTGACCGCGCGCGGGGTGAGGCCGTCGCCGCAGACCTTCTCGCGCGGGAACTCGGTCTTCTCCAGGAGCAGTACGTCGAGACCGGCCTTGGCGAGGTGGTACGCGGTCGTGGAGCCGGCTGGCCCCGCGCCCACGACGATCACATCGGCGGTGTTTTCGGAGAGGGGCTCGGTCACGGCGGGATCTCCCCAAGGTTCTGAAATCTGTGTGCCGACCGGCACTGGACATGGGCAGTCTATTCAGCAGAATTGATCACCCGGCTGAAGGGCTGCCCTGTGAACCGACCTCTCCCCGCGGTACGGCTGCGCGTCCCCACCCACGAGGACGCGGTCGCCTGGCACCGGATCTTCGCCGACCCCGAGGTCATGGAGTTCTACGGCGGCAGGCCCGCGGCGCTGTCGGTCTACGAGGAACTCACCGCGCGCCAGCGGCGGCACGACGCGGAGCTCGGCTTCTGCCTGTGGACGCTGCTGGACGAGTCCGGGGACGTCATCGGCTTCACCGGAGCCCAGCCGTGGCGGCCCGACTGGGGTCCGGTCGGCGAGACGGAGATCGGCTGGCGGCTCGGCCGCGCGTACTGGGGCCGGGGATACGTCACCGCGGCGGCGCGGGAGACCCTCGTGCGGGTGCGGGAGGCCGGGGTGCCAGGGGTGGTGGCCATGGTGCGGACGGGCAACGAGCGCTCGATCGCGGTGACCCGCCGGCTCGGCATGGAGCCCGCGGAGACCTACGAGCACCCCACGCTGAACGAGCCCGCGCTCTGCTTCCGACTCCCCCTCGATCACGCACGGTAGTCGTCTGTTACAGAAAGACACCGGCGCCTTCCGGGTGGGGCACCCGGGAGTTACCCTGCCAGTACCGCTGGGGGTGACATCTGTGCGCATACCACCGCAAACACCCGAAGTGCGCGTTCCGCGTCTGGTCGGTCTGATGGCCATGGACGCGCGCGAAACGGCCCGGGCGAGAGGCCTGTTCCTCAATGCGCCGGACCGCCCGGACTTCCATCGCACGGTCGTCGAGTACGTCGTACGCCAGTATCCGCAGCCCGGGGCCGAGGTGCCGCCGGACTCGATGGTGTACGTGTGGTTCGACTTCGGCGAGGGCGAGGGCGGGGGAGGCGTGCGCGAGCCACGCGTCCCGCAGCCGCCCACGGGCGGGATGGAGCGCGAGCTCGGCGAACCCAGCGACGCCTTCGAGATGATCAACAGGTGATCGGCAGGTGGGGCCCGGGCGGCACCGGAGGGCCCCCGCGACGCTCACCACCCGGACCCCCGTGAGGCTCAGGCCTCCTTGAAGCCCCGGTGCAGCGTGACCACTCCGCCGGTGAGGTTGCGCCACGCCACCTTCGACCAGCCCGCCTTGCGCAGCTTCTCGGCGAGGGCGGGCTGATCGGGCCAGGCGCGAATGGACTCGGCGAGGTAGACGTAGGCGTCCGGGTTCGAGGACACCTTGCGGGCGACCGGCGGCAGCGCCCGCATCAGGTACTCGGTGTAGACGGTCCGGAAGGGCGCCCACGTCGGGTGCGAGAACTCGCAGATCACCACGCGTCCGCCGGGCCGGGTCACCCGGTACATCTCCCGCAGGGCCGCGTCCGTGTCCTGCACGTTGCGCAGGCCGAAGGAGATCGAGACGGCGTCGAAGGTGTCGTCCTTGAACGGCAGCCTCGTCGCGTCGCCCGCCGTGAACGGCAGCCAGGTGTGCTTCCTCTTGCCGACCTGGAGCATCCCGAGCGAGAAGTCGCAGGGGACGACGTACGCGCCGGTCCGCGCGAAGGGCAGCGAGGAGGTGGCCGTGCCCGCCGCGAGGTCGAGGACCTTCTGCGCGGGGCGGGCGTCGACCGCCTTCGCCACCTCCTTGCGCCAGCGCCGGTCCTGGCCGAGCGACAGCACGTCGTTCGTCAGGTCGTACCGTTCCGCCACGTCGTCGAACATCGAGGCGACTTCGTGCGGCTGCTTGTTCAGGGAAGCGCGGGTCACCCGCCCATTGTTGCAGCCCGGTCTCACGCCAGGAGCCTGGGCTTCCTGCGTGCCGCGACGTCGTCCACCCAGCCGCACAGCAGGACCAGGACGGCGATCAGCAGCCAGCCGACACCGAACAGGAACCACTGGCTGTCCAGCGGCAGGTACGCCTCGAATGCGGGCACCTGCCAGAAAGACATGGGCGGCTACGCGGTCACCTCGGCGAAGGCCGCGCACGCCCAGCTGAGGAAGGCGTTCGGGCTGTCGGACGCCGGTGCCTGGCAGGGGATGGCGCTCACCTCGATGCTCGGGGTCAACGACGTGGCCGGGGAGACGTTCACGCTCTCCGACGCCGCCCGGGTGCGGAGGTTCGCGGCGCGCGAGGGGATCGCCCGGGTGTCCATGTGGGCGACCTTCCGCGATCGGCCGTGCGAGGACGGGGAGTTTGGGCAGGACGACGCGGCCACCGACTGCAGTGGGGTGGCGCAGGGCGCGGGGGCGTTCGCGGAGGCCTTCGCGGGCTGAGCCGGCGTCCGGCCCGGGGCCGTGCGTCAGCGGCCGCGGTACACCAGCCGCCCGCCGATCACGGTCGCCACGCAGGTGCCGGCACCGCGCCGGACCAGTTCGGCGCGGTCCGCGACGTCGAACACGGCGAACCGGGCGGGTCCGCCCGGCACCACCCTCGGCAGCAGGATCAGCGGGGTCGGGGACAGCGCCGCCGGGCCCGGCAGACGGTCCGGCCGCTGTCCCACCGCCAGTCCGGCCCTGCGCACGGCGTCGACGACGGCCCTGGACCGCAGCTCGCCGGCCACCGCCACCGTGCCGTGCGCCAGCATCCGCTGCACCCCGCGGCGCGCGCTCGCGCCGAGGCGGGCGGGGTCGGCGCGGAAGATCGCCCGCGCCCGCTCGCCGCCGATGGGCTCGGTTCCGAGGGTGTCGGCCTCGCGCGGGTCGGGGTGGTACGTGGCCTCCAGCAGCTCCGGACCGTACGGGTTCAGCAGTCCGGGCGTCAGGATGCCGGGCCAGCGCCGCACCCGCGCCCGCGGGTCGGCGTCGGCCAGTTCCTCGTACCGGCCGACGGCGGCGACGGACGCCCCGTCGACCAGCACCGCCGTCTCGGGCGACTGTTCGGCAACGTGAAGTGTCAGCACGGAACGCCCGGCCGGTCCTAGTTGGACGCCAGCAGCTTCAGCTCGGGGTGGGCCGTGCCGCCCTCGATCGCCGTGGAGGAGATGTGGGAGACCACGCGGTCGTCGACGGGGTCGTTGGCCGGGTCGTCGTGGACGACGAGGTGCTCGTACGTCGTGGCGCGCTGCGCCGGGACGCGGCCCGCCTTGCGGATGAGGTCGATGATCTCCAGGCGGTTGGAGCGGTGCTTGGCACCGGCCGAGGAGACCACGTTCTCCTCCAGCATGATCGAGCCGAGGTCGTCCGCGCCGTAGTGCAGCGAGAGCTGGCCGACCTCCTTGCCGGTGGTGAGCCAGGAGCCCTGGATGTGCTGGATGTTGTCCATGAACAGCCGGGCGATCGCGATCATCCGCAGGTACTCGAAGAGGGTCGCCTGGGTGCGGCCCTTCAGGTGGTTGTTCTCCGGCTGGTAGGTGTACGGGATGAACGCGCGGAAGCCGCCCGTGCGGTCCTGTACGTCCCGGATCATCCGCAGGTGCTCGATGCGCTCGGCGTTCGTCTCACCGGTGCCCATGAGCATGGTGGAGGTCGACTCGACACCCAGCCGGTGCGCGGTCTCCATGATCTCCAGCCAGCGCTCGCCGCTCTCCTTCAGCGGGGCGATGGCCTTGCGGGGCCGCTCGGGGAGGAGTTCGGCGCCGGCGCCCGCGAACGAGTCCAGGCCGGCCTCGTGGATACGGGTGATGGCCTCTTCCACCGAGACGCCGGAGATCCGGGCCATGTGCTCGACCTCGGACGCGCCCAGCGAGTGGATCACCAGCTGCGGGAAGGCGTCCTTGATGGCCTTGAAGTGCTTCTCGTAGTACTCGACGCCGTAGTCCGGGTGGTGACCGCCCTGGAACATGATCTGGGTGCCGCCCAGCTCGACGGTCTCCGCGCAGCGGCGCAGGATGTCGTCGAGGTCGCGGGTCCAGCCCTTCGCGGTGTCCTTGGGGGCCGCGTAGAAGGCGCAGAACTTGCACGCGGTGACGCACACGTTCGTGTAGTTGATGTTGCGCTCGATGATGTACGTCGCGATGTGCTCGGTGCCGGCGTACTTGCGGCGGCGTACGGCGTCGGCGGCGGCGCCCAGGGCGTGCAGCGGGGCGTCGCGGTAGAGGACGAGCGCTTCCTCCGGGGTGATCCGCCCACCGGCTGCGGCACGGTCGAGGACGGCTGTGACATCAGAAGAAGTGAGGTCGGCCTTCTCGGTCACCGGGGCGTCCCTTTCGTCAAGGGGTTGGACGGACCGAACCAGCCTACGCCAGCGTGTTTCCTCCGAGGACGTCAGGCCGTGTACGCGCCGACCAGCAGCCCGGCGAGGGCGCCGGCCATGAGGAACGGGCCGAACGGGATCGCCGACTTGCGCCCGGCCCGCCGGGCCACGACGAGCGCGCCGCCGTAGAGGGCACCGAGCAGGAACCCGGCGAACGTGCCGAGCAGCACGGTGGGCCAGCCGTACCAGCCGAGTACGGCGCCCATGCCGACGGCCAGCTTCACGTCGCCCAGGCCCATGCCGGCGGGGTTGATCCGGTACAGCAGGTAGTAGCCGCCGCCGAGCGCGAGCGCGCCGTGGAGCGCGGTGAGCCAGTAGCCGGCGTGCTCGGGCAGCACGGCGGCGAGGCCCAGCAGGGCGAGGGCCGCGGGGGCGAGCGGCAGGGTGAGCGGGTCGGGCAGCCGCTGCACCCGGAGGTCGACGGCGGCGAGCAGCACCCCGACGGGTGCGAGCAGCAGCCAGACGGCCAGTTCGGGCCGGGTGCCGGTGGCGGTGGCAAGCGCGGCGCAGACGAGGACGGTCGCCGTGGCGAGGCGCACGACGGAGGGGGTGTTCCCGCCGGGGCCGGGGTCCGCGGGTGTCCCGTCGTGCGCGCACGCGCCGCAGTCCGCGCCACCCAGCCATCCCCGGATCCGGTGGCCGCCGGGGCACCGTTCCCGCCAGGGCTCCCCGCTCGGTACGGCGAACCGGTGCGCGGCCCGGGGCAGCAGCGTGCCCGCGAGCGCGCCCCATGCACCGGCCGTGAGCGCCAGTACGCCCGTGGTGATCCCGCCCGCGCTCATCCGGTCCCGCTTCCCGTCGACATCCGCGAATCCCCCGTGCTGTGTCGTGCCTGGTCCGTACGGCGGTCAGCGGACCTTCGTCATACGGGCCACCGGGTTGCCCTCGGCCGAGCTGTCCGAGGTGTACTTCAGGTCGTCGCCGGCCGGTGTCAGCTCCACCTGGTGCGGGGTGGGGTTGCAGCCGGCGTGGTTGGTCCCGGCGCCCTTCGAGGTGGCGAGGAGCCGGGTCTTCGTCACCTTCTTCAGGGTGAGGATGTCGGTGCAGACGGCGCCGATCGGGTCGGTCTGCCGCATCCGCCCCAACTCCTGTCCTACGGCGGCCTGGTGGACGGTGACCCGGAAGGTGCCCATGGGCAGGCTGCCGCCGAGTCCGGTGGCCGGGCCCTCCCAGGTGCCGAGGTAGCGGGCGGGGATCGGGCCGGGCGCGCCGCTCGCGGCGGTGCCGCTCGACGCCGCGCTGGGCGCCGGGGACTGGGCGCTGCCGCTGCCGGCGTTCGAGTCGCCGTCGCTCTCCTGGGACCAGGGCTTCAGCAGGGCGCCGACGCCGAGGGTCGCCACGGCCAGCGCGCCGGCGACCGCCAGGACGACCGTGCAGCTCAGTCTGCGTCCACGGCCGCCCTCCGTCGGGGCGGAGTCCGCCGCGACGCTGACGGAGACCCGGCCGGGCGGCGGAGCGTCCCGCGGCGCGGGCACGACGGTCGGCGTACCGGAGGGCACCCCGTCCGCGGGCGTCGGCACCCCGAGCACTCCCGCCGCACCGGTCGGCACCCCGAACGGCCCCCCGGCGGTGCCGGTCGACGCCCCGAACGCTCCCCCGGCCGCACCGGTCGGTGCCCCGGCCGCCCCCGGAGGCGTGCCGCTGCCGCCGAGCACCGCGCCGGGGCTGCCGGCCGCCACCCCCTGGTCCATCAGGGGCGCGGGCCCGAACACCCCCGCCCCACCACCGGGCTTCGCCCCGGCCGCGACAGCGGGGCCGCCCACCGATGGGCTGCTGAAGGGCACCGGGCCCGAATGCGGTGCCCCGGCCGTCTCCCCCGTGTCCAGGTTGAGCAGGCGTACGGCGCTGCGGCTGACCTGTTCGACCAGGGGGCCCGGCAGCCAGCCGCCCGCGATCAGACGCGAGGCTCCGTCGGGGGCGAGCCGCCGGCCCACCTCGGCGGGGCCGGGCCGGGCCGCCGGGTCCTTGGCCAGGCAGGCCGCCGCGAGGGCTCCCAGCTCACCGGTGAGCGGGCCCAGTTCGGGTTCCTCGTGGACCACTTTGTAGAGCAGGGCGGCCGAGGAGTCGCCGCGGAAGGGCGGTTCACCGGTGGCCGCGTGGACGAGGACGGCGCCGAGGGAGAAGACGTCGGCGGCGCAGGTGACGCCCTTGCCGAGGATCTGTTCGGGCGACATGTAGCCCGGGGAGCCGATGGACACCCCGGAGGAGGTCAGGGACGCCGTGCCGTCCATGGCGCGGGCGATCCCGAAGTCGATGAGGAGGGGGCCGTCCAGGGTCAGCAGCACGTTGGACGGCTTCACGTCCCGGTGGACGAGGCCGAGTTCGTGCACCGCCGCCAGCGCCTCGGCGAGGCCCGCGCCGAGGGCCCGCACGGTGTGCGCGGGCAGCGGGCCGTCGTCGGTGACGGCCGCCGCGAGGGACGGCCCGGCCGCGTACGCGGTGGCGACCCAGGGCACCCGGGCGTCCGGGTCCGCGTCCAGGACGGGCGCGGTCCAGGCGCCGCCGACCCGCCGGGCGGCGTCCACCTCGCGCCGGAACCGGGCGCGGAACTCCTCGTCCAGCGCGAAGTGCGGGTGCACGATCTTCACGGCGACCGTGCGGCCGCCCGCGCTGCGACCCAGGTAGACCCGGCCCATGCCGCCGGAACCGAGCCGGCCGAGCAGCCGGTAGGGCCCGACGACGGCCGGCTCATCGACTTCCAGCGGCTGCATGGCGCACGCTCCCCCCAACGCCTCGTGGGCAGCAGCGTAGTGACGCGCGGCTACGACCGCAGCAGGTCCACCCTCACATCGGCGGGGAAGCCCGTCGTCGGGCCCACCCGGCGGGCGAACTCGGCGACGGCCGCCAGCTGCGGCGCGCCGAAGCTGAAGTCGAGGGTGGTGAAGTACTGCTCCAGGGTGACCTCGTCGAAGGCCTCCCAGCGAGCGGCCTGTTCGGCGACCTTGCCGACCTCCTCCAGGGAGAGGTTGCGGGAGGCGAGGAAGGCCTCGTGGACCTGGCGGGTGATGGAGGGCTCGCGTGCCGCGTAGTCCCGGCGGGCCGCCCAGACCGCGAAGACGAACGGCAGGCCGGTCCACTCCTTCCAGAGGGCGCCGAGGTCGTGCACCTCCAGGCCGAAGCGCGGGCCGTCGAGGAGGTTGGCGCGCAGGGCGGCGTCGCCGATGAGGACGGCGGCGTCCGCCTCCTGCATCATCAGGCTGAGGTCGGGCGGGCAGGTGTAGTAGTCGGGCTGGACCCCGTACCGCTCGGCGAGCAGGAGCTGGGCGAGGCGGACCGAGGTGCGGGAGGTCGAGCCGAGGGCGACCCGGGCGCCGTCCAGCCGGTCGAGGGGGACCTGGGAGACGATCACGCAGGACATCACCGGGCCGTCGCAGCCGACGGCGATGTCGGGGAAGGCGACGAGGTCGTCGGCGTTGCGCAGGAACTCGACCAGGGTGACGGGTCCGATGTCGAGGTCGCCGCGCACGAGCTGCTCACTGAGCTTCTCCGGGGTGTCCTTGGTGAGCTCGAAGTCGAGGAGCGTGCCGGTTCTCGCGAGGCCCCAGTAGAGGGGGAGGCAGTTCAGGAACTGGATGTGGCCGACACGCGGCCGGGTGCGAGAATTGTCCACATCGCGAGACTAGACCCCGTGCTGTACGGTGCCGGGACCGACCCCACCGCCAAACGGGCTAGCGATGGTTCAAACATCCGGGTGACGTGATCTTGATCCCTATTGCATTCGGCTGTCCACATGCTAGGCTCGCCGCAAGTTGCAGTTTGGTTTCCCTTGCAGTACAGAGCCTGCGGAGCATGTGACCGCGGGCTCTCGTCGTTTTCAGACGAATGCAGTTGTGCAGCACCGTTTCGCACGTGCAGGTTCTGGAGCAGGGCAACCCTTTTGGGCCCAAGGAGGGCTTATGGCTACCGGAACCGTGAAGTGGTTCAACGCCGAAAAGGGCTTTGGCTTCATCGCCCAGGAAGGCGGCGGCCCCGACGTCTTCGTTCACTACTCCGCGATCAACGCCTCCGGCTTCCGCTCCCTCGAGGAGAACCAGCAGGTGAGCTTCGACGTGACGCAGGGCCCGAAGGGTCCGCAGGCGGAGAACGTCACCCCCGTCTGATCACTGCCTGATCGCAGAACCTGAGTGCAGTACCCAAGGAGCCCCGCGCCGTACGGCGATGGGGCTCCTGCCTTTTCCCGTTCATTTCCGGTTTACATGTGCTGCATGATCAGGACGAACTTCGTTCCGTCGGCGAGCGCCTCGTAGGCGTGCGGCACGTCTCCGCGGTAGGACAGGTAATCGCCCGGTTCCAGTTCGACCTCCTGCCCTCGCGGCCCCGCCTTCACGCCGCCCTCCGCGACCACGATGTGCTCGGTGGTCCCGGGAATGTGCGGTGCGGAATCCCGCACGGAGCCCGGCTCCAGCCACACGTAATAGATGTCCCTGCGCGCGCCGGGCGGACAGGCGGAGAGCAGTGAGGCGAGGTAGCTCGACTGCTCGGAGTGGACCGTGGGCCCCTGGCCGGCGCGGATCACCTGGACCGCCGGAGCGGGCGGTTCCACCAGCACGCTGAAGGGCACGCCGAGTGCCACCGCGAGCGCCCAGATCGTCTCCATGCTCGGGTTGCCGCCCGCCGCCTCCAACTGGGAGAGCGTCGACTTCGCGATGCCGGCGCGCTTGGCCAGCTCGGACAGGGACAGCCCGGCACGGGCGCGCTCGCGCTTGAGGGACGCGGCGATCCACTCCATCGGGAGCCGGGCGGGGACCTCGGACATGTCGTTCGCTCCATCGGTACGATCGTTCGCCTTGACGGACCGGCCGTCTGCTGTTCATTGTAGAGAACATGCGTTCGCTGCAACGAACACCCCTACCCCTGGAGTCAGGCGACGGCTCCCTCGTCCGGGACAGCTCACTGGTCTGGCTGGCCGGCGGCATCGTCGGTGTGTCCTTCGGTGCCGTCTCCGTCGCCGGCGGGCTGCCGGTGTGGGTGCCCGTACTCATGTCCGCGATCGTGTACGCGGGATCGGCCCAGTTCAGCGCGGTGGGGGTGTTGCTCGCCGGGGGTGGGCCGGTCGCGGCCGCGGTCACCGGGCTGCTCCTGAACACGCGGACGGCGGCCTTCAGTCTGGCCGTCGCGGAGATCATCGGCTCCGGCCGCGCCACCCGTCTCCTCGGCGCCCACCTGGTCACCGACGAGACGGTCGCCTTCGCTCTCGCCCAGTCCGATCCGGTACGGCGACGCAGGGCGTTCTGGATCTCCGGGCTCGGCCTGTTCGCCGTGTGGAACGTGGGCGTGGCGGTCGGGGCGCTGGCCGGGAGCGCGCTCGGCGACACCGCCCGCTACGGACTGGACGCCGCCTTCCCGGCCGTCCTGGTCGCGCTGGTCCTGCCCGCCGTGCGCGCGGACGCGGCGGTACGGCGGTGCGCCCTGCTCGGCGCGGCGGTCGCGCTGGCGGTCACGCCCGCCGTCCCGGCCGGGGTGCCGGTGCTGCTCGCCCTCGCCGGGCTGTTCCTCCACCGCCGCCCGGCCGGAAGGGGGGCCGCGGCATGAACGCCACACTCGCCGTGATCCTCGCCCTGGCCGTGGGCACGTACGCCTTCCGGCTCGTCGGGCCGGTGCTGCACGGGCGGGTCACCGTCCCGCCCCGGGTGCAGGAACTCGCCTCGGCCGGCGCGGTGGTGCTCCTCGTCGCCCTGCTGACCACGGGCGCGCTGACCGAGGGCGGCGGCTTCGCGGGCTGGTCCCGCCCCGCCGGGGTCCTGGTCGGGGGCGTCCTGGCCTGGCGCCGGGCGCCCTTCGCGCTCGTGGTCCTGGCCGCGGCGGCGACCACGGCGCTGCTGCGGCTGGCGGGGGTGGCCTAGGCGGCCTTCCGCCAGACGGTCAGGTCGCCCTGGAGGAAGGCGAGGTCCGCGATCGCGGTCGACTTCGTCTGGACCACGAACAGCCCGATGTTCCCCTTGGTGTCCTTCATGCAGATCTCGCTGCCGGCGGCCACCGAGGCCAGCGTCCAGTCGTGGTACTTGCCGCTCCTGAGCATGAGGCGGCACATGTCGAGCGTCGTGCCGTGACCGCCGACGATCTGGACGAACGCGGCCGTGCCGCTCGTCAGTTCACAGCTGGGCTCCCGGCAGTCGAAGCGGACGGCGTCCTTGCCGTTCTTCGCTCCGCCGTCCGGGTCGTCGAGGTTCAGCGGATGCTGCGCGTCCACCGTCAGCGGGGCGTACACATCGGCCCGCGGCCGCCGGGGCGAGGCCGCCGGGGACGGCGAGGTGCCGGCTTCCCCCTCCCCGGCCGGTCGCGCCGAGCCGGAGGAGCCCTTCGCGGGCGCCGAGGAGGAAGAGGACCGTGCCGCCGGTCCCGTCGCGGAAGTCCGGGCGCGGTCCGCGTCCTTGCCGCCCGCCGGAGACCCCGCGTCCATCAGCGACCACGCCAGGGCGACCAGCAGCAGTGCGCCGCCGGCCACCCCCGCGCCGGTCATCAGCGCGCGACGCCTCCGGGTGCCGCCCTGCGCCGCCGTCGGCCGCTGCGGATACGCGATCAGCGGCTGCGGGACGACGGGCGTGGGGTCGGGCACCGGCGCCGGAACCGTGACGTCCGGCCCGATGATCTCCCGCCACACGGCCGGTCCCCCGCCCGCATCGGCGTCCGCCCCCAGCCGCTGCCGGCACCACTGGACGATCTCCGCCGGGGTGGCCCGCTCCGCCGGGTCGGCGGTCAGGCAGCGGGCGAACAGCGGACGCAGCGGCTCGGGCAGCGCGGCGAGGTCGGGTGCGGAGTGCACGATCCGGTACAGCACGTTGAGGGCCGCGCCCTCGCCGTAGAGCGGTCGGCCCAGCGCCGCGAACGCCGCGGTCTGGCCGAGCGCGAAGACGTCGGTCGCCGCCGTGACATCACCCCCGGACGCCTGCTCCGGCGCCATGAACGAGGGCGTGCCGATCGTGCCGCCCGTCGCCGTGTACGAGGTCCCGTCGGCGGCCAGCGCGATACCGAAGTCGATCACTCGCGGCCCGTCGGCCGCCAGCAGCACGTTCGACGGCTTCAGGTCCCGGTGCACGACGTCCTCGGCATGGATGGCCTGAAGCGCCTCGGCCACCCCGGCCATCAGCCACAGCACCGCCGCCACCGGCAGCGGCCCGCGCCGGGCCACGGCCTCGGTCAGCGAGGGTCCGGGCACGTACAGGGTGGCCAGCCACGGCGGTACGGCGTCCGCGTCCGCGTCGATCAGTTCGGCGGTGTACGCGCCCCGCACCCGCCGGGCCGCCTTGATCTCCCGGCCGAACCTGCGCCGGAAGTCCGGGTCGTCCGCCAGCTCCGGCCGCACCACCTTGATGGCGACCGGCCGGCCGCCCCGGGTGTGCGCGAGGTAGACCCGGCCCATGCCGCCGGCCCCCAGCCGGGCGGCGAGCCGGTAACCCGCCACCACGGGCGGGTCGTCCGCCTGAAGCGGCTGGAAGACCTCCGTCGCCTGGTCCATCGGCCCACAACCCCCCGCTAAATGCATCGGCCAACGGCAGCAGCCTAGAGGGGATGTCAGTGCCGCTCGCTACGGTCCCTCCCCATGACCGAGACCGAGGACTTCCTGACCGCCACCCGCTCCTTCTACGACACCATCGCCGAGGACTACGCCGACCACTTCCGGAACCCGCTCGACGACAGGCCGCTGGAGCGGGCGCTGCTCGGCGCGTTCGCGGAGCAGGTGGGGCCCGACGGCACGGTCGCCGACCTCGGCTGCGGTCCCGGGGCGATCACCGGACACCTGGCCGGGCTGGGCCTGTCCGTCTTCGGCCTCGACCTGTCCGCGTCCATGATCGCCATCGCCCGCCGGGACAACCCCGCGGTCCGGTTCCAGCAAGGTTCCATGCTGGAGCTGCCCCTCACCGACGGTTCGCTGGCCGGTGTCGTGTCCTGGTACTCCAGCATCCACACGCCGGTGGAACGACTCCCCGTGCTGCTGGCCGAGTTCCACCGTGTACTGGCTCCCGGCGGCCTCGCGCTGCTCGCCTTCCAGTCCGGTGACGTGCCGCTCCGCCTCGACCGTCCCTGGGGCCGGCCCGTGGTCCTCGACTTCCACCGGCGCCGCCCCGAGCGGATGGCGGAACTGCTGTCCGGCGCCGGGTTCGCCCTTCGCGCCGTCACCGTCCGGGAACCCGTGGAGGCGTGGGGCGAGTCAGTCCCGCAGGCGTTCCTTCTCGCCCAGAAGAAAGAGTGACCACGCGGTGGGCGTCACGGTGAGATGGGGGGCGGTGGGCCGCCGCTTCGAGTCGCGGATGTGGATGGCGGTGGCCTCTAGGGCGACCTCGACACACTGGCCGCCCTCGCCGTCGCTGTAGCTGGACTTGGACCAGGTCAACTGCTCTATGTTCATCGCTCTTCCAGCACCTCCTCGATCAGGGCCAGGGACTCATGCGGGTTGAGGGCCTGCGCCCGGATGATCCCATAGCGAGCAGCGAGAACGCGGACCTCTTCTCGGTCGGTGATCAGCTTGGGGTGGCCCTGAACCTCCATGTACGCAACCTGCTCCTTCCCCTTCGGGATCAGCAAGGTGAAAGAGCCGCCAAGTGAGGGGTGCACTTCCCGGCCTGTCGGCATGACCTGAAGCTGTACGTTCCGCATGCACCCGATCCGCAGCAGCATCCTCAGCTGGTCCGTGTGCACCTTCGGCCCACCGATGGGCCGTTCCAGCACAGCCTGCTCCATGACGAAGCTGAACTCCGGTGGCGGCCACTCTTCGAAGATCTGCTGGCGCGAAAGCCTGTCCGCCACTCGCCTCTCGATGGTCTCCTCATCGAGAGGTGGGTGTCGCTGTGTGAACACCGCACGCGAGTAGTCCTCGGTTTGCAGCAGCCCCAGCACACCCATGGTGCTGTAGTCGTGCAGGGAGACGGCCTGTGCCTCCAGCGCCGCATACCCCCGATACCACTCCGGATGCCGAGTCCGTGCCTTCGTCATCGCCTCCTCCACCTGCGGGATGACCTCCGTGAACAAGCCCTCCGCCCGGAGGACTTCGTCCGCCCGCTGGAGGAACTCCGGCCTCGGTGTCCGTACCCCTCGCTCCACCGCCGAGATCTGGTCGGGGCCGTACCCCACCAGGTTGCCGAACTCCCGCTGGTTCAGGCCCGCCCGCTCCCGCATCAACCTCAGCTGCTTGCCCAGGACGACGAAGACCGCCGCCGCCCCGTTAGCCTCCGCCGGTGTCTCCGGCCTCCGCTCCTCCGCCACGCCACCCTCCGACAAGCCGTACACCGGACCCACCGCACCCGTACGGCTACGCACAGTCGCCGGGTCATCCCTGGTCAGCGTAGGGAGAACCGGCCACGCTCGGTGAGGTGAACGTAGAAATCTCCACCCCCCGGACCGAACTCGTGCAGCGGCTCAGCGCCACGCCCCGCGGCGCCCGGCTGGCCCGTCGGCTGACCGGCGGCGCGCTCGCCACCTGGGGGTTCCCGCACGACGGCGACCTCAGCCACACCGCCCAGCTCCTCGTCGCGGAACTCGCCGCCAACGCCGTCACCCACGGTCGCGTCCCGGGCCGGGACTTCGAGCTGCGACTGGCACTCCTGCCCGGCAGGGACACCCTGCGCATCGAGGTGAGCGACACCCGGAGCGACCGGCCCCTGCGCTTCCTGGACGGCGGCCTGCTGGACGAGCACGGTCGCGGACTCGTCGTCGTCCAGGTGCTGTCCGCGCTGTGGGGCGTCACCACGCGGGACGTCGGCAAGACCGTCTGGGCGGAGCTGCCGCTCAGCGCGAGGCGGCGACCGTGTCCGCGAACGCCCGCGCCGGAGGACTGAGCGCGTCCCAGCGGCGGACGGCCCAGCCGACGGGCAACGGCCGCAGGCCGGGCAGCGGGACCAGCCGCAACGGGCCCTCGCCGGGGACGGGCAGGCCGGGTACGGCGGGGACGACCGCCCGGCCCACGCCCAGCTCGGCGAGGAGCAGCGCCGTGTCCCAGTCGGCCACGCTGGGCTCGTAGGAGAACCGCACGTCCCGCTCCGCGCACGCCGCTTCGAGATGGGCGGCGGACGTGGAGTTGGGTGGCAGCCGGATGAGGCGGACGTCGGCGAGTTCCGCGGGGTCCAGGCGCGGGCGGCCGGCGAGCGGGTCGTCCGCGCGGACCGCGAGCAGCCACGGCAGTTGCGCGACCGTCCGCTGCTCGATGCCCCGCACCGGCGGACCGATGGTGATCCAGGCCAGGTCCAGCGTGCCGTCGGCGAGGGCGTCGAAGGCGCCCCGGCCCGAACTGACCGTGCGGAACTCCAGATTGACCCGGGGGTGGCGGTGGCGGAACGTGACGACCGCGTCGGACATGAAGTGCCGGACGGTGGTCGCGCCGGTGGCCACGCGGACGTGGCCGCCGTGGCCGTCGACCAGGTCGCGCAGCTGTCGTACGGCGAGGTCGAGACCGGAGATGCCCTCGGCCGCGGCGGCTTCCAGCAGCCGGCCGGCCCCGGTCGGGACGACTCCGCGCGGGCGGCGCTCCAGCAGCGCCACCCCGGTCTCCCGCTCCAGCCGTTTGACGTGCTGGCTGACGGCCGACTGGGTGCAGCCGAGGTCGCGGGCGACCGAACTCAGGCTGCCCGCGCGGCACACGGCCACGAACACACGGAGATCGTCCAGGGTCACAACACCCAAGCTAGCACTTGGGGTTGAGGAGAAAACCCAAGGATTGACTGGGCGTTGGGCGCGTACGAGGATCGTGTGCGGGCCGCGACCGACCCAGGCGGCAACCCGCTCCGCGCCCCGTCGAGTCCGGACGAGACGGGACCGGCGAGGAGCGGGTGCCGACCGTCGGTCAGCGGCGCTCGTACAGGCTCTCCACGTCCTTCGCGAAGTCCCGCATGACCTGGTCCCGGCGGAGCTTCATCGACGGGGTGAGATGGCCGGACCACTCGGTGAAGTCCACGGGCAGCACCGCGAACCGGCGGATGGACTCGGGCCGGGAGACCAGCTTGTTCGCCTCGTCCACCGCGCGCTGCAGGACGGCCGCGAGCTCCGGGTCGCCGGTGAGGAGTTCCGGCGGCACGGGATGCTTGCCGATCATCTGGCGCCAGTGGGTGATGCCGTCGGGGTCGAGGGTGATCAGCGCGCCGACGTACGGGCGTCCGTCGCCGACCAGCATCACCTGGGAGATCAGCGGGTGCTGGCGCAGCCAGTTCTCCAGCGGGGCCGGGGCCACCGACTTGCCGCCCGCAGTGATCAGCAGCTCTTTCTTGCGGCCGGTGATGGTCAGATAGCCCTCGTCGTCCAGTTCGCCGAGGTCGCCGGTGGCCAGCCAGCCGTCCCGGGTCGCCGGGACGACTCCGCCCGCCTGCGGGTCCCAGTAGCCGCGCAGCACGTGGTCGCCGGCGAGCAGGATCTCGCCGTCGGCCGCGATCCGGACCCGGGTGCCGGGCATCGGCCAGCCGACGGTGCCGAGGCGGGGCTTGAGCGGCGGGGTGACCGTGGAGGCGCCGGTGGTCTCCGTGAGGCCGTACCCCTCGAAGATCTCGATGCCGGCTCCGGCGTAGAAGGCGGCCAGGCGCCGGCCGAGGGGGGAGCCGCCGCAGATCGCGTACCGGACGCGGCCTCCCATGGCGGCGCGCAGACGGCGGTAGACGAGCGGGTCGTAGAGGGTGCGCTGGGTCTTCAGGGCGCGGTTCGGTCCGCTGCCGGTGCCGGTCTGGCGGGCTTCGAGGGCTTCGCCGTAGCGGCGGGCGACGGCGACCGCCCGGTCGAAGACGGCCGTCCGGCCGCCCGCCTCCGCCTTGGCGCGGGCCGAGTTGAAGATCTTCTCCAGCATGTAGGGGATGGTCAGCAGCGCGGTCGGCCGGAAGGCGGCCAGGTCCGGCAGCAGGTCGTCCGCGGCCAGGCTGGGCGCGTGGCCGAGGCGGACACCTGCGCGGACGCAGGCGATGGCCACCATCCGGCCGAAGACGTGGGACATGGGCAGGAAGAGGAGGACCGACGGCTCCTCGCCCCGCGCCTTGAAGACCGGGTGGAGCAGTTCGATGGCGTTGTCGACCTCGGCGAAGAAGTTGCCGTGCGAGAGGGCGCAGCCCTTGGGGCGGCCGGTGGTGCCCGAGGTGTAGATGAGCGTGGCGAGGGTGTCGGGGCCGAGCATGCCCCGGCGTACGGCCACCTCGCCGTCCGGCACCTCCGCGCCCGCCTCGGCGAGCCGTTCCACGTGGTCCTTGTCCATCACCCACAGGTGCCTGAGGTCGGGCAGGTGCTGGAGTTCGGGGCCGATGGCG
This sequence comes from Streptomyces sp. 1222.5, assembly GCF_900105245.1. NCBI lineage: Bacteria > Bacillati > Actinomycetota > Actinomycetes > Kitasatosporales > Streptomycetaceae > Streptomyces > Streptomyces sp. 1222.5. The sequence goes on along the minus strand of NZ_FNSZ01000001.1, from coordinate 4,957,060 downwards.
GCGGCCTGCGCGGCGGTCTCGGTGACCAGGGCGACCGCGCCGGAGTCGTGCAGGATCCAGCGGGTCTGGAAGACGGAGGAGGTGGGGTAGACGGGGACGGTGACGAGGCCCGCGGCCCAGGAGGCGAAGTCGAGCAGGGTCCACTCGTACCGGGTGCGGGCCATCACGGCGATCCGGTCGCCCGGCTGCAGTCCTTCGGCGATCAGCCCCTTGGCCACCGCGAGCACCTGCTCGGCGAACCGCGCGGCGGTGACGTCCGCCCAACTGCCGTCGGGCAGTCGGCGGCTGAGCGCGACGGCACCGGGGGCCGCCTCGGCGTTCTCGAACGGCAGGTCGGCCAGCGAGCCATGGGTGACCGGTGGCGCGAACGGCGGTACGGACGCCTCCCGGACGGCCCCGTCGAGGCGCCGGACCTCGGGTTCCACGAGGACCGGGCGGCCGTCGTAGTCGGTGGCGGAGACCGGGGCGCCGGAGGAGACGGGGGCGTTCTGGTACGGGGTGGACACGGGCGGCTCCTCAGGCGTGCGTACACCGGCGGTGGCCACCGAAATGAGGGTTACCGACGGTTAGGCAGGTGATCGTACGGGTCCGCCGTGAGGGGGTTGTGCGGGTTCGGGAAGGGTCCGGGGCCGGGGATGTGCAGCCTCACGGGTTATGTGAGGGGGGCTCACTTTTGACTTACCTCCGGTAACCTTACTCTGGAGTAAGAATTTGTCAGCCCTTCGGAACCGAGCCGCGCGGGAGTCACACATGGCCGACCGCCACCGGAGCCCCAGATGAGCACCGTCACCCTGAGCGCGCCCCCGGCACTGGCCCCGCTGCTGGCCCGGGGCGCCCTGCGCTCCCCCTTCAAGCGCCCGGCCCGGGGCGCCGGCCACCCGCGCACCCGGCTCCTGCTCCCCGGCCTCCGCGTCGACCTCGCGAGACTGGCCGCGTACGAGCGGGTGTGCGGCTTCGCCACCGGCGCCGATGCGCTGCCCGTCACCTATCCGCACGTCCTCGGATTCCCGCTCGCCATGCGCCTGATGAGCGACCGGGACTTCCCGCTGCCGCTGCTGGGCCTCGTCCACACGTCCATCGAGATCGTCCGCCACGCCGACCTGCCCGCCACCGGGGAGTACGAACTCGCCGTGCACGTCGACGGACTCACCCCGCACCGGCGCGGGACCGAGGCCACCGTGGTGACCGGGCTGCGGTCCGGCGGCGACCTCGTCTGGGAGTCCCGCAGCACCTACCTGGCCCGGCACCGCACCGAGGGCGGTACGGCAGCCGGGGCGCGGCGGGACGACACCGCGCTGCCCGCCGTCGCCGAGTGGCGGCTGGCCGGGGACGTGGGACGCCGGTACGGAGCCGCCTCCGGCGACCGCAACCCCATCCACCTGCACCCGTTCACCGCCCGCCTGTTCGGCTTCCCGCGGGCCATCGCGCACGGCATGTGGACCGTGGCCCGCTGCCTGGCCGCCCACGGCACGGCGGGCTCCGCCGTGGTGCGGGCCGAGTTCCGGGCGCCGGTGCTGCTGCCGGGGGCGGTGACGTACGGGGCCGACGGCGCCGGCCGCTTCTCCCTGCGGGGCCCGGACGGCAGGCTCCACCTCACCGGCGAGGTGGTTCCGCTGTCCGGCGGCGTTCGGGGCGAAGCCCCCTAGTAGTGCTTCGTTACGTTGGGTGATCTCGCCTGGTGGTGGGCAGCCTTTCCGGTATGAGGTTGGGGGAAGTGGAACTGCTCCGGGGTGAGTTAGCGGAGTTCGTTGCCGATGTGTTCGAGTCGGTGCCGCGGCGGGATCAACGCCGCTGGGGCGAGTGTTATCTGCGGGGTCTGATGCTGGACGGCCGCCGCAAGTCGATCCAGCCGATGGCGGAACGGCTGCCGGACGGGAACATGCAGGCCCTGCAGCAGTTCGTGAACCAGTCGCCGTGGGAGTGGTCGCCGGTGCGGCGGCGGATCGCCGAGCGGCTGTGCGAGGTGATCGCTCCCGATGTGTGGGTGGTCGACGACGTGTCGTTCCCCAAGTGCGGCACCGCGTCGGTCGGGGTGGCCCGGCAGTACTGCGGAGCATTGGGCAAGCGGGCGAACTGCCAGGTCGCGGTCAGTGTCCACGCGGCCACCGACACCGCTTCGTGCCCACTGGAGTGGGACTTGTTCCTGCCCGAGGAATGGGCGGGGGACCAGCTGCGGCGCCGACGGGCCGGGGTGCCCGACGAGGTCGACCACGCGTCCAAGACACGTCTGGCACTCGGCCTGCTGGACCGGCTCGCCGACCAGGGGCTGGTGGTGCCGGTGATCGTGGCGGACGCCGGCTATGGCCGCAGCGTCTCCTTCCGGCTCGCGCTCGAGGAACGCCGCTGGTCCTACGTGATGGCGGTGGATCCCAAAGAGATCGTTCGACCTGCGACGGCTGAGCCGTCTCAGCCTGCCTATGGCGGCCTGGGGCCGCCCACACTGCCCCGTTACCGCGAGCCGGCCCGGCCCCTGCCCGACCTCATCGACGCCCGCACCCGCTTCGAGGAGGTCACCTGGCGGCAGGGCAGCAAAGGTGGAATGACCTCGCGTTTCGCCATGCTGAAGGTGCGGCCGTCGGGCAAGGAAGCCACCCGCACCGCGCAAGAACAGGCCGGCGGACGCAGCCGCTGGGACGGAGTGCTGCCGCTGCGGACCCTGCTCGTCGAACAGCCCGAAGACGCGGCCGAACCAACCGGTTACTGGATGAGCAACCTGCCAGCCAGCACCCCGATCGCCGACCTGGTGAGGTGGGCGAAGATGCGCTGGCGGATCGAGCACGACTACCGCGAACTCAAACACGGCCTGGGCTTGGACCACTTCGAGGGCCGCACTTGGCGCGGTTGGCACCACCACGTCACCCTCGTCACCGCCGCCCAGGCCTTCCTCACCCTCAGGCGACTCGACCCAAAAGCCCAGACGCCGGCCTGACCCTCTACCAGGTCCTCGACACACTCCAGGACCTGCTGAAGTGCTGGACCGGCACCTGCACTACCTGCGGCCGAACCCTGCCCCGCAACAGAACCAGACTGAGAACCTAACGAAGCACTACTAGGGCCTGTCGTGTGGATCAGGCCGGCCTGGCTCACGGTGCCTTTTCGCGCGACGCGGGCATGATCCAAACGAGACGCCCCTAGGCCTCGGTCGTGGGCGGGGTCCACACCTGGCCGCCCAGCAGGGCGCCGAGGCCCGACCAGGCGAAGCTCATCAGGGTGGCCGCCGCCTGACGGACCGTGACGCCGGCGGTGGTGTTGGCCCACGCGGCGAGGGACTCGGCCGCGCCGACCAGCGCCTCGGCGAGCCCGGCGACCTCACGCTCGGGCAGGTGCGGATCCCCGTGGGCGTCCCGCGCCGCGACCGCGATCAGCCGGGTCACGAACGCCACGATCTCCTCGCGCATCGAGGCGACCTCGGCCGCGAACCGCTCACCGTGGGTACGGGCCTGCAGATGCAGCACGGACCAGGCGTCGGGATGCTCCGAGGTGTGCGCGAAGAACGCCTGGAGCCCGTCCCAGAGTTGCCGGTCGGCGGGCAGGTCCGGCCGCACGCCGGTGCGCACCGCCTCGGTCAGCGCGGCGGCCTCCCGGCGGATGCACGCGGTGAACAGGTCTTCCTTGGAATTCAGGTACAGGTACACCAACGGCTTGGACACGCCCGCCAGTTCGGCGATCTCGTCCATCGACGCCGCCATGTACCCGCGTCGGCCGAAAATCCGTACGGCGGCGTCCAGCATCTGCTGCTCCCGCACCGCACGCGGCATCCGCTTGGTCTTCACGGCACCCATGGGACAAGCCTAGTTGGGGCCGGGGGCACCGGGAGTCGGGTACTCGGTCAGGATGCGCGGCCCTGCGCGGCGGCCGGGTCCTCGACGCCGTCCTCCTGGTTGCGGTTGGCGTCCAGGTTGGCCTTGATCCGGTCGACCCGGCCGGCGACGTGCACCGAGGCCCGCTCGCGCTCCTTGCGCAGGACCACCCAGCTGACCGGCGCGGAGAGGACCAGGGAGAGCAGCAGGACCCAGAAGAAGTTGGCGTTGCCGTAGCCCCGCGGGAAGATGCCGGAGTAGACGGCTCCCCAGACGACGACGAGGCAGCCGGCGAAGATGCCGAAGCGCATCAGCGTGTAGCGGAGCATCTCAATCCAGTCTTCCGATTCCAAAAAGGGTCATCGTCCAGTGAAGCACGGCCGGCAGGCGATCATTCAGCGGGGTCAGCCGAGCGGCAGCAGCATGGTGACGTCGTCGCGGTCGTCGTCCGGGGCGACGCGGATGGCGGCGGGCACCCGGCCGACCTCCTTGTAGCCGCAGGAGCCGTAGAAGCGCTCCAGGCCGAGCCCGCCCCGGCAGGTCAGCCGTATCGCCTCGATGCCGTCGAGACCGCGGGCCGCGTCCGCGGCGGCGGCCAGCAGGTCGCGGCCGTACCCCTTGCCCTGGTGCCTCGGGTGGACCATCACCGTGTACAGCCACAGCCAGTGCGTCATCAGCCGGTGCGTGTTGTGGGTGAGGAAGGCGGTCGCGGCCACCTCGCCGCCCTCGTCGTGACCGACGACGAGCCGGGTACGCCCCTCGGTCATCTGGGCGAGATGCCGCACCAGTTCCGGCCGCACCTGCTCGCGGGTCACCGGGGGCACGAAGCCGACGGCTCCGCCCGCGTTGGAGACGTCCGTCCACAGATCGAGGATGCCGTCGCGCAGGGCAGGGGTGAGGGCCGGGTTCAGCGTGAAGGTAAGGGGCATGGCGGGAGTGTATCTATTACCCGAGGGCCTGCACAGCCACTTTCAGATCGGCCACCAGGCCCTGGTAGGCGCCCTCCCGGTCGTCCGCGCGCAGCACGGCCGAGGGGTGCACGGTCGGCACCAGCCGCTCCGGGCGCCCGTGGATCTCCTCCTCCAGCACGGTCCCGCGCACCGGGCCCACCCGGAACGAGGAGCCGAGCAGCGCCTTGCCGGCCGTGGCTCCCAGGATCACGATCAGCTCCGGCTCCACGACGGCCAGCTCGGCCGCGAGCCACGGGGCGCAGGCGGCTGCCTCCCGCAGCGTCGGCGGCTTGTGGATGCGTCGCTTGCCCGGCTCGGACCGGGTGAACTTGAAGTGCTTGACGGCGTTGGTGACGTAGGCGTCCGCCGGGTTCAGGCCGGCCTCTTCGAGGGCGCGGCCGAGGAGTCTGCCGGCGGGGCCGACGAAGGGCCTGCCCCGACGGTCCTCCTGGTCGCCGGGCTGCTCGCCGACGAGCATCACGCGGGCGGAGGCCTTGCCGGCTCCGAAGACGGTCTGGGTGGCGTCCCGGTGCAGGGGGCAGCCGCGGCAGTCGGCGGCGGCCCGGCGCAGGGCGGCGAGTCCTTTGCGGGCGGGGACGAAGGGCTCCGCCGTGTACGCGTCCTCGGGGGTTCGGGTGGCCATGGGGACCGAGTACCCGCCGCGGGGGCCTGGGCCGTGTGTCGTCCGCGGGTGCGTGGTGGCGGAACCCGGGCCGTGTGTCGTCCGCGGGTGCCTCGTGGCCGGGCGCGCAGTTCCCCGCGCCCCTGGGTCGGGACAGCGGGCGCCGACCGGGAAGGCACCGCCCGTCGGCGCACCCGGGCCGTGTGTCGTCCGCGGGTGCGCGGTGGCCGGGCGCGCAGTTCCCCGCGCCCCTGGGTCGGGACAGCGGGCGCCGACCGGGAAGGCACCGCCCGTCGGCGCACCCGGGCCGTGTGTCGTCCGCGGGTGCGCGGTGGCCGGGCGCGCAGTTCCCCGCGCCCCTGGGTGGGGACAGCGGGCGCCGGTCAGGAGGTCAGACTCGCATCGGCTGGGGGGAGTCGCGGCGGGCCGGGTCCGGGCCGTCGTACTCGCGGATGATCTCGTAGCGGGTGTTGCGCTCCACCGGGCGGAAGCCCGCGTCGCGGATCAGGTCGAGCAGGTCCTCGCGGGTCAGCTTGTTCGGCGTGCCGTAGTTGTCCGCGTCGTGCGTGATCTTGTACTCGACGACCGAACCGTCCATGTCGTCGGCGCCGTGCTGGAGGGCCAGCTGGGCGGTCTGCACGCCGTGCATCACCCAGAACACCTTCACGTGCGGCACGTTGTCGAAGAGCAGACGGGAGACCGCGAAGGTCTTCAGGGCCTCCGCGCCGGTAGCCATCTGGGTACGGGCCTGAAGGCGGTTGCGGATCTTGCCGTCCTTCATGTCCACGAAGTCGTGCTGGTAGCGCAACGGGATGAAGACCTGGAAGCCGTTCGTCTCGTCCTGCAGCTCGCGGAGACGGAGCACGTGGTCCACCCGGTGCCGCGGCTCCTCGATGTGGCCGTACAGCATGGTGCACGGGGTCTTCAGACCCTTCTCGTGCGCCAGCCGGTGGATGCGCGACCAGTCCTCCCAGTGGGTCCGGTGGTCCACGATGTGCTGCCGGACCTCCCAGTCGAAGATCTCGGCGCCGCCGCCGGTCAGCGACTCCAGACCGGCGTCGATCAGCTCGTCCAGGATCTCGGAGGCCGACAGACCGGAGATCGTCTCGAAGTGGTGGATCTCCGTCGCCGTGAACGCCTTCAGCGAGACGTTCGGCAGGGCCGCCTTCAGCTCGCGCAGCGACCGGGGGTAGTACCGCCACGGCAGGTTCGGGTGCAGGCCGTTGACGATGTGCAGCTCGGTGAGGTTGTCCGACTCCATCGCCTTGGCGAGCTTGACGGCCTCCTCGATGCGCATCGTGTACGCGTCCTTCTCGCCCGGCTTGCGCTGGAACGAGCAGTAGGCGCAGGAGGCCGTGCACACGTTGGTCATGTTCAGGTGCCGGTTGACGTTGAAGTGGACCACGTCACCGTTCTTGCGGGTCCGCACCTCGTGCGCGAGCCCGCCGAGCCACGCCAGGTCGTCCGACTCGTACAGCGCGATGCCGTCCTCGCGGGACAGCCGCTCACCGGAGCGGACCTTCTCCTCCAGCTCGCGCTTGAGACCGACGTCCATGCCAACACCTTTCTCCGACAGCCCGACCAACGGTATCCCTAGACCTCTTCGGGAAGCTCCCCGACCCGGTTCTCCCACTTCGTGGACAGCACGATCGTGGTACGGGTGCGGGAGACGCCCTTGGTGCCGCTGAGCCGCCTGATCGTCTTCTCCAGGCCGTCGACGTCCGTCGAACGCACCTTGAGCATGAAGGAGTCGTCACCGGCGATGAACCAGCAGTCCTCGATCTCCGGCAGGTCCCGCAGCCGCTGGGCCACGTCCTCGTGGTCGGCGGCGTCGGAGAGCGAGATGCCGATCAGCGCGATGACGCCGAGGCCGAGGGAGGCCGCGTTCACCGTGGCGCGGTAGCCGGTGATGACTCCCGCCGCCTCCAGCCGGTTGATGCGGTCGGTGACGCTGGGTCCCGACAGGCCGACGAGGCGCCCAAGCTCCGCGTAGGAGGCCCGGCCGTTCTCCCTCAGGGCCTGGATGAGCTGCCTGTCCACCGCGTCCATGCGATCGAAGCCTTCCGCTGAAGAGTTCCGAAGTGTGATGAGAGGTACTGCGCCTTGCTCCCGGCGGGCGCTACCGGCCGGCTGTGCCGCCGCCCAGCTCGCCCCGCCACCGCCGGTACAGGCCGTGTCCGACGCCCGCCGCGTCCAGCACCCGGCCGGCGACGAAGTCCACCAGGTCCTGGATGTGGGTGGCGCCCGCGTAGAAGGCGGGCGAGGCCGGCACGACCGTGGCGCCGGCGTCGTCCAGCGCGACGAGATGCCGCAGTGTCTGTCCGTTCAGGGGGGTCTCCCGCACGGCGACGACCAGGGTGCGGCGCTCCTTCAGTGTGACGCTCGCCGCCCGCTGGAGCAGGTCCTTGGACAGGCCGAGCGCCACACCGGCCACACAGGCCGTGGAGGCCGGCACGATGAGCATCCCCTTCGCCGGGTACGACCCCGAGGACGGCCCGGCGGCGAGGTCGCCCGCGCCCCAGTACCGCACCCCGCTGACGTCCACGTCGAAGGTCCCGGGCTTGCCGTCGGCGCCCCGGGCAAGCCATTCCCGCAGGTCCTCCTGCCAGTGGGCGTCACGGAACGAGATCCCCGTCTCGTCCAGCAGCGTCAGCCGCGAGGCCCGGCTGACCACCAGGTCGACCGCTTCCCCCGCCCCCAGCAGCGCCCGCAGCACGGCAGCCGCATACGGCGTACCGGAAGCTCCGGACACCCCCACGATCCAAGGCTCGCGCCGCGATTCTCCTGCGTTCACACCTTGAGCGTACCGGCGGGTCGCCCATGCCTCAGGCCGGGTCGCCCACCGCGCGGAATCCGGGTGTCAGGCCGGCCGGTCAGACGGTCAGACCACGCACCAGGAGGTCCAGCAGCGCGCACACGAACAGGGCGATGCCGATGAAGCCGTTGACCGAGAAGAACGCCCGGTCGAGGCGGGACAGATCGTGCGGGCGGACGATGCGGTGCTCGTAGACGAAGGCGCCCGCCACGATCGCCAGACCCAGCCAGAAGAACGCGCCGGCGTGGGTGGCCAGGGCGTACCAGACGAAGAGCGCCGTGGTGACGGTGTGGCAGGCGCGCGCACCCCAGATCGCCGCCGGGATGCCGAAGCGGGCCGGCACCGACCTGACGCCGATCTCACGGTCGGTCTCGACGTCCTGGCAGGCGTAGATCAGGTCGAAGCCGCCGATCCAGACGCCCACGGCGAGGCCGAGGATCACCGAGTCCCACGACCAGGACCCGGAGACGGCCAGCCAGCCGCCGATGGGGCCCATGGCCTGGGCGAGACCGAGGATGGCCTGCGGGAAGTCGGTGAACCGTTTCCCGTAGGGGTAGACCACCATCGGGATCACCGCGACCGGCGCGAGGGCCAGGCACAGCGGGTTCAGCAGGGCGGCCGACCCGAGGAAGACCACCAGAGCGACGAGGGCGCCGGTCCAGGCGTGGCGCACGGACATCGCGCCCGTCACCAGTTCGCGGTGGGCCGTGCGCGGGTTACGGGCGTCGACCTCGCGGTCGATGATCCGGTTGACGGCCATCGCGAACGTGCGCAGGCCGACCATGCAGACGGTGACCAGCAGCAGCCGGCCCCAGTGGATGTTCCTGTCCCACTGGTACATCGCCGTGAGGGCGGCGATGTACGCGAAGGGCAGGGCGAAGACCGAGTGCTCGATCATCACCAGCCGCAGGAACGCCTTGGTGCGCCCCGGCCGGGGGATCGCGGCGGACGCGCTGCTCACAGGCCGTACTCCTTCCAGCGGCGGTCCACCAGGGCCGCCGTATCCGGGTCGGACAGGACCATGTCCGGCCACCCGCCGTCGCGCGTGTAGCCCTCCTCGGGCAGCTTCTTCGTCGCGTCGATGCCCGCCTTGCCGCCCCAGAACTGCTGGTAGGAGGCGTGGTCGAGATGGTCGACGGGGCCTTCGACGACCGTGAGGTCACGGGCGTAGTCGGTGTTGCCGAGGGCGCGCCAGGCGACCTCGTGCAGGTCGTGCACGTCGCAGTCGGCGTCCACGACGACGATCAGCTTGGTCAGGGACATCATGTGCGCCCCCCAGATCGCGTGCATCACCTTCTGCGCGTGCTTCGGGTACTTCTTGTCGATCGAGACGATCGCGCAGTTGTGGAAGCCGCCGGCCTCGGGCAGGTGGTAGTCCACGATGTCCGGGACGATGATCTTCAGCAGGGGGAGGAAGAAGCGTTCCGTGGCGCGGCCGAGCGGGCCGTCCTCCGTGGGCGGGCGGCCGACCACGATCGACTGGAGCAGCGGCCGCTTCCGCATCGTCACGCAGTCGATCTTCAGCGCGGGGAAGGGCTCCTGCGGGGTGTAGAAACCGGTGTGATCGCCGAACGGCCCCTCGGGCAGCATCTCGCCCGGCTCCAGCCAGCCCTCCAGGACGACCTCGGCGTTCGCCGGGACCTGGAGCGGAACCGTCTTGCAGTCCACCATCTCGATCCTCCTGCCGGAGACGAACCCGGCGAAGAGGTACTCGTCGATGTCCCCGGGCAGCGGGGCGGTGGAGGCGTACGTCACCGCCGGCGGGCAGCCGAAGGCGATCGCGACCGGCAGCCGTTCGCCCCGGCGCGCGGCGACCTGGTAGTGGTTCCGGCTGTCCTTGTGGATCTGCCAGTGCATGCCGATGGTGCGCCTGTCGTGGCGCTGGAGGCGGTACAGGCCGAGGTTGCGGATGCCGGTCTCGGGGTCCTTGGTGTGGGTCAGGCCCAGGTTGAAGAAGGAGCCGCCGTCCTGGGGCCAGGTGAAGAGCGCCGGGAGCCGGTCCAGGTCGACCTCGTCGCCGTGCAGGACGACCTCCTGCACCGGCGCGGCCGCGGACTTCACCTTCTTCGGCGGCACGTGCGTCATGGCGCCGAGCTTCCCGAAGGCCTCGCGCACGCCGACGAAGCCGTGCGGCAGCTCCGGCCGCAGCAGGCCGCCGATCTTCTCGGAGATCTCGCCGTACGACTTCAGGCCCAGCGCCTTGAGCAGCCGCCGGTCGGTGCCGAAGACGTTCATCGCGAGGGGCATCGCGGAGCCCTTGACGTTCTCGAAGAGCAGCGCCGGGCCCCCGGACTTCTGTACCCGGTCGACGATCTCCCCGACTTCGAGGTAGGGGTCGACCTCGGCCTTGATGCGCTTGAGGTCACCCTCGCGCTCCAGCGCCCGCAGCAGGGAGCGAAGATCGTCGTAAGCCATGGGGCCAAGTATCGCCGACGTACCGCTTTGTCCCGGCGCCACCCCCGCCCGTTCGCCGGTGGCGCGGCTGGAATACTCGTCGATCATGAGACGTCACCGCCGGCTGCCGCTTCTCGCCCTGCTGCTCGCCCTGGCCGGGTGCGCGCCCGCGACGGAGCCGGGCGGCGCGTCCGGGCCGCCGCTCAGGAGCGTCCCGGCGGCCGACCGCGGTGCCGCGCCGGACCTCGCCGGCAGCACCCTCGACGGCCGGTCCGTGCGCCTCTCCGACTACCGCGGGAAGGTCGTGGTCCTGAACGTGTGGGCGCCCTGGTGCGGCCCCTGCCGTGCCGAGGCGCCCGAACTCTCCCGTGCGCAGAAGCATTTGAAGGCGAAGGGCGTACAGGTGCTGGGCCTGGAGACGGACGCGGAGCGCGGGGCGGGCCTGGCGTTCCAGCGCGACCACGGCCTGGCCTACCCGAGCCTGCACGACCCCGGCGGCCGGCTGCTCACCCGGCTGCCCCGGGAGTTCCGGCCCCAGTCGCTGCCGTACACCCTGCTCATCGACCGGAACGGGAAGCTGGCGGGCCTGTGCGTCAGCCCCCTCACGGAGGCGGAGGTCACGGGCCTCACCCGCCCACTGCTGCGCGAGAAGGCCCGCTGACCGGTCAACCGCTCCGCAGACAGTGGTCGTTCTGGCGGACCGGCGCGACCAGCCGGCTCACCTCCGTCAGGACGGCGTCGGGCTGCCGTACCGAGTCCGCGATCGACAGCTCCACGGCGGGGCGCCTGCCGTAGGTGACGACGAGTTTCCGCCCGTCCCGGGACGCGGCCTCCCTCAGTACCCAGTCCACGCCGTTCACGGAGAAGCACGGGTCCTTCGTGGGCACCGGCGGTGTCAGGCCGCAGCGCAGCCGCACCGCCCCGTGGCCCCACACCGCGAGGCCCTCGAAGGTGACCCGGTCGCGGCGGTCGCCGTCCAGCCGGTCCGGGTAGCGGTCCGCGATCCGCGTGCACGCCGCGTCCTTCGCCAACGGCCCCTGCCGCAGGCCGAACACCGGCGAGGACAGCTCCCGCGCCACCAGCAGCCCGGCGAGGAGCAGCCCGCCGGCGGCCACCCCGGCCGCCGCCCGGCGCCTGCGTGTACGCACTCCCATCGCGCCTTCCCCCGTTCCCTTCGATCCGCCGTCGGTCATCGGCGATCAAGGAACAACCATCATGGCCACCCGCTACCCTGGCCCGGTCACCGGGGCCGCCTCACACCGTCGGGAGATCGCACGACCATGCTCAGGTATCTGCCGTTCCTGCTGGTCCTGGCGCTGTGGATCTACGCGTTCGTGGACTGTCTGAACACCCCCGAGGAAGAGGTGCGCCACCTGCCGAAGGTGGTGTGGGTGATCATCATCCTGCTCTTCGGCGAGGTCCTGGTCGGGCCGGTCGCCTGGCTGATCACCGGCAAGGCGCGGGGCGCCGGGGCGTACGGCTCCGCCTCGCCGGACGGGCACGGCACCGCGGGTGCCGGCTGGGTCGCCCCCGACGACAACCCCGAGTTCCTCAAGTCCCTCAGGAAGGACGAGCCCGAGCCCGGGTCCGAGTGACGGCCTGCCCGATGCGGGGCACGGGCCGGGCCGGGCGCGGGCGGGTCAGCGGAAGACGGCCACCGGGTACTGGAGCACGATCTGGCGGGCCCGGGGGTCCCAGCTGGTCACCTTGCCCAGGCAGTGCGCCTGGAACTGGCCCTCGGGCAGCTCCCTTTCGGGGGTGAGCAGTCCGTCGGCGCGCGGCACGACCCGCAGACGGGCGGCCGGTCCGCCGTCCCCGTAGGGTGCCCGCATCACCAGTGTCGCCTCGCGCCGGTCGCCGGCCTCGAACCGTCCGGTGACCATGACGAACTCGCCGATCTCGCTGAGCGGTACCTCGGCGGCCGGTGCGCGATGAGCTGGGGCTCGGTGACGAACCGTGCCGACGGGTAGAGCAGCACCCGTTCGCCGTCGACGTGTCCGGTGCCGGCGCGGGCGGCGATCTGGTGGGCGAGGAACTGGTGCTCGTAGATCACCGCGATGGGCGAGATGCTCTTGCCCTCGGCGGAGACGTAGGTCTCGTTCTTCTCCGAGGACGGCATGCCCTGGTCGTTGAGGAGGAGCCGGATCCGCTCGGCGAAGCGGGTCGCCTCGGCCGGGGTCTGCGGGATGTTGTCGTGGTTCCACACGTAGGAGACGAGGCCGAGGTAGGTGCCGGCGGAGTTGGCCTCGCAGATGTCGGAGGTCTGGGCGAGCACCTTGTTGCCGTTGTGGATGCCGTGCCGGTCGATGCCGAGGCCGTCCCAGCGGCGGCCGTCGGCGGTCGCCCGCAGGAACTTCGCCATGTCGAGCGAGTAGTACAGCGGCCGGGCTCCGGCGGGCGCGCCGGGGAGCGGGGTGGCGATCCCGGCCGCCCGGAGGGTCTCGGCGTACTCGCGGTAGGTGCCGAGCACGATCGGGCTGACGAAGGGGTGGTACGTCGTCGCCGGGTGGCCCTCGGCCGCGCGTCTGCGGGTGATCAGGTCGGCGGCGGGCTGGCCCGAGGGGAAGACGATGTCGTAGTCGTCGTAGCTCTGCTGGGCGATGCCGCGGGATCCCATGCGGGTGATGTGCACGCGGAAGCCGTGCCGGACGAGCAGCCGCTGGACCTCGGGGTCCTCGAAGCAGTCGGCTTTCGAGGCCATCTTGGCCTGGATCGTGACGATGCGCGCGAACGGCAGTCCGACGTGCCCCCGGGCGAGGACGACGATCGCGCACAGGGCGGTGGCCGCCGCGACGGCGCGGGGGATCAGCCTGCGCGCCGGCGAGCGCCGCCGGGGTGTGACGGCCGGGGCGCCGACCTTCAGGCGCGGCTCGCCGGCCTGACGGGGTCTGTCGGTCTCGGCTCTGTGTGTGGCCACCCGTTTCTCCTGCGTCAGCGGGGGCAGGATCGTCGCCGTCCGAGACGACGGCCGGCGGAACGCCCAACCAACGTGCGGCCACGCGCATGTGAAGGACCGTCAGATAATTGTGGAAGGCCCGCCTCACCCCTTCGGTGCGTGACGCCGGCCCGTCCCGGAGGCAGAGTGAGGTCATGGACGAACGACAGGTCCGCGTCTGGCTCGCCACCGCCGTCGAGGAGGCCCGGGCCGGCCTCGCCGAGGGCGGCATCCCGATCGGCGCCGCGCTGTACGGCCCGGACGGTGCCCTCCTCGGCCGCGGGCACAACCGCCGGGTCCAGGACGGCGACCCCTCGGCGCACGCGGAGACGGCGGCCTTCCGCGCGGCGGGCCGGCAGCGCACGTACCGCGGCACGACCATGGTCACCACCCTGTCCCCCTGCTGGTACTGCAGCGGCCTGGTCCGCCAGTTCGGCATCTCCCGGGTCGTGGTCGGCGAGGCCCGGACGTTCCACGGCGGGCACGACTGGCTGGCCGCGCACGGAGTGGAGATCCTGGTCGTGGACGACGCGGAGTGCACGGCGATGATGCGCTCCTTCGTCGAGGACCAGCCGGACCTGTGGAACGAGGACATCGGTGACTGAGACGCCCGCCCCGATCCCGGCCGTCGACCTGCGTCCGTGGCGCGACGGGGACGCCGAGGCCCGGGCGCACCTCGCCCGCACCGTCGACCGGGCCCTGCAGACCGCCGGGTTCCTGCTGATCACCGGGCACGGTGTGGACCCGCTCCTGCGTTCCGGGATCCGGTCCGCGGCCCGGCGGTTCTTCCTGCTCCCGCCCGGGGTCAAGCGGCGGTACGCGGCCCGGGTCGGCGGACGCGGCTGGCTCGGCCCCGGCGCCGAGGCCAACGGGTACGCGGAGGGCACCGAGACGCCGCCCGACCTGAAGGAGTCGCTGACCTTCGCCACGGACGAGCCCTTCGGCGACCCGGCCGTCGACGCCGAGTGGTACGCGCCCAACGTGTGGCCCGCCGAGGTCCCCGGGCTGCGTCCGCTGTGCCAGGAGTACCTGGCACGGATGGCCGGGCTGGAGAAGGAGCTGCTGTCCCTGCTGGGCCACGCGCTCGGGCTGGAACCGGACATCTTCTCCCGGCACATGGACCGTCCGACGTACGGCTTCAACATCAACTGGTACCCGGGCACGGAGGTGGTCGGCCGGCCGCGGCCTGGGCAGTTCCGGATCGGGCCGCACACCGACTTCGGCACCGTCACCATCCTGGACCGGCAGACGGGCCGGGGCGGACTCCAGGTGTACACCGACCCCGCGGACGGCGGCGCCGGCTGGCAGGACGCGCCCTGGGACCCGGCGGCCCTGACCGTCAACATCGGTGACCTGCTCGCCCGTTGGACCGGTGACCGGTGGCGGTCGGGACGGCACCGGGTGCTGCCCCCGCCCGTGGACGCGCCCGCCGAGGAGCTGATGTCTCTCGTCTACTTCGGCGAGTGCACCCCGGGCACCCTTGTGGAGTCGGTACCGGCGCCGGTGGGCCGGGTCGCGTACCCGCCGGTCGACTCGCACGTGTACCTGCGCGAGAAGCTCGATTCGATCAGCGTCGGCTGAGCCCCGAACCGCACCGTCGGTTAATCACTTCCGCGTTCGGCCTGCCACCCGTTCCGTTGAAATGAACCCGACGGGCATGTCCCGGCCGCGTCCCTCGGCATTGCCTGAGGGGGACCCGCAACCAGGGGCCCCCTTCTGTGATGGGAGACGCGTGCGAATCACTGACATCCAGCGCTGCGAGGTCCGGCCGGGACGGCTCGTCGAGTGGACGCTGAGCCCGGCGACCGTAGCGGTGGCGACCGCACTGCCGGAGGACTCCCGGCGACCGGCCTACATCCAGGAGTCGCACATCAGGACGGCCCGGAGCGTCCGGGAGGACGGGCTGTTCGTGCCGACCTGGCTCGGCACCGCCTTCGACATCCCCGGCCCGGCCGACCTCGACAGGCTGCAGGAGGCGCTGCGCGCCTGGACCGTACGGCACGAGACGCTGCGCAGCGGCTTCCGCTGGGCGGGCGAGGAACTGCGCCGGTTCACCCTCGACGCCGCCGACGTGACGCTGTGCCGCGAGGACGTGGGCGACTTCCCCGACGCCGACGACCTCGTCCGGCACCTCCAGGACCGCTTCGACACCGTCGCGGACGCGCTGCGCTGGCCGAACCTGATCTACACGGCGGTCGTGCGGGACGACGGCGTCAGCGTGTACATGGCCTTCGACCACAGCAACGTCGACGCCTACTCCCTGCACCGGATCGCCGCCGAGATCCACGAGCTGTACGCGGCGGGCCCGGCCGGAGTCGCCGCGGACCGCCCCGCCCCGGCCGCGAGCTACGTGGACTTCTGCGAGATCGAGCGGGCGGACGCCGACGGCATCGACGGGCGGCACGCCGTCGTGGAGCGCTGGCGCCAGTTCATCCACCGCTGCGACGGGACGCTGCCGGGCTTCCCGGTCGACCTCGGCCTGGAGCCGGGCGGCCCGCTGCCCCCGCAGCGGATGCTGTGCGAGCCGCTGGCGGACGCGGACGAGGCGGCGGCGTTCGAGGCGTACTGCCGGCCCTACGGCGGCAGCCTGGTCGGTCTGCTGGCCGCGACCGCGCTCATCGTCCGAGAACTGGGCGGGCAGTCGGTGTACCGGACGGTGGTGCCGTTCCACACCCGGGTGAAGTCGCGGTGGAACGACTCGGTGGGCTGGTACGTGGGCGGCGCCCCGATCGAGGTGCCCGTGGGCCCGGGCCCCGGCCTCCGGGACACGCTGCGGGCGGTGCGGGCCGAGCTCCAGGCGAACCGGCCGCTGTCCCGGATGCCGCTGGCCCGGGTGCTGAGCCTGCTCGGCGCGGACTTCCGGCCGACCTCACCGGACCTGTACTCGATCGTCTCCTACGTCGACGCCCGGGACATCCCCGGCGCCGAGCGGTGGGCGGAGCTGAAGGCGCACGGCCTGCTCCGGGTCTCGTACGGCGACCAGGTGTGCGTGTGGGTGAACCGGCTGCACGAGGGGCTGTGGCTGGCGAGCCGCTACCCGGACACCGATGTGGCGGCGAAGAACCTGCGGCTCTACGTGGAGCGGTTGCGGGACCACATCGCCTCGGTGGCCCACGGGAGCCTCCCGGCGGCCTCCTGAACCGGCCGCCGCCGTCCTAGGTGAACTGGCCGGGGAGGGGCTCCGAAGGCTCCGGCTCCGGCCCGGAGGGGCCCTGCGGACCCCCCAGATGGGCGATCAGCCGTTCGAATCGGGCCCGCCAGCCGGCCTCCGACTCCCCCTCGCCCTGGAACTCGTGGGTGAAGCGCAGCGCGCTCTCCGCCGCCCCCTCCCGCTCCAGGTGGAACCGGATGCGGCCGCCGCTGCCGACGGTGTACTCGGCGACCCGGTCCACGTCCCACGCCGTGACCTGCCCGGTGCCCAGGTCACGCATAGCGACCATGCCGTCGAGCCGGGGTTCGAGCACGTCGACGGCGGTGCACCAGGCCCCGAGGCCCTCGGGGGTGGCCACCGCCGGCCAGACGTCCTCCATGCGCAGCGGGATCCGCACCAGGAAGTGGAGTATGTGCGTGTTCCCGTGCGTCTGGCTCATGCCCTGTTCGATGGAACCGCTCATGACACCAGTGTCACCGACGGGGTGGTCACACGCCCGCGTAGGAGTGCTTGCCGCTGACGAAGATGTTGACGCCGTAGTAGTTGAACAGCCAGCAGCCGAAGGCGATCATCGCCAGGTAGGCGGCCTTGCGGCCCTTCCAGCCGGCCGTGGCACGGGCGTGCAGGTAGCAGGCGTAGGCGATCCAGGTGATGAAGGACCAGGTCTCCTTCGGGTCCCAGTTCCAGTAGCGGCCCCAGGCGTCGCCCGCCCAGATGGCGCCCGCGATGATCGTGAACGTCCACAGCGGGAACACGGCCGCGTTGACCCGGTAGGCGAACTTGTCCAGGGACGCGGAGGAGGGCAGGCGCTCCAGCACCGAGCTCGCGAACGCGCCCGGCTTGCCGCCGGTCTGGAGCTTGTTCTCGTAGGAGTCCTTGAACAGGTACAGGATCGTGGCGACCGCGCCGACGTAGAACACCGCACCGCAGAAGATCGCGGTGGAGACGTGGATGTACAGCCAGTACGAGTGCAGCGCGGGCACCAGCTGGTCGCTCGCGGTGTACAGGACGGTGACGGCGAGACCGAGGTCCAGCAGGACCGTGGTGATCAGGAACAGGCCGAGCCAGCGCACGTTCTTCTTCAGCGCCAGCAGCCCGAGGTAGACGCCGACGGCGACCGTGGAGAAGGTGATGTTGAACTCGTACATGTTGCCCCACGGCGCCCGCTCCACGGAGGCCGCGCGGGTGACGACCCCGCCCAGCTCCACGAGGAACGCGAGCACGGTGAGCGAGACGGCGACCCGCCCGTAGAGGTCGCCCTGCACGTCACCGCCGTGGGCGCCCGGCCCGTCCGGCACGTCCCGCGTGCCGGACGACGAGCGGACGACGACCTTGGGCCGCTCCAGGACGGCCGTACCGCCGGCCTTGCGCACGGTGACGGCGGGGGCGCCGCCCTGCCGTGCGCCGTCCGTGGTCAGCGCGGCGGCCGTACGGGCGACCTTGCTGCGGCTGCCGAAGAGCCATTCGGCGATGTACGCGAAGAAGGCCAGGGTGTAGACGGCCATCGACGAGTAGATCAGCGTGTTGCTGATGCTCGCCAGGTGTTCGTTGGTCGCGGCGGCGAGAGTCACTTCTCAGCCCCTTCGGCAGGTACGACGGTGGATTCGTTGGCGTCGTCGGGTTCGGGGGCCCCCGGCGCGTGGTCGTAGAGGGTTCCGGCGAGCACGCCCAGCTCCTCGGGCACCTTGGCGGACTCGCTGCGGCCGAGCCCGGCCATCTCGACGACCGTGACGCCGTCGGCACCGCGCACCGCCCGCACCCAGACGCGGCGGCGCTGGATGAACAGGGACCCGGCGAGCCCGAAGATCGCCGCGAAGGCACCGCCGAGCGCCCAGCCGCCACCCGGCTCCTGGACGATCTCGAAGCCGGCCCATTCCTTGACGTCCTTCTCGAACGTGATGGAACCGGCGCCGTCGGGCAGCTTCATGGTGTCGCCCGGCTGGAGCAGCTTCTTCAGCAGCTGGCCCTTGGCGTCCTTGAACGCCTTCATATGGGTCTTGTCGAGCTGGTACACGTTCTGGGTGCCCGTGTCGACGCCGAGGTCGCCGTGGTACGCGTTCACCGCGAGCAGCGGGTTCACCAGCGCCGGGAACTGCGAGAGCATCGTGCCGCTCTTCGGGTCGAAGGTCGGCACGAAGAAGGCCTGGAAACCGAGCTGGTCCTTCTTCCCCCGGGCGTCGCGGTAGCCGTCCATCACCTTCACCACGCCGTTGGAGGTGACGTTGCCGTCGAGCGGCAGCAGCGGTACGGCGTCGTGGTAGACGACCTTGCCCTTGCCGTCGCGGACGGTGACGACGGGCGCGTACCCGTGGCTGACGAGGTAGACCTTGGCGTCGTCGATCTTCAGCGGCTGGTTGACCCTGACGCTGGTCGTCCGCTGCTTGCCGTACGCGCCCACGCCGTAGGCGATCTTCGCCTCGAAGGTGCGCGGGGTGCCCTTGTTGGGGCCGCTGGTCTCGTAGGTGGCCGTGAAGTCCTTGAGATCGAAGCTGAACGGCACCAGGTCGTCGTTCTGGAACAGGCTGCCGGACTTGAAGTCGTCGTACATGGGCAGCGCGTTCGCGAAGCCGTCGCCCTCCACCATCAGCTTGGTGCCGTCCGACTTGTACAGCTGGCCGGAGGCGAAGGCGACCAGCAGCACGATCAGCGCGATGTGGAAGACCAGGTTGCCGACCTCGCGCAGATAGCCCTTCTCGGCGGCGACGGCGTCACCGGCGGTGTGGGCGCGGAAGCGGCGCTTCTTCAGCAGGGCGAGCGCGGCCTCGCGGACCTGCTCGGGGTCGGCCTCGGTCCGCCACGTCGTGTAGGCCGGCAGCCGGTTCAGCCGCTTCGGCGCGCCCGGCGGACGGCTGCGCAGCTGGCCGACGAACTGCCAGGTGCGCGGGACGATGCAGCCGATCAGGGAGACGAACAGCAGGATGTAGATGGCGGAGAACCACACCGAGCTGTAGACGTGGAACAGGCCGAGCTTGTCGTAGATCGGCGTCAGCGTCTTGTGGGCGGTGCGGAAGTCCTCGACCTTGCTCGCGTCGGCGTCGGTCTGCGGGATCAGCGAGCCGGGGATCGCGCCGAGCGAGAGCAGCAGGAGCAGCAGCAGCGCGACCCGCATGGAGGTCAGCTGCCGCCAGAACCAGCGGACCCAGCCGATGACGCCGAGACCGGGCACGGTCGCGAGTTCCTCCCGCGGTGCCGTGGACAGCTGGGAGCCCGCCGCCCCCAGGTCGTCCTGGCTCTCGGTGCTCCCGGCTTCGCCCGGGGAGTTGTCGGTAGTGGTGTTGCTCATCGATCAGATCCCCACACTGAAGCCGTTGGACCAGGTCTGCATCTGCTGCACCAGGGCGTCCCAGGCACCGGTCAGCAGCAGCACACCGGTCACGATCATCATCGTGCCGCCGATGCGCATCACCCAGACATAGTGGCGCTTGACCCAGGCGAAGGCGCCCAGCGCCTTGCGGAAGGCGATCGCGGTGAGGACGAAGGGGACGCCGAGACCCACGCAGTAGATCACCGTCAGCAGGGCGCCGCGTCCGGCGCTCGCCTCGTTCCAGGAGAGCGCGTTCACCGAGGAGAGAGTCGGGCCCATGCAGGGGGTCCAGCCGATGCCGAACAGGGCGCCGAGGAACGGGGCGCCCACCAGGCCGTTCGACGGCCGCCTGTGGAAGCGGAACTCGCGCTGGGTGAACCAGGGCATCAGCCCCATGAAGAACACACCCATGAGGATCATGAGGACGCCGAGCGCCTTGCTCAGCGGGTCCCGGTAGTCCTGGAGGGTCGAGCCGAAGTAGCCGAACAGCGCGCCGCCGGAGACGAAGACGGCGCTGAAGCCGACGACGAACAGGGAGGCGCCGGCGACCATCCGGCCGCGCCGGGCCTCGGCCAGGTCGGTGCCGGCGACGCCGGTGACGTAGGAGAGGTAGCCGGGGACCAGCGGCAGGACGCAGGGCGAGAAGAAGGAGACCAGCCCGCCGAGCAGCGCCAGGGGTGCGGAGATCAGCAGGGCGCCGTGGAGCACGGTCTGGTTCTGGCCCACCGCGGCCAGCGTCAGGGTCGCGCTCACGTCACTTCTCCGCCAGGACCGGCTTGAGCATCTTCAGCAGGCCGGCGTCGTCGAGCGGCTCCAGGGCACGCGCGGCGACCTTCCCGTCCTTGTCGAGGATGAGGGTGGACGGGATCAGCTGCGGGTTGAGGGTGCCCTTCTTGAAGCGGAGCATGAGCCGGCCCGTGGGGTCGTACAGGCTCGGGTACCCGATCCCGTGCTCCTTCTCGAAGGCGACCGCCGGGGTGGTGCTGGTGTCCCGGGTGTTGATGCCGACGAACTGCACACCCTTGCCGGAGTAGTCCTTCGACACCTTGGCGAAGTACTTCGCCTCCTCACGGCAGGGGCCGCACCAGGAGCCCCAGACGTTGAGCACGACGACCTTGCCCTTGTAGTCGGCGACGTCCACGGTCCTGCCGTCGATGGTCTTGCCGGACAGGTCGGGGGCCGCGGCCCGCTCGCCCTGCGGCGCGGTGTCGATGCCGTTGTTGCCGGTGACGAAGTTGGTGTTGCCACCGCCGCCGGAGGTGCCGCCCTTACCGCACGCGGACAGGGACAGGGCCGCCACGGCGGCCACGGCACTGAGCAGAACGGCGCGGCTTCGGGTACTCATGTGAAAAGTTTCGCATGGCCGTTCCGGGGATCTTGCGCGCCCCCCTGCCGGACAGAGAACCGCATTTCAGGGCGTATTTACACGGGGCATTTCGGACTATGTACCCCGCGAGGCTCAGGCGGCGTCCGAGGAGGCCGACTTGGTGTCCCGCAGGAACTCCTTCCAGCCGCCGGCGGGCCGCTGCCCGACCTCCAGCGTCCGCAGCTTCGCGAGCACCTCGGGCTTCTGCGCGTCCATCCAGTCCGCGAACTGCCGGAAGGAGACCAGCCGCACGTCCCCGCCCTTCTCCTTCTCGCGCGCGATGTGCTTGAAGGCCTCCTCGACGGAGTCCATGTAGATGCCGCCGTTCCACTCCTCGAAGTGGTTGCCGACGAAGAACGGCGCCCGGTTCGTCTCGTACGCCCGCTGGAATCCCTGGATGTACGCCTGCGCGGACTGCTTGCGCCAGCCCGGGTAGTTGTACGCGGGCGCCTTGGTGGAGTTCACGGACTGGTTGGCCAGCATGTTGTAGTCCATGGACAGGACCTCGAAGGAACGTCCGGGGAAAGGTATCTGCTGCAAGGGCAGGTCCCATATCCCCTGGCGCTTCACCGGCCACGTCTGACGGCCGCCCGGCGAGGAGGCGTCATAGCGCCAGCCCAGCTCGCGGGCGGTGGGCAGCAGGTTGTTCTGGCCGAGCAGACACGGCGTGCGGCCGCCGACCAGCTCCTTGTCGTAGTCGAAGGGCAGCGAGGGCAGGTCCGTCCAGCCGGTGTTCGTCCGCCACTCCTTGACGAACGCCTTCGCCTGCCGGATCTCGCTGCGCCACTGCTGCGGGCTCCAGTTGGCGACCGAGCCGCCGCCCGCGCAGAAGTGCCCGTTGAAGTGGGTGCCGATCTCGTGGCCCTCGAGCCAGGCGCGGCGCACGCCTGCGAGCGTGGCCTTGATGTGCGCGTCGGTGAGGTAGCCGATGTCCGAGGCGCCGCGCGGGTTGTTCGGCGGCTCGTACAGCCGCTTCTTCGACTCGGGCAGCAGATACAGCCCCGAGAGGAAGAAGGTCATGCTCGCGCCGTGTTCCTTGGCGAGATCGAGGAAGCGCGGGAAGAGTCCGTTGCCGACCTCGCCGGCGCCGTCCCAGGAGAAGATCACGAACTGCGGCGGGGTCTGGCCCGGCTCCAGCGGCTCGGGCCTGGCCGGCTGGTGCGGCTGCCTGCCGGTGAAGGAGGTGGAGCCGTCGCCGATGGGCCGCGCCGGACGGGCACCGGGCCGGCCCTGGTCCTTGCCGTCGTGCCCGTCGACGCCCTTGCCGGAACCGTCCCGGTGCCCCGCGCCGTCCGAGGACTTGAGTCCCCCGCAGCCGGCGAGACCGGCGGCGGCCGCCGCGCCCGCGCCGAGGCCGAGTGCCCCACGCCGGGAGAGGGTCCGGGAGATGGTGCGCATGGAGATCCCCGATTCGTCGCGCCTGCTGGATGGTCACCCAGTCAGAGGGCGTGACGATCGGGGAGGTTCCGCCAATTTGTGCGCTTTTCGTAACGATCCCCGCAAAAGCGCACCAAGCGCTTCAAAGGGACCTCCGGAAACGACGGTCCGTCAGGCCCCGAAGGCCTTCCCCTGGGCCGTGCCCTTGCCCTTCTGGGGCTTGGCGCCGGCGCGCAGATGGACCGGGACGAGATCGATGGCGGGCTCGCTGTAGCCGACCGACACGATCTTGTCGCCCTGGTACGTGAAGGTCGTCAGGGAGGCGAGGGTGCACTGCCGCTTGCGCGGGTCGTGCCACAGCCGCCGCCGCTCGACGTACGAACGGACGATCCAGATCGGCAGCTGATGGCTGACCAGCACCGCCTCGTGCCCGCGGGCCCGGTCCTTGGCCGCGTTCAGCGCGCCCATCATCCGCACGACCTGGTCGATGTACGGCTCGCCCCAGGACGGCCGGAACGGGTTGACGAGGTGCTTCCAGTTGTCCGGCTTGCGCAGCGCGCCGTCGCCGACCCCGAACGTCTTGCCCTGGAAGACGTTGTCGGCCTCGATGAGCCGCTCGTCGGTGTCCAGGCCTAGGCCGTGCGCCTTGGCGATCGGGGTGGCCGTCTCCTGCGCGCGCTCCAGCGGCGAGGCGCACACGTGGGTGACGTCACGTGAGGCGAGGTGCTCGGCGACCCGGTCGGCCATCTGCCGGCCGAGCTCGGACAGGTGGTACCCGGGCAGCCGTCCGTAGAGGACGCCGCTCGGGTTCTCGACCTCGCCGTGCCGCATGAGGTGGACGACGGTGATGTCCTTGTCGCCGGTGTTGCCGGTGCTGTTGCTCACGCGGTGGCCTCCGCAGCCGCCCGGGCCGCCGCCGGGAGGGCGTCGGCGATCTTCTGGATGGCCCGCTCGTCATGGGCCGTGGACACGAACCAGGACTCGAAGGACGACGGCGGCAGGTAGACGCCGTTCGACAGCAGCGAGTGGAAGAACGCGGTGAAGCGGTACGACTCCTGCCGCTTGGCGTCCTCGTAGTTGCGCACCTGCCGGTCGGTGAAGAAGACGGAGAACATGTTGGAGGCGCTCTGCAGCCGGTGCGCGACGCCCTCCTTGCTCAGCGCCTCGGTGACCAGCGACTGGATCTGCGCGGAGACGGCGTCCACCGTCTCGTACGCCGCGTCGTCGAGGAGCCGCAGCTGCGCGAGACCGGCGGCGGTGGCGACCGGGTTCCCGGAGAGGGTGCCGGCCTGGTAGACGGGCCCGGCCGGGGCGAGGTGGGCCATGACGTCGGCGCGCCCGCCGAAGGCGGCGGCCGGGAAGCCGCCGCCCATGACCTTGCCGAAGGTCATGAGGTCGGGTGCGACCCCGTCGACCCCGAACCAGCCGCTCCTGCTGGTCCGGAAGCCCGTCATCACCTCGTCGGAGATGTAGAGGGCGCCGTTCTTGTGGCAGGCGTCGCGCAGGCCCTGGTTGAACCCGGCGTCCGGCGGCACGACGCCCATGTTGCCGGGCGAGGCCTCGGTGATCACGCAGGCGATCTCGCCCGGGTGCCGGTGGAAGGCCTCCTGCACGGCCTCCAGGTCGTTGTACGGCAGCACGATCGTGTCGCCGGCCTGGGCGCCGGTGACGCCGGGGGTGTCCGGCAGCGCGAAGGTCGCGACACCGCTGCCGGCCGCGGCGAGCAACGAGTCCACGTGGCCGTGGTAGCAGCCGGCGAACTTGATCACCTTGGAGCGCCGGGTGAAGCCCCGGGCGAGGCGGATGGCCGACATGGTCGCCTCGGTGCCGCTGCTGACGAGCCGGACCTGCTCGACGGGCGCCACCCGGGCGACGATCTCCTCGGCGAGGGCGACCTCGCCCTCGCCGGGCGTGCCGAAGGACGTGCCGCGGGCGACGGCCTCCTGGACGGCGGCGATGACCTCGGGGTGCGAGTGGCCGAGGATCATCGGTCCCCAGGAGCACACGAGGTCGACGTACTCACGCCCGTCGGCGTCGGTGAGGTAGGCCCCCTTCCCCGACACCATGAAGCGCGGGGTGCCGCCGACGGCACGGAAGGCGCGCACCGGGGAGTTCACGCCCCCCGGTGTGACGGCGGAGGCACGGTCGAAGAGCGCCTGCGAGGCGGGCGCTTCGTACGGATAGGGCGTTTCGCTCAGGGCACTCATGACGTGCGAGTTCTCCGGCTTCTCGGACTCCGGTGGCGTGGTGACCCCCTCAGGGTAGGCCGCGCCCCGGCCGGACCGCGGTCCGCCTCAGGATCAGAGCGGCGCCGCTCAAGATCAAAGCGGCTCCATCCCTCATCTGCGAGACTGACACCTGATACACACAGCTCATACGCACGTAATGATCAGGGGTCGGGAAGTTCCCCGCGTGGACTGCTGTTCCACCGCACGTTTCGGCGGGCGGCCGTGGGGGAGGTCACTGACACGATGATCGGGTTGCGCGGCGGGGGCCACGCGTCCTAGAAAAGCAGTCGGGTGGAGATATGCATCGCGGTGGCGGACTGGGCGAGGGGACTGATGACCTGGGTCCTCGACGTGCCCGGCGGGGAAGGCACCGGCGCGAGGCGGAGGAAGCGACCGAAGCACGTCAGACACAGGGTGTACCGAGTGAGCCCGAGCGGTACGACCGGCAGATCGACCAGCAGCCCGACCGGCAGACCGACCGGCAGCCGGAGCGGCCGATCGACCGCCGGCTCGACCACCGGGCCGACCGCCTGCGGGCGGGGAGCAGGAATGGTGGTCGGGTGGGGGTGACGTACAAATACTTCGGCGCGCCGGACGGCGCGACCGCGGCCCGCGTCCCCATCTCGATGCGTCCCGAGGAACTCGGCGGCGACGAGCTGGGCATGAACGGCATGTTCACCAAGATCAAGCCGGAGACGATGGCCGCGATGGTGCTGACCGGCATCGAGGGCGTGCCCCTGCACAAGGTCCCGCCCCTCGAACTGGTCGTGCTGCACCCCGACTACGCCGTCGTCAAGCTTCCCATGACGGTCGTCGACCCCCTGCGCGACATCGGCGAGGAGGCGGTCGGCGCCGCGGCCTTCATCTGGTCGACGGTCCCGGACCGGGGCGGCCCGCGCGACGCGTTCAACGTGTACCAGCTGCTGCACGAGTGGCAGGACTTCTCGCACCGGCTGCACGAGGCCGGGCACCAGCCGTACTGCCTCGTCTGGCCCTGAGCCGGTCCCGCCGCACCGGGGGCGGGCGGGACTCCCGCGCGAAGTGGCCGGGCCGGGCGTCGGCCCGTCTCCGCTCCGGGCGTTCGCGCCCGCGAGCCGCGCGGATCGGGGAGCATGAGGCATGCGACCCGACGACTGGCATCTCACCGAAGACGTCGACCAGTTCCTCGCCCGGGCCGGAGACTTCCTGCGCTCGCGCCCGGCCCTGCACAACACACCGCTGACCACGGTCGAGAGACTGCGCACCCGTGGGGCCGGCGCCCCGGACGGCGAGGCCACCGTCTTCGGCCGGCTGGAGTCGGGCGGCGAGGTCCACGCCGTCTGCTACCGCCTTCCGTCCCGCCGCCTGACCGTCACCGCCCTCTCCCCCGAGCAGGCCGACACCCTCGCCGTGCGCCTGGCCGGCCTCGGCCACCCCCTCCCGGGCGTGCTCGCCGACCACGACAGCGCCACCGCGTTCGCCGAGGCCTGGCAGCGGCACACCGGCGCGGAGCCTGAGGCCTCCTGGTGGGGCCGACTCCACCGGCTCGGCACGCTCACCCCGCAGGAGCCGGTCCCGGCGGGCGCGGGCCGGGTCGCGGGCGCGCACGACCACGAGCGGGTCGTCCGCTGGTGCGGCGCGTTCTGCGCCGACGTCGGCGAGGTCCTCGCCACGGACCCCGGCTCCTGGGCCGCCTCACGCTTCGCCGACAAGCGGTTCACGTTCTGGGAGACCCCGGACGGCACCCCGGTGTCCATGGCGGGCTCGACCTCGATGGTCGGCGGCATGGTCCGGGTGGACCCCGTGTACACCCCGGCCCGCCTCCGGGGCCGCGGCTACGCCGGTGCGGTGACGGCCGAGGTCAGCCGGGCCGCGCTGGCGGCGGGCGCGACGGACGTCGTCCTGTTCACGAACCCGGCCAACCCCACCAGCAACGCCCTCTACCGGCGCCTCGGGTACGTCCCGGTCGCCGACTTCACCGGCTACGACTTCTCTTGTGACGCGGGGGCCGCGTAGGAACCGGCGGGTGGGGCCGCGTCGTGGTGGACGACCGTGATGTGCCGCTCGGCGCCCGGCGTCTGCAGTTCGTCGAGCACCGCGACCGCCAGATCCTCCGCACTGATCCACGACCGGCCGTCGGCGGCGGTGAGCAGGGTGTCGGTGCCGCGCCGGTGCCGGCCCGTCCGTGAACCGGGTTCGAGCAGGGCGGGCGGGCTGAGATAGACCCAGTCGGCACCGGTATGGGCCCGGCACGTCTCCCACTGGGCCAGACCGGCGGCGGCGACGGCCCGCACCTCGGCGGGCACGTACGCGGGGTTGTGCGCGACGAGCAGTCCGGGATCGTCCGGACTGCGCAGCGCCCCGGCGCCGCCCACCACGAGGACACGGATGCCCAGCCGCGCGGCGGTGTCCAGGACCGTACGGGTCGCACCGACCAGGAACTCCTCGTCGGCCGGCTCGGTCCGCACGGCCAGCACCACGGCGTCGGCGGCACCGTGCGCGGCGGAGCCCGCCAGTGCCTCGTGCACGGCGTGGGCGTCCCGCACGTCGACGGCGACCGGTGTCACGGCCGGGTCCGCGGCCGGGTCGTGCGCCTCGGGCTTCCTGGACAGGGCCAGCACCCGGTGTCCACGGCGAGCGGCCTCGGCCGCCACCCGGCTGCCGACCATCCCGGTGGCACCCAGCACGGCGACCGTCATGCCCGGCTCACCGGAGGCCGCCGCGCGCTCTTTGGGATCCGGGGTCCCGCGCCGCGCCCGCCGGCCGGGGTGCGGGGGATCGAGCTGGGTGGCCAGCATGGCGGCCAGCGCGAGGAGGAAGCCCAGGGTCTGCGGGAGGCTCAGCGACTCTCCCCGTGCGATGCCGATGGCGGTCGCCACCAGCGGGGACAGCAGCACGAGCGGTGCGGACGCGCCGACCGGCAGGCGGCCGATCCCGCGGAACCACAGCGTGTACGCGATCAACCCGCCCATGCCGCCCAGCCACAGGTAGCCGCCCACGGCCGCGGCGTCGATCCCGTGCGGTGTCCCCTCGATCACCAGGGTGAGCGGGAGCAGCAGCAGTCCGCCGACGGTCAGCTGCCAGCCGGCCAGGGCCAGCGGGCCGACCCCGGCGGGACGGCCCCAGCGCTTGGTGAGGACGACACCGCAGGCCATGGCGGCCGTACCGGCGAGACCCGCGGCGACGCCGGTGGCGTCCAGCCGCGCCCGCGGCCCGAGCACCACCAGGGCGACGCCGAGCGCACCGACCACGCCCCAGGTCAGCCGCCAGGGGGTCGGCCGGTCGCGGAGCACCAGGCCGGCCAGTCCGGCGACCAGCAGGGGCTGTGCGGCGCCCAGGGTGGCGGCGACCCCGCCGGGGAGGCGTTCGGCCGCGAGGAACAGCAGGGGGAAGAACGCGCCTATGTTGAGCACGCCGAGGACGGCGGCCTTCCACCACCAGTCCCCGCGCGGGAGGACCCGGGTGATCGCGAGTCCGGCCAGTCCGGCCGGCAGGGCGCGCATCAGCCCGGCGAACAGCGGGTGACCCGGCGGCAGGAGCTCCGTGGTCACGACGTACGTGGTGCCCCAGGAGGCGGGGGCGAGCGCGGTCAGTACGACGGTGGCCGCCCGCTGCGCGGACGGGCTGCGCGGCGGGACGAAGGACCGCCCGGTCGAGGAATCCATGCGGGAAGTCTCGGCTGGCACCCGCCATGACTCCAAAGCATGGTTGTCATCGCAGCCATGAACGCTGACGATTGCCGCTGTGGATCTCCAGCAGATGCGGTACGTGGTCGCCGTCGCCGAAACCCGCAACTTCACGCGCGCCGCCGAGCACTGCGGCGTCGTGCAGTCCTCGCTCAGTCACCGGATCGCCGCCCTGGAACGCGAGCTGGGGGTCCAGCTGTTCGCGCGCTCCAGCCGACGTGTGGAGCCGACCAGCGCCGGCGAGGCGTTCGTCGTCGGTGCGCGCGAGTGCCTGGCCGCCGCCGAACGCGCCGCGGCCGACGCGGCGGCCGCCACGGGCGTGGTGCGCGGCCGCCTCGCCGTCGGCGTGATCGTGACCACCGCCGCCGTGGACGTGCCCGAGGTGCTCCAGCGGTACCGCGCCCAGCACCCGCACGTGCGCGTCGTCCTGCGTTCCGGCCGCAGCGACGAGCTGGTGACCGCCCTCCGGGACGGCGACCTCGACATCGCCTTCCTCGGTCTGCCGGAGGGCGAACGGCCGTCCGGTGTGGAGACCGTGGTGCTGGACCACGACGAGCACGTGCTCGTGCTGCCGGCCGGTCACCGGCTGGCGGGCGCCTCCCAGGTCACGCTCGGGGAGATCGCCGAGGAGACCTTCGTGGACTTCGTCGCCGGCACGCCCGCGCGGGCCCAGTCCGACCGGGCGTTCACCGCGGCGGGGCTGGTCCGTGACGTGGCGTACGAGGCGGGCGTGGTCGAGCTGATCATCCGGCTGCTCGAACGCGGACTCGGTGTCGCGCTGCTGCCCTCGGCGTACATCCGGCCGCTGGCCGCCCAGAACCCCGAACTGGCCCTGGTCCCGGTGGTCGACGGGCCGCACCGCGTGGAGTACCTGGCCTGGAGCGGTTTCAACCCCGGCCCGGCCACCCGGGCGATGCTGGACGTCCTCGGGGTCAGGCCGGCTGGAGGCGGTCCGTCAGGCCCGCCTTCTCGAACGCCCGGACGACGTCCTCCCGGGACTCCGTGAAATGGGCCCAGCTGTCGCAGTGGGCGGCCACCACCCGGCGGGCACCGAGAAGCCGGGCGGCCGTCGCCGTACCGGTGCCGTCGAGGACGAGGAGGCGTCGTCGAGGACGGGCAGGCGGGGCGCGCCGGCGAAGAGGACGGCGGTGTCGACCGGGGCGTACCGCGCGGCGATCTCCCCGACCAGGTCCAGGGAGGCGTTGTCGCCGCTGATGTAGACGCCGGGCAGGTCGGCGGAGGTGAGCAGGAAGCCGGTGACCTCGCCGACGATCGGCTCGGAGCCCTCGGGGCCGGCTGACCGTCTGCGGCTCCGCCCCCCTGCAACCGCTACCTGCTCCGCCACGGCCGCCGCCACTGGTGCTCCACACGCTGCGGCGACCGGGCCCGCGCGGCCCGCGCCTACGCCCGCCGCACCGGCCGCGGCGGGCCGGAGTAGGCGCACCGGCCCCGGAGCCACCGCCGGCCGGAACCGGCTCGGCGGGCCGCTTCGGCCAGGAGTCCACAGAGGGCCGGATCCGCACGCCGTCGCCCACGACCGACCCTACGTAATGTAGGTTCCGAACCGCCAGCGGTCACGCGTCTGTCCATCGGGGGAGCCATGCAGGAGACGGAATCGGAAACCGGGGCCGTCTGTGTCCGCAGCCTCGCGCCGACACTCGCCCTGCTGTTCGTCAGCCTGGTGATCGCCGCCGTCGGCGTGTACGAGCTGTGCGGCTTCGGGCTGCACAGCCTCGACCGGCGCCCGCACCTGTTCAGCGACGGCCTCGCGACCGGCGGGGTGATCGTCGCCGTGGTGGCCGCCGGGGCGGCGGTGGGCAATCTGGCCTGGCTGCTGGCGGCGGCCCGGCGCGGCACCGGCGGCTGACGGGTGAGACCCTGTGCCCGGACCGTGCGCATCCCCGCACCCGCGCCACCCGACACGCTGTAGGGTCTGCGGTGTCCCGTCCCCGTCCCCCAAGGCGACCGGTCACCATGCCCGCTCGACAGCCGACCCCGACCTCCCCGCAGGCTCCTGCTCCGCGCGGTCCCCGCCGCGTCCGACTCCTGCCGAACCGCTTCCCGCCGATCCGTTTCCACCCGGCACCCGACAGCCGGGTGCGCACCCGCGCCGCCGCGGCCACCGTCTGGTACCTGCGCGTCCTGGCCGTCCTGAACATCGCCGGGGTCATGTCGCTGCCCTTCCGCGAGGAGGTGCACGAGCACAACGCGGGCGAGTTCTTCACCCCGTACCTCGCCACCGCCGGCCTCGTCTCGGCGGCGCTGGCCCTGTTCCTGGCGGTGGTGATGCGCCGCCGCAAGCGCGCCGCCTGGGTGTTCAACCTGCTCCTGTCCGGCTTCCTGTTCTGCCTCTACGTCCTCGCGCTCACCCGCGACGCGTACCAGGAGCACCTGTTCAACTGGCTCTCCGCCGCCCTCACCGGCCTCTTCGTCGCCGCCCTGCTGCTCGGCCGGCGCGAGTTCTCCGCCATCGGCGACCGCTCCAACCCGCGCCTGGCCCTCGCCGTCGGCCTGGGCGGCACCCTCGTCGGCGGCACCGCGGGCACCCTGCTGGTCCGCGCGACCAACCAGCTGCCCGGCGCCACCCTCAAGGACGAGATCGCCTACACGCTGCTGCGCGGCATCAGCGTCGGTCCGCTCGCGGACCGTGTGCCCGCGGTGCACGCCCCCCGCTGGGCCGACGTGATCGTCAACGTCCTGATCGCCGCGGTCTTCCTGCTGGTCCTCTACGCCTGCTTCCGCGCACCGCGCGGCGCGTGCCTGCTCGCGGAACAGGACGAGCGGCGGCTGCGGGCGCTGCTGGACCGGCACGGCGACCGGGACTCCCTCGGCTACTTCGCGCTGCGCCGTGACAAGGCGGTCGTCTTCTCCCCCAGCGGCAAGGCCGCCGTCACCTACCGCGTCGTCGGCGGGGTCAGCCTCGCCTCCGGCGACCCGATCGGCGACCCCGAGGCCTGGCCCGGGGCCATCGACGCCTGGCTCGCCGAGGCACGCCGGCACGCCTGGACGCCCGCGGTGATGGGCGCGAGCGAGGAGGCGGGCACCGTCTACGCCCGGCACGGTCTCGACGCGCTGGAACTGGGCGACGAGGCGATCGTCGACCTGGCCGACTTCACCCTCGAAGGCCGCGCCATGCGCGTGGTCCGGCAGGCCCACAACCGGGTCCGGCGGGCCGGCTACTCGGTCCGCATCCGCCGCCACGAGGACATCCCCGCCGACGAGCTGGCCCTGCTCGTCGACCGCGCGGACCACTGGCGCGACGGTGCCACCGAGCGCGGTTTCTCCATGGCCCTCGGCCGCCTCGGCGATCCGGCCGACGGCCGCTGCGTGATGCTGGAGTGCCGCGACGCGAACGGCGAACCGCGCGCCCTGCTCAGCTTCGTGCCCTGGGGAGAGCACGGCCTCTCCCTGGACCTGATGCGCCGCGACCGCGACTGCGAGAACGGCCTGATGGAGTACATGGTGGTGGAACTCCTGCTGCGGGCGCGGGAGTCGGGCATCGACCGGGTCTCCCTCAACTTCGCGATGTTCCGCTCGGTCTTCGAACGCGGCTCCCGCCTCGGCGCGGGCCCGGTCCTGCGCCTGTGGCGCTCGATCCTCACCTTCTTCTCCCGCTGGTGGCAGATCGAGTCCCTCTACCGCGCCAACGCCAAGTACCGCCCGGTCTGGGAGCCCCGCTTCCTCCTCTTCGCGAAGAGCAGCGACATCCCGCGGATCGGCCTGGCCAGCGCCCGCGCGGAGGGCTTCCTCACCTTCCCGGGAAGGGGAGGCGGGTCATAGGGAGCCGGTCCCGGAAAGCCGCAGGTCCCGGGGGGATCCCTCAGCCCCCGCCCTGCGGGCCCCCGCTCCTGACGATGCCGCCGCCGACGGTGAACCCGATGACCGCTCCACCGCCCTCCCGCCGGTA
Source organism: Streptomyces sp. 1222.5 (assembly GCF_900105245.1). Classification (NCBI taxonomy): domain Bacteria; kingdom Bacillati; phylum Actinomycetota; class Actinomycetes; order Kitasatosporales; family Streptomycetaceae; genus Streptomyces; species Streptomyces sp. 1222.5. The sequence continues at coordinate 4,924,546 of NZ_FNSZ01000001.1, read as the reverse complement.
GGCGAACGGTGCCCCGCCGTGTGCCATGGCGACCTCGCGCACGATGGACAGACCGAGCCCCGACCCGGGCAGGGACCGCGCGTCGGCGGCACGGTAGAAGCGGTCGAACAGACGGATGAGGTCGCCGTCGGCGATACCGGGTCCCCGGTCCGCCACCTCCACGCGCACGGTGCCCGGCCGGGCCGGCCCGGTGACCGAGACCTCGATCGGCGCCTCGCCGCCCCGGTCGAACTTGGCCGCGTTCTCGACCAGGTTGGAGATCGCCCGTTGCAGCATCCCGGGCCGCCCGTCGGTCGTCGTGTCACCGCGCGTGCGCAGCACGACCTGCCGTCCGGTGCGCCGCCTGGCCACGCCCACGACCTCCTCGGCGAGATCGGCGAGGTCCACCCGCTGCGGGGGCTCCGCGTCGGACTGCCCGGCGGCGAGGTCGACCAGCTCGTTGACCAGGTCGGTCAGCTCCCGGGCCTCCTGCCCGAGGTCCGCGACCAGCTCCTCGCGCGTGCCCGGCGGCAGTTCGTCGATCCGGCGCAGCAGCGAGATGTTCGTCCGCAGGGAGGTCAGCGGCGTACGGAGTTCGTGTCCCGCGTCCTGGACGAGCCGCCGCTGGTCCTCCTCGGACTGGGCGAGCCGGCCCAGCATGCGGTCGAAGGCCCGCCCGAGCCGCCCGACCTCGTCCAGCCCCGCGACGGGCACCTCGATCCCCAGCTGCCGGGTGCGCGCCACGTCCTCCGCGGCGGACGTCAGGATCACCAGCCGGCGCGTGATGCGCCGGGCCAGCCACCATCCGAACAGGCCGGCGGCGACCACGACGGCCGCCATCAGATAGAGCGTGCGCTGCTGGAGCGTGCGCAGCAGGTCCTCGGTGTCGCTGAACTCCTGCGCCACCTGGATCGCGCCCCGTCCGTCGCCGAGCGAGACGGTGGCGATGCGGAACAGGTCCTCGTCGACCCGTACGTCCTTGTGCTGGACCACCCTCCCGGCCGACCGCGCGGTCGCCATGGCCTTGTCGCGGGAGGTCACGGGCAGCACCGGGCTGCCGTGGTCGACGATCTCGCCCCGGGTGCCCAGCACCTGCACATCGGTGCGGGCGGGCCGGACCAGGTCGTGCCCGGGGCGGGAGGAGGAGAAGTCCTCCGGGACCATCCTGTGCTGCCGCACCTCGTCCTGGACGTCCTGCACGACCTCGGTGAACACCGACTGCTGGTCGACGCGGACCAGACGGGCGGCGGAGCTGTAGGACAGGATGCCGACCAGGATCGTGACGGCGGCGGTGACGGCCGCGAAGGACACGGCGAACGTGGTGCGCAGGGAGACGAGCTTGGGCCGGCGCGGGACCGGCGGCCGCCGCGGGCGGCCCACTCAGTCCTCCCGCAGCACGTAACCCACGCCCCGCACCGTGTGGATCAGCTGCGGTGCGCCGGGCTCGTCCAGCTTGCGGCGCAGATAGCCGACGTACACGGCGAGGTTCTTGGAGCCGGGCCCGAAGTCGTAGCCCCAGATCCGGTCGTAGACGGTGGAGTGGTCGAGCACGATGCCCGCGTTGCGCACCAGCAGCTCCAGCAGCTCGAACTCGGTGCGGGTCAGCTCCAGCTCGCGCCGCCCACGCCAGGCACGGCGGGCCTGGAGGTCCATGCGGATGCCGGCGGCCTCCAGCTGCCGGTCGGAGAGCTGGAGGTCACGGGCGGTGCCGGTGTCCGGGCCGGTGCCGCCGCCGGCCGGTACTGCGCTGGTACGGCGCAGCAGGGCGCGCAGCCGGGCGAAGACCTCCTCCACGTCGAACGGCTTCACGACGTAGTCGTCGGCGCCCGCGTCGAGGCCCGCGATCCGGTCGGCGGTCTCCACGAGGGCGGTGAGCATGAGGATCGGCGTCCGGTCGCCCTCGGCCCGCAGCACCCGGCATACCTGGAGCCCGTCGATGCCCGGCATCATCACGTCGAGGAGCAGCACGTCCGGCGGCGTCCGGTGGGCCTGTGCCAGCGCCTCCACCCCGTCGGCGACGGCCGTCACCTCGTAGCCCTCCAGCGTCAGGGCCCGCTCCAGGGCATGGCGGATGGCACGGTCGTCTTCGGCGAGCAGCACAGTCTGGGGCACTCGTCCAGTCTGCCAAGGCGGCGGTGCTCCGGCCGGGGCGAGCGGGCCTACGATCACCCTTTTTACCGCCCTCTCACCGTCACAGCCCCCACCCGCACCGCACGCCTCCCGTCCCCCTCCCCACCCGTGGCCGCCGCCACGGGTGGGGAGGGTGATCAGCGCTCCAGCGCGGCCAGCTGCTCGGCGAACGGCACGACCTCGGGTTCGCTCCGGCGGGCGGACAGCGGCAGCAGGGCGGCCAGCTCGTCCGCCGCCCGCTCGATCCGCTCGGCCAGCCCCTCCGCACCCCAGTCCTCAGAGGCCGCGTAGACCCCGGTCGGCACGACCACGGCCCGCAGGTACGCGAACAGCGGCCGCAGCGCGTGCTCCAGCACCAGCGAGTGCCGTCCCGTACCGCCGGTGGCGCCGATCAGCACCGGCTTGCCGGCCAGCGCGTCCTTGTCCAGCACGTCGAAGAACGACTTGAACAGCCCGCTGTACGACGCGCTGAACACCGGTGTGACGACGATCAGCCCGTCGGCGCCCGCGACCGCGTCCTGCGCGGCGGCGAGGGCCTTCCCGGCGAATCCGTTGGTGAAGTTGTGCGCGATCTCGACGGCGAGGTCACGCAGCTCGACGACCTCGGTCCGCACCGGCGTCCGCCGGTCCACCGCGGCGGCCAGCCGGTCGGCCAGCAGCCGGGTGGAGGACGGGACGCTCAGTCCCGCCGAAACGACTACGAGCTTCATACGGCGGTCGCCTCCTTCGCGGCGAGCAGGGACTGGTGGGTCGGCGCCTCGGGCACGTCGGCCGGGCGTCCCTTCGCGAACTCCTCGCGCAGCACGGGCACGACCTCCTCGCCGAGCATGTCGAGCTGCTCCAGCACGGTCTTCAGCGGCAGTCCCGCGTGGTCCATCAGGAACAGCTGGCGCTGGTAGTCGCCGGCGTACTCGCGGAAGGACAGGGTCCGCTCGATCACCTGCTGCGGCGAACCGACCGTCAGCGGGGTCTGCTCGGTGAAGTCCTCCAGCGAGGGCCCGTGGCCGTACACCGGCGCGTTGTCGAAGTACGGGCGGAACTCGCGCACGGCGTCCTGGGAGTTCTTGCGCATGAACACCTGACCGCCGAGGCCGACGATCGCCTGCTCGGGCGTTCCGTGCCCGTAGTGGGCGTACCGCTTCCGGTAGAACTCGACCATGCGCTTGGTGTGGTCGGCGGGCCAGAAGATGTTGTTGTGGAAGAAGCCGTCGCCGTAGTAGGCGGCCTGCTCGGCGATCTCCGGGGACCGGATGGAGCCGTGCCACACGAACGGCGCCACGTCGTCCATCGGGCGGGGCGTCGAGGTGAAGCCCTGGAGCGGCGTGCGGAACTTGCCCTCCCAGTCCACGACGTCCTCGTTCCAGAGGCGGCGCAGCAGGGCGTAGTTCTCGACGGCGAGGTTGATGCCGTCCCGGATGTCCTTGCCGAACCAGGGGTAGACCGGCCCGGTGTTGCCGCGGCCCATCATCAGGTCGACGCGCCCGTCGGCCAGGTGCTGGAGCATCGCGTAGTCCTCCGCGATCTTCACCGGGTCGTTGGTGGTGATCAGCGTGGTGGACGTGGACAGGATCAGCCGCTCCGTCCGGGCCGCTATGTAGCCGAGCATCGTGGTCGGCGAGGACGGCACGAACGGCGGGTTGTGGTGCTCACCGGTCGCGAAGACGTCCAGGCCGACCTCCTCGGCCTTGAGCGCGATGGCGACCATGGCCTTGATCCGCTCGCGCTCGGTCGGCGTACGCCCGGTGGTCGGGTCCGGCGTGACGTCGCCGACCGTGAAGATCCCGAACTGCATGGTCGCTCACCCTCCAAGTTGTTTACGCTTCAACTATGTCCCGCCCAACGACCACCCACTCCCGGATATTCCGACCCCGCGCCCACCGGCACCCCAGCGGGAACCGTTCCCCCTGCGCGCCCTCCGGACCCTGCACCCCCGGCCGACCCGCACCCCGCAGGACCGGCGGCACCCGGCCCTTGTCCGGCCGGCCGGCCGCTCACCCGCCACCGCCGCGCCGCCCGCCCGCTCCCCTCACAGCCGGACCCGCCGCTCCAGCCGCCGGCCCACCCGAGCTCCCGGGTCCGGCCGCACCCGGCCCCTCAGGCAGCCGGCCCCTCACCCCGCTTCACCGAGAGCTCACGCGGCAGGCCCCCGGCCGCACCCACAGCGCCGGCCCGGCAGCGCCCGGCCGAGACCGCCCGGCAGCTCCCCGCCTCCCCGGTCCCACCCCGGACCCACCTGGAAACCGGCCCTCCGCCAACCGAGCCCGCCTCGGCTCAGGGCACCAGCACCACCCGGCCGCGCAGGCCGCCCTCGGCCAGGCGGGCGTGGGCCTTCGCCGTGTCGGCCAGGGCGTAGGTCTCCGCCACCCGGAGGGTCAGCACCCCCTCGTCCACCAGCCGGACCAGTTCCGCGAGCCGGGCGCCGTCCGCGCGCACCTGGACGGCGTCGGTCCGCACCCCGCGCACCGGAGCGGGCTGGGTACCGGGGCGGACGCCGACGTACACGCCCCCGTCCCGCACCCACTCCAGCGCCGGCCGGCCGAGCACCGCCGCGTCCAGCACCGCGTCCGCACTCGCCGGCTCGACGCCCCCGGAGGTGAAGTGCGCGGCACCGAACGAACGCACCGGCTCCTCGTCGCCCGGCCGGGCGTGCCCGGTCACCGTGATCCCCCGGCGCGCGGCCAGCTGCACCGCGAACCCGCCCACCGCACCCGCGGCGCCGGTCACCAGCAGCGACGCCCCCGGCGCGAGATCCAGCAGGTCCAGGGCCTGCGCGGCGGTCAGCGCGTTCAGCGGCAGGGTGCCCGCGTGCACCGCGTCCACCGAGGCCGGAGCCCCGGCCACCGCGTCCGCGGCCACCACCGCGTAGTCGGCGTGCGCACCGAGCGGATCGGCCACCCCCGGCACCAGCGCGACCACCTCGTCGCCGACCTGCCAGGCCGCGCCGTCACCCACCGCGTCCACCGTCCCGGCGACGTCCCAGCCGAGCCCTATCGCCGCCTCCGGGCCACCGAACAGACCGGCGCGCACCGCCAGGTCCACCGGGTTCACCGCACCGGCCGCCACCTTGATCCGCACCTGGCCCGCCCCCGGCTCCGGCACCGCGACCTCGACGATCTCCGCCGCCTCCGGGCCACCGAACGTCCTCACCACAGCAGCACGCATGTCAACTCTCCTCGGGAAAAAGCCAGTTGTCCGAACTCCGGCCGGTTTCCCGGCCGCAGCACCAACCGTAGGAGAGCTACTATCCATAGGTAAGTAGTTACCCGAGAGTGCGTTGGTGACCCGGAGGAGAGCCCCCATGGCGACCATGACCGCCGCCCAGCGGCGTGAGCAGGCCCGCGCCGACTACGACGCCTTCCTGCGCAGCTGCCCCACCAACCAGCTGCTCGGCCGGCTCAGCGACAAGTGGGTCGGCCTCGTCGTCGCCGCCCTCGCCGCCGGCCCCATGCGCTACAGCGACCTCGGCCGCAGGATCGCCGGCGTCAGCCCCAAGATGCTCACGCAGACCCTGCGCGCCCTGGAGCGGGACGGCATCGTCACCCGCTCGGTCACCCCGTCCGTGCCGGTCCGCGTCGACTACGAGCTCACCCCGCTCGGCGCCGGCCTGGCCGCCCTGCTGACCGCCGTGAAGGAATGGGCCGAGGCCCACTTCGACGAGGTCCGCACGGCCCGCGAACGCTACGACGAGCAGAACCCCGCCTGACCCGCGGGCTCAGAAGGCGTACGTGTCCCCCGTGGCCAGCACGAGCACCGCCAGGCTGTCGTTCGACCGGTCCTTGTCCACCACGTCCCCGCTCCACGCGGTCTCCAGCCGCACCTCCACCTCCGGCGGCAGCTCACGCAGCCGTACCGGCACGCGCAGCTGCTCCCCCGTCGCCTCGGCGGCCAGCGCCCCGGTCGCGCACAGCACCGTCCGCTCGTCCTCACGCAGGCATCGGGGAGGCAGCGACTGCGGGTCCACCAGCGGCACCGACCAGCGCAGCCGCACCGTGGCGTCCGTGATCGCCCCGGGCCCGTCGTTGCGCGGGGTCAGCCGCACCTCCACCTGGTCCCCGTTCATCACCACCGTCCCGTGGAAGGACAGGTCGGTCTCCGGCACGGGAGCGGCCACCGCGTTCCCCTGCGTCAGGACGGCGCCCGCGCACACCCCGGCCGCCACCCACGTCCGCATCCGCATGCCTCACCACTCCTCACCACCGCACGCCGCCGTTCCGGCCGCCGTACGGATGTATGCCACGCGCGCGGCAGACCAGGCGCCCTCCAACAGGTGACACGCCCCCCGCGTGCGAAGCTGCACCCATGCCGATCCTCCGCTCCGCCGCCCTGTTCGTCGTCGCCGCGCTGTTCGAGATCGGCGGCGCCTGGCTGGTCTGGCAGGGCGTGCGCGAGCACCGCGGCTGGCTGTGGATCGCCGGGGGCGTGCTGTCCCTGGGCGCGTACGGCTTCGTCGCCACCTTCCAGCCGGACGCCCACTTCGGCCGGATCCTCGCCGCCTACGGCGGGATCTTCGTGGCCGGCTCGATCCTGTGGGGCGTGGTCGCCGACGGCTTCCGCCCCGACCGCTGGGACATCACCGGTGCGCTGATCTGCCTCGCGGGCATGGCCGTGATCATGTGGGCGCCGAGGAACAGCGGCTGAGCCTCGCCTAGGCTGGACGAAAGCGCCTACCACCGACGCCGATTCCTCTCCCCCAGGAGCAGCTCATGGCCACCGCCGCCCCGTCCGCCGCCTCCCGCATCGCCGTCGTCACCGGTGCGAGCAGCGGCATCGGTGCCGCCACGGCCCGGCAGCTCGCCGAGGCCGGCTACCGCGTCGTGCTCACCGCCCGCCGCAAGGACCGCATCGAGGCCCTGGCCGAGGAGCTGACCCGGGCCGGGCACTCGGCGGTCGCCTACCAGCTGGACGTGACGGACCGCGCGGCCGTGGACGAGTTCGCCGGCGCCTTCAAGACGGTCGGCGTGCTGGTCAACAACGCGGGCGGCGCGCTCGGCGCGGACCCGGTGGCCACCGGCGACCCGGCCGACTGGCGCACGATGTACGAGACCAACGTCCTCGGCACCCTGAACCTCACCCAGGCCCTGCTCCCCAAGCTGGACGCGAGCGGCGACGGCGTGGTCGTCGTGGTCTCCTCCACCGCCGGCCACGGCACCTACGAGGGCGGCGGCGGCTACGTGGCCGCCAAGCACGGCGCCCACGTCCTCGCCGAGACCCTCCGCCTGGAGATCGTCGGCCGGCCGGTCCGGGTCGTCGAGATCGCCCCCGGCATGGTCCGGACCGACGAGTTCGCCCTCACCCGCTTCGGCGGCGACGAGGAGAAGGCGGCGAAGGTGTACGAGGGCGTCGCCGAGCCCCTCAGCGCGGACGACGTGGCCGAGACGATCACCTGGGCGGTCACCCGCCCCAGCCACGTCAACGTCGACCTGCTGGTCGTGCGCCCGCGCGCCCAGGCCTCCAACACCAAGGTCCACCGGGAGCGGTGATGGCGGACGAGGACTCCTTCGAGAAGCGCCGCCTGGCCCAGGAGACGAAGGACGAACGCCAGGTCTGGTACTTCCTCGCCTACTTCTTGTTCGGCATCCACTTCGTGGCCTTCGTCATGATCTACGCCGTGCGCCACGCGAAGTGAGCCCCGACCGCACGAGGAAGGCCCCCGGCACCGGCCGGGGGCCTTCCTCGTGGGCCTTCTTCGTCAGCCCTTGACGCAGACGACCTGCTTCAGCTTGGCCACCACCTCGACCAGGTCCCGCTGCTGGTCGATCACCTGGTCGATGGACTTGTAAGCGCCCGGGATCTCGTCCACGACGCCGGAGTCCTTGCGGCACTCCACGCCCCGGGTCTGGTCCTCCAGGTCCTTCGTCGAGAAGCGCCGCTTGGCCGCGTTGCGGCTCATCCGCCGACCGGCCCCGTGCGAGGCCGAGTTGAAGGACCGCTCGTTCCCGAGGCCCTTCACGATGTACGAACCCGTGCCCATCGAGCCCGGGATGATCCCGTAGTCCCCGGAGCCGGCCCGGATCGCGCCCTTGCGGGTCACGAGCAGGTCCATGCCCTCGTACCGCTCCTCCGCCACGTAGTTGTGGTGGCAGGAGATCTCCGGCTCGAAGGTCGGCTTCGCCTTCTTGAACTCCTTGCGGACGACGTCCTTCAGGAGCGCCATCATGAGCGTGCGGTTGTACCTGGCGTACTCCTGCGCCCAGAACAGGTCGTTGCGGTAGGCGGCCATCTGCGGGGTGTCCGCGACGAAGACCGCGAGGTCGCGGTCGACCAGGCCCTGGTTGTGCGGGAGCTTCTGGGCCACGCCGATGTGGTGCTCGGCGAGTTCCTTGCCGATGTTCCGGGAACCGGAGTGCAGCATCAGCCACACGGCGCCGTCGGTGTCGGTGCACACCTCGACGAAGTGGTTACCGGACCCGAGCGTCCCCATCTGCTTCGTGGCACGTTCCTGACGGAACTTGACCGCATCGGCGATCCCGTCGAACCGCTTCCAGAAGTCGTCCCACCCGGCGGTCGCCAGACCATGGAACTGCCCGGGGTCGGTGGGATCCTCGTGCATCCCCCGCCCCACCGGAATCGCCTGCTCGATCTTCGACCGCAGCCGGGACAGGTCGCCCGGCAGGTCGTTCGCCGTCAGCGACGTCCGCACCGCCGACATCCCGCAGCCGATGTCCACGCCCACCGCGGCCGGGCACACGGCGCCCTGCATCGCGATGACCGAGCCGACCGTCGCGCCCTTGCCGTAGTGGACGTCCGGCATCACGGCCAGACCTTTGATCCACGGCAGGGTCGCCACGTTCTGGAGCTGGCGCAGGGCCACGTCCTCGACCGTCGCGGGGTCCGTCCACATCCGGATCGGGACCTTCGCGCCCGGCATCTCCACGTACGACATACGTTCCTCATTCCCCCGACAAAGACAACAAAAGGCTTAGAAGCAACAAAACGCAAAAGCGGCGCCAAGGTCCAGGAAAGGGACAGGGGACCGGCGTCCACCGCGGTGCGTGCGATACACATTGTCTCCAGGGGGCGCCCCGCCGCGGCAAGCGAATAACCAGCGGGGACACTGAGCACCGAGCGACCGGCCATCGCCGTGTCGCACACCGTCGAGAGGAGCCCGACCGTGCAGCGCAAGGCGTACCTACCCGGCACCGCCGCTCTTCTCGCGGTGCTGCTGGCCGGCTGCACGAGCGGATCCGGGGACGAGAGCCCGACGGACGACGCCAACCCGGGCGATGCCGGCACGGCGACGGTCACGGCCCAGCCGGGCAAGTACCGCAGCCTGCCCGAGCCCTGCGGCGCGATCGACCACGACGGCCTCGACTCGCTGCTGCCCGGCATCAAGCAGATCACCGACCCCTCCCAGCGCGACAAGGCCTACCAGGGCCAGGCCACGCTCACCTACGACACCAACCGCAAGGTCGGGTGCGGCTGGAAGGTGGAGTCCGCCGACGCCACCGACCGTCTGTCGGTCGACTTCGAGCGGGTGGTGTCGTACGACAACTCGGTCAGCGACGCGGACCAGGCGAAGACGCTGTACCAGGACAAGGAGACGGCCGCCGACCTGCCCGAGCAGAGCAGCGGCTCGGCGACGACGCAGTCCCCGGCCGGCACCCCGACCCCCACGGCCTCCCACAGCGGCGGGGCGAGCCCGTCGGACTCCCCCTCCACCCCGGCGTCCGGGGCCTCCGGGTCCGCCGCCGGCGCCCCGCCGGACGACCTGCAGCCGCGTGTCCTGACCGATCTCGGCGACCAGGGGTATCTCGACGACCGGCTCAAGCCGTCCGGCTCGACGGCCGGACAGCGGACGGTGACTGTGGTGTTCCGCACGTCCAACGTCGTCGTCACCATCCAGTACGAGGAGCAGCCGACCGCCACCGGAACGGTCCCCGAGAGCAAGGAAATGCAGGACAGAGCCCTTGAGCTGGCCTCCCAACTGGACGACGAACTGGGCGGTTGACGGCCTTCGCGGAACCACCCCGGCCCGTCCGCGAAGCAGTCGAACGCAAACCGCACAGCTCCCTCACCGCGTACCGTGGGGCCCCGCAGGAACCCGCACGAACACCGAGCGTCACGAGTGAAGGAACCATGCAGCGAGCAGCACAGCGAGACGTCCGTGTCCAGACTGACCAGCGAGCCAAGCGCCTTCGCCGTGCTCTTGTCTGCGCGGCAGCCGTCCCCGCGGTTCTGATCACCGCCGCCTGCTCCTCGGACTCGGGCGACTCCAAGGCCAAGGGCGGTGACGAGGCGTCCGCCCAGCAGTCCGCGGGCGGCTCCGCGAAGCCGTCCGCCAGCGCCTCCCCGACGGTGCAGGCCGCGGCCTACAAGAAGCTCCCGGACGCGTGCGCGGTGCTGACGAAGAAGACGCTGGGCGATCTGGTGCCGAAGGGCTCGGACTCCGCCAAGAAGGGCAATTCGGACGACCCGTCGACCCGGGCCTCCTGTGCCTGGAACAGCCTGGACAACAACGGCGTCAAGGGCTCCCAGTTCCGCTGGCTGAACGTCTCCCTGCTCCGCTTCGACTCCGACACCGCCCGGGGCTCCGGCGACGCGCAGGCGCACACGTACTACAGCCGGCAGGTCCGGGACGCCCAGGGTGTGGACGGCGCGAAGGACGTCAAGGCCACCCCCCTGTCCGGCACGGGCGCGGAGGCGACGACGGTGCGCTACGACCTGAAGAAGAAGGAAGGCCTCTTCAAGCAGCAGACGGTCGTGGCCCGCGTCGAGAACGTCGTCGTCACCCTCGACTACAACGGCGCCGGTCTCGCCGGTGAGAAGACCCCGGCCGCCGGCGACCTGACGAAGGCCGCGGAGAAGGCGCTCAGGGAGGTGGTCGCGTCCGTCTCGAAGACCAACGGTGAAGGTTCCGGGCAGAGTTCGGACTCGAAGGGCTCGGCGTCCCCCTCCAAGGCCGCGTCGAAGTCCGCGTCGGCTTCGCCGTCGAAGTCCGCGTCCAAGGCGCCTTCCGCCGGCGCGTCCGCGTCCAAGTCGTCCGCCGCGAAGAACTGAGCGGAGGGCCCGTAAGGGCTGACCGGCACCACGTTCACCGCACACGTGTGCCACTCTGTTGCGCGCAACAACACGCAATGGGAGGGGAGTACGAGTGGCAGCGCCACAGCTGACTCGGATGCACCGCGTTCTCATCGGCGTTGTCGTGTCCGGTGCGTTGATCATCGCCGGTATCGGCTTCGCCGGTTCGTACGCGGCCGTCCGTGAGCTGGCCATCAAGAAGGGCTTCGGGAACTTCTCGTATGTGTTCCCGATCGGCATCGACGCGGGCATCTGCGTCCTCCTCGCCCTCGACCTGCTCCTGACCTGGATCCGCATCCCGTTCCCGCTCCTGCGTCAGACGGCCTGGCTCCTGACGGCGGCGACGATCGCCTTCAACGGAGCCGCCGCCTGGCCGGACCCGCTGGGCGTGGGCATGCACGCGGTGATCCCGGTGCTCTTCGTGGTCGCCGTCGAGGCGGCCCGCCACGCCATCGGCCGGATCGCGGACATCACGGCCGACAAGCACATGGAGGGCGTCCGCATCACCCGCTGGCTGCTCTCGCCGGTCCCCACCTTCCTCCTGTGGCGCCGCATGAAGCTGTGGGAGCTGCGCTCCTACGACCAGGTGATCAAGCTGGAGCAGGAGCGGCTCGTCTACCAGGCGCGGCTGCGCTCCCGCTTCGGCCGCGCCTGGCGCCGCAAGGCTCCGGTGGAGTCGCTGATGCCGCTGCGGCTGGCCCGCTACGGGGTCCCGCTGGCGGAGACGGCCCCGGCGGGCCTGCTGGCGGCGGGCATCGAACCGGCGGTGCTGCCGGTGGTCACGCGGCAGCCGCAGCTCGTGGCGGCCGACGCGGCCGTGGACGGCCCCGCGGGCGCGGGCGCCCGCGACGGCGCCGGGGTGCCGATACCGCGGCAGGCGGGGGCTCCCGGTCAGCAGCGCCCCGAGCCGCCGGTGGACGAGCAGAGCCCCTGGTTCCAGTCCCAGCGCGAGATCGAGTACCACGGCGGCTACGACCCCGCCTACGAACCGCCCCCCGAGGCGCTGTACGAGCCCGAGGAGCAGTACGAGGACTGGTACGAGGAGCAGGTTCCGGAGCGGTTCCAGCAGCCCTCCCCGGAGGAGACCGGCAGCTTCCCGATCCCGGTGACCGCCCACCGCACCCGGGAGCTCGGCGAGGGCGGCGGCACTCCGGAGCCGGAGCCGACCGAGGAGGACTTCTACCTGGTCTTCCGCAAGTCGATCGACGGCAGCTACCCGACCCCCGCCCAGTTCAAGGACGACGTCGAGGCGACCTTCGGCATGGCGTTGCCGAAGGGCGAGGCCGAACGGATGGTCAACCGCTTCGCCAACCGCCACACCGCGGAACTCCAGGAGGACCACATCGCCTGAGGGCGTGCGTCCGGGCACGGGAGACAGAACAGCGGCGACAGGACAGACGGAAGGGGCCCTCCCTGGTGGAGGGCCCCTTCCGATCGCCGCCTGCTGTCCGCCTACTGCCCGAGCAGCTCGCGCACCCGGTCCTGCCCGACCGCCAGAAGCAGCGTGGGCAGCCGGGGCCCGGTGTCCCGCCCCACCAGCAGGTGGTAGAGCAGGGCGAAGAAGGTCCGCTGGGCCGTCTTGATCTCCGGCGGCAGCTCCTTGGGCGTGGCGTCGGCGGCGAACCCGGCCTGCACCTTGGGCACGCCGTAGACCAGGTGGGTGAGCCCGTCCAGCGACCAGTGCTCGGCGAGCCCGTCGAGCAGCAGCCGCACGGACTGCTGGGACGCCTCGTCGAGGGACTTCAGCAGCTCGGCGTCGGGCTCGTCGCGCACGATGGTCCGCTGGTCGGCGGAGACGTGGGTGTTGATCCACGCCTCGGCGCGGTCGTAGCGCGGCCGGACCTCGTCCAGGGAGCCGAGCGGCTGCTCCGGGTCCAGTTCGGAGAGGATGCGCAGGGCCTGGTCCTCGTGTCCGGCGGTGATGTCGGCGACGGACGCGAGCGTGCGGTACGGCAGCGGACGCGACGTCTTCGGCAGCTCACCGGCGGCGGTGCCGACGGCACGGGTGTACGCGGCCACGTCACCCGGCAGGGCGGAACCGTCGGCGACCTTGGCCGCGAGCTTGTCCCACTCGTCGTAGAGCCGCTGGATCTCCTGATCGAAGGCGATCTTGAAGGACTGGTTGGGCCGCCGGCGCGCGTACAGCCACCGCAGGATCTGCGGCTCCATGATCGTGAGCGCGTCCGCGGGGGTGGGCACGCCACCGCGCGAGGACGACATCTTCGCCATGCCGGAGATGCCGACGAAGGCGTACATCGGGCCGATCGGCTGCTTGCCGCCGAAGATGCCGACGATCTGCCCGCCGACCTGGAACGACGACCCGGGCGAGGAGTGGTCGACCCCGCTCGGCTCGAAGATCACGCCCTCGTACGCCCACCGCATCGGCCAGTCGACCTTCCAGACCAGCTTGCCGCGGTTGAACTCGCTGAGCCGGACGGTCTCCGCGAAGCCGCACGCGGAGCAGGTGTACGCCAGCTCGGTGGTCTCGTCGTCGTACGAGGTGACCGTGGTCAGGTCCTTCCCGCAGCCGCCGCAGTACGGCTTGTACGGGAAGTACCCGGCGGAGCCGGAGCTGCCGTCGTCCTCGGCCGCGGCGCCCGAGCCCTCCTCGGCCTCCAGCTCGGCGTCGTCCACGGCCTTCTGCTGCTGCTTCTTCGGGGCCTTCTTCGTGCGGTACTGGGCGAGGATCGCGTCGATGTCGCCGCGGTGCCGCATGGCGTGCAGAACCTGCTCGCGGTAGACGCCCGAGGTGTACTGCTCGGTCTGGCTGATCCCGTCGAACTCGACGCCCAGTTCGGCCAGCGCCTGCACCATCACGGCCTTGAAGTGCTCGGCCCAGTTCGGGTACGCGGAGCCCTCGGGCGCCGGCACCGAGGTCAGCGGCTTGCCGATGTGCTCGGCCCAGGAGTCGTCGATGCCCGCGACACCGGCCGGGACCTTGCGGTACCGGTCGTAGTCGTCCCAGGAGATGAGATGCCGGACCTGGTGGCCGCGGCGGCGGATCTCGTCGGCGACCAGGTGCGGGGTCATGACCTCACGCAGGTTGCCGAGGTGGATGGGCCCGGACGGGGAGAGGCCGGACGCGACGACGACCGGTTTGCCCGGGGCCCGACGCTCCGACTCCTCGATGACCTCATCCGCGAAACGGGAGACCCAGTCGGTGGTCTCGGTGCTCTGAGCCACGATCGGCACGTCCTTCTTTCTGAACGGGGTGACACTCCATTCTCACAGACGGGCTTGCGCCCGCGAAAACGGCTTTACCCGCCGTGGGATACTGACCGGGTATATCCACCCCACGAGGAGAACGGCACCCATTCCTATGGCCTCGGTCACGTCCCTCAGCGATTCCGTCCAGCAGCACCTCGCGTCCGCCCTCTCGGCCACCCTGCCGGAGGCCGCCGGCGCGGACCCGCTGCTGCGACGAAGCGACCGGGCCGACTTCCAGGCCAACGGCATCCTGGCGCTGGCCAAGAAGGCGAAGGCCAACCCCCGGGAGCTGGCGACCCAGGTCGTCTCCCAGGTGGTGGCGGGCGACGTGATCAAGGACGTCGAGGTCTCCGGCCCCGGCTTCCTCAACATCACGATCGCGGACAAGGCGATCACCGAGAACCTCGCCGCGCGGTACGCGGACGAGACCGGCCGCCTCGGCGTGCCGTACGCCGGGCACCCCGGCACGACGGTGATCGACTACGCGCAGCCGAACGTGGCCAAGGAGATGCACGTCGGCCACCTGCGGTCGGCGGTGATCGGCGACGCGGTGGTGCAGCTGCTGGAGTTCACCGGCGAGAACGTGGTGCGCCGCCACCACATCGGCGACTGGGGCACCCAGTTCGGCATGCTCATCCAGTACCTGGACGAGCACCCGCACGAGCTGGACCACAAGGACGCCCGGGTGACCGGCGAGGAGGCGATGTCGAACCTCGACCGCCTCTACAAGGCCGCGCGGGGGAAGTTCGACTCCGACGAGGAGTTCAAGACGCGCGCCCGCCGCCGGGTGGTGGACCTCCAGGCCGGCGACCCGCAGACGCTCGCCATGTGGCAGAAGTTCGTGGACGAGTCGAAGATCTACTTCTTTTCCGTCTTCGAGAAGCTGGACATGGAGATCCAGGACCCCGACATCGTCGGCGAGTCCGGTTACAACGACATGCTGGCCGACACCTGCCGGATGCTGGAGGAGTCGGGTGTCGCCGTCCGCTCCGAGGGCGCGCTGTGCGTGTTCTTCGAGGACGTCAAGGGCCCCGACGGCAAGCCGGTGCCGCTGATCGTGCAGAAGTCGGACGGCGGTTACGGCTACGCGGCCACCGACCTGTCCGCGATCCGCGACCGCGTCTTCAACCTGAAGGCGAGCACGCTGCTGTACGTGGTGGACGCCCGGCAGGCCCTGCACTTCAAGATGGTCTTCGAGACCGCCCGCCGGGCCGGCTGGCTGAACGACGACGTCAAGGCGCACCAGCTGGCCTTCGGCACGGTCCTCGGCAAGGACGGCAAGCCGTTCAAGACGCGTGCCGGTGAGACGGTCAAGCTCCAGGACCTGCTGGACGAGGCCGTCGAGCGGGCCACCGCCGTCGTCCGCGAGAAGGCCGAGAAGGTCGGTCTGACGGAGCGGGAGATCACCGAGAACGGCCGCTACGTCGGTATCGGCGCGGTGAAGTACGCGGACCTGTCGACCTCCGCGGTCCGGGACTACAAGTTCGACCTGGACCAGATGGTCTCGCTGAACGGCGACACGTCCGTCTACCTCCAGTACGCGTACGCTCGCGTCCAGTCCATCCTGCGCAAGGCGGGCGAGGCCCGCCCGGCCGCCCACCCGGAGCTGGAACTGGCCCCCGCGGAGCGCGCTCTCGGCCTGCACCTGGACCAGTTCGCGGAGACGGTCCTGGAGGTCGCGGCGGACTACGAGCCGCACAAGCTGGCCGCGTACCTGTACCAGCTGGCGTCGCTGCTGACGACCTTCTACGACCAGTGCCCGGTCCTGAAGGCCGACACCGCGGAGCAGGTGGAGAACCGCCTCTTCCTGGTCGACCTCACCGCCCGCACCCTGCACCGGGGCATGGCCCTGCTGGGCATCAGGACCCCCGAGAAGCTCTGACGCGCGGCCTCCGGGGGCCGTGGAGCACCACCACGGCCGCCCGGGATGCCGTCGCGGAGGCGCCAACGGCGTTGTCAGTGGGGGCGTTTACAGTCGGCGGCATGGCGACTCTTCCCAATCCGCTGCCCCGGCTGGCCACCGACCCCAGCGGGCGTTCCCTGGGGCTGCAACTGCCGCCCGGCAGGCTGTTCGACCTGGCTCAGGACGGGCCGTGGCACGAACCGCTGCTGTGGTACGCGGAGAAGCCGGCCGCGCCGGGGACCTGGAAGGCCCTCGGCGCCCCGGCGTCCCGCATCGGTCTGCTGCCGGTGCTCGTGGACCTGAGCGATTCCTCGGGCAGCCTCCAGGACTGGGTGTTCCTGCCCGGCGAGACGTCCTACCCGGGCGACCACGACGCCGAGGACGTCCTCGCGGAGTACTGGGAGGAGGAGGCGGCCTACGACGAAGCCGCCGAGGACCTCGCCCCGTTCGGGCGGCAGTGGCCCGGCCTCGCACCGCCCGGCGCCCTCTCCGCCGACCCGGACACCCGCGCCGCGCAGGTCGCCGACGCGCTGAAGAGCGGCCGGGACGCCGAGATCGAGGAGGCGCACCTCGCCCTGGTCCCCGCGCGCCGGTCCGCCGACATCCCCGCGGCCGTCGGCTGGACCGGCCCGGTCAACTACGAGGCGGACGTGGCGCGTATCTGCGCGGTGCTGCGTTCCTGGGAGGACCGGTTCGGCATACGGGTCGTGGCCCTCGGCCCGGACACCCTGATCGTCTCCGTCGCCGCTCCGCCGACCACCCGGGAGGCCGCCGAGGCCGTGGCGGCGGAGCACTTCGCGTTCTGCCCGGACACCGCTCTGGAGGACGGGCCGGACCCGCTGCGCGCCTACGCCAAGGACCTCGTCGGCAGCCACACCTGGACCTTCTGGTGGGACTGACGCCCGCCCGCGCCCTCAGCCGCTGAGACCCCGGCCCAGCCTGCGCAGCCCCTCCGCGATCTCCTCCGGCGTCTGTGTGACGAAGCAGAGCCGGAGGGTGGAGCGGTCGGGTTCCCCGGCGTAGAAGGGAGCGCCGGGGACGTAGGCGACGTGCTGCTCCACCACCCGCGGCAGCAGCGCGACCGTGTCGTAGGCCTCCGGCAGGCGCGCCCAGAGAAACATGCCGCCCTCGGGCCGGCTCCACCGCGAACCGGCCGGCAGGGCACCGGGAAGGCCCGCCAGCATGGCGTCCCGGCGGGCGCCGTACACGGCCCGCACCCGCTCCACATGGGCGTCGAGCACGCCCAGGTAGCGGCAGGCGGCGAGCTGGTTGAGGGTGGGCGTGTGCAGGTCGGCCGCCTGCTTGGCGACCGCGCACGCCCGGCGCAGCCCGGCGGGGGCGCGCAGCCAGCCCAGGCGCAGGCCGGGGGCCATCACCTTGGAGAACGAACCGAGCAGGACGGTCCGGTCCGCGGCGCCGGGGAACGACGCGATCCAGGGCACGCGCTCGCCGTCGTAACGGAGTTCGCCGTAGGGGTCGTCCTCGACGATCCACACGCCCTGCCGGGCGGCCACGGCGGCGATCGCCTCGCGGCGCGGCGCGGGCATCGTCCGGCCGGTGGGGTTCTGGAAGGTGGGGACGAGGTAGAGGAGCTTCGGGCGCTCGCGGCGGACGGCCTCCGCCAGGGCCTCGGGATCCACTCCGTCCTCGTCGCCGGGCACGGCCACCACCCGGGCGCCGGCCAGGCCGAACACCTGAAGTGCCGCGAGATAGCAGGGGTCTTCGACCAGGACGGTGTCGCCGGGTTCGAGCAGCGCGGTCGCCAGCAGGGACAGGGCCTGCTGGGACCCCGTGGTGATCAGGAGGTCGTCGGGCGCGGTGGGCAGCCCCTGGGCGGTGATCCGGGAGGCCAGCGCGGCCCGGAGCGCCGGCTCGCCCTCGGTGGTGGAGTACTGCAGCGCCCGGGCCGGGGCCTCGGCCAGCACGTCCCGGAACGCGGCGGCTATGCCCTCCCGGTCGAAGAGTTCCGGTGCCGGGAGGCCGCCGGCGAAGTTGATGACCTCGGGGCGGGCGGTGACCGCGAGGATGTCCCGCACGGGCGAACCGCCCACACTGCGGGCGCGCTCGGCGAGCGGCGGGACGGGCGCGGTGGGCGGTGCCGGCTCGGTGACGGTCATGGCGCGGCTCTCCTCGGCTCGGTGGATCGTCTCCGTCCGGAGCATAGGGAGTTGCGTGTCGAATACACCGATAATTCCGGGATCCGGACACCGCCCGTACGGCGGCGCTGGGCCGCCGTCTCCGCCGGTGGGTCAGCGCAGCTTCTGGGCCGCCTCGGTGGCCCAGTAGGTGAGGATGTTCCGCGCCCCGGCCCGCTTGATACCGGTCAGGGTCTCGAAGATGGCGCGGTCGCGGTCGATCCAGCCCTTCTCGGCGGCGGCCTCGATCATCGAGTACTCACCGGAGATCTGGTAGGCGGCGACCGGCACGTCCACGGCGTCCGCGACCCGGGCGACGATGTCCAGGTACGGTCCGGCCGGCTTGACCATCACCATGTCGGCGCCCTCGGCGAGGTCCAGCTCCAGCTCCCGCAGGGACTCGCGCCAGTTGGCCGGGTCCTGCTGGTAGGTCTTGCGATCGCCCTGGAGCGAGGAGCCGACGGCCTCGCGGAAGGGGCCGTAGAAGGCGGAGGAGTACTTGGCGGTGTAGGCGAGGATGGCGACGTCCTCGCGGCCGATCTGGTCGAGCGCGTCGCGGACCACGCCGATCTGGCCGTCCATCATCCCGCTGGGGCCCACGACATGGGCTCCGGCGTCGGCCTGCACCTGGGCCATCTCGGCGTACCGCTCCAGGGTGGCGTCGTTGTCGACCCGGCCCTCGGCGTCCAGCACCCCGCAGTGCCCGTGGTCGGTGAACTCGTCCAGGCACAGGTCCGACATCACGAGCAGGTCGTCGCCGACCTCGGCCCGCACGTCGCGCAACGCGACCTGGAGGATCCCGTCCGGGTCGGTGCCGACGGTGCCCTGACCGTCCTTCTTGCTCTCCTCCGGCACGCCGAACAGCATGATCCCGGAGACCCCGGCCTCGACGGCCTCCAGCGCGGCCTTCTTCAGGCTGTCCCGGGTGTGCTGCACGACACCGGGCATCGCCGAGATCGGCACCGGCTCGGAGACGCCCTCCCGGACGAACGCCGGGAGGATGAAGTCGGCGGGGTGCAGTCGCGTCTCGGCGACCATCCGCCGCATGACGGGCGAGGTCCGCAGCCGCCGGGGACGCGTACCGGGAAAGGATCCGTACTTCGTCATGCCTTCTACGCTACGCCCGCGCGGGGCGCGCCTTTGCCGACGCGGCGTCGGCGCACGGCCGCCGCGGGGCGGCTCACCACAGCCGGGCGCCGGCCCCGCCGAGCCGGGCGTGCCAGGCGCGCATCCGCGCGCCGGCGCCGGCGTTGAGGACCTGGTCGACCGCTCCCCCGGCCGCGGGCGACGAGGCCCCGAAGGCGCTCACCGCGGCCCGCTGCTCGGGACTCGGCACCGGAGACATGCCACCGCCCCGCCCGACCAGGGCGTACCGCTTCCCGCGGACGGTGATCAGCAGGGTCCCGAGCCGGGTGAACCGGCCCTCCACCTCCCGGGGATCGCCCTGGACGACGACCTGCCCGTCCCGGTCCTCGGCCCGCAGCTCACCGGGGAACCGGCTCAGCACCACGGGCACGCAGCGCGCCCCGTTCCACAGGCTCCGCCGCCAGTAGACGATCTCCGCGTACACGGCGTACTCGCGCATGCGCCCGATCATGGCATGCACACAACTCGCCCCGGGAGGCGCCGGGGGCGGACGGCGAAAGGCGGGACGCGCCTTCACGACACGTCCCGCCTCCTCATCGCCTCAGGGCCTCACGGCCGCCCGGCGCTCACGTCGTCGACCGGCGCCTGCGCGCTCCCGGCCGTCGCTCGCTGGGCCGGGTGACGGGGTCGCCCGCCTCCAGCGCGGCCGCCCGGCGCTTCCTGCCGAAGTCGGCCAGCGCCTCCGCCAGCTTGTGCACCGACGGCTCGGGAGCCATCACGTCGACCCGCAGGCCGTGCTCCTCGGCGGTCTTGGCGGTGGCCGGGCCGATGCAGGCGATCACCGTCACGTTGTGCGGCTTGCCCGCGATGCCGACCAGGTTCCGGACCGTGGACGAGGACGTGAAGAGGACCGCGTCGAAGCCGCCGCCCTTGATCGCCTCGCGGGTGTCCGCCGGCGGCGGCGACGCGCGGACCGTCCGGTAGGCGGTCACGTCGTCGACCTCCCAGCCCAGCTCGATCAGGCCGGCCACCAGGGTCTCGGTGGCGATGTCGGCACGCGGCAGGAAGACACGGTCGATCGGGTCGAACACCGGGTCGTACGGCGGCCAGTCCTCCAGCAGACCCGCGGCGGACTGCTCCCCGCTCGGCACCAGGTCCGGCTTGACGCCGAAGGCGATCAGCGCCTTCGCCGTCTGCTCACCGACCGCAGCCACCTTGATACCCGCAAAAGCCCGAGCGTCAAGGCCGTACTCCTCGAACTTCTCCCGGACCGCCTTCACCGCGTTGACCGACGTGAAGGCGATCCACTCGTAGCGCCCCGTGACCAGGCCCTTGACCGCCCGCTCCATCTGCTGGGGCGTGCGCGGCGGCTCCACCGCGATCGTGGGGACCTCGTGCGGCACGGCGCCGTAGGACCGCAGCTGGTCGGAGAGCGAGGCCGCCTGTTCCTTCGTGCGCGGCACGAGCACCTTCCAGCCGAACAGCGGCTTGGACTCGAACCACGACAGCTGGTCGCGCTGGGCGGCGGCGGAACGCTCGCCGACCACGGCTATCACCGGCCGGCCGCCGTCCGGCGACGGCAGCACCTTCGCCTGCTTCAGCGTCTGCGCGATCGTGCCGAGCGTCGCCGTCCAGGTGCGCTGGCGGGTCGTCGTACCGGCGACCGTGACCGTCAGCGGGGTGTCCGGCTTGCGGCCCGCCGAGACCAGCTCGCCGGCCGCGGCGGCCACCGCGTCCAGCGTCGTCGAGACGACCACCGTGCCGTCCGAGGCGCCCACCTCCGTCCAGCAGCGGTCGGAGGCGGTACGGGCGTCCACGAACCGGACGTCCGCGCCCTGCGCGTCGCGCAGCGGCACACCGGCGTACGCGGGCACGCCGACCGCCGCCGCCACACCGGGCACGACCTCGAAGGGCACACCGGCGGCGACGCAGGCGAGCATTTCCTCGGCCGCGTACGTATCAAGTCCCGGGTCCCCGGACACCGCACGGACGACCCGCCTGCCGCCCCGCGCAGCCTCCATGACAAGATGAGCGGCATCCCGGGCAGGGGCCGGGGCAGCGGCGGCGGTTGACGTGCCGTCAACGACCGTGAGCTGCGGCGTGCCCGTGCCCGGCGGCGAGACCGAGGAGGGGTCGGCGTCCGTCCTCACGACGGAGACGCCCTGCCGGGCGTGCGTCCGGATGACGTCGAGCACCTCGTGCTCGGCGACCAGGACGTCCGCGTTCGACAGCGCCTCCACGGCGCGCAGAGTCAGCAGTCCCGGATCCCCGGGTCCGGCACCGAGGAAGGTGACGTGCCCGTGTTCGAGGCCGGCGGGAAGGGTGGTGGGGCTCACTGTGCTCGCTCCCCCATCAGACCGGCCGCGCCCTGGGCGAGCATCTCGGTGGCGAGTTCGCGACCGAGTGCCATCGCCTGCTCGTGCGTCTGGGGCACGGGACCGGTGGTGGACAGCTGCACCGTGCGGGTGCCGTCGGTCGTGCCGACGACGCCGCGCAGGCGCATTTCCTTGACAATCTGCCCGTCGCTCAGAAGGTCGGCCAGCGCGCCCACAGGGGCGCTGCATCCGGCCTCCAGGGCGGCGAGCAGGGACCGTTCGGCGGTCACGGCGACCCGGGTGAACGGGTCGTCGAGCTCGCCGAGCGCCGCGATCAGGTCCGCGTTGTCCGCGGCACACTCGATCGCCAGTGCCCCCTGGCCGGGGGCGGGCAAAACCGTGTCGACCGACAGGAAGTCGGTCACCTCGTCGATCCGGCCTATCCGGTTCAGTCCGGCGGCGGCCAGCACGACCGCGTCCAGTTCGCCGTCGCGGACGTACCGGATGCGCGTGTCCACGTTGCCGCGGATCGCGACCGTCTCGATGTCCAGCGCGTGGGCACGGGCGTACGCGTTCAGCTGCGCCATCCGGCGCGGCGAACCCGTGCCGACGCGGGCGCCCCGCGGCAGGTCGGTGAACTTGAGCGCGTCCCGGGCGACGATCACGTCCCGCGGGTCCTCGCGCAGCGGCACGGCGGCCAGGGCGAGTTCTTCGGGCTGGGTGGTCGGGAGGTCCTTGAGCGAATGAACCGCGAAGTCGACCTCGCCCCTGAGCAGCGCGTCACGCAGCGCCGTGACGAAGACGCCCGTGCCGCCGATCTGCGCCAGCGCCTCGCGGGAGACATCGCCGTACGTGGTGATCTCGACCAGCTCGACGGGCCGGCCGGTCACCCGGCGGACGGCCTCCGCCACCTGCCCGGACTGGGCCATGGCGAGCTTGCTGCGCCTGGTCCCCAGTCTCAGTGCCTTGTCAGTCATGCCGGTCGGTCCTTCTTGTCTGTGCTGTCCACGGCCCGGGAGACGGAGGCGACCGTCTCGGGGTCGAGGTCGAACAAGGTGCGCAGCGCGTCCGCGTACCCGGCGCCGCCGGGCTCGGCCGCGAGCTGCTTGATCCGTACGGTCGGCGCGTGCAGCAGTTTGTCGACGACGCGGTGCACGGCCTGCCGGATCTCCCCGCGCTGGCGTTCGTCCAGGTCGGGCAGGCGGCCGTCGAGCCGTGCGATCTCACCGGCGACGACGTCGGCGGCCATGGTGCGCAGTGCGACCACGGTCGGCGTGATGTGCGCCGCCCGCTGGGCCGCCCCGAAGGCCGCGACCTCGTCGGAGACGATACGCCGGACCTGGTCCACGTCGGTCGCCATCGGCGCGTCCGCGGACGCCTCGGCCAGCGACTCGATGTCGACCAGGCGCACCCCGGCCAGCCGGTGCACGGCCGCGTCGATGTCGCGGGGCATGGCCAGGTCGAGGAGGAAGAAGGAGGGCGCCGGACGCGGGATCCCCGCGGCCGGTTCGGGCTTGCGGCGCTCGGGGATGCGGCCGACGGTGGCGGCGGTCGCGGCGAGCGCGGTGATCAGCTCGGCGTCCGACTCGGGCGTACGGCGTTCCCGGCGGTCGACGGTGCCGCCGGCGACCCAGGCCGCGTGCTGCTCCAGAGTGGCCGCGTCCATGCCTGCCACGGCCGCCTCCCCCATGACGGAGAAACCGGGCTGCGCGGCGGCCAGGTCCAGCGGGCAGTTCTCGTCGGCGCCGGCGGTCAGCGGGGCCTTGCCGTGCGTGGGCGCGGGGGCCCTGTCGGCGAGCTCGGCGGCGGGCCGTCCGGTGCGGCCCTCGACCGCCTGGGCGACCGCCTCCGCCGTGAGCACCAGACCCGTCGCCCCGGTACAGGAGACGACGACGTCGGCACGTGTCAGCTCACCCGGCACCGCGTCCATGGTCACCGCACGGGCGGCCACGGCGGTGTCGTCGCCCTCGGTGAGGATCTGGGCGAGCCGCTCGGCGCGCTCGACGGTGCGGTTGGCGACGACGATCTCGGCGACCCCGGCCCGCGCGAGCGTGGCCGCGGCCAGCGACGACATCGACCCGGCACCGATGACCAGCGCCTTCTTGCCCTCGGCCCAGACACCGACGTCCGTGCCGACGGCCAGCTGCTCCAGGCCGAAGGTGACCAGGGACTGCCCGGCGCGGTCGATCCCGGTCTCGGAGTGGGCGCGCTTGCCGACCCGCAGGCCCTGCTGGAACAGGTCGTTCAGCAGCCGTCCCGCGGTGTGCAGGTCCTGCGCCCGGGCCAGGGAGTCCTTGATCTGGCCGAGGATCTGCCCCTCGCCGACGACCATCGAGTCCAGCCCGCAGGCCACCGAGAACAGATGGTGGGCGGCCCGGTCCTCGTAGTGGACGTAGAGGTAGGGGGTGAGCTCCTCCAGGCCGACGCCGCTGTGCTGCGCCAGCAGGGTGGACAGTTCGGCGACACCGGCGTGGAACTTGTCCACGTCGGCGTAGAGCTCGATGCGGTTGCAGGTGGCGAGCACCGCGGCCTCGGTGGCGGGCTCGGCGGCGACCGTGTCCTGCAGCAGCTTGGTCTGGGCGTCCGCGGTCAGCGCGGCCCGCTCCAGCACGCTGACCGGGGCACTGCGGTGGCTGAGTCCGACGACGAGAAGGCTCATGCCGGCATCACGGCGGGTACGTCCCCGTCTGGTCCCTGGTCGGTGGAGTCGTCGGCGGCCGTGCCGCGGGGAGCGGCGGCGGGCAGGGCGCCGGTCCCGGCCGCGGTCTCCTCGCCGGCCTTGCGCTGCTCGTGGAACGCGAGGATCTGCAGCTCGATGGAGAGGTCGACCTTGCGCACGTCGACCCCGTCCGGGACGGCCAGCACGGTCGGCGCGAAGTTCAGGATGGAGGTGACCCCGGCGGCCACGAGCCGGTCGCAGACCGGCTGGGCGGCACCGGCGGGGGTGGCGATGACGCCGATGGACACCCCGTTGTCCTTGATGATCTTTTCCAGCTCGTCCGTGTGCTGGACCGGGATGCCGGCGACGGGCTTCCCGGCCATGCCCGGGTCGGCGTCGATCAGCGCGGCCACCCGGAAGCCGCGGGAGGCGAACCCGCCGTAATTGGCCAGCGCGGCGCCGAGGTTGCCGATACCGACGATCACGACGGGCCAGTCCTGGGTCAGGCCGAGCTCGCGGGAGATCTGGTAGACGAGGTACTCCACGTCGTAGCCGACACCGCGCGTTCCGTAGGAACCCAGGTAGGAGAAGTCCTTGCGCAGCTTGGCGGAGTTGACCCCCGCCGCCGCGGCCAGTTCCTCGGAGGAGACCGTGGGTACCGAGCGCTCGGACAGTGCCGTCAGGGCTCGGAGGTACAGCGGAAGCCTGGCGACGGTGGCCTCGGGAATCCCTCGGCTACGGGTCGCCGGTCGGTGTGTTCGGCCAGTTGCCACGGTGCTCCTGCGGGTAGAGCGGGGCTGTGGGCGGTCATACGTCCCCGGACCGCCCCGTCGACAGCAGGCTATGTCTTTGTGAACGCGTGCACAAAGATGGTGTCCGATTTGCCCGGCAGAAGTGACCGGGGTCACGCGGCTTCCGCACCCTTGGCGGGAACCGGCGTATACACACCGAGGTTCCTTCGTTACTGGGGGCAAAACCGGACACTCTCCTCACGAATCCCGCCCCCGAGACCTAACCGCCATTGATCCTAAGCGACTTTTCGGGGATTTGTACTACTCGGTCAGTGCCCGGCGGAGTCGCTCCTCGTTCACGCGCCAGAAGGTGTGCTGTTCACCATCGATCAGTACGACCGGAATCTGCTCCCAGTACCGGTCGTGCAGCTCCCGGTCCTCGGTGATGTCCCGCTGCTCCCAGGACACGCCGAGTTCTCCGCAGACCTTGTCGAGCACGAGTTCGGCGTCGTCGCACAGATGGCAGCCGGGCT
The DNA here is from genome assembly GCF_900105245.1 of Streptomyces sp. 1222.5. Taxonomy (NCBI): domain Bacteria; kingdom Bacillati; phylum Actinomycetota; class Actinomycetes; order Kitasatosporales; family Streptomycetaceae; genus Streptomyces; species Streptomyces sp. 1222.5. Next base: position 4,898,850 of record NZ_FNSZ01000001.1, on the reverse strand, counting down.
TGCGAATGAGGGTGACCAGCCGCTCACGGGGCTCGGCCTTACGTCGGAAGAGGGGACTCATACCGGCCATTCTCGCGCGCCCGGCACCGCCGTACCGGTCGTCTTCGGGCAGTTCTTTAACGGCCCGGTCGCGGAGAGTTCACACCCTTCCAACCTCTCGACTCCGGAAGCACCGAACAGACTGGCTATGCTCACGACATGGCCGCTCTCGGATGGCTCACTCCCCGTAGGCGCTCCGCCACGGCGCGGAGCGTGTTGGCAGGCGAGGCCTCGGCGGAGGCTGCCCGCAAGTCCTCGCAGGAGGCGCCGCAGTTCCCGCAGGTCGCCGAGGTGGAACCCGAGTTCCCGGTGATCGGCGACGACAGGGCGGCCGCCTTCTTCGACCTCGACAACACCGTGATGCAGGGTGCCGCGCTGTTCCACTTCGGCCGCGGCCTGTACAAGCGGAAGTTCTTCGAGACGCGCGACCTGGCCCGGTTCGCCTGGCAGCAGGCCTGGTTCCGGCTCGCCGGTGTCGAGGACCCGGAGCACATGCAGGACGCCCGCGACTCGGCACTGTCCATCGTCAAGGGCCACCGCGTCGTCGAGCTCCAGACGATCGGCGAGGAGATCTACGACGAGTACATGGCCGACCGCATCTGGCCGGGCACCCGCGCCCTCGCCCAGGCCCACCTGGACGCGGGCCAGAAGGTGTGGCTCGTCACGGCGGCCCCGGTGGAGATCGCCCAGGTCATCGCCCGCCGCCTCGGCCTGACCGGCGCGCTCGGCACGGTCGCGGAGTCCGTCGACGGCGTCTACACCGGCAAGCTGGTCGGCGAGCCGCTGCACGGTCCCGCGAAGGCGGAGGCGGTCCGCGCGCTGGCCTCGGCGGAGGGACTCGACCTCTCCCGCTGTGCGGCCTACAGCGACAGCCACAACGACATCCCCATGCTGTGCCTGGTCGGCCACCCCTACGCGATCAACCCGGACGCCAAGCTGCGCCGGCACGCACGCGAACAAGACTGGCGCCTGCGCGACTACCGGACGGGCCGCAAGGCGGCCAAGGTCGGCATCCCCGCGGCGGCCGGCGTCGGCGCGGTCGCCGGCGGCACGGCGGCGGCGATCGCCCTGAGCCGACGGCGCCGGTAGCGGCCGCACCGCCGCTCCCGCCCCCGCCCCGCCCCGCCCCGCCCCACACTCCCTCAGTTTCCGTGCCGCGCGCCCGAATTATGCCGCGGCCATTTCAAGATGCCCTGGACTTCGCCGAAACTCGCCCCTTTCCGTTCAAAAATCGATCACTCTACGGTCCTTGATGGGGCGTCAATCGGTAACAGAAGCGACGCAATCGATGATTTGAGCAACTCGGTGTAGCAGTGCCTGCACGAAGCGTTATTCTCCTCAGACGCAAACGAGACCCCATTCGTCGCTACGGCGGGTGAACGGTCCCGCACTGCACGTGATGGAAGCTCTGCCTCTGGGAGTCCCGTGTACCCACACGTCGGGGTTGACGCCTCGGGCCTGGCTACGCTCCGCGCAACGGTCGCAATGGCCAAAGAGACGATGCGCGGCTTTGTCCCGACCGCGTACGCCGTCCCCGCCTTCGCCGCCGCCGCGCCCGCCGGCCCGTGCTACGCACTGGCCGAAAGCGGCGCCGCGGTCGGCAGACGAGGGCGCCCCAGCGGCGCCGCCACCGCCCGCCGCCCGGCCGCGGACAGCGACAGCGCCCGGATGATGGACCTCGTCGAGCGCGCCCAGGCGGGCGAGGCCGAGGCCTTCGGTCGGCTGTACGACCAGTACAGCGACACGGTGTACCGGTACATCTACTACCGCGTGGGCGGCCGGGCGACCGCCGAGGACCTCACTAGCGAGACCTTTCTGCGGGCGCTCAGAAGGATCGGCACCTTCACCTGGCAGGGCCGGGACTTCGGGGCGTGGCTGGTGACGATCGCGCGCAACCTCGTCGCCGACCACTTCAAGTCCAGCCGCTTCCGCCTCGAGGTCACGACCGGCGAGATGCTGGACGCCAACGAGGTGGAGCGCTCCCCGGAGGACTCGGTCCTGGAGTCCCTGTCCAACGCCGCCCTGCTGGAAGCCGTGCGCCGGCTGAACCCGCAGCAGCAGGAGTGCGTGACCCTGCGGTTCCTCCAGGGCCTCTCGGTCGCCGAGACGGCCCGGGTCATGGGCAAGAACGAGGGCGCCATCAAGACCCTCCAGTACCGTGCCGTACGGACGCTCGCCCGGCTGCTGCCGGACGACGCACGCTGAAGCCCGCGCCCCGCACCACTCAGGGCGACGGGCAACTCACTCTGCGTGAAAGCCCGTTGCCTTTCCGAGCCGATCGTCCGGCGTCCGTAACCCAAGTGCCGCGCCAGTCGTTGTGCGGGATACAGGCTCCCTGTGGTCACGTCCTGGCCGACCCTGATCGCTCGATCGTGTGGAAGTGGTCGTGGGCGTGCAACCCTCAGGACCCCCTGGGGAGTCGACCGTCATGACGAGAGGAGGTGCCGCCAGTGATCGCGAATGTATCGGCGCACCGGCGGGCGAACGCCTTCGCCCAGGCCCTGGAGGAGCAGTCCGACCGGGACACGGCGGCCGAGCAGTCCGCAGCACCGGCGGGTTCGCCGCCGACCGCCGGGGAACCGGCCGAACAGGGCACATTGCTGGCCCTGGCGGCGGGTCTCGGCGGGCTGCCCAAGCCGCAGCTCGACCCCGAGGTCAAGGTCGTCCAGCGCGCCCAACTGGTGGCCGCGATGGAGGCCATGCTCCAGGAGGGAACCGGGGCGGCGGATGCGTCGGTACCGGAACAGCGCTCCCATAGGGCCCGGGGCGCACACCGGGCGAGCCCGCTGGGCAAACTCCGCCCGCGTTCCAGGCTGACCAAGGGGCTCGCCGCGGGCGGGCTCAGCGTCGGCGTGGCCGCCGGGGCTTTCGGCGGGGTCGCCGCCGCCAGCTCCGACGCCCTGCCCGGCGACTCGCTGTACGGCCTGAAACGCGGGATCGAGGACTTCAAGCTCAACTATCTGACCGACGGTGACGACCAGCGCGGCCAGACCTACCTCGACCAGGCCTCCACCCGGCTCAACGAGGCCCGCCGGCTGCTGGACCGCGGCCGTGGCGGTCACCTCGACCACGAGTCCATCGGGGAGATCCGCCGCACCCTGTCCGGCATGCAGCACGACGTGGCCGAGGGCCACCGCCTGCTGCACGCCGCCTACCAGGCCGACCCCGATTCGCTGGGCCCCATCCAGGCACTCTCCACCTTCTCGCGGTCCCATCGTGAGGCGTGGAGCACGCTCAGCGACAAGCTGCCCATGCAGCTCGGGGACGTCAAACAGCAGGTGTCGTCGGTCTTCGACGCCATAGACGAAGAGGTCGCCCCGCTGCAGTCCCTGCTGCCCCAGCAGCCGGCCCAACCCGGGCACGGCAAGCGGCAGGGGGGCTCCGGCCCGGCGTCCACCGGCTCCTCCGACACCCACCGGTCGACCGAGCCCAGTTCCTCGGGTGACACCCCGTCCCCGGGCAGGCACGCGAGCCCGGGCAGCCCGAGCGGCTCGGCCACGGGCAGCAGCGGCGACGGTCTGATCGGGGGCGACACGGGCGGTCTGCTCGACCCGCCGAAGATCGGCGGCGACAACAGCTCGCCGTCCGCCGGCAAGACCCCGTCGGGTCAGCCGGACATCACCATCCCGCCGCTCTTCCCGGATCTGCTCCCCGGCCTCGGCATCGACAGCGAGGACGCGGACTAGCCGTCGCGGCCGGAGCGAAGGGGGCGCCCCACCCGAGCGGGGCGCCCCCTTCGCCGTAGAGTCTGTCGTCGTGCGGGTCTGCCGTCGTACAGGTCAGAAGAAGACCGACCTGCGCTGCACCAGCAGCTTGTACAGCGTGTGCTGGATCTGCTCGCGTACCTGGTCGGTCAGGTTGAACATCAGCATCGGGTCCTCGGCGGCCTCCGGCGGATAGCCGTCCGTCGGGATCGGTTCGCCGAACTGGATCGTCCACTTGGTGGGCAGCGGGATCGCGCCCAGCGGGCCCAGCCACGGGAAGGTCGGCGTCAGCGGGAAGTACGGGAAGCCCAGCAGCCGGGCGAGCGTCTTCGCGTTGCCGATCATCGGATAGATCTCCTCCGCCCCGACGATCGAGCAGGGGATGATCGGCGCGCCCTGCCGCAGCGCCGTGGAGACGAATCCGCCCCGGCCGAACCGCTGCAGCTTGTACCGCTCGCCGAACGGCTTCCCGATGCCCTTGAAGCCCTCCGGCATCACCCCGACCAACTCGCCCTGTTCCAGCAGCCGCTCGGCGTCCTCGGAACAGGCCAGCGTGTGCCCCAGCTTGCGGGCCAGCTCGTTGACCACCGGCAGCACGAACACCAGGTCGGCCGCGAGGAGCCGCAGATGCCGGCCGGCCGGGTGGTGGTCGTGCACGGCGACCTGCATCATCAGGCCGTCCAGCGGCAGCGTCCCCGAGTGGTTGGCGACGATCAGCGCCCCGCCCTCCGCGGGGATGTTCTCGACGCCCTTCACCTCGACCCGGAAGTACTTCTCGTACAACGGCCGCAGCAGCGACATCAGGACCTGGTCGGTCAGCTCCTCGTCGTACCCGAAGTCGTCGACCTCGTACTCCCCGGTCAGCCGGCGCCGTAGGAAGGCCAGTCCGGCCGCCACACGCCGCTCAAGCCCACCGTCGTGCCCATCGGCCTCCGCCGGTTCCGGCGACTCCTCCTCGGGGCGCACAGCGCCGTCCTCCCGGGTCTGCGCCCGGCCGGGCAGGGGCTGCACCTCACCGAGCTCCCCGGCCTCCCCCACCCCGCGCACCACGGCGCTCTCGCCCTTGCGCCGGCTCCCCGTGCTCCGGCGCCGCGCCGGCCGCTGCGCGGCGCTCCCGCGGGACCGGTCGTCGTCGAACGGAATGACCTTGGCGTCCGCCATCGTTGCTGCGCTCCTCAATTGGCGCTGTGCGTCGTGGGCCGGCCGCCGGTCTGGGCGGCCAGCGCGGCGATCCGGTCGACGGCCCCCGCGAGGGCCTCCGGCGGCAGCAGCCCGGGGCCCTGGCTCCGTGCGAACTCCGCGAACGTCTCCGCCGTCGTGTACCTGGGCGTGAAACCCAGCGTCTCGCGCATCTGCACCGTGTCCACCACCCGCCCGTGGGTGAGCAGCCGGATCTGCTCGGGTGAGAAGTCCGTCATACCCAGCGTACGGACCAGGGAGCCGGCCCAGGTGACCGCGGGCAGCAGCAGCGGCACGGTGGGCCGGCCCAGCCGCCGGGAGCACTGCGAGAGCAGCAGCACACCGTCCCCGGCGATGTTGAAGGTGCCGCTGTTGAGGGTGCCCCGGCGCGGCTCGTGCGAGGCGATCCGCAGCACCTCGATGACGTCGTCCTCGTGCACGAACTGCAGCCGCGGGTCGTAGCCGAGCACGGTCGGCAGGACCGGCAGCGCGAAGTACGAGGCGAGCGGGCTGTCCGCGGCCGGGCCGAGGATGTTCGCGAACCGCAGCACGCACACGGCCACGTCCGGCCGCCGCCGCGCGAACCCGCGCACGTACCCCTCGACCTCGACGGCGTCCTTGGCGAAGCCGCCGCTGGGCAGGGACTTGGGCGGGGTCGTCTCCGTGAACACGGCCGGGTCGCGCGGCGCCGATCCGTAGACGTTCGTACTGGACTTCACCACCAGGCGCTTCACGGTCGGCGACTTCTGGCAGGCGCCGAGCAGCTGCATGGTGCCGATGACGTTGGTCTCCTTGACCGTGGCCCGGTTGCCCCCGCCCAGGGCCGTGCCCGTGACGTCCATGTGCACGACCGTGTCGGCGCCGGTCTCGGCGAGCACCCGGGCGATGGTCGGCTTACGGATGTCGGCCTGGACGAAGTCGGCGCCGCCCAGATGGTGCGCCGGCGGCACCGCGTCCACGGCGATCACCCGGTCGACCTCCGGGTCCCGCTGGATCCGCCGCACGAACCGGCCGCCCAGCTGCCGGGCCACTCCGGTGACGAGCACGACCTTCGCCAAGATCAGCGCCTTCCTTCTCCGCGTTGCCCCAGTTCCGCGTTCCCCGTGTGCGGCCAACTTAGCGGTTCGATGTTGCGCTGTGATGACCCCCCGATGCATGAGGTGACCGAAACCCCTCCATCGGAACATGCCGGGGGCCCCGCGCCGTACCTGCGGACATGACTGCGGCCTCCCACCAGCACGGGTGGGAGGCCACAGGTGTACGCCCTCGCGGCGTCGCTTACTTCTTGTTGCGACGCTGAACGCGCGTGCGCTTGAGCAGCTTGCGGTGCTTCTTCTTGGCCATCCGCTTGCGCCGCTTCTTGATAACAGAGCCCACGACTACCCTCGCTCACTTCTCATCACTCGGTTGTTTGGGCGCCATGGGCCCACACGACCTACGAGGGCCTAGCCTACCCAACCGAGCGCTGAGGTCGTAATCGAGGGGTGTTCCGGTCTCCCGGGGACACCGTCAGGCCGTTTCCACCCCCACGTAGCTGTCGCGGAGGTACTCGTGTACCGCTTGCTCCGGGACACGGAACGACCGCCCGACCCGGATCGCGGGCAGATGACCGCTGTGCACCAACCGGTACACGGTCATCTTCGACACTCGCATCACCGTGGCGACCTCCGCCACGGTCAGGAACTGAACCTCGTTCAGAGGCCTCTCGCCAGCTGCAGCCATGACACACCTGAACCTTCCGCACTCGACGGCCACCGGCTTCCCCTTCCGGTGACTCTTCGTCGTTGCGTGCTCACTCCCCAATGTAGGGGCGGGTGATGCGAGTGGGGAAGAGGTGCACCCATCGCCTGCCTACTGTGACAGACACGCTCGTTTGAGCACGTAGCGGGTGAGCGGGAGGTAGTGCTCCGAGCGCACGCCGTCGTCAACCGGAACGACGACCGACACGGATCCCTCGGCCTCTCCCACGAACGGCGCCGGATCATCGGTGTCGGCCGGCCCGATCGCCTCGAACCCCAGCTGACCTGCACCGCAGAGCCACCCGTGATCCCCCACCACGAGCTCGGGCAGCGGCCCCCCGCGCTCCGCCGCGGCCTCGAGCACGACCCGAACCGGGAGCGGCGAATGACTGTGGACGCCCGGCTCACCACCGGGGCGCTCGGCCTCCGGTTCCCGCACCAGGGCAACACCACGTAGGTAGTCGACGCGATACGTACGTAGACCGAACCGGGTCAATATGTCGACACAGCGACCCTGCGCAGGGGTGAGCACCTCACACCCCGCCGCCGAGAGCGCGTCCGCAAGGCCGGCGTAGAAACCGAGCAGCCGCTGTGGGTGCCCGGTGCCGAACAGCACGGGCGCGCCCCGCCGGGCGACCTCGCCGATCCGCTCCGCGAAGGCGTCCAGCGCGGCCAGCGTGCGCTCCGGATCGATCACGTCGGGGCCGGCCGTGTGCCGGGGGTCGGCCGAAACCCCGCACTTCTCCGCCATCAACGCGAGCAAGTCCGGCTGTTCCCACGGCCATTCCGGGTCGATTCCGATCAACAGCCGCGGATCCCGGGCCGCGAACAGCCGGTAACTGCGCAGGCTGTCCTCACGCGAGGTCCCCACGAACCCGGCCAGCCCGGCGGCCAGCAGGTGCGCGCGGAGGTCGGCAGGGGGCGACACGGTGCGATGGTGGCCCATCGGCCCGGTGGCGGGCAGCGGAACGGCGAGAAGACCGCACGGTCGGCCTAACGCCTCCCGCCTCACCACTGCCACGGAGCGCTGCGCTAGGGCAGCAGCCCCCGCAGCGGGAACGCCGCCCGGCGCGTCGCCAGCACGGCCTGGTCCAGGCGGTCGGCGGGGTCGTACCCCTCGTCCCAGGCGGCCCAACTCACCGGCCACCGGCCGTCGGTCATCCGGTGCGGTCCCGGCTGCCGGGTCCGGGCGTAGACCTGCTGCCGCCACTCGTCGGGAATCATCGTCTCCGGAGCGACGGGCCGCCCCGCGGCGATCGCCACGAGATGCGTCCAGGACCGCGGCACGACCTCGACCACCGCGTAACCGCCGCCCCCGAGCGCCACCCACTTGCCCCCGGCGTGCTCGTGCGCCAGCTCGTGACACGCCACCTGCACCGCCCGCTGCGCGTCCAGCGACACCGCGAGATGGGCCAGCGGGTCCTCGAAGTGCGTGTCGGCACCGTGCTGCGAGACCAGCACCTGCGGCCGGAACTCCGCCAGCAGTTCGGGCACCACCGCGTGGAACGCCCGCAGCCACCCCGCGTCCCCGGTGCCCGCCGGCAGCGCCACGTTCACCGCGGCGCCCTCCCCGTCCCCGGCGCCGGTCTCCTGCGGCCACCCGGTCTGCGGGAACAACGTACGGGGATGCTCGTGCAGCGAGATCGTCAGCACCCGCGGGTCCTCCCAGAACGCCGCCTGGACCCCGTCCCCGTGATGCACGTCGACGTCCACGTAGGCGACGCGCTCGGCGCCCAGCTCCAGCAGCCGGGCGATCGCCAGCGAGGCGTCGTTGTAGACGCAGAAGCCCGACGCGCCCCCGGGCATCGCGTGGTGCAGCCCGCCCGCGAAGTTCACGGCGTGGTCGGCGTCCCCCCGCCACACCGCCTCCGCGGCCCCCACCGACTGGCCGGCGATCAGCGCGGACACCTCGTGCATCCCGGCGAACGCGGGGTCGTCGACCGTGCCGAGCCCGTAGGCTCCGTCGGCACCCGCGGGATCCGCGGACGCGGCCTTCACGGCGTCGATGTAGTCCTCCCGGTGGACCAGCCGCAGCGTCGACTCGCCGGCCGGCTTCGCCGCCACGACCTCCATCTCCCGGTCGAGCCCGAAGGCACCCACCAGTTTCCGGGTCAGCTCCAGCCGGACGGGGTCCATCGGATGGTCCCTGCCGAAGTCATAGCCCGTTACTGCCTCGTCCCACATCAGCTGTGCGCGGCCGCTCATGCCCGCCACCGTATCGGTCCGGTTGAGCGGCGAACGACCTGGCGTACACCAACGTCACCAGCACCAACACCATCGGCACCAGCATGGCCGCGCGATAGCTCCAGGTGTCGCCGAGGGTCCCGACCAACGGCGAACCGATCAGGAAACCCACGTAGTTGAAGATGTTCAGCCGGGCGATCGCCGTGTCCGAAGCCCCCGGGAACATCCGCCCCGCCGCCGCGAACGTCTGCGGCACGAGCACACACAGCCCCAGACCCAGCAGGGTGAAACCGAGCATCCCGATCCACGCCCCGGGCGCCACGGCCACCACCGCGAACCCGCCGGCCGCCACCAGCGTGCCCAGCCGCACGACGGTCACGGCCCCGAGCCGCCGCACCCCGTAGTCCCCGACGGCCCGGCCGACGAGCGTGGTGATCATGTAGACGTTGTACGGCACCGTCGCCAGCTGCTCCGAGCTGCCCAGCACGTCCTTCAGGTACTTCGCGCTCCAGTTGGAGACCGTCGAGTCCCCGATGTACGCGAAGGTCATCACCAGGCACAGCGGAAGCAGCAGCTTGAACACCACACCGCCGCCGCCGGCCCGGTCGTCCGCCACGGGCGCCGGCTCCCCGTCGACGTACCACCTGCTCCCCACCAGCGCCGCCGGCAGCAGCACCGCCACCACCGGCAGGTACGACACCCAGAGCGCGAGGTGCCAGTGCGCCCCGGCCCAGGCCAGCGAGGCGCCCACGATCCCGCCCAGGCTGTAGGCGGCATGGAAGCTGAGCATGATGCTGCGCCCGTACGTCCGCTGCAGACTGACGCCGAGCATGTTCATGGAGGCGTCCAGCGCGCCCACCGCGAGCCCGAACCCGCCGAGCGCCACCGCGAGCGCGGCCACCTGCCCCTGCCCGCCGGCCCCCACCCCGAGCAGCGCCAGCAGCACCACCGGCTGCGACCAGCGCAGCAGCCGGCTGGGCCGGACCCGCTTCACCAGCTGCTCGGTGGTCACACTGCCGACACCGGCGAGGATCGGTACGGCGGCCAGGAAGGCCGGGAGCAGCGCGTCGGAAACGCCGTACCGGTCCTGGACGGCCGGGATGCGGGTCACGAGCAGGGCGAAGGCGGCGCCCTGGGCGAAGAAGCTGAACGCCAGCGAGGCCCTACCGCGCCGCAGCACATCAGTCATGGCGGCGAGCGTAGGGCCCCGGGCTACCTGTGGGTAGATCAAGCCAAAGATGAATTTCCTTCAGCTTCACCGAGCACCGAGTCAGGCGGCGACGGCGACGGCGACCTCGGGCTGCGCCCGGTCGGCGCCGGCCTCCACCTCGGCGGCCAGCATCCCCTCCATCGGCGCGACGGCCAGGCCGCCGCTGACGACCATCGCGACCGCGACCGTACCGATCATGACGACCGTCCCGAGCCACACCATCGTGTCCACCGGGACGGTGTAGGCCCCCACGACCCGCGCCACGCACTCGGCGAACAGCGCCACGCCCCAGACGACGGAGAAGACGCTCTCCTTCCGCCGGAAGGCGGCGGAGGCGGTCGCCTTCCCGGTCATCAGCCGCTCCCAGGCGGCCTCCTTCGCCGCGTCGCCCTTGATGAGGAAGGGCTTCATACCGGCGGTCATCATCGGCTTGCCGAGCCGTACGGAGACCAGGATGCCGATGGCGACCGTGCTGCTGATCCCGCTGTCCTTGGCGAGCATCAGCCGCGGGTCGCCGGAGACGAAACTCAGCAGCAGCGAGACGACGTTCACGACGAGGATGAGGCCCGCGAGCCCGTTGGTCCTGCGTTCCCTGACCAGGCTCCACACGGTCCGCAGCGCCGGCACGACGCTGCTCCAGGCGAGCGCCGCGAAGACGCTCATCCCGAAGGCCTCCTTGAGGAGGTAGTACGAGCCGAGCGGCACCGCCACGTCGACGAGCAACGGCTTGAAGTTGTCGAGCACGCTCGGGTTGCGCTTCCGCTGCTCGCTCCGGCCCTGGGCCCCCGTGTTCTTCGTCATGCGTTCAGCTTCGCCGACACAGGGGGGCCGGCTGTAGAAACGATCGTCCGGAGGTCCGCATGACAAATGTCAGGAGCGGACCGGTGGCCCGCGTCATACCAGCAGGTCAGCCAATTCGCCCATGTCGGCGAAGAGTTGGTTCGCCTGCGCCAGCCTGCTCGCCGGCGTCATCGCGGTGAAGCCGTACACGTCCATCCCGGCCGCCACGGCCGCCTGGACGCCGAGGGGGGAGTCCTCCACCACCAGGCACCTCTTGGGTGCGACTCCCATGCGCCGGGCCGCGTACAGGAAGAGGTCGGGCTCCGGCTTGCCCCGCCCGACGTCCTGCGAGCTGAAGACGCGGTCCTCGGTGAACCACCGGTCGAGTCCGGTCGTCCGATGCCCCACTCTGATCCGTTCGTGGCTCCCGGAGGAGCCCACGCAGTACGGCACGCCGTCGGCGGCCAGTTTCTCCAGCACGCCTCCGACGCCGGCCACGGGCTGCAACTCCCGCTCGAAGGCAGCGAAGACGCGCGCGTGGAAGACGTCGTCGAAGTCGTCCGGCAGCCGCTGCCCGGTCCGCTCCAGGACGAGCTCGTGGATCCGGTGCATCGCCGACCCCATGTAGTCCCGTATCGACTCCTCGTACGACGTCGGGTGCCCCAACTCCGTCAGATACGTGGCGAGCAGCCGATTGGAGATCGGCTCACTGTCGACGAGGACGCCGTCGTTGTCGAAGATGATGAGGTCGTAGCGCATACGTCGACCCTAAACGCAGAAAACCCCCGCATCCGTGGATGCGGGGGTTTTCCCAAAGATTGTTCGGCGGCGTCCTACTCTCCCACAGGGTCCCCCCTGCAGTACCATCGGCGCTGTGAGGCTTAGCTTCCGGGTTCGGAATGTAACCGGGCGTTTCCCTCACGCTATGACCACCGAAACACTATGAAACTCTCAACCGAAACGCCCGCACATGGGGGCGACCTGGTCGTGGTTTCAGAACCAACACAGTGAACGCGAGCATCAATGGACAAGCCCTCGGCCTATTAGTACCAGTCAACTCCACCGGTTGCCCGGCTTCCATATCTGGCCTATCAACCCAGTCGTCTACTGGGAGCCTTACCCTCTCAAGGAGGTGGGAATACTCATCTCGAAGCAGGCTTCCCGCTTAGATGCTTTCAGCGGTTATCCCTCCCGAACGTAGCCAACCAGCCATGCCCTTGGCAGGACAACTGGCACACCAGAGGTTCGTCCGTCCCGGTCCTCTCGTACTAGGGACAGCCCTTCTCAATATTCCTACGCGCACAGCGGATAGGGACCGAACTGTCTCACGACGTTCTAAACCCAGCTCGCGTACCGCTTTAATGGGCGAACAGCCCAACCCTTGGGACCGACTCCAGCCCCAGGATGCGACGAGCCGACATCGAGGTGCCAAACCATCCCGTCGATATGGACTCTTGGGGAAGATCAGCCTGTTATCCCCGGGGTACCTTTTATCCGTTGAGCGACGGCGCTTCCACAAGCCACCGCCGGATCACTAGTCCCGACTTTCGTCCCTGCTCGACCCGTCGGTCTCACAGTCAAGCTCCCTTGTGCACTTACACTCAACACCTGATTGCCAACCAGGCTGAGGGAACCTTTGGGCGCCTCCGTTACCCTTTGGGAGGCAACCGCCCCAGTTAAACTACCCATCAGACACTGTCCCTGATCCGGATCACGGACCCAGGTTAGACATCCAGCACGACCAGACTGGTATTTCAACGACGACTCCACAACCACTGGCGTGGCTGCTTCAAAGTCTCCCAGCTATCCTACACAAGCCGAACCGAACACCAATATCAAACTGTAGTAAAGGTCCCGGGGTCTTTCCGTCCTGCTGCGCGAAACGAGCATCTTTACTCGTAGTGCAATTTCACCGGGCCTATGGTTGAGACAGTCGAGAAGTCGTTACGCCATTCGTGCAGGTCGGAACTTACCCGACAAGGAATTTCGCTACCTTAGGATGGTTATAGTTACCACCGCCGTTTACTGGCGCTTAAGTTCTCAGCTTCGCCCCACCGAAATGGAGCTAACCGGTCCCCTTAACGTTCCAGCACCGGGCAGGCGTCAGTCCGTATACATCGCCTTACGGCTTCGCACGGACCTGTGTTTTTAGTAAACAGTCGCTTCTCGCTGGTCTCTGCGGCCACCCCCAGCTCACCGAGTAAATCGGATCACCGAGCGTGGCCCCCCTTCTCCCGAAGTTACGGGGGCATTTTGCCGAGTTCCTTAACCATAGTTCACCCGAACGCCTCGGTATTCTCTACCTGACCACCTGAGTCGGTTTAGGGTACGGGCCGCCATGAAACTCGCTAGAGGCTTTTCTCGACAGCATAGGATCATCCACTTCACCACAATCGGCTCGGCATCAGGTCTCAGACTATGTGCAAGGCGGATTTGCCTACCTTGCGTCCTACACCCTTACCCCGGGACAACCACCGCCCGGGATGGACTACCTTCCTGCGTCACCCCATCACTCACCTACTAACCGCTTGGTTCGGCGGCTCCACCACTCCCCTCAACTCCGAAGAGATCAGGGCGGCTTCACGGCCTTAGCATCACGATGCTCGATGTTTGACGCTTCACAGCGGGTACCGGAATATCAACCGGTTATCCATCGACTACGCCTGTCGGCCTCGCCTTAGGTCCCGACTTACCCTGGGCAGATCAGCTTGACCCAGGAACCCTTAGTCAATCGGCGCAAACGTTTCTCACGTTTGTATCGCTACTCATGCCTGCATTCTCACTCGTCAACCGTCCACAACTACCTTCCGGTGCTGCTTCACCCGGCAGACGACGCTCCCCTACCCATCACAGCACCCGTTGGGGCTTATTGCTGCAATGACACGACTTCGGCGGTACGCTTGAGCCCCGCTACATTGTCGGCGCGGAATCACTAGACCAGTGAGCTATTACGCACTCTTTCAAGGGTGGCTGCTTCTAAGCCAACCTCCTGGTTGTCTGTGCGACTCCACATCCTTTCCCACTTAGCGTACGCTTAGGGGCCTTAGTCGATGCTCTGGGCTGTTTCCCTCTCGACCATGGAGCTTATCCCCCACAGTCTCACTGCCGCGCTCTCACTTACCGGCATTCGGAGTTTGGCTAAGGTCAGTAACCCGGTAGGGCCCATCGCCTATCCAGTGCTCTACCTCCGGCAAGAAACACACGACGCTGCACCTAAATGCATTTCGGGGAGAACCAGCTATCACGGAGTTTGATTGGCCTTTCACCCCTAACCACAGGTCATCCCCCAGGTTTTCAACCCTGGTGGGTTCGGTCCTCCACGAAGTCTTACCTCCGCTTCAACCTGCCCATGGCTAGATCACTCCGCTTCGGGTCTTGAGCGTGCTACTGAATCGCCCTGTTCGGACTCGCTTTCGCTACGGCTTCCCCACCCGGGTTAACCTCGCAACACACCGCAAACTCGCAGGCTCATTCTTCAAAAGGCACGCAGTCACGAGATACAGCAAGCTGCATCCGACGCTCCCACGGCTTGTAGGCACACGGTTTCAGGTACTATTTCACTCCGCTCCCGCGGTACTTTTCACCATTCCCTCACGGTACTATCCGCTATCGGTCACCAGGGAATATTTAGGCTTAGCGGGTGGTCCCGCCAGATTCACACGGGATTTCTCGGGCCCCGTGCTACTTGGGTGTCTCTCAAACGAGCCGTTGACGTTTCGACTACGGGGGTCTTACCCTCTACGCCGGACCTTTCGCATGTCCTTCGCCTACATCAACGGTTTCTGACTCGTCCTACGGCCGGCAGACCGCAGAAGAGAGATCCCACAACCCCGCATGCGCAACCCCTGCCGGGTCTCACACGCATACGGTTTGGCCTCATCCGGTTTCGCTCGCCACTACTCCCGGAATCACGGTTGTTTTCTCTTCCTGAGGGTACTGAGATGTTTCACTTCCCCTCGTTCCCTCCACACTGCCTATGTGTTCAGCAGCGGGTGACAGCCCATGACGACTGCCGGGTTTCCCCATTCGGAAACCCCCGGATCAAAGCCTGGTTGACGACTCCCCGGGGACTATCGTGGCCTCCCACGTCCTTCATCGGTTCCTGGTGCCAAGGCATCCACCGTGCGCCCTTAAAAACTTGGCCACAGATGCTCGCGTTCACTGTGCAGTTCTCAAACAACGACCAGCCACCCATCACCCCGAACCAACAGGCTCGAGTTCACTGGGGCCGGCGACTGAAGGAAGAACATTCCCTCAGACACCCAACAGCGTGCCCGGCACGATCAGCCGATCAGATCTGCGTTCCACGCCCCGAGGGGCAGTACTAGCGCCTGATCCATCCTGGATCGTGCCGAATAATCAACGTTCCACCCATGAGCAACCAGCACCGGACATTCGCCGATGTACTGGCCTCTGACCGGGCAAGCCCGGTAAGAAGTGCTCCTTAGAAAGGAGGTGATCCAGCCGCACCTTCCGGTACGGCTACCTTGTTACGACTTCGTCCCAATCGCTAGTCCCACCTTCGACAGCTCCCTCCCACAAGGGGTTGGGCCACCGGCTTCGGGTGTTACCAACTTTCGTGACGTGACGGGCGGTGTGTACAAGGCCCGGGAACGTATTCACCGCAGCAATGCTGATCTGCGATTACTAGCAACTCCGACTTCATGGGGTCGAGTTGCAGACCCCAATCCGAACTGAGACCGGCTTTTTGAGATTCGCTCCACCTCACGGTATCGCAGCTCATTGTACCGGCCATTGTAGCACGTGTGCAGCCCAAGACATAAGGGGCATGATGACTTGACGTCGTCCCCACCTTCCTCCGAGTTGACCCCGGCGGTCTCCTGTGAGTCCCCATCACCCCGAAGGGCATGCTGGCAACACAGGACAAGGGTTGCGCTCGTTGCGGGACTTAACCCAACATCTCACGACACGAGCTGACGACAGCCATGCACCACCTGTACACCGACCACAAGGGGGCGCCTGTCTCCAGACGTTTCCGGTGTATGTCAAGCCTTGGTAAGGTTCTTCGCGTTGCGTCGAATTAAGCCACATGCTCCGCTGCTTGTGCGGGCCCCCGTCAATTCCTTTGAGTTTTAGCCTTGCGGCCGTACTCCCCAGGCGGGGAACTTAATGCGTTAGCTGCGGCACCGACGACGTGGAATGTCGCCAACACCTAGTTCCCACCGTTTACGGCGTGGACTACCAGGGTATCTAATCCTGTTCGCTCCCCACGCTTTCGCTCCTCAGCGTCAGTAATGGCCCAGAGATCCGCCTTCGCCACCGGTGTTCCTCCTGATATCTGCGCATTTCACCGCTACACCAGGAATTCCGATCTCCCCTACCACACTCTAGCCTGCCCGTATCGAATGCAGACCCGGGGTTAAGCCCCGGGCTTTCACACCCGACGTGACAAGCCGCCTACGAGCTCTTTACGCCCAATAATTCCGGACAACGCTTGCGCCCTACGTATTACCGCGGCTGCTGGCACGTAGTTAGCCGGCGCTTCTTCTGCAGGTACCGTCACTTTCGCTTCTTCCCTGCTGAAAGAGGTTTACAACCCGAAGGCCGTCATCCCTCACGCGGCGTCGCTGCATCAGGCTTTCGCCCATTGTGCAATATTCCCCACTGCTGCCTCCCGTAGGAGTCTGGGCCGTGTCTCAGTCCCAGTGTGGCCGGTCGCCCTCTCAGGCCGGCTACCCGTCGTCGCCTTGGTGAGCCACTACCTCACCAACAAGCTGATAGGCCGCGGGCTCATCCTTCACCGCCGGAGCTTTCGACCCCCGCAGATGCCTGCAGGAGTGATATCCGGTATTAGACCCCGTTTCCAGGGCTTGTCCCAGAGTGAAGGGCAGATTGCCCACGTGTTACTCACCCGTTCGCCACTAATCCCCACCGAAGTGGTTCATCGTTCGACTTGCATGTGTTAAGCACGCCGCCAGCGTTCGTCCTGAGCCAGGATCAAACTCTCCGTGAATGTTTACCGGTAATCCGGTGCACACATCACGAGAGCGGAACCACCGGAGGAATAGTCCGATGGTTCACAGCGTCCTCGCTGTGTTTTTTCAAAGGAACCTCGTCCCGATCGTGATGACCGGAGACGGGGTATCAACTAATCTGGCGTTGATTTTTGGCACGCTGTTGAGTTCTCAAGGAACGGTCGCTTCCTTTGTACTCACCCTCTCGGGCTTTCCTCCGGGCTTCCCTTCGGTGTTTCCGACTCTATCAGATCTTTCCGATCCGATTTCCTCGGTGCTTTCCAGGTTCCCGCTTTCGCGTTTCCCTTTCCGGCGGTTCCGACTCTATCAGATCCTTTCGGCGTCCGATTCCCGGTCGGCGGGGTTTGTCTTCCCGGCCCTTGGGCCGTTCCGACGAGTGAGACTTTAGCGGATTCCTCGCCCCCGAGCTAATCGGGGGCCGGCGCCCTTTCGAACGCGGATTCCTCATTTCGCAAATACGCACGCCAAAACATTCGACGCCGAAGCGACGAGAGAGTGGTTGGTACCTGCGGAATGGCTGTCCGGGGCCGACCGGAGTCGGTGCTCACGTCGGACAACTCGGAGAACAGTACGCATCGGCCCGGGGTGTGTCAACCCTCGTCCGGGCGGCCCTCCGGCGGCGTACTGTGGTCGTCATGTCTACGCGTACGTGTATCCAGCTCTGGTGGGCCGCCTGACGGCGGCCGTACACACGTATGCACTCAACGGCCGCCGCTTCGGCGGCCGTTCTCGTATCTCCTCCGGGACTCCGGGGGCCGGCCGCAGAAGCGGCGGTCCCGATCAGGAGGTGGAGTGGAGATGACGCGGGTCTTCAGCGGGATCAAGCCGACCGGGCACGTGACCCTCGGGAACTACCTGGGCGCCATGCGGCGGTGGGCCCAGGTGGACCAGCACCGGGCGGACTCGCTGTTCTGCATCGTGGATCTGCACGCGCTGACCGTGGACCACGATCCGGCGCGGGTGCGCAGGCTCAGTAGGCAGGCGGCGACGCTGCTGCTGGCGACCGGGCTCGCCCCGGAGGTCTGCACGGTCTACCTGCAGAGCCATGTCGACGAGCACACCCGGCTGTCCTATCTGCTGGAGTGCGTGGCGACCGACGGCGAGATGCGGCGGATGGTGCAGTACAAGGAGAAGTCCGCGCGCGAGCGGGAGCGGGGCGGCAGCGTCCGGCTGTCGCTGCTGACGTATCCGGTGCTGATGGCGGCGGACATCCTGGCGTTCGGCACGGACGAGGTGCCGGTCGGCGACGACCAGGTGCAGCACGTGGAGCTGGCGCGGGACGTGGCGGTGCGGTTCAACCAGCGGTACGGGCACACCTTCGTGGTGCCGCGCGCGACCCGGCCGGGAGTGGCGGCGCGGGTGATGAACCTCCAAGGCCCGACGTCGAAGATGGGGAAGTCGGAGGACTCGGGGCCGGGGATCGTGTACCTGCTCGACGAGCCCGACGTGGTGCGCAAGAAGGTGATGCGGGCCGTCACCGACAGCGGGCGGGACGTCGTGTACGACCGGGAGAACCGGCCGGGCGTGGCGAATCTGCTGGAGATCCTCGCCGCGTGCACGGACGGGAGGCCCGAGGCGCTGGCCGGCGCGTACGAGTCGTACGGCGCCCTGAAGAAGGACACCGCGGAGGCCGTGGTGGAGGTCCTCGGGCCCGTGCAGGCCAGGCACCGGGAGTTGTGCGCGGACCCCGCGTACGTGGAAGGGGTCCTCCGGGACGGAGCGGAGAAGGCACGGGCGATGGCGCGACCGACCGTCGATGCCGCGTACCGGGCGATCGGGCTGCTGCCACCGGTGTTCGACACGGCCCTGACCGCGTAGGTCTTCGGGTGGGCCGGGTGCCCGGGAGCGGTCGGCCGGTGCCGGAGGGGGGACCCCATTCGGCACCGGTTCGGTCCCGTCGGCCGGAGCGGGCTTCTCAGTCCTTCTTGCCGGAGGCGAGTTCGCGGCTGCGGTCGCGGGCGGCTTCGAGGGCAGCGATCAGGGCGGCGCGTACGCCGTGGTTCTCCAGCTCACGGATTGCGTTGATCGTCGTACCGGCCGGCGAGGTGACGTTCTCGCGGAGCCTGACGGGGTGCTCGCCGCTGTCGCGGAGCATCACGGCGGCGCCGATCGCGGACTGGACGATGAGGTCGTGGGCCTTGTCGCGGGGCAGACCGAGCAGGATGCCGGCGTCGGTCATGGCCTCGACCAGGTAGAAGAAGTACGCCGGGCCGGAGCCGGACAGGGCGGTGCAGGCGTCCTGCTGGGACTCCGGCACGCGCAGGGTCTTGCCGACGGCCCCGAAGATCTCCTCGGCGGTGGCCAGGTGCGCGCCGGTGGCGTGGGTGCCGGCGGAGATGACGGACATGGCCTCGTCGACGAGGGCCGGGGTGTTGGTCATGACGCGGACGACCGGGGTGCCCGCGGCCAGGCGCTCCTCGAAGAACGAGGTGGGGATGCCGGCGGCGCCGCTGATGACCAGGCGGTCGGCGGGGATGTGCGGGGCGAGCTCGTCCAGGAGGGTTCCCATGTCCTGCGGCTTGACCGTGAGGATCAGGGTGTCGGCGGTCTTGGCGGCCTCGGCGTTGGCGACCGGGGTGACTCCGTACCGGGTGCGGAGTTCCTCGGCGCGTTCGGGTCGGCGTGCGGTGACCAGGAGATCGGCCGGAGCCCAGCCGCCCCGGATCATTCCGCTGAGCAGGGCTTCGCCGATCTTGCCGGTGCCGAGGACTGCGACTTTCTGGCTCATGGAGTCATCCTCGCACCGGCTCCGGACGGTGGGCGGGGTTGTCCGGCAGGCGGAACACCGCAGCGGTGCCTACGCGGTACGGCGCCTGAGGGTCGCCGCGCCCAGTCCCAGGACGAGCAGTGCGCAGCCGGCCACGATCAGGACGTCGCGGACGAAGGTCGCGGTCATGTCGGTGTGGTGCAGGACCTGGTTCATGCCGTCCACGGCGTACGACATCGGCAGGACGTCGGAGACGGCCTCCAGGGCGGGGTGCATGGCGGAGCGGGGAGTGAACAGGCCGCAGAGGAGGAGCTGGGGGAAGATCACCGCGGGCATGAACTGGACCGCCTGGAATTCCGAGGCCGCGAAGGCCGAGACGAACAGACCGAGGGCCGTGCCGAGGAGGGCGTCGAGGAGGGCGACGAGGAGGAGCAGCCAGGGTGAGCCGGTGACGTCGAGGCCGAGCAGCCACACGGCGAGGCCGGTGGCGAGAGCCGACTGGACGATGGCGAGGGCGCCGAAGGCGAGGGCGTAGCCGGCGATGACGTCCGCCTTGCCGAGGGGCATGGCGAGGAGGCGTTCGAGGGTGCCGGAGGTGCGTTCACGCAGGGTCGCGATGGAGGTGACCAGGAACATCGTGATCAGCGGGAAGATCCCGAGCAGGGAGGCGCCGATGTTGTCGAAGGTGCGGGGGCTGGCGTCGAAGACGTAGCGCAGCAGGATCAGCATCAGGCACGGGATGAGGATCATCAGCGCGATGGTGCGCGGGTCGTGGCGGAGCTGGCGCAGTACCCGGGACGCGGTGGCGCTGCTGCGGGCGGCGCTGAAGGCGCTGGTGGGTGCGGCGGTGTGCGCGCGGCCGGTCGTGCTCATCGGGTGCTCTCCTTGCTGCGGCCCGCGGTGGCGGCCTGGTCGACGAGGTGAAGGAAGGCGGCCTCGACCGTGTCGGTGCCGGTGCGGGTGCGCAAAGCGTCCGGGGTGTCGTCGGCGAGGATCTCGCCCTCGCGCATGAGGAGGAGGCGGTGGCAGCGCTCGGCCTCGTCCATGACGTGGGAGGAGACGAGGAGGGTGGCGCCCCGGCCGGCGGCGAGTTCGTGGAAGAGCTGCCACAGGTCGCGGCGCAGGACGGGGTCGAGGCCGACGGTCGGCTCGTCGAGGACGAGGAGTTCGGGGGCCCCGAGCAGGGCGACGGCCAGGGAGACGCGGCTTCGCTGGCCGCCGGAGAGATTGCCGGCGAGGGCGTCGGCGTGGCTGGTGAGGTCGACGTCGGCGATGGCCCGGGTGACGTGCTCCTGGCGGCGTTCGTCGGCGGTGCGGCCGGGGTCGAGGATCGCGGCGAAGTACTCGAGGTTCTGGCGGACGGTCAGGTCGTCGTAGACGGAGGGCGCCTGGGTGACGTAGCCGATGCGGTTGCGCAGGCCGGGGTGGCCTGCCGGGTGGCCGAGGACGTCGAGGGTGCCGGTGACCTTGGCCTGGGTGCCGACGACGGAGCGCATGAGGGTGGATTTGCCGCAGCCGGAGGGGCCGAGCAGGCCGGTGATCTGACCGCGGGGGACGGTGAATCGGAGGTGATGCAGGACCGTGCGGGGGCCGCGCCGGACGGTGAGGTCCTCGGCGTGGACGGCGGGGGTCGGGGCCGGGTGTGGTGGGTCCGGCACGTAATTCATCATGTGATGAATAATTGCGCCGCGGACAGGGGCCGTCAAGGGGGGGGACTCGACGGTTCTCGGTGCGGGCCGGCGGGACTCCTGGGTGTGCGGCCGCATGCGAAAGCGGCGGCCGGGGGGACCCGGCCGCCGCTCCGTCGGCTGTGGGAGCCCGGGTCTCAGGGTCTGGTGGCGACGAGCAGGAGCACGTCGTAGACCTCCTCGACCACGCCGTCGGGGAAGACCTCCAGCAGGTGGCCGCGCTCCTCCTGGAGGAAGCCGTTCCGGGAGTACTCGGGCGTGAGGAGGAACGCCGAGTGGCTGCCGATGTTCGCGAGGTGGGTGTCGACCGGGACGCGGCGGCTCCAGCGGACCACCCGTCGGCTGAAGCCGAGGCGTCCGCTCGGGTCGGCCAGTTCCGGGCGGGTGCCGTCCCGCTGCTGGGCGACGACGTCCGTGCCGAGGAAGCGGCCGATACGGCCCGCGGCCTCGGCGAGCCAGGGCACGTCCAGGGCGTCGCCGTTCCACCACAGCGCCAGCGCACCGCCCGGCCGCAGCACCCGCAACGCCTCGGGCACCGCGCGGGCCGGGTCGGTCCAGTGCCAGGCCTGGGCGTAGGTGACGAAGTCGGCGTGGCCGCCGGCGACGGGGAGGGCGTTGCCGTTGCCCCGGACGATCGGGATGTGCGGCAGCCCGCGGCGGAACTCGGCGGCCATGCCCGCGCCGGGTTCGACGGCGAGGACGTCGGCGCCGCGGCCGTGCAGGAGGGCGGTGGCGATTCCGGTACCGGCACCGACGTCCACGACCCGGGCGCCGGACAGGGAGCGGCCGGCCAGTTCCTCGACGGTGTCGAACAGCGCGGGCGGGTAGGACGGGCGGTTCGCGGCGTACTGGGCCGCCGCGGCGTTGAAGGAGTGGGCGCGGGCGGCGTGCGAGGGCGGCTGCGTCGTGGTCATACGACCATGCTCGGTGAGCGCGGCATCCGGTGGCACCGCATTTCCGTGACCGCGCCCGGCGACCGGACCGGGTGGCCGGCGTGGGCCGGCGCCGTGTGCGGTGGGGCGCGGCCGGCGCGGTGATCCGGCTCGGCGGCGAACGCTTCCCGGTCGACGCGTCCGCCGGGAGCGGGGCGCCGGACGTCGAGGGGTACGCGGCGAGGGGCGGGCCCCGGCGTGGAACCGGCCGGCAGTGGGCGTTCCGGCGAGCCGGTACCGGTGGCAGCCGCCGTCAGCGGTGCCGCTTCTTCTTCGCCGGGTTGCCGGTGCGGCGGGTGGTACGGCGTTCGTACTCCTCGCGGGCCTTCTCGTACTCCTCGCGGTGCAGCTTCTCGCCCGGGGCCTCGGTGAGGGAGCGGAAGAAGTAGGCGAGGAGGGAGCCGACGAAACCGATGGCGAGCAGGCCGCGCAGGGAGGCCTGGCGCTGGGGGTCGTGCCGGCTGCCGAAGCCCTCCCAGGTGTTGCGGAAGGCGAGCGCGCTGCAGATCGCGAACATGGCGATGATCAGCACGGTCACGAAGGAGCCGGTGTCGGCGATCGCGATGCCCTCGTAGGCGAAGCGCAGCACCAGGCAGGAGGCGGCGGCCGCGACCAGGGACCCGGCGGCGACGCCGGCGCGGCGCGCCGCGTAGCCGGCGTCGTGGTTCACCCAGGAGGTGCCGAAGAAGCGCAGCGGCTCCGGGTGGGGGCCGCTGGTCGGGGCCGTCTCGCCCGCGGAGCCCGCTGGGGTGTCCGGGGTGCCGGTTTCGTCGCTCACGGGACGATTATGGCGCCGGACCCCGGCGGGCTCCCGGCCGGGTCGGCCGTCGCGGGTGGCGTCAGAGCGCGCAGCGCGAGGCGACGTAGCCGTCGCTGCCCGTGTTGACGTAGGCGTCGGACACGTACTGGCCGTTGTCGATGTTGTCCCAGATCTTGGTGGTGCCGTACGGGCCGGTGACCGTGGTGCCGGGCGCCTGGCAGAAGATCGCCACGCGGGAGCCCTCGGGGAGCACGCGGACGATGCCGTACTGGGTGCCGGGGCCGCTGCGGACGTTCAGGCTGGCGCCCGGGGCGACCGCGAAGGTGCGCACGGCGGCCTCCGCCGTCAGGGCTTCCTGCTCGCCGGAGCCCTGGACCGCTTCCGGGTGGTCGACGGAGTCGACGGACATGAGACTTCCCCCCTCGGCCCCACGGCTGTCATGGGGACCGTCGTTCCCCCGGTCACGGTGACCGAGGCGACAGAAGCGAGTCGCTGAACAGCTGTGCGCGACTCGCACGCGGAGGCTAGCAAGCCGCCTCTGTCCCGCACGAGTCATCGACTAGGCTCCGTGCGTCGCGCGCGGACGACGAGCACGGGGGGCGGTCCATGGCGCCACAGCGCAGCAGCGGAACGGGCGCGGAAGCGGAACTTCCCGAGTACGCCGGCCACTACCGCCTGGAGTCATGTCTCGGTTCCGGCGGGATGGGGGTCGTCCATCTCGCCCGCAGCACCTCGGGGATGCGGCTCGCGGTGAAGGTCGTACACGCCGAGTTCGCGCGGGATCCCGAGTTCAGGGGCCGCTTCCGGCAGGAGGTGGCCGCCGCCCGGCGGGTCAGCGGTGCTTTCACCGCGCCCGTCGTCGACGCCGATCCGGAGGCCGAACGGCCCTGGATGGCCACGTCGTTCATTCCCGGGCCGACCCTCTCCGACCAGGTGAAGCGTCATGGACCCATGGCACCGGAGCAGTTGCGGCGGCTGATGGCCGGACTCGCGGAGGCGCTGCGCGACATCCACCGGGTCGGCGTGGTGCACCGGGACCTCAAGCCGAGCAATGTGCTGCTCGCGGACGACGGGCCGAAGGTCATCGACTTCGGGATCTCCCGGCCGAAGGACAGTGAACTGCGCACCGAGACCGGGAAGCTGATCGGCACGCCGCCGTTCATGGCGCCCGAGCAGTTCCGCCGGCCGCGGGAGGTGGGGCCGGCGGCGGACATCTTCGCGCTCGGCTCCGTCATGGTCCACGCGGCCACCGGGCGGGGGCCGTTCGACTCCGACAGCCCGTACGTGGTGGCGTACCAGGTGGTGCACGACGAGCCCGATCTGACGGGTGTGCCGGAGAGCCTCGCGCCACTGGTGGTGCGCTGTCTCGCCAAGGAACCCGACGAGCGGCCGACGCCCGACGAGTTGATGCGGGAGCTGCGCTCGGTGGCGGCCTCGTACGACACCCAGGCCTTCATCCCGGCTCAGCGGACCGGTGACGACGCGGGGCAGCGGGCCGGTGACACCGCGGGTCCCCTGGCCGGTGCCCGAGCCGGACGGCGGGACGGCGCCGACGGGGAACAACGGCTGCCCGCGCCCGGAGCCGGCGTACCGGAGGGCGGCGGACGACCGTCCCGGCGGTCGCTCCCCGGCCGCTGGGCCCGGCGGGTGCTTCCCGGCCGCCCGGTCGTACGGCGGAGTCTCGTCGCGGCCGTGGCCGTCGTCCTGGTCGTGGGCGGGGTGTGCACGGCGCTGCTGTGGCCGCGCGGTGCGGACGGACCGGAGGTGAAGGAGACCGGGGCCCGGGCCGGTGTGCCCGCGGTCCGGGCGTGGCGGACGCAGCCGGCGGACCGGGGGTCCGGGATACCGCGGTGCACGGAGGGTGCCCGGCGGCTGCTGTGCTTCCGGTCCGGTTCGGCGTACGCGCTCGACGCGGCGGACGGCACGCGGCTGTGGCGGCGCGCGGTCGGCGGGCCGGACGCGAACGGCGCGCCCGCGCTGGCCGGCGGGGTACTGGTGCTGCCGACGGAGGGGGGCCGGCGGCTGGTGGGCCTGGATCCGGCCTCCGGCCGGACCCGCTGGCAGCGGGACCAGGCCGCCGGCACGGAGACGCGGATCGCGGGCGACATGCTCCTCGTCACCGGCACGGACGGCGCGGTGACGGGGGTGGACGGAGCATCGGGGCGCGAGAGCTGGCACCGCCGGCTGCCCGGCCGCGGCACCCCGGCCCTGACCGCCGACGCCGGCGGCACCCTGGTCCACGCGGCCACCACCTCGCTGGACGGGGCGTACACGCAGGTCACCGAGTTGGACGCGGGTACTGGCGACACACGCTGGACGGCGCGGCTGCGGGGCGTGCTGCGGCCGGTCGGCAGTGACGGCGGTGCGCTGATCCTGCTGTCCGACGACAGCGCGGCGGCGGTCACGGACGCGGTGGTCCGCTA
Source organism: Streptomyces sp. 1222.5 (assembly GCF_900105245.1). Taxonomy (NCBI): domain Bacteria; kingdom Bacillati; phylum Actinomycetota; class Actinomycetes; order Kitasatosporales; family Streptomycetaceae; genus Streptomyces; species Streptomyces sp. 1222.5. Next base: position 4,873,509 of record NZ_FNSZ01000001.1, on the reverse strand, counting down.
CTCGCCGGCCTCGGGCACGACCCGCCGGACGAGGCTGACCGTGCCGCTGACGGCTCCGCAGGCGGCCGTGCACGGCCGGGTGCTGCACCTGCTGGCCGCCGGCGGCTCGCTGGAAGCCGTCGACCTGCGCACCGGCAAGCGGCGCTGGCACCTGGAGACGGCGGTGAGCCGGGGCTCGGCGCCGGTCGCCACCGCCGATCACGTCTACGTCAGCGCCCCCGACGGGCGCCTGCTCGCCGTGGCCGCCCGGGACGGACGCCTGCTCGGGCAGACACCGCCCCGGCTCGGGGCGGGCTCGGGCCAGGTCGCCGGCACCCTGCCGGCTCCGCTGGCCGCGGGCGCCCAGGTGTACGCCACGGCGCCCGACGGCAGCGTCTTCGCCGTGGACGGCCGTACCCCCGCGGCCTGGTGAGACGGCGCGGGGCCGCCCCCGGTGGGAGCGGCCCCGCGCGGGAGTCCGGGTCAGCCGAGCTTGCTCACGTCACGGACGGCGCCCTTGTCCGCGCTGGTCGCCATGGCGGCGTAGGCGCGCAGGGCGGCGGAGACCTTGCGGTCGCGGTCCTTCGGGGCGTACACGCCGTCGAGGGCCTGCTCGCGGCGGGCCAGTTCGGCCTCGTCCACCAGCAGTTCGATCGTGCGGTTCGGGATGTCGATGCGGATGCGGTCGCCGTCCCGGACCAGGGCGATGGTGCCGCCGGAGGCCGCCTCGGGGGAGGCGTGGCCGATGGAGAGCCCGGAGGTGCCGCCGGAGAAGCGGCCGTCGGTGATCAGCGCGCAGCTCTTGCCGAGGCCGCGGCCCTTCAGGTACGAGGTCGGGTACAGCATCTCCTGCATGCCGGGGCCGCCCTTGGGGCCCTCGTAGCGGATGACGACGACGTCGCCGTCCTTGACCTCCTGGGTGAGGATCCGCTGGACGGCCTCCTCCTGGGACTCGCAGACCACGGCCGGCCCCTCGAAGGTCCAGATCGACTCGTCGACGCCGGCCGTCTTCACGACGCAGCCGTCGACCGCCAGGTTGCCCCTGAGGACCGCCAGACCGCCGTCCTTGGAGTAGGCGTGCTCGGCGGAGCGGATGCAGCCGTTCTCGGCGTCGTCGTCCAGGGAGTCCCAGCGCTCGGACTGGGAGAACGCCTCGGCGGAGCGGACGCAGCCGGGGGCTGCGTGCCAGAGTTCCACGGCCTCGGGCGAGGGGGAGCCGCCGCGGACGTCCCAGGTCTTCATCCAGTCCGAGAGGGACGGGCTGTGGACCGCGTGGACGTCCTCGTTCAGCAGGCCCGCGCGGTGCAGTTCGCCGAGGAGGGCCGGGATGCCGCCGGCGCGGTGCACGTCCTCCATGTAGTACGTGCGGTTCTTCGCGACGTTGGGCGCCACCTTGGCCAGGCAGGGCACCCGGCGGGAGACGGCGTCGATCTGCTCCAGGCCGAAGGGGACGCCGGCCTCCTGGGCGGCGGCCAGCAGGTGCAGGATCGTGTTCGTGGAGCCGCCCATCGCGATGTCCAGCGCCATGGCGTTCTCGAAGGCCTGGAAGGTGGCGATGTTGAGGGGCAGGACGGTGTCGTCGTCCTGCTCGTAGTAGCGGCGGGTGAGGTCCATGACCGTGCGGGCCGCGTTCTCGTACAGGGCGCGGCGGGCGGTGTGAGTGGCGAGGACCGAGCCGTTGCCGGGCAGGGAGAGGCCGATGGCCTCGGTCAGGCAGTTCATCGAGTTGGCGGTGAACATGCCGGAACAGCTGCCGCAGGTGGGGCAGGCGTTCTCCTCGATGCGCAGGATGTCCTCGTCGGAGATCTTGTCGTTGACGGCGTCGGAGATCGCGTCGACCAGGTCGAGGGTGCGGACCGTGCCGTCGACCAGCGTGGCCCGGCCGGACTCCATGGGGCCGCCGGAGACGAAGACGGTGGGGATGTTCAGGCGCAGGGCGGCCATCAGCATGCCCGGGGTGATCTTGTCGCAGTTGGAGATGCACACGAGGGCGTCGGCGCAGTGGGCCTCGACCATGTACTCCACCGAGTCCGCGATCAGGTCGCGGGAGGGCAGGGAGTAGAGCATGCCGCCGTGACCCATGGCGATGCCGTCGTCGACGGCGATCGTGTTGAACTCGCGGGGGATGCCGCCCGCCTCCTTGATCGCCTCGCTGACGATCCGGCCGACCGGCTGGAGGTGGGTGTGGCCCGGCACGAACTCGGTGAAGGAGTTCGCGACGGCGATGACGGGCTTCCGGCCGATGTCCGCACCGGGTACACCGGAGGCGCGCATAAGGGCGCGGGCGCCCGCCATGTTGCGGCCGTGGGTGACTGTGCGGGACCTCAGCTCGGGCATCGTCGCTCGCTCCTTCGAAGACCTTCTGCCAGTGAGTTCTGACTGTCTACGAGCGTACGCCGCGCCTCCAAGGACTGGACACGGCTGTCCGGAATGCGGGACACGTGTCCCATGGGCCGCGGGTGCGGCGGGTACCGGGGAGCGGTCGCCGCACGGCTCAGGGGTTGGTCAGGTGCCCCTGCACGACGGGAGCGACCCGGGCGATGATCTGCTCCAGGTCCGCGGAGGCCAGCGGCTCCAGCTTGATCACGTAGCGCATCATCGCCGCACCGACCAGCTGCGCGGCGGCCAGCTCGGCCCGCAGTTCCGCGTCCGGCAGGTCCACCTGGGCGGCGACGCGGCGTAGCAGCTGGGCGGCGACGAGGCGGCGGAAGACGGCGGCGGCGGTCTCGTTGTTCACGGCGGACCGCACGATCGCGAGGAGCGGGGTGCGGGTCGTGGGGTTGTCCCAGACGCCGAAGATGAAGCGGGTCAGCCGCTCCCCCACGCCGTCCAGCGGTCCGTCGGCCAGCGCGTCGGGCGCGTCGAGCGCGGGCGCGAAGGCGACCTCGATGGCCGCCTCGAAGATCTGGTCCTTGGTGCCGAAGTAGTGGTGGACGAGCGCCGAGTCCACACCGGCCGCCTTGGCGATGCCGCGTACGGACGTCTTCTCGTACCCCCGCTCGGAGAACTCCTCACGGGCCGCGGCGAGGATGCGGTCGCGGGTGTCGGCGGACTCGGCGCGCGGGGGGCGGCCCCGGCGGCGTGCCGTGGTCCCGTTCCCCGCGGGGGGCGTGCCGCCGTCCGCCGGCGGCTGCGCGGTGCCGTTCATCGCCGGGGCACCCGCACCGCCGCCGAGGCGAGGTGCTTGCGCGTGAACTCCAGGGCCTCGGCGAGATCGGCCTCGCGCTCGGCGCTGGACATCGCCCGCCGGGTGTTGACCTCGATCACGACGTGGCCGTCGAACCCGGTGAACGCGAGGCGCTCCAGCACCTCGGCGCAGGGCTGGGTGCCGCGGCCGGGCACGAGGTGCTCGTCCTTGGCGGAGCCCCGGCCGTCGGCGAGGTGGATGTGCCCGAGGCGGTCGCCCATGCGGTCGATCATGTCCAGGGCGTCGGTGCGGGCCGTCGCCGTGTGGCTGAGGTCGATCGTGAAGTGCCGGTAGTCGTGCCGGGTGACGTCCCAGTCGGGGGCGTAGGCGAGCATCTCGCGGTCGCGGTAGCGCCACGGGTACATGTTCTCGACGGCGAACCGTACGTCCGTCTCGTCTGCCATCCGCCAGATCCCGTCGACGAAGTCCCGGGCGTACTGCCGCTGCCAGCGGAAGGGCGGGTGGACGACGACGGTGGAGGCACCGAGCTTCTCCGCGGCCGACCGGGCCCGCTGGAGCTTGGCCCAGGGGTCGGTGGACCAGACCCGCTGGGTGATCAGCAGACAAGGGGCGTGGACGGCCAGGATCGGGACGGCGTGGTAGTCCGACAGGCGGCGCAGCGCCTCGATGTCCTGGCTGACCGGATCGGTCCACACCATGACCTCGACGCCGTCGTAGCCGAGGCGCGCGGCGATCTCGAAGGCCGTCGCCGTCGACTCCGGATACACGGAGGCCGTCGACAGGGCGACGCGCACGTCCTTTGCTTCAGCCACGTCCGTCACCATACGGCGTCGGGTGGTGCCCATGTTCGGTGCCTGTTCGCCGTTGTGAGGTTTGCCATGCGGGCGGCCGCGGGATCCCGCGCGGCCCCCCGCGCCCCTCCCGGGACGCTATGCGGAGCCCATGTGGTCGAGGCGCCGCAGGATCACGCCCTCGCGCAGGGCCCACGGACAGATCTCCAGGTTCTCCACCCCGAACAGGTCCATCGCGCCCTCGGCCACCAGGGCGCCGGCGAGGAGCTGGTTGGCCCTGCCCTCCGAGACGCCGGGGAGTTCGGCGCGCTGGTCCGTGGTCATGCCGGCCAGGCGCGGCACCCAGGCCTCCAGGGACTCGCGCTTGAGCTCGCGCTGGACGTAGGGGCCCTCGGCGCTGCGGGCGGCGCCGGCGATGCGGGCCAGCTGCTTGAAGGTCTTGGAGGTGGCGACGACGTGGTCGGGGGCGCCGAAGCGGCTGAACTCGCCGACCGTGCGGGCGATCTGCGCGCGGACGTGCCGGCGCAGGGCGCGGACGTCTTCCGGGGCCGGCGGGTCCTCGGGCAGCCAGCCGGCGGTGAGCCGGCCGGCTCCGAGCGGGAGGGAGACGGCGGTGTCCGGTTCCTCGTCCATGCCGTAGGCGATCTCCAGGGAGCCGCCGCCGATGTCCAGGACCAGCAGTTTTCCGGCGGACCAGCCGAACCAGCGGCGGACCGCGAGGAAGGTGAGCCGGGCCTCCTCCTCGCCGCTGAGCACCTGGAGGCGGACACCGGTCTCGGCCTCCACGCGCGCGAGGACGTCGTCGGCGTTCCCGGCGTCGCGCACGGCGGAGGTGGCGAACGGCAGCAGGTCCTCGACGCCCTTGTCCTCGGCGGCCTGGAGCGCCTCCCGTACGACGGCGATCAGCTTCTCTATGCCGTCGTCGCCGATGGCACCGCTGTCGTCGAGGAGTTGGGCGAGCCGAAGTTCGGCCTTGTGCGAATGCGCGGGCAGCGGGCACGCGCCGGGGTGGGCGTCCACCACCAGCAGATGCACCGTGTTCGAACCCACGTCCAGGACACCGAGTCTCATATACGGAACGCTACTGCCAGAACGCCGCTGCTCGGTCCCCGGAGCGGGCCCCGGCCACTTACCCTGGACGAGTGCCAAAGACGAAAAAGGCGAACTCCGATAAAGCAGAAAAGGCGGACAAGGTTCGCAAGGGCGGCAAGTCCTCCAAGGGGTCGAAGGTGAGCGACGAGAAGGGGCTCGACTTCGCACGCGCCTGGGTGGAGTTCCCTGATCCGGCGGACGACGAGCAGGTCTTCCGCTGCGATCTGACATGGCTGACCTCCCGCTGGAACTGCATCTTCGGCAGCGGCTGTCAGGGCATCCAGGCGGGCCGCGCGGACGACGGGTGCTGCTCGCTGGGCGCCCACTTCTCCGACGAGGACGACGAGAAGCGGGTGGCCGAGCATGTGGCGAGGCTCACCCCGGACATCTGGCAGCACCACGACGAGGGCGTGCGCGGCGGCTGGGTCTCCGAGGACGAGGAGGGGTCCCGGCAGACGCGGCCCTTCCAGGGCTCCTGCATCTTCCAGAACCGTCCCGGGTTCGCGGGCGGCATGGGCTGCTCGCTGCACATCCTCGCCCTGAAGGAGGGCCGGGAGCCGCTGGAGACCAAGCCGGACGTGTGCTGGCAGCTGCCGATCCGGCGGACGTACGACTGGATCGACCGGCCGGACGACACGCGCGTGCTGCAGGTGTCCATCGGGGAGTACGACCGCCGGGGCTGGGGCCCGGGCGGCCACGATCTGCACTGGTGGTGCACCTCGGCGACCTCGGCGCACGGCGCGGGCGACCCCGTGTACGTCTCCTACCGGGCCGAGCTGACCGAGCTGATGGGCAAGGCCGGCTACGACCGCCTCGTCGAGCTGTGTGAACAGCGGCTGGCGTCGCAGCTGCCCCTGGTCGCCCCGCACCCGGCCGACCCGGCGCCCTAGCGGCGGAGCCGGCCCTCCCGCGCGGCCCGCGGCCCGGCCTTCCGCCCGGCCGTCCCGGTCGGGCGGAGGGCGTTCCGGCGGGCGCGGGATGCGGCCGCGTCCCGGTGGGCGAGGGGCGGACGCGTTCCGCGTGCCCGGCCGACCGGTGCCGCGCGCTCCCGGCGGGACGTCCTCCGGCCCGCGGTTCGTCCGGCGCCCGGAACGGACATGCCCGTCCCGTCCACGCCGCACGGGCCGCGTCCGGCACCGCGACTTCCGGCCGGAGACGGTGACCTGGCCAGTCCCCCGCCCCGTCCCCCGGCTCCCCCGTCGCGTCCACCGCTAGTGCTGTGACCGGGAAGGTTCACCGGGTCGGGTCGCGCTGATGACTCCGTCCGGCTCGGATGGGATCCGGGGGCGCAGCCCATGATGGCGATTCTTGAGAAGACGACCGACGTTGCCCCTCGCCTCACTTGATCTGGTTATCAACGGCGCGGGATGATGGGCATGCGTGATATCGACGGCGATCCGGTGTTGCCTGGTCGATGAGGTAGGAGGGTGTGTCCCGGCCCTGCTCATGGCTGTTCGGTGCCGGTTCGGAGCAGCCATACGACGCCGCGGGGGTGTTCGGTCGTGTCGCATATCGGTGGCGCATGGCGTCGCTGGCTGCGGGACCCACGGTGAAGACGTAGGTGTCGCTGTCGTCGAGCCGGCGGCCGGTCTTGGCGTCGACGACGGGCTCGACTTCCTCGCCGCTGTGCGTGTCGATGAGGATCATGCTGCGTTCGGCCGGTGTGAGGCGGGAGTTGCCCCACGCGGCCAGGGCGACGATCACCGGCCGCAGGGAGCGCCCGCACCCGGGAACGGAGCACAACGTGACCACACCTATCAGCGACTCCCTCGAAGGCCGACGCGCTCTGGTCACCGGCGGCACCAAGGGCACCGGAGCCGCCATCGCCCGACGTCTCGCCCAGGTCGGCGCGACCGTGCTGGTCACGGCCCGCAGGCGCCCCGACGACGTCGAGGAGAAGGCGTTCATCACCGCCGACCTGTCCACCGCCCAGGGCGCAGCCCACGTGGCCGCCGAGGTGGACGCCCGCGTGGGAGGCGTCGACATCCTGGTCAACACCCTCGGCGGGTCCGAGGCGCCGGCCGGAGGGTTCGCCGCGCTCGGCGAGGACGACTGGGCCAGGGAGCTGAACACGAACCTGCTGGCCGCCGTCCGTCTGGACCGCGCGCTCCTGCCGCACATGATCGCCACGGGTAAGGGCGTGATCGTCCATGTCACCTCGATCCAGCGCCGCATGCCCCTGTGGAACGGAACCCTGGCCTACGCAGCCGCCAAGGCCGCCCTGACCACCTACAGCAAGGGCCTCGCCAACGAGGTCGCCCCGCACGGCGTCCGCGTCAACACCGTCTCGCCCGGTTTCGTGCAGACCTCGGCCGCCGACAACCTCGTCGCCCGGATCGCCCACGAAGCAGACATCACCCGGGAAGCGGCGCTGGGCCGGCTCATGGACTCGCTGGGCGGCATCCCGCTGGGCCGTCCCAACCGGCCCGACGAAGTGGCCGAGCTCGTCGCCTTCCTCGTCTCGGACCGCGCCTCGGCCATCGTCGGCGCCGAACACGTCATCGACGGCGGCACCACCCCCACCGTCTGAACCCGCCACCGGGTCGGCTGCACCGGCTGGGCGATCACCGGCACCCGATTCCCGCTGGCCGAGGCCAACAACATCATCACGCGCCGACAGCGCACCGAGTCGGTGCTGCCACGACGCACAATCTGCTGCAGTTTCTGCCCCTCCTGGTCGGTCAGTCTGCGCACACGGACAGGCTCGGCCACTGCACCTCCAGCGGTCGGATCGAACGTCACCGCACATCCAACCGTCATGATCACCAAACCGGCGAACCTATGTGGTCACAGCACTAGCTGTCCGACGGGCTCGGTGGCTCGCTGTCGCTCGGCGGGGGCGTCGGGGTCGGGGAGCCGGACGGCGGTGGGTCGCTGGGGGTCGCGGGCGGGGTGGACGGTGCGGGTGACTCGCTGGTGGGCGGGTCGGTGGGGGGCGTGGCGGACGGCGTCGGATCGGGACTGGCGGACGACTGCGGGGGCGTGGGACGGCTCGGCGCGGTGCCGTAGCCGTCGATCGTGACCACGGCACCGGCCGGGGAGACCGCCACCCGCGCGCGCCAGTGACCGGAGGGCTCCCGCAGATGGTCGACGTACACCTTGATCGTCGCCGTCTCGCCGGGGGCGAGGGTCCCCGAGGACCGGCTGAAGTAGAGCCAGGCCGCCGAGGTGGCCGCGGACCAGCGCACCTTCCCGGAACCGGACGCGGTCAGGGTGATCAGGGTGGTGTCACCGGCGTTCGCCGCGCCGACCGTGAGCCGCGCGGCACCCTTGCTGTCGCCGTCGGAGACGCTCACGACCTCCACGGAGACGTCCGGCTTGCCGTCCTTGCCGATGCGGACGCCGGGCTTCACGCGCGCGTTGCCCGCGTTCTCGTAGCCGCCGGCCGTGTCGCCGCCGAGGGCGTCGGGGCCCTGCGCCTCCCGCGCGGTGGCGGAGGGGCCGTCCTCGTCACCCACCGGGGCGCCCCGGTAGGCCGCCCAGAGGGCGAGCACCGGTGCGGCGACGACCGTGGCGACCACGGTCGTGGTGACGGCACGCGCGCGGATGCGGTCGCGGCGGGCCGCGCGGTCCTTGGGGTCCATCGGGAAGCCCCGCCGGTCGAAACGCGGCACGTCGGCGCCGCGCGTGCGTGAGTGGTGCGCGAGGGCCATGTGCAGGGCGGCGCGGGGGGCCTCCAGGACGGGCAGCTCCGCCGGGGTGACCGTGGCACCGGGCCAGCGGCCGGGTACGGCGCGCTCGGCGGTGCGGCGGCAGCGCGGGCAGTCGTCGACGTGCCGGACCAGTTCCCGGCGCAGTGCGGTGCTGAGGACGAGCCGGCTGTCCCCGGTGAGGTGGGCCACGCTCGGGCAGCCGCCGGTCTCGACGACGGCGAGGGCGGCCCGGGTGCGCTCGACCTCGCAGGCGGCCGTGGCGAGCAGTTCGCGCGCGGCCGCGGGTTCCATGCCGAGGACGGCGGCGACCTCGTGGGCGGCGAGACGATGGCGGACGGCGAGCTCCAGGGCCTCGCGCTGCTCCGGGGTGGTGCCCGCCGCCTCCGGCCAGGCCAGCAGCGCCAGTTCGCGGCGCCTCTGCTCCTGGGCCTCCACGGCGACGGGCGGTTCCGGCACCGTCTTACCGGCCGGCGTCCGGCCCGCCGCGTGGGAGGCCTGACGTTTCTGCTTGGCCTCGGCCAGCTTGCGCAGGCACGCCCAGCGGGCCAGCGCGTACAGCCAGGCCCTGCGGTCTCCCGCGGCATCCGGGACGCGGGTCCCGCGCCGCTCGGCCAGGGCGAGGACGTCACCGAGGGCGGCGGTGGCCGTGTCGTGGTCGCACAGCACCGACAGACAGTAGGTGAACAGACCGTCCAGGTACGGCTCGTAGCGCGCCGGCGGCCGCTGGGCCAGGGTGCGCGCGGCGGCGCGGTCGCGCGCCTCGCGGTGCGCCCGGTGCGCGCCGGTCGTGCGGGTCGTGGTCTGCGGACTGCTGCTCATCACCCGTGCGACCGTAGGCGGCGGCGGAGTGCCCGTTCTGGAACCTTGAGCACTTTTAATCCGTACGGGTGAAACGATCCCTCATAAGGGGACAGGAACCATTTATTCCGCGGCCGGATCCCGGTGTGGGTGGCCGATACCCGACCACCCACACGCGGCCCCCGGTCTCGTTGTCAGTGCTCCGGGCTACGGTTTCCGCATGGCTGCCCGTACCAAGACCACCAAGGACCGCCCGTCCTACCGCTGCACCGAGTGCGGCTGGCAGACGGCCAAGTGGCTCGGCCGCTGTCCCGAGTGCCAGGCCTGGGGCACGGTCGAGGAGTACGGCGCGCCCGCGGTCCGCACCACGGCGCCGGGCCGGGTGACCAGCTCCGCGCTGCCCATCGGCCAGGTCGACGGCCGCCGGGCCACCGCCCGCTCCACCGGGGTGCCCGAGCTGGACCGGGTGCTAGGCGGCGGCCTCGTGCCCGGTGCGGTGGTGCTCCTCGCGGGCGAGCCCGGCGTCGGCAAGTCCACCCTCCTGCTGGACGTGGCCGCCAAGTCCGCGAGCACCGAGCACCCCACCCTCTACGTCACCGGTGAGGAGTCCGCGAGCCAGGTGCGGCTGCGCGCCGACCGCATCGGCGCCCTCGACGACCACCTCTATCTGGCGGCCGAGACCGATCTGTCCGCCGTCCTCGGCCACTTGGACGAGGTGAAGCCGTCGCTGCTGATCCTCGACTCGGTGCAGACGGTGGCCTCCCCGGAGATCGAGGGTGCGCCCGGCGGCATGGCCCAGGTCCGGGAGGTCGCGGGCGCCCTCATCCGCGCCTCCAAGGAACGCGGCATGTCCACGCTCCTGGTGGGCCACGTCACGAAGGACGGCGCGATCGCCGGCCCCCGCCTGCTGGAGCACCTGGTCGATGTCGTCCTGCACTTCGAGGGCGACCGGCACGCCCGCCTGCGCCTGGTGCGCGGCGTGAAGAACCGCTACGGGGCGACGGACGAGGTCGGCTGCTTCGAGCTGCACGACGAGGGCATCACGGGTCTCGCCGACCCGAGCGGTCTCTTCCTCACCCGCCGCGCCGAACCGGTACCCGGCACCTGTCTGACGGTCACGCTGGAGGGCCGCCGCCCGCTGGTGGCCGAGGTGCAGGCGCTGACCGTCGACTCCCAGATTCCCTCCCCGCGCCGCACGACGTCGGGCCTGGAGACCTCCCGGGTGTCGATGATGCTCGCCGTGCTGGAGCAGCGGGGCCGGATCAGCGCGCTGGGCAAGCGCGACATCTACTCCGCGACGGTCGGCGGAGTGAAGCTCTCGGAGCCGGCCGCGGACCTCGCCATCGCGCTCGCGCTCGCGTCCGCCGCGAGCGACACCCCGCTGCCGAAGAACCTGGTGGCCATCGGCGAGGTGGGGCTCGCCGGGGAGGTCAGACGGGTCACGGGGGTGCAGCGCAGGCTCGCCGAGGCGCACCGGCTGGGCTTCACGCACGCGCTCGTGCCGACCGACCCGGGCAAGGTGCCGGCCGGTATGAAGGTGCTGGAAGTCGCCGACATGGGAGAGGCGCTCCGGGTGCTGCCGCGCTCCCGTCGCCGAGAGGCCCCACGGGAGTCGGAGGAGCGCCGGTAGACTTTGCCCAGGTCTCGCCCGTCCGTACGAACAGAGTGCGCACGACGGCAGCGCCCAGAACCTGCGACCGGAGGAGTGCAGTGGCAGCCAATGACCGGGCAGCAGCTCCCGGAAAGTCCGGTGGGAGTGCCGGTTCCGATCGCCTGATGCGCGCCTCGCTGAGTGCCGTGGCTCCGGGTACGGCCCTGCGCGACGGACTGGAGCGGGTGCTGCGCGGCAACACCGGCGGTCTCATCGTGCTCGGCTCGGACAAGACGGTCGAGGCGATGTGCACGGGCGGTTTCGTACTGGACGTCGAGTTCGCCGCGACCCGGCTGCGGGAGCTGTGCAAGCTGGACGGCGGCATCGTGCTGTCCTCGGACCTGTCGAAGATCCTGCGCGCGGGCGTCCAGCTGGTGCCGGACCCGACGATCCCCACGGAGGAGACCGGCACGCGGCACCGCACGGCGGACCGGGTGAGCAAGCAGGTCGGCTTCCCTGTGGTGTCGGTCTCCCAGTCGATGCGGCTGATCGCCCTGTACGTGGACGGTCAGCGCCGGGTCCTGGAGGACTCCGCGGCGATCCTGTCCCGCGCGAACCAGGCGCTCGCCACGCTGGAGCGGTACAAGCTCCGCCTGGACGAGGTCGCGGGCACGCTGTCGGCGCTGGAGATCGAGGACCTGGTGACGGTCCGGGACGTGTCGGCGGTCGCCCAGCGACTGGAGATGGTCCGGCGCATCGCCACCGAAATCGCCGAATACGTGGTCGAACTGGGCACGGACGGACGTCTCCTCGCGCTGCAGCTGGAGGAGTTGATCGCGGGGGTGGAGCCCGACCGCGAGCTGGTCGTCCGGGACTACGTCCCCGAGCCGACGGCGAAGCGCTCCCGCACGGTCGACGAGGCGCTGGCCGAGCTGGACGCCCTGACCCACGCGGAGCTTCTCGAACTCGGCACGGTGGCGCGGGCGCTGGGCTACACCGGCTCTCCCGAGACGCTCGACTCCGCGGTGTCCCCGCGCGGCTTCCGGCTGCTGGCCAAGGTGCCGAGGCTGCCGGGCGCGATCATCGACCGCCTGGTGGAGCACTTCGGCGGTCTGCAGAAGCTGCTCGCCGCGAGCGTCGACGATCTGCAGACCGTGGACGGGGTGGGCGAGGCCCGGGCGCGGAGCGTGCGCGAGGGTCTGTCGCGGCTGGCGGAGTCGTCCATCCTGGAGCGGTACGTCTGAGACCCGGCCGGGGCGCCCACCGGCTCGGGGGGCGTTGCCGTCCCGCGGCTGCGGGGGCGTCGTGGCTTGTCGCGCGGTTCCCCGCGCCCCTTCGGGGCGCTCCGGTGGTGTCTAGTCCGCGGACAGGACGAACGACGCCTGGGTCTTGGTGAGGCCCGGCGCCTTGGCCTCCAGCAGGTAGGTGCCCGCCTTCGCCGAGCCCGCGGGGGGCGTCGCACAGTGGGCGGCGCTCGGCTTGCGGTCCCACGTCACGGTGTACGTGATGCTCTTGCCCGCGGTCACCCGGAACAGCAGGCTCCCGGCTCCCTTGGGGCAGTCGTCCGACGACCAGTACGCGTCGTCCCCGTCCGCCGGGGTGATCGTCAACACCGCGTTCTTCGGCCCGAGATCGACCTTGCAGTCCTCGGACGCACTGTTCTTCGCGGTGAGTTCGAAGGTCGGCGTCTGGTCCGGCGAGTAGGAGTTGTGCAGGCTGCGCAGACTCAACACCAGCGATCCGGCGGAGCAGTTGCGCAGCGACGAGGACGCCGGAATGGCGTCGCCCGTGCCGACGTTCCCGGAACCAGAGCCGGAGCCGGACCCCGAGCCGTCGCCCGAACCCCCGGACCCGGCGGAACCGGCGGACCCCGACGACCCCGCGTCCGTGCCGCCGCCGTCACCACCGGTGCCGGAACCGCTCCCGTCGGAGTCCCCACCGCCCGACTCGTCGCGCCCGCCCGGGTGTTGGCTGATCGCGGACCCCGAGGGGGTGGGGCCCGGCGTGATGGTGTGCTGGGGATTCTTGCCGTCGGCCCCGTCGGCGCCCTTCTTGCCGCCACCGCCGCCGAAGCTCACGATCCACGTGATCAGCAGCGCCAACAGGGCGACCACGGACAGCAGTACGGCCCTCCGACGCCAGTAGATGGTGGAGGGAAGCGGCCCGACCGGATTGCGCAGAGATCCCACGGCGCAAACTTTACGAGAGATCGTGACGCATGCTGGCCCCACCCGCCGCGCCCGCACCAACTTTTCCGGATCATCATCCCGGCAACTGACATCGGCGGCGGGCTTCTTCACCTTTCGCGACGTTCGGTCACCGCGCCGTCACACCCGGCACCCGCCGAGCCGTGGCAGGATCGGAAGGCCATGACTGAGAAGCTTCACGCCCCCGTGATCGCCTGGTTCGACGCCCACGCCCGCGACCTCCCCTGGCGCCGCCCGGAGGCGGGCCCGTGGGGTGTGATGGTCAGCGAGTTCATGCTCCAGCAGACCCCCGTCAGCCGGGTGCTGCCCGTCTACGAGCAGTGGCTGGCCCGCTGGCCCCGCCCCGCCGACCTCGCGAAGGAGGCCCCGGGCGAGGCGGTGCGCGCCTGGGGCCGGCTCGGCTATCCCCGCCGGGCCCTGCGGCTGCACGGCGCCGCGGTCGCCATAACGGAACGGCACGGCGGCGACGTACCGACGGACCATGCGCAGCTGCTGGCCCTGCCGGGCATCGGCGAGTACACGGCCGCCGCCGTCGCCTCGTTCGCCTACGGGCAGCGGCACCCGGTACTGGACACCAATGTGCGCCGGGTCCTCGCCCGGGCGGTGACGGGCGTGCAGTACCCGCCGAACGCGACCACGGCGGCCGAGCGGCGTCTGGCCCGGGAACTGCTCCCGGAGGACGACGGGACCGCCGCCCGCTGGGCCGCCGCCTCCATGGAGCTGGGCGCGCTGGTGTGCACGGCACGCAACGAGGGCTGCGCCCGGTGCCCGATCGCCGCACAGTGCGCCTGGCGGCTCGCCGGCAAGCCGGAGCACGCCGGCCCGCCGCGTCGCGGGCAGACGTACGCGGGCACCGACCGGCAGGTGCGCGGCAAGCTGCTCGCTGTGCTGCGGGAGGCGCACGCGCCGGTGCCGCAGACGCTCCTGGACCGGGTGTGGCACGAGCCGGTGCAGCGCGCCCGCGCGCTCGACGGGCTCGTCACCGACGGTCTGGTGGAGCCGCTGGCGGGCGGTCTGTACCGGCTGCCGTCGGCCTGACGGGCGGCCAAGTCACGGCCGACGGGGGTTCGTTACGAAGCCTTCAGTCCGACAAAGCGCTACATAAAGGGACATTCAGGTCACTCGCTTTACCCGTTTCCTCCTTCCGTTACACAACCGACGGACAGCCGACTGCTAGCCGCAGGCTGGTCCGCACAGCCCCGTGACAACCGCTCCGTAGCTTCTTCTCCGTGCCCGGCAGACCACGGGACACGGGGACTGAAGGACTCCGGACGCGATCCGGGGTGAACGGGGAACGGAGGCGGTTGATCATGGCGCAGGGCGAGGTGCTCGAATTCGAGGAGTACGTCCGCACCCGGCAGGACGCGCTGCTGCGCAGCGCCCGCCGACTGGTGCCGGACCCGGTCGACGCCCAGGACCTGCTCCAGACCGCGCTGGTGCGTACGTACGGCCGCTGGGACGGCATCGCCGACAAGCGGCTCGCCGACGCGTACCTGCGCCGGGTCATGATCAACACGCGGACCGAGTGGTGGCGGGCGCGCAAGCTGGAGGAGGTCCCGACCGAGCAGCTGCCGGACGCGTCCGTGGACGACTCCACCGAGCAGCACGCCGACCGGGCCCTGCTGATGGACATCATGAAGGTGCTGGCGCCGAAGCAGCGCAGTGTCGTGGTGCTGCGACACTGGGAGCAGATGTCCACGGAGGAGACGGCCGCCGCCCTCGGCATGTCGGCCGGAACGGTCAAGAGCACGCTGCACCGGGCGCTCGCCCGGCTCCGCGAGGAGCTGGAGGCCCGCGATCTGGACGCACGCGCGCTGGAGCGTGAGGAGCAGGAGCGTTGCGCGGCCTGACCGGGGCCGGGCCCGACCGGGCCCGAGGGAGTTCATTGGCGGTGATCGCGGCGGTGGCCTCGATCGCCGCCCTCGCCCTTTTCGTCGCCGCCTGCGGTGCCGGGGGGACGGGGCCCCGGGACGAGGGCCCGGCGCACGCGTCCGCGGTGGCGGGCGCCGTCGCCTCCCCCTCGCCGAGCCCGTCCGAGAAGTACCGGCGGGTGGACGCGGTCGACCTGATCAAGAAGGATCCGGCGGTGTCCGGGACGGTGAAGCGGGAGCTGAAGCCGTGCAGCGGCGACGACTACCCGGTCGACGTCACCTACGGCGAGCTGACCGGCGGATCCGTCAACGACGTCCTGGTCAACGTGACGACCTGCGGTGACTACGTGGGCATCGCCACGTACGTGTACCGCGAGGAGAACGGCACGTTCACGAACGTCTTCAAGAACGAGGAGTCGCCGGTCTACGCGGAGATCGACGGCGCCGACCTGACCGTGACCAAGCAGGTCTACGACACGGACAATCCGGTGTCGAACCCGTCGAGGGAGACCGTGATCACTTACGGCTGGCGGTCGGGGCGCTTCGTCCAGACACAGATCCACGAGACCGACTACAGCAAGACCGGCGCCGACTCCGGCGCGGCGGACGACTGACCCCCACACGATCACGAGGACTGAGAGCACCGGGATGGCAGACCAGACCCACGTCCTGTTCGTCGAGGACGACGACGTCATCCGCGAGGCCACCCAACTCGCGCTGGAGCGGGACGGTTTCGCGGTCACCGCGATGCCCGACGGCCTGTCGGGACTGGAGGCGTTCCGGGCGGACCGTCCCGACATCGCGCTGCTGGACGTCATGGTGCCGGGCCTGGACGGCGTGAGCCTGTGCCGCCGCATCCGGGACGAGTCCACCGTGCCGGTGATCATGCTCTCCGCGCGCGCCGACTCCATCGACGTGGTCCTCGGCCTGGAGGCGGGTGCGGACGACTACGTGACCAAGCCGTTCGACGGTGCCGTGCTGGTCGCGCGGATCCGCGCGGTGCTGCGCCGCTTCGGGCACGCCGGCGGGGCCGCGCAGGCCGGGGAGTCCGCCGACCCGGTGAACGGCGGCACGCTCGCCTTCGGCGACCTGGAGGTCGACACCGACGGCATGGAGGTGCGCCGGGCCGGCCGGCCGGTGGCGCTGACACCGACCGAGATGCGGCTGCTGCTGGAGTTCTCCTCCGCGCCGGGCTCCGTGCTCTCCCGCGACAAACTGCTGGAGCGGGTGTGGGACTACGGCTGGGGCGGGGACACCCGGGTCGTCGACGTGCATGTGCAGCGGCTGCGGCAGAAGATCGGCCAGGACCGGATCGAGACGGTCCGCGGTTTCGGTTACAAGCTGAAGGCCTGAGCGGAGCGGCATGATGCGGGGGATCCTTCGGCACCCGGTCCGGCACATGGAGCGGGCCGGTCTGCGCACCGGGCTCAGATGGAAGCTCAGCGCGGCGATCGCGCTGGTGGCCGGTCTGGTGGCGATCGTGCTCAGCCTGGTCGTGCACAACGCGGCCCGTGTCTCGATGCTCGACAACACGCGCGAACTGGCCAACGAACGCCTGCTGCTGGCCCAGCGCAACTACGAGCTGAACCGGGGACCGACCTTCCCCTACATCAAGATCGACGACGCGGGACTGCCGGCCACCCTGCGCGAGAAGGTCGAACAGGGCCGCCGGGCCAGTGACGTGGCCGAGCACGACGGGGTGCCGGACATCTGGGCGGCCGTACCCGTCAAGGGCGGTCATGTGCTGTCCGTGCACCTCCACATGCCGGACCGCAGCACCGACATGATGAAGGACCTGGACCAGGCCCTGGTGATCGGTTCCGTCGCGGTCGTGCTCGGCGGCAGCGCGCTGGGCGTGCTGATCGGCGGTCAGCTGTCCCGGCGGCTGCGCAAGGCGGCGGCCGCCGCGAACCAGGTCGCCAAGGGCGAGGCCGAGGTCAGGGTGCGCAAGGCCATCGGCGGGGTCGTACGCGACGAGACGGACGATCTCGCGCGGGCGGTGGACGCCATGGCGGACGCGCTCCAGCAGCGGATCGAGGCCGAACGGCGGGTCACGGCCGACATCGCGCACGAGCTGCGCACCCCGGTGACCGGTCTGCTGACCGCGGCCGAACTGCTGCCCCCGGGCCGGCCGACGGAGCTGGTCCTGGACCGCGCCAAGGCCATGCGCACCCTGGTCGAGGACGTCCTGGAGGTGGCCCGGCTGGACGGGGCCTCGGAGCGGGCGGAGTTGCAGGACCTCATGCTCGGCGAGTTCGTGGCCCGCCGGGTGGCGGCCAAGGACCCGGACATCGTCGTACGGGTGGTGCACGAGTCGGAGGTCACCACCGACCCGCGACGCCTGGAGCGGGTCCTGTTCAACCTGCTGGCCAACGCGGCACGGCACGGCCGGCCGCCGATCGAGGTGACCGTGGAGGGCCGGGTGATCCGGGTCCGCGACCACGGCCCCGGCTTCCCCGAGGAACTGCTCGCCGAGGGCCCGAGCCGGTTCCGCACCGGCAGCATGGACCGCGCCGGCACCGGACACGGGCTCGGCCTGACCATCGCGGCCGGCCAGGCGCGAGTGCTCGGCGCTCGCCTGACGTTCCGGAACGTGCGGCCCGCCGGAGTCCCCGCCCATGTCCCCGCGGAGGGCGCGGTGGCCGTGCTGTGGCTCCCGGAACACGCCCCGACGAACACGGGCAGCTACCCGGTGATGCCGCTGTCGGGAGGCGGGTGACGCGCCGTCCGGGCACCGGGGTACGGCACTTCCACGCGAGGCTCGGCCCGGGCCACGTCGGGCCCGGTCGCCGTCCGTCGCGTCCTCGGCCCGGCGCGACCAGCGGATTCGGTCACATGGCACCGAAGGCCGGCCGGGGCGGCGCCGGTTCGGGCACCGCATGGCGAAGGCCCCCGGGGCGGACACCGGCCGGGGGCCTTCGTCGGCGATCGTCAGACGCGCTCGATCACCGGGGACTCGTTCAGACGGCCTCGATCACCGCGGCCGGAGCGACGTCCTCGCCGCCCTCGGCGGGAGCCGGCTTCTGCGGACCGCTGCGCAGCGGCACTTCCTTCACGAAGAACGCGGCGATCAGCACGGGGATCGCGACGGCCGCGCCCAGCACGAACGCCGAGTGCGTGCCCGCGGAGACCGCGTGCTGGTACGCCTCCCGCGCCACCGCCGGCAGCTTGGCGAGGCTCGCCGCGTCCAGCTGCGCCGACTGCTCGGTGATCTTCGAGCCCAGGGCGCCGGCCCGCTCGGACATGACGTCCTGGACCCGGTGGTTGAACAGGGCGCCCATGATGGCGACACCGAAGGAGGAGCCGAGCGTACGGACCAGGGTGGTGGACGAGGACGCGACGCCCATGTCCTTCATCTCCACGCTGTTCTGCGCCACCAGCATGGTGGTCTGCATCAGGCAGCCCATGCCGAGGCCCAGTACGGCCATGTAGACACCGGAGGTGAACCGGGTCGTGTCGGTGTCCATCAGCGACAGCAGGTACAGACCGACGATCATCAGGGCGCCGCCGGCGATCGGGAAGATCTTGTAGCGGCCGCTGTTGGTGGTGACCCGGCCGGCGACCATCGACGTCACGAGCATCGCGCCGAGCATCGGCAGGAGCAGCAGACCCGAGTTGGTCGCGGAGGCGCCCTGCACCGCCTGCTGGTACAGCGGCAGGAACAGCGTGGCGCCGAACATCACGAAGCCGGTGATGAAGCCGATGACCGACATCAGGGTGAAGTTGCGGCTGCGGAACATGTGAAGCGGCACCACCGGTTCGGCGGCCCTGGTCTGCCAGAACACGAACCCGACCAGGCTGGCCACGCCGATTCCGGTCAGCTCCATGATCCGCGCGGAGGTCCACGCGTACTCCGTGCCGCCCCAGGTGGTGACCAGCACGATCGAGGTGATGCCGACGGTCAGCAGTGCCACGCCGAGGAAGTCGATGCGCGCCTTGGCCCGCTTCTTCGGCAGGTGCAGCACGGCGCTGACCAGGACGAGGGCGACCGCGCCGAGCGGCAGGTTGATGTAGAAGGACCAGCGCCAGCCCCAGTTGTCGGTGATGGTGCCGCCGACGAGGGGGCCGCCGATCATCGCCAGCGCCATGACACCGGCCATCATGCCCGTGTACTTGCCGCGCTCCCGCGGCGGGATGAGGTCGCCGATGATCGCCATGACGCCGACCATCAGACCACCGGCGCCGAGGCCCTGCACGGCCCGGAAGCCGATGAGCTCGCCCATGTTCTGGGCCATGCCGCTCAGCGCGGAGCCGATCAGGAAGATCACGATCGAGCTGAGGAAGGCGCCCTTGCGCCCGTACATGTCGCCGACCTTGCCCCAGATCGGGGTCGAGGCCGCGGTGGCCAGGGTGTAGCCGGTGACCACCCAGGACAGGTGCTCCAGGCCGCCCAGCTCACCGACGATCGTGGGCATCGCCGTACCCACGATCATGTTGTCCAGCATCGCGAGCATCATCGCGATCATGAGCGCGAGCAGGACGACCCGCACGCTCCTGGGCTTTTTGCCCTCGACACTCTCCACCGTGTCCGCCATCTCTTCCCACTCCCCCTGCGGCGCGCACTTACTTGCCGCCCGGCTAGTTCACTACACTGGGAAGGTAAACCTGTAACTAGCCGGGCGTCAAGTAAGTTTCCCTGGGAGCGCGAGGAGTACGAGGATGGGCGGCACCATGGACGGCACCAAGCAGCAGCGCCGCGGAAACACCCGCCAGCGCATCCAGGACGTCGCACTCGAGCTCTTCGCCGAGCAGGGGTACGAGAAGACCTCCCTGCGCGAGATCGCCGAGCGCCTCGACGTCTCGAAGGCGGCTCTGTACTACCACTTCAAGACGAAGGAAGAGATCATCGTCAGCCTCTTCGAGGACCTGACGAAGCCGATCCTGGACCTGATCGAGTGGGGCAGACGGCAGCCGCACACGCTGGCGACCAAGCAGGAGATCATCCGCCGCTACAGCCAGGCACTCGCGGGGGCGGAACCGCTCTTCCGCTTCATGCAGGAGAACCAGGCGACGGTACGGGAACTGCGCATCGGCGACACCTTCAAGGACCGGATGCGCGGCCTGCGGGACATCCTGATCGACCCCGAGGCCGAACTCGTGGACCAGGTGCGGTCCATCAGCGCGATGTTCACGCTGCACGCCGGGATGTTCGTGATGCAGGACCTCGAAGGCGACTCCGAGAAAAAGCGCGAGGCCGTTCTCGAAGTCGCCCTGGACCTCGTCACGCAGGCGCACGAGCGCGCCCACGGCAAGGGTTAGATCAGACCTTCACGCCCTGGGCGCGCAGGAAGGAGACCGGGTCGACGGCCGAGCCGTAGTTCGGGGTCTTGCGGATCTCGAAGTGCAGGTGCGGACCGGTCGAGTTGCCGGTGGAGCCGGACAGGGCGATGTGCTGGCCGGTCTTCACGATCTGCCCGACCTTGACGTCGATCCGGGACAGGTGGGCGTACTGCGAGTACGTGCCGTTTCCGTGCTTGATGACGACGGCGTTGCCGTACGCGGGGCCGTCACCGGCGCCGTTGGGGCCGGCCTTGACGACGGTGCCGCCGTGCGCGGCGATGACCTCGGTGCCGGTCGGCACGGCGAAGTCCTGGCCACTGTGCTTGGCGACCCAGTGGCTGCCCGCCTGCATGAAGCTGGCCGAGAGCGTGTACTTCTTCACCGGGTCCACCCAGGAGGCGGCGGACGGCGCGGCGGCGCTCGCGACCCCGGCCCCCAGGACGGCCGTGGCGCCGATGCCGGCAGCCACGACGGCCACGCGGTTGCGGAGCGAGGACGTACGGGAAGAACGGGACGTGACGCGCTGGAACATACGAAACCTCGTGGGCTCGGGGACGGAACGACCATCCGGCGTACTGACTTTCGCCGGTGGGGCCATTCATTGGTAACCCGACTTCCCATGCCGCCACAAAGCCCCGTCCTACGGCACTCTGTAGTAGATGTCGGCCAATTCGCCTAGTTCTTGACATACCCGACATGTTCCGCCACCCGGGTGAACTGCCCGTTTCCCGCTCAGTCTCTTTATTGTGTCCGCTTTGCCCTATTACGTATGACACTATCCGTCTTAGTACGGGGTATTTACCCTGTGTGCCATGTCACCGGCCGGCCGGGCGCAGGACTGGTGAATGTGACCTGGGCCTCTCGGCGTCCAACCGGTGAATGTGACCTGGGCCTCTCGAATGCATCCGGACAAACGTGACCCAGGTCGCATGAATCCGCTGGAAAGGTGACCCAGGACTCCGC
Source organism: Streptomyces sp. 1222.5 (assembly GCF_900105245.1). Lineage (NCBI taxonomy): Bacteria > Bacillati > Actinomycetota > Actinomycetes > Kitasatosporales > Streptomycetaceae > Streptomyces > Streptomyces sp. 1222.5. The sequence continues at coordinate 4,852,136 of NZ_FNSZ01000001.1, read as the reverse complement.
GATTCCCACGAAGAAAAGTGCCGCAGACCCCTAGGCGCCTACCCATCGGTAACCTTACGGTTCCTCTCGCGCCACCCTCACCTCAGATCATGCCCCTGACATTCAGGCACGTGTACGGACGTGAGAGGACCCCCACCGATGACCAGACGCCCCTGGGCGCGCCGCATATCCGTGACCACCGTCTCCGTGGCCGCCCTGGCCGCGATGGCCGCCCCGGCCGAGGCCGCGACCACGAGCAGCACCGCCGGCGCTGCCGCCAAGGTCGACTACGCGACCTGGCAGCAGGACTGCCAGACCGTCATGAACGACGCCCTGCCCTACCTGAAGCAGCGCATCGCCGCCGCGAAGCCCGGCGAGAAGCAGGCGATCGTCTTCGACATCGACAACACCACGCTGGAGACCGACTTCGGCTTCAGCTTCCCGCAGCCGGCCAACAAGCCGGTGCTGAACGTCGCCCGCTACGCCCAGGAGCACGGCGTCAAGCTGTTCTTCGTGACCGCCCGGCCGGGCATCGTCTACTGGCCCACCGAGTACAACCTCGAACACGACGGCTACGACGTCTCCGGGCTCTACGTGCGCGGTCTCCTCGACCTCTTCAAGGACGTCGCCGCCTACAAGACCGCCCAGCGCGTCGGCATCGAGAACCAGGGCTACACGATCATCGCGAACATCGGCAACAGCGCCACCGACCTCTCGGGCGGCCACGCCGAGAAGACGTACAAACTGCCCGACTACAACGGCCAGTTGTCGTAGAACGGCACTTCTGAGGCAGCCATAGGGCGGCGTGTCACCCGGGCATGCGAAAGGGGCCGGTGCGAAAGCACCGGCCCCTTGGGGCATCGCCCGGACGCTTACGCGTCCTTGTTCAGGTTCGGACCGGCACCGCCGGCCGCCTGCTCGATCGGCGGGACGTCGGGCAGCGCCGACTTCTCCTCACCGCGGAAGGTGAAGGTCCGGGTATCGCCCTCGCCCTCGGTGTCCACGACCACGATGTGGCCGGGACGCAGCTCGCCGAAGAGGATCTTCTCGGAGAGCGTGTCCTCGACCTCGCGCTGGATCGTGCGGCGCAGCGGACGCGCACCCAGCACCGGGTCGTAGCCCTTCTTGGCCAGCAGCTCCTTGGCGGACTGGGAGAGCTCGATGCCCATGTCCCGGTCCTTCAGGCGCTCGTCCACCTTGCTGATCATCAGGTCGACGATCCGCAGGATGTCCTCCTGCGTCAGCTGCGGGAAGACGACCACGTCGTCGACACGGTTGAGGAACTCGGGGCGGAAGTGCTGCTTGAGCTCGTCCGACACCTTGTTCTTCATGCGCTCGTAGTTGGTCTTCGTGTCACCCGCGGCGGCGAAGCCGAGGTTGAAGCCCTTGGAGATGTCCCGGGTGCCGAGGTTGGTCGTCATGATGATGACCGTGTTCTTGAAGTCCACGACCCGGCCCTGGGAGTCGGTCAGGCGACCGTCCTCCAGGATCTGCAGCAGCGAGTTGAAGATGTCCGGGTGGGCCTTCTCGACCTCGTCGAAGAGGACGACGGAGAACGGCTTGCGGCGGACCTTCTCGGTCAGCTGACCGCCCTCTTCGTAGCCCACGTATCCGGGGGGCGAACCGAAGAGACGCGACACCGTGTGCTTCTCGCTGAACTCCGACATGTCGAGGGAGATCAACGCGTCCTCGTCACCGAAGAGGAACTCGGCGAGCGCCTTGGACAGCTCGGTCTTACCGACACCGGACGGGCCGGCGAAGATGAACGAGCCACCGGGGCGCTTCGGGTCCTTCAGACCGGCACGCGTACGGCGGATCGCCTTCGACAGCGCCTTGACGGCGTCGACCTGGCCGATGACCCGCTTGTGGAGCTCGTCCTCCATGCGCAGCAGGCGGGAGGACTCCTCCTCGGTCAGCTTGAAGACCGGGATGCCGGTGGCCGTCGCAAGGACCTCGGCGATCAGCTCGCCGTCGACCTCGGCGACGACGTCCATGTCGCCGGCCTTCCACTCCTTCTCCCGCTTGGCCTTGGCGGCCAGGAGCTGCTTCTCCTTGTCGCGCAGGGAGGCGGCCTTCTCGAAGTCCTGCGAGTCGATCGCGGACTCCTTGTCCCGGCGGACGGCGGCGATCTTCTCGTCGAACTCGCGGAGGTCCGGCGGCGCGGTCATCCGGCGGATGCGCATCCGGGAACCGGCCTCGTCGATCAGGTCGATCGCCTTGTCCGGCAGGAAGCGGTCCGAGATGTACCGGTCGGCCAGGGTGGCGGCCTGGACCAGCGCCTCGTCCGTGATGGAGACGCGGTGGTGCGCCTCGTACCGGTCGCGCAGACCCTTGAGGATCTCGATCGTGTGCGGCAGGGAGGGCTCGGCGACCTGGATGGGCTGGAAGCGGCGCTCGAGGGCCGCGTCCTTCTCCAGGTGCTTGCGGTACTCGTCCAGCGTGGTCGCACCGATGGTCTGCAGCTCACCGCGGGCCAGCATCGGCTTCAGGATGGAGGCCGCGTCGATGGCGCCCTCGGCGGCACCCGCACCGACCAGCGTGTGCAGCTCGTCGATGAACAGGATGATGTCGCCGCGGGTGCGGATCTCCTTGAGGACCTTCTTCAGGCGCTCCTCGAAGTCACCGCGGTAGCGGGAGCCGGCGACCAGGGCGCCGAGGTCCAGCGTGTAGAGGTGCTTGTCCTTGAGCGTCTCGGGCACCTCGCCCTTGACGATGGCCTGGGCGAGACCCTCGACGACGGCGGTCTTGCCGACGCCGGGCTCACCGATCAGCACCGGGTTGTTCTTGGTACGGCGGGACAGCACCTGCATGACCCGCTCGATCTCCTTCTCGCGCCCGATGACCGGGTCGAGCTTGGACTCACGAGCAGCCTGGGTGAGGTTCCGGCCGAACTGGTCCAGGACGAGGGAGGTCGAGGGGGTGCCCTCGGCCGGGCCGCCGGCGGTGGCCGTCTCCTTGCCCTGGTAACCGGAGAGCAGCTGGATGACCTGCTGCCGCACCCGGTTGAGGTCTGCGCCGAGCTTGACCAGGACCTGGGCGGCGACGCCCTCGCCCTCACGGATCAGGCCGAGCAGGATGTGCTCCGTGCCGATGTAGTTGTGGCCCAGCTGAAGGGCCTCGCGGAGCGACAGCTCCAGGACCTTCTTGGCACGGGGGGTGAAGGGGATGTGCCCGGACGGGGCCTGCTGGCCCTGGCCGATGATCTCCTCCACCTGCTGGCGGACCGCCTCAAGCGAAATGCCGAGGCTCTCCAGGGCCTTAGCGGCGACACCTTCGCCCTCGTGGATGAGACCCAGGAGGATGTGCTCGGTGCCGATGTAGTTGTGGTTGAGCATCCGGGCTTCTTCCTGAGCCAGGACGACAACCCGCCGCGCGCGGTCGGTGAACCTCTCGAACATCGTTAATCGCTCCTCAGAGCGGTCAGGCAGTGGGGGGAACTTCCCCTCCCTGTCCTTCCGCAGCTTAGTCCCGCAAGCGGGGACCGCTCATTCCAACTGCCGACACCGTCGATGGCCTCCTGACCCCGAACGCCGACATCTGCTCCAACCCGATGGTGCGAGACGATGTTCCCGCAGGCCAGGCAGTTACCCCAGTCGCCAGTACGCCGATGGCGAACGTGAGACGCCCCGACCTGCGTGTCGCCCCCTCCCACTAGGCATGTCTTACCCGCTGGGACTGACACTCCATGCCGCGCGCACCGGTTCCCTCCGCTATGGGCGAACAACCTTGCGCCTCCCCCGTGCCCCAGGCGCCCCCTTTGTCGACACTCCTCGCGCCCGGAAGGACACTCAGCGTAACCTGACGCCCGTTTCGGCGGTTGCATGTGGCATGGCTGGCTTGGCCCGCACGATCCATACGCTCCCCTTTCCCCGGGGGCCCCTCGACGGGGGGCCGGAACCGCTCCCGGCCCAGGTGTCCGAGCCGGCCGACCCGGGAACCCGGGCCCGGCTCTGGTACGAGAACGATCTGGGGTGGGCGACAGTGCCCGGGCGGCCGCTGCGGCTGCGCACCGGGGTGCGGTTCGACGTGCTGGACGTTCCGGCCGAGGCGGGCGCGGGCGCGCTCCGGCATCTCGCTCCGGACTCACCGGTGGCCCTGCGCGGGGACCGGATGGGGCTGCTGGTGGCCGCGGGCAGCGCCGAGGAGCTGCCGGGGCTGCTGGACTGGCTGGAGTGGAGCGCTGTCGCTCTCGACCTGCGAGCCCTGGGGGCGGGCGACTCGATGGCGGCCCCCCTGGCGCCGACCGCGCTCATGACCGCCCTGCGGGGTGGTTCCGTGCAGGGGGCCGCCGTGTGGCTGCGGCCCCCCGGGCCGGGGCGCGAAGTCGAGGCCTCGCTGCCGGCTCTGTCGGCCGTGGGGCGCGAGGGGAGCGCCCCCGATCTCGTACGACTGGTGGACACGGTGGCAGCGCAATGTCACCGGATCCGGCTGCGGCGCGCATGCGCCGGACCGCCCGCTCGCCGGCGAGGCCGGCCCTAGGCGTTCCCACGGGTCCCGCGGAATCAGCCGTTGGCCTTCTCGTAGGCCTCGCGGATGGACGCGGGAACACGGCCCCGGTCGTTGACCTCGAAACCGTTCTCCTTGGCCCAGGCGCGGATCGCCGCGGTGTCCTGGTTGCCACCGGAAGCGGCACGGGCCTTTCCGCGGCCTCCGGAAGCACGGCCACCGGTACGACGGCCACCCTTCACATACGGGTCGAGAAGGCCGCGCAGCTTGTCCGCATTGGCGGTCGTGAGGTCGATCTCGTAGGTCTTGCCGTCCAGCGCGAACGTCACGGTCTCGTCCGCCTCGCCGCCGTCGAGGTCGTCGACAAGAAGGACCTGAACCTTCTGTGCCACCGGATTTCCTTTCATCGATAACGTTCAGGGTCAGGGGGTTGTGCAGCGTCCGCCGTTTCGCCACCCCTGTTATATGCAGTACTGCAGTACGTCGGAAAGCAAACCGCTTTTGCCGGAAAAACACAAACCCCTGGGAGAGGACCAGTGGACTGCCGACGTCCGGAAACATGCGCGTTTCGGACATAGGCCACCGGGGCAATGACGATCACAGATGCAGAAGCATCCGGCTGTTGCCCAAGGTGTTCGGTTTCACTCGTTCGAGACCGAGGAACTCCGCGACGCCCTCGTCATAGGAACGCAACAGCTCCGCGTACACATCGGTGTCGACCGGTGTCTCGCCGATCTCGACGAAGCCGTGCTTCCCGAAGAAGTCGACTTCGAAGGTCAGGCAGAAAACCCGGCGAACGCCGAGCCAGCGGGCGGTCTCCACCAACTTCTGCAGCAACCGGTGGCCGACGCCGGCGCCCTTGAGGCCGGGCTTCACGGCCAGAGTGCGGACTTCCGCCAGGTCCTCCCACATGACGTGCAGCGCCCCGCAGCCGACCACCTCGGCGTTGTCGTCGCGTTCCGCGACCCAGAACTCCTGGATGTCCTCGTAAAGGGTGACCGTGGCTTTGTCGAGCAGGATGCGACCGCGGACGTAGGCGTCGAGGAGGTCGCGTACGGCCGGGACATCGCTGGTCCTGGCCCGCCGGACGGTGATGGCTTTTGCGGAGACTTCGGGACGCTCTGCGGACATGAGCGGACGCTATCGCCCGGTGCCGTCCTCGGCCGAGCCGGGGTTCTCCTCTTGCCTCGCTTCGGGCGCTTCCTGGGTTTCTTCCGGCCCCTGGACGATCCGTACGGCGTCCCTGAGGGCGTGGCGCTGTTCCTCGCTCATCATCCCGAAGAAGGCGACGAGAGCGGCCGCCGGGTTGTCGCTCTGCGACCACGCGTCGTTCATCAGGGCGGCGGCGTACGCGGCCCGCGTGGAGACGGCCTCATATCGATAGGCCCGCCCTTCGGCCTCGCGGCGCACCCAGCCCTTCTGATGGAGATTGTCCAAAACGGTCATGACGGTGGTGTACGCGATGGAGCGTTCCTGCTGGAGGTCTTCAAGGACTTCTCGAACGGTCACCGGGCGGTTCCACTTCCACACCCGCGTCATGACCGCGTCTTCGAGTTCTCCCAATGGGCGAGGCACGCTCAGAACAATAGTGGGAGATCCCGGCAATGGCGTGCCGGACGTGCACCAATCCGACGAAAGGGAACAAAAAGGGCGCACGACTCGATGGGCGCCGGCCGTGCCGAGGGCACGGCCGCATGGAGTCGTATGCCGGTGAAGGGCGCCCGCCGGGCGCCGTCGCTCAGGCCCCGCCGCTGCCCGCGGGGGTCTGGCGCGCACCCTCCGCGCGCGCGAGCGCGGCGTCGACGGCCGCGTCCTCCTTGGCCTTGGCGGCCCCGCCCTGGGTCTTCACGATCACCCTGACCACACCGATGAAGAAGGCGGCCATGACGATGGGGGGCACGAGCGCGGAGACGTAGTCCATGCGACCAGGGTAGCCACGCGGGACGGCACGAAAGGGGCGGGGTACGCGAACCACCCCTCGGCGCGCCGCGGCCACGCGCGCGCGGCCGCGCGGAGGAGGGCTCCTCCGCCCGGGGCGCGGGGCGGCCGGCCGGAGGACGCCAGGACGCCACCTCCGCCGCAGGGTGCCGGCTGCCGCTCGGGGGACGCGCGCCCGATGGGGCGTACACCTCTTGATGCGCCGAAGCCACCCGCCCCCGCCGCCGGTGCCCAGGACGAGAAGCCCTCTGGCCGGGGCGAACGACGGCGGCGCCCGGAGTTGCCGGTCGGATGCCGGCTCTCGGCGGAACCCCGAGGAAGGCCCGGCCCGCGCCGCGTGCGGGTTCGGGGCGCCCGAGGGGGTGCCGGCGTGGCGTAACCACCCGCACCCGGCCCCGGTGGCACGGGGAGGAACTGCCCGGCCGAGGGGTCCGGGGCGGCCGGTCAGCGGACGCCGAGCCCCCATCACCGCCGTCGGGTGACGGCTGCCGGGTGGGGTGGGCTCGCGGGCCCGCTGAAAGGGGCGCGTGGAAGCCGACCGCATCCGGTGCCGGTGGCGCAGGTGGGGCGTTGTCCGGCCCCCCTCCCGGACCTCCGGGACGGGCGCCACCCGCGCGTCCCGACCGGCGGTGGGTCAGCCGGCTGCCAGGTGGTCGTCGGCGGTCGTGCCCGACGGTGGGGTCGGCTTGCGGCGGGGGAAGACCTCGCCCGGGGTCGGGATGGGCCGCTTCGGGGCGGCCGGTTCCCCGGCGGGCCGCTCGCCGGGCGCCGGCGCCGGCTTGGGCGCGGGCTTCGGCTCCTGAGCGGGCTCCGCGGGACGTTCCTCGCCCTGCCGGACGACGGAGACCCCAGGGGCCCCGTACTCTCCCCCACCGCCCGCGAGGGCCAGCAGACGGGTACGTGCGGCCGGCACTGCCGGTGCGGGCACCTTGCGCGGGCCCTGGGCGAACCGGGCCCGTACGTCCCGCTCGGCCAGGGCCCGGCAGCGGTCCAGCAGGGCGGCCGCCGCGGGGTTCCCGCGCAGCGCCCGCAGCGCGGCGAGGTCGTCCGGTGTCGGCCGGTGCCCGGCGCCCAGCGCCTCCTCCAGGAGGGCGAGATAGCCGGAGACCGCGCCCGGCAGGGCGGCGCGGTACCGGTCGAGGTCGGCCACCAGGAAGGCGCGCAGTCTGACGCCCTCGCGCGTCGCCTCGTCGAGGGACTCGGCGAGGCGGAAGCAGTCCTGGACGTCCTCGGCGGACGCCTGGCCGGGGTGAAGGGCGAGGGCGAGGGCGCGACGGAGCACACGCAGCTCCTCCACGCCGAACGCCATGCCGCCGCGGGATCCGTATGGCGTGGGCATGCGGCGACGCTATCGCTAATCGGACAAAAGTTACGGATCGGGATGTTGTGTCGAGGCGTGTCGTCCGTGCTTTCCCCCGGCCGGGGCCACCCCGCGCATCGGCGCCCCGGGGGGCGCCGGTCATGTCACAGCCGCGAGACGTTCCGCTCGTACACCAGGCGCAGGCCGATCAGCGTCAGCCACGGCTGGTGCTCGTCGATCACGGAGGACTCGCCCAGCACCATCGGCGCGAGGCCGCCCGTGGCGATCACGGTGACGTCGTCCGGGTCGTCGGCCAGCTCGCGCGCCATCCGGCTGACGACCCCGTCGACCTGTCCGGCGAAGCCGTACACGATGCCCGCCTGCATGGCCTCGACGGTGTTCTTGCCGATCACGCTGCGCGGCCGGGCCACCTCGATCTTCCGCAGCTGCGCGCCCTTCACGCCGAGCGCGTCCACGGAGATCTCGATGCCGGGCGCGATGACGCCGCCGACGTACTCCCCGCGCGCGGAGACCGCGTCGAACGTGGTCGCCGTACCGAAGTCGACGACGATCGCCGGGCCGCCGTACAGCTCGACGGCCGCGACCGCGTTGATGATCCGGTCGGCGCCGACCTCCTTGGGGTTGTCGGTGAGGATCGGCACGCCCGTCTTCACCCCCGGCTCCACGAGGACGGCGGGCACGTCGCCGTAGTAGCGCCGGGTGACCTCGCGCAGCTCGTGCAGCACCGACGGGACGGTCGCGCAGATCGCGATGCCGTCGATGCCGTCGCCCAGCTCGTCGCCGAGCAGCGGGTGCATGCCCATCAGGCCCTGGAGGAGGACCGCCAGTTCGTCGGCGGTACGACGCGCGTCCGTGGAGATCCGCCAGTGCTCGACGATGTCCTCGCCGTCGAACAGACCGAGGACGGTGTGGGTGTTGCCGACGTCGATCGTGAGCAGCATGGCGTTACTCCGCCTCGCGCAGGTCCAGGCCGATGTCCAGGATCGGCGAGGAGTGGGTGAGGGCGCCGACGGCCAGGAAGTCCACGCCGGTGTCGGCGTACGCGCGCGCGGTGGCGAGCGTGAGCCGTCCGGACGCCTCCAGCAGTGCCCGGCCGTCGACGATGCCGACGGCCTCCGCGCACTCGCCGGGCGTGAAGTTGTCCAGCAGGATCAGGTCGGCGCCCGCCTCCACGACCTCGCGCAGCTGGTGCAGGGTGTCGACCTCGACCTCGATCGGGACCTCCGGGAAGGCCTCCCGTACGGCCTTGAAGGCCTGCGCGACGCCGCCGGCGGCGACCACGTGGTTGTCCTTCACCAGCGCGGCGTCGGAGAGCGACATGCGGTGGTTGACGCCGCCGCCGCAGCGCACCGCGAACTTCTCCAGCGAGCGCAGGCCCGGCGTCGTCTTCCGGGTGTCGCGCACCCGCGTCCCGGTGTCCTCCAGCGCGTCCGCCCACGCGCGCGTGGCGGTCGCGATGCCGGACAGGCGGCACAGGATGTTCAGCGCACTGCGCTCGGCGGTGAGCAGGTCACGCGTGCGCGTGGTGACCGACAGCAGCTTCTGCCCGGCCTCGATCCGGTCGCCGTCCTCGACGTGCCGCTCGACCTCGAACTCGTCCGTGCACACCACGGAGAGCACGGCCTCGGCGACCCGCAGGCCGGCCACGACGCCCGCCTCGCGCGCGGTGAAGTCGGCGGTGGCCACCGCGTCCTCGGGGATGGTCGACACGGTCGTCACGTCGACGCCGCCGGCCAGGTCCTCCTGGATGGCGACGTTGGCGACGTCCTCGACCTCGATCGGGTCGAGCCCCGCAGCGGCCAGCAGCTCGGCGAGCGCGGGGTCGAGCCCGCACTCCAGGTACTCCTCGTCACCCTCCGCCCCGCAGGCGCAGCCGTCGCCGCAGCCGCCGGTCGGGGCGAGGGGAAGGTCGTCGGTGCTCACGTCTGTCACTGCTCCTGGGGGCGCTGGTCGGTCCGGGTAGGGGGGAAGTCTGCGGTGTCGGTGGTGCGTACGGCCATCGACCGGTCCGGGTTGAGCCGTACGACGATGTGGCGGCGCCAGCGGGTGTCGTCGCGCCCGGCGCGGTCCTCGCGCCAGTGGCAGCCGCGGGTCTCCTCGCGGAGCCGGGCGGCGGCGACCAGGACCCGGCCCACGCACAGGAGGTTGGTGGCCTCCCAGGTGTCGACGCCGGGCTCGGCGGTCTTGCCGTTCTCGTCGAGCGCGTCGCGGGCCTCGCTGTGCAGCCGCTGGAGCTGGTCAGCGGCCCTGGCCAGGGACTCCTCGGAGCGCAGCACGCCGGCGCCCTCGGTCATGATCCGCTGGATGGCGAACCGGGCCTCGGGGGCCAGCAGCGGGTGCGCGGGCCGCTCCGGGTCCGGTACGGGCTCCGGCACGCGCACGTCAAGGCCGTTCTCCGCGTGGGAGGCGGCGATGTCCGCGGCGATGCGCTCGGCGTAGACGAGCCCTTCGAGGAGCGAGTTGGAGGCGAGCCGGTTCGCGCCGTGCACGCCGGTGCACGCGACCTCCCCGCACGCGTACAGCCCGGGGACGGTCGTGCGGCCCCGCGCGTCGGTGCGCACGCCTCCGGAGGCGTAGTGGGCGGCCGGGGCGATCGGGATGGGCTCGGTGACCGGGTCGATGCCGTTGGCGCGGCAGGCGGCCAGGATGGTCGGGAAACGGTGCTCCCACATGTCGGCGCCGAAGTGCCGGGCGTCGAGGAACATGTGCTCGGCGTCCTGCTCCTGCATGCGCCGCATGATGCCCTTGGCGACGATGTCCCGGGGCGCCAGCTCGGCCAGCTCGTGCTGCCCGGTCATGAAGCGCACGCCGTCGCCGTCGACCAGGTGGGCGCCCTCGCCGCGCACCGCCTCGGAGACGAGCGGCTGCTGTCCCTCGGCGTCCGTGCCGAGGAACAGCACGGTCGGGTGGAACTGCACGAACTCCAGGTCGCTGACCTCCGCGCCGGCGCGCAGCGCCAGCGCCACACCGTCACCGGTCGACACGGACGGGTTGGTGGTCGCGGAGAACACCTGGCCCATGCCGCCGGTCGCGAGGACCACCGCGGGGGCGTGCACGGCGCCCACGCCGTCGTGCTGGCCCTCGCCCATCACGTGCAGCGTGACACCGGCCGTGCGGCCCTCGGCGTCGGTGAGGAGGTCCAGTACGAGCGCGTTCTCGATGGTGCGCAGTCCGCGCGCGCGTACGGCCTCGACGAGTGCGCGGGAGATCTCGGCGCCGGTCGCGTCGCCGCCCGCGTGCGCGATCCGGCGGCGGTGGTGGCCGCCCTCGCGGGTGAGTTCGAGCCGGCCCTCGGAGGACTCGTCGAAGTGGGCGCCGGTGTCGATGAGCCGCCGTACCGCGTCGGGGCCCTCGGTGACGAGGATCCTCACGGCCTCCTCGTCGCACAGGCCCGCGCCCGCCACGAGGGTGTCCTCCAGATGCTGTTCGGGGGTGTCGCCCTCGCCGAGGGCGGCGGCGATGCCGCCCTGCGCCCAGCGTGTGGAGCCGTCGTCCAGGCGGGCCTTGGTCACCACGACCGTGGTGAGTCCGGCGGCTTCGCAGCGCAGCGCCGCGGTCAGGCCTGCCACCCCGGAGCCGACGACGACCACGTCCGCGGAGATGGCCCACCCGGGTGCGGGTGCGTGCAGTCGTATGCCTGTGCTGGTCACGAGGCGGCTCCGAGGGATCCGAAGGTGAGGGGGAGGTTGTCGATCAGCCGGGTCGAGCCGACCCGGGCGGCGACGGCGAGCACGGCCTCTCCGGTGAAGCCGTCGTCGATGTCGGTGAAGTCGGAGGGGTCGACCAGGGCGAGGTAGTCCAGCTTGAGCGGCGGGTCGAAGCGGACGGCCTCGTCCAGGACCTGGCGGGCGGCGGCGCGGACGGCCGCGGGGCCGCCGGGCGCGGCGGTGGCCACCGCGTGCGCGTCTGCGGCCGCCCGGGACTCCCCTATGGCGCTCAGCGCCTCGGCACGCGCGTGCGTGGAGGGCACTTCCCTGGCACGCGCGCGCAGGGCCTCCTGGGCGGCGTGCCGGTCGCGGCCCGCGAAGAGCGCGCGGGACAGCGCGAGCGCGGTGAGGCGCTCGTCGGGTGAGAGGTAGCGGTTGCGGCTGGACAGGGCGAGCCCGTCCTCCTCGCGCACGGTCGGCACGCCGAGGATCTCCACGCCGAAGTTCAGGTCCCGCACCATGCGCCGGATCAGGGCCAGCTGCTGGGCGTCCTTCTGCCCGTAGAGGGCCACGTCGGGGCGGGTGAGGTGCAGCAGCTTGGCGACGACGGTGAGCATGCCGTCGAAGTGGCCGGGCCGCGAGGCGCCCTCCAGCCGTTCGCCCATGGGGCCCGCGGAGACGCGCACCTGGGGTTCGCCGCCGGGGTAGACCTCGTCCGCGGACGGCGCGAACACGGCGTCGGCGCCCGCCTGTTCGGCGAGCTTCAGGTCGGCGTCGAGGGTGCGCGGATAGCGGTCCAGGTCCTCGCCCGCGCCGAACTGCAGCGGGTTGACGAACACCGTGACGACGACCTCGCCGTCCGGCCCGGCGATCTCCCGCGCGGTGCGGATCAGGGTGGCGTGACCCTCGTGGAGGGCGCCCATGGTCATCACGACGGCCCGGCGCCCACGGCGCACGCGCGCGTGCAGTTCGTCGGCGGTGCTGAGCAGGACGGTGGTCATCGGTCGTTCCCCTCGGTGCCGTCGGTGCCGTCGGTGCCGTTCGTGCCGCCGCTGCCGTGGGCGAGCACCCCGAGCAGGTCCTCGGCGAGTTCCGGCTTCAGCAGCCCGTGCGCGAGCGCGCGGTCGGCGGTCGCGCGGGCCATCGCCAGATAGCCCGCCACGGCCTGCGGGGCGTGCTTGCGCAGCTCCGTGACGTGCGCGGCGACCGTGCCGGCGTCCCCGCGCGCGACCGGCCCGGTGAGAGCCGCGTCCCCCGAGCGCAGGGCGTTGTCCAGGGCGGCGCCGAGCAGCGGGCCGAGCATCCGGTCGGGTGCCTCCACCCCGGCCGTGCGCAGCAGCTCCATGGACTGGGCCACCAGGGTGATCAGGTGGTTGGCGCCGAGGGCGAGGGCCGCGTGGTACAGCGGGCGGTTCTCCTCGCTGATCCATTCCGGTTCGCCGCCCATCTCGATGACCAGGGCCTCGGCGGCCAGGCGCAGCTCCTCGGGCGCGGTGACGCCGAAGGAGCAGCCGGCCAGGCGCTGCACGTCCACGGGGGTGCCGGTGAAGGTCATCGCCGGGTGCAGGGCCAGCGGCAGCGCGCCCGCGCGCAGGGCGGGGTCGAGAACCTGCGCGCCGTACCGGCCGGAGGTGTGCACCAGCAGTTGTCCCGGCCGTACGGCGCCGGTGTCGGCGAGCCCGGTGACCAGGCCGGGCAGGGCGTCGTCGGGGACGGTGAGCAGTACCAGGTCGGCGCGTCCGAGCACCTCGGCGGGCGGCACCAGGGGCACGCCCGGGAGCATCGTCTCGGCACGCCTGCGGGAGGCGTCGGATACCCCGGAGACGGCCACCGGGCGGTGCCCGGCGAGCTGGAGGGACGCGGCCAGCGCGGGGCCCACGCGTCCGGCGCCCACGACGCCTACGGTGAGCCGCGCGGGGCGGTCCTTGAGGTCTTGCTGGTGGACTGTACTCACGCGACGGCGGCCTTCCCGTTCCAGTCCGCTTCGGGTACCGGACGATGTACCGAACGATTTCTCGTCATGTTAACGCTATCGGGTGGGATGGCGGCCGGTTGTCCACAGGCTGTGGGTTTCTGCACACGCGTACGGCACCGCTCCCCCACGCGCGCGGTGCCGCACGGCCGGGGAAATCCGGCTGTGTGCCGGGCACCGGTCACGGCATGATCCGTACATGACTGAGACGGCGGCACAGGGCGGGGAACGGCGGACCGAGCAGTCCGAGCGGGAGCACAGGCGGGAGCGGCGCCTCACCGCGATCGCGAAGGCGGAGCGCGTGCTGTCGCGCCCCGGTGCCTACCGCACGGTCGGCGAGCGCCTGACGCACCTCCAGGAGGCGGCCGACGAGGTGTACGACACGGACCGGCTCGTGGATGTGTACGGCAACCGGATCGTGGCCGACCTGGAGGAGCGGGTCGCGGGCCTCCTCGGCACCGAGGCCGCCGCGTTCTTCCCGACCGGCACCATGGCCCAGCAGGTGGCGCTGCGCTGCTGGGCGGACCGCACCGGCAACCGCACGGTCGCCCTGCACGCCCTCGCCCACCCCGAGGTGCACGAACGGCAGGCCTTCAGCCGGGTCAGCGAGCTGCACCCGGTCCGGGTGACGAGCGAACCCCGGCTCCCCACGGCCGCCGAGGTCAGCGACTTCGAGGAGCCCTTCGGGACGCTGATGCTGGAGCTGCCGCTCCGGGACGCCGGTTACGTACTGCCCACCTGGGACGAGCTGACCGGTGTCGTCGAGGCGGCGCGGGAGCGCGACGCGGTGGTGCACTTCGACGGCGCGCGCCTGTGGGAGACCACGGTCCACTTCGGGCGCCCGCTGGCGGAGATCGCCGGGCTGGCGGACAGCGTCTACGTGTCGTTCTACAAGTCGCTCGACGGCTTCGGCGGCGCCGCGCTGGCCGGCCCGGCGAGCCTGGTGGAGGAGGCGAGGACCTGGCGGCACCGGTACGGCGGCATGGTCTTCCAGCAGTTCCCCACCGTCCTGTCGGCGCTCGTCGGCCTGGAGCGCGAGCTGCCCCGGCTGCCGGACTACGTCCGGCACGCGCGCGTGGTCGCCGGAGCGCTGCGGGACGGCTTCGCCGCGGCGGGCGTGCCGTGGGCGCGGGTACACCCCGGGGAGCCGCACACGCACGAGTTCCAGGTGTGGCTGCCGTACGACTCCGAGGTCCTGATGGAGGCGGCGCTGTGCCAGGCCGAGGAGACGGGGACGTACCTCTTCGGCGGCCACTGGGAGCCGGGCGGGCCGGGGCTGTCCCGCACGGAGGTGTCCGTGCGCTCCGAAGGCCTGGAGTGGAGTGCCGGGGACGTGCGCGCGGCCGTCGCCGACTTCGCGCGCCGGCTGCCCGGCGCGTAGCCCGCGCGCGGCGCACCGAACCGGGGCCCGCGTGCCGCTACAGCGCGCGCGGGCGCAGCAGGCGACGCAGTGCGTGCCGCACGCGCCTGTGCGCGGGGCGTCCGGCGATCACCGCGCGGAAACGGCGGTGGTCGCGCAGGGCGCGCAGCACGTCGAGGTCGTGACGGCCCGGCGCGGGCGGTTCCGGCTCGCCGTGCAGACGGGCGCGATGGGTGTCGAGGAGGTGCTGCTGGGTGATGCTCATGGCGGATCAGCCTGCTCGTGCGCCGGGCGGATGTCCCGTGGATTGACGGCTGCCGTCAATCCGTGCGGGCGCTGTCGGTGGGCCGGTGCACGATGGGGGCATGAGCGTGACCATCGACATCACCGGGCTGGCCGTCGACACGGGCGCCGCCGGCGCGAACACGGCCGAGAGGTGGCGGCGGGTGTCCGTCGTGCCCTCTCCGCTCGCGGAGCTCGGGATGGCCCTGCACGCGCTCAGCGAGCCCGGCCACCACCCGGAGCTGCAGGGCTGGGCGACCGCCGTCTCGTCACGGCTGGACCCCTGCCTGGCCGACCGGCTGTGCGAGGCGGAATTCCTGTGGCGTACGACGTTCTCGGACGTGTTCGCCCCGTTCGCCGGCATCCCCGGGGGCCGCGAGGTTCCGGGTGCCACGCTCGCCGAGGAGCTCGACCAGCTGGACAAGCTGACGGACGGACAGTTCGTCAACGCGGCGCTGGAGTTCACCTGCCACCCCCGGTACCACCTCCAGGCGGACGGCCCGCTGGAGGACCCCGAGCTGCGCAGACGCTCCCTGGAACTGGCCGCCGCGCGGGGCGCCGTGCAGGAGCGGTTCACCCGCCGGCTGCTGGAGGACCCGCCGGCCGTCCGCGCCTGGTTCCGGCAGCTGATGCTCGACTGCGACGAGGCGTTCTTCGCCGACACCTGGGCGCGGATCCAGCCCCAGCTCGCCGCGGACGCCCGGCACCGGACCGAACTGCTCCGCCGCAAGGGCCTCGGCGAGGCCCTGACCTCGCTGTCGGCGGCCGTCTCGGTGGACGAGGAGGCCGGCCTCGTCACGGTGGACAAGCTCCTGGTGGGCCGCGCGGCCACCGGCGACGGCGGCCTGGTCCTGGTGCCCACCAGCCTCGGGCGCCCGCACCTGCTGGTCCTGCACCGCTACGGCTGGCAGCCCACGATCACCTATCCGGTGAACGGCGTCCGCCCGCAGGCGCCGTCCGTGGAACAGCTGACGCGCCGTCTGGAGGCGCTGGCCCACCCGGTGCGGATACGGCTGTGCCGGCACCTCGCGCGGGGGCCGCACACCACGAGTGAACTGGCCGACGCGCACGGCATGTCGGCCCCGGAGATCTCCCGGCACCTCGCGGTGCTGAAGAAGGCGGGCCTGATCACCGCCTGCCGCCAGGGCCGGTACGTGCAGCACCAGCTGGACCTGTCCGCGGTGGCCCGCCTGGGCAGCGACTTCATCGAGGGCGTCCTGCGCTGACGGACGCCTTCGAGCCCGTGTGGTCCCCGCCGGCGGCCGTCAGCCGTGGCCGCCCGCGCGCACCAGACCCGTCTCGTACGCCAGCACCACGACCTGGACCCGGTCGCGCAGACCGAGCTTGGTCAGGATGCGGCCGACGTGGGTCTTCACCGTCGCCTCGCTCAGCACCAGCCGGGCCGCGATCTCACCGTTGGACAGGCCCTGCGCCACCAGCACCATCACCTCCCGCTCCCGGTCGGTGAGCCGCTCCAGCTCCTTGTGGTGGGGCTGCTTGCCGCTGGAGGGCAGCATCGGGGCGAAGCGGTCGAGCAGGCGCCTGGTCGTGGAGGGCGCCACCACCGCGTCGCCGCTGTGCACGGCGCGGATGGCGGCCAGCAGCTCACCCGGCGGCACGTCCTTGAGCATGAACCCGGAGGCGCCCGCCTTGAGCCCGGAGAAGGCGTACTCGTCCAGGTCGAAGGTGGTCAGGATGAGCACCTTGGGCGGGTCGGGCTCCACGCAGATGCGCCGGGTGGTCTCCACGCCGTCGAGCTTCGGCATGCGGACGTCCATCAGGACGACGTCGACGGCGCCGGCGGCGGCGCGCAGCACCTGGAGGGCCTCGACGCCGTCGCCCGCCTCCGCGACGACCTCCATGTCCGGCTGGGCGGCGAGCACCATCCGGAACCCGGTGCGCAGCAGCACCTGGTCGTCGACGAGCATCACGCGGATCGTCATCGGGTCTCTTTCGTTCGGGGCGGGCGGGCGTTCTCTCGGCGGCGCGAGCGCGTCAGGAGGCGGGCTTGAGCGGCAGCAGGACGCTGATGCGGAATCCTCCGCCCGGGCGCGGGCCGGCGTCCAGGGTGCCGCCGACCATCCCGACCCGCTCGCGCATGCCGATCAGGCCGTGCCCCTGGCCGTCCGCGCCGCCCTCCTCGTACAGCTCGTGCGGGGCGCCCTTGCCGTCGTCCTCCACGAGGAGGCCGAGCCCGTCGTCGAAGTAGACCAGCCGGACGCTCGCGCCGGTGTTGGGCCCGCCGTGCTTGCGGGTGTTGGTGAGCGCCTCCTGCACGATCCGGTAGGCGGTCAGCTCCACGCCGCTGGGCAGCGGGCGCGGGGTGCCCTCGACCTTGAAGTCGACGGGGAGGCCGGAGGTGCGGCACTGGTCGACGAGGTCGTCGATCTGCTCGACGTCGGGCTGCGGGACGTACTCCCCGCTCTCCTGGTGCTCCCCGGTGCGCAGCACGCCCAGCAGGCGGCGCATCTCGGCGAGGGCCTGGCGGCCGGTGGAGGAGATCGTCTCCAGGGCCTTCCTGGCCTGGTCGGGGGCGGCGTCGAGGACGTAGGCGGCGCCGTCGGCCTGCACGACCATCACCGACACGTTGTGCGCGACGACGTCGTGCAGCTCGCGCGCGATGCGGGCGCGTTCGGCGGCGACCGCCACCTTCGACTGCGCCTCGCGTTCCTTCTCCAGCCGGGCCGCGCGCTCCTCCAGCTGGGCGAAGTAGGCCCGCCTGGTGCGCATGGAGTCGCCGAGCACCCAGGCCAGGGCGAAGGGCACCGTCTGGAAGACGGCTATCGCGATCTGCCCGGCGAGACTGCTGTGCTCGTCCGGCCAGCGGATCTGCGCGAGGACCGCCGCGCAGAGACCGGCGGCCAGGGCGAGCCGGGAGGCCCAGCGGGCACCGATCGCCGCGACCGTGTAAGTGATCACCAGCATCGCGAAGTCCGCGGCGGTCGTCTCGACGTCCAGGACCAGCTGGGCCAGTCCGGTCGCGAGGGCGAGCAGCAGCATCGGCTCGGGGTGGCGGCGGCGCAGCGCGACGACGACGCACAGGACCGCCGACACGGCCATCCCCTCGGCGATCGTGCCGTGCTGGTCGGCCACCCCGTGCTGGTTGACCACGCTCAGGCCGGACAGCCCGAGCAGGACGACGGCCCAGAAGGTGTCGACCCAGGTCGGGTGGCGGCGGAGGAAGTCGTAGAGGCGCTGCACGTAACCCAGAGTAGGGAAACCAGATGTGTGCAGGGGTCAACCGGAGGGCCGATCCGTACCCCGCGCGTGTACTCCGCAAGGTGGAGGACGTGATCATCTGTGCGCCTAGTCTGTTCCCGTGACGGATGAGACGACCGCGGGAGCGGAGGGCCCCCGCGCGGGTGGCGGCCCGCGCGGCTGGCGGACGGCGGCCGGGACGGCGCTGTACGGGCCCGGCGGCTTCTACCGGCGCCCGGAGGGCCCGGCCGGCCACTTCCGTACGTCCGTGCACGCCTCCCCGCTGTTCGCGGGGGCCGTGGCCCGGCTGCTGTGCCGGGTCGACGAGGCGCTGGGCCGGCCCCCGGTGCTGGACTTCGTCGACATGGGCGCCGGACGGGGGGAGCTGGTCGCCGGGGTGCTCGCCGCCCTGCCCGCCGAGGTGGCCGCCCGCGCGCGCGGGTACGCCGTCGAGATCGCCCACCGTCCGGCCCGCCCGGACGGACGGATCACCTGGCTGAGCGAGCCCCCGGACGCCGTCACCGGGCTGCTGTTCGCCAACGAGTGGCTGGACAACGTCCCCGTGGACGTCGCCGAGGTGGACTCCTCGGGCGTGCCCCGGCTGGTGCTGGTCGCGGACGACGGCTCCGAACGCCTCGGGGCGCCCGTGGGCGGCGCGGAGGCGGACTGGCTGGCGCGGTGGTGGCCGCTGCCGGCCGAGGAGGGGCTGCGGGCGGAGATCGGACTGCCCCGGGACCGGGCCTGGGCGGACGCCGTCGCCACCGTGGTGCGCGGGCTCGCCGTGGCCGCGGACTACGCGCACACCGTGGACACGCGCCCCCCGTTCGGCACGCTCACCGGCTTCCGGGAGGGCCGCGAGACGGCGCCCGTACCGGACGGCTCCTGCGACATCACCGCGCACGTGGCCTTGGACGCGTGCGCGGCGGCCGGCGCGTCGCGCGACCTCGCCGAGCCTGGACCGGGCAAGGCACAGAGCCCCGAGGAAGCGGCGCGTGGGCTGCCCGCCGCGCGCCTTCTCACGCAACGCGACGCCCTGCGCGCGCTGCAGATCACCGGCGCACGCCCCCCGCTGGCGCTGGCCTCGACGGACCCGGCCGCCTACGTGCGCGCGCTGGCGGGTGCCGGCGAGGCCGCCGAGCTCACCGCCCCGGGCGGCCTCGGCGACTTCGGCTGGCTGCTCCAGCCGGTCGGCATCCCCGACCCGCTCGCCTGAGGCCCGCCGGCGCACCCGCTCCGGCGCACCCACCGCTGTCGCCTACTTGTCGATGTCCCCGACCACGAAGAACATCGAGCCCAGGATCGCCACCATGTCCGCCACCAGCGTCCCCGGCAGCAGCTCGGTCAGCACCTGGATGTTGTTGTACGACGCCGAGCGCAGCTTCAGCCGGTACGGCGTCTTCTCGCCCTTGCTGACCAGGTAGTAGCCGTTGATCCCGAGCGGATTCTCGGTCCACGCGTACGTGTGCCCCTCGGGCGCCTTCAGCACCTTGGGCAGCCGCTGGTTGATCGGGCCCGGCGGGAGCTGCGCGAACCGGTCCAGGCAGGCGTCGGCGAGGTCCAGCGCGTTGTGGGTCTGCTCCAGCAGCACCTCGAACCGCGCGAGGCAGTCGCCCTCGCTCCGGGTGACGACCTTCAGGGTGTCCTGGAGGTCGCCGTAGGCCAGGTACGGCTCGTCGCGGCGCAGGTCGAAGTCGACCCCCGAGCCGCGCGCGATGGGCCCGCTCACGCCGTAGGCGTGCACGGCCTCGGGCGAGAGTACCCCCACCCCGCGCGTGCGGCCCCGGAAGATCTCGTTGCCGAGCACCAGGTCGTCGAAGACGTCCATGCGGGAACGGACGGCGGCGACGGCCTCACGCGCGCGTGCGGTCCATCCGGCCGGCAGGTCCTCCTTGAGGCCGCCGACGCGGTTGAACATGTAGTGCATCCGCCCGCCGGAGACCTCCTCCATGACGTTCTGGAGCACCTCGCGCTCCCGGAACGCGTAGAACACCGGCGTGATCCCGCCCAGCTCCAGCGGGTAGGAACCGAGGAACATCAGATGGTTCAGCACCCGGTTCAGCTCGGCGAGCAGCGTGCGCGTCCACACCGCGCGCTCCGGGACCTCCATGCCGAGCATGCGCTCCACGGCGAGGACGACGCCCAGCTCGTTCGAGAACGCCGACAGCCAGTCGTGGCGGTTGGCCAGCATGACGATCTGCCGGTAGTCGCGCGCCTCGAAGAGCTTCTCGGCACCGCGGTGCATGTAGCCGATCACCGGCTCCGCGTGCACGATGCGCTCCCCGTCCAGCACGAGCCTGAGCCGCAGCACGCCGTGCGTGGACGGGTGCTGGGGCCCGATGTTCAGCACCATGTCGGTGCTCTCCGCGGCGCCGCCGATCCCGACCGTGGTCTCCGTCGTAGGAGTCATGGCCCCAGTTTCCCCTACGTACGCTGGCCCCATGGAGACGGGGAGCCCTGACGGGACCGGAATACCGGGGGACGAGTTGGTGTGGCGGGGGCTGCGGCCCGCCCTGGTGCGGGTGCGCCGGCTGCTGCTGGCCCTGTGGGCGGGGGTGCTCGCGCTCGCGACGGGACTGCTGCTGAACCTGTTCGCGGGTCCCGCGTGGGCGTCCCTCGCCCTGCTGCCCCTGGCCCTGGGCGCCTGGTGCTGGTGGCTGGTGGAGCGCAACTGGCGCTCCTGGCGGTACGCCGAGCGCGCCGACGACCTGCTGATCAGCCGCGGTGTGCTGTGGCACGAGGAGACGGTCGTGCCGTACGGGCGGATGCAGCTGGTGGAGGTGACCTCCGGGCCCCTGGAGCGGCGCTTCGGGCTGGCCACCGTGCAGCTGCACACGGCGGCAGCCGCGACCGACGCGACCATCCCCGGCCTGGACCCGGCCGAGGCGGAGCGGCTGCGCGACCGGCTCACCGAGCTGGGCGAGGCCCGATCGGCGGGGCTGTGAGCTCCCCGGACGGCGACGGCGGCATACCGGAGCACCCGTCCGTCACCGAGCACCGGCTGCATCCGGTCACGCCCTTCCGCCGGGCGTGGGCGCCGGTCACCGTCCTGGCCGGCTGGGCGGTGCACGACCCGAACGGCACCCAGGAGCAGCTGGCGCGGCTGACCTCCACCATGCTCCTCGTGGGGCTGGCCGTGCTGGTGCCGGTGGCCGGTCTGTACGGCTTCCTGTCCTGGTGGTTCACGCACTACTCGGTGACCGGCACCGAACTGCGCATCCGCACCGGGCTGCTGTTCCGGCGCACCGCGCACATCCGGCTGGAACGCATCCAGGCCGTGGACGTCTCCCGTCCCCTCCTCGCGCGCGTGGCGGGCGTCGCGAAGCTGCGGATCGACGTCGTCGGCACCGACGACAAGGACGAGCTCGCCTTCCTGGGCGAGCGGGACGCGCGCGCCCTGCGCGCGGAACTGCTCGCGCGCGCGGCCGGTTTCGCGCCCGAGAGCGCCGCCGAAGTCGGTGAGGCCCCGGCCCGCGCGCTGGTGCACGTGCCTCCCCGCGAGCTGGTGCGCGCCCTGCTGCTGACCGGCGCCACCTGGGGCTCGCTGTGCGCCGCACTCGTCGTGCCGGCCGTGCTGTGGTTCACCACGCACAACCCGTGGAGCGTGCTCGCCAGCGCCCTGCCCCTGCTCGGCGCGGCCGGCGCGAGCAGCGTGGGGCGGTTCGTCACCGAGTTCGACTGGACGGTGAGCGAGTCCCCGGACGGACTGCGCATCGACCACGGGCTGCTCGACCGCGCGCACGAGACGGTGCCGCCCGGCCGGGTGCAGACCGTGCGGATCGTGGAGCCCCTGCTGTGGCGGCGCATCGACCGGGTCCGGGTCGAGCTGGACGTGGCCGGGTCCGCGAACTCGGTCCTGCTGCCCGTCGTCCCGCGCGCGGTCGCCGAGTCGGTCGTCGCGCGCGTGCTGCCCGGTGCGGCCGTGCCCGGTGAGCTGTCGCGGTCGCCCCGGCGGGCCCACTGGAACGTGCCGGTGTGGTGGCGCGGACACCACCTCGCCGTCACCGGCGCCGTGTTCGCGACCCGGAGCGGTCTGCTGTGCCGCCGGCTGTCGCTGGTCCCGCACGCCAAGGTGCAGAGTGTACGGCTCACCCAGGGGCCCTGGGAGCGCCTGTGGCGGCTCGCCGACGTGCACGTGGACACCGGGGCCGGAAAGACCGTGACGGCGCGGCTGCGGGACGCCGAGGAGGCCCGGCGGCTGCTGCGCGAGCAGGCGGAGCGGTCCCGCACCGGACGCCGGGGCGCGCTCCCCGACCGCTGGATGACCGGCTGAGGAGACGGCCCGGCCGTGACGAGGGCCCGGCCCCCCTTCCTGGGGGAGCCGGGCCCTGCCTTCGGTCCGTACGGTTCCGCGCGGCTCAGGAAGCCGCGCTGCGCAGTCCCTGGACGTCGATCTGCTCGGTCTCGTCGTGCTCCGTCAGGTCGATGACCTGCCCGGCCCCGAGGGAGTTCGGGCCGGCGGGCTTGAACTCGGCCTCCGCCTCGGCCTTGTGCACGGCGAGGGCCTCCTGGCCGACGACATCGGCGAGGTCCTCGTTCTGCACGGAGTCGAGCGCGGCCTTCGGCTCGCCCTTCTGCGTGCCGAAGAAGTCGAATCCGCCCTCGACCACCTGGCGACGCGCGGGCGCGGCCGGTACGACGGCCACCGCCGTCGGCACCGTGAAGTGCCCGGACTGCGGCTGTCCGGCGGACTTGGCGGGCAGGACCTGAGCCGTCGGGTCGGCGGCCGCGCGCGCGTGATCGCCGTCCGTCGCGTGCTGCCCCGGTTCCCCGTCCTCGAGCGCCGCCGGCGCGCCGTCCTCGCTCCGGGGCGCGGCGGAGTGGTCCGTCACGCCGTCCTCGGCGCCCTCTCCTGCGGCGACTCCTTCGGTGACTCCTTTGGCGACGGGCCCGGCCTCGGCCGTCCCGCCCTTCGGGGCCTCGGGCCCGGACGTCTCGGACCCGGACGCGTCCGCGCCGGACGCGTCGGCAGCGGCGGGCTCGGGCTCAGCGGCACCGTCGTCGGCCGCCTCCTCCTCGGAAACCGCGGACTCGGTCTCGGGTACGGCGGTCCGGGAACCCGCGGCCTCCGCCTCGGAGTCGTCGGCCGGGGCGTCGCCGTCGAAGCCGGCCAGCGCCAGCAGGGCCCGCTGGTACAGCCAGGAACCCTCGGGCGAGAACACCGCGTTCGCCTTCGGCCCGTCCCCGGACGCCGGGGATCCCCCGCCCTCCTCGGAGCTCGCGCCGCCGGCCTCGGTGTCCCCGGCGTTCTCGACGTCCTTGGTGTCCTCGGCGCTCTCGCCGTCCTTCACGGTCTTCGGGGCCGCCTCCAGCGCCCCACGGCCGGCGCTGCGCGCGGGCGGCAGGGCGGGCGAGGTCGACGGCTCGGCCGCCTCGATCTCCAGCAGCCGGCGGCCCTCCAGGGCGCTCGCGCGCTCGGTCTCCGCCGTGGCGTACCGGCGCAGCAAGGAGGCGTGCTCGTTGCGCAGGCCCGCGAGCTCGGCCCGCTTGGCGCGCAGCCGCTGCTCCAGCTTGGTCCGCAGCTCGCGGGACTCCTCCAGGTCGGTCTCCAGTTCGGCGACCCGTTCCTCGAACCGCCACTCGTCACCGGCACGCGCGCGCGTGAGGTCGGCGACCTGCCTGCCCGCCTGCACGTCCCAGCGGCGCATCACGACCGCACCGACGACAGCGGTCACCGCGGCGGCGGCGGCCAGCGCGCGCAGCACCGTGGCCTCGGAGAACACCCAGGGACCCAGCGCGCAGACGACGGACACACCGGCGATCGCCGACGGAGGCAACAGCCGGTGCAAAGGGGGGGAATGGCGGTGGCGTCCACGTGGCATGGCCAGAAACTTACCGCGCGTAGGCGATTCGCGGACCCCCGCCCCGTAAAAAGCCAGCCACTTCCCGTGGCTCACGGGGCGTCAGGGGTCCGGCGGGTCAGCGGTCGGTGAGCCGGCCGCTCAGCCACTGGAGCGCCGGGGGGATCTCGCGCTTCCAGGTGTTGAAGTTGTGCCCGCCGCTGTCCAGGATGATCGACGAGATCCGGGTCAGGTTCGTGGCCTGCACACCCTGTATGAACGTGAGCGTGGACCGGTAGTTGCGCTCGCCGACCTTGCTGCTGGTGACGAGCAGCGAGGTGTCCGGCGCCGGGCGGTGCTTGATGAACCACCACAGGTCGGCATGGTTCTCCAGATTCCGGTCACCGTGGAAGAGGTCGCCGGTCGTGGGGTCGATCAGCGCCTTGTAGTACGGGGACAGGCCCGCGCCGGCCGCGTACACCCGGGGATGGTGCATGGCGAACTTCAGCGCGCAGTAACCGCCCGTGGAGTCTCCGATGACCCCCCAGCTGCCCGGCCGCTTCCCGACCCGGTAGTGCGCGAGCACGGCCTCCGGCAGATCCCTGGCGAAGAACGTCTCCACCTGCGGGCCGCCCGGCACGTTCACGCACTCGGTGTCCCGCGGGGGCGCCACGGACGGCCGCATCATCACCAGGATCATCGGCTGCATCCGCCCGTCCTTGGCCAGCTGCTGTGCCGTACGCGGGTAGTTCAACTTGTTGACCAGCGACTCCGCCGTACCGGGGTAACCGGTCAGGACGACGCCCACCGGGAACGTACGCGTGCGGTACTGCGGCTGGAAGTACTCCGGCGGCAGGTACACGTACGCCGGAGCGGCGATGCGGCTCGTCCGGCCGACGATGTCGACCTTCTGGATCTGCCCGGCCGTCTCCGGCCGCGAACCGCGCCCGCCCGGCACGTCGGACGTGGAGACCACCTGCAGCGGACCGCCGGTGCTGCCGTGCGCCGTGTGGTCGACGACGATCCCCTGATCGGTCTCCTTGCCGAACAGGTCGGCCCAGCTGGCGTAGAAGCCGAAGGCCTGGTTGGCCGCGAGGCCGACGCACGCGAACAGTGCCAGCTGGGTGGCCAGCAGCAGGCCGACCCGCCCGCTGACGGTACGCCAGTTCTGCCGGGCCAGGCGCGGCCACAGCCACACTGTGCCGACGAACAGCACGGCGGCGAAGAACATCGCCAGCACCAGCACTTTGTTGCTCGTGAGACCCATGGGCTGTTTCCTGCCTGCGCTTTCCGCCCGTGCCGCGTCCACACGTCGTCGCGCGGACTTGCCCGGGGCTTTCCTTGGCCTTTGACCCGACTTTCCGGTGGGGAGTGAACCTCTCTCCCCGAGACACCGTCCTAGAGGGCGCAATGTCGCCGGATGCCCGATCGGGCCCGGGTCGAAGGTCTCTCGCAGAACTACGGGATGCGATGTCTGTCAGGATAGATGGGGAAATGTCGGGCGGGGTTCCGGGCCGATCAAGCCGGGCGCGGCGCATGCTGCGCGGCCCGCGCCCCGAGGCCGTCCCCGCACTGGTCGCCAGGGCGGCCGCGATCGTGGGCGTCCTGGACATCGCGGCGGGCGTGTTCCCGCGCTTCCGGCACAGCCGTATGCACGCCATAGCCGAGGTGCTGCCGGGTTCCTTCGGCCCCTTCGCCGCCGCGCTCTCGCTGAGCGCGGGCGTGCTGTTGCTGCTGCTGGCGCACGGCCTCAAGCGGCGCAAGCGCCGGGCATGGCGCGCCGCGGTGGCGCTGCTGCCGGCCGGAGCGGCGGCCCAGTTCGCCTACCGGCACTCGCTCGTCGGCGTGCTCATCGCGGTCGCCCTGCTGGTGCCGCTGCTGCGCCACCGGGACGAGTTCGCGGCCCTGCCCGACCCCCGCAGCCGCTGGCGCGCGCTCGCCAACTTCGTCCTGATGAGCGCCGGTTCCCTGCTGCTCGGCCTGGTCATCGTCAACGTCCACCCGCACCGGACGATCGGCGACCCGAGCCTCGCCGACCGGCTGACGCACGTCGTCTACGGCCTGTTCGGCTTCGAGGGCCCGGTCGACTACCAGGGCAACACCTCCTGGACCGTGGCCTTCTCCCTCGGCGCCCTCGGCTGGATCACCGCGGTCACCACCATCTACCTGGCCTTCCGCCCCGAGCACCCGGCCGCGCGGCTCACCGAGGAGGACGAGGAGAAGCTGCGGGCCCTGCTGGTCAAGCACGGCGGCCGCGACTCCCTCGGCCACTTCGCGCTGCGCCGCGACAAGGCCGTCGTCTTCTCCCCCAGCGGCAAGGCGGCCGTCACCTACCGCGTCGTCTCCGGGGTGATGCTCGCGAGCGGCGACCCCATCGGCGACGTCGAGGCCTGGCCGGGCGCCATCGAACGCTTCATGGACGAGGCCAAGGCCCACTCCTGGACCCCGGCGGTCATGGGCTGCTCGGAGACGGGCGGCGAGGTGTGGACCCGTGAGACCGGTCTGGACGCGCTCGAACTGGGCGACGAGGCGGTGGTCGACGTCGCGGATTTCTCGCTCGCCGGACGCGCGATGCGCAACGTGCGCCAGATGGTCAAGCGCATCGAGCGGGCCGGCTACGAAACCCGGGTACGGCGCATCCGTGACCTCGGCGAGGCCGAACTGGACCGCATCCGCCGGGCGGCGGAGGACTGGCGCGGCACCGACACCGAACGCGGCTTCTCCATGGCGCTCGGCCGCATCGGGGACGCGGCCGACGGCGACTGCCTGATCGCCACCGCCCACAAGCAGGACGAGGAGCCCGGCGAGTACGGCGACCTGAAGGCGGTCCTGCACTTCGTCCCCTGGGGCGAGGACGGCGCCTCCCTGGACCTCATGCGCCGCGACCGCGCCGCCGACCCCGGCATGAACGAACTGCTCATCGTCGCCGCGCTGCAGGCCGCCCCCAGGTTCGGCATCACCCGCGTCTCGCTGAACTTCGCGATGTTCCGCTCCGCCCTCGCGCGCGGGGAGAAGATCGGCGCCGGACCGGTGCTGCGTGCCTGGCGCGGACTGCTGGTGTTCCTCTCGCGCTGGTTCCAGATCGAGTCGCTCTACAAGTTCAACGCCAAATTCCAGCCACGCTGGGAGCCCCGCTTCGTGGTCTACCGCGTCTCCGGCGACCTGCCGCGCATCGGCTTCGCCGCGATGCAGGCCGAGGGCTTCGTCGACCTCGCCCTGCCGGTGCCGCGTTTCCTGCGCCGGCGCCGGGCGGCCGGCCGGCGCCCCTGCGCGCACGCCGTGCCCGAGCGTGACGTCCGGGCCGCCTGACCACCCGGACCGGCGGTACGGCCCGAGACCGGCCCGGGTGGAAGCCCCACCCCCTCCAGCACAGGGGCTTCCACCCGGGCCGCCGCGCGTTCCCGGCACCCTCCTGGGCCTACGCTGAACGTATGAACAACCTCAGCGGGCGCGGACGAGTGACGGGTCTTCCGGCATGGGACCGGTGCGCGGTCATGGGAGTCGTGAACGTGACCCCCGATTCCTTCTCCGACGGCGGCCGCTGGTTCGACACGACCGCCGCCGTCAAGCACGGCCTCGACCTGGTCGCCGAGGGCGCGGACCTGGTCGACGTGGGCGGCGAGTCCACCCGCCCCGGCGCCACGCGCGTGGACGAGGCCGAGGAACTGCGCCGTGTCATCCCCGTCGTGCGCGGCCTCGCCTCCGAGGGCGTGGCCGTCTCCGTCGACACCATGCGCGCCACCGTCGCCGAGCAGTCCCTCAAGGCCGGCGCCGCCCTCGTCAACGACGTCAGTGGCGGCCTCGCCGACCCCGCGATGATCCCGGTGGTCGCCGACGCGGGCGCCCCGTTCGTCGTCATGCACTGGCGCGGCTTCCTCGAGGGCGGCAACGTCAGGGGCACGTACGAGGACGTCGTCGCCGAGGTCGTGGACGAGCTGCACGCGCGCGTGGACGCCGTCCTGGCGGGCGGCATCAGCCCCGACCGCATCGTCGTCGACCCGGGCCTCGGCTTCTCCAAGGAGGCCGACCACGACCTCACTCTCCTCGCCCACCTCGACCGGCTGCACACCCTGGGTCATCCCCTGCTGGTCGCCGCCTCCCGCAAGCGGTTCCTCGGCCGGGTCCTCGCCGGCCCGGAGGGGGCGCCACCGCCCGCCCGGGAGCGCGACGCCGCCACGGCCGCCGTCTCCGCGCTCGCGGCGCAGGCCGGCGCGTGGGCGGTGCGCGTCCACGAGGTGCGCGCCACCGCGGACGCGGTACGGGTCGCACGGGCCGTCGAAGGGGCGCGCACCGTCGGACCGGCGCGGAGCGCGGACAGCGGGCGCGGGGCGGAAGGAAGCCGGTGAGCGCCCCCCACACCGACGTCGAGCAGGTCGAGGCCGCCAACACCGCCTTCTACGAGGCGCTCGAACGCGGCGATTTCGAGGAGGTCTCCTCGCTCTGGCTCACCCCCGCCGACCTGGGCGTCGACGAGGAGTACCACGACCCCGCGGACACCGGCGTGATCTCCTGCGTCCACCCGGGCTGGCCGGTGCTCACCGGCCGCGGCGAGGTCCTCAGGTCGTACGCCCTGATCATGGCCAACACCGACTACATCCAGTTCTTCCTCACCGACGTGCACGTCTCCGTGACCGGCGACACCGCCCTCGTGACCTGCACCGAGAACATCCTCAGCGGCGGCCCCGCCCCTGAGGAGGGGGCGGAACTGGGACCCCTGGTCGGCCAGCTCGTCGTCGCCACCAACGTGTTCCGGCGCTCGCCCTCCGGCTGGAAACTCTGGTCGCACCACGCCTCCCCCGTCCTCGCCGAGACCGATGACTCGGACGACGGGGACAGCGGCGTGAACGGCACCGACCCGGACGACGGCACCCTCGCCTGAACACGCCGGCACACCCCGCGGAGGCACCGGAAGGGCCCGCAGGGACCAAGAAGTGGTTGGAATCACCTACCCCCGGGTATGAGCGGCTACCACCCCATGACGCGTCCGGGTTCCCCGGGGGAAACACGGGGTGAACCCTGCGGTCCCGGCCCGAGCCCACGCCGCCGTGGCCCGGCTCTGTCGGTGCCCGCAGGTAGATTCGTCTGTGACCGGTGTGCCGCCCGCACGCGGTACGACCCGGTCGTTCCCGACGATTGCAGGAGTGATTCGCGTGGATCGTGTCGCGCTGCGCGGCCTCAAGGCCCGCGGGCACCACGGTGTGTTCCCCAAGGAGCGCGAGGAGGGCCAGACCTTCATCGTCGACCTCGTCCTCGGCCTGGACACCCGGCCGGCCGCGGCCGACGACGACCTGGCGAAGACCGTGCACTACGGCATCGTGGCCGAGGAGGTCGTGGCCGTGGTCGAGGGCGAGCCGGTGAACCTCATCGAGACGCTCGCCGAGCGGATCGCCCAGACCTGCCTGAAGCACGAAGGGGTCCAGGAGATCGAGGTCTGCGTCCACAAGCCGGACGCGCCGATCACCGTCCCCTTCGACGACGTGACCGTCACCATCACCCGGAGCCGAGTATGACCCGATCCTTCCTTCAGGGTCACAGCGACCCGACCGTCCAGCCGGTGCCCGCCTCGGTCGTCGAGCGGGTGGACGCCGCCGACACGACCCTGCAGAACCCGAAATGGGCCGTGATCTCCATCGGCTCCAACCTCGGCAACCGCCTGGAGACCCTCCAGGGCGCCGTCGACGCCCTGGAGGACACCCCCGGCGTCCGTGTGAAGGCCGTCTCCCCGGTCTACGAGACCGAGCCGTGGGGCGTCGAGCCCGGCAGCCAGCCGTCGTACTTCAACGCGGTCGTGGTCCTCAAGACCACCCTGCCCCCCGCCTCGCTGCTGGAGCGTGCGCATGCCGTCGAGGAGGCCTTCAACCGCGTCCGCGACGAACGCTGGGGCCCGCGCACCCTGGACGTCGACATCGTTTCCTACGCCGACGTCACCTCGGACGACCCGCACCTCACCCTGCCCCACCCGCGCGCCCACGAGCGGGCCTTCGTCCTCGCCCCCTGGCACGACGTGGACCCGCAGGCGCAGCTGCCCGGCCGCGGCACCGTGGCCACCCTGCTCGCGGCCGTGACCCGCGAAGGCGTGGAGGCACGCGCGGACCTGGAACTCCGACTGCCCGAGTAGTCGTTAAGGTCAAGACGACCAACGATCCGGGACGGTCCGGGGGAGCTGAAGGGACACCGTGAGAGAGCTGCGCATCAGGGTGCTGGTCGGTGTGTTTTTCGTGGCCGGCATCCTGTCCTGGGCGGGCGCCCGCCTCTGGAACTCGATCGGGACACTCCCAAGCGTCCCCCTGGCCGCGCCGATCGTCCTGGCGCTGATCGCCGTCGTCCTGCTCGCGACCGCGCTCTCGCTGCGCGCCCGTCTGCGGGCCCAGCGCGAGCGCCGTCCCGGAGCGAAGGGCGTCGACCCCCTGATGGCCGCCCGCGCGGCTGTCTTCGGCCAGGCCAGCGCCCTGGTCGCCGCCCTCGTCGCCGGCATGTACGCCGGCACGGGCGTGTTCCTCCTGGAACTCCTCGACCTCCCCGCCCGCCGCGACCAGGCCATCTACGCCGGCTTCTCGGTCCTGTCCGCACTCGGCGTGATAGTGGCCGCCCTGTTCCTGGAGCGGGTCTGCAAGCTCCCGGAGGACGACGACCAGAACCACCCGGGCGCGGAGCCGGTGGCCTGACCGCCGCCTCCGGTCACGGAGCTCAGCGCGCCAGTATCAGGCTCATCGCCTCGGCGCGGGTCGTGGCGTCCCGCAGCTGGCCGCGCACCGCCGACGTGGTGGTCTTGGCGCCGGGCTTGCGGATGCCGCGCACCGACATGCACATGTGCTCGGCCTCGATGACGACGATCGCGCCGCGCGCCTCCAGGATCCTCATGAGCGAGTCCGCGATCTGGGTGGTGAGCCGCTCCTGCACCTGCGGGCGGCGGGCGAACACCTCGACCAGCCGGGCCAGCTTGGACAGGCCGGTGATCTTGCCCGTCTCGGCCGGGATGTACCCGACGTGCGCCACGCCGTGGAACGGCAGCAGGTGGTGCTCGCAGAGGGAAACGATCTCGATGTCCTTCACCAGGACCATCTCGTCGTGCCCCAGATCGAAGGTCGTCGTCAGAACGTCCTCAGGCTCCTGCCACAGTCCCGCGAGCAGTTCCCGGTACGCACGCGCCACCCGTGCCGGAGTCTCCTTCAGGCCCTCGCGGTCGGGGTCCTCACCCACCGCGATGAGGAGTTCGCGTACGGCGTTCTCGGCCCGCTTCTCGTCGAACTCGCCGATGAAGCCGTCGCCGGCCAGCGTCACGGGGTCGGTCATCTGATGCCTCGTTCCTGTACGTCTTGCCGCGGACATACAAATGCCGCGCCCCCCAGGCTAAAACCTGGGGGGCGCGGCATTCATTCCGGGCCCGTCGGCCGGGTGCCTCAGCTCTCGGGGCGGTCCTCCGGGGTCTGCTCCGTGACCGGGGCGGACTCCGAGGCGGTGGACTTGGCCGTGCTGATCGAGGCCGTCGCGCCGTTCGCACCGTTGGTCAGTGCCAGCTCCTTGGGGGAGAGCACCGGCGGGCGGGTGGACGGGGTGCGGCGGGAGGAGCCGGTCCACGCGGGCCGCGGCGGGCGCTTGTGGATCGTGGCGAAGATCTCGGCGATCTCCTCCTTGCCCAGGGTCTCCTTCTCCAGCAGGTGAAGGACGAGCTGGTCGAGCACGTCGCGGTTCTCGACCAGGATCTCCCAGGCCTCGTTGTGCGCCGTCTCGATGAGCTTCTTGACCTCTTCGTCGACCAGCGCGGCGACTTCCTCGGAGTAGTCGCGCTGGTGAGCCATCTCACGGCCGAGGAAGGGCTCGCTGTTGTCGCCGCCGAACTTGATCGCTCCGAGCCGCTCGGTCATGCCGTACTGCGTGACCATCGCGCGGGCCAGGTTGGTGGCCTTCTCGATGTCGTTGGCGGCGCCGGTGGTCGGGTCGTGGAAGACCAGTTCCTCCGCCGCCCGGCCGCCCAGCATGTAGGCGAGCTGGTCGAGCATCTCGTTGCGGGTGGTCGAGTACTTGTCCTCGTCGGGCAGGACCATCGTGTAACCGAGGGCACGGCCGCGGGACAGGATCGTGATCTTGTGGACCGGGTCGGAGTTCGGCGAGGCCGCCGCGACCAGGGCGTGACCGCCCTCGTGGTACGCGGTGATCTTCTTCTCCTTGTCCGACATGATCCGGGTCCGCTTCTGCGGGCCCGCGACCACGCGGTCGATCGCCTCGTCCAGCGCCTTGTTGTCGACCAGCTTCTGGTCACCGCGGGCGGTGAGCAGGGCGGCCTCGTTGAGGACGTTGGCCAGGTCGGCGCCGGTCATGCCGGGCGTGCGGCGGGCGACGGCGGCCAGGTCGACGTCGGGCGCGACCGGCTTGCCCTTCTGGTGGACCTTGAGGATCTCCAGGCGGCCCTGCAGGTCCGGCGGGTCGACCGCGATCTGGCGGTCGAAGCGGCCGGGGCGCAGCAGCGCCGGGTCGAGGATGTCCGGGCGGTTGGTGGCGGCGATGAGAATGACGCCGCCCTTGACGTCGAACCCGTCCATCTCGACGAGCAGCTGGTTCAGCGTCTGCTCGCGCTCGTCGTGACCGCCGCCGAGGCCGGCGCCGCGGTGGCGGCCGACCGCGTCGATCTCGTCGACGAAGACAATGGCCGGGGCGTTCGCCTTGGCCTGCTCGAACAGGTCACGGACCCGGGAGGCACCGACACCGACGAACATCTCGACGAAGTCGGAACCGGAGATCGAATAGAAGGGGACGCCCGCCTCGCCGGCGACGGCGCGCGCGAGGAGCGTCTTGCCGGTACCCGGGCGGCCGTAGAGGAGCACGCCCTTGGGGATCTTGGCACCGACGGCCTGGAACTTGGCCGGCTCCTGGAGGAACTCCTTGATCTCCTGGAGCTCCTCGACGGCCTCGTCGCAGCCGGCGACGTCGGAGAAGGTCGTCTTGGGGGTGTCCTTGGTGATGAGCTTGGCCTTGGACTTCCCGAAGTTCATGACCCGGGAGCCGCCGCCCTGCATCTGGTTCATCAGGAACAGGAAGACGACGACGATCAGGACGAAGGGCAGCAGGGAGAGCAGGACGCCGACGAACGGGTTCTGCTTCGACGGCGAGACGGTGTAGCCGTCCGGGATCTGCTTGTCCTGGTACTTGGTCTGCAGCTGGCTGGCGATGGTCACGCCCTGGTCGCCGATGTAGCTCGCCTCAATCTTCGAGCTGCCGTCGACCTTCTGGCCGTCCTTGAGATTGACCTTGATGGTCTGTTCGTCGCCTGTGGTCAGCTTGGCCGACTGGACCCTGTTGTCATTGATCGCCGCGACGACCTGACCGGTGTCCACCGTCTTGTAGCCGCCGGACGAGCCGACGACCTGCATCAACACGACCACGGCAAGGACGGCCAGCACGATCCACATGACCGGCCCACGGAAGTATCGCTTCACGTCCATCCATACGGAGCGGTGTCGCCCCGTCCCTCCTGCCATAGTGAGTTTGATAAGACAGTTCTTCTGACGGTACCCCAGCATTGTTGCCCGAAGCCGCACGAAGCCGTTTCGAGGGCCGGGAAACCCGTCTCTGCATGCTTCAACGGCGCGGGCCCCGCCGGGGTTCCCGATCGTCCCACCGGGCTTGGGCCGACTGGCTCAGCCCGGGGCCCGCTCCGGGGTCAGCCGCCGTAGACGTGCGGCGCGAGCGTACCGACGAACGGCAGGTTGCGGTACTTCTCGGCGTAGTCGAGGCCGTAGCCGACGACGAACTCGTTGGGGATGTCGAAGCCGACCCACTCCACGTCGATGGCGACCTTGGCGGCGTCCGGCTTGCGCAGCAGCGTGCACACCTTCAGGGAGGCGGGCTCGCGGGAGCCGAGGTTGTTGAGCAGCCAGGACAGGGTCAGGCCGGAGTCGATGATGTCCTCGACGATCAGGACGTGCCTGCCCTTGATGTCGGTGTCGAGGTCCTTGAGGATGCGGACCACACCGGAGGACTGGGTGCCCGCGCCGTAGGAGGACACGGCCATCCAGTCCATCGTGACGGGGGCGGACAGCGCTCGGGCGAGGTCGGCCATGACCATCACCGCGCCCTTGAGGACGCCGACGATGAGCAGATCCTTGCCCGCGTACTCCGCGTCGATCTTCGCGGCCAGCTCGGCCAGCTTCGCGTCGATCTCTTCCTTGGTGATGAGCACCTGCTGGAGGTCGGCACCCATGTCTTTCGCGTCCACCCGCATCACTTTCGGTCGTCCCGCACTTACGGCCTCCGGCTGCCCGGACCGGCCGCCGGAGGATCGCTCCGGGAGGTCGGGATTCAGCCCTGCCGAATCACCAGTCTGCCACCCTGCCGCTGGGCCACGACTTTGCCCGGGAGATTGATGGCTCCCTGGCCGCGCCAGCCGGTGATCAGACGGTCGACTTCCTCGATGTGCCGGGCGAACAGCGAACCGGCCGGCGCACCTGCCTCGATGGCGGCCCGGCGCAGGATGCGGCGGCGTACGGCGGGCGGCAGGGCGTAGAGCTTCGCGCACTCCAGCAGCCCGCCGGCGTCCCGTACGGAGGACTCGGCCTGACTGGCCCAGCTGTCGAGGGCGTCGGCGTCGTCGCGGGAGAGCTGGGCGGTGCGGGCGAGCGCCTCGACGACACCCTTGCCGAGAGCTTTCTCCAGGGCGGGCAGGCCTTCGTGCCGGAGCCGGGAGCGGGTGTAGGCCGGGTCGGCGTTGTGCGGGTCGTCCCAGACGGGCAGGGACTGGACCATGCAGGCCTTGCGGGCGGTCTGGCGGTCGACGTGCAGGAAGGGCCGCCGGTAACGGCCGCCGGCCCCCGAGACCGCGGCCATCCCGGACAGGGAGCGGATGCCGGAGCCGCGGGCGAGGCCCAGCAGGACGGTCTCGGCCTGGTCGTCCCGGGTGTGGCCGAGCAGGACGGCCGCGGCGCCGTGGCGTTCGGCCAGCGCGTCCAGGGCGGCGTAGCGGGCGTCGCGGGCGGCGGCCTCGGGCCCTCCGTCGCGGCCGACGGTCACGGCGACGGACTCGACGGGGTCGAGGCCGAGTCCACGCAGGCGCAGGACCACTTCGTCGGCGCGGAGGTCGGATCCGGGCTGGAGGCCGTGGTCGACGGTGACACCGCCCGCTCGGATGCCGAGCCTGGGGGCCTCGAAGGCGAGGGCGGAGGCGAGCGCCATGGAGTCGGCGCCGCCGGAGCACGCGACGAGCACGAGCGGGGAGGGGGGCCGCTCGGCCGGTCGGTCCGGGTGCGCGCCGGGGGTCTGCAGGTCGTTGAGGAGGTCGTGGAGTACGCGGCGAACCGCCAGGCGTATCGCCGCGACCGCAGGATGGGGACCCATGTCCGGTTCCCTTCATGAAGTTTTCGGGGGGCGAGACCGAGCTCTGTCACTCAGAGTGTGTAGATGGTGACAGAGCCGGGCCGTTCCCCGAGCATTGCACGCCTACGCATGGCCCACGGTCCCTCGGACGGGTGATTGGAGGGGCGTCCGTCTGCCGTCGGCCGGATTCGTGTCACGACTCCTCCACGGCGTTCACGACTCGGCCCTGCGGTGCACCCGCGCGATCCAGTCCGCCGGTTTGGCGATCTCCGCCTTGGTGGGCAGGGTGTTCGGGGAGGTCCACACGCGGTTGAAACCGTCGATGCCGACGTCCCCGACGACCGCGCGGACGAAGCGCTCGCCGTCCCGGTACTGCTTGAGCTTGGCGTCCAGGCCGAGCAGTTTGCGCAGCGCCTGGTCCAGGCGGGAGGCGCCCTTGGCGCGGCGCTGCTGGAACTTCTCGCGGATCTCCGCGACGGTCGGTACGACGCTGGGGCCGACGCCGTCCATGACGTAGTCGGCGTGACCCTCCAGCAGGGACATCACGGCGGTGAGACGGCCGAGGATCTCGCGCTGGGCGGGGGTCTGCACCAATTCCACGAAGGAACGGCCGCCGTCCTCCTCCTCGCCCTCGGGGCGGCCGCCGGCGAGGGACTGGGCGGCCTCCCGGATGCGCTCCAGGAAGGTCATCGGGTCGACGTCGGTCTCCGCGAGAAACGACTGGATTTCGCCCTCGAGGTGGTCGCGCAGCCAGGGCACGGCGGTGAACTGGGTGCGGTGGGTCTCCTCGTGCAGGCACACCCACAGCCGGAAGTCGTGCGGCTCCACGTCGAGTTCGCGTTCGACGTGGACGATGTTGGGGGCGACGAGGAGGAGCCGGCCGCCGCCGTTCTCACCGGCGGGGAGGTCGCGGCCGGCGGGGGCGAAGGTCTCGTACTGGCCGAGGACCCGGGAGGACAGGAACGACAGCAGCATGCCGAGTTCGACGCCGGTGACCTTGCCGCCGACCGCGCCGAGGACCGCACTGCCGGGGCTGCCCGCGCGCCGCTCCTGCATCTTCTCCAGGAGGGGTTTGAGGATCTCGCGGAAGCCGGCGACGTTGGCGCGGACCCAGCCGGGCCGGTCGACGACGAGGACGGGGGTGTCGTGGGTCTCCTCGGTGGTCATCCGGGTGAAGCCGCGGACGTGCTCCTCCGAGGCCTTCGCGTGCCGGCGCAGCTCCGCGACGACGGCCCTCGCCTCGTCACGGCTGACGTCGGGGCCCGGTCGTACGAGCCGTGTCGCGGTTGCCACCGCGAGGTTCCAGTCGACCATCCCGGAAGATGCGGTGCCGCCGAAGCCAGTCATGCCGTCAACCGTACGTGAGCGTCACGGCTTGGGGCAGACCGTGAGGACCGCCGGGGGTGGGCGGCCCGGTCGCCGGGCGGTGGCACGGGGCCGGCCGCCGTCATCGGCAGCCGCAGGCCGCCAGGGCCGTGGCCGTGGTGTCGAGGGCCGCCTGGGCCTCCAGGGGGTTCGTCGTGCCGGAGGCCAGGAAGGCGAAGGCGAGGAGGTGGCCGTCGGTGTCGACGACGGTGCCCGCGAGGGTGTTCACGCCGGTCAGGGTGCCGGTCTTGGCGCGTACGACGCCGGACGCGCCGTCGGTGTAGCGGCGGGCGAGGGTGCCGGTGAAGCCCGCGACGGGGAGACCGGTGAGGACGGGGCGCAGGCCGGGGCGCTCGGGGTTACCGGCCTCGACCAGGAGGGCGGTGAGCAGTTCGGCGGTCAGCTTGTCGTTGCGGTCGAGTCCGCTGCCGTCGTGGAAGGAGGCCCCGGACATCGGCAGGCCCAGTTTGGTCAGCCGGGCGGAGACCGCCTTGGCGCCGCCGGCGAAGCCTGCGGGCTCGCCGCTGGTGAGCGCGGTCTGGCGGGCGAGCGCCTCGGCGATGTCGTTGTCGCTGTTGGTCAGCATGCGTTCGACCAGGGCTGCCAGCGGGGGCGAGGAGACGGTGGCGAGGGTCTGGGCGCGGGTGGTGGCCTTGGAGGTGCCGGGGGACGTGGTCTTGATGCCGGCGTCGGCGAGGAAGCCGGCGAACTTGCCCGCCGCGTCCTTCGCGGGGTCGGTCACGCGAGTCGCCGGTCCGCTGACGGAGTCGTCGGTGCGGCCCTCGTCGGCGATGAGGGCGCTGACGGGGGCGAGGTTCTCGTTGACGCCGATGGGGTGCTGGGCGGGCCCGGAGTAGAGCGTCGTGTCGTACGACAGGGTGACCTCGCCGATGCCGCGCGCGCGGAGTGCCTTCGCGGTGCCGGTGGCCAGGGTGCGCAGGCTCGCCCAGCCGTCGGACTTCGCGCGGGCGGTGAGGGTGGGGTCGCCGCCGCCGACCAGGACGAGTTCGCCGGTGTCGGGTTCGAGGGCGGCGCGGGTGGTGAGTCGGTGGTCGGGACCGAGGGCGGACAGGGCGGCGACGGCGGTGGCGATCTTGGTGGTGGAGGCGGGGGTGAGGGCCTTGCCGGCGTCGGTGGCGTAGAGGCGCTTGCCGGTGGTCACGTCGACGACGGCGGCCGTGCGGGTGCCGCCCAGGGCGGGGGCGTCCAGGAGGGGCCCGAGGACGTCGGCGAAGGGTTTTCCGCCGGCGGCGTCGTTCGTGGTGCCGACGGCGCCGTCGGTGCCGCCCAGGCCGGTCAGGACGGGTGCGGCGCTCGGAGCCGGGCGGGGTCCGCCCGCCGCGGTGCCGGAGCGGCCGTGATCTGTGCCACCTGACCGCTCAAGGGCGGCGGCCCGTTCCCGCTCGGCCGTACGCTGACCGTTGGCGTCCCAGGGGCCGGCCACGGTCACCACGCCGGCGGCCAGTGCCAGGCCGGCGGTGGCGGCGCCCGCGGTGTACTGCCAGGTCCTGGCCGTCCTCGGACGGGGCGCCGGCCGCGGACGGACGGCCTTCGCCAGCCGCGCGACCCGCGGCCCCGCGGCGGCCGCGGCCCGCGCCAGCCGCGGTCGTACGGCGCTCGCGATCCGCCTCACCTGCGGTCCCGCGGCTCGCCAAGGCCTCAGCTCTGGCACGACCACCAGCCCCTTTCGCGATCACACACCTGCGTGAGGGACACTTAATCACCAGAACTATGTGTTGATCATGGAGGAGCCACCGGTGGAGTTCGACGTCACGATCGAGATCCCGAAGGGTTCGCGCAACAAGTACGAGGTGGACCACGAGACCGGTCGGATCCGCCTGGACCGCCGTCTCTTCACCTCGACCGCCTACCCGGCCGACTACGGCTTCGTCGAGAACACCCTCGGCGAGGACGGCGACCCGCTGGACGCGCTGGTCATCCTGGATGAGCCGACCTTCCCGGGCTGCCTCATCAAGTGCCGTGCGATCGGCATGTTCCGGATGACGGACGAGGCGGGCGGCGACGACAAGCTGCTGTGCGTCCCCTCGACCGACCCGCGGGTGGAGCACCTGCGCGACATCCACCACGTGTCGGAGTTCGACCGCCTGGAGATCCAGCACTTCTTCGAGGTGTACAAGGACCTGGAGCCCGGCAAGTCCGTCGAGGGCGCCAACTGGGTGGGCCGTACGGACGCCGAGGTGGAGATCGAGCGGTCGTACAAGCGCTTCAAGGAGCAGGGCGGCCACTGACCGGCCGGTTTGTCCGCGACGGGCCGCGGCACCCTGAGTGGGGTGACGCGGCCCGTCTGCGTGCTCATGCGCATACTGAGGCCTACGGAAGGTGTCGTTCAGGGAGCGGTGCGAGGTGATGGAGGCGGAGGACCGCAAGCCCCGGTCCGACGAGGCGCGGTACGACCCGGAGATCACGTCCGAGTTCGCCATTCCGGTGGGTCTCGACGTGCCGAGGACAGCAGGCGGTGAGCCGGAGACGACCTCCGAGTTCACCGTGCCCCGAGGGCTGGAGACGCCGCAGCCGCCGAGCGCGGAACCGGAGGGGTCGGCGTTCAGCACGCCGCGGACCTACAGCGCCAGCGGGGCCCCGGCCGCGTTCACGCCGGCCACCGGCGTGCCGATGGTCAGCCTGGTCAAGGACGCGCCGTGGCAGGACCGGATGCGCACGATGCTGCGCATGCCGGTGACCGAGCGTCCCGCGCCGGAACACGTACAGCGCGTGGAGGAGGGCGGTCCGGCCGTCCCGCGCGTGCTCGACCTGACCCTGCGTATCGGCGAGCTGCTGCTGGCGGGCGGCGAGGGCGCCGAGGACGTGGAGGCCGCGATGTTCGCGGTGTGCCGGTCCTACGGCCTCGACCGCTGCGAGCCGAACGTCACCTTCACGCTGCTGTCGATCTCGCACCAGCCGTCGCTGGTGGAGGACCCGGTGACGGCGTCCCGCACGGTGCGGCGCCGGGGCACCGACTACACGCGGCTGGCGGCGGTGTTCCGGCTGGTGGACGATCTGACCGACCCGGAGACCCATGTCTCGCTGGAGGAGGCCTACCGGCGCCTGGCGGAGATCCGCCGGAACCGGCATCCCTACCCCGGCTGGGCGCTGACGCTGGCCGGCGGGCTGCTGGCCGGCGCGGCCTCTGTGCTGGTCGGCGGTGACCTGATCGTCTTCGTGGCGGCGGCGCTGGGCGCGATGCTCGGCGACCGGCTGGCGTGGCTGTGCGCGGGGCGCGGGCTGCCCGAGTTCTACCAGTTCACGGTGGCCGCGATGCCGCCCGCGGCGATCGGTGTGGCGTTCGCGCTGGCCGATGTGGACCTGAAGGCGTCCGCGGTGGTCACCGGTGGGCTCTTCGCGCTGCTGCCGGGGCGGGCGCTGGTGGCGGGCGTGCAGGACGGTCTGACGGGCTTCTACATCACCGCGTCCGCGCGCCTGCTGGAGGTCATGTACTTCTTCGTCGGCATCGTCGCCGGGGTGCTGGTGGTCCTGTACTTCGGGGTGAAGGTCGGCGGCCAGCTGAACCCGGACGCGGCGCTCGGCAGCTCCGACCGGCCGCTGGTGCAGATCGCGGCGTCGATGGTCCTGTCGCTGACCTTCGCGGTGCTGCTCCAGCAGGAGCGGTCCACCGTGCTGTGGGTGACCCTCAGCGGCGGGGTGGCGTGGTCGGTGTACGGCGCCATGCACGTCGTCAGCGACATCTCACCGGTGGCGTCCACGGCCGTGGCGGCGGGGCTCGTGGGTCTGTTCGGGCAGCTGCTGTCGCGGTACCGGTTCGCGTCCGCGCTGCCGTACACGACGGCGGCGATCGGGCCCCTGCTGCCCGGTTCGGCGACCTACTTCGGGCTGCTGTCCATCGCGCAGAACGAGGTGGACAAGGGGCTCGTGTCGCTGGCCAAGGCCGCGTCACTGGCCATGGCCATCGCCATCGGGGTCAACCTGGGGTCGGAGATCTCGCGGCTGTTCCTGCGGGTCGGCTCCTCCGGGAAGCGCCGGGCCGCGAAGCGGACGAGGGGGTTCTAGGGCGCCGCCCGGCCCCCGTCAGTGGTTGCGGTGGTCGTACGGGTACGGGCTCTGGCCGTTCCCCTGCTGCGGGTACTGCTGCTCGGGGTACTGCTGCTGCGGGTAGGGCTGCTGCTGGGGGTACTGCTGCGGGTCGTAGTACTGGTCGCCGTAGCCCTGATCGCCGTAGCCCTGGTCGGTGTAGCCCTGGTCGCCGGAGCCCTGGTTCCAGTGCTGCTGCGGGTCCTGCCGGTACGGCTGCTGGTACGGCTGTTCCTGCTCGATGCGGCGCAGCTGGGTCGTGGCGTCGTCCATGGCGGGGGCCTGCTGGTGCGGAGCGGGCTGCTGGTACGCCGGCTGCTGCGGCCGGTACGGGGCCCGCGCCGCGGCCGGCTCCGCCTGCTCGGGCTTCTTGTTCTTGCCGCGTGCGCGCAGGAACTCGATCGCGATCGGGACGACGGAGACGAGGACGATCAGGATGAGGATCGCCTCGATGTTCTTGTTGACGAAGGGGATGTTGCCCAGCCAGGAGCCGAGGAGGGTGACGCCCGCGCCCCACAGGACGCCGCCGATGACGTTGAAGGTCAGGAACGAGCGGTACTTCATGCCGCTGACGCCGGCGATGATCGGCGTGAACGTCCGCACGATCGGCACGAAGCGGGCCAGGATCAGGGACTTCGGGCCGTACTTCTCGAAGAACTCGTGCGCCTTGGTGACGTTCTCCTGCTTGAACAGGCGGGAGTCGGGCCGGTTGAACAGGGACGGGCCGACCTTCTTGCCGAACATGTAGCCCGCCTGGTCGCCCAGGACCGCGGCGAGGCAGATCAGGGCGATCGCCCCCCACAGCGGGAAGTCCAGCTGGTCCGAGGTGATCAGCAGGCCGCAGGTGAACAGGAGCGAGTCACCCGGCAGGAAGAACCCGATGAGCAGTCCGGACTCGGCGAAGACGATGAGCAGCAGGCCCCAGATGCTGTACGTGTCGAGCAGATAGTTGGGATCCAGCCAGCTCGGGCCTAGGGCGAGTGTCATCACGGGTCCGGGCTCCTGAGGGGGTGAGGCGGCTGCGGCATCCATGTGGGCCGCACAAAGCTATCAACGCGATGTGTCCGACCCAGGTTCCACCGGTGTCTCCAGGATGCACTGTGGGCGGACTGGCACAAAGCTGTGAGCCATGGGACTCGATGACTACGGCGGCGGCCAGGGGCCCCAGCCGGACGTGCTGGTCGTGACGACGAACGACGTGCCCGGGCACCGGGTGCAGCAGGTGCTCGGCGAGGTCTTCGGCCTCACCGTGCGCTCCCGGCACATCGGGAGCCAGATCGGCGCCGGGCTGAAGTCGATGATCGGCGGGGAGCTGAAGGGCCTCACCAAGACGCTCGTGCAGACCCGCAACCAGGCCATGGAACGGCTGGTGGAGCAGGCACGCGCGCGTGGCGCCAACGGGGTGCTGATGTTCCGGTTCGACGTGACGGAGGCCGCGGACGTCGGCACCGAGGTGTGCGCCTACGGCACGGCGGTGGTCCTGGCCCGGGAGTGACCCCGGGCCGGGACGTCAGGACGCGGTGTGCCGGGCGGTGTTCGCCACGATCGCGTCCCGCAGGTACACGGCGAGACCGCTCCGGACGGCCTCGTACGTCGCGGTGAAACGCTCGTCGGCCACGTACATCTCCCCCAGGCACGCGTGCATCTCGTGCGGGCAGTCGTAGTACGCGCCCGTGATGAACCGGCGGTGCTCCTCGGCGACGTCCATGGCCGCCGCGGAGTCGGCGGGCACGCCCTCGGCGAGCAGGTCCGCCATGCGGCCGTGGATCGCGCCCATCTCCTCGTTGATCCGCTTCCAGTCCTCCTTGGTGTACCGGGCGGTCCGGCGTCGCGACTGCCGGTAGGCCTCGGTGCCGCCCCAGCGTTTCTCGGCCTCGGCGGCGTGCTCGTCCGGGTCGAAGTCGCCGAAGACCTCGAACCGCTCCTCCGGTGTGAGGTTGATGCCCATCGTGCGTGCCTCCATGGCGTGCTCCACGGCCGCGGCCATCTTCTGCAGCTTCTCGATCCGGGCGGTCAGCAGTTCGTGCTGGCGGCGCAGGTGCGCGCGCGGGTCCGTGTCCGGGTCGTCGAGCAGGGCCGCGACCTCGTCGAGCGGGAAGCCGAGTTCCCGGAAGAACAGGATCTGCTGGAGCCGGTCGAGGTCGGCGTCGTTGTAGCGCCGGTGGCCGGCGTACGTGCGCTCGCTGGGCACGAGCAGACCGATCTCGTCGTAGTGGTGCAGGGTGCGCACCGTGACCCCGGCGAACCCCGCGACCTGTCCCACGGAGTAGCTCACTTTCCGCTCCTTGTCGTCGGTACGCCTCCACGCTGAGGCCTGACGTCACGTGAGGTGCAAGCCGGATTCCGCTCGGGATGTTGGGTGTGTTA
Source organism: Streptomyces sp. 1222.5 (assembly GCF_900105245.1). NCBI lineage: Bacteria > Bacillati > Actinomycetota > Actinomycetes > Kitasatosporales > Streptomycetaceae > Streptomyces > Streptomyces sp. 1222.5. The sequence goes on along the minus strand of NZ_FNSZ01000001.1, from coordinate 4,809,133 downwards.
TGTCCGCTTATGGTGAGCCCGTGGCTCAGGAGACCGAGAAGCAGGCTCCCTCGACCCGCCCGGCGGCACCGGCGCGGGCGCTGCTGCCGTCCATCCTGCCCGCCGCCGTCGTCGGCGTGCTCGCCAGTCTCACCTTCGTCGGCGTCAGCTCGGCCGCCGAGCAGTTGCAGCGCGTGCTGTGGGGGCCGCTGCCGAAGGCGCTGGGCGTGGGTCCGTACTCGGTGCTGTGGATGTTCGTCATGCTGGTGGCGACCGGCGCCGCCGTCGGTCTGGTGGTCTGGAAGGTGCCCGGTCACGCCGGTCCGGACCCGGCCACGACCGGTCTGAACGCCCCGGTCCTGCCGCTGTACGTGCTGCCGGGCCTGGTGCTGGCGGCCGGGCTGATGCTGGCCGGCGGACCGAGCCTGGGCCCGGAGAACCCGATCATCGCCGTCAACGTGGGACTCGTGGCCTGGCTCGGGACGCGCTTCCTGCCACGGAGACCGGGCGCCCTGTGGCCGGTGCTCGCCGAGGCCGCGACGATCGGGGCGCTGTTCGGCACACCGGTGGCGGCGGCGCTGGTGATCTCCGAGGCGCTGGCCGGGAAACCGATGCCCGGCCTGCTGTGGGACAACCTGTTCGCGCCGCTGACGGCCGGCGCGTTCGGGGCGATCACGACCACCCTGGTGGCCCATCCGACCTTCGACCTGGGGCTCCCGCCCCTGGGCCACCCGAACGCCAAGGACGTGCTGGCCGCGCTGGTGATCGCCCCGGTGGCCGCGCTGCTCGGCATGTGCGCCGTCCGCGCCTTCCCGTACGTCCACGCGGCCTTCCAGCGGTTGCGGCATCCGATGCTCATGCTCCCGGCGGGCGGGGTGGTCCTCGGCGCCCTGGCGGCCGTGGGCGGTCATCTGACCCTGTTCAAGGGGCTGTCGGAGGTCGGGGTGCTCGCGGCGAACCCGGACGGCTGGTCGGCGGGCCAGTTCGCCACCATGACGGTGGTGAAGCTGGCCGCCCTGCTGGTCGCCGCGTCCTGCGGCTTCCGCGGCGGCCGGATCTTCCCGGCCGTCTTCATCGGCACCGCCCTGGGCCTGTGCGCCCACGCGCTCGTCCCCGCCGTACATCCCTCGCTGGGCGTGGCGACGGGCGTCCTGGGCATCCTTCTGGCGATCACCCGGCAGGGCTGGGTGAGCCTGTTCACCGCGGCCGTCCTGGTCGCCTCGCCCGCCATCATCGCCCTGCTGTGCATCGCCTCGCTGCCGGCCTGGCTGCTGGTGACGGGGCGCCCGCAGATGCAGCTGCGGGCGGACGGCACCTCGATCCGCTGACTCCCATCTCTTCTGGAGGCACGTCCATGGCCCTGCACAAAGGTCCCGAGAAGCACGAGCAGCGGACGGTGTCGGTCAACCCGTTCTTCGGGGAGGCCAACCCCGTCGCCGGCATGACCGAGGCCCCGCCCACGCACCGGCTGCCGGACACCCCGCTCCCCCCGTCCACCGCCTACCAGCTGGTGCACGACGAGCTGATGCTGGACGGCAACTCCCGGCTGAACCTGGCCACCTTCGTCACCACCTGGATGGAGCCGCAGGCCGGGGTGCTGATGGCGGAGTGCCGGGACAAGAACATGATCGACAAGGACGAGTACCCGCGCACGGCCGAACTGGAGCGGCGCTGCGTGGCGATGCTCGCCGATCTGTGGAACGCGCCGGACCCGTCGGCGGCGGTGGGCTGCTCCACGACCGGTTCGAGCGAGGCGTGCATGCTCGCCGGAATGGCCCTCAAGCGGCGCTGGGCGAAGCGGAACGCCGACCGGTACCCGGGGGCGCGGCCCAATCTGATCATGGGCATCAACGTCCAGGTGTGCTGGGAGAAGTTCTGCAACTTCTGGGAGGTGGAGGCCCGGCTGGTCCCGATGGACGGCGACCGCTACCACCTCGACCCGCAGGCCGCCGTGGAGCTGTGCGACGAGAACACCATCGGGGTCGTGGGCATCCTCGGCTCGACCTTCGACGGCTCCTACGAGCCGATCGCCGAGCTGTGCGCCGCCCTGGACGCCCTTCAGGAGCGCACCGGCCTGGACGTCCCCGTGCACGTCGACGGGGCCTCGGGCGGCATGGTGGCTCCGTTCCTCGACGAGGACCTGGTCTGGGACTTCCGCCTGCCGCGGGTGGCGTCGATCAACACCTCCGGGCACAAGTACGGGCTGGTGTACCCGGGTGTCGGCTGGGCGCTGTGGCGGGACAAGGAGGCGCTCCCCGACGAGCTGGTCTTCCGGGTCAACTACCTGGGCGGGGACATGCCGACCTTCGCGCTGAACTTCTCCCGGCCCGGCGCCCAGGTGGTGGCGCAGTACTACACGTTCCTGCGGCTGGGGCGGGAGGGCTACCGGGCGGTCCAGCAGTCGACGCGGGACGTGGCGACCTCGCTGGCCGACCGGATCGCGGCGCTCGGCGACTTCCGGCTCCTCACCCGCGGCGACGAGCTGCCGGTGTTCGCGCTCACCACGGCCGACGACGTCTCGGCGTACGACGTCTTCGACGTGTCCCGGCGCATGCGCGAGAGCGGCTGGCTGGTGCCCGCGTACACCTTCCCGGCCAACCGCGAGGATCTGTCCGTGCTGCGGATCGTGTGCCGCAACGGTTTCTCCCACGACCTGGCCGACATGTTCCTGGACGACCTGAGCCGGCTGCTGCCGGAGCTGCGCCGGCAGCAGCACCCGCAGACCCGGGACAAGGGGGCGGCCACGAGCTTCCACCACTAGGAGCCGGCGGCCGCGCCGGATCAGCGGTCGTCCTCCGGGTGCCGCTCGCCCGTCGCGTACGGGTTCTCCTGGCCCTCGGCCAGCACGCCGACGAACGGTTCGCCCTCGCCCGCGAACGTGTGGGCACCGTTCTCCAGACGGTCGACGAGGCCGCGGGTCCACTCGGCCTCGGAGTCGGCCGTGTGGACCCACATGCTCATGATCTCGCCGATGTGGCCGAGCCGTTCGGGCCCCTCGGCGGGCACGTAGTGCTCCGTGACCGAGGAGCGCCACGCCTCGATCCGGCGGGTGCGCTCCTTCAGCAGCGCCACCGCCTCGGCCCTCGGCAGGTCCACCATGAAGCCGAGGGCCGCCGTCTTGACGTCACCGCGCTGGTCGTAGGAGACCAGCGCCTCGCGCAGCAGGGCGAAGTACTCCTCGGTGCCCCGCTCCGTCAGCTCGTACTCCGTGCGCGGCGGCCCGCCGGCCGTGGACGGCGCGATCTCGTGCGCGTGCAGCAGTCCCTGCTTGGCCAGCTGCTTGAGCGCGTGGTAGATCGAGCCCGGTTTGGCGTTGGACCACTCGTGCGCGCCCCAGTACTCCAGGTCGCCCCGCACCTGGTAGCCGTGGGCCCGCCCGTGCTGCCGGACCGCGCCGAGCACGAGGAGACGGATCGCTGACATGCCGTCCAGGTTATGGCCGCGGGGCTAGCCGGCCTGCTCCAGGGCCACCAGCTCGAACGCGGTCTTCCCGTCCAGGGACTCGCGGATGATGTCGGCGTGACCGGCGTGCCGGGCCGTCTCGCGGATCAGGTGCAGGCAGAGCCAGCGCAGCGAGACACGGCCCTCCGGCGGGAACCAGGGGTCCGGCGGCAGCGGGAAGGTGTCGTCGAGGCTCGGCGCGGAGCGGATGTACTTCTCCGTGTCGGCGGCCACCTGCTCCCAGTACGCCAGTTGCGAGGCCACCGTCTCGTCGCCGACCAGCTGGAACGTCTCGTGCCAGTTCGTCTCGTCACGGCGTACCGCGGGCGGCTCCTGCCTGGCCCGGGCGAGCCAGCTCTGCTCCACCTCGGCGACGTGCTTGAGCAGGCCGCCGAGCGAGAGCTCGCTGGCGCTGGGGCGGGTGCGGGCCTGCTCGTCCGTCAGCCCGAGCAGGGCCCGGCGGATGCCGCCGCGCTGTTCCTCGATGAATGCGAGGAGCGCTCCCCGCTCGTCGCCCTGCGCCTCCGCCGGCACGTGAGTGACCATGACCCGCCGCCTTTCGTGGAATCGGTGCGCCGGGGCCGTTCTCCCCGACACCGACGACGCTACGGGCCATTGCGGTCAGCTGCTGTCCTCAATGGCCCGGGTCCGCGAAAAGGCCGGAGGCCGGGAGGGGCGGGTCAGAACGGGAAGCCGCTGCGGCCGTGCTGGACGGAGATCCACTTGACGGTGGTGAAGGCCTCCAGCGTGGTCTCGCCGTTGAGGCGGCCGATGCCCGAGTGCTTCTCACCGCCGAAGGGGACGAGCGGTTCGTCGTGGACCGTGCCGTCGTTCACGTGGAACATGCCGGTGTCGATCTGCTTGGCGAAGGCGACACCGCGTTCGATGTCGCCCGTGTGGACGGCACCGCTCAGGCCGTACGGGGTGTCGTTGACGATCCGGACCGCCTCCTCCTCGCCGTCGAACGGGACGAGGAAGACGACCGGCCCGAAGACCTCCTGCCGCAGCAGCGCGGAGTCGGCGGGCAGACCGGTGAGCACACTGGGCTCGACCAGGTTGTCGGTCGTGGAGCCGTGCACGAGGGCCGTGGCACCCTCGGCGATCGCCTGCCGGACCGTGCCCGAGACGGCGTTCGCCTGCGCCGAGTTGATCACCGGGCCGATGACGGTCTCCGGGTCGCGCGGGTCGCCGACCTTGAGCGTCCTGACCTTGGCGACGAACTTCTCGGTGAACTCGTCGGCCACGGAGGCGTCCACGAGGACCCGGTTGGCGGCCATGCAGACCTGGCCCTGGTGCACGAAGCGGCTGAAGACCGCCGCGTCCACCGCGTAGTCGATGTCGGCGTCGTCCAGCACCACCAGCGCGCTGTTCCCGCCGAGTTCGAGCACCGCGCGCTTGAAGTTCCGGGCGCAGACGGTGGCCACGTGCCGGCCGACCTTGTCGGAGCCGGTGAAGGAGATGACCTTCGGGACGGGGTGCTCGATGAACGCGTCGCCGATCTCGGCTATGTCGGTGACGACGACGTTGAGCAGGCCGCCGGGCAGCCCGGCCTCCTCGAAGATCTTCGCGAGCAGGGTGCCGCCGGCGATCGGGGTGTTCTGGTGCGGCTTGAGGACCACGCCGTTGCCGAGCGCGAGGGCCGGGGCGACCGACTTCAGCGACAGCAGGAAGGGGAAGTTGAAGGGGCTGATCACGCCCACCACGCCGACCGGCACCCGGTAGACACGGTTCTCCTTGCCGTCCGTCGGGGAGGGCAGGAGCCTGCCCTCGGGGCGCAGCGCGAGGTGGATCGACTCGCGCAGGAACTCCTTGGCGAGGTGCAGTTCGAAGCCGGCCTTCACACGCGTGCCGCCCAGTTCCGCGATGATCAGGTCGGCTATCTCCTGCTCGCGGTCCTCGATCAGTCTGAGCGCACGCTCGAAGACCGCGCGCCGCGTGTAGGGGTTGGTCGCGGCCCACTGCTTCTGGGCGCGGGCGGCGGCCCGGTAGGCCTGGTCCACCTCGTCGACGGTGGCCACCGTGATCGAGGCCAGCTTCTCGTCGTCGTACGGGTTGAAGTCGATCACGTCCCAGGACCCGCTGCCCGGACGCCACTCGCCGTCGATGTACTGCTGGGCCAGGTCGGTGAAGTAGGACGACATGTGATCCCTCAATCGCTAGCGGACACCAGATCTACGCCATGTCTGATCACACGTCATCCTACTTGTGACCAAAGGGAGTTGAGAGTGACCTCGTAAGACAAGCGGCCCCTCAGGACAACTGCCGCAGGCCCCGGAGCAGGTCCCGGCTCTCGTCCGGGCCCGGGCTGTCCTGCTGCAGCTCCTTGAGCGCCTGCTCGTACTGGGCGACGTCCTCACGCTTGTCCAGGTAGAGGGCGCTGGTCAGCTGCTCCACGTAGACCACGTCGGACAGGTCGGCGTCGGGGAAGCTGAGGATGGTGAAGGCGCCGCTCTCGCCGGAGTGCCCGCCGAAGCCGAACGGCATGACCTGCAGCCGTACGTTGGGCCGCTCGGACAGGTCGATCAGGTGCTGGAGCTGGCCCCGCATCACCTCGCGGTCGCCGTAGGGGCGGCGCAGGGCGGCCTCGTCCAGGACGATGTGGAACTCGGGGGCGTTGTCGGAGAGCAGGTACTTCTGCCGCTCCAGGCGCAGTGCGACCCGCCGCTCCACGTCGGCGGCGCTCGCGCCCTTCATGCCGCGCCGGACCACGGCGCGGGCGTACTCCTCGGTCTGCAGCAGGCCGTGCACGAACTGCACCTCGTAGGCGCGGAGCAGGGAGGCGGCGCCCTCCAGGCCCACGTAGGTGGGGAACCAGGTGGGCAGGACGTCGGTGTAACTGTGCCACCAGCCCGCCACGTTGGCCTCCCGGGCGAGGGAGAGCAGAGACTCGCGCTCGGCCTCGTCGGTGATGCCGTACAGCGTCAGCAGGTCTTCCACGTCTCTGGTCTTGAAGCTCACCCGGCCCAGCTCCATCCGGCTGATCTTCGACTCGGACGCGCGGATCGAGTAACCCGCGGCCTCACGCGTGATCCCCCGTGCTTCACGCAGTCGCCTGAGTTGCGAGCCGAGCAGCATCCGCCGCACCACCGATCCGGGCTCTCCCGCGCTCACGTTCGCCAGCCTCCCCAACCGTCTTCAAGGGCCGCAGTCTGCCACTAAAACACTTCGAGCAGTACTCGTCCGGTTACGGAAACGGAGAGAGTGCGGCCGTTTCTGCCCCCTCGCTATCGGGAAGAGGTCCGGACCACTGGCGGAGGTCTGCGGGAAGATGGCAGAAAAAATGGCCAAGAAGCGGTACGGGCATGACCATTTCGGTCGCGTGCACGTGCATCTGCCCTTGCATCTGCTCTGCGCTTCCGAAACCATGGTGCCGCGCCACCGCTGCATCGCAACGACCGCGAATTCCCGGGAGTGCCTCGCATGGGAACGAATGGATCGACCATGCTCAAGCCGTTACGGCAGGGCCTTCCGCCTCTGGACCCCACGGCCGTGTCCGATGCCGCCTCCTGCGCCCTGCCCGCCCGTTACGAGGCGGTGCGCGAGGCCCGGCGCTTCACCCGGGGCACTCTCGACCAGTGGGACGTCGGCGACCGCTTCGACGACATATGCCTCGTCGTCTCCGAACTCGTCACCAACGCGCTGCGCCACGCGACGCCGGCCGAACAGGACCGCGGGGACGAGCGCAACCCGTCCGTGCGGCTGCATCTGATGCGCTGGACCGAGCGGCTGGTGTGCGCGGTGCGCGACCCGAGCCACGAGACCCCGGTTCCGCGCGACTCGGACGACTTCTCGGCCGAGTCGGGACGGGGACTGTTCCTGGTCGACTCCTTCGCCGACGGCTGGGGCTGGCACCCGCTCGCGGGCACGCTCCACGGCAAGGTCGTCTGGGCGATGTTCCGGCTCCTGCCGGCCCGGTGACATCCCGCCGAGCGCTCCGACGTGCCGGTTCTACGCGCGTAAACCCGGTTCCCGGCGGCACCGACATCGTTGCCACCGGGGAGCGGCGCGCACCGGCCGGTCAGCTCACGATCAGATGATCGAACTCGCCGTCCTTGACGCCGAGGAGCATGGCCTCGATCTCCGCACGCGTGTAGACGAGCGCCGGTCCGTCCGGGAAACGCGAGTTGCGTACGGCGACCTCACCACCCGGCAGCCGCGCGAACTCCACACAGGATCCTTGCGAGTTGCTGTGCCTGCTCTTCTGCCAGGCCACTCCGTCCAGCTGCGTGGCAGCCATGCCGTTGTGCACGTCGTACCCCCCGTAAACGCCGTCAACGTCGCGGTCCACAGGTCGCTCCCCGGTGGTGCGTTGGCTGTTGTGGCCATAGATGCTGTAGTCAACTGAACCGGATCATAACCCCGTTCACGTGCAGTTGCATGAGCAGATGCACGTGCACGCGCAGTGGTGCCGCGGTTACAGCTTTGACGAGCGCTTTACCCGGGCTGCCCCAGCACCTGCCCAAGAGCAGGCATGACATGCCCTCTCCAGCCCCCGTTCATGATCTTCCGCGCCATCAGCTGCGCCGGGTCGTCCGGATCGAACCCCTCGTGCACTAGGAAGAGACGCGTACCGCGCCCTTCCTGTTCCAGGGTCCAGGTGATGGTCCAGTCCGCGGGATTGGCCGGATCGGCGTCGGTCCACCGGAGGGACAGCATCCGCTCGGTGTCGTAGGCGAGCACCCGCACCCGGACGACACCGGAGAAGCGGGAGTTGGGACGCGGGACGGACGTCATCCGGTACTCGTGGCCCACCTCGAGCCGGAAGCCCTCGGCGCCCGGCATCTGCCAGCGAGCGAGCAGTCCGGGGTCGGTCAGGGCGCGCCAGACCTTGGCGGGCGGGTGCGGGAAGAACTGGTCGACATGGATCGTGGTGAGGCCACCCGCGTCACCCGTGTCGTCCTCGTCACCCTCGAACGGTGTGCTCATGGCTGGTCATCGTCGGGCATGCGGTCCAGCAGATCGCCGAGGCCCTTCAGCCGCTCCCGCCAGAACCGCTCGTACGGATGGAGCCAGTCCTGCACCTCGGCGAGCGGCGCCGCCTCCAGGCGGTAGATGCGCTGCCTGCCGGAACGCTGTTCGGAGACGAGGCCGGCCTCCCGGAGCACTTTGAGGTGTTCCGAGAGGCTGGGGCGGCGCATGTCGAAGTGGTCGGCCAGCGCCTGCACGGGCTGCGGTCCGCGTTCGCGCAGCAGGCGCAGGACCTCGCGGCGGGTGGCGTTCGCGAGCGCGGCGAAGACGCGGTCCTCCGCGGCGGCCTCTCGGACCCCGGCTGCGGGCATGTCCGGCCTTTCTACTGGTGAGCCTCCGTGAGCAGCATCAGACCGTTGCCGTCCGGGTCCCGGAAGGCGGCCATCCGCCCCCAGGGGTGGTCGTCCGGACCCTGCACCTCGGTGCCCGCCTCGGCGAGCCGGGCGCAGGCGGCGTCGACATCGGTCGTCACCAACATGATCCCCCGGGCCGAGCCGGGCTCGAAATCCCCCATCCCCGGCCCCGAGAGCGTGAAGACGGTCTGCGCACCCCGGGGCGCGACTTGAAGCCACCGCCCCGGCGGCATCAGGACGTCGGCGGTGACCTCGAAGCCGAGGACGTCCCGGTAGAAGCGCAGGGCCCGGTCCTGGTCGGCGACGGGAAGGGTGACGAAGGAGGCGTGGGTGATGTGCATGCACCCACGATAGGTAGGCCATTCCCTACCGGTCAAGCGTAGGAGAATCCCTACCCATGTGCGCGGCTGCGGGCTCCGGCTCGGACCTCGGCGGGGAACGGGTCCGGTACCCGCCTCCCGGAGGCCCGCGGGCGGCTGCTGGTAACTTGCTGCGGGCCGTCCGGCCGAGGGCGACCGCCCGCTACAGCATGGGAGCTTTCCGGTGACTTCTGCGAGTGCGCGAGTGCGGAGCGCGGCCCTGGCCGCGGCAGTGGCGGGCGCGCTGACGCTGACGGCGTGCAGCGGCGGCGACTCGGGGAACGGCTCACCGTCCCCCTCCTCGTCCGGCGCCTCCGCGGTTGCGTCGCCGTCGGGCTCCTCCGCCGTGACCGGTGCCTCCGACGAGCTGCAGGGCAGCTGGATCACCACGGCGGGCGGCAAGGTCGTGGCACTGGTGATCACCGGGAAGCAGGCCGGCGTCTTCGCGACCGGCGGGACCGTGTGCAGCGGGACCGCGGGCAGTGAGGCGGGCATGCGGATGATCCACCTGACCTGCGCCGACGGCAGCAAGGACCGGGTCACCGGCATGGTCGACCAGGTCGGCGCCAAGACCATGAAGGTCACCTGGTCGGGCAAGCTCGGCCAGGAGACGTACAGCAGGGCCGAGGGCGGCAAGCTGCCGTCGGGGCTGCCGACCGCGTTCACGCAGTGACGTCCGGCGCCCTTGGCGGTGCACCCGAAAAGGTGATCCGGTGACCGGGGAGCCCCCTGCGGCGGCGGGCCGCAGGGGCTCCGGAAGCGGTGATTCGGGAGGGGCGCGCGATCGGAGGCCGAGCGCAGGCGCCATGATGCTCATGGCACCGTCACGATCTCGTTGAGGACCGCTCATGCGCGCTTATCCGCTCACCGTCACCGCTCTCGCCGCCGCCCTGCTGCTCACCGCCTGCGACGACGGCGGCGGCAAGAGCACCGACAAGAACAGCTCCGCCTGCGAGATCGGCGGGGTGTCGGTGCAGATCGGGTCGGCGAGCGTCGCCCCGGCCGCCGGTGACGCCGGGGAGGTGCCGGTCAGCATCACCAACCAGAGCACACCGTGCACCCTCGACGACTTCCCGGGCGCCGTGCTGGAAACCGGCACCGCCAAGGAGAAGCTGCCCGTGCTCGCGGGTGCCAAGGCGCAGAAGCTGAAGCTCGCCAAGGGCGACTCGGCGTCCTTCACCATCGCCTACGTGCGCGGCAAGGAGGGCGACAAGAACGGCGTGGCGGCCAAGACGGTGACGATCGCCCTGCCCGGCTCCGCGACGACCCGGAGCTTCCCCTGGTCCTACGGCCCCGTCGCCCTCAAGGGCAGCGGGCCGGACGCCTCCGTCAGCGCCTTCCAGCAGGTCGGGGACTGAGGCGGGCGGAGGGCCTCAGGGCAGCCGGTGCCGGCGCTCGACCTGGGCCCGGTCGGCCGCGGCCGTGCCCTCCGTCCAGCCCGCCGCGTCACTCACGCCCCGCATCCGCGTCGTGGTGGTCTCGGGGAACATGCGCTCCAGGCGGCCGGTGACGGCCACCTCGCGCGTGGCCAGCACCGGCAGCAGATCCCGGGTCACCTGGGTCTCGGCGACGGTCGCGAGCCGGTCGCCGACGCGGTGGGCGTAGGCGGCCAGGAACGACTGCCGGAAGGTCTTGGTCCGCTTCCGTCCGCCGGCTCTCTGGGCCGCCTCCGCCCTGGCCATCGCGTGCGTGGCCTGCACCAGCAGCGAGGTGTGGAGCAGCTCGACCGCCTCCAGGTCGGCCTCGAACCCGACGACCGTGGAGAAGCCGAGCGGTTCGTTCCACACCGCGCGGCAGTGGTTCGCGGTGGCCACGGCGTCCAGCAGGACCGCCTTGGCCTGCTCGTACGGCGGCTCGACACCGATCCGGCAGGCACCGGGCGTGTCCGGCTCGGGCGCCCCCGCGGCGAGCAGGGCCTCGTCGACGCTGTGCCGGGCCATCAGTTCCTGCGCCTTGGCGCTGAGCGCCTCGGCCTCCTCCGGGTAGCCGGTCGCCTCGGCCTTGGCGAGCAGCGCGCGGATGCGGGTGAGCGTGCGGGAGGCGCCGGGGCCGGGTGCGCGGCGGGACTCGTCGTCCAGCGGCTCCAGGGCGGGCAGGCGCAGCAGCAGGCGGTACAGCTCCAGGACGGCCGTGGCGTGCGAGAAGCGGTCCGCCCCGCGCGCGGGGCCTTCCGGCAGCGCCTCCAGCTGCGCGGCCCAGCGGCGTCCGCGCGGCCGGTCCCGGCCGGCCTGCGTCCGGATCAGCGCGGCGGCCAGCCCGATGTGCGTCTCGTCCAGCTCGCGCCGCACCAGCCGGACCACGTCGGCGGGCTGCCAGCCGCGCTGCCAGGCGGCAGCCGTGAACTCCTCGCCCCGCCGGGCGAGTTCGGCGTCCGCCGCGGGGTCGGCGGCGAGCAGGGAGGCGCCCGTGTCGAGGCCGGTGTCGGTGTCGTCGTACAGGGCGGCCCGGAAGGCCCGCTCGACGGTGCTGGCAGTGCTGGTCACGCCGTCGATCGTGCCATGGCCCGCCGACAGTGCGCGGAGTCCGTCCACAAGCTGTGGACAACCTCTCGGCACAGCGGGCACCCGCGACGGTTTCCAGGGCGCGGCCCGGAGCGCCGGCGGTCGGCCACCCTGCCGGACGGGCCACCCTGCAGACTGTCAACTATCGGTTGACAGTCTGCAGGGTGCAACCTACGGTTGACACATGGCGACCAACCGGAACACCACGGCGACCGTGCGCCTCGACGACCTGATCGAGGCCATCAAGAAGGCCCACAACGAGCCCCTCGAACAGCTCCAGGACGCGGTGATCGCCGCCGATCACCTCGGAGACGTGGCCGACCACCTCATCGGCCACTTCGTCGACCAGGCCCGCCGCTCCGGCGCGTCCTGGACCGACATCGGCCGGAGCATGGGCGTGACCCGGCAGGCGGCACAGAAGCGGTTCGTACCGAAGGAGTCCGCCGACCTCGACCTCAGCCAGGGCTTCAGCCGCTACACCCCACGCGCGCGAAACGTGGTCATGGCCGCGCACAGCGAGGCCGTCGCCGCCCGCACCCCGGAAGGCCGGCCCGAGCACCTGGCCCTCGGGCTGCTGGCCGAGCCGGACGGCCTCGCCGCGAAGGCGATCACCGCGCAGGGCGTCCTCCTGGACGCCGTACGGCAGACCGCCACCGCCGCGCTCCCGCCGGCCGCGGACGACGTCCCGGACCTGATCCCCTACGGCCCCGAGGCCAAGAAGGTCCTGGAACTCACCTTCCGCGAGGCCCTGCGGCTGGGTCACAACTACATCGGCACCGAGCACATCCTGCTGGCCCTCCTGGAGCACGAGAACGGCGCGGGAGTCCTCAGCGGCCTCGGCATCACCAAGGCGGCGACCGAGGAGTACGTCGGCAAGGTGCTGACCCTGCTGCTGGAGCAGAAGAAGGAGGCGGCGGAGGCGGCCGGTTCGGCGACCGCCGCCACCGCGTCCACGGAGGACTGAAACCGCAGGTCAGCCTCATTGTCAGAGCTGCGTGCCACACTCGCGTCATGACCGACCGGTGGGCGCTCGCACCGGCCGAGGACGGTGGCGTGGACGTCGCCCCCCTCGGCCCGGACGGGCTGCCCGCCGGACCGGTGCGGCGGGAGAGCGATCTCGCCGGGGCGGTGCGGAGCCGCCCGGAGGTGTCGCGCTGGGTGTGGCGGTCGACCCCCGAGGTCTACCCGCGTCTGCTCGCCACGGGGGTGCGAGTGGAGCGGTGCTACGACGTCGAGGACGCCGAGACCCTGCTGCTGGGCCACGAGGGCAGGTACGGCGAGCCACGCTCGGCCGCCGCCGCCCTGGCCCGCCTCCGCGGCGGCCCCGTACCGCCCGACCCGCCGCAGCGCGCGGCCGAACCGGGCGCCCAGTCCCCGCTGTTCGAACCCACCGGCACCCGTCTGCCCCTCGAGGACCTCCTCGCCGTCTACGCCGAACAGCAGCGGCGGCACGGGCAGGCCGCCCACCCCGACCGGATGCGCCTGCTGACGGCCGCCGAGTCCGCCGGGATGCTGGTGGCCGCGGAGCTGAACCACACGGGTCTGCCGTGGAGCGCCCCGGTCCACCGCGAGCTGCTCCACGGCCTGCTCGGCGACCGGTACACGGGCGGGGGCGAACCGCGCCGCCTGGCCGAGCTGGCGGACGAGGTGTCCGCCGCGTTCGGCCGCCGGGTGCGGCCGGACCTGCCGGCCGACGTGACGAAGGCCTTCGCGCAGGCCGGGATCAAGGTGAAATCCACCCGCCGCTGGGAGCTCGAGTCCGTCGACCACCCGGCCGTCGCACCCCTGCTGGAGTACAAGAAGCTGTACCGCATCTGGGTGGCGCACGGCTGGTCCTGGCTGCAGGACTGGGTCCGCGACGGCCGGTTCCGGCCCGAGTTCCACGCCGGCGGGACGGTCACCGGCCGCTGGGTGACCAACGGGGGCGGCGCCCTGCAGATCCCCAAGGTGATCCGCCGGGCCGTGGTCGCCGACCCCGGCTGGCGGCTCGTGGTGGCCGACGCCGACCAGATGGAGCCGCGGGTCCTGGCCGCGATCTCCCGCGACCCCGGTCTGATGGAGGTGGCCGGCCGCGAGAGCGACCTGTACCAGTCCGTCTCCGACCGCGCCTTCTCCGGCGACCGGAACCAGGCCAAGCTCGCCGTCCTCGGGGCGGTCTACGGCCAGACCTCCGGAGACGGCCTGAAGAACCTGGCCGCGCTGCGCCGCCGCTTCCCCAGAGCCGTCGCCTACGTCGACGACGCGGCACGCGCGGGCGAGGAGGGCCGGCTCGTGCGCACCTGGCTGGGCCGGACCTGCCCGCCCGCGGCCGGCTCGGGCGGGGACGCGGCGGAGGAGGCAGGCATCCCCGTCGGCGAGGACGACACCGAGACGCAGACCGAGGCCCAGGGCTGGGTCCCCGGCTACGCCTCCGCGAACTCCCGCGCGCGGGGCCGCTTCGCGCGGAACTTCGTCGTGCAGGGCAGCGCCGCCGACTGGGCCCTGCTGCTGCTCGCCGCGCTGCGCCGGGCCTGCGCCGGGCTCAAGGCCGAACTGGTCTTCTTCCAGCACGACGAGGTGATCGTGCACTGCCCGGCCGAGGAGGCCGACGCGGTCGTCCGGGTCATCCGCGAGTCCGCCGACCTCGCCGGACGGCTGACCTTCGGCGAGACACCGGTGCGGTTCCCGTTCACCACGGCGGTGGTGGAGTGCTACGCCGACGCCAAGTGAGCACGGTACGGCGGTCCGCCGGCCGGTCGCCGTTCGCCGCCCCGTCGCCCTCCGGCCGGTCGCCCTACGTCGGCCCGTCACCCTTCGCCGGCCGGTCGGCGAGCAGGGTGCGCAGTTCCGCCGACACCGTCTCCTCGTCCGTCCCGTCCAGCGCCGCGAGCGCCGCGCGCCAGACGTCGCGCGCCTCGGCCCGCCGCCCCTGCTCGCGCAGCAGCAGCCCGTGCTGGTGCCGGGCGAGACCGCCGATGTAGCGGTCGGCGCGGGCGTCGGCCCGGTGCAGCAGCTCGGCGCACTCGCGGCCCGCCCGCCCCGTGTCTTTGAGTGCGCGCAGCGCGCGGACCAGGCCGAGCCGGGTCTGCGACTCGCCGTGCCAGTCGCCGTTGCCGCCGAGGATGCGCAGGCTCTCCTCGAAGTGCCGGGCGGCCGCGGCCGGTTCGCCGAGGCTGAGATGGGCGTAGCCGATGTTGCAGTGTGCCGAGTGCCGCACGACGACCGCGCCGATCGCGTCTCCGATCGCCAGCGAGCGCCGGTGCTGCTCGATGGCGGCGCGCGGGTCGGTGTGCTCGTGGAGGTTGCCGAGATGGCTGTGGGTGACGGCCTCGCCGTAGGCGTCGTTCAGCTGCCGCGAGTACGCGAGGCTCTGCCGCAGCGCCTCCTCGGACTCCGCGAACCGGCCCAGGCCCTCCAGCAGCAGCCCGCGGTTGTTCAGACAGCGCCGGATCCTGGACGCCCTGCCCAGCCGCCGCCAGATCTCCAGGGCCTGGTCGGTGAGGGCGAGGGCGTCGTTCTGCCGGCCGGCCAGGAAGTGCAGGCCCGCCAGGTCGCCGAGCGCGTACGCCTCGGCGGCCGCGTCACCCAGCCGCCGCGCCGCCCCGAGCGCGGCCCGCCCCAGCACCTCCAGTTCGGCGACCCGTCCGCTGCGCTGCACGTACGGATGGATCAGCCGTACGAGCGCCGACAGCTGGGCGGCCCGGCGCACGTCGGTCGTGTCCGCGTTCCGCGCCACCAGGGCGACGATGTTCTCCAGCTCCACCTCGCCCCAGGCCAGAGCGTGTTCGGCCGACTCGAAGGGCGGTACGGCGGCCAGGTCCTCGGCGTGCCCGGCCGTCTGCGCGAAGGTCGGCCGACGCCGGTCGTCCTGGTCGAGCCCCGGCTCCACGACCGCCGTCAGCACCCGCTCGGCAACGGCGGCGTACCAGCGCAGGGCGGACAGCTCGGGGGACGCGGGTGCCGTGGCGGGGTCCGAGCCGGGGCCCGCGGGGGTGGGCGTGCCGCCGACCGCGCCGACGGTCCGGCGGGGGCCCGGGGATGCCGGGGGGCCGGAGGCCCGGACGGTGGACCGCGCTTCCGTGTCCGCCAGTTCACGGGCGAAGTCGCGGACCAGGTCGTGGGGTGCGTAGCGGCCGTACGCCGTCTCCTCCAGCAGGGCGACGTCGACCAGGCGGTCCAGGGCGGCTTCGGCGCGGCGCTCGTCCGTGCCGGTGAGCCGGGCGATCAGCGGGGCGCCGTAGGCCGGCAGGTCGAGCGCGCCGATGTGCCGCAGGGTGAGGGCCGCGTCCCGGTCCGCCTCGCGGTCGGCGGCGGCGAGCGCGTCATGGGCGACGGCCAGGGAGCGGCGGACGCTCAGGTCGTCGTACTCCAGGTGATGCAGCCGCCCTCCGGTGGCGGCCAGTTGGTTGGCCAGAGTGTCCGGAGTGAGGGCGCGGCGGGCGGCGAGGCGGGCGGCGACCACCCGCAGCGCCAGCGGCAGCCGGCCGGTCAGTTCGACGAGGGCGTGACCGGCGTCCAGCCCCGCGCGTCCGCTGACCGCGCGCAGCAGGGCCGCGCTGTCCTCGCCGGTGAGCGGGCCGAGCGGGAAGCGCCGGGCGCCGTCGAGCGCGGTCAGCGGCGAACGGCTGGTGACGATCACCGCGCAGCCGGGGCCGGCCGGCAGCAGGGGCCGTACCTGGGCCGCGCTGGCCGCGTCGTCCAGCACCAGCAGGACGCGGGCCGGCGCCAGCAGCGAGCGGAGCAACGCGGCAGCCGCGTCCGGGTGTTCCGGGATGTTCCGGGGTTCGGTCCCGACGTCCCGCAGCAGGGCCGCGAGAGCCTGCGCGGCGGTGAGGGGGGCCATGCCGGGCGTGGCGCCGTGCAGATTGACGTAGAGCTGGCCGTCGGTGAAGCGTTCGCGCAGTTCATGGGCGACGTGCAGGGCCAGCGCGCTCTTGCCGACGCCCGCCATGCCACTGATCACCGCGACGGCGGGGGCCGGTGCGGGCGGTTCGGTCAGCACCCGGCGCAGTTGTCCGCGCACGTCCGCACGGCCCGTGAAGTGGGCGGGGGTAGGGGGCAGTTGGGCGGGACGCGGGGTCTGCCGCGCCGCGCCGTCCGGATGCGTGGTCGCGGAGGACGTCCTCGCGGCGCCCCCGTCCGGACGGCCCGCGGCGGGCCGCTGCTGCGGCGCCGTGCCGAGGTCACGCTCCGGGGCGTCGCCGTGCTCCGCCCCCGGCCGCGGTTCCCCATCGCTTTCCCGCAGCACCTCGGCGTGTGCCGCCCGGACCGCCGGTCCGGGCTCGACGCCGAGCTCCTCGACCAGCCGGGCGCGCAGGTCGCGGTGGACGGCCAGGGCCTCGGCCTGCCGGCCGGTGCGGTGCAGGGCGAGCATCAGCTGCCGGTGGTACGCCTCGCGCAGCGGGTACTCGGCGACGAGGGCCGTCAGTTCGGGCACGAGTGCGGCCAGCCGGGCGCCGCCCAGGGCCAGTTCGGCGTCGTAGCGCCACTCCAGCAGGAGCCGTCGCGCCTCTTCCAGACGCTCCACGAGGGCATAGCCGCCGAAGTCGGCGGGGAGCCCGCCGAGCGGGGTGCCGCGCCAGAGCGCGAGTGCCGCGGTGCAGGCCCGGACCACGCCCGGCCACTCGCGCCGCGCGTGTGCGGCGCGCGCCTCGGTGACCTGGCCGTCGAACACGTGCACGTCCAACTCGCCGTGGTCGACGCGCAGCAGATACCCCGGCGGTACGGCCCTGAGCCGGTCGGGGTCGTCCAGGAGCCGGCGCAGCCGGGCGACGTGGTTGTGCAGGGACGCCTGCGCGGAGACGGGCGGCGCCCCGCCCCACAGGGCGTCCTTCAGGGACTCGACCGACACCACCCGTCCGGGCTCCAGCAGCAGGGCGGCGAGAAGGGCGCGCACCTTGGGGCTGCCGATGGCACGGACACCCTCGTCGCGGGCGTCGGCGGACGCCGCCATGCCGGAGGAGGGGTCGTACGAGATCTCGTACGGCGGTCGGTCGTAGAGGACCGGGGGTCCCAGCAGTCCGAACCGCAGCTCGTACCGCCGCATCACGCCGCCCACTGCCTTCCCGCACGGCCCGCACCGGCCACGCTCCGGGGCGGCCTTCCGCCCACCGTTCCTGGCGGAATTCCGCCTGCCCACAACGGTTTCCCGCCACCGTCGATCGCCGACCTGGTCTCCAAAACCGCCCGTCCGGCGGCGCGTTCCCGCTGCCGCCCGACGACTTCCGGCCAACCGGTCCGCGACCTGCTGTCGAACCGTTGGCCACATGTTAGCGATCCGTTGGCGTCCCCTGATGTGATCATGTCCATCGGAACCGGCCCGACGGCGCGCGCGTAGTCGCGTAGCTCGGGGGAGTGTCGCCGCAGGCCGGATCCGGGGGCACAGAGGGGCCCCGGTCGGCGGAGGTGAACGACCGGGGCTCCGTCCCGTTCCCGATTCGCGGGACTCGCGTGCCTCAGATCACCGGCGGGCGTCCGAGCCGCGTCAGCCGCCAGACCGTACGCCAGCGCATCGGCCGCCGCTCGCCGGCCGGCTCCCGCAGACCTTCCACGAACCCGCCGAACCACGCCTTCAGTCCCGCGGTGGAACGGGTGCGGGCGAGGGTGAGCAGTGTCCAGACCCCGAGGTGCACGGGGACGAGCGGCAGGGGCAGCCGACGCCGGGCGAGCCAGACGCGGTTGCGGGCGTTGACCCGGTAGTAGATGGCGTGCCGGGCCGGAGAGGTCTTGGGGTGCTGGAGCAGCAGCTCGGGTGCGTAGAGGATGGTCCAGCCGGCGTCGGCGGCCCGCCAGGCGAGGTCCGTCTCCTCGTGCGCGAAGAAGAACTCGGCGGGCCAGTCCCCGGTCTCGGCCAGCATCGTCATGCGCAGGGCGTGCCCGCCGCCGAGGAACCCGGTGACCCGGCCGCCGCGCAGCGGGTCGGACTTCCCCACCCGGGGCACGTGCCGTTGCTGCGTCTCGCCGTGCTCGTCGGCGATACGGAAGCCGACGATGCCGAGGCGGGGGTCGGCGTCGTACAGCTCGGCCACGCGGCGCAGCACATCGGGGTCGACGAGCAGCCCGTCGTCGTCCAGTTCCACCACGACGTCGACGTCCCCGCACTCCCGCAGCCGGGCCAGGGCGACGTTCCGCCCACCCGGACAGCCCAGGTTCTCGTCCACGTCGATGGTGGTGACCTCACCGGGCAGGCCGAGCCGCCGGGCGAACTCGGGCAGCCGGCAGCCGTTGCCGACGATCACGATCCGGACCGGGGGGAGGTCCTGCTTGGCGACGGACTCCAGGAGGGCGTCGACCTCGGCGGGCCGGTTGCCCATGGTCACCACGGCGACGGCGATCCTCGGCTCCACCACGTCCCTCATTCCATCCGGCCGACGGCGGCACCGCACCTGACCGCGCGGCGCCCGCTGTTCACCAAGATGTTGCCCCAGGTCCGCGGGTTCAGCTGATACCGATTCACTTTACGGTGGCTTTGCTCCGGTTTTGTCCGCCGCATTCCCACGCGCCGCGCACGCACGCGAAGCCTTCCGGGACCGACGACAGAAACCCCAGGTCAGTTGATGCCTGACCTGGGGTTCGTGGAGCCTCTTTCGGGATGCGAACCCGAGACCTGCGCATGGCGAGTTGTGCGATCTTGCTCCGGGGGCAGGCGTCAATCGAGACCACGACGGAGACCGCAGCCGGCCGGACGGCCGTGGGTGGACTCTAGTAGAAGAGAGCCAGGCCCCAACCAGCGGTAAATATGACTTCTCCAGCCCGCTGGGGAGGATTTTGGTTCGCGACGACGACGGCGTCCTGGGGTGTGGCATAAAACCCCATCCAACGCCAGCGCTTTTCCTCAGCGAGACCTACTGTTTGTTCCTTGAGCGCGATCCCTTCCTCTCGAGACAGAAAAGCGGGGATCTGGTCTTCGTTTTTACCGGTCATGGCACTAACGCTCCTTCTCGTTACCGTGCGAACGGTAAGGGGGCGCCTCCCCCTGGCTGAGCGAGGCGCCATTCAGTGTGGGTCACCCTTCGGGCTGGAGGAATACCTTCCGGTTGCGCCACCAGCCCCATACGGTGATGCGGTTAAGCCCTTTCCGACGCCGGCCACAGCTTCCGCACTCAGGGATGCGCGCCCGGCGCGTGAAGGCGGAGATCACGTCACCCAGGCCGACCGCGCTCTTTTGCTGGTGGTCTGCACCGAGTGCAGGGACCTGCCTTTCGAGGCTTTCCCAGCTCACGGGTATACCCGGAACGATCTCGATGAGCTTTTTTTCCTTTTCGCTCAGGATCACTACGTCCGGATATGTGAGGAGCCTCTCGGCAGCCTCTCCGTCAATGATCCCGACGTACGCCATCTCGCTGTCACGGACGATGATCGCGTTGGGAACATCGTATTTCAGCGACGGCAGCGCATTTCTTCCCGCTTGCTGTTCGACTGGCACGGTCAGCCAGTGGATGACGGTTTTCACGTCGCAATCTCCCGTGTCACGTGTGGCAGCATCCGGTGACGACGCTGCAGAGCCAGCCGCAATCGCACGCCACACAGGCGGCACACTTGGCTGCGCAGAGCCCACAAGTGGCTGCCAGGCAGGCGACCACCGCGGGCAAGGCACCCAGCGGGAGGCAGCTTCCCAGCGCCCCTAGGCAGGTGCCACCGCAGCTGCTCCCGAGACAGTTCCTGAAGGCATCCCAGAGGCCGCGGACAGCAATGAGGTCCCCGCTCGGGTCGAGCTCGTACTCATCGGCGCCGAGCCAGCCCCCGTCCCCGGCCCTCTGAATGAGGGCCCTCGCCACCGTCTCCTCCGTCGAAGCGGCGGCTCCTGCTGCCGGGTAGGTGGCGATGGTGGCAGCCATGAGGCCTATCCGCTGATCGTCCGTGCTCGGCGCCTCGCCGAACACAAGTCTGGCGGTGTACCGCGCCACACTCAGACCAGTTTCCCGATCACGTACCGCGCGTTCGAACTGGGCGCTGTATTCCAGGCCAACAGCGCTTGCGATCTCGTCCGACGAGCCAGTCGCGTACTGCGTGGAAAGGGCGTGCTGCAGTTCGTGCAGCCTCACCTCCTGGTCGGCACGCAGCAGATCGAAATGATTCTGCGCGGACTCCTGGGTCAGCACTGTCCCCTGCTCCCAGATGACGTTAGGGCTCCCCATCTCCTTCTCCTCTCTTCCCGCGGATTGGGTGACTACCCAGAGGGTCGAGCACCCGGCGACATTCACATCATGTACCGGACGGAGTTGACCCGCACGCTGAAACAATTCTGCTGCTGGTTCGCTTTTTGACTGCTCGTAAGTTGCAAGCTAAATACGCCATAGTGAGGGTCGTGCGCACAAAGGGAACTGTGCCTGTGACGGTGCGCCTGCCGTACGGCACTCGGGTGCAGCTACATCAGTTGTTGAAGAACGAAAGGAGATTGGCCAAGGAGCTTGCAGATAGCAGACAGTTGGACCTGGCCGGCCTCAGTCACCGCGAGGTCGCAGCTGTACGCGCGGCACGACGTCTTCAACTGTTCAGGGCCCGTGAACGCGGTGAACTCCTGGACTCTGTGGATCGGTTGGCAGCTCTGGGCGTACTGCGCGAACTGCAATCGCGGGGATGGGACCGCTCCTGGCCGGATTACCCGGAGGAGGCCCGCGGTCCGGGTCGATGGCCCGGTTCGCAGGACGGAGGATTTCCCGAAAAGATGTCGCTGCGACTTCCGGTTGATCTGGAACACCGGGTCCGGTCTGCGTGTTGGTACACATCAGCCGACGCCATCGAGGCCCTTCTCGACTGGCGGGACCGGTATCCACAGATCGTTCGGCGTCGCCACGAAGCGCCTGCCGGACAGGAAAAGGCCCTGCAGGAATACCGTCGACTTGCAGCTCGCGTCACCACCACCGGTGAGGTCTGGCGAGCGGGAATCCGTCGCGGGATCGAGGCCCGCAGTGTCTGAGACAGCGGAGATCCTGCCGGTCGTTCTCGGCTCCCTGCTGGACCTGACGGGAAGGTGCGGGCCGCCGAGGCCGCCCCCGGGACCTGCGGATGGCTGACTTCGCGCGCCTGTGCGCAGCTCGATGCGGCTACCGGCTACCGGCTACCGGCTTCGGCGCGGTGAGCGCCTACCGGGCCACCTCGACGACCTCAACGACGACGTCATCGAAGGAGACCTCCTCGCGCAGACGGTTTTGCGGCACGCCGCCGGGCTCGACGCGGGCGCGGAAGTCCGCATGACGTCACCCGGGCCATGCTCGACGCCGGCCACGTCCCCTCGCACGTCGTGACGAACTGGGCGTCGACATGCCTACGATCATGGAGATCCTGCGGCACACGCAGATCAGCCACCGGCGTAGAGGCGAGTTCTTCGTGCCGCCGTAGTCGGCCCCTGAGTCCAGGCCCCACTGAGACCATCGACACCCCCGCGGCGCGCTCCCCTTCGCCGCCGTCGCATCCGTTGAACAAAAAACCCCAGCTCAGATCGTTCTGAGCTGGGGTTCCAGTGGAGCCGCTTTCGGGATTCGAACCCGAGACCTACGCATTACGAGTGCGTTGCTCTGGCCATCTGAGCTAAAGCGGCGCGCTGTCCGCACCATGGTGCGATCAGCAACGTCGGTAAGTCTACACAGTTTCGAGGGGTGCTTCGTACCCGCCCCGGGGCGGAGGGCCCCGGGGCGGGCCGCAGGGCTATGAGCAGCGCTTTCCCGCGGCCGGCGGGGTTCCGCGCAGCAGATAGGTGTTGATCGCGGTGTCGATGCAGGCGCTGCCGCGGCCGTAGGCGGTGTGGCCGTCCCCGACGTAGGTCAGGAGGCGGGCCGAGGAGAGCTGGCGGGACAGGGACTGTGCCCAGCGGTAGGGGGTCGCGGGGTCCCGGGTGGTGCCGACCACGACGATCGGCGCCGCGCCCTTCGCCTCGATCCGGTGCGGTTCGCCCGTGGCCTTCACCGGCCAGTACGCGCAGTTCAGCGAGGCCCAGGCCAGGCCGTCACCGAAGACCGGGGACGCCTTGTCGAACGCGGGCAGCGCCTTCCTCACCTGGTCGGGGCCGGTGAAGGCCGGCGGCAGGTCGAGGCAGTTCACGGCCGCGTTGGCCATCATCAGGTTGCTGTAGCCGCCGTTCTCGTCCCGTTCGTAGTAGCTGTCCGAGAGCGCGAGCAGACCCGAGCCGTCGTTGTCCCTCATCGCCTGGCTCAGCGCCTCGCGCAACTGCTCCCAGGTCGCCTCGTCGTACATCGCCGCGATCACCCCGTTGGTGGCCAGCGACTCACCGAGCTTGCGGCCGTCCTTGTCGCCCGCCGGGATGGGGTGGGCGTCCAGCTTGTGGAAGAACGCCTTGAGGTGCTCGCCCACCTGCGCGGGCGTCGTGCCCCTGCCGCCGAGCGGGCAGTCGGTGTGCCGGACGCAGTCCTTCGCGAACGCCTGGAACGCCGTCTCGAAGCCCGCCGTCTGGTCCAGGTTGAGCCTGCGGGCGTCGAGGCTCGGATCCATCGCGCCGTCCAGGACCACGCGGCCGACCCGTTCCGGGAACAGACCGGCGTAGGTCGCCCCGAGGAAGGTGCCGTACGACGCCCCGACGTAGTTCAGCTTCGGGTCGCCCAGCACCGCCCGCAGGATGTCCATGTCCCGTGCCGCCTCGACGGTGGAGACGTGCCGGAGCAGCCGCGCCGAGTGCGCGCCGCAGCTCTCCGCGAACTTCTTGTCCGCCGTGACGACGGCGTCCCGCTCCTTCTGGTCGTCGGGTGTCGTGTCCGTCTGCGTGTACGCGTCCATCTGGCGTCCGCCGAGGCACTTGACGGGCTCGCTGCGGGCGACGCCCCGCGGGTCCATCGCGACCATGTCGTAGCGGGCGCGGACGTCCGCCGGGTAGCCGATGCCCGCGTACTGCTGGAGGTAGTCGACGGCCGAGCCGCCCGGGCCGCCGGGGTTGACCAGCAGCGAGCCGATCGGTCTGGCCTTTCCGGTGGCCTTCTTGCGGGCGACCGCGAGCCGGATGTCGCCCGCACCGGGCTTGTCGTAGTCCAGCGGGGCCTTGAGCGTCGCGCACTGGAACCCGGGTGCTCCGCAGTCGCGCCATTTGAGGGTCTGCGAGTAGTACGGCGCCAGCGCCGAGGGTGTCGAACGTGGCAGCGCGGCCAGCGCCGCCTCCACCGTCCCGCCCGCCGACGTGGTCGAACCGCCGGCGGAGCAGGCGGAGATCAGCAGGGCGGCCGCGGTGAGGAGGGAGGCGGTGAGGCGGGCCGTCGTCCGGGTGCGGGCGCCCCGGGTACGGCGGGGTGGTCGGCGGTGGGCGGAAGGCCAGGTGTGCATCAGGCGAGCGTAACGTTAAGCGACCGATCGAGTGCGGTACGTGCTTTTTGTGGCTCGCACGGGGGACGGCACCGGGGGCGCGACCGGAGCTCCGGCACCCTCGGGGATCCGGTGAGCGTGTCCGGCACCCCTGCCATCACCCATGCGATCCTCCAGATCTTCGCCGGTCCGTCACCCCCCTCGGTCACCCCGGCCCCGGGGTCCCGTCCGCGCGTCCGGGCCCCTCAGCCCGCCCGCAGTGCCATCGTCATCGCCTCCACCGCCAGCAGCGGAGCCACGTTGCGGTCGAGGGCGTCCCGGCAGCCGGCGATCGCCTCGATACGGCGGAGGGTGGACTCCGGCGTGCTGCCGCGGGCCAGCCGCTCCAGGGCGTCCTCGGCGTCGGCGTTGGCGATGGCCACGCGGGAGCCGAGCTGGAGGGCGAGGACATCGCGGTAGAAGGCGGTGAGGTCACCGAGGGCGACGTCGAGGCTGTCGCGCTGCGTACGGGTCCTGCGGCGCTTCTGCATGTCCTCCAGGTCCTTCATCACGCCCGCCGTGCCGCGCGGCAGCCGCCCGCCCTGCGCGGCGCCCAGCGCGGTCTTCAGCTCCTCGGCCTCCTTGCCGTCCATCTCCTCGGCGAGCTGCTTGGCGTCCTCGGCGGCCGCGTCGACCAGCTCCTGCGCGGCCCGCAGACAGGCGCCGACCTCGTCCAGGCGCAGCGGCAGCTTCAGCACGGCGGCCCGGCGTTCGCGGGCCGCCGGGTCGGTGGCCAGCCGGCGGGCCCGGTCGGCATGGCCCTGGGTGGCCCGCGCGGCGGCCGTGGCGACCGCCGGTTCGATGCCGTCGCGGCGGATGAGCATGTCGGCGATCGCGTCCACCGAGGGCGTACGCAGGTTCAGGTGCCGGCAGCGGGAGCGGATGGTCGGCAGGACGTCCTCGACGGAGGGGGCGCACAGCAGCCACACCGTGCGGGGGGCGGGCTCCTCCACGGCCTTGAGGACCGCGTTGGCCGACTTCTCGTTCAGCCGCTCGGCGTCCTCGACGAGGATGATCTGCCAGCGGCCGTTCGCCGGGGCGGTGAACGACTTGCGGACCGTGTCCCGCATGTCCTTGACCAGGATCTCCGCGCCGACCGCCGCGACCGAGTTGACGTCGGCGTGCGTGCCGAGCAGGGCGGTGTGGCAGCCGTCGCAGAAGCCGCAGCCGGGGGCACCACCCAGGGCGCGGTCGGGACTCACGCACTGCAGGGCGGCGGCGAACGCCCGCGCCGCCTGGTTGCGGCCCGCGCCGGGCGGGCCCGTGAACAGCCAGGCGTGGGTCATCCCGGACGTCTCGGGCAGCGGCCGCCCGGCCGCGGCGGCGGTGACGAGGGCGTCGGCGTCCCGCGCGGCGGCACCGAGCACCGCGCTCACCTTCTCCTGCCCGACGAGGTCGTCCCACACGGTCATGGGTCACGCCGCCCTTCCGTCACACTGCGCGTTCCGCACTCCATTGTGCGGGTCGGCACCGACAGTGCGGCGCGGCGGCCGGGCCCCGACGCGGAACGAGCGGCGACCGTCGCCGCTGCGACGGTCGCCGCTCGGCGCTCACATCCCGGCGCGCCCGCCCGGCGGCGGCCGGCGTCAGCCGCGGCGGCCCCGGCCACGGCCCTTGCGGCCCTGCTCGTCGCCGGCGTCCCCGTACTCCCCTTCGCCGTACGAGCCCAGCAGCTCGTCCGCCAGCGTGGGCAGGTCGTCCAGCGGGGTCTCCTCGGCCCAGTCCGAACGCGGCCGGCGGCGGGGCGTGCCGTCGGCGTCGATCTGCGGCATCTCGCGCGTGCGGTCCTCGGTGCCGTCGAGGCCCGCGCCGGAGCGCTCGTCCCGGAAGTAGCCGGGCGGCACCCGGCCCCCCGGACGGTCGTCCCGGACGGGCGGCAGCACGGCCGTCTCGTCGGCGGCGCCCACGGGGGGGACCGGCGGCAGGACCGCCGTCTCGTCCGCGGCGCCGGGGGCGTCCGTCGGCTGCGGCAGCTCGGTGGTCACCTCGGCGTCGGACTGCGCACCCCGGGCACGGCCGGCGGCGCCGTCGCGCTCCTCACGCACCGGGCGCAGCACCGTGGTCTCGTCCACGGCGCGCTCCGGCCCGTTCCCGTCGCGCCCGCCCGGCGACACGGCCGGCGTCGCGACCGTCGCCGCGTCCGCGGCCACGCCCGGCGCGGACGGCCGGGGGGTGCTGGGCCTGCGGGCCGCCACGTCGGCCGCCGCCGCGGCCTCGGCCGCCTGCCGCCGGGCCTCCTCGGCCCGCAGCAGTGCCTCCTCGGCCTTGCGCTGCGCCTCCAGACGCCGGGCGTCCTCCTCGGCGCGCAGCCGGGCCTGGTGGGCCTCCTCCTCGGCGCGCAGCCGTGCCTCTTCCTCGGCCTGCCGGCGCCGGCGCTCCTCCTCCGCCTTGCGTCGGGCCTCCTCCTCGGCGCGGGCCTTCTCCTCGGCGAGGAGCCGCTGCCGCTCCTCCTCCGCCCGCCGGTGTGCTTCCTCGGCCCGCTGCCGGGCCTCCTCCGCCTGCCGTTCGGCCTCGCGGCGCTGCGCCTCCTCCAGCTCGCGCCGCTTGCGCTCCTCCTCCTCGGCGCGCAGCTTGGCGAGCTGCTCCTGGCGCTCGCGCTCCAGCCGCTCCTCCTCGGCCTTGCGGGCGGCCTCCTCCTCGGCCTTACGGCGAGCCTCCTCCTCGGCCTTCCTGCGGGCTTCCTCCCGGGCCTGGATCTCGGCCTCGGACAGGGGCAGGACGGTGTCGAGGCGGTGCCGGATCACCGTGGTGACGGACTCGGGTTCCTGGCCCGCGTCCACGACGAGGTAGCGGCCGGGGTCCGAGGCGGCCAGCGTGAGGAAACCGGCCCGTACGCGCGCGTGGAACTCCGCGGGCTCCGACTCCAGCCGGTCCGGCGCCTCGGTGAACCGCTCGCGGGCGGTCTCCGGGGAGACGTCGAGCAGGACGGTCAGGTGCGGGACGAGCCCGTTGGTCGCCCAGCGGTTGATGCGGGCGATCTCGGTCGGCGACAGATCGCGGCCGGCGCCCTGGTAGGCGACGGAGGAGTCGATGTAGCGGTCGGAGATGACCACCGCGCCGCGCTCCAGGGCGGGACGTACGACGGTGTCGACGTGCTCGGCGCGGTCCGCCGCGTACAGCAGTGCCTCCGCGCGGTGCGACAGGCCTGCCGAGGACACGTCGAGCAGGATGGAGCGCAGCCGCTTGCCGACCGGCGTGGCCCCGGGCTCGCGGGTGAGGACGACCTCGTGGCCCTTGGCCCGGATCCACTCGGCGAGCGCCTCGGCCTGGGTGGACTTGCCTGCGCCGTCGCCGCCCTCGAGGGCGATGAAGAAACCGTTGGTCGCCGGTGTCTGGTCCGGGTCGTCGCCGCCGAGCAGCGCGTCCTTGAGGTCCTGGCGCAGCGGTACGCCGGAGCGGTCGTCGACCTTGGCGAGCACCAGCGCGGCCACCGGCAGCAGCAGCGCGCCGACCAGCATCAGCGTGAAGGCCGCGCCGCCGTGGGCGAAGACGAACTTGCCGTTCTCCAGCCGGTGCGGGCCGATCAGCGCCGCGACCAGGGGCGCGACGATGGCGCCGAGCGCTATGAAGACCCGGACCACCGCGTGCAGGTGCTCGGTGGTGCGCGCCCGGCGGTATTCCTCGGTCTCCTGGTCGAGCAGGGCGTGCCCGGTGTTGGCGGCCACGCCCGCGGCGACGCCGGCCAGCGTGACGATGAGCAGCACGGTGGTGACGTCCGGGACCAGCCCGGCGGCGAGCAGCGCGATACCGGTGAAGGCGATCGCGAGGGCCAGCAGCCGGCGGCGAGAGAGCGAGGGCAGCACGGCGGGGGCCATGCGGATGCCGACGGCGACACCGCCGGTCAGGCCCAGCACCAGCAGGCCGTAGAGGACGGGGCCGCCGCCCAGGTCCTTGGTGTGCAGGACGCACACCGCGACGGCGGCGGCGATGGCTCCGGCGACCGCGGCGCAGGCCGGGATGAGCAGCGGGATGGCGCCCGTGCGGCCCTTGTCGACGCCGGTGCCGGTGCGCGGGCGGCGCAGGCCCTCCAGCGGGGAGCGCGGGCGCGGGGTGCGCGTGCCGGGCAGTTCGAGGAAGGTCAGCAGGGACAGGGAGGCGGCGAACAGGCCGGCCGCCACATAGGCGCCGAGGGCCGCCTGGTGCTGGTCGAACCAGGCCAGGCCGGTGCCCAGCAGGTTGTTCAGCAGGGCGGCGGCGACCAGTGCGGCGGCGGCCAGCGGGACCGCGAGGAAGCTGGTGCGCAGCGCGAGGCGGCGCAGGGCGTCCAGGTGGTCGGGCAGCGGCCGGACGGTGGCGCCCTCCGGGGGCGGGGCGGGCAGCAGCGCGGGGGCCGCGCTCTCCCGGCACACCGTCCACAGCCGCTCGGCGATGCCGGCGACGAAGGCGGTGACGAGCAGGACCGCGAGCGCGTTGTCCGGGGTCCAGTCGATCCACAGGGGCGCCACGATCAGCAGCGCGGCGCGCACGCCGTCGGCGCCGACCATGGTCCAGCGTCGGTCGAGCGGGCCGTCCTGGGCGGTGAGCGAGGTCAGGGGCCCGAGCAGGACCGCGCCGAAGAGCAGCGTGGCGAGGACACGCGCCCCGAAGACCGTCGCCACTGCGAACGCCACGCCCCGGTAGCCGCCGCCGAAGGTGCCTTCGACGATCGCCGCCTGGAGGGCGAGGAGGACCAGCACGAGGAGGGCGAGGGTGTCACCGACACCACTCACCAGCTGTGCGCTCCACAGGCGCCTCAACTGCGGTCGTCGCAGCAGGGAACGGACGGCGCGCTCGCGGGAGTCCGCGACGAGGGCGTCGTCCGGTGCTGTGGTGGGGGCCGTTGGCTGCTCGGCTCGCGTCATGCGTTCAGCCTATCCGCAGCCACGGACACCACACCTCGCCTCTCCTGGCATGCGCACGCCCCGACACCAAAGTGATGCCGGGGCGTTCGATTCGCGAAGCCGCGGAGGGGATCCGCCGGGTCCGCGGGAGGTGCCGACGGAGTGTCAGCCCTCCGCGCCGGAAGCCGTCGCCTTCTTCGCGGTGGTCTTCTTGGCGGTCGCCTTCTTCGCGGCGGTCGTCGTCTTCTTCGCCGCCGTCTTCTTGGCCGCGGTCTTCTTCGCCGGGGCGGTCTTCTTGGCCGCCGCCTTCTTCGCGGTCTTCTTGGCGGGACCCTTGGCGCGCTTCTCGGCGAGCAGCTCGAAGCCGCGCTCCGGGGTGATCTCCTCGACGCTGTCGCCGGAGCGCAGGGTCGCGTTGGTCTCGCCGTCGGTGACGTACGGACCGAAGCGGCCGTCCTTCACCACGACCGGCTTTCCGGAGACCGGGTCCTCGCCCAGTTCCTTCAGCGGCGGCTTGGCGGCCGCGCGGCCACGCTGCTTCGGCTGGGCGTAGATCGCCTGCGCCTCCTCCAGCGTGATCGTGAAGAGCTGGTCCTCGGTCTGCAGCGAGCGCGAGTCCGTGCCCTTCTTCAGGTACGGGCCGTAGCGGCCGTTCTGCGCGGTGATCTCCACGCCGTCGGCGTCCGTGCCGACGACCCGCGGCAGGGACATCAGCCTGAGCGCGTCGTCCAGGGTGACCGTGTCCAGCGACATGGACTTGAAGAGGGAGGCCGTGCGCGGCTTGACCGCGTTCTTGCCGGTCTTCGGGGTGCCCTCGGGGAGCACCTCGGTGACGTACGGGCCGTAACGGCCGTCCTTGGCGACGATCGTGTGACCGCTGGCCGGGTCGGTGCCCAGCTCGAAGTCGCCGCTGGGCTTGGCCAGCAGTTCTTCGGCCAGCTCGATGCTCAGCTCGTCGGGCGCCAGGTCGTCCGGGATGTCGGCGCGCTGGTGCTGCTCGGTGTCCTTCTCGCCGCGCTCGATGTAGGGGCCGTAGCGGCCGACGCGGAGCACGATGTCGTTGCCCACCGGGAACGACGACACCTCGCGCGCGTCGATCGCGCCCAGGTCGGTCACCAGCTCCTTGAGGCCACCCAGGTGGTCCCCGTCGCCGTTGCCGGCCTCGGCGGCGCTGCCCACGCCGTTGTGCCCCTCGCCGAAGTAGAAGCGCTTCAGCCACGGCACTGCCTGGGCCTCGCCGCGGGCGATGCGGTCGAGGTCGTCCTCCATCTTGGCGGTGAAGTCGTAGTCGACGAGCCGCCCGAAGTGCTTCTCCAGGAGGTTGACGACGGCGAAGGACAGGAAGGACGGCACGAGGGCCGTGCCCTTCTTGAACACGTAGCCGCGGTCGAGGATCGTGCCGATGATCGACGCGTACGTCGACGGGCGGCCGATCTCGCGCTCTTCCAGCTCCTTGACCAGGGAGGCCTCGGTGTAGCGGGCCGGGGGCTTGGTGGCGTGGCCGTCGACCGTGATCTGCTCGGCGGACAGCGCATCACCCTCGGAGACCTGCGGCAGCCGGCGCTCGCGGTCGTCCAGCTCGGCGTTCGGGTCGTCGGCGCCCTCGACGTACGCCTTGAGGAAGCCGTGGAAGGTGATCGTCTTGCCGGAGGCGCTGAACTCGACATCCCGGCCGTCGGCGGCGGTGCCACCGATCTTCACGGTCACGGAGTTGCCCGTGGCGTCCTTCATCTGGGAGGCGACGGTCCGCTTCCAGATCAGCTCGTACAGCCTGAACTGGTCGCCGGTCAGACCGGTCTCGGCGGGCGTGCGGAAACGATCACCCGAGGGGCGGATCGCCTCGTGCGCCTCCTGGGCGTTCTTGACCTTCCCGGCGTAGGTGCGCGGCTGCGGGGGCAGGTAGTCGGCGCCGTACAGCTGCGTGACCTGGGCGCGGGCGGCCGACACGGCGGTGTCGCTCAGCGTCGTGGAGTCCGTACGCATGTACGTGATGTAGCCGTTCTCGTACAGCTTCTGGGCGACCTGCATGGTCGCCTTCGCGCCGAAGCCGAGCTTGCGGCTCGCCTCCTGCTGGAGCGTCGTCGTACGGAACGGGGCGTACGGCGAGCGGCGGTACGGCTTGGACTCGACCGCGCGCACGGAGAAACGGGTGTCCTCCAGCGCGGCGGCGAGGGCGCGGGCGTTCGCCTCGTCGAGGTGGAGGGTGTTCGCGCTCTTGATCTGCCCGAGGGAGTCGAAGTCGCGGCCCTGCGCGACGCGCCGGCCGTCGACGGCCTGCAGCCGGGCCACCAGCGACGACGGGTCGGACGAATCGCCCGCGCGGCCGGTCGCGAAGGTGCCCGTCAGGTCCCAGTACTCGGCGGAGCGGAAGGCGATGCGCTCGCGCTCCCGCTCGACGACGAGCCGGGTCGCGACGGACTGGACGCGGCCGGCCGACAGGCGCGGCATGACCTTCTTCCACAGGACCGGCGAGACCTCGTAGCCGTACAGGCGGTCGAGGATGCGGCGGGTCTCCTGGGCGTCGACCAGCTTCTGGTTGAGCTGGCGCGGATTGGCGACGGCCTCGCGGATCGCGTCCTTGGTGATCTCGTGGAAGACCATCCGCTTGACGGGGATCTTCGGCTTGAGGACCTCCTGGAGGTGCCAGGCGATCGCCTCGCCCTCCCGGTCCTCATCGGTGGCGAGGAAGAGCTCGTCGGACTCCTTCAGCAGGTCCTTGAGCTTCTTGACCTGGGCCTTCTTGTCGGCGTTGACCACGTAGATCGGCTGGAAGTCGTGGTCGACGTCCACACCGAGGCGGCGGACCTCGCCGGTGTACTTCTCCGGCACCTCCGCGGCGCCGTTGGGAAGGTCCCGGATGTGCCCGACGCTCGCCTCGACGATGTAGCCGGGGCCGAGGTAGCCCTTGATCGTCTTCGCCTTGGCAGGCGACTCGACGATGACGAGTCGGCGGCCGCCCTCTGCGGTCTCGCTGGTCGGGGACAACTTGGCTCTTCTCTCCGGTCGACGCTTTGCCCTCCCCAGGCGTTCGTCCCGGGGTCGCGGCGTGCTTCTGGCTCGTGTGACGCTGCGGAGTGTGACGGTACATCCCGCTCCCGTGTCAAACGGGAAAAGCCCACAACGGCCACTCGAACGGTAACCCGACTACCGGCATTCCTGCCGCCCGGACTGCCGGGTACCCCGCCGGCGCCTGTCCGGAGCGTGATGCTCCCTTTACTCCCGCGGCATCGTCACGGCCGCGGGACCGCCGACGTCAGAGGCGGGTCAGGCAGTACACACCCAGGGCCAGCGTGACCGTGCCGGCCAGGCTCGCGAGGGTCGCCGATGCGACCGGGCTCACACCGTGGGCCACCGGCTCGCGGCGGCGCAGACGAACTCCGGTCCACGCCAGCAGACCCCCTCCGAACAGGGCGAACACCAGTCCCGCGAAGATCGCCGGTGCGCTCTCCATCCCCCGCCCACCTCTTCCGTCCGCCTCGGCTCTGCCCAGCGCGGGGAGGGTGCCACGCCAGGGAGACCGGCGGGCGACATCGAGGTGAACGGAAGATCGAACCGGCACCCGTGGCCTGGCCGGAGTGGAGGGGCCCCGTCGGCGGACATATTTTTCCGGCCTTTTTCCCGCCACCCGCGCGTCAGGGCTCCGGGCGGGCGCGCGCCCCGGCCCGTGCCACCGGCATACGACGGTGATCCGGGCGGGGCCGCCAGGGGGCGCCCGGTGTCAGCGGACCGGCTCCAGGAAGCCCTGCTCCACCAGCAGGCGGATCTGGGCGGGCGTCTGGTCGCGGAGCACCACCGGGTCCTCGCCCATGAGCTGGGCGATGGCGTCGAGGATCCGGCCCGCGCTCAGCGAGCCGTCGCAGACGCCCGCGAACCCGGCGCCGACCGTGTCCACCTTCGTGGCCCGGCGCATGCCCCGGTGCTGCCGGAGCACCACGTGCTCCGGGTCCTCGGCGCCGGGCAGCCCGACCTGCTCCTGGACCACTTCGGCGGTGAGGCTGAAGTGGCTCGCCAGCAGCGCGGCGTCGTCGTGCTCCCGGAGGTAGTCGAGCCGCTCGAAGTGCGCCCGGACGGCGTCCCCGAGGGGCTGCTCGACCGGGTGCGGCCACTCCTCCACCGTGATGCTCGGTTCGGCGGCCCCGGTCCTGCGCAGGGTGATCCAGCCGAAGCCGACCGCCTTCACCTTGCGCGCCTCGAACTCGTCGAGCCAGGCGTCGTAGCGCGCCTGGTACTCCGCCGGGTCCCCGCGGTGGTCACCGGCGTCCCGCAGCCACAGCTCGGCGTACTGCGTGACGTCCTGCACCTCGCGCTGCACGATCCAGGCGTCGCACCCGCGCGGCACCCACGACCTGAGCCGGTCCTGCCAGTCCTCCCCCGCCACGTGCTGCCAGTTGGCGAGGAACTGCGCGAACCCGCCCTCGTTCAGCCGTTCCCCCGCCTGCTGGACGAGCGAGCGGCACAGATCGTCCCCGCCCATGCCCCCGTCCCGGTAGGTCAGGCGGGCGCCCGGGGAGATGACGAAGGGCGGGTTGGAGACGATGAGGTCGAACGTCTCGTCGCCGGCGACGGGCTCGAACAGGGAGCCCTCGCGCAGCTCCGCGGCGGGGGCGCCGGAGAGCGCGAGCGTGAGCGCGGTCATGTGCAGTGCGCGCGGGTTGAGGTCGGTCGCCGTCACGCGCGTGGCGTGCTGGGCGGCGTGCAGCGCCTGGATGCCGGAGCCGGTGCCGAGGTCGAGGGCGGAGCCGACGGGCGTGCGGACCGTGATGCCGGCGAGGGTCGTGGACGCGCCGCCGACGCCCAGGACGACACCCTCGTCGCGCTGGCCGATGCCGCCGGCGCCGCCGACCGCGCAGCCGAGGTCGGAGACGATGAACCAGTCCTCGCCGCCGGGACCGCCGAACGGCCGTACGTCCACGGTGGCGGCCAGCTCGTCGCCGCCCACTCGGCGCAGCCAGCCGGCCTCCAGGGCCTCCTCGACGGGCAGCACGGCCGCCACGCGCGCGTGGGGCACCGGCTGCTGGAGGAGGAACAGCCGGACGAGGGTCTCCAGCGGGGTGTCGCCGCGGGTGGCCCGCAGGGCGGGCACGGTCTCGCTGCGGGCCAGCGCCGCGTAGGCGGAGGCGCCGAGCAGGTCCAGCAGCCCGTCGGCGGTGAAGGAGGCGGCCAGCAGCGCGTCCCGCAGGCGCGCGGCGGCCCCGGGCCGGTCGGAGGCGGGCAGGGGTGCGAGTCCGGAGTCAGTCACGCCCCCATTGTGTCCCGTGGCGGCCCGGTCAGCCCTTGGCGGCCGACGGCGACGCGGAGGTCTTCGTGCAGCCCCGCTGCTGGGTCACCGCCTCGTTGACATCGCCCTTCTCCAGGCTCTGCAGGGCGGTGATCGCGCCGTCGTACTGCGCCGACACCGCCTTCATCCGCTCCGAGAGGTCGCTCAGACCGGAGGCGAACTTCGTCTGGTTCTTGGTGTCGAGCCCATCGACCCGCTTCTTCAGGTCCGCGTAGGCCGCGGACAGGGCCGTGAGCTTCTTGACGGCGTCCTGCTGCTTCCGCTTGCCGTCCTCGATCCCGGGGGGCGCTCCGGCGTCGATGAGGGTGCCGGCACGGGCCTTGAAGCCGTCGGCCAGTTCCTGGAAGGCCTTCGAGTCGGTCTTCTGGACGTCCTTCGGCGGACCGTCCTTGGCCACCGCCGCGAGGGCGTCGAAGGCCTCCGAGATCTTCGACTGCTGAGCGGGCAGCGGGTCGCACACCGTCTTGGCCCAGGCCACGAGCTTGGGGTCGGGCCCCTTGTCTTCGCTGCTGGTGCATCCCGACAGCGCCACCACGAGTACCGCACCGCCGGACAGCGCGGCCGTGAGCTTCTTGTTCACCGGATCGGTCCCTTCCATGGCTCTCGGCCCCCGGAATCTACACGGCAGACCGACACCCTCCACCCACCGGACGGAGTAAAAGTCAGCTTTTGTGACTCTTCGCACCATGAGAGAGAAGGCTCACCACGTGGGCGGCCCCACGGACGAGCCGCACCAAGGAGACGGGCGGGCGGCGCGTCAGTACGCGCCACCCGCCCGTCCGTTGAGCAGGCCGTGTCGTCGCGGCCTACGAAACCACCGCCGTGTCGGGCGTGTTGGCGACCCGCTCGGCGCTCTCGTCGTCCCCGACGGCGATGCCGCGCCGCTTGGAGATGTACACGGAGACCACGATCACCAGGAGCGCGAGGACCGCGATCCCGATCCGGACACCGATGTTCTTGTCGTCGCCGTAGGAGAACTTGATCACCGCGGGCGCGATGAGCAGCGACACCAGGTTCATGACCTTCAGCAGCGGGTTGATCGCCGGTCCGGCGGTGTCCTTGAAGGGGTCACCGACCGTGTCGCCGATCACCGTGGCGGCGTGGGCCTCGCTGCCCTTGCCGCCGTGGTGGCCGTCCTCCACCAGTTTCTTGGCGTTGTCCCAGGCGCCACCGGAGTTGGCGAGGAACACCGCCATCAGCGTGCCCGCGCCGATGGCGCCGGCCAGGTAGGAGCCCAGCGAGCCGACGCCGAGCGTGAACCCGACGAAGATCGGTGCCATGACGGCGAGCAGACCTGGCGTGGCCAGCTCCCGCAGGGCGTCCTTGGTGCAGATGTCGACGACCTTGCCGTACTCGGGCGTCTCGCTGTAGTCCATGATCCCGGGCTTCTCACGGAACTGCCGCCGCACCTCGAAGACCACCGAACCCGCCGAGCGGGACACGGCGTTGATGGCCAGTCCGGAGAAGAGGAAGACGACCGCGGCGCCCGCGATGAGGCCGACGAGGTTGTTGGGCTGCGAGATGTCCAGCGACAGGCTCAGCGGCGCCCCGGGTCCGCTCAGTTTCACCCCGACGTCCTGCACGTTGGTGGTGATCGCGTCGCGGTACGACCCGAACAGCGCCGACGCGGCGAGTACGGCGGTGGCGATGGCGATGCCCTTGGTGATGGCCTTGGTCGTGTTGCCGACCGCGTCCAGGTTCGTGAGCACCTGCGCGCCCGCACCCTCGACGTCACCGGACATCTCGGCGATGCCCTGGGCGTTGTCGGAGACCGGCCCGAAGGTGTCCATGGCGACGATCACGCCGACCGTGGTGAGCAGACCGGTGCCGGCCAGGGCGACCGCGAACAGCGCCAGCATGATCGACGTGCCGCCGAGCAGGAACGCGCCGTACACCCCGAGCCCGATCAGCAGGGCGGTGTAGACGGCCGACTCCAGGCCCAGCGAGATGCCGGAGAGGATGACGGTCGCCGGGCCCGTGAGGGACGTCTTGCCGATGTCCCGGACCGGGCGGCGGTTGGTCTCGGTGAAGTAGCCGGTCAGCTGCTGGATGACGGCGGCCAGCAGGATGCCGATGGCCACCGCGACCAGCGCGAGGATCCGCGGGTCGCCGTCCTTGGCCTTGATGGCCGCGTCGGTGACGCCGCCGAGGTCCGCGTACGACGACGGCAGGTAGACGAAGACCGCGACCGCCACCAGCACGAGGGAGATCACCGCGGAGATGAAGAACCCGCGGTTGATCGCGCTCATGCCGCTGCGGTCGGAGCGCCGGGGGGCCACCGCGAAGATGCCGATCATCGCCGTGATCACGCCGATGGCGGGCACCAGCAGCGGGAAGGCCAGACCGGAGTCGCCGAAGGCGGCCTTGCCGAGGATGAGCGCGGCCACCAGGGTGACGGCGTACGACTCGAACAGGTCGGCCGCCATGCCCGCGCAGTCGCCGACGTTGTCGCCCACGTTGTCGGCGATGGTCGCGGCATTGCGCGGGTCGTCCTCCGGAATGCCCTGCTCGACCTTGCCGACCAGGTCGGCGCCGACGTCGGCGGCCTTGGTGAAGATGCCGCCGCCCACCCGCATGAACATCGCGATCAGGGCGGCGCCGAGGCCGAAACCCTCCAGCACCTTCGGCGCGTCGGCCGCGTAGACCAGCACCACGCAGGAGGCGCCCAGCAGGCCGAGGCCCACCGTGAACATGCCGACGACGCCGCCCGTGCGAAATGCGATCTTCATCGCGGTGTGCGAGACGGTGGTGAGATCTTTCTGGGGTTCGCCCGGAGCCGGAGTGGCTTCCCGGGCCGCGGCGGCGACACGCACATTGCTGCGCACGGCGAGCCACATGCCGATATAACCGGTGGCCGCCGAGAAAACGGCTCCGATCAGGAAGAACACCGACCGTCCGGCACGCTGATTCCAGTCGTCCGCGGGCAGCAGCAGGAGCAGGAAGAAGACGACGACGGCGAATACGCCGAGCGTGCGCAGCTGCCGGGCGAGGTACGCCTTGGCACCTTCCTGGACCGCCTCCGCGATCCGCTTCATGCTGTCGGTGCCTTCGCCGGCGGCCAGCACCTGGCGCACCAGGATCCCCGCGACCACGAGCGCGGCCAGGGCGACCGCCGCGATCACCGCCACGATGATCCTGTTGTCGTCGGTCAGTACCGCGGCAGCGAGATTTGTCGGGTGACCCAACTGATGAGGGGTAGAAAGCCCCGCCATTCGTCCTCCTTGACGCTTGGGCTGAGCTCAAGATGTGGACGGATTCTAGGTACCCGCGAGTGATCTAAACAGGGGACGGTAAACGGAATCGGCCTTCTCGTGCCCTTCAGCAAATGATCGAGGTCACGCCGGGGAACCCGAAAGCGGTAATGCCCCAAAAGCATTGACGACCGCATTGGCTCTTGATCCAATTATCGGTCTATTGATCGTGAATTCCTTCACGAATTCCCGGATGTCGCCGAAAAACACCGAAGGGCCCTGCTCAGCAGGGCCCTGGGGGTCGTGAGGTGCCTGGCGGCTAGAGCGCGGCCGCGGCCGGCGGTGTGGCCGGCCAGGTCATACGGATCAGTCCGCCGTTGCGCCCGGTGGTCACCTCGACGTCGTCGACGAGGCCGCTGATGACCGCGAGCCCCATCTCGTCCTCCTCGGCCTCCACGTCACTCTCCTGGGCGCCCCCGGGCGTGTCGCCGCCCGCGGAGGCGTGCGGGGCCTCGTCGCCGACCTCGATGGAGAACTGTTTCTCCTCCTCGATCAGCGCCACCTTCACCGGAGTCGTGATCTCGTGGCTCCGGTGCAGTCCCACGGCACGGGAGCAGGCCTCGCCGACGGCGAGCCGGACCTCGTCCAGGACCGCCTCGTCCACCCCGGCCCTGCGCGCCACCGCCGCCGCCACCAGACGGGCGGTCCTGACGTGCTCGGGCAGCGCGCTGAAGCGGAGTTCGACGGTGGCCATGCATCCCCCTCGCGGCTACGGGCGTGCGGTCGGGGGTGGGGCCGCCGAGGACCCGCACCCCCTGTGTACTTCGGTGTCCCGGGCCGCCACGTCTTGCGCGGCCCAGGACGGGACCGGCCGACGCCCGGGCCCCTCACGGAGCCCGACGCCGGCGAACGGCCCAGGGTCAGTCGGTGGCCGCCACCGCTTCCTCGACCGAGGTGTGGATCGGGAACACCTTGGTGAGGCCGGTGATACGGAAGATCTTGAGAATGCGCTCCTGGTTGCAGACCAGGCGCAGCGAGCCCTCGTGGGCACGCACTCGCTTCAGGCCGCCGACCAGCACGCCGAGACCGGTGGAGTCGAGGAAGTCCACGCCCTCCATGTCGACGACAAGATGGAAATTGCCGTCGTTCACCAGCTCGACCAGCTGCTCGCGCAGCTTGGGCGCGGTGTATACATCGATTTCGCCACCGACCTCGACGACCGTACGATCGCCGACGGTACGGGTCGACAGGGACAGGTCCACGGATCCTCCAGCACCTTGCTATCGAGCGGTCGCCCCTCGGGCACCTCGGCTTGCGGCCCCCGGGACGCAACGCCAGCCGCGATGGCATTCAATCACTTACCGGCAGGCGTGCACGACGCCTTGACTCCATTGTCCGTCACGTCAGTGACACACTCGGTGCCGATGGCCAAGAATCACCGATCCGATCGAACCCCGGCGGACCCGGCGTCCCGCCCGTCTCCGGGCACGGTCCTGGACCGCCTCGCCTCCGGGCCGAGCCGGTCTGCGCGCATCACTCATACGGAGCACTTGCCCCCGCGCGCGGGCCGCCATGCCGTCTGGCCAGACCGGATTCGCCCAGAAGTGATCGCGGCCGTGCAGGCGTGCGGCATCGAGCACCCGTGGGCCCATCAGGCCCGGGCCGCCGAGCACGCCCTGGACGGCGAATCGGTGGTCGTCGCCACCGGCACGGCCTCCGGCAAGTCCCTCGCCTACCTCGTCCCCGTCCTTTCCACCCTT
The DNA here is from genome assembly GCF_900105245.1 of Streptomyces sp. 1222.5. Taxonomy (NCBI): domain Bacteria; kingdom Bacillati; phylum Actinomycetota; class Actinomycetes; order Kitasatosporales; family Streptomycetaceae; genus Streptomyces; species Streptomyces sp. 1222.5. Next base: position 4,770,219 of record NZ_FNSZ01000001.1, on the reverse strand, counting down.
CTGGACGGTTCCGAGGCGCCGAACGGACGCGGCGCCACGGCCCTGTACCTGTCCCCCACCAAGGCGCTCGCCGCTGACCAGTGCCGGTCGGTGAAGGAACTTTCACAACCTTTGGGCAATGCCGTTCGCCCAGCCGTGTACGACGGCGACACTCCGTTCGAGGAACGCGAGTGGGTCCGCCAGTACGCCAACTACGTCCTGACCAACCCCGACATGCTCCACCGCGGGATACTCCCGTCCCACCCGCGCTGGTCCTCCTTCCTGAAGTCGCTCCGGTACGTCGTCATCGACGAGTGCCACACCTACCGGGGCGTCTTCGGCTCGCACGTCGCCCAGGTGCTGCGCCGGCTGCGCCGCCTGTGCGCCCGCTACGGCTCCTCGCCGGTCTTCCTGCTGGCCTCGGCGACCGCCGCCGAGCCCGCCGTCGCCGCCCGGCGGCTGACCGGCCTGCCGGTGGTCGAGGTCGCCGACGACGCCTCCCCGCGCGGTGAGCTCGTCTTCGCCCTCTGGGAGCCCCCGCTCACCGAGCTGCACGGCGAGAAGGGCGCGCCCGTACGGCGGACCGCCACCGCCGAGACCGCCGACCTCCTGACCGACCTGACCGTGCAGGGCGTGCGCTCGGTCGCCTTCGTCCGCTCCCGGCGCGGCGCCGAGCTGATCTCGGTGATCGCCCAGGAGAAACTGGCCGAGGTCGACCGGTCCCTGGTCCGGCGTGTCGCGGCCTACCGGGGCGGCTACCTCCCCGAGGAGCGCCGGGCCCTGGAACGCGCCCTGCACTCCGGGGAACTCCTCGGTCTCGCGGCCACCACCGCCCTGGAGCTGGGCGTGGACGTCTCCGGCCTGGACGCGGTGGTGATCGCCGGTTATCCGGGCACCCGCGCCTCCCTGTGGCAGCAGGCGGGCCGCGCGGGCCGCTCCGGACAGGGCGCCCTGGCCGTCATGGTGGCCCGGGACGACCCGCTGGACACCTTCCTGGTCCACCATCCCGAGGCGTTGTTCGACCGGCCGGTCGAATCCACCGTCCTCGACCCCGACAACCCCTACGTCCTCGCCCCGCACCTGTGCGCGGCCGCCGCCGAGATCCCGCTGACCGAGGAGGACCTGGACCTCTTCGGCCCCGCCTGCGCGGATGTGCTGCCGCAGCTGGAGGCCGCGAAGCTGCTGCGCCGGCGGACCAAGGCCTGGCACTGGACGCGCCGGGAGCGGGCCGCCGACCTGACCGACATCCGCGGCGCCGGCGGCCGCCCGGTGCAGGTCGTCGAGACCGGCACCGGCCGCCTGCTCGGCACCGTCGACGCGGGCGCCGCGCACTCCACGGTCCACGAGGGCGCGGTCCACCTGCACCAGGGCCGCACCTATCTGGTGCGCACCTTGGACCTGGAGGACTCGGTGGCCCTCGTCGAACAGGCCGACCCGCCGTACTCGACGGTCGCCCGCGACACCACCGCGATCTCGATCCTGGAGACGGACACCGAGATCCCCTGGGGCTCCGGCCGCCTGTGCTTCGGGTCCGTCGAGGTCACCAACCAGGTCGTCTCCTACCTGCGCAGGCGCCTCATCACCGGTGAAGTGCTGGGCGAGACCAAACTCGACCTCCCTCCCCGCACGCTGCGCACCCGCGCGGTGTGGTGGACGGTCACCGAGGACCAGCTGGACGAGGCCCGGATCATCCCGGAGATCCTCGGCGGCTCCCTGCACGCCGCCGAGCACGCCTCGATCGGCATGCTGCCCCTCTTCGCGACCTGCGACCGCTGGGACATCGGCGGTGTCTCGGTGCCGCTGCACCCGGACACCCTCCTGCCCACCGTGTTCGTCTACGACGGCCATCCCGGCGGCGCGGGCTTCGCGGAGCGCGCCTTCCACACCGCCCGTGCCTGGCTCGCCGCCACCCGGGAGGCCATCGCCTCCTGCGAGTGCGAGGCCGGCTGCCCGTCCTGCATCCAGTCCCCGAAGTGCGGCAACGGCAACGATCCGCTGCACAAGAGGGGTGCGGTCCGGCTCCTCACGGTGCTGCTCCGCGGGGCGCCCGAGGAGAAGGAGGGTCACGACCCTCAGGAGGGCCGGGCGGGCCGCGAGGGCCCTCTGAGTGAGGGTGCTGAGAGCCGGGAGGCCGGCCGCCGAGATCCTGCGTCTCAGGACGCTCCGGACCAGGGGACCCCGGGCCGCGGAACTCCGGGCCGCGGAGCTCCCGCTCACGGAACTCCTGACCAGGGGGCTCATGACCAGGGGGCTCATGACCAGGGGGCTTCTGACCGGGAAGCCCGGCACCGAGAGGCCCCGGAACGAGAGTTCCCGGACCGAGAGGCCCCCGATCACGAGGCTCCGGATCTGGAGGCTCCGGATCCGCGGCAGGTGCCGAACCGCTGATCGCGGGCGGTACGAGTGCTGCCGGTACGGGCCCCGCCGGCCCCGCTCTCGCCCGTACCTCCGCCGTGAACGGTCCTCCTCCCGAGGCCGCCGTCACGTCCGAGGTCTCGCCCACGATCGCGCACCGCAGAAGCCGCACCCGCTGGGCCAGCGCCAGCCGCTCGGCCCGGGCACAGGCCTCCGCGCCTCCCTCGGCCCAGTGGTCCGCCGCCGCGAGCGCCGCCAGATCCGCGCCGCCGGCCGCCCGGTGCCGGACGACGACGGCCTGTCCCAGGGCGAGCACGGCACCGAACACCAGGCACAGCACGGCGATGGCACCGAGACTCCAGACGGTCGCGGACCCTCGGTCGGCGGCCGCCCCAGCGGGGGCCTGTAACCCGGCGGGCCACCGCTGAGCGGGCTGTCGGCCGGAAGGCGCACGTCCCGAGGGCGGATATCCGGAAGGCGGATGCCCAGGGGGCGGATACCCAGAGGGCCGACGGTTCGCAGGCCGCGGCCCGAAGACCTGGCGACCCGACCGCCCCGCCTCATGAGCCTCGCGCACCCCGCAGCCCTCGCGCCCCGCAGGAACTCTCACCGCTCCCCCTCCCGCGCCGCTCCCACCGTCTCCTCGGCAAGTGCCACGGCCTCCTCGCGCAACTCGACAGGCAGCCCGCCGAACAACGGCGGCCTGGCCACCACCGTCACCCGGACCCGGTCGCCCTCCCGGCCCACCGTGACCCGCGCCCCGTCCGGCGCCGCGTCCCGGGTCACCGTGACCACCACGTCGACCGGATCCTGGCGGGCGGCGGCCCGGGCACCCACGCGAGCCGCGTCCACGCACTGGATCCGCGCCGCCACCACGAGCAGCCCCCAGACCAGCGCCATCGTGAACGCCACCAGCACGGACAGCACCACGGCCGCCTCCGCGGTCACGAACCCGCGGTCCCGCCCCCGCTCACATCCGCGCACTGAGCGCCTTCTTCACGATGGCCTGCAGCTCCGCCCTGACCTGGCCGCTGGTGACGACCTCGTAGAGCAGCAACGCGAAGCCGACGGCCGCGATGATCCCCATCGCGTACTCGGACGTGACCATCCCGGCGTCCCGCCGGCACCAGCCGCCCGCTCCGCGCAACCGCGCCGCCGCTCGCCCGAACTTCCTGCTGATGATCTCGCTCATCCCAACCCCCGTGAGGCGCATTGTTTTTGTCCTTCCTGTGGTGATCCATGTGCATGCGTTCGCTCGTCGTCGTGCGCCTACCTCCCTCCCATCACCCCGCCGGCCAGGCCGATCACGACAGGCACGACGCCGATCGCGATGAAGGCCGGCAGGAAGCACAGCCCGACAGGCGCGGAGATCAGCACGGCCGCCCTGCGTGCCCGGACCGTTGCGGCGCGGGCCCAGTCCGCGCGTGCGTCCGAGGCGAGACGGGCGACCGGGCCGGCCGCCGGCAGCCCGGTCTCGTCGGCCCGCTCCAGCAGCCGGGCCAGGGCCATGGCGCCGGGCAGCGCGGCCAACCGGCGCCAGGAGTGGCCTGGTTCGCCGCCCAGCCGTACCTCCGCCGCGCCCCGCGCCAGTGCTTCGCCGACCGGGCCGCCGAGGGCCTCCCCCACCGCCTGGGCGGCGACCACCGGACCGGCACCGGCCGCGATGCAGGCGGCCAGCAGGTCGGCTGCGAGCGGAAGTTGGCGCGCGGACCCGGTGGTGTCGATCTCCTGGGCCCGCCCGGCCGATGTTCTGCGCTCGCGCCACCGCCACAGCACCGCGCCCACCACGAGCCCCAGCAGCACCCCGGTGACTCCGCCGACCAGCACCCAGGCACCGCCCGCCGCACCGACGAGTGGCAGGCACCTTCGCAGCCTGTCCGGCACCGCGAACGCCGCTCCGGGCGACGGCGCTTCGAGGCCCAGCAGGTCGGCCACCCGGCGCCGTACCCGCCGTCGCCGTCGCGCGATCTCCAAGCGCCGGAGGCCCCAGCCGACAGCCGGCACCACGGCCCCGGCCATCCCCAGCCTGTGGACGAATTCCCCGCTCATTCCACCCTCCCTTTCCGTACGACCCGCCCGCTTCCCGACATCGCGGCCACCTCCACCACGCGAGGACCGGGCCGATCCCTTCCGCGCCACGCGTGAGCCCTCACACCGCTTCCGCTCCTCGCACGATCCGCATCGCCCACCACGTCCCGGCCGCCTCCAGCACCGCGCCGGTCACCAGGCAGCCGAGGCCCGCGCCGGTGTGCAGGAGGACGTGCAGCGGGTCGGCGCCCATGGCAGTGCCCAGAAGCAGCCCCAGAGCGGGGAGGGCGGCCAGCAGCACCGCGGTCGCACGGGCCCCGGACAACTGCGCGCGCAGGTCGGCACGTTGGTCCCGCTCGGCGCGCAGGGCCGCGTCCAGCCGGTCCAGACCGGCCGCCAGTCCCGCGCCCTGGTCCACGGCCACCCGCCAGCACGCGGCGAGCCCGCGAAGCCCCTCGGCGCCCGGCTGCCGGGCCGCCGCGGCCAGAGACCCGGGCACATCCCCACCGAACCGGGCTGCCGCGACCACGGCCGCCCGCGCTTCGCCGAGCCCGCCGGAGTCCCGCGCGGACCGCAGCAGTGCCTCACCGGGCTGCCGTCCCGCCCGCACCTCCCCGGCGAGGGCGCCGCACAGGGCGATCACCGCATCCGCCCGGCGCTCCCGGGCGGATGCGGCCCGGCGGCCCAGCCGTACTCGGCGCAGCACCGGCACCCCGGCCGCCCCCGCGACGACCGGAATCACCGACGCACCGAGCAGCGCGAGCAGCAGCCCGGCCGCGAGCGCCCACCACTCGGGCCCGAAACGGCAGGACAGCCGCCGCAGTTCACCGAGAGCCCGCCTCCAGGAGGGCGGCCCGGTGGCCACCGTCCCCCCGCCGGCCAGCAGCAGCCGCGCCCGCCGCATCCCGTAGTGCCGTTCGCCCAGCAGCCAGGCCAGCGTCCCCAGGCAGATCAGCGCCGCCGCCATCGACATCTCACCGGTCACTTCCGTCCCCGTCCTCACTCGCTCGTGAACCCGCCGGACATGCCCAGCAGATGCTCCAGCCGCTCCCAGCCGCGCTCCCGGGCGAAGGCCCGCTCGCCCCAGCGCAGTGCCGGCACCGTCCGCACCAGACCCGCGGCCTCACGCTCCAGCACGTGCACCTCGGCGATCCGGCGCCGGCCGGACCGGTCCCGGACGAGGTGCAGCACCACGGAGAGGGCGGCCGACAACTGGCTGTGCAGTGCGGCCCGGTCGAGCCCGGCGGCCGTGGCCAGCGCTTCCAGGCGGGCCGGTACGTCCCCGGCGGCGTTGGCGTGGATCGTGCAGCAACCGCCCTCATGGCCGGTGTTGAGTGCCGCGAGCAGGTGCACGACCTCCGGGCCGCGCACCTCTCCGACGACCAGCCGGTCGGGCCGCATCCGCAATGCCTGCCTGACGAGGTCCTCGAGGGTGACCAGGCCGGCGCCCTCCTGGTTCGCGGGACGGGTCTCCAGCCGCACGACGTGCCGGTGATCCGGCCGGAGTTCGGCGGAGTCCTCGGCGAGCACGATCCGTTCACCCGGGCCGACCAGCCCCAGCAGGGCGCTGAGCAGCGTCGTCTTACCGCTTCCGGTGCCGCCGCTGACGAGGAAGGAGAGGCGGGCGTCCAGCAGTGCCCGCAGGATCACCTCGCCGCCCGGCGGCACGGTGCCCGCCTCCACCAGCTCCGCCAGGGTGAACGCCCGGGGCCGTACCACCCGCAGGGACAGACAGGTGCAGCCGACGGCGACCGGCGGCAGCACCGCGTGCAGCCGGGTCCCGTCGGGAAGCCGGGCGTCCGCCCACGGCCGGGCGTCGTCCAGCCGGCGTCCCGCCACGGCGGCCAGCCGCTGCGCGAGGCGTCGTACGGCCGCCGCATCGGGGAAGGTCACCGGGGTCAGCTCCAGGCCGCCCCCGCGGTCGACCCACACCCGGTCCGGTGCGGACACCAGGACGTCGGTGACGCCCGGGTCGGCGAGCAGCGGTTCCAGTGGGCCCGCGCCGACCAGCTCGCTCCTCAGCTGCCTCGCCGCCCCGAGGACCTCGGCATCGCCCAGCACCCGGCCCTGCTCGCGGAGGGCCTGCGCCACCCGCGCGGGGGTGGGTTCGGCACCGCTCTCGGCCAGCCGGCGCCGGACGCCGTCGAGCAGTGCCGCGCCGTCGGCCCGGTCGAGCCCGGGGAGCGTCATCGGACCCCTCCCGCCTCGGCCAGGGCCCGCTCCCAGAAGTTCAGGCAGAAACGGGCGAGCGGGCCCCGTCCGGTGGCACCGGGTGGTTTCGCACCGCCCTCGGGGCGCGACAGGGCCGGTTCGACCGGGATCTCGCCGGCCAGGGGCAGGTCGAGCAGCCGGGCCACCCCGTGGTCGTCCAGACCGGGCGCGTACGGTCCGCGGACCGCCACCCGCACATCGCGCACGACCATGGCGACGGCGGACGCGACCCGCCCGGCGGCCGCGATCCCCCGCAGCTCGGCGGGGACGACGAGCAGAGCCAGGTCGAGCTGCGCGAGGGCTTCGGCGACCCCGTCGTCGAGGCGGCGGGGCAGGTCGACCACGACGGTCCCGCCGCGCCGCCGGGCGGCGGCGAGAACCGCGCGCACCGCCTGGGGCGGAACGGCGACGCAGTCGCCGCGGTCCCAGCTGAGTACGCGCAGGGCGTGCAGTTCCGGCAGCGATTCCTCCAGGGCGCCGCCGCCGAGCCGACCCCGGGAGGCGGCGAAGGCGGGCCAGCGCAGCCCGTCGGCGCTCTCGCCGCCGAGGAGTACATCGAGTCCGCCGCCGAGCGGATCGGCGTCCACGAGCAGGGTGCGCAACCCCTCCCGCGCCGAGGTGACCGCGAGGGCGCAGGCCAGCGTGGACGCGCCGGCCCCGCCCCGCCCGCCGATCACCCCGACGGTGAGGGCCGGGCGGCCGACCCCCTCGGCGACGTCCGCGATGCGGTCGACCAGCCATTGCTCTCCGTCGGGAAGCATCAGGACGTGGTCGGCCCCGATCCCGACGGCGCGCTTCCACACCTCCGAGTCGTCCTGGTCGCGGCCGACCAGCACCACTCCGCGCCGCCGGGCGGCCCCACGGATGCGGCGGGCGGCGTCGTCGCCGACCAGGACCAGCGGGGCCGCCTCCCAGCCGTCGCCGTGTTCCGGAACGCCGTGGTGGACCTCGGGCGTGGCGCCGGCCGCCGCGCACAGGCGCAGCAGATCGTCCAGCAGGTCGGCGTCCTCGGTGACGATGAGCGGACGTCCCGGCCGGCCCGCGCCGGTGGGCGGCGGGTCGTGGGTGACGATTCCGGTCACGTGTGTTCCCCCTTCGCTGCGTGCTCCGCGCAGCCCCTGCGGCCACGGGAATCCCGAAGATGTGAAGAACCGGCGAGCGGCCTCCATATGAGCGGCCGATAGGAACCGGCCAAACGCACTCCGGCAATCGGAACCGGCCATGAACTCGCCACAGCCGGGGTGCGCCGGAATCACGGTGCAGCGATCCGCGAAATCGTGTGGATCTTGGTCCCATACGGTGGACAACCGGGGGGCTGTGAATATCGCCGTCACCCATACCGGTGAGCCCTGTGCGGGTCGCTGTGCGAGTTCCGCAGCGCAGCGCATCGATTACCGTGAGTAACGAAACACGGGCATGCGGAAGCCGCGGCCGGTGCGCCACAGCGTGGGTCGCGGAGTTCCGCACAGAGCGGAGAGAGGCGAGAAAACCCACCCGGACATGCGACGACCCCCGCCGGGGGGGAGAGCGGGGGTCGTCCCCACGGCCGACTCGGGGGGGGAGGAGTCGGACCGGGTTAGCACGGTCGCGAACGATCCGTGACTTCCATGGTGTACCCGAGAGCCTTCTCAGGCAAACCCACGCGCCACACCTTACGCCGAATGGTGGGCGCCTATGCTCAGGGGCGTGGAAAACCACTCCTTGCCCCGCGCCGCAGCCTTCTTTGACCTGGACAAGACGGTCATTGCGAAGTCGAGCACGCTCACCTTCAGCAAGTCCTTCTACCAAGGAGGGCTGATCAACCGCAGGGCCGCACTGCGTACCGCATATGCCCAGTTCGTCTTCCTGGCCGGCGGCCTGGACCACGACGGGATGGAGCGTATGCGTGAGTATCTGTCCACCCTGTGCCGCGGCTGGAACGTCCAGCAGGTGCGGGAGATCGTCGCCGAGACCCTGCACGACCTGATCGACCCGATCATCTACGACGAGGCCGCCTCCCTCATCGAGGAACACCACATGGCCGGGCGGGACGTGGTCATCGTGTCCACCTCCGGCGCCGAGGTCGTCGAGCCGATCGGCGAGCTGCTGGGTGCGGACCGGGTGGTCGCCACCCGCATGGTCGTCGGCGAGGACGGCTGCTTCACCGGTGAGGTGGAGTACTACGCCTACGGCCCGACCAAGGCGGAGGCGATCAGGGAGCTGGCCGCCTCGGAGGGCTACGACCTGGACCGCTGCTACGCCTACAGCGACTCCGCGACCGACCTGCCGATGCTCCAGGCGGTCGGGCACCCGCACGCCGTGAACCCGGACCGGTCTCTGCGCCGCGAGGCGACCGCGCGCGGGTGGCCGGTGCTGGCGTTCCGCCGCCCGGTGCCGCTCAAGAAGCGGCTGCCCGGGTTCTCGGTCCCGCCCCGCCCGGCGCTGGTCGCCATGGCGGCCGTGGGAGCGGCGGCGGCCACCGCGGGTCTCGTCTGGTACGCCAGCCGGCGGCGCAACACCGCCTGACCCCCGCCCCTCCCGCGCACGCCCGGGCACCCCAGCGAGGGACGTCCGCTTCGCCCCTGTTTGAACCCGAAAGTAAAGATGTGCGGGCAGGGGTTCCGCTTGCTCCGGGCTCGCGGTACAAAGAAGGTAGGCCCGCGAGACCAGAGGACATCCGAGAGGATCACCTACCACTACGCACTTGGCCCACGGACCCCGCATGAACATCGAGCACCCACGCGACGTCGACCCGTCGATTACGGGCCAGCCGCACCAGGGACGGGCAAAGCACCCCGGCCTGATGGGCACATATCGAGGACGCTTGGTAACCCGGTGAGCATGCCAGCGGCGGTACGAGGACTCGTACCGCCGCAACCCTTTTCCGGGGAGTTCTCTCAGGCCGCGCCGCGCTGCAGCGCCTCGCACACCGCCGTGGACTCGCGCACTCCCAGCTCCACGGCCCTGCCGCAGTGGGCGATCCAGGCAGCCATGCCCTCCGGGGTGCCGGAGACGTACCCGTCCAGTGCGGCCAGGTAGGAGGCGCGGCCCAGTTCGGCGTGCCCCACCTCGGCCGAGCAGACGGCCTTCGGGTCGAGACCGCTGCCGATCAGCACGATCCGCTCGGCCGCGCGCGCCACCAGGCCGTTGTGGGACGTGAAGGGGCGCAGCGCGAGCAGTTCGCCGTGCACGACGGCGGCCGTGACCAGGGCGGGCGCGGACGTGCCGGCGATGATCAGGCCGGCGAGCCCCTCGAGGCGGCCGGAGACCTCGGCGGCGTCCGGGAGCGGCAGCTCGATCAGCGGCTCGTCCACCGCCTCGCCGGCCTGGCGGGGCCTGCCCACCCGCTCGTCGCCGTCCGCCGCGGCCACCAGGTGCAGCCGGGCCAGGACCCGGAGCGGGGACTGCCGCCAGATCGAGAGCAGCTGGCCGGCCTCGGCACCCAGGCGCAGGGCGGCGCCGACGACACGGGCCTCGTCGTCGGCACCGAAGTCGGTACGCCGCCGCACCTCCTCCAGGGCCCAGTCGGCGCCGGACAGGGCGGCCGAACCGCGGGCCCCGCGCAGGGCCGCCTCGGAGGTGATCGCGTTGCTGCGGCGCCGCATGATCCGGTGCCCGTAGACCCGGTCCACGGCCTTGCGCACGGACTCCACGGATTCGGGCACGCCGGGCAGTGAGCCCAGGGCCGCGAGCGGATCGGCGGTCGCGCCTGTCGTACTCATGAGTACGACAGTACGCACCCCGACGGCCGACCCCACGATGGAGTGGTCTTCTTCACCCCCCTTGCGACCGAGAGCTATCACCCGACTACGCTTGGTGAACATGAAAATTGCTTTCGTCGGGAAGGGCGGCAGCGGCAAGACCACGCTCTCCTCCCTCTTCGTCCGGCATCTCGTGGCCGCCGGCGCCCCGGTCGTCGCGATCGACGCGGACATCAACCAGCACCTCGGCCCCGCCCTCGGTCTCGACGAGACGGAGGCGGCCGCGCTGCCCGCGATGGGTGAACGGCTGCCGCAGATCAAGGAGCATCTGCGCGGCAGCAACCAGCGGATCACCTCGCCCTCGGCGATGATCAAGACCACCCCGCCCGGCGAGGGTTCGCGGCTCGTCCGGGTGCGGGAGCCCAACCCGATCTACGACGCCTGCGCGCGCCCCGTGGAGCTCGACGGCGGGGCCGTCCGCCTGATGGTCACCGGCCCCTTCACCGAAGCCGACCTGGGGGTCGCCTGCTACCACTCCAAGACGGGAGCGGTGGAGCTGTTCCTGAACCACCTCGTCGACGGCCCCGACGAGTACGTGGTGGTCGACATGACCGCGGGTTCGGACTCCTTCGCCTCCGGGATGTTCACCCGGTTCGACATGACGTTCCTCGTCGCCGAGCCGACGCGGAAGGGGGTCTCCGTCTACCGCCAGTACAAGGAGTACGCCCGCGACTTCGGCGTCGCCCTGAAGGTCGTCGGCAACAAGATCCAGGAGCAGGACGACGTCGACTTCCTGCGCGCGGAGGTCGGGGACGACCTGCTGGTGACGGTCGGGCGCTCGGACTGGGTGCGCGCCATGGAGAAGGGCCGCCCGCCCCGCTTCGACCTCCTGGAGGAGGCCAACGCCGGCGCCCTGCAGACCCTGCGCGCCACCGCCGACGCCACGTACGCCCTGCGCGACTGGGAGCGGTACACCCGCCAGATGGTGCACTTCCACCTGCGCAACGCCGAGGCGTGGGGCAACGAGCGCACCGGGGTCGACCTGGCGGCGCAGGTCGACCCCGGGTTCGTGCTCCGCGAGGGCGTGGCGGCCGCGGTCTGACGCCTACTGCCTGACGGCCGGCGCCCCGGGGACGCCCTTGGGCGCCGGGGCCGGGCGTCCGGAGAGGAAGGACGCCCAGCCCTGCCGGGGCGCCTCGCCCACCTTGAGGGTGCGCATCTTCTGCAGGGTCCCCGGGTCCTGGGCGTCCAGCCAGTCGGCCAGCTGATGGAAGGACACGCAGCGCACGTCGGGCTTGTTGCACACCTCCCGTACGACCTCCTCGACGGCGCGCATGTAGGTGCCGCCGTTCCAGGACTCGAAGTGGTTGCCGATGACCAGGGGCGCGCGGTTGCCGTCATAGGCCCGGTAGAAGCCCTTGATCAGGCCGTCGCGCATCTGGTCGCCCCAGTAGTCGTACATGTCCGGGTCGCCCTGGGTCTCGGTGCCGGACTGGCTGGCCATGAAGTTGTAGTCCATGGTCAGCTGCTCGAAGGTGTGGCCGGGGAAGGGCACCAGCTGCATGGACAGATCCCACAGCCCCTCCTTCTTCTTGGGCCAGAGCTGGTCGTCGACACCGCTGGAGTCGTAGCGGAAGCCGAGCCGGCGGGCGGCCTCGGTGAAGTTCTTCCGCCCTTCGAGGCAGGGGGTGCGGGCGCCGATCAGCTCCTTGTCGTAGTCGAAGGGCAGGGCCGCCGCCTGCGTCATGCCGGTGTTGGTCTTCCAGTTCTTGACGAACTGCTTGGCCTGGGCGATCTCGCTCTTCCACTCGTCCACCGACCAGGTGCCGACGCCGCCCTCGGGCCCGCAGAAGTGGCCGTTGAAGTGGGTGCCGATCTCGTTGCCCTCCAGCCAGGCCAGTCGTACCTGCTTGAGGGTGTCGGCGATGCCCTGCTCGTCGTTGAAGCCGATGTCGGAGCTGCCCGGTGAGTGCTGCGGCGGCTTGTACAGGTTCCGCTTCTCCTTGGGGAGCATGTACACGCCGCTGAGAAAGTACGTCATGGTCGCGTGGTTCTCCTTGGCGACCTTGCGGAAGTGCGAGAACAGCTTCTGGCTGTCCTCACCGGCGCCGTCCCAGGAGAACACGACGAACTGGGGGGGCTTCTGACCGGGCTTCAGCCGTTCGGGTCTGGGCAGGTGCGGCTGGGTACCGGTGTAGGCGGTGGATCCGTCGCCGATCAGCCGGACCACACTCTGGGGCGCGGGCGCCCCCTTCGGTCCTGACACCCCTTCCTTCGACGCGTTGGAGCCGGTCGCGCAGCCGGCGAGCGACGCGGCACAGGCCGCGGCGACCGTGGCGCCGACGGCGATCCTCTGGGTGGCGGCCATGTTCCGCCCACCTTCTTCCTTCTCTCAGGCACACGCTGACCATGGGTCATTTGTGCGCGTGTGCCGGGCTTGCACCGACAGCGCCGCCAAGGTCGCACGGGACCGAGAAGGAATTAGTACGACAAGCCGATCAAATGATTACTTCGCTCGGCTGGGTGACTGAATGCGCCATTTGCCCCGGAAAGTTATGCATTGTCTTTACGTGGCATTACGGTTCATTTACCGAGCGTTGATCCATCCCGCCGCTGCACGCCGTGACCCACGGCCGCGACCGAGCCCCACCCATGGACGGGGGCCCCAACCAGTCCGCGACCGCGCCGCCCCGGAGGAGACGGGAACATGTCATCAGCCTGCGCACCCCCTCACACCGAGCACTCCCCGCCACCGCCCGACCCCGCACCGGGGCGCCACCGCCTCGCGGTCGAGGGCGCCGACGTGTCCGCGGCCGTCGCGGTCTTCCTGATCGCCCTGCCGCTGTCCCTCGGTATCGCCCTCGCCACCGGCGCCCCGCTCCAGGCCGGCCTGGTCGCCGCCGCCGTGGGCGGAATCGTCGCCGGCCGGATCGGCGGCTGCCCGCTGCAGGTCAGCGGGCCCGCCGCCGGACTCACCGTCGTCACCGCGGACCTGATCCTCCAGTACGGCTGGCGGGCCACCTGCGGCATCACCGTCCTCGCCGGTCTCGCCCAGCTCGGCCTCGGCTGTCTGCGCGTGGCACGCGGCGCGCTCGCCGTCAGCCCGGCCGTGGTGCACGGCATGCTCGCCGGCATCGGCATCACCATCGCCGTGGCCCAGCTGCACATCGTCCTCGGCGGCAGTCCGGACAGCTCCGTCCTCGCCAACCTGCGCGCACTGCCAACCCAGTTGGCCCGTGTACAGCCGGCCGCCGTGTTCGTGAGCGTGCTGACGCTGGCCCTGCTGCTGACTTGGCCGCGTCTGCCCGGCCGCGTCGGACGGGGGCTGCGCAAGGTGCCGGCCGCACTCGTCGCGGTCGCCGGGGCCACCGGGACCGCCGCCCTGACCGGGCTGTCCCTGCCCCGGGTCGGCCTGCCGTCCTGGAGCAGCCACGCGCTGGCCGGGCTGCCCGACGGCCCGGTGCTCGGCCTCGTGGCCGCCGTGCTCACCACCACCCTGGTGTGCAGCGTGCAGTCGCTGCTCGGCGCGGTGGCCGTGGACAAGCTGGTCGCGGCGCGGCCCGGCGCCCAGTCCCGCGTCGGCCGGTCCGACCTGGACCGGGAACTGCTGGGCCAGGGTGCCGCCAACATCCTCTCCGGGGCGCTCGGCGGACTGCCGGTCGCGGGGGTGGCCGTGCGCAGCACGGCGAATGTGAACGCGGGTGCCGTCAGCCGGAACTCCACGATGCTGCACGGCGTTCTCGTAGTAGCAGCCGCGCTGCTGATGGTCCCACTCCTGGAGGCGATCCCGCTCGCCTCCCTCGCCGCCCTGGTGATGGCCGTCGGCATCCAGATGGTGTCCCTGCACCACATCCGCACGGTGACGCGCCACCGTGAGGTGCCGGTCTACGTCGTGACCACCCTCGGCGTGGTGTCCTTCGGCGTCCTGGAGGGCGTGCTCCTCGGGGTCGCCGTGGCGGTCGCCGTCGCCCTGCACCGACTCACCCGCACCCGCATCACCCACGAAGAGACGAAGGGAGTCCATCACGTACGCGTCCGGGGCCAGTTGACGTTCCTCGCCGTTCCCCGGCTCAGCAGAGCCCTGCATCTCGTACCCCAAGGCGCCCACGCCGTCGTGGAACTGAGCGGGTCGTTCATGGACCACGCGGCGTACGAGTCACTGCAGGACTGGCGCAACACCCACACCGCACGGGGCGGCACGGCCGAGCTGTCGGGCCGGCGCGGGGGAATCCGGACCGCCGAGCCGGCCACGCACGCCGGCTGCCGGTGCGGCCCCTGGACGCCCTGGCGCAACCATCAGTCCTGCGTCGCCGGGGCGCAGAGTGCCCGCGCGCCGGAAGGGCGCGCGGCGAGGGGGGAACTGGCCCGTGGCATCAGCTCGTTCCAGCGGAACACCGCGCCGCTGGTGCGCAAGGAGCTGGCGCGGCTCGCCCGGGAGGGCCAGCGGCCCTCCCAGCTCTTCCTCACCTGCGCCGATTCCCGGCTCATCACGTCGATGATCACCGCCAGTGGTCCCGGCGATCTGTTCGTCGTCCGCAACGTCGGCAATCTGGTGCCGCCGCCGGGCGAGGAGCACGGCGACGACTCGGTCGCGGCGGCCATCGATTACGCGGTGGACGTACTGGGGGTGCGCTCCATCACCGTGTGCGGACACTCCGGTTGCGGGGCGATGCACGCGCTGCTGGCCGCGGAGACCACGGACGGGGACACGGACGCGGGCACCACGGGAGCGGGCACCGCGGACGGGGACAGCGCCGGCACCGGCGCTACGGACGCGGGCCGCACGGGCGGTGTCGGCTCGGACGGCGTCCGCTCGGGCGAGGGCGTTGTCGGCGGGGACAGTGCGGGCGGGGGCGCCGTCGGTGGGGACACCCCGCTGCGGCGCTGGCTGCGGCACGGTGTGCCGAGCCTCGCGCGGATGGCCGGAGACCGCCGCGCCCGGCCCCGGCTGGCCGGGCGGGCGACCGCGGACGCGGTGGAGGAGCTGTGCCTGACCAATGTGGTCCAGCAGCTGGATCATCTGCGGGCGCACCCGACGGTCGCCCGGGCGCTGGCCGGCGGCGGTCTGGAGCTGCACGGGATGTACTTCCACGTGGGCGAGGCGCAGGCGTATCTGCTGACGGGAACGGAAGGGGGCAGGGTGTTCGAGGGCGTCACGGAGGACCCTCCGGCAGGGGTCGCCCCGGGAGCGGGGGCGGGCTTCGAACACGGCGTGGAGGGGATCGTGGAAGGGGCCGCCGAGCAGGAGAAGGAGGCACGCAGTCCGGCGTGAGCGGTGCACCGCCGGACAGGTCTAAACCAATTTTTCGGTCGACCCTTGTCATCGCACCCCCGCGTCTGATGAGCTGTGGCCTGGGACACAACGGACACCCTTGGAAAGGGAGATGTCGTGAGCAACGAGAGCCTGGCCAACCTGCTCAAGGAAGAACGCAGGTTCGCGCCGCCCGCCGACCTGGCCGCGCACGCCAATGTCACCGCGGAGGCGTACGAACAGGCCAAGGCTGACAGGCTCGGCTTCTGGGCCGAGCAGGCCCGCCGGCTGACCTGGGCCAAGGAGCCGACCGAGACGCTGGACTGGTCGAACCCGCCGTTCGCCAAGTGGTTCAAGGACGGCGAGCTGAACGTCGCGTACAACTGCGTGGACCGGCATGTGGAGGCCGGGCACGGGGACCGCGTCGCCATCCACTTCGAGGGTGAGCCCGGTGACAGCCGCGCGATCACCTACGCGGAGCTGAAGGACGAGGTCTCCAAGGCCGCCAACGCCCTTCTGGAGCTGGGCGTCCGCAAGGGCGACCGGGTCGCCATCTACATGCCGATGATCCCGGAGACGGCGATCGCGATGCTGGCCTCGGCCCGCATCGGCGCCGCGCACTCGGTCGTCTTCGGCGGCTTCTCGGCGGACGCGCTCGCGACCCGCATCCAGGACGCGGACGCCAAGGTCGTCATCACGTCCGACGGCGGCTACCGGCGCGGCAAGCCGTCCGCGCTGAAGCCGGCCGTCGACGAGGCGGTCGCGAAGGCGGGCAACGTCGAGCACGTGCTCGTGGTGCGCCGTACGGGGCAGGACGTGGCCTGGAACGGCGAGCGCGACACCTGGTGGCACGAGCTCGTCGGCCGGCAGTCCGCCGAGCACACCCCGGAGGCGTTCGAGGCGGAGCACCCGCTGTTCATCCTCTACACCTCCGGCACCACCGGGAAGCCCAAGGGCATCCTGCACACCTCCGGCGGCTACCTCACCCAGACGGCGTACACCCACTGGGCGGTCTTCGACCTCAAGCCGGAGACGGACGTGTACTGGTGCACGGCCGACGTCGGCTGGGTGACCGGGCACTCCTACATCGTCTACGGCCCGCTGGCCAACGGCGCGACGCAGGTGATGTACGAGGGCACGCCGGACACCCCGCACCAGGGGCGGTTCTGGGAGATCGTGCAGAAGTACGGCGTGACGATCCTCTACACCGCGCCCACCGCGATCCGGACGTTCATGAAGTGGGGCGACGACATCCCCGCCAAGTTCGACCTCGGCAGCCTGCGGGTGCTCGGATCGGTCGGCGAGCCCATCAACCCCGAGGCGTGGATCTGGTACCGCAAGCACATCGGCGCCGACCGGACGCCCGTCGTGGACACCTGGTGGCAGACCGAGACCGGCGCGATGATGATCTCGCCGCTGCCCGGCGTCACCGAGGCCAAGCCCGGTTCGGCGCAGCGCCCGCTGCCCGGCATCAGCGCGACGGTGGTCGACGACGAGGCGCACGAGGTGCCCCACGGCGGCGGTGGCTACCTGGTGCTGACCGAGCCGTGGCCGTCGATGCTTCGCACCATCTGGGGCGACGACCAGCGTTTCCTCGACACCTACTGGTCCCGCTTCGAGGGCAAGTACTTCGCCGGTGACGGTGCGAAGAAGGACGACGACGGGGACATCTGGCTGCTGGGCCGGGTCGACGACGTCATGCTCGTCTCCGGGCACAACATCTCCACCACCGAGGTGGAGTCGGCGCTCGTCTCGCACCCGTCGGTCGCCGAGGCGGCCGTCGTCGGCGCCGCCGACGAGACCACCGGCCAGGCGATCGTCGCCTTCGTGATCCTGCGGGGCACGGCCGCGGAGACCAAGGCGCTCGTCGGCGAGCTGCGCGACCACGTGGGCGCGACGCTCGGGCCGATCGCCAAGCCCAGGCGGATCCTTCCGGTGGCGGAGCTGCCGAAGACCCGCTCCGGCAAGATCATGCGCCGTCTGCTGCGCGACGTGGCCGAGAACCGTCAGCTCGGTGACGTCACCACGCTGACCGACTCCACGGTCATGGACCTCATCCAGACCAAGCTCCCGGCGGCGTCCAGCGAGGACTGACCGGCACAGGAGGACCCGAGGGGGCACCCGGACGCGAAGGCGCCGGGTGCCCCCTCGGCGTCCGGCGGACGGATCACCGGCACGGCGGCCCGCCCGCCCGTTGGGTAAAGTGGGAAAAGCGTCGTAGGTCCGAGAAAGTCATGGGTGCGCCGGGAAGTCTGGTCGGCATGCGAGCCGTCCTGCCCACCCACCGGAGGTCCCGCCGTGACCGCGCCCCGCAGCCCCGCTTCCCCCCGCAAGGTCCTCGGGCGCCTGTCGCTGCCCGAGCGGACCTTCGTCGCGGACGCGCTGCGCACCGAGACCGTCGGGGGTGTCCTGCTGCTCCTCGCCGCGGTGGCGGCGCTGGTCTGGGCGAACGTCCCCGCCCTCCGGCACAGCTACGAGGCGGTCGGTCACTTCCACTTCGGCCCCGCCGCGCTCGGCCTGAACCTTTCCGTCGCCCACTGGGCCGCCGACGGCCTCCTCGCCGTGTTCTTCTTCGTCGCCGGCATCGAACTCAAGCGGGAACTGGTCGCCGGGGACCTGCGCGACCCGAAGGCGGCGGTGCTGCCCGTGGTGGCCGCGCTGTGCGGCATGGCCGTACCCGCGCTCGTCTACACCCTCACCAACCTCGCCGGGCACGGCTCCACCCAGGGCTGGGCCGTGCCCACCGCCACCGACATCGCCTTCGCGCTCGCCGTCCTCGCGGTCATCGGCACCTCACTGCCCAGCGCCCTGCGCGCCTTCCTGCTCACCCTCGCGGTGGTCGACGACCTCTTCGCGATCCTGATCATCGCGGTCTTCTTCACCGACCGGCTGGACTTCGCCGCGCTCGGCGGGGCCGCCGCGGGCCTGCTGGTCTTCTGGCTGCTGCTGCGCAAGGGCGTGCGCGGCTGGTGGGTGTACGTCCCGCTCGCCGTGGTGATCTGGGCGCTGATGTACAACAGCGGCGTGCACGCGACCATCGCCGGCGTGGCGATGGGCCTGATGCTCCGGTGCACCACCCGGGACGGCGAGGAGCACGCGCCGGGCGAGCACGTCGAGCACCTGGTGCGGCCGCTGTCGGCCGGCCTCTGCGTGCCGCTGTTCGCGCTGTTCAGCGCCGGGGTGGTGGTCTCGGACGGGGCGCTCCTGGACGTGTTCATCCGGCCGGAGACGTTGGGCGTGGTCCTCGGCCTGGTCGTCGGCAAGACCCTCGGCATCTTCGGCGGCACCTGGCTGACCGCCCGGTTCACCCGTGCCTCCCTCAGCGAGGACCTCGCGTGGGCGGACGTGTTCGCGGTGGCCTCCCTCGCCGGGATCGGCTTCACCGTCTCGCTGCTCATCGGCGAGCTGGCCTTCGCCTCGAACGCCGTCCTCACCGACGAGGTGAAGGCGGCGGTCCTGAGCGGATCGCTGATCGCGGCGGTGTGCGCGACGGCGCTGCTGAAGATCCGCAACGCCCGGTACCGCCGGCTGTGCGCGGAGGAGGAGCGCGACGACGACCACGACGGCGTCCCCGACGTGTACGAGCAGGACGACCCGGCGTACCACCTGCGCATGGCCGAGATCCACGAGAACAAGGCCGCCGAGCACCGGCGGATCGCCGCCGAGAGGGCCGCCGCGGCCCGCCACGGGCTTCAGGAAGTGGCGGGCGGGGCAGGCGAGGAGGGCGACCGTCCGGCATGATCTGACGAGACGGTACAAAACAAGACGGCACGAGAGACCTCAGAGGGAGTACGCGATGAGCGCACCCGACGGCAGCCCGGTCGGCGCCGAACGCAGCATCGGCCAGCTGTTCGCCTCGGCGACGACCGAATTGTCGGCGCTGGTGCACGACGAGATCGCGCTGGCCAAGGCCCAGCTCAAACGCGACGTGAAGCGCGGCGCGACGAGCGGCGGAGCCTTCTCGCTGGCGGGCGCCGTGCTGGTGTTCTCCCTGCCGATGCTCAACTTCGCGCTGGCGTACGGCATCCGCACCTGGAGCGGCTGGAACCTGGCCGTCTGCTTCCTCCTGTCGTTCGCGGCCAATGTGCTGGTCGCCGGCCTGCTCGCACTCATGGGTGTGGTGTTCGCGAAGAAGGCGAAGAAGGAGCAGGGCCCGCAGAAGGTGGCGGCCTCGATGAAGGAGTCGGCGAGCGTCCTGCAGAACGCCAAGCCGCACCCGCGCCCGGAGCTGCCCGAGGAGCGGACCCCCGCCGCCATCGAGGCTGTGGCACGCTCGTCGTCATGACCGAACCCGCCCCCTCGGCCGTCCGGATCGATCTGCCCCACGGCCGGCAGGTCACGCACCGGGACGTCGCCGCCAACGGCGCCCGATTCCACATCGCCGAACTCGGCGACGGCCCCCTGGTGCTGCTGCTGCACGGCTTCCCGCAGTTCTGGTGGACCTGGCGGCACCAGCTCGTCGCGCTCGCCGACGCCGGGTACCGGGCGGTGGCGATGGACCTGCGGGGCATCGGCGGCAGCGACCGCACGCCCCGCGGGTACGACCCCGCGAACCTGGCCCTCGACGTCACGGGGGTGATCCGGTCGCTCGGCGAGCCGGACGCCGCGCTGGTCGGGCACGACCTCGGCGGATATCTGGCGTGGACGGCGGCCGCGATGCGGCCCAAGCTGGTCCGCCGCCTCGCCGTGGTGTCGATGCCGCATCCGCGGCGCTGGCGCGCGGCGATGCTGCGGGACGCCCGGCAGACGGCCGCCAACTCCTACATCTGGGGTTTCCAGCGGCCGTGGCTGCCGGAGCGTCAACTCATCGCGGACGACGGGGCGCTGGTGGGCCGTCTGATCCGGGAGTGGTCCGGGCCGCGGCCGCCGGAGGACGAGGCGGTGGAGACGTACCGGCGGGCCATGTGCATCCCGTCCACGGCCCACTGCTCGATCGAGCCGTACCGCTGGCTGGTGCGCTCCCTGGCGCGCCCGGACGGCGTCCAGTTCTACCGCAGGATGAAGCGGCCGGTGCGGGTGCCCACGCTGCATCTGCACGGCTCCCTGGACCCCGTCAGCCGGGTGCGCAGCGCGGCCGGTTCGGGCGAGTACGTCGAAGCGCCGTACCGCTGGCGGCTGTTCGACGGTCTCGGGCACTTCCCGCACGAGGAGGACCCGTCGGCGTTCTCCACGGAACTGGTCAACTGGCTGAAGGATCCCGAGCCGGACCGGTGACAGGACGGTCCGCCGGATGACCGTTCCGTGACGGTATCGATGCGCGGAGCATCCGGTTGCTGAACACTTGTCCCTCGAACGGCCACATGCCTGCCGCATAGGCCAATTGGGGGCCGCCGAGGCGGTTATCGACCTTCGGGCGGGGGCACACGTCGGGGTATGGGCTGGACGCACGACTACAGTGACGCACCCCGCAACCGCCGCTCGGCCGGCGGGCTGAGCACGCCTCAGCGAGGCACCCCGCAACTCACGGAAGCGGACCTCCGGGTGGGGATCCCGCGTATCCTGCGCCGCCGGGCGCGGTGGGTGTCGATGCGTCTGCGTCACCCCCGCGGCTGATCACCCGCCCCTGACTCCGGGGGCGTTCACAGGGCGCAGCTGTCCGTACCCACCTGCTCGTTCGCCGTCCTTCCCCGGTCGGCGTCGGCCCGGATCTCGTCCGCGGTGAGGGCGTACCCGGTGTCCGCGTCGTCCAGGGACTTGGCGAACACCACGCCGTAGACCTTGCCGTCGGGCGTGAGCAGCGGTCCGCCGGAGTTGCCCTGACGGACGGTCGCGTACAGCGAGTAGACGTCACGGCGCACGGTGCCGCGGTGGTAGATGTCCGGGCCGTTGGCCGTGATGCGTCCGCGCACGCGGGCGGCGCGGACGTCGTAGGAGCCGTTCTCCGGGAAGCCGGCGACGATCGCGCCGTCACCGCCGGTCGCGTCCCGGGGGGTGAACTTCAGGGCGGTCGCCTTCAGGTCCGGTACGTCGAGGACGGCGATGTCGCGCTTCCAGTCGTACAGCACGACCTTGGCGTCGTACTTGCGGCCCTCGCCGCCTATCTGCACGGTCGGCTCGTCGACACCGCCCACGACGTGGGCGTTGGTCATGACCCGGCGGTCGGCGAAGACGAACCCGGTGCCCTCCAGGACCTTTCCGCAGCTCTGCGCGGTGCCGGTGACCTTGACGATGGAACGCTCGGCGCGCGTGGGGACGGCGCTGTGCGCGAGGGCCGGGTCGGGCGGCTGGACGTCCTTGATGGGCTCGTTGGAGAACGGGCTGAAGACCTGCGGGAAGCCGTTCTGCGCGAGGACCGAGGAGAAGTCCGCGAACCAGGTGTCGGCCTGCGCGGGCAGCGCCCGGGAGACACCGAGGAGCACCTTGGAGCCGCGGACCTCCTTGCCGAGCGTCGGCAGCGTCGTGCCGGCGAGGGCGGAGCCGATCAGCCAGGCGACCAGCAGCATCGCGACGACGTTGACCAGCGCGCCGCCCGTGGCGTCGAGGGCGCGGGCCGGTGACCAGGTGATGTGCCGGCGGAGCTTGTTGCCGAGGTGGGTGGTCAGGGCCTGGCCGACCGAGGCGCAGACGATGACGACGATCACGGCGACGACGGCCGCGGTGGTGCCGACCTCCGAGTTCTCGGTCATGGCGTCCCAGATGACGGGCAGCGCGTACACGGCGACGAGACCACCGCCCAGGAATCCGATCACCGACAGGATGCCGACGACGAAGCCCTGGCGGTAGCCCACGACCGCGAACCACACGGCCGCGACCAGCAACAGGATGTCCAGCACGTTCACAAACGACACCCTGTCATGAGCGCCAGTCGAGTGGGACCTGCTTCTCCCGGTCCCAGGGGCGCTCCCAGCCCGCGTAGTGCAGCAGCCGGTCGATCACACCGGCCGTGAACCCCCAGACCAGGGCGGATTCGACCAGGAATGCCGGACCTCGGTGTCCGCTGGGGTGGACGGTGGTGGCGCGGTTGGCGGGGTCCGTGAGATCCGCCACGGGGACCGTGAACACCCGGGCGGTCTCGTTCGGGTCGACGACGCCGACCGGGCTCGGCTCGCGCCACCAGCCGAGCACGGAGGTCACGACGAATCTGCTGACCGGGATGTACAGCCGGGGCAGCACGCCGAAGAGCTGCACCCCGGACGGGTCGAGGCCGGTCTCCTCCTCGGCCTCGCGCAGCGCGGCACGCAGCGGACCGTCGCCGTGCGGATCGCCGTCCTCGGGGTCGAGCGCGCCGCCCGGGAAGGACGGCTGCCCGGCGTGCGAGCGCAGGGAGCCGGCGCGCTCCATGAGCAGCAGCTCGGGACCCCGCTCGCCCTCGCCGAACAGGATGAGCACCGCGGACTGGCGGCCCGAGCCGTTCTCCGGCGGCAGGAAGCGGCTGAGCTGGAGCGGTTCGACCGTCTCGGCGGCCCGCGCGACCGGGCCGAGCCAGTCCGGCAGTCCCTCCGTGCTGAGCGTCACCGCGTCGCCCCGTGTCTCACTGGCCCTCGTCATCGCCACCCCCGTCGCTTCGCCTGTCCAACGCCCGAGGGTCCCGGGATCGTTCCGTCACGCGGCCCCCAGAGGCGGGGCCGGCCTGCCGCCCGCGTCGAGGTAGGCCTGCGGGGGGTTGAGCCGCTGGCCGGGGAAGCCGCCCTTCTCGTACTTCAGGAGCTTCGTCGCCTTCTCCGGGTCGGTCTCGCCCTCGCCGTAGGCGGGGCAGAGCGGGGCGATGGGGCAGGCACCGCAGGCGGGCTTGCGGGCGTGGCAGATGCGGCGGCCGTGCCAGATCACGTGGTGGGACAGGTCGGTCCAGTCGCTCTTCGGGAAGAGCGCGCCGACGGCGTTCTCGATCCGGTCCGGGTCGGTCTCCTCGGTCCACCGCCAGCGCCGTACCAGCCGCTGGAAGTGGGTGTCCACGGTGATCCCGGGCCGTCCGAAGGCGTTGCCGAGCACGACGAAGGCGGTCTTGCGGCCCACGCCGGGCAGCTTGACGAGATCCTCCAGCTTTCCGGGCACCTCGCCGCCGAAGTCCTCGGTGAGCGCCTTGGACAGTCCTATGACCGACCGGGTCTTGGCCCGGAAGAAGCCGCAGGGGCGCAGGATCTCCTCGACCTCCTCGGGGTCGGCGGCGGCCAGGTCCTCGGGGGTCGGGTACTTCGCGAACAGCGCCGGGGTGGTCTGGTTGACCCGCAGGTCGGTGGTCTGCGCCGACAGCACGGTGGCGACCAGCAGCTGGAAGGGGTTCGTGAAGTCCAGCTCGGGGTGGGCGTAGGGGTAGACCTCGGCGAGTTCGCGGTTGATCTTGCGTGCCCGCCGTACGAGCGCCGTCCGCGATTCCGGCTTCCACGGTTTCACGGCCTCGGTCACCGACGCGGCCGCCTTGCGCACCTTGCTCACTGCCATGCACGAAGGCTACGCCGACGTGGGGGGCACCGGTGGTGGATCACCGCGACGACGGACCGGACGGCCGGAGATCGCCGGTGGTCGCCCGGGTCACCACCGGAGGATCGACGTGTCCTCGTGCGCCGGAGGCGCCGGGGGCGTGGCGGCGGGCGGCACGACGGCGGCCCGCGGCAGGGGGGAAGCCAGCCGCGCGTAGGCGCCGCCCCGCGCGAGCAGCTCCTCGTGGGTGCCGCTCTCCACGAGCCTGCCGTGCTCGACGACCAGGATCCGGTCGGCGTCGGGGGCGAGGCTCAGATCATGCGTGATCATGATCGTGGTACGGCCCGCCATCAGGCGGCGCAGCGGCCGGACCACCTGGCGGGCGGCCACCGCGTCCAGCCCGGCCGTGGGCTCGTCCAGGACGAGGACCGGGGCCCCGCGGAGCATCGCGCGGGCGATGGCGATGCGCTGGAGCTGGCCGCCGGAGAGGACGGCGGTGCCGGGGGCGATGGGGGTGTCGTAGCCCTCGGGGAGCGCGGTGACGAAGTCGTGGGCCGCCGCGTCCCGGGCCGCCTGCTCGATCTCGGTGTCGGTCGCGCCGGGGCGGCCGCAGCCGATGTTCTCGCGGATGGTGCCGTTCAGGATCAGCGTCTGCTGGGGCAGCAGGGCGATCTGTTCGCGCAGGAAGTGCAGGGAGAGGCCCGGGAGCGGGACGCCGTCCAGGGTGATCACCCCGGCGCTGGGGTCGTAGAAGCGGGTGAGGAGCCCGGCCAGGGTGGATTCTCCGGCGCCGCTCGGGCCGGTGACGAGGCGAGTGCGGCGAGGACGGCCACGCCGAGCCAGGCACCGGCCGGCCCCCAGAAGGCGGACGGAGACCCGGCCGCGAGGGCGTGGTCGGTCAGCTCGGCGAACAGCAGGATCGCCACGGTCTCGGCGAGTACGGCGGCCACCACGCAGGCCGTGATCACCGCGAGCCATCGGCGGTCGCCGCGGGTCAGCGGCCAGAACCGGCGGAAGGCCGCACGGGCTTCCCTCACCATCGGTCGTTCCTTTCCACGGCTGTGGACACGGCCGGGCGGCCTTCTTCGGTGCCGGCCGCTTCGGGGCCGGAGCGGGCTTGCGGTGCTTCTTCACGGGGGCGAGCCGGTGGAAAGACATGGAATTCTCCTCCTTGATTCAAGGTCAGGCCTCAGCTTTCTTCGCCGGGACCCGGATTGCGTTTACCGCCGGATGACAAGGGCCCTTGCCCGGGCCCTCTACTTGCGGCCCACCGGACGCTCGACCCGGGGCTTCTCAGGCGCGTGCTTCTTGTGCGCGGCAGCCTGGGCCGGGGCGGGCTTGCGGGTCTTCCGCACCGGGGCGACCTTGTGGAAGCTCATGGGCGAAAGGGCGATTCCGCGGAGACCTCAATGAAATACCCCTGAGAAGAATTCTCAGGGGTATTTCGGAACCGTGGAGGTATTCACACAGGTTTTACCGCGTGATGCTCACTGGACGATGGTGATCCGGCCGGTGGCGGGAGGAGCGATCGGGCTGCCGGCCGAGGAGTTCGCCGTCAGGTACTTCTCCAGCGCCGACAGGTCGTCGGAGCCGACCACGTCGTTCGTGCCGTGGCCCAGCGTCGGGAAGCCGTCGCCGCCGCCCGCGAGGAAGCTGTTGGTGGCGACGCGGTAGGTGGCCGCGGGGTCGACCGGGGCGCCGTTCAGGCGGATGGAGTCGGTGACCACGCGGTCGGCGCCGGACTTGGTCATGTCCAGGGTGTAGGTGAGCCCGGCGGACGGCTGGAGGATCTTCGGAGCGGCCGCGTTGGGCCCGCTGACCTGCTCCTTGAGGACCTGGACGAGCTGCGCGCCGGTGAAGTCCTGGAGGTTCACGGTGTTGGCGAACGGCTGCACGGTGAAGCCCTCGGCGTAGGTGACGACCCCGTCGCCCTCGGCGCCCTTGGCCGCATAGGTCAGCCCGGCCCGCACGCCGCCCGGGTTCATCAGCGCGAGGCTGGTCCTCGGGTCCAGCTCCTTGCCGTGGGCGAGCTGCGCGTCGGCGATCAGGTCACCCATCGGCGACTCGGTTCCGGTGTTGCCGATGTCGCCGGAGATCCAGCCGATGGGGCGGTTGCCGATCGGGGCGGCCAGGGTGTTCCAGCGGGCGATCAGGTCCGTCATGTCCTGCGCCTTGGGGACGTCCCGGGTGACCACGCGGTTCGCGGACTTCACGGCCGTGCGGGCGATGTCCCCGGTGCGGCGGTCGTAGGTCAGCGTGGTGTCCGTGTAGAGGCGGCCGAAGGAGGCGGCCGACGTGACCATGCGGGGGCGGCCGGACGGGTCCGGGATGTCGCAGACGTAGGCGTTGTGGGTGTGGCCGGTGACGAGGGCGTCGACGGCCGGCGTGACGTTCTTCGCGATGTCCACGATCGGACCGGAGATGCCGGAGCCCGCGCCCGCGGCGTCGCAGTCGTAGTTGTAGGCGCCGGAGGCCGGGAAGCCGCCCTCGTGGATCAGGGCCACGATCGACTGCACGCCCTGGCGCTGGAGCACCTTGGCGTACTTGTTGATCGTCTCGACCTCGTCCTTGAAGGCCAGGCCCTTGACGCCGTCGGCGGAGACGATGTCCGGCGTGCCCTCGAGGGTGACGCCGATGAAGCCGATCTTGACGTCCTTCTTCTTCCAGACCCAGTACGGCTTCAGGATCGGCTGCTTCGTCTTCTCGTCGAGGACGTTCGCCGCCAGGTACGGGTAGTCGGCGCCCTCGAACCGCTGGTCCGTGTAGCAGCCGTCCGTCGGGTGGCAGCCGCCGTTCTGCAGGCGGGCCAGTTCCCGGGCGCCCTCGTCGAACTCGTGGTTGCCGACCGAGGTGACGTCCAGCTTCAGCTTGTTGAGCGCCTCGACGGTGGGCTCGTCGTGGAACAGGCCCGACAGCAGCGGGGAGGCGCCGACCATGTCGCCGCCGGCCGCGGTGATCGAGTACGGGTGACCCTGCCGGGCCGTGCGCAGGTGCGTCGCGAGGTACTCGACACCACCGGCGTCGACGGTCTTCGTCGTGCCGTCCGGCTGGAGTTCGGTGACCCGGCCGGAGGAGCCCGACGGGGGCTCGAGGTTGCCGTGCAGGTCGTTGAAGGACAGCAGCTGCACGTCCTGGTAGCGGCTCGGACGGCCGTGGCCGTGGCCGCCCTTGTCGGCGTGCGCCTGCGCGGGCATCGCGGCGGCCAGGGCTGCGGCCGTGGCGAGTGCGGCGGTCGTCGCGAGGAGCGCCGAGGTACGGCGTCTGCGCCGGAGTGCGGCTGGCATGGGACCCCCCTGTGGGTCGCGGTGATGAGTGGACCGGCAGCGCAGCCTAAGGTCAACGCGCGTAGCGCGACAGGGGGTTCGTGGTTACATCCTGGTTTCCCTTTGCCGGATTCTTTGCCTGTTCCCGCACCGGCTGCGGTGCCGGGACTTCGCCCCGGCCGCGCCGTACCCTCGTACGCATGAGCAGCGACGACACCGTACGGGCCTTCCCCTCCCGCTCCATCGAGACCTGCGACGCACTCGCACCCGACCGGGCCGAGGCCGTGCTCGACCTGCTCGCCGAGGCCGCCCGGGTCGACGGCCAGCAGCCGGTGTCCGAGCAGGGCCGGCTCCAGCTGCACGGCGGTGCCCGCGAGGGTGTCACGCATCTGCTGCTGGACGTGGACGGCGAACTCGTCGGCTACGCACAGATGGAGGACACCGACCCGGTGGAGGCACCCGCCGCCGAACTGGTCGTGCACCCCGCCCACCGGGGTCACGGGCACGGGCGGGCGCTCGGCGCGGCACTGCTCGCGGCCTCCGGCAAGCGGCTGCGGGTGTGGGCGCACGGCGGGCACGCGGCCGCCCGGCACCTCGCCCAGGTGCTGGGCCTGACCCTGTTCCGTGAACTGCGGCAGATGAGGCGCCCGTTGACCGGCCTGACGCTGCCCGACCCGGTGCTCCCCGAGGGCGTGACCGTGCGCGCCTTCGTGCCCGGCAAGGACGACGCGGGCTGGCTGGCGGTCAACGCGGCCGCCTTCGCCCACCACCCCGAGCAGGGCTCACTGACCCAGCGGGACCTCGACGACCGCAAGGGCCAGGCGTGGTTCGACCCGTCCGGGTTCTTCCTCGCCGAGCGGCGCGGGGAGCTGGTCGGCTTCCACTGGACCAAGGTGCACGCCGAGGAGGGGCTGGGCGAGGTGTACGTCCTCGGGGTGCGGCCCGGCGAGCAGGGCGGCGGTCTCGGCAAGGCCCTCACGACCATCGGCCTGCGCCATCTGGCGGCCCAGCAGCTGCCGACCGCGATGCTCTACGTCGACGCCGACAACACCGCGGCGGTGTCGGTGTACGAGCGGCTGGGGTTCACGGTGCACGAGACCGACCTGATGTACCGCACCGAAACCTGACGAACACCCCCTCCTCCGGAGGGCCAGGGGCGGCCGGCTTGACGGCCGCCCCTCTTTTGCACCACCCTTTCACTACTCAATTAGTGAAAGGGTGGTTCTACGGGTGGTCGAGTACCGCATCGACCGGCACAGCGGGGTCGCCACGTACGTCCAGATCGTCCAGCAGACCAAACAGGCGCTCCGCCTGGGCCTGCTGCGACCGGGCGACAAGCTGCCGACGGCCCGCGAGGTGGTCGAGGCCACCGCGATCAACCCCAACACCGTCCTCAAGGCCTACCGCGAACTCGAACGCGAGGGCCTGGTGGAGGCGCGGCGCGGGCTCGGCACCTTCGTCCGGCGCTCACTGGGCGCCGCTGCGGCCGACTCCCCCCTCCGCGCGGAGCTGGAGGAATGGGCGGCGCGGGCCGCCACGGCGGGCCTGGACCGGGACGACGTGGCCGCACTCTTCACCGCCGTACTCGACCAGCACTTCGCGGAGCCCGCCCCGCATCCGCCGGCGCCCCTCCGTCAGGCACCCGAACAGCACTTCCAGGGAGAACCTTCATGAGCGACACGGCGATCGAGGCCATCGGCCTCGGCAGGCGCTTCGGGCGCCGGGGCGGCTGGGCGCTGCGCGACTGCGCCTTCCGGCTGCCCGCGGGCCGGGTGTGTGCCGTCGTCGGGCCCAACGGCGCCGGCAAGTCGACGCTGCTCGCCCTCGCCGCCGGACTGCTGCCCCCCACGGAGGGCCGCGTACGAGTGCTCGGCACCGGCCCGGCCGAGGCCCGCCCCCGGGTCGGCTTCATCGCCCAGGACAAGCCGCTGTACCCGCAGCTCACCGTTGCCGAGACGCTGCGCATGGGCGCCGACCTCAACCCCGGCCGCTGGGACGCGGCCCTCGCGGAGCAGGTCGTCGCGGGCGGTGACCTGGACCCCGGGTCCCGCGTCCGCGCCCTCTCCGGCGGCCAGCGCACCCGGGTCGCCCTCGCCCTGGCCCTCGGCAAGCGGCCCGAACTGCTGCTCCTGGACGAGCCGATGGCCGACCTCGACCCGCTGGCCCGGCACGAGCTGATGGGGACGCTGATGGCCGAGGCCGCCCGGCACGGGACCACGATCGTGATGTCCTCGCACGTCGTCGCCGAGCTGGAGGACTCCTGCGACCACCTGCTGCTGGTCGGCGGCGGCCGGATACGGCTGGCCGGGGAGATCGACGACCTGCTCGCCGCCCATGTGCGGGTGAGCGGCGCCGCCGACTCCGCCGGCCTCGACGACCACACCGTGGTCGAATCCCGGGTGACCGGCCGCCAGCTCACCGCGCTGGTCCGCCCCGCCGGGCCGCTCCCCGCCGACTGGCGCCGCTCCACGCCGTCCCTGGAGGAACTGGTCCTCGCCCACCTGCGCAACCCCCAGGCCCCCGCGCTGACCGCGGCCACGGCCCCGGCCGGGGAGAGTGCCGCGTGACGGCCACCCCCGCCCGCCGGCCCCGCACGGCCCGCTGGCTGCTGCGCCTGCACCGCCCCGCCCTGATCGTCTGGGCGTGCCTGGTGATCGCCCTGGCCGCCCTGCTGCTCGCCCTGCGCGGCCCGCTCGCCGACGCCGCCGCCGAGGGCTGGCGGCAGTACGACGCCTGCCGCGACGCCGGCCGTTGCGCGTACGACCAGGACGCGATCCTGCGCTACAAGGACTTCGCCGGCTACGCCACCCTCGCCCTGAACGCACTGCCCCTCCTGGTCGCCGCCTGGGCGGGCGCCGCCCTGATCGGGCGCGAGCTGGAGTCCGGCACGGCCCGGCTGGCCTGGACGCAGAGCACCTCACCGGCCCGCTGGCTGACGCTCCGGCTGGCATGGCCCGCGGCCGCCGTCGCCGTCGGCACCGGCCTGCTGTGCCGACTGCACCGCCTCGCCTGGGCCGCGAGCGACGGCCGCGTCGACACCGCCAAGCGCTGGTACGACCTCTTCACCTTCAACGCCGGCGGTCCCACCCTCGCCGCCCTGGCCCTCGCCGGACTCGCGGCCGGCACGCTGGCGGCGCTGCTGCTCCGCCGTACGCTGCCCGCGCTGATCGCCGGCGCGGTGGCCACCCTGGGCATCGCCGGGGCGGCCGCGCTGCTCATGCCCCACCTGTGGCCGGCGGTCACCCTGACCAGCGCTCTGGACCGGGGCTACCCGAACGTGGACGGCGTCGTCGTCGACCAGGGCCTGGTGTCCGCCACGGGCGCCCATCTGCCGATCCCCGACTGCGACACCAGCGCCGCATGCGGTGCCGCCTACGACCGGGCGGCCGGCTACTTCACCACCTATCACCCCGTCTCCCACTACTGGCCGCTCCAGCTCACCACCACCGCGCTGCTGCTGGCCGTCACGGGGCTGCTGGCGGCCGGCTCCTTCCTGGCGCTGCGCCGGCTGACCGGCCCCCTGCGGACGGCCGGGGCGGCCGGGACCCCGTCGACCGACACCCTCGTAGGAGCCGCCGCGTGACCGCCCTCGCCCCCACCCGCCCGGCCGTCCGCCGCACCCTGCTGCGACTGCACCACCCCGCCCTGCTCGTCTGGGCCGCCTTCGTCGTCCTCGTCGTCGGGGAACTGCTCTGGGTCCACCTCTCCGGGGCGCCCCGGGACCGGGCCTGCCGGCGGCCGGGCGGCTGGTGCAGCTACACCGCCCTCACCGACGTCAACAACGTCATGAACCTGATCGGGACCGTCCTCACCTACGCCCCGTGCGCGGTCGCCGCCTGGGCGGGCGGCGCCCTGATCGCCCGCGAACTGGAGTCCGGCACCGCGAAGCTGGCCTGGACCCAGGCCGCCTCCCCGGCCCGCTGGCTCACGGCGAAGCTCACCGCGGCCGCCGTACCGCTGCTGACCGGCAGCGCCGTCCTCGCCGTGGTCTTCGACCGGGTGTGGAGCACCGACCGGGACGTCCTGGTCACGAACTGGAGCTGGGACCGCGTCTTCGTCCCGCGCGGCCCGCTGCTGCCCGCGCTGGTGCTGTTCGCCCTCGCCGCCGGTGTCCTCGCCGGGCTGGCCCTGGGCCGCACGCTGCCCGCCCTGGGCGTCGCCCTGGCCGCCACCCTGCTCCTGCGGTCCTTCCTGCGCGACCTGTGGCAGCCGTTGCGCGGCACGCTGCACGGATTCCGGTCCCTGAACCTGGCCGCCACCGGCATGGTCCTCGCCCTGGCCGTGCTCGCGACCGTCGCGGCGTACGCCGTACTGCGCCGCCGGGCCGTCTGAGACGGCCGCGACCCGAGCCCGTACGTCTCTCCGCGGGGGGAGGGACGTACGGGATCGTCGTTTCCGGTGCGAAATCCGTCGCTTTCGCGACGAAGACCCCCGGGAGCCGCCCCGCGCTATCCCGCACGTCATGTCTCCGTAACCATCGATTCAGCCAGGCTTGCGACGCTCGGCCAATGAAGCCCGCCGTGCCAGAGCCTTCGCCGCCCCCCGAGGGGTCCGCGCCGAACGGGGCCGTGACGCTCCCGCCCGCACGTTCCGACGCGCCTGTGTCGCCCCTCGCGCGGAAGAATGGGTTCATGAGTCAGCAAGACACCCAGGCAGAGGTTCAGCCGCAGCCCTCCGTGGGCTCCATCGCCGCGCACCGTCAGCACGCCGTGTCCGCGGCGGTCTCCGACCTCGAGCCCGACCTCGACGCCGACCTCGACGCCTACGAGGAGTCGCGGGCCGACGGCACGCCCCTGCCGCAGGGGCGCTTCCTCGACCGGGAGCGCAGCTGGCTCGCCTTCAACGAGCGCGTTCTGGAACTGGCCGAGGACCCCGACACCCCCCTGCTGGAGCGCGCCAACTTCCTCGCGATCTTCGCCAGCAACCTGGACGAGTTCTTCATGGTCCGGGTGGCCGGTCTGAAGCGCCGGATCGCCACGGGGGTCGCCACCCGCTCCGCCTCCGGCCTCCAGCCGCGCGAGGTGCTGGAGATGATCTGGGCCCGCTCCCGCGAGCTGATGGCCCGGCACGCCGCCTGCTACCACGAGGACGTCGCCCCCGCACTCGCGGAGGAGGGCATCCACCTGGTCCGCTGGAGCGAGCTGACCGAGAAGGAGCAGGCACGGCTCTTCACGCTCTTCCGGCACCAGATCTTCCCGGTCCTGACCCCCCTGGCGGTGGACCCGGCGCACCCGTTCCCGTACATCTCCGGCCTGTCGCTGAACCTGGCCGTCGTCGTACGCAACCCGGTGAGCGGTCACAAGCACTTCGCGCGCGTGAAGGTGCCGCCGCTGCTGTCCCGCTTCCTGGAGAGCAGCCCCGGCCGCTACGTCCCCATCGAGGACGTCATCGCCGCGCACCTGGAAGAGCTGTTCCCGGGCATGGAGGTGCTGGAGCACCACGCCTTCCGCCTCACCCGCAACGAGGACCTCGAGGTCGAGGAGGACGACGCCGAGAACCTCCTGCAGGCCCTGGAGAAGGAGCTCATGCGGCGCCGCTTCGGCCCGCCGGTGCGCCTGGAGGTCGAGGAGTCCGTCGACCGCGAGGTGCTGGACCTGCTGGTCCGCGAACTGAAGATCTCCGAGGCGGAGGTCTACCCGCTGCCCGGCCCGCTGGACCTCACCGGCCTCTTCCGCATCCACAGCCTCGACCGGCAGGAGCTGAAGTACCCGAAGTTCATCGCCGGCACCCACCGCGACCTCGCCGAGGTCGAGTCGGCGTCCGCGCCGGACATCTTCGCCGCCCTGCGCGCGCGGGACGTGCTGCTGCACCACCCGTACGACAGCTTCTCCACCTCCGTGCAGGCCTTCCTGGAGCAGGCGGCGGCCGACCCGGACGTCCTCGCGATCAAGCAGACCCTGTACCGCACCTCCGGCGACTCCCCGATAGTCGACGCGCTCATCGACGCCGCCGAGTCCGGCAAGCAGGTCCTGGTCCTGGTCGAGATCAAGGCCCGGTTCGACGAGCACGCCAACATCAAGTGGGCCCGCAAGCTGGAGGAGGCCGGCTGCCACGTCGTCTACGGCCTGGTCGGCCTGAAGACGCACTGCAAGCTCTCCCTGGTGGTCCGCCAGGAGGGCGAGACCCTGCGCCGTTACAGCCACGTCGGCACGGGCAACTACCACCCGAAGACGGCCCGTCTGTACGAGGACCTCGGCCTGCTCACCGCCGACCCCCAGGTCGGCGCGGACCTCTCCGACCTCTTCAACCGCCTGTCCGGCTACTCGCGCCGCGAGACGTACCGCAGGCTCCTGGTGGCCCCCAAGTCCCTGCGGGACGGGCTGGTCGCGCGGATCGACAAGGAGGCCCAGCACCACCGTGCGGGCCGCCCGGCCTTCGTCCGCATCAAGGTCAACTCGATGGTCGACGAGGCGGTCATCGACGCCCTCTACCGCGCGTCCCAGGCGGGCGTCCCGGTCGACGTCTGGGTGCGCGGCATCTGCGCCGTCCGCCCCGGCGTCGCCGGCCTGTCGGAGAACATCCGGGTCCGCTCGATCCTCGGCCGCTTCCTGGAGCACTCCCGGGTCTTCGCCTTCGGCAACGGCGGCGAGCCGGAGGTGTGGATCGGCAGCGCCGACATGATGCACCGCAACCTCGACCGCCGGATAGAGGCCCTGGTCCGGGTCGTCGACCCCGGCCACCGCGCAGCCCTCAACCGGCTGCTGGACACCGGCATGTCCGACGGCACCGCCTCCTGGCACCTCGGCCCGGACGGCGAGTGGACGCGACACGCGACCGACGCGGACGGCCAACCCCTGCGCAACGTCCAGGAGATGCTCATAGACGCCCGGAGGCGCCGGCGTGGCACAGCAACACCTTGACCCGACGGACCCCACGGCCGGCGTGGTGACGGGAGAGTCCCTGGCGGGCTACCTGCGCGCCCAGGCCACGGAGTTCCTCCGCGCGCTGCGCCTGCACCGGGAGAACGGCGGCTCCGCGGCCGGCGCGGGGGAGTCCGTCGACGCGGCACGCGCCCTGCGCCGCTCGGCCCGCCGCATCAGCGGCAGCCTGCACACCTTCCGCCCGCTCCTCGACCCCGACTGGTCCGAGGAGATGCGGCCCGAACTGGCGTGGCTGTCCGGCACGCTGGGCCTGGAGCACGCCTACGAGGGCCGGCTGGAGCGGCTGCTGCTGGCGCTGCACCGCCTGTCGGGGGCCGCGGTGTTCCCCGCGCAAACCGTCGCCACCACGTCGGCGCCGGCGAACTCCGCCGGCCCGGCCCACCCGGCCGCGGCCCAGGAGCGCGGCAACCTCACGGTGGGCGCGGCGAAAGCGGGCGCGCTGCTCGAACGCCAGCTGACCCTCGCCCGGACCCGGGCCCACTCCACCGCCCTCCAGGCCCTGGGTTCGAGCCGCTTCCACGCCGTCGCCGACAAGGTCGCCGTACTCGCCAGCGAGGTGCCTCTCACCCCCGCCGCGGCCACCACGGACCTGCGGCCGCCCGCCGCCGCCGCGGAGGAACGCCTCACGGACGCCGTCACCGCCCTCCCCCTGGTCACCGCGGGCCACCCCTACAACGCGGAGGCGCTGGTCCACGGGCTGTCCCCGGACCCGGCCCCGCACCCCCAGGACGGCCCCTGGCACCAGGTCCGCCTGCTGCTGCGCCTGCACCGGTACGCCCGTGAGGTGCTGCACGGCGGCAAACTCCCGGTCGAGGTGCGGCTGCTGACGGCGGGCCAGGCCCTGAACCGGCACCGGGACGCCTCGGAGGCGGCCGCGGCGGCCGCGCAGGCGGCCCGCACCCCCCGCATCGCGCCCGCGACGGCCTACGCGCTCGGTGTGCTCCACGCCGACCAGCGGCACGAGGTGGAGGCGGCCCGGTTCGCGTTCCAGCAGGCCTGGCAGAAGCAGACCGCCAAGGTGCCCTGAGCTCCCGAGGAGGCGGTGTGGACGAGACCCTGGTCCGGGCGGCGGGCTGCGTGCTGTGGCGCCGCTCCCCGGTCGCCGGCGACCTGGAGATCTGCCTGGTCCACCGGCCGAAGTACGACGACTGGTCCCACCCCAAGGGCAAGCTCAGACGGGGTGAGGATGCGCTCGCGGGCGCCCTGCGCGAGGTCGCGGAGGAGACCGGGTACACGGCGGAGCCCGGCGGCGAGCTGCCGACCGTGCACTACCGGGCCAGCGGCCGCCCGAAACAGGTGCGGTACTGGGCGGCGGAGGCGGTTTCCGGCCACTTCACCCCGAACGACGAGGTGGACCGGATCCTGTGGCTCTCCCCGGCGGCGGCCCGCGGCCGGCTCACCCAGCCCCGCGACCGGGACCTGGTGGACGCCCTGCTCCGGCCGTCCGAGCACCTGGGACGGGGCGGCTGAGCCCCGTCACGGCGCCGCCGCGTGCCCCTCGGCGTCCGTGCGGGCCTGGCTCCGGGCCCGGCGGGCGGGACCGCGCCAGCCACAGCTGCATCTGGCGACACAGAAGCGGCCCTGCTCCGACGTCGTGGTGAGGTGCTGCTCCCCCGAGCGGGCGGGCTCCGGCCCGTCCTCCTGTGCCGCTTCGACTGCCACGGTGACAACGTTACCGAGGACGTGACCGGGGAGGCGCACGGCCTACAACCGCTCCTCGCCCGGCTCTCGCGCCACCGCGGGCTCCCCACGCCTTCCCCCCGCGCCCCCGCCCCGTGCGTGACGGCACCCCCTACCGGTCGTTAACCGGTCGACAGGGGGCCCGTGACGGACGTACCGGCTGGGGGTAGGCAGGCCATGGATCGGCGGCAGCACAGGCACGCGGGCAGGACGGTCGTCGCGGTGGGCATCATGCTCGGCCTGGGCACGGCCGCCACGGGCTGCTCCCCCAGCGGAGCCGCCGCCGAGGACGTCAAGGGCGGCAACGACCCGGTGGCCGTGCTGCACCGGGCGGCCGACACCCTGCGCGGCGCGGGCAGCTCCAAGGCCACCACCTCGATGGAGATGGCGACCGGCGGCACCCGCGTCACCATCCGCGGCAGAGGGGTCTACGACTACCGGCGCCGGCTCGGCCGGCTCACCGTGGTCCTCCCGGAGGACCCCACCGGCGCCGCGGAGCACCGGCCCATCACCGAGCTCCTGGCCCCGGGCGCCCTGTTCATGAAGAACCGGGGCGCCGGAGTACCGGCCGACAAGTGGGTGCGGGTGGAGACGACGACCCTGTCCGACGGCAACCTGGTCACCGGCGGCGCGACCGACCCGTACGCGGCGGCCGAGGTGCTGCGCGGCACGCGTACGGCGGCCTACCTCGGCAGGACCGAGGTCGCCGGCACACCGGTGCGGCACTACCGGGGGACGGCCGACCTGGGTGTGGCGGCGCGGTACGCCTCCGCCGAGGGCAGGGCGGCCCTCGCGGCGGCGGCAAAAGGGTTCGCCACCGCCCGGGTGCCGTTCGACGCCTACCTGGACGACCAGGGCCGCATCCGCAAGCTCCGGCAGCGCTTCAGCTTCGTCAACGGCCGGGAGAAGAACGCCGTGGCGGTCGCCTCGACGACGCTGCTGTACGCCTTCGGCGTCCCCGCGGACGTACGCCTGCCACGCCGGTCGGACATCTACGCCGGCCGGATCGCGGGGGACGGGACGGCGGACGGGGCCCCGGGCGGACCGGACCGCCCGGCGGGCGGCACGGCCGGAGACGAACCGGCGCACTAGTCCGGGACACCACCCCGTAAGTAGCCCGTCCGTGCCATGCGCGGTGTGTGGAGCCCTGCCTACTCTAGGAAGTCGGTGACGGCGGAGGAGAGGTGAGGCGGGTGGCCCCGGTCGGCGGTACGGCGGTACAGGACCACGTGGCCCTCGCCGAGATCGAGCTGTGCGGAGAGCTGATCATCGCGGCCTCGGCGGCCGAGGACCGGCTCAGCCTGGAGAGCATCGACGAGGTGCTGCGGGTGGCCGAGGAGCGGCAGGCCTGAGCCGCCGGAGCGGATCCGCCCCCGGGCGCCGGCCCCGAGTCGCCCGGCTCAGGTGCGCAGCAGGCGGCCGATCGCCTTCGTCGCCTCGTCGACCTTCGCGTCGATCTCGTCACCGCCCTTGAGGGCCGCGTCGGCCACGCAGTGCCGCAGGTGCTCCTCCAGCAGTTGCAGCGCGAAGGACTGCAGGGCCTTGGTGGAGGCGGAGACCTGCGTGAGTATGTCGATGCAGTACGTGTCCTCCTCGACCATCCGCTGCAGCCCGCGGATCTGGCCCTCGATCCGGCGCAGCCGCTTGAGGTGCTCGTCCTTCTGCTTGTGGTAGCCGTGCGTGGCGCCGGCCTCGGTCGTCGTCATCGCGGGCCTCCGTCTCGGGACGAGGTGTGGACACAATCCGGGATACATACCCCAGGTGGGTATATGGTAACCAACTTTGCGGGGTACAGAGCCCTTGGTACGCCCCCGTGCTGATCACTCTGCCCGATGGGCGACACTGGGATGCGGCCCGATAGCCGTGGCCGGATGATGCGCCTAGCATCAGCCTGACCGAAACCGAAGCACCCCGAGGACCCCACGTGCGCTTTCGTCTGACCCCCAGGGAGACGAGCTTCTACGACATGTTCGCCGCATCCGCGGACAACATCGTCACCGGCTCGAAGCTCCTGATGGAACTGCTCGGGGCGGACTCCTCCGCCCGGGCCGAGATCGCGGAGCGTATGCGGGCAGCGGAACACGCAGGTGACGACGCCACGCACGCGATCTTCCACCAGCTGAACTCCTCCTTCATCACGCCGTTCGACCGGGAGGACATCTACACCCTCGCCGGGTCGCTCGACGACATCATGGACTTCATGGAGGAGGCCGTCGACCTGGTCGTCCTCTACAACGTGGAGGAGCTGCCGAAGGGCGTCGAGCAGCAGATCGAGGTGCTGGCCCGAGCGGCCGAGCTGACGGCGGAGGCCATGCCGAACCTCCGCACGATGGACAACCTCACCGAGTACTGGATCGAGGTCAACCGGCTGGAGAACCAGGCGGACCAGATCCACCGCAAGCTGCTCGCCCAGCTCTTCAACGGCAAGTACGACGCGATCGAGGTGCTGAAGCTCAAGCAGATCGTGGACGTCCTTGAGGAGGCGGCGGACGCGTTCGAGCACGTGGCGAACACGGTGGAGACCATCGCCGTCAAGGAGTCCTGAGGCGTCGATGGACACCTTCGCCCTGATCGTGACCATCGCGGTCGCGCTCTTCTTCACGTACACGAACGGCTTCCACGACTCCGCGAACGCGATCGCCACGTCGGTGTCGACGCGGGCGCTGACCCCGCGGGCGGCGCTCGCCATGGCCGCCGTCATGAACCTCGCCGGCGCCTTCCTGGGCTCCGGGGTCGCCAAGACCGTCAGCGAGGGCCTGATCGAGACGCCCAAGGGCTCCACGGGGTTGGGCATCCTCTTCGCGGCCCTGGTCGGCGCGATCGTCTGGAACCTGATCACCTGGTACTTCGGCCTGCCCTCCTCGTCCTCCCACGCCCTGTTCGGCGGCCTGGTGGGCGCGGCCCTCGCGGGCGGCACGGAGGTGCTGTGGAACGGCGTCGTCGACAAGGTCATCATCCCGATGTTCCTGTCGCCGGTCGTCGGTCTGATCGTCGGCTATCTGGTGATGACGGCGATCATGTGGCTGTTCCGCCGGTCCAACCCGCACAAGGCGAAGCGGGGCTTCCGCATCGCGCAGACCGTGTCGGCCGCCGGCATGGCGCTCGGCCACGGCCTCCAGGACGCCCAGAAGACGATGGGTGTCGTGGTGATGGCGCTGGTGATCTCCGGCCACGAGACGTACGGCGACCCGATCCCGGTGTGGGTGAAGATCGTCTGCGCGATCATGCTGTCGCTGGGCACCTACGCGGGTGGCTGGCGCATCATGCGGACCCTCGGCCGCAAGATCATCGAGCTCGACCCGCCGCAGGGTTTCGCCGCGGAGACGACCGGTGCGTCGATCATGTTCACCACGGCGTTCATCTTCAAGGCGCCGATCTCCACGACCCATGTCATCACCTCGGCGATCATGGGTGTCGGCGCGACGAAGCGGGTCAACGCCGTCCGGTGGGGCGTGGCCAAGAACATCGTCCTCGGCTGGTTCATCACGATGCCGGCGGCGGCCCTGGTGGCCGCGGCGGCCTTCGGCCTGATCAACCTGACGGTCCTGTAGCGCCTCCTCCTCTCCGCACAGCCCCGCCCACCTCCACCCCCGGCCGGAACCGGGACAGGGGGTGGGCGCTCGGCTTCCGGCCCACGGCAGGACCGGTCGGCCGGGAGGCGCGGACGGGGGAGCGTAAAGGCAAGGGCAGCGGCACCCGCCGGAGGCGAAACGCAGGGGCCCGCCCCCGTTGACCGGGGGCGGGCCCTTTTGCGTCCTCGCGGTGGCACCGCCATGCAGCACCGCGAGGGGTTCGTGCGCGCGTCCTCGGACCGGCCGGGACCGCGGTGTCCGTCAGCCGAAGCGGCCGGAGATGTAGTCCTCCGTGGCCTGCACGGACGGGTTGGAGAAGATCCGCTCGGTGTCGTCGATCTCGATCAGCCGGCCCGGCTGCCCGACGGCGGCCAGGTTGAAGAACGCCGTACGGTCCGAGACACGCGCCGCCTGCTGCATGTTGTGCGTCACGATGACGATCGTGAAGCGCTCCTTCAGCTCACCGATCAGGTCCTCGATGGCGAGGGTGGAGATCGGGTCCAGCGCGGAGCACGGCTCGTCCATCAGCAGCACCTTCGGCTCGACCGCGATCGCCCGGGCGATGCACAGACGCTGCTGCTGGCCACCGGAGAGCCCGGAGCCCGGCTTGTTCAGGCGGTCCTTGACCTCGTTCCAGAGGTTCGCGCCCTTGAGCGACTTCTCGACGATGTCGCTCAGCTCGCTCTTCTTGTAGTTGCCGTTCAGGCGCAGACCCGCCGCCACGTTGTCGAAGATCGACATCGTGGGGAAGGGGTTCGGGCGCTGGAAGACCATGCCGACCTCGCGGCGCACCGACACCGGGTCGATGCCCGTGCCGTACAGGTCCTCGTCGTCGAGGAGCACCTTGCCCTCGACGCGGCCGCCCGGGGTGACCTCGTGCATGCGGTTCAGCGTGCGCAGGAACGTCGACTTGCCGCAGCCGGAGGGGCCGATGAACGCCGTCACCGAACGCGGCTCGACAGTCATCGAGATGTCTTCGATCGCCTTGTGGGATCCGTAGTAGGCGGTGAGTCCGCTTACGTCGATTCGCTTGGCCATGTCTACTTCACTTCCAGAAATTCAGGCTCGGTCGCTGTGTGGCCGCGTCAGCGACCGGTCTTCGGGGCCTTCCAGCGGGCGATTCCGCGGGCCAGCAGGTTGAGGATCATCACGAAGGCGATCAGCGCGAGCGAGGCCGCCCACGCACGGTCGTACGCCGCACCGCTACCCGCGCTGTTCGCGAACTGCTGGTAGATGTACAGCGGCAGCGACGCCTGCGCACCCTCGAAGGGGTTGTTGTTGATGAACGGGTTGCCGAAGACCAGCAGCAGCACGGGCGCGGTCTCACCGGCGATACGGGCGACCGCCAGCATGATGCCGGTGGTGATGCCGCCGATGGAGGTCGGCAGGACCACCTTCAGGATCGTGCGCCACTTCGGCACACCGAGGGCCAGGGAGGCCTCGCGCAGCTCGTTCGGGACGAGCTTGAGCATCTCCTCGGTGGAGCGGACGACGACCGGCATCATCAGGATGGCCAGGGCCAGCGAACCGGCGAAGCCGAACGGCTGCATCTGGAAGATGAGCATCAGGCTGAGGATGAACAGACCCGCGACGATCGACGGGATGCCCGTCATGACGTCGACGAAGAAGGTGACCGCCTTGGCGAGCTTGCCCCGCCCGTACTCCACCAGGTAGATCGCGGTGAGCACGCCGATCGGGGCGCCGATCAGGGTGGCGAGGCCGACCTGCTCCAGGCTGCCGATGATGGCGTGGTAGATGCCGCCGCCGGGCTCGGTGTCGGCGACGACACCCATCGAGTGGGTCAGGAAGTAGACGTCGAGGACCTTCACACCGCGTGCGACGGTCACCCAGATCAGGGAGACCAGCGGCACCACGGCGACCACGAAGGCCACCCAGACGAGGCTGGTCGCGATGCGGTCCTTGGCCTGTCGGCGGCCCTCGACGCGCGCGGCGATCACGTACGTACCGAGGACGAACAGGACGGCGGCGATCAGGACCCACTGGACGCTGCTGTGCAGTCCGGCGGCCAGCGAGATGCCGATGCCGAGGGCGAGCGAGCCGGCGGCGATCGCCCAGGGCGACCACTTCGGCAGGCTGGCGCCGCGCAGGGTGCTGTGACGCTTGTGGCTGACGGCTGCGGTGCTCATGCGTTGGCCCCCGAGTACTCCGCACGGCGGGCGATGATCAGCCGGGCCGCGCCGTTGACCAGCAGGGTGATGACGAACAGGACCAGACCGGACGCGATGAGCGCGTCCCGGCCGAACTCCGTCGCCTCACTGAACTTGCTGGCGATGTTCTGCGCGAAGGTGCCGCCGCCCGGGTTGAGCAGGCTGGCCTGGATGTCGAAGGAGGGGGAGAGCACGGTGGCCACGGCCATCGTCTCGCCCAGCGCGCGGCCGAGGCCCAGCATCGAGGCCGAGATCACGCCGGAGCGGCCGAAGGGCAGCACGGACATGCGGACGACCTCCCAGCGCGTGGCGCCGAGAGCCAGGGCCGCCTCCTCGTGCATCTGCGGGACCTGGCGGAAGACCTCGCGGCTCACGTTGGTGATGATCGGCAGGATCATGATCGCGAGCAGGATCCCCACGGTGAGCATCGAACGCGGGGCGCCCTCCTCCCAGGAGAACAGGCCGGTCCAGCCGAAGAAGTCGTTGAGCCAGCCGAAGAGGCCGTTCATGTGCGGGACGAGCACCAGCGCGCCCCACAGGCCGTACACGATGGACGGCACGGCGGCGAGCAGGTCGATCACGTAGGCGACCGGACCGGCGAGCCGGCGCGGCGCGTAGTGCGTGATGAACAGCGCGATGGCGACCGCGACCGGGACCGCGAGCAGCATGGCGACGACCGAGGAGACGATCGTGCCGAACGCCAGGACCGCGATGCCGAAGGTCGGCGGGATGAGGTTGGTGTTCCACTCGAAGGTGGTCAGGAAGTTGCCGTGGTCCTTGCTGATCGCGAGGGAGGCACGGTAGGTGAGGAAGACCGCGATCGCGGCCATGATCACAAGCAGCAGGATGCCCGAGCCGCGGGTGAGGCCGAGGAAGATCCGGTCACCGGGCCGGGTGGCGCCGCGGGCGGCGCGCTTCTGCTCGACCACGGAAGGCTGAGGGGTGGGGGGAGATGCGTCTGTCGTCTTCGTCGATATGTCCATCGGGTTCTCCGGTCTGCTGAGCCGTGCGCCCCCTGAGGGGGTGACGACTCTTGGCGGCGGTGCACCGGACGGTGCGACCCGGTCCTCGGGAGGCCGTGTGGACCGGGCCGCACTCTCGGATCAGGTCAGCTCAGGCCCTCGATGGTGGTGCGGACCTTGGCGATGATCTCGTTGGGGACGGGCGCGTAGTCGATGCCCGAGAGGACCTTCTGACCGTCCTCGCTCGCGATGTAGCGAAGGAAGGCCTTGGTGGCGGGCAGGGTGTCCGCCTTGTTGCCCTTGTCGCAGACGATCTCGTACGTGACCAGGGTGATCGGGTAGGCACCCTCGGCCTTGGTCTTGTAGTCGAGCTGCAGCGTCAGGTCCTTGCCGGTGCCGACGACCTTGGCGGCCGCGATGTCGGCGGTGGCGCTGTCGGAGCTCGGCGCGACCGGCTTGCTGGCACCGGTGTCGATGGAGACGGCCTTGATGCCGTCCTTGACGTAGGACAGCTCGAAGTAGCCGATGGCGCCGGAGGTCTGCTTGACCTGCTGGGCCACACCCGCGGACTGCGGAGCGGACTGGCCGCCCTTGGCCTGCCAGGCCTTGCCGCCGGAGTACTTCCAGTTGTTCGGGGTGGTGGCGATCAGGTACTTGGTGAAGTTGTCCGTGGTGCCGGACTCGTCCGAGCGGTGGAACGCCTGGATCTTGAGGTCGGGCAGCTTGACGCCCTTGTTCAGCTTGGCGATCGCCGGGTCGTTCCACTTGGTGATCTTGCTGTCGAAGATCTTCGCAAGGGTCGGGGCGTCCAGGACCAGGTTGTCGACACCCGGGACGTTGTAACCGAGGGCGATCGGGCCGCCGACCATCGG
This sequence comes from Streptomyces sp. 1222.5, assembly GCF_900105245.1. Classification (NCBI taxonomy): domain Bacteria; kingdom Bacillati; phylum Actinomycetota; class Actinomycetes; order Kitasatosporales; family Streptomycetaceae; genus Streptomyces; species Streptomyces sp. 1222.5. The sequence continues at coordinate 4,726,959 of NZ_FNSZ01000001.1, read as the reverse complement.
GAGGTCGATGCCCTGGCCGCCGTTGCAGACCTTCTTGGAAGCGGTGACCTCTTCCGGCTTCAGCGCGGAGTCGGAACCGGCGAAGGCGACCTGGCCCTGCGTGAACGCGGTCACACCGGCGCCGGAGCCGCCACCCTTGTAGTTGATCTGGACGCCACAGGCCTTGGAGAACTCCTTGACCCAGGCGTCGATCGCGTTCTTCTGCGCGGAGGAGCCGTCGGCGAGCAGCTGACCCTTGGCGTCGTCACACTTGATCGAGCCGGCGTTCGCGGCCGCGCTCGAGCTGCCCGTCGCCTTGCCACCGTCACCGTTGTCGTCCGAGCCGCACGCCGTGAGGGCCAGGGCGCCGGAGACGGCGACAGCACCGAGGGAGAGGGCGCGCAGCCGGTTCTTGCGCTGAAGCTTCACTTTCGGGTGTTCCTTCCTGAAGCCGCCGCTGTCGGCGGCGTGCGAGGTCGTGAGGTGAGGTGGGCGCATGTCTTGCCGCCCCTCCGCACCGTGCACGGCCGAAATTAGGCAGAACAGGTGAAGCCGCCGATGGCCGGAAGTGAACGGCGGGTGAACCCCTGCCGTCAGCCCGGTGAGGTCACGGAATGCTTACGGGGAGGGCACGTGGAGGTTCCAACCTTTGGGTTGCACGCACACATATTCGACGTTCTTAGCTCGTTCGGGGGAACCCTGCCGCACGCGCCGTCGTCTCGTTCCAGGAGAGCCGAGGAAAGGCGACGGACATGGAACGGCGTACATTCATCTCGAGCGGTGCGGCCGCCCTCGCGACGACCGCACTGACCGCGTGCGGTGCGGACGGGAGCCACTCCGCCTCCGCGACGGCGCACAGCCGCACGCCGTCGCCCGGCTCATCGTCTCTTACCTCCCTGAAGACCACCAGCGCAGGCGCCGCCGCGAACTGGGCGGCCCTCGCCCGTGATCTCGACGGCACCCTGCTGCGGCCCGGCGACGCCTCCTGGAAGACGGCGCACCAGCTGTACAACACCCGCTTCGACGGCCTGAAGCCCGCCGCGGTCGCCTACGTCGCGCACGCCGCCGACATCCGTACGACCCTGAGCTACGCCCGCGCGCACGACATCCGGGTGTCCATACGCAACGGCGGCCACTCCTACGCGGGCTACTCCTCCGGCGACAACCGCCTGATCCTCGACGTCTCCAGGCTGAACCGGATCCGGGTCAGCGGCGGGCAGGCGGTCGTGGGCGCCGGCTCGAAGCTGATCGACGTCTACCGCGCGCTGGCCGCGAAGGGCGTGACCATACCCGCGGGCTCCTGCCCCACCGTCGGCGTCTCCGGCCTGGTGCTCGGCGGCGGCCACGGTGTCGCCTCCCGCGCCTACGGCCTGACCTGCGACAGCCTCACCCAGGCCACACTGATCACGGCCGACGGCACCCAGGTCACCGCCGACGCCACCCACCACTCCGATCTCTTCTGGGCGCTGCGCGGCGCGGGCAACGGCAACTTCGGCGTCGTCACCGAGCTGCACTTCAAGACCCACGCGGCACCGCAGGCGGTCACCGCCTACATGACGTGGCCGTGGTCGAAGGCGGCCGCGGTGCTCAAGGCCTGGCAGGAGTGGGGCCCGACCCAGCCCGACGAGATCTGGTCCTCCCTGCACCTGGCCTGCTCCCCGGGCCGGACCCCGACCGTCTCGGTGGCCTGCTTCTCCCTCGGTACCTACGGCGAGCTGCAGAACGCCGTGGACCGCCTGGCCCACAAGGCCGGGGCGAACGCCTCCTCCGTCTCCCTGCGCCGCCGCGGCTACGAGGAGGCGATGGAGATCTACGCCGGCTGCTCCTCCTTCTCCACCGACGCCCAGTGCCATCTGCCCGGCTCCACCCCGGGCCGCTCCCCGCAGGGCAAGCTGGGCCGCGAGACCTACGCCGCCCGCTCCGACTTCTTCGACCGCTCGCTGTCCGCCGCGGGCATCCAGACCGTGCTGAAGCAGATCGCCTCGGTGCGCGGCGGCGCGGGAAGCATCGCGTTCACGGCCCTCGGCGGAGCGGTCAACCGGGTCTCCCCCACCGCGACGGCGTTCGTCCACCGCCGCTCCCGGATGCTGGCCCAGTACATCGCCTCCTGGGGCGCGGGCGCGTCCGGCGGCACCGCCCAGTCCTGGCTGACCGCGGCGCACGGCGCGATGAAGCCGTACGCCTCCGGTGCGGCGTACCAGAACTACACGGACCCGACGCTCAAGGACTGGCGCAAGGCGTACTACGGCGACGCGGCGACCCGGCTGGCGAAGGTGAAGAAGAGCTACGACCCGCAGCGCTTCTTCTCCTACGCGCAGGGGCTGTAGCGCCACCGCCCGCCCGTGGTCGCCGGCGTTCATGTCGTACGGCGCCATGGCCACCGCTGTCGCCGCCGGCACCTGGAGCGGCGCGGTGGGTGGCGGGCACACCGCGGCGGAGAACTCGGTCAGGCGCGGGAGCCTACGGCTACGCCGCGAGGTCGCGCTCCTCCGACTCCAGGGGCGTGCGGGTGCCAGAAACCAGGGCGTCCCGGTGCGCCCGCTCCGCCGGCCGCCGCCGCACGATCCAGCCGGCGCGCGGCGAACGCTCCACGGCCCGCATCAGCGGGGTGAGCAGTGCCGTGGCGAGCGGCGACAGCAGCAGGACGACCGCCGTGCCGAGGGCGAAGCCGCCGACGACGTCCGTCGGGTAGTGCACGCCCATGTAGACCCGGCAGAAGCCCTCCAGCAGGGCCAGTCCGATGCCGGCGAGGCCGAACCTCCGGTTGGCGACGAAGAGTCCGACGCCGAGGGCCATGGTGATCGTGGCGTGGTCGCTGACGAAGGAGAAGTCGCTCTTGCCGGAGACGAGGACGTCCAGGCCCTGGTGGTCGACGAAGGGGCGGGGGCGTTCGACGAAGCCGCGGATCGGCACGTTCACCAGGACCGCGAGGCCCGCCGCGAGCGGGGCCCACACGAGCGCGGCCACCGAGGGCGCCGCCTCCTCGCCACCGCGGCGCCGCACGGACCACCAGCACCACATGATCAGCAGCACCATCGCGAGCAGCAGGCCGTACTCGCCCACGAACTCCATGATCCGGTCGAACCAGGGCGGGGCATCCTTGGCCAGGCCATTGATGTCGTAGAGCAGGTCGACGTCGGGGTTCGATCCGGATTCGGCGAGTACAGCCATGGTGCTGCGGCCCCTTCGTCGTCATTCCGGACGCACCGGGCGTGCGTCGGTCCTGCCCCCGTGGTTCGTAGACCCGCTTCAGCTGCACTGCCGTACTGACGTCCGCTCGGCTACGTCAACAGGAACGCACAGCCACCATCAATACGTTCCACTCTCCACTGAATGATCACTCAGACGTTATCGAAGAGAGACTCATCTCCGCAGCTCAGGGGGTGGGTTCACGCTCGGTTCACACCGTCGTGGGGAGCGCTTTTGCGCCATCTTCGGTGACCCGTGTGGCGCCGAAGTAGTCGGGGGTGTCGATCGGGTCGAACCGGATCACCGCCCCCGACCTGGGCGCGTCGATCATGTACCCGCCGCCGACGTAGATACCCACGTGCCGGATGGCCCGGGAGTCGGTGAGGTCGTCCGAGAAGAACACCAGGTCACCGGGGAGCAGTTGGTCCCGTGAGGGGTGCGCGCCCGCGTTGTACTGGTCGTTGGCCACCCGGGGCAGGGTGATGCCGACCTTGTCGTAGGCGGCCTTGGTCAGGCCCGAGCAGTCGAAGCGTCCACCCTGGTCGGCGGTGCCGTTGCCGCCCCACAGATAGGGCGTGCCCAGCTTGCCCTGGGCGAAGGCGATGGCGCCGGCGGCCTGCCGGGTCGGGTCGAGCCGGGTGACCGGGGCGGCGAAGCTCTTCTCCAGGCTGCGGATCCGCTGGACGTAGTTCCGCGTCTCGCTGATGGCCGGCACCCCGCCCGCCCTTATGACGCGGTAGGCCCCCGCGTTGTAGGCGGCGAGCATGTTGTCGGAGGTGTTCCCGGGCACGTCCTTCACGTACTTGGCGAGCTCGCAGTCGTACGAGGCGGCCGACGGAATCGCGTCATTCGGGTCCCAGATGTCGCGCTTGCCGTCGCCGTTGCCGTCGATGCCGTGCGTCGCCCAGGTGCTCGGGATGAACTGGGCGATGCCGCGCGCGTCGGCCGGACTGACGACCGTCGGGTTCCAACCGCTCTCCTGGTACAGCTGGGCGGCGAGCAGCGCCGGGCTGAGCGCCGGGCACAGGTTGCCCCACTGCTGCACGAGCTGCTTGTAGGCGGCCGGTACGGCTCCCTTGGCCAGACCCCGGCCCCCGGAGGTCACTCCGTTGACGAGGTTCCCGGCGACGATGTACACCCCGACGACGAGCAGCATGACGAACCCCATGCCGAGCCCGACGGCCGCCCCACCGATCACCCATACCTTCCGCACGTTTCAACTTTCCCCCATGCGCGCGCGGTTCACGGCCATTTGGACGCGAAGTGGCGTCATTTCACAGGTGGGCGGCCGGGAGTGACGCTCTCTCAGTCACGCTGCCGCCGGCGGCCGCCCGGATCAGGAGGCGTTCGACGCGTCCCGGTACAGCTCCGCCGCCTCGCCGCCGAGGACCACGCTGTAGGAGACGTCCGCCGTGGCGCCGCCCTTCTCGTGGCCTCCGAGGACGCCGACGACCTGGCCGTCGCCGTTGACCCAGGGGCTGCCGCTGGTGCCGCCGGTGAGATCGGGGCAGTCGATGCGCTGCTGCGTACGGCTGTGCGGGGCCGGCTTGTTGGTGCACCGGACGGGCACCTCCCGGGAGTCCGGGTACCCGGTGACGGTCACGGCGGTGGCGCCGGTGGCCGTCCCGGTCGCGAACCGGTCGGCGCCGACCACGTCCTCCACGTGCCGGCCGTCCGGTCCGGCGACGGTGGCGAAGGCGAGGTCGCTGTCCTCGTCCCGGCCCTCGGCCCAGCCGTCGGGAAGGAAGCGCCGCGTCACCCGCCACACCCCGTACGGTGCCCGCCCGTCCCGGTAGCCCGGCACGAACACCAGGTCGACGTCGGGTCCGTCCACGCAGTGGGCGGCGGTGACGATCAGGTCGCCGCGCGAGCTGTGCACCACCGACGCGGTACAGAAGTGGCCCCCGGCGAGCCGGTCCGCCCGGTCCGCGGCGAAGAGCGCGCCCACCCGGACGCTCTGCCGGGTCACGGCGGCGTCCGCGGTGACCCCGAGCGGCCCCGGTCCGTCGTCGGCGGCGGCCACGGAGGCCGAGGTCAGGGCGAGCAGCACCACGGCACCGAGCAACGCGGGACGCGAGGTGACCGAGCTGCGTGAGATGCGCTTCATCAGGCCCCACTCTGTCCCACGAAGGTGAGATTCCCGCGCCGGCTTCACCCAGATTTTCCAGTGAATCCCCGCCTTCCCGCCACCGCTGGGGCTCATGCACGGTGAGTCGGCCGGGCACGGGTTGTCATCGGACGGACGTGGGCAGTCCCCACCTCACGCCCGTCAGTTCCTCCGAGAGGGTCCACAGTCGGCGGGCCGCCTCCGGGTCGCTCGCCGCCGCGCTGCGGCCGACCAGGGTGGGGGCACCGCGCATCTCGCCCAGCCCGTCGGGGCCGACGTAGGCCGCTCCGGGCAGGTCCTGGCTCGCCGCGTACAGGGTGGGCAGGGCGCCGGCCCTGTCGTCCTGGGCGAGGAACCGGTTGCCGGTCCGCATCAGCACCCGGACGACCGGGTTGGCGGCGTGGTCCTGGAGGTTGGTCGCGGACCAGCCGGGGTGGGCCGCCAGGGCGCGCACCCCGGATCCGGCCTCGGTGAGGCGCCGCTGCAGCTCCAGGGTGAACAGGAGGTTCGCCAGCTTGGACTGGGAGTAGGCACGCTGGGGGCCGTAGCCGCGCGTCAGATTGACGTCCTCGAAGTCGATCCGCCCGTCGCCCATGCGGTGCGCGGCGGACGCCACGGTCACCACCCGGTCGGTCACGTAGGGCAGCAGCAGGTTGGTCAGCGCGAAGTGGCCGAGGTGGTTGGTGCCGAACTGCATCTCGAAGCCCTGCTTCGTCCGCTGCTCCGGCAGGAGCATCACGCCCGCGTTGTTGATCAGTACGTCCAGCGGACGGTCCCAGCCGGCGGCGAACTCGCGCACCGAGTCCAGGTCGGCCAGGTCCAGCCGGCGCACCTCGGTGCTGCCGCCCACCTTCGCCGCCGCGGCGCCGCCCCGCCCGAGGTCCCGTACGGCCAGCACCACGTGCGCACCGGCCCGGGCCAACGCCTGGGCGGCGGTGAGGCCGATACCGCTGTTGGCACCGGTGATCACGGCCGTGCGGCCGCTCAGGTCGGGGAGGTGGGTCGCGTTCCACTTGGCGCGCTTGCCGCGCGCTTCGCTCGTCTCAGTCATGACGCCAATGTAGGCAGCGGCAACAATGCTGTCAATGACAACAATGGTGGCAGTGCCAACTATATTGGCGCCGACTACATCGAGATACGATGGCGCGCATGTCCCGCATGTCCCCGTCACCCGCGAACCGCCCCTACCACCACGGGGACCTGCGCGCCGCCCTGCTCGAAAGCGCCGAGCGCACGCTGCGCGAGAAGGGCGCGGGCGCCCTCTCGCTGCGCGAGATGGCGCGCGACATCGGCGTGAGCCACGCCGCCCCGGGCCGGCACTTCAAGGACAAGCAGGCCCTGATCGACGCCCTCGCGCTCGACGGGTACGAGCGCCTGAACGAGGCCCTGAGCAGCGCCGCCGACCGCCCGGACCAGTCCTTCGAGCAGCGGATGACCGCGCTCGCCCGGGCCTACCTGGGGTTCGCCGTCGAGAACCCCGAGCTCCTGGAGCTGATGTTCGCGCGCAAGCACGACCCCGACAGCTCCGCCCAGCTCGCCGCCGCCGTGGACCAGTCCCTCGGCTCCTTCACCCGGATGATCGCGGACGCCCAGGAGCGGGGCGAGATCGTCCAGGGCGACCCCGAGCGCATCACCACCGTCGCCGCGGCGAGCCTGCACGGGCTGGCCGCGCTCATCGCCGGCTGCGCGCTCGACGCGGAGGAGACCCTGGCCGGCCTGGACGCCCACGTCCACCTGCTCCTGCACGGCCTCACGCCCCGCTGACGGCGGGCCGATCCGCGTCGCCCCGGCACCCCGCCCCCCTGACGGGCCGTGAGAACATCGTCTCGACACCTCACCCGACCAGCCGTCAGAAAACGGACATGGCCGTAGAGGGGGTCAACGACAGAACCACACGACAGGTTCCGGTCGGACCTCGTTGCCCGCGGTGACCTGCCGTGATACACAGAGTGACCATACGCGCCATTCGTACGAAACCCGCCAGTCAATGACGTCAAGTCGACATACGTTGGCGGCGTTGTCGGCGACAATGAGGCCTGTCCTCTGCACACCGCAGGGGCGCTCGCGGAACTACCCACCAGGGGCGGTGACTTACATGCTCTTTGCGGCCGACAAGGGAGACATCAACACCATCATCGGCGGGATCGCTCCGGACTGGGGCCCCTTCGGCAGCCTGGGCAACGAGGCCAAGGTGATGATCGAGGTGGTCATGGCCGTGGCCATCCTCCTCTGCCTCGGCATCGCGGTATGGGGTGCCGCCAAGCAGCGGATCGGAGCGACGGCCCTGCGCGACACGTTCAGCGCGGAACAGGGCAAGGGCCTCATCATCGCCGGTCTCACCGGTGTCTTCATCATCGGTTCCCTCGGCACACTGTTCACCATCGTGTACGGCATGGCGGTCTGACGCCCGTTCATCCGCGGCAACCGGCCGTCCCCTCCACCCCCACCCACCCGTCGTGCCCACCGGCTGAGGTTGCGTTTCCCTGATGTCGAGTCACCACACCGCGCCCGCGCGGGAACCAGCACGGCTACCGTCGTATGCCTACGAGGGTGAGGGGGCGCAGGCGGCATGAGTCTCGGAGACGAGCAGGGCTACACCGACTACGGCGACGCGGGTCACACCCGTACCCGGCTGCCCGAGGGCGACCCCTACGGCGGCGCTCCACGCCGCGTCGGCCGCCGCTCCTCCTCCCGGAGCCTGGTCACGGTGGTCGGCGTGGTCGTCCTCCTCATCGCGGCGATCGCCTTCGCGAACCGCGGCGACGACTCGTCGTCCGACAACACGACGAACAAACAGACCCGGCCGACGGCGGCCGCGACTACCGCAACCGGCACCAGGCCGGTGGAATCCAAGTCCACCGGCGTGCCCACGGGATTCGCCCACAGCGAGCAGGGTGCACAGTCGGCGGCCTCGAACTACGCCGTAGCGCTGGGCTCCACCGGCATGTTCAGGAAAGAGAGCCGACACACGCTGCTGGACCTCCTGTACACCTCCGACGCGGCGTCCCGTCTGCAGACCCCCATGGACCAGGCCTATTCGGCGGAGTTCCTCGCCAGAATGGGCCTCGACCCCTCGGGCAATCCGCCCAACGGCAGCACGTTCGTATCGAGAGTGGTCCCGATCGGCACGAGCGTGCGGCAGTACCAGGACGACAAGGCCAAGGTCGCGGTCTGGTACCTGGGGCTCATCGGCATGGCCGGCAACACCTCGACCGACCCGGTCACCTCGTCCTGGAAGACCTGGACGTTCGATCTGCGGTGGTCCGACGGTGATTGGAAGATCGCCTCGGACGCGCAGAAGAACGGCCCAGCGCCGGTGCCCGGTGACGACAAGGCCGCCACCTCCGCCGAGATCAGCAAGGCCACCGAAGAGTACGGAGGGTTCACGTATGCCCGGTAGCTCGCACCGTGCGCTCAAGCTCGCCGGAGTCGTGACAGCCGTGCAGACCACGGCCGTACTGCTGGCCACCCGCGCCGTCGCCGCGCCCACACCCACCCCTTCGGGCAGCCCGTCCCCCTCGCCGTCGAAGAGCAAGTACAACTGTGGCGTCATCTCCGGGGAGGCCAAGAAGTACTGCGAGCGCGGCAACACCTCCAGCGGGTCCGGTGGTGCCACCACGCCCGACGCGGGCACACTCGACCCTCTGTCGTCGCTGGCGAAGGGATGCGCCGAGGCCGCCGCGTGGACGGTGGAAAAGCTCAGCAAGGCCGTGAAGGAGACCGCCAACGTCGACTTCACCAATGCCAAGTTCCTTCAGCAGTACGCCGTCGTGTTCGCCGCGTCCACGATCCTCACGCTCCTGCTGTGGCTGCTGGCCGTCGCCAAGCGAGCCGTCCGCGGTGTCCCCCTCACCACCGCCATCTCCGAGGCCGTCGGCTTCCTGTGGCTCACCGTGCTCGCCTCCGCCTTCACCCCCCTGATCCTCTACACCGTCGTCTCGGCCACCGACGGCGTCACGGACGTCCTCGCGAAAGCCACCGGCGACCAGACCGACACGTTCTTCGGCACCTTCTCCGGCGCCCTCGGCAAGGGCAACGACATCGGCGGCGGACCGATCATGCTGATCGTCGTCTCCCTGGTCAGCATCCTCGCCGCCGGCATCCTCTGGCTGGAGCTGGTCATCCGCGCCGCCCTCCTCTACGTCGGCGCCCTCCTCGGCACCGTCGTCTACGCGGGCCTGGTCGACAAGAACCTGTGGGGCCACGTCCGCCGCTGGGCCGGCGTCATGATCGCCGTCATCCTCGTCAAACCGGTCATCGTGATCGTGCTCGGACTCGCCGGCGCCCTCTCCGGCGACAACGGCCCCGACGCCTTCTCCGCCGTCGTCTCCGGCCTCGCCATCATCCTGCTCGCCATCTTCGCCAGCGCGATGATCTACCGCTTCGTCCCCGGCTTCGGCGACGAGCTCGCCGGCTCCCGCAACAACCGCATCATGCAGGGCGCCGAGGGCAAGGCCGCGGCGGTCATCAGCTCCCCCGCCACCCTCGTCGCCCAGGGCATCAAGACCCACAGCTCCCGCGCCGACAGCAACGCGGGAGCAGGCGGATCCGGCTCCCCGCGCCCGGCCAACCCCGCCAGCGGCGGAGTCGCCGCCCACAGCAGCCGTACCCCCGCCGGGGGCAACGGCGGAGCCGTCCCCTCCGCCGCGCCCGCGCCCCGCGCGCCCAGCCCGGTCAACACCCCGCACGCAAGCAACACCCGCAACAACCGCTCGGGAGGTGAAGGGCGTTGACGACCGAGTCCCACCTGTCCCATCCGGTCACGCCCCGCCGTACGTATCTGATCGGCCGCGCCCGGCCGAACGCGATCGTCGGCCGGAACCGCGAGTCCGGCGAGATCGCGCTGATCATCGCCGGCGCGTTCCTCGGCATGATGTGCGGACTCCTCGTCCCGTACCTGTCCCTGCGGATCGTGCTGCTGATGGGCTTCCCCCTGCTCGCGCTCGCCGCGGTCTACGTGCCGTACAAGCGCCGCACCTTCTACCGGTGGTTCGAGATCAACCGCAGCTACAAGCGCACCGTCAAGCGCGGCGCCACGTACCGCTCCGGTGTGATGGACGCCGGCACCCGGATCGACGGACGGGAGGTGGAGGTCGGCCCGCCCCCCGGCATCGGGCGCATCACCTGGCTCGCCGCCCCCTTCGGACCGGACGAGATCGCCGTACTGCTGCACGCCGACCGGAAGACCGTCACGGCCGCCATCGAGATCGAGGGCCCCGGCGTGGGCCTGCGCGACTCCGAGGACCAGGAGGCCCTGGTCGACCGCTTCGGCACGCTGCTCAAGCACGTGGCCAACGGCGACGGCTTCGTCACCCGGCTCCAGATGCTCGCCCGTACGCTGCCCGCCGACCCGGACGCCCACGCCAAGGACGTGGCCCTGCGCGGCGACAGCCGCTCCCCCGACTGGCTCCAGGGGTCGTACGAGCAGCTCCAGTCCATGGTGTCCACCAGCAGCGAGCAGCACCGCGCCTACCTCGTCGCCTGCATGCACTTCACCCGCGACCTGGCCGCCGAGGCCAACGCGATGGCCCGTGCCGTCCGCGCGCACGGCGCCAAGGTCGACCGGGACGCCGGCCTCGCCGTGGTCATGGCCCGCGAGCTGACCGACATCTGCTCGCGGCTCCAGGAGGCCGACATCCGCGTCCGGCAGCCGCTCGGCCAGGGCCGGCTCGCCTCGCTGATCCACTCCATGTACGACCCGGACCACCCCATCGACCACATCCAGGCGATGACCCGGCGCAACGCCTGGCCGGCCGAGCTTGACGCCATGGAGCCCACCTACCTCCAGGCCAAGACCCGGGAGTCCAGCACCCGCGCCCCCTGGTGCCACGCCACCGCCTGGGTGAAGGAGTGGCCGATGACGCCCGTCGGCGTCAACTTCCTCGCCCCGCTCCTCGTCCACACCCCGGACGTCATCCGGACGGTCGCCGTGACGATGGATCTCGAGCCCACCGAGGTGGCCATCGAACGCATGCTGACCGAGAAGACCAACGACGAGGCCGAGGCCTCCCGCGCCGCCAAGATGAACCGGACCGTGGACCCCCGGGACATCGCCGCGCACAACCGCCTCGACCAGCGGGGCGAGGACCTCGCCAGCGGCGCCGCGGGCGTCAACCTCGTCGGCTACATCACCGTCTCCTCCCGCACCCCCGACTCGCTGGCACGCGACAAGCGCACGATAAGAGCCTCCGCGGGCAAGTCGTACCTCAAGCTGGAGTGGTGCGACCGTGAGCACCACCGCGCGTTCGTGAACACACTTCCCTTCGCCACCGGCATCCGAAGGTAGGGGCTGATTCGCCGATGCGGGATCCGCTGTCCGTCCTCACCGAGGCCTTCACCTCCTTCCTCTTCGGGAAGGTCGAGACGACCCGGCTGCCGGTGCGCACCTCCACGGGCCAGGCCCAGGCGGTCTATCTGCCCACCGCCGCGCCCGGCCTCGGCGACTCCGGCGTCATCATCGGCCGCGAGGTCTACTCCGGAAAGGGCTACATCTACGACCCGTTCCAGCTCTACGGCCAGCAGCTGCCGGCCCCGCACTGGCTCGTCCTCGGCGAGTCCGGCAACGGCAAGTCGGCGCTGGAGAAGACGTACGTACTGCGCCAGCTGCGCTTCAGGGACCGGCAGGTCGTCGTCCTGGACGCGCAGGGCGAGGACGGGGTCGGCGAGTGGAACCTCATCGCGCAGGAGCTGGGGATAACCCCCATCCGGCTCGACCCGACGGCCGCCCTGAACCACGGGATCCGGCTCAACCCCCTGGACCCCTCGATCACCACGACCGGCCAGCTCGCGCTGCTCCGGACGATCATCGAGGTGGCGATGGGCCACGGCCTGGACGAACGCTCCGGCTTCGCCCTCAAGGTCGCACACAGCTTCGTCAACGAGACCATCCTGGACCGCCAGCCCGTCCTGACCGACATCGTCGAGCAGCTGCGGCACCCGGAACCGGAGTCGGCGGAGGCGATGAACGTCGCCATAGACGACGTACGGGCCTGGGGGCTCGACGTCGCCCTGGTGCTGGACCGGCTGGTCGACGGTGACCTGCGGGGCATGTTCGACGGCCCGACCACGGTCGGCATCGACCTGGACGCGCCGCTGATCGTCTTCGACCTCTCCCACATCGACCGCAACTCCATCGCCATGCCGATCCTCATGGCGATCGTCGGCGTGTGGCTGGAGCACACCTGGATCCGCCCCGACCGGAAGAAGCGCATCTTCCTGGTCGAGGAGGCCTGGCACATCATCAACAGCCCCTTCGTGGCCCAGCTGTTCCAGCGCCTGCTGAAGTTCGGCCGCCGGCTCGGCCTGTCCTTCGTGGCGGTCGTCCACCACCTGTCCGACGTGGTCGACGGCGCCGCGGCGAAGGAGGCTGCGGCGATCCTCAAGATGGCGTCGACCAGGACGATCTACGCCCAGAAGGCGGACGAGGCCCGGGCCACCGGCCGGGTGCTGGGTTTGCCCAGATGGGCGGTGGAAATCATTCCGACGCTGACGCCCGGCATCGCCGTGTGGGACGTCAACGGAAACGTCCAGGTGGTCAAGCACCTGGTCACGGAGACGGAACGGCCACTGGTCTTCACCGACCGCGCGATGACCGAGTCCGCCAGCGACCTCACGGACGACGACGCCCTGCACGCGGCCGAACTGGAGGCCGAGCAGCGGGCGGCGGCCTTCGTGGAGCAGCACCTCGGCGACTCGGAATCGACGGTGGCGTAGGGAGAGAACAGGGTGAGACCGGACGACCGCCGCGACGGCCAGGGCGGCATCCCCGACGGCCTGCTGGTCGGCATACTCGCGTTCCTCCTCGGCATGACCGTGCTCGTCTGGACGGCCACCGGACTGGCGGCCCTCTTCGCCCAGGGCGCCTGGCCCGACGGCGTCACGTTCACCCGCACCCCGCTCGCCATGCGGCATCTCATCGGCCGCCCGCACGACGTCCCCGGTGCCTGGCCGGACACCCCGGCCTCCCAGCTGTCCGGCTGGGGCCTGTTCTGGGGCCTGTTCATCGGGCAGCTGATGATCCTGCTCGTCCTCACCGTCTTCGCGCTGGGCGTGGTGACCCGCTGGCGCGCGGGGAAGACGCGGCGGGCCACCAACAGGGCGCACACGACTGCTCCGACGCCCGCCGCGGCCCAGCGGCCCGCAGAGGTTCCCGAGCAGCCCCATGAGGTCCCCGAGCCGCGCCCGGAGCCGATCCCCGAGTCACGGCCGACGGAGGTGCGGCCGGCCGCCGCGGTGGAGACAGTGGACGCGGCACCGGCGGAGGCACCGCGACGGGCGTCCGCGCCGGCCGCCCTGGATGCCGTCGCCGCGGACGCGGAGCGTGCGGGCGCGTGGGAAGCGCCGGAAACGCCCCGCGACGAGGGCCCGGTGCGCTACGGCTCCCGGGAGACCCGCCGGCCGGCCGCGGCCCGGGCCGTACGGGACGCGGAGGGCCCGGCCCTGGTCGTCACCTCGAACCCGGCACTGTGGCAGGACACCAAGGACGCCAGGGCCAAGCTCGGCCCCGCCCTCCTCTACGACCCCACGCACCTCTGCGACACCCCGGCCCGTCTCCACTGGTCGCCCACGGCCGGCTGCGAGGACCGCCAGACGGCGCTGAACAGGGCCACCGCCCTCCTCGGTCCCGTGCGGCCCACGGCCAGGATCGACCAGGCGGTGGCCGACACGGCGATAACCCTCCTGCGCAGCTACCTCCACGCCGCCGCCCTGGAGAACCGCACCGTCCGTCATGTCCACCGCTGGTCCCAGGGCACCCAGGTGCAGGACGCCGTACGCACCCTGCGCACCCACCCCAAGGCCGCGCCGGGCGCCGCCGGCGAGCTGGAGGCGGCTCTGACCGCGCATCCGGAACGCCGGGACATCGCCCAGGAGTTGACCAGCCGGGCTCTGTCCGCCCTCTTCACGGTCAACGTTCGCGAGGCATGCACTCCCCATCGAACCGATGCGCTCGCCTTGGATTCCTTCGTCCACGAAGGGGGCACGCTTTATGTGGTCGGTGAATCCATCGAGGACCCGCGGAGCAACCCCGGCGCGATGCCGCTCCTGACGGCCCTCGTCTCCAGCGTGGTCGAGCGCGGCCGGCGCATGGCCGAACGGTCATCCTCCGGTCGGCTCGACCCACCACTCACGGTGGTCCTGGACGACATCGCCGCCGTCGCGCCCTTCCCCGAGCTGCCGGCGCTGCTCGCCGCCGGCCCGGGGCAGGGGCTGCCGACGCTGGTCCTGCTCCGCTCCCAGGAACAGGCCCGTTCCCGCTGGCCGCAGCAGGAGCTCCTGCCCCAGGAGCGGTCCGGGGGGCGTCCAGGGGTGGCCTAGGGCCGGCGGTCCAGGACGAACTCCCTCTCGTTCTCCCCTTCGTCCTTGGTGAACGCGACGACCAGTCCGCTCGGTACGAAGCCCACCTTGCGGTAGGCGCTCTGTGCCCGCGCGTTGTCGGCGTGGACGAACAGCCGTACCCGCTCGGCGCCGCGCTGCCACGCCCATTCCACCCCGGCGTCGAACAGCGCCTTGATCAGTCCGTTCCCGCGGTGCTCGGGGCGCACGAAGACGCCGACGACGTGCCCCTGCCGCCGCTCGACCGGGTGGCCGGCCCAGTCCTCCGTGCCGGCCTCCTCGACGAGCACGGTGACGGTGCCGGCCCAGGTGCCGTCCGGGGCCTCGGCGATGATCTGCCGGGCGGCGGACGAACCTTCTCCGGAGCCGATCGCCCGGTCCTGCCAGAAGGCGTCCGTCTTGGCCGCGGCCTCCTCGTACGTCTCCAGGAAGGCGAGGTGGGCGACCGGGTCCCGCAGCGCGTCGAGGCGCAGCTGCCGTACGGCCGTCCAGTCTTCGGGTCGTATCGCGCGGACGGTGTAGCCGCTGGTGGGGGTGTTCATGCAGCCAACGGTAGTCACGCCCCGCGGCATCTCTCACCTCAAATACCGGTGCCCGCTGTCAGTGGCCGCTCCTAGGCTGGGCGCATGACCACACTTCCCGATCGGCCGAACACCGCTGTCCTCGTCATCGACGTCCAGAACGGCGTGGTGGCGGACGCCCACGACCGCGACGGCGTCATCGCGAACATCAACACCCTGATCGACAAGGCCCGCACGGCGGGTGCACCGGTCGTCTGGGTGCAGCACTCGAGCGAGGAGCTGGAGCACGGCAGCGAGAGCTGGCGGTACGTGCCCGAGCTGACCCGCCTCGACGCGGAGCCGCTCATCCACAAGAAGTACGGGGACTCCTTCGAGGACACCGACCTGGAGGACGTGCTGGCCGAGCACAAGGTGGGCCGGCTCCTCGTCTCGGGTGCCCAGACGGACGCCTGTATCCGCTCGACGCTGCACGGGGCGATCGTGCGCGGCTACGACGCGACGCTGGTCTCCGACGCCCACACCACGGAGGACCTGACGAAGTACGGCGCTCCGGCACCGGAACAGGTGATCGCCCATACCAACCTCTACTGGCAGTGGCAGAGCGCCCCCGGCCGGCAGGGCGGAACGGTGGAGACGGCAGAAGTAAGTTTCTGAACAACGCAGAAAACCCCCGCATCCGTGGATGCGGGGGTTTTCCCAAAGATTGTTCGGCGGCGTCCTACTCTCCCACAGGGTCCCCCCTGCAGTACCATCGGCGCTGTGAGGCTTAGCTTCCGGGTTCGGAATGTAACCGGGCGTTTCCCTCACGCTATGACCACCGAAACACTATGAAACTCTCAACCGAAACGCCCACACATGGGGGCGACCTGGTCGTGGTTTCAGAACCAACACAGTGAACGCGAGCATCAATGGACAAGCCCTCGGCCTATTAGTACCAGTCAACTCCACCGGTTGCCCGGCTTCCATATCTGGCCTATCAACCCAGTCGTCTACTGGGAGCCTTACCCTCTCAAGGAGGTGGGAATACTCATCTCGAAGCAGGCTTCCCGCTTAGATGCTTTCAGCGGTTATCCCTCCCGAACGTAGCCAACCAGCCATGCCCTTGGCAGGACAACTGGCACACCAGAGGTTCGTCCGTCCCGGTCCTCTCGTACTAGGGACAGCCCTTCTCAATATTCCTACGCGCACAGCGGATAGGGACCGAACTGTCTCACGACGTTCTAAACCCAGCTCGCGTACCGCTTTAATGGGCGAACAGCCCAACCCTTGGGACCGACTCCAGCCCCAGGATGCGACGAGCCGACATCGAGGTGCCAAACCATCCCGTCGATATGGACTCTTGGGGAAGATCAGCCTGTTATCCCCGGGGTACCTTTTATCCGTTGAGCGACGGCGCTTCCACAAGCCACCGCCGGATCACTAGTCCCGACTTTCGTCCCTGCTCGACCCGTCGGTCTCACAGTCAAGCTCCCTTGTGCACTTACACTCAACACCTGATTGCCAACCAGGCTGAGGGAACCTTTGGGCGCCTCCGTTACCCTTTGGGAGGCAACCGCCCCAGTTAAACTACCCATCAGACACTGTCCCTGATCCGGATCACGGACCCAGGTTAGACATCCAGCACGACCAGACTGGTATTTCAACGACGACTCCACAACCACTGGCGTGGCTGCTTCAAAGTCTCCCAGCTATCCTACACAAGCCGAACCGAACACCAATATCAAACTGTAGTAAAGGTCCCGGGGTCTTTCCGTCCTGCTGCGCGAAACGAGCATCTTTACTCGTAGTGCAATTTCACCGGGCCTATGGTTGAGACAGTCGAGAAGTCGT